>JAJECX010000029.1 GCA_022821805.1 Anaerolineae bacterium
AATCCAGAGGCTTTTCGTGAGGCGCTCGTTGAAAATGGTCTGTAAATTTCGGGCGATTCACCGAATCGCCCCTACAGATCACCAAAGTTACGGGGAAAATAGTCAATGCCAACGCAATTTCAATTTGAAGCGATTGCCCTAACAGAGAATATAAATCTCTTTGCGAAACCATAGTATTATGTTATATTTTAAGCGAGGAATAGAGGAGCTTCAACATGGCGACGAACACAAACCCTCTAACAGACAAAGAGAGAATCACTGCGCTTGAAACTGCGCTGAAATATCTTGCAACAAAATCTGACCTTGAGTCAAAAATCAACAGCCAAACCACGCTGATCATTGCGGCGCTTATGCTGATGACCGCAGTGATTGGTTTCATTGTCACACAAGCTCCCTGACCCCCTAACCAAATCGTAGCATCGCCTTGATCACCCCGGTCGCCGGATCCACCCAACGCGGAAACTCGTCTACGACGCCCTCCGGCCCCGCCTCATGCGTGATCCACGGCGCCAGGTTGATCGCGTCCGCGCGCAACTCGTCGATGACCCAGGCGAAGTCCGCCGGCGTGGCGTTGCGGCTGGCCAGCAGCGTCAACTCATGCGAATGAAAATGCGGGTCGCTGAAGGTAATATCGCCAGTGATATGCCCCACCAGCACCAGCGAACCGCCATGCGCCACATAGTCAAATGCGCCCTGCATGGACCGGGCGCTGCCGGTGCAATCAAAGACGAGCGTCGGCAATTCGCCGCCGAGCAGTTGTTTCACCTGCCCCATCGCATCGCCGCGCGCGTCAATCAGCTTGTCGATGCCTAGCGCCTCGGCGCAGAAAGCGAGCCGCGCGTCGTTGACCTCCATCACCATCACCTCAGCGCCGGCGATTTTGGCGAATTGCGCCGTCGCCAAGCCGATCGGTCCCGCGCCAATCACCAGCGCTTTTTCTCCGGACGTGACGCGAGCGCGTTTGGCCGCATGCGCGCCGATGCAGAGCATTTCCACCAGCGCCAATTGCTCTAGCGGAACGCCATCGGCTTTGAGCAGCTTGTCGACCGGCAGGGTGAATTGCTCGCGCATGCCGCCATCGACATGCACGCCCAGCACCTGCATCCCCGTGCAGCAATTGCTCTTGCCGCAGCGGCAAGCGATGCAATCGCCGCAATTCAAGTAAGGGATGACGCAGCATTGGTCGCCAACGTCATATTCCAGCGTGGACTCGGTCGCGCCGATGTCGAGCACTTCGACCGCCAGCTCGTGCCCCATGATGCGCGGATAACTGAAAAAATTCTGATTGCCACCGAATGCGTGCAGATCCGTGCCACAGATGCCGACCCGCTTGACGCGCGCGAGCGCTTCGCAAGGTCCAGCCGCTGTCGGCTCTTCCATCTCGCGCAGCTTCAATTGACCCGGTTGCTCTAGAACAATCGCCTTCAAGTGACTCGCTCCAAATCTCTAGGTGAGCCCGTAGAATTTTGTCGCATTCCCGCCCATGACCGCCGCCTGTTCATCAGCCGAGAGCGCCGCGATGTAGGTCTCGACGATGCCGACCACTTGGCTGTAGCTGCCGGAAAGCGTGCAGACGGGCCAATCGCTGCCGAACATCAGCCGCTCGACGCCGAAGCTATCGAAGACGATATCGAGGTAGGGCGCGAAGTCGTCCTGCTTCCACGTATTCCAAGCCGCTTCCGTGACCATGCCCGAAACCTTGCACCAGACATTGTCAAAGCTCGCCAGCCTGCGGATGTCGTCCTCCCAAGCGCCGACGATGCCGTCTTTGATGAAGGGCTTGGCGATATGATCGAGCACGAAGGGCTGCTCGGAAAATTGCTTCACCACCTCAATGGCAACCGGAATATGCCGCGGGTAGAGCAGCAGATCGTAACGCAGATCGTAACGTTTCAGCACCGCCAACCCGCGCAGGAAGTTGCCGCCGAGCATAAAGCGGTCGTCCGCCTCATCGTGCACGATATGACGGATGCCGACCAGGCGCGGATGGTCAGCGAAGCGCTCGAGCTGCGCTTCGACATCGTCAGCGCGCATGTCTACCCAGCCGACAACGCCGCGAATCAAATCATATTGGTCAGCGAGCGCAAGCAGAAATTCGGTCTCGCGGACGACTTGCCGCGCTTGCACCGCCACCGTGCCGTCAATGCCGGCGGCCGCCAGCAGCGGCTGCATATCCGGCGGCATATAATCGACTTGCAGCGGACTGCGGTCGCCCACCATCCAGCCGTAGTCTTCCGAGTTGTAAAGCCAGAAGTGTTGATGCGAGTCGATTCGTTTGGTCATAGGTTTCTCCATGTCATTCAGTAAATTGCCTTGATTTTACCGTAGCGGCGGCGCGGTCGAAAGTGGCGTAAACTAACCTCATCCCCCGGCCCCTTCCCCAACGTATTAGGGAAGGGGAGCGCCAACGGCAAGACTACCTTCCAGATGGGAAACGCGCACGCAGAGGCAAGTCTCCACCGCCGGTCAGTGTCTACGCGACCTGATGCCTCGGGGGAGATTTAGAGGGGGTTAGCTGAATCGCTCAGAGGCTCGTATTCCGCGTGATCTTGAAGGCGTAGACATGATCGCCGGGCTTATGGTCAGGTCGTTCAATCTTGAGGCCATCGCGCGTCATCTCCCATTTCAACTCGCCGTCAACACCCAGCAACTCCACCGAGCGCACTTCGCCGCTATAGAGCGCGCGCGTCGACTCGATGACGAATTCCTTCTCGGGCCAACCGAAAGTCATCGCGTAGAGGATATTATCGCGCACGGTGAAGCGGATATCGCGCGCCGTATACGCGAGCTTCTCTTTGGTATCGCTGAAGGCGCCGACGTGGCTCATCCGCGTCGGCCCCTCGCCGTAGGTATTCCAGGGCACGGTATCGTAGATCGCCTCGCCATTGACCCGCAGCCACTCGCCGATGCCCTCCAATATCGCCTTCGATTCGTCGGGGATCGCGCCATCGGGCTTGGGTCCTACATTGAGCAGCATAAAGCCGTTCTTGCTGACGTTATCGGCAAGATACTGCACCATTTCGGTCACCGACTTGTATTCGGTCTCCTTGATATAACCCCAGCCTTGCCCGTCATCGACGGTGGTATCGGTGATCCATTCGTAGTGGGTCAGCTCGGCGGTCTTGCCCAGCTCAAAGTCGAGCAAAGCGGCGCCCGGCGGAATATCGTGCCATTTGTAGGTGGCGACCACCTCGCGCCCCCACTCGGCTTCCTTGTTGTAATAGTAGGCGAGGAAGTCTTGCTTGTATTGATCGTGCACAAAGCGCAGGCCGAAATCAAACCAGATGTAATCGGGCTCGTAACGCTCGACCACTTCGACCAGCCGGTTGTACCAGCGGCAGAGGAAGTCCTTGCTCGGTTTATCCTGCGCCAGCCACTCAGCATGATTATGCCCTTGCCCGTGAGTATCAAACTCGAAATCGAGATTGTGCGGCTCGCCGTAAAGCCCGGCATAACGCGGGTCTGATGTATCGTATTCCTTCTTCCAATGAGGGAAGAACCACCAATTTTCGGCATGGTGCATGGCGACCATAAAGCGCATGCCCTGGGCGCGTATCGCCTTTTCCAGTTCGCCGACCACATCGCGCTTCGGTCCCATCTTGCCCGCGCTCCATTCGGTGTCGCTGGCATCCCACATCGGGAAACCATCGTGATGCTCGGCCACCGGTCCCGCGAATTTGGCGCCGGCGCGCCGGAAGAGCTCCGCCCATTCATCGGGATCGAATTTCTCCGCCGTGAACATCGGAATGAAGTCCTTGTAGCCAAACTGCGAGGGATGACCGTAGGTCTTGCAATGATATTCGAATTGGGGCGTACCCTCGCGGTACATATTGTAGGGATACCAGGTGACGTTCGGTCCCGTCGCCGGCACGCAATAAATGCCCCAATGCGTATAGATGCCGAATTTTGCCTTGCGCATCCACTCGGCGGTGGGATGGGTCTTCAGCGATGCCCAGGTAGGTTCATACTGTTTGGTCATATATGACTCTCCCTAATATATGCTCAACCGATTTATCCGTTGCCAACAGCGTATGAGCCTGATTCTGAGTGTATATGATGTTTCCCAGCGCACGACCGAGCGAAGTTCTATGTCGGCGGTCAGTGTCTACGCGACCTACGTGACCCGATGGGTCGCCCCTAGGCCTCTCCAGATTATCTGGCGCATTGGAACTTGCGGGGCAAATCCTCAACAAGACTGCCGCATCACCAATTGACAATCGAACAGCGCTGACGAGACTTCCCCGTCTCCGTCATTCAGCGCTTGCAGCACCTTTTGCGCCGCCGTCTCGCCGATGGCGTAGGTCGGCTGGCGTACGACCGTCAGCGGCGGATCCGAGACCTGCGCCCAGGGATGATCATCAAAACCGACGATGGCGATATCGTTTGGGCAGACCAATTCCATCTCCCGCAGCCCCATCAAAGCGCCCAAGCTCAAGAGATTATTCGAGATGAAGACGGCGCCGGGCCGCTTCGCCTGCCCCATCAATTGCTGCATAGCGCGCTTGCCATCCTCGATTGTTAAGGGGCTGTCGATGCGCCAATCGGCGCGCAGCGGCAGCTCTGCCTCCGCCAGCGCCTGCTCGAAGCCGGCCAGTCGGTCGCGCATAGTCGAAAGCCGCTGAAAACCGGAAAGGATGCCGATTTCGCGATAGCCGCGCTCGATCAGGTGACGCGTCCCGAGGTAGGCGCCGTGGCTGTTGTTGACGCCGACATAGGGCGAGTCTGCGTTTTCGAAGGTGCGATCCAGCATAACGATGGGGATATTGAGCTTGGCCGCTTCGTTGAGCGCATCCCAATCCTGGCTGGCCGCGGCCGCGATGATGCCATCCACACCCTGCCGCAGCAATATATCGATGTAATATTCTTCCCGCTCCAGCACCTCGTTGGTATTGCAAAGCATCAGACTGTAGCCATTTGCGAAGAGCGCATCTTCAATGCCGCGTGTCAACTCGCCAAAAAAGGTGTTAGTGACGTCAGAGATAATCAAGCCGATGATGCGCGTGCGCTGCGTGGTCAAGCTGCGCGCGGCGACATTGGGGCGGTAGCCAAGCGCGTCAATCGCTTTACGGACGCGATTCTTCGTCGCTTCTTCGACGAAGCGCGTCTCGTTAATGACATGCGAAACTGTCGCCTTGGAGACGCCCGCCCGCGCGGCCACATCTGCCATGGTGATTCGTCTCATCGCGCCTTCGCTCCTGCTGCGTAACCTGTTGCGCAACCGATTTGGTGAATGGTATCCCATCGCCGCGGCTTCGTCAATTTTGTTGAACTATAGAGGACGCAGAGGATAGACTCTCTGTTCTCTGTGCTGCCTTATTTCCTTCTTTTATGAAACCCGTCCAATTCCCAATCGCATACCTGTCGAAAACCGTAGGGGCGAGCCTTGGCTCGCCCGCCCGCACACAAATTTGGGTCTCATATTATGTGAGAGCCGAGTCGTGACATGCAAGGGACTGCGCTGAAAGCATTTGCGGCGCCTTTCCGCCTATGTTATAGTCCTAGCCGTCATCAGAAAACCGATTGCGTGCCGTCCCAGAGAGGCTGGACCGGCGGCATGAGGGAGCGGAAATGAAACAGGTCGCGGTCATTGGCAAAGAGCAAGCGGATGTGACTGTCGCAGGCAAGCCACAGGCGACGGGCAACTGGGTCGTCGTCAAAGTGTTCGTGGCGCCGATGTGCACCGAGTATAAAGCCTTCGCCGCTGGCGCGAGTCACCCGATGTGGGGGCATGAAGCGGCGGGCGAAGTGGTCGAAGTGGCGCAGCCAAGCCGGGTGAATGTGGGCGATCGCGTCGTGGTCATGCCGACGAACGCCTGCGGCTGCTGCGCGCTCTGCCTGGATGGCGAGTACATCCATTGCCAGGATGGGCGCGACTTTGCGGCGCTGCATTGCGGCACGCAGGGCTTGAGCACCATGGCGCAATACCTGCTCAAGCAGGATTGGATGCTCTTGCCCATCCCCGATGGCATGTCCTACGCGCATGCCTCCATGGCTTGCTGCGGCTTGGGGCCAACTTTTGGCGCGATGCAGCTGATGGATGTCGACCGCCACGATACCGTACTCATCACTGGCTTGGGTCCCGTTGGCTTGGGCGGCGTCATCAATGGCGTCTATCGCGGCGCCCGCGTCATCGCGGTTGATTCGATTCCTTATCGCGCGGAGAAGGCGCTCGAATTAGGCGCGACGGCGGTGGTGAATCCGACCGACGAAGACGCCCTGAAGCAAATACGCGACCTGACGCGCGACCGCCGCGGCGTCGACAAGGCGATTGATTGCTCCGGCGTCGTGCCGGCGCATCGCCTTTGCATTGACGCGGCGCGGCGCAAGGGACAGGTGGCTTTCGTCGGCGAATGCAGCGACGATACGCCCGTGCGCATCAGCAACGACATGATCCGCAAGGGGCTGAAATTGATCGGCTCCTGGCATTTCAACATGGCGGACAGTCCAAGAATGATGGGCATGATCAGCGAGATCGGCGATCAATTGGACAAGCTCATCACCCACAAGTTCGCGATTGACGATATTCAAAGCGCCTGGGAAACGCAGCTTTCCGGGCAATGCGGCAAAGTGCTATTGCAACCATGGGAGGGAAGCGATGTATAAATCGGTCATCATCGGCGTCGGCGGCGGGCGCGCGCATGGGCATGCGGATGCCTATCAGCATGTGAAGCGCGGCCGAGTGGTAGCGGTCTGTGATCTCTTGCAAGGACCGATGGACGAATTCGGCGACAAATTTGACGTTTCCGCTCGCTATACCGATTACCGCGAGATGTTCGAGAAAGAAAAGCCCGAACTGGCGCAAGTAAGCACCCACCCCAAGGTTCGGTTGGAGGTGCTGAAAGCGGCCGAAGCGGCCGGCGTGCCTTTGGCGATTGTAGAAAAGCCGCTGGCGATTCAAGGCGAGGATTACATTGAGCTTAGAGACTTCGCCGCGGGCAAGCCCAAAATCAAGGTCGCCATCAATCATCAGCTGCAATTTCATCCGCGCCGGCAGCATTTGCAGAAGCTGGTTGCCGACGGCGGCATCGGCGATCTGCGCTTTATCGAAGCCAGCTCAGGCATGAACCTCGCCTATCAGGGCACCCATTCGCTGCAGGCGATTGGCGCATTCAATCCGGCGGCGCCGACCACAGTCTTTGGGCAGGTCTCCGGCGCGGACGGCTTGCAGCCCAACGCCAAAGAGCATTACGCGCCCGATCAAAGCCTGGCGGCGATCGAATACGACAATGGCGTGCAAGCGACGCTGCGCTGTGGCGAAAACGCGCCGCGCGTGCCCAGGGGCGGTCCCATCTATCAGCACAAGCGCATCGCCGTCTATGGCATGAAGGGTTATATCCACTGGACGATGTGGGGCTGGGAAACATTCATCGACGGCGTCTACGACAGTGGCGAGCACGAATACCCCGATGAAGATGTGCTGGGGCAGGCGGCAATGTGCGATGCGATGTTCGACTGGCTGGACGACGACAGCAATGTCCATCCCCTGAACCTGGAGCGCGCCCTGGTCGATTTCAACGTGATCCTGGCGCTCTATGCCAGCTCGCTCAATCACGAAGTGATTCACATACCCTACGAACCGGAAGCGGACCTCGTGCCCAAACTACGACGTGCGCTGGCTTAACTGTTGCGCTTCCATGCAAGCAGTGATTATGTCCCCCACCGCAATGCAATTGCCAAACAGAAGGCGACCTGTAGGGGCGACTCTGTGAGTCGCCCGCCGATGCGCGGAGCGTACAATGTCAGTGGACAAGCCAAACATCCTGATCGCCATGCGCCCCTCGCTCTTCGACCAACTCTTCGCCGAAGACCAGCAGACTCGGCTGCGCAAGCTTGGCAATGTGACGATGCCGGCGCAAGCGGGCAACCTCAATGAGGCGCAGCTTATCAAGCTTATCGGCGGTCAGGAAATCGTCATCACCGGCTGGGGAACGCCGCCATTTACCGCTGGCCTGCTGGCCGCCGCTGATCGCCTAGAGCTAATCGTCCACTCAGCCGGCTCAATCAAGCTCATGCTGCCGCCGGCGGTCTTCGCTGATGGCAAGCGCGTCACCCATGTCGCCTATTCCATGTCGATACCGGTGGCGGAGACGACCTTGGCGCTGATCCTGCTTTGCCTGCGGCAATTCCACAAAATCGACCGCGCCTTCAAAGACCAAGGTTGGTCGGCGGCGCGAGATTTAATGGTTGGCGCTGAACTGGCGGGCAACCGCGTCGGCGTCATTGGCGCCGGCTATACCGGACGCGCGGTCATCAAGAGGCTGCTGGCGCTGGAAGCCGAAGTCTGGCTTTGCGATCCCTACGTCAGCGAGGAGAGCGCGGCGTCGATGGGCGTACGCAAAGTTTCGCTGGAAACATTGATGCGCCAGTGCCCGATCGTCACACTGCAGGCGCCGGCGACCGCCGAGACTTATCGCATGATCGGCGTCGAGCAGCTTAGCTGGCTGCGCGATGGCGCCATCTTCATCAACACCTCGCGCGCCCATCTCATCGACGAAGCGGCGCTGCTGGCGGAACTGCGGACCGGGCGCATCAGCGCGGCGCTCGATGTTTTTGAGCAGGAGCCGCTGCCCGACAACAGCCCCTTCCGCGAGCTGGACAACCTCATCATCACGCCGCATATCGCCGCCGTCACCCGCCAAGCGTACAAGCGGCAAGGGCAAATCTCTGTCGACGAAGTGGCGGGCTACCTCAGCGACGGCAGATTGCGCTACGAAGTCACGCGCGATATGCTCGACACCATGGCTTAGCTGGAACGGGAGGCGCAAATGGGCGCACTGGCTGGCAAGACGATCATCGTAACCGGCGCCAGCAGCGGCTTCGGCGAAGCGATTGCCTTAGCCTGCGCCGACGCCGGCGCCAAGATCAGCCTGGTGGCGCGGCGCAAAGAACTGCTAGAGAACGTCGCGGACGCGGCGCGAGCCATAGGCGCAAAGGCGCTGGTTTGCCCGGCTGACGTAAGCGACGACGAACAGATCTACGCGGCGCTGGAAAAAACGCGCGCGGAATTTGGACCGATCGATGTGCTGGTCAACAACGCCGGCTTCAACCATACCGAGCGCTCAATCACCGACACTTCGGCCGAGCAATGGCGCGAGTTGATGGATGTGAATTTGACCAGCGCCTTCGTCTTCACCAAAGCCGTCCTGCCCGAGATGATTGAGCGGGGCGATGGCTTGATCATCAACCTGGCGTCGCGCGCCGGCATGTATCCCAGCCTGGCCGCCGGCGTCGGATACAGCGCCTCGAAGATCGGCATGGAAGCGCTGAATACGGTCACCAACGAAGAAGGCAATCCCCATGGCGTGCGCGCCTGCCTCATCAATCCCGGCGCCGGCAACACGCCAATCATTGACCGGCGGCCGGTCAAGTTCAGCCCGGAGCAAAAGGCGCTGATGATACAGTCAGAAGATATCGCGGCGACGGTTGTCTTCCTGGCCAGCCTGCCACCGCGCGTCCACATTGATTTCTTGTCGATGATGCCGACCAAGAGTTGAGCGGAGCGCGCCCGATGAACGAACTGGCGATTTTCACCAAACCCTGGAAAGCGCTTGCGCTGCCGGAGCTTGCTCAGCACATCAAGACGCTGGGCTTTGATCTGATTGAGCTGCCAGTACGGCCCGGCTTCCAGGTCGAGCCGGACAATATCGAGCGCGACTTGCCGGCCGCGGTCAAATTGCTGGGCGAGCGCGGCGTCCGCGTGCTGAATGTGACCGCTGATATGCCGCTCAATGATGAAAGACTGTACAGCGCCTGCGCCGAAGCCGGTATCGGCATAAATCGCGTCATGTTTTGGCAGCATGATATGGATTACTGGTCGGCGGAAGCGGAAGCGCGCCGTCAATTGGATGCCGCCCTGCCCTTCTGCGAGCAATATGACTTTCAAATTGGCATCCAGAATCACTCGGGCCGCTTCGTGCCGGTCAACGAAATCGGCATGTACCATCTGGTGAAAGATTACAATCCGCGCCATGTGGCGGCAGTGTGGGACCCGGCGCATAACGCGCTCGAAGGCATGAACAGCGATTCGGCGCTCGATGTGCTGGCGCCGCATCTTTGCGTGGTCAATCTAAAGAACGCCTATTGGCGGCGGGTCAGCGGACCGGAAGCCGAGGTTGCCGAATGGAAGATCTACTGGACATCGGGCGCGCAGGGCCGGGCGTCCTGGGCGCAGGTGATCGCCAAGCTCAAGGCGATCGACTATCAGGGACCGATCTGCTTTTCAGCCGAATATAGCGATGAGGAACGCGTCGACGAGTTGATCGTGAAGGATTTGGCTTTCGCGCGAAGGCTGCTCCACGATTGAGCCGGCGAATTGCGCATCAAGGAACTAGATTAAACGCTATTTCAACTTGTTGGGGGCGGGAAGAGCAGCTTCAATTCCATCTCGAAGCCGGGCAAAACGTGTTCTCCGTAAAGCTTGTCGTCTCGGCCAACAAAGTCGATGCGCAGACCAGCATCTTCAGAAGGTCGGCAAACATCAACCCCCACTTCTTTTGGCATGACAAGCCACACCAGACTTGTCCCGTTCGCCAAATAGATTGCGGCTTTTCTGCGGATTTGCCTGAGCGAATCGCTGGGCGACATGATTTCGACCGCTAAATCTGGCATTGCCGGAACATACTTTTCCGGATCGGATTGCGGTATCCGCGCCGCGCTCAGAAAAGCGACATCCGGTGAAAGCACCGTCGCCCGCGTGTCAGACGGATGATAGCCAGTTTCCACAGTGACTAAGCCTGCGTCATGCGTCTTGACGTAAGCCCTTATGTGGAAGGCGATTTCTACGGCAAGATTTCCATGTTGCAAACCCGGTGGCGCCATCTGGAACAGCTCCCCGTCGATCAACTCAAAATGGATGTTCTCGTTCTCCGGATCATGTGCCAGATTCCAGACGTCATCGACAGTATAGAGTCGCTCCTGAACAGCCATTAGGTCTCTGCTCCGCACGTTTCCATATCTAGCATAGCATATTCTAGGTCGGTTTTCCGCCATGCCGCCAAGGCGCGGACGCAGTTCACATTGAAAAAAACATGCAGGCGAGCCCGAGGACCCGCCTGTACGTTGAATCTTGCTATGCTTGTTGAACGCTGCAGCTAGCCGCCCAACATCTCGTTCGTCTGATCATGCACGCGCTGTACTGCGACAGCGGCGTCGCGTTCCTCGCCCGTCCAGAGCAGATCCATATTGGCGACCCAAACTGACGAGCTCCATTCCTGGAATCTGGGATGGTAGGAGGGGAAGATGGCGTCTCGCCCGCCAACGACCGAGAAAACTTCATGGTAGACATCGGCGTAAGGCGCTTCAGGCGGCGCGGCGCAATCGTGGAATTCCATCTGGCTGACCAATGCGGCGCCCATGGTCGCGGTGCGGCAGAGGTGATCCGGATTGGATAGCGTGTAACGAATCAACTCGTAAGACAGATCGGGATGCGCCGCCGAAGTCGGGATCGAGAAAGCCGATCCGCCGGCGTTATTGAAGTGACCCGCGGGACCGCGCGGCGTCGGCACGACTGACCAGGCGAAGCTGTCGCCGATCAATTCCCACATGCGCGAGGCGGCGTCGTTCAGCGCGAAGTGCATCGCCGATTTGCCATTGGCGAAGAAGAATTCCCCGCCGAAACCGGATGCGGCCACTGCGTCAGCCGTCGGATGCGCGCCATGTTCCCAGATCATGTCGGCAACCCACTGAATCGCCGCAATCGCTTCGGGCGTATTCAACTCAGAGCCGGTGATGTCTTCATTGTACAGCTCGCCGCCGAAGGACTTGATAATCCAGTACAGCCCGCCGGCGCCGGCGCCCGGGCTGGCCAGGTTGCTGACGCCATACACGTCAGTTTCGCCATCGCCATCAGTATCTTGCGTGAGCGCAATCGCCAATTCCTGGAACTCTTCAAAGGTCGTGTTCTCATCTGGCAGGTCCAAGCCAGCCTCTTCAAAGAGATCGGTATTGACGTAAACGCCAACCGTCGCGAAGTCGTAGGGAATGGCGTACTGGCTGCCCTGATAGTTGAAGGCATCGCGCATGGATTCGACAAACAAGTCGGGCCAACCGGGGATCGGGCAGGCTTCCAGGTAACTGTCGAGATTCAGGAGCCAGCCGTTGGAGGCGAAGGTATCGTTACGGGAGATGTGCATCCAAGCCATATCGATCTCAGCGCCACCCGCCAGCTGCGCCGGCAGCGTCGTCCAATAATCGCCCCAGGCTACGCCCGTATTGAGCACCTGTTCCACGTTGGGATAGTACTCATTGAAGAATTCGTCGAATGCCAGCAGGAACTTATCAACCTCGCCGGGACCTTCCCAGCCGGTGATGGTGATGGCGGCCGACGTATCGGGATCGACCGTGCCGCAGGTCCAATCCACCATGTCCTGCGCAGACGCCGCCATGCCGAAGCTGAGCAGCGCCAAGACGGTCACGAGAAGTAGAAACTTGCGAATCATGTGCTTGTCCTTTCACATTTGAAATATATGATTCCGAACCAGACAATGATGACAATAATCGGTCCTTATCTTATCCACCTCCTTTGATGCCAGTCGTGACAATGCCGCGGACGTAATACTTCTGCCCTACAACAAACGCGATCAAAACCGGCACAACGACGAATGTCGAAGCCGCCATGATTAGATGCCAAGGCGTGCGCATCGCCGACTGATTCTGGAAGGACGCCAGCAGCAGCGGCAGCGTCTTTACCTTCGGTTTCGCCAGCACAATCAGGGGCCACTGATAGCTGTTCCAGGTATTGACGAAGGTGAAAATGGCGAGCGTCGCTAGCGCCGGCTTGGTCAATGGCAGGATGATCAGCCAATAGGTGCGGAAGAAGCCGCAGCCGTCAATGCGGGCCGCGTCCTCCAATTCCCGCGGGATCGTCACCATAAACTGACGCATCATAAACGTGCCCCAAGGCGTGAAGAGGAATGGCACGATCACCGCCTGCAGTGTGCTCACCCAGCCAAAAGCGCGCATCTGAATATAGAGCGGAATCAACAGGACAGTGAAGGGCACCATCATCAGCGAGATATAGAGCAGGAAAATCTTGTCCCGCCCCGGGTAGCGCAGCCGCGCAAACGAGTAACCGGCCAGGCTCGCGGTAACCACCTGACCCAAAACGACCGCAGCCGCAACCAACGCGCTGTTAAGAAAGCCAATATCAAAATGCGTCGCCGTCCAGGCTTCGGTGTAATTTGAAAAATGCCACACTTCGGGAATAAACTCGGGCGGAAACTTGTAGATTCCGCGGATGTCCTTGAATGAATTGGCTACCATCCAGGCGAAGGGCATGATGAAGATGATGCCGACGATGGACAGCACAACGTACACGAGCAGATCCATCAGCAGTTTGGTCTGCTTTTGCCCTAGCAGGCTGTCTTTCAACTTAACCGCGTTGGCCATAGACCCTACCCGCTGCGCGCCCATTTATTCATCATCGTTTTCAAAGCCGATCACCCAGCGCCGCGCCAAACGCCATTGCACAATGGTAATGATGAGAATGATGACGAAAACAACCGAAGCCAGCGCCGCGCCATAACCCATCTTGAAGAAGGTAAAAGCGTTTTGGAAGATATAAAGGGTCAGCGGCGTTGTCGCGTGGGCTGGTCCGCCTTGTGTCAAAACGAAGAACTGATCGAAACTCTGAAAAGCGCCAATCAGCGAAGTGACCACCACAAAAAACAGCGCTGGCGTAAGCATCGGCAGCGTCACGTAACGCATTCGCTGCCAGCCGCTGGCGCCATCAATCGAAGCCGCCTCGTAGTATTCTTCCGGGATGCCCTGCAAGCCCGCCAGCAGAATCAGCATAGCAAAGCCAATGCCCTGCCAATTGCTCATGATGATGACGCTTGGCATCGCCCACTGCGTATCGTGAATCCACTTCGGTCCGTCGATGCCGAACCAATCAAGCATGTGATTGATCATGCCGATTTCGGGCTGGTAAATCCAGCGCCATATCGTCGCCGCCGCCACCGTCAAGGTGATCTGCGGCAAAAAGTAGATGGTGCGGAAAAAGATGATGCCGCGCATCTTGCGGTTGAGCGCCAGCGCCAGCCAGAAAGCGATGAAGATGCCGGTTGGCACGGCGACAAAAGTATAATAGAAGCTGTTGCCCAAGGACTTCCAAAAGAGCCGGTCATTGACCATCGTCTCGAAGTTTTCCAAACCCACAAAGGCTGGAGGCTTCGCCAGGCTCCAATCAGTGAGCATGATGTAAAAGGCGAAGCAGATCGGAAATAGCAGGAAAATGATGAAACCGATGAAATTCGGCGCCAGAAAGAGGTAACCGGCGATGGTCTCGCCGCGGCGTAAACCGGTGAAAGCGCGCCTAACCTCCTCCAAAACGCCGAGCTTGCGGGCATGACCGCCGCCGCCAGCCAGATTAGCGGTCACGACTTACCTCCGGCGCCGCCAGCGAGATTTTGCCTGGTTTACGCGTTTCGTCAAAAGGCATACGATGCTGGGACATAACTTCTACTTGTGTATCGCCATAGAAATCAATTGAATGGCGATGTCAGGAAACCGATTACTTGAATGATGCTGTACTTTAACACGATGCAACGCAATTTGTCAAAACGGAGTTAACGCGGACTCTAATCTCGTGTTGCGCTTAGCAAAGTATTTGGCTTTAGGTCTTCTGCTTCGCTGTATTCGCCATCGTTCCAGCTTATCGTCAAGCGCTGCAGCGCCGCGCCCTTTGGGAAGCCGAAGTGGACGCGGCTGCTGTCTCCCGACAGATAACCGCTGACCGCGGTGACATCGCGATGGTAGGCGCCTGCATCGGTATATAGCGTCAGACGCGCTCCGACTCCCTGGCTGTTGCCCACACCCGGCTGCCGCAGGTCGACCATGATGCTGTCGCCGCCGCAAAGCCTATTCTCGAAGAGCTTCGCCGCGCTCAACAAATTGTTGACCACGATATCCAGGTCGCCATCGTTGTCGAGGTCGGCCATCGTCATGCCCCGTCCGCTGGCGGTATCGTTCAAGCTCCAGCTCGGCATCGGCGCGAACCCGCCGCCATCCCGGTTGCGATAGGCTTGGTTTTCTTCAACGAGCTCATTGTTTGGCAAATGCGAGAATAACTCGAGCGAAATCATGCCGTTGACGACGTAGAGATCCTGAAAGCCGTCGTTGTCCAGATCGCCGAATTGCGCCGACCAACTCCAGCCGGTGCCATCAAGCTTTGCTGCTGGCGCGATATTGTGAGGCAAGCCCGCTTCGTCATATTCGTATAAAACATTTTCCATGATCTGCGGGTCGCCCTCGACATGGGGCATCGCCATCATCATCTCCATCACCGGCTGCCATTGCGCCATCATCGCTTCGTCTTGCGCATAAGGCTTCATATCGACAGCGAAAATCTCGGTCGCGCCATCGTTATTGAGGTCGGCGGCGTCGTAGCTCATCGTGCTATGCGGCATCACAGCGAACGGCTCGGTCTCCTGCCAGGCGCCATCGCGGAAGCTGAAATACTTGTCCTCGACAGCGAAGTCGTTGCCGATGATGATCTCATATTGTCCCTGCCGTTTAACGCCGGTCCAGATCGCCAAGGTATTTGAACGATCGGCGATGCGCGTCGCCCGGAAGCGGTCGCCCAGGTTTTCGTAATAGATGACGCCGGATTTTGGCGCCGATTGACCCAGGATTTTCTCGTTCCCCACATCATAAGATCCGGTGATCAAGTCGAGGTCGCCATCGCGATCGGCATCCAGCCAATTCATCGCATAGCCAATGTAAATGACGCCCTTCAGCACCTCGCGCTGGAAAGCCCCACCGCCCTGATTCCGCCAATGCAGCGGCGCGCTCGCTTGCTGGGTGAAGACGATATCGAGCAGGCCATCGCTATCCACATCAACGATGGCGACGCCACGCGCCGGCGTCGCCGATGGCAGCGGCTGACGCTCAAATTGCAGACCGCCGCGATTCCATAAGATGGCGTTGTCGCCGACGAGGTTCGCCATGACGATGTCGAGCAGTCCATCATCGTCGAGGTCGTTGACGGCCAAGCCTGCGCCATTGCTGTCATAGAAGCCGACCGGCTGCTTCGTTGGCGTCGTACGGTGGTCGAGCTCGTGGGCGGTGAAGGCGCCGTTGCAGTCGGATCGGGGATTTAGCGCGATCGCTTCTACCGTCACCGGCGCGTGAATGCGCAGGGTGAATGCCTGCGGCGCCGCAAGCAGCAAGGCGAGCATAAGCGGCAGGAGGCGGCGAAAGCGCATTGGAGAGCCTCGTAAGCGAAGATGAACGCCAAGACGATACCACCAGGAAATCGGTTGCGCAATTGCCTGTCGTTGGGTTCAATGCGAGTCGCTGATGATATAGAAGCGGGAAAGGGGCGAGCGGCGGTCGGTGTATACGCGACCCACTGGCTCGCCCCTACAGCTTGGCCTATGAATTCCGCCCCTTCCTTAGCTTGCTGGGGAAGGGGTTGGGGGATGGGGTGAAATGAGTCTCAGCCTAGCTCTCGGCTTCTTCCTCCGGCGCCGGCGGATTCTCCAGGTCCGCCAGCGTCGGCATATTCGCCTTCTTGCCGTGGACGCCGGTCGCGCCATCGGGACGCGTGCCGCGGCTATCCAGGCTTTGCATTACACCTTCAGCATCGTATGTCCGCACTTCAAAGCGGTATTCGCCCTCCTGGAAGCGCCAGTCATAGCGCCAGATCACCCAGGTCAACTCGGATAGCGGCGCGCGCAACTGCGCCTCTTCCCAGTCGCCGCCATTGACGCTGACTTCCACCTTGGAAATCCGCTTGGCGCCGGCGTAGGCGATGCCGCCGACCGGCACGACATAACCGGCCTCATCCTTGAGGATCGAATCGGTAGAAACCGCATCCACAACCGACGTGGTATTGACGATGGCTTCCTTGCTCCAGCCGCGCCGCACCCAGTATCCCTCAGCCCAGGCATCAACAAACTCAATGCTCTTGATCCACTTCGGCTGCTTCATGCCATAGCGATCGGGGATGTAAATGCGCAGCGGGAAGCCATGCTTCTGCTTCAACGGCTGATCGTCCCACTCGTAGGCGAACATGACCCGCTCTTCCGCCTCGACCACATCAAGCATCACATACTCATCAAAGTTGTCAGCGCCGGTGATCTTCATCGCCACCGCATCCGCCTGCGGCTTCACATGATCGAGGAAGTCCTTCATGCGAAAGCCGGACCATTTCGTCGTGCTGATCAGCGTGCCGCCGATACGATTGCTGATGCAGGACAAGGTGATAAAGCGATCAATGCGATCAAACTTGTCGTACAGGTCACCCAAGGACAAGCTGACCGGATTGTCGACCAAACCCGTGACCTCGAGTCGCCATTCCTCCGCGTTAATGACCGGCGGGCGCGAACTGATATCGATGCGGTAATGATCATCCAGCGGCGTATATTCCGGACGTGTGCCGGGCGCCGCATCCATTGAGTCGGCGGCGTTCGGCAGAACATTACCCGCGCCATCGGTGGCCGCATCAGCCGGAATCGCCGAGACGACTCCGCCTTCGCCCGGCTGTCTGCCGACAAGCCAGCCCAAGCCAGCGCCGACAACCGTCAGCACCGCGCTGGCGCCGCCAACGCGCACCATGAACTGACGCCGATTCAGCGGCTCGACCGTTACCGACTCACCTGTCGTTTCGTCAGTTTTGGTCTTGCCGTCGCTATGCGCCAGGTCATTGTAAATCCAATTGGCGGCCATGCCCCAGAGGGCGAAAGCCACAATCACCCAGACGATCTGCGCCGGAACAGGAGCGGTCGCTGTCAAATTCACCTGCGAGGAAACCAGCATCATCACGGCGCCAAATGCCAATCCCAGCGCCAATCCCGGGACCAAATTGCGCGCCTGTGTTTTGCTTCGGTTCATCAAACCGTAAAGGAGCGTGATGGCAATAGCGCCCAGCGCAAGGAATGCGACCAAACCCATCAGGTGCTCAGCCGTCTTGGCCGCGGCCGAGGTCTCACCCAGGTTGAAAGCGATGATCATATCCACCACGATGTCAACGCCAAAGGTCAATAGTGGACCGGGCAAGGTCTTGACGGCGAAGTCAAATACGTCGAAAGGCAAAAATGGCAGTCCGGCGACCTGGTCAGCCAAGAAGAGCACTGAGGTAAGCGCCAGCGTCAGCAAGCCACCGACCAATGCGCCGAGCCACAATGTGGGTTTTCGTAGATTATCCATGATTCTCAAGGGTCTCCGTCAATCACTTGTGCTCACATTATATAGCAGGATTTCCGTCATTTCTATTTCCGCCAGATTACAAGCCGATTACAATTGTTGGCTCGCTTTGATAGCGCAACGTCGTTCAAACAGGAATATCAAACTATGCCAAGTAACATGTATTCGGCGCAACTCCATAAAAAGCACAGCGACCAGGAAGTCTACCGGCAGACGCTGGAATACGCATCCGATTATCTCGCCACGCAGACGGAACGTCCCCCGTTCCCGCCCCCCCGCAGCGCTGGCGGATCTGGCGCAATTTGAAGAAGGGCTGCCGGCCGCGCCAACCGCGGCGAGCGACGTGCTAGCGATGCTGCACCGATTTGGCTCTCCCGCGACAACGGCGCTGAACGGCGGGCGCTACTTCGGCTTCGTCAACGGCGGCGCGCTCCCGTCGGCGCTGGCGGCGCGGCTGCTGGCTGACGTCTGGGATCAAAACGCGGCGCTGCACGTCATGTCACCAATTGCGGCAAAGCTGGAATCCCTTTGCGAGCGCTGGCTGGTCGATCTCTTCGACTTGCCGGGCAGGACCGCGATGGGCCTCGTCAGCGGGACATCGCTGGCGACGCTCTGCGGCTTGCTGGCTGGGCGGGACGCCATCCTGCGGCGGCTCGGATGGGACGCAAGCGAGCGCGGTCTCTTCGGCGCGCCGCCTTTGCGCCTTGTGATGAGTGAAGCCGCCCACATCACCGTACGCAAGGCGCTGGCGATTCTCGGCATCGGACGGGCGCAACTTGAAATCGTAGCCGCCGATGAGCAAGGGCGTTTCGACGCCGCCGCGTTGCCGCCGCTGGACGAGCGCACGATCCTGATTCTGCAGGCGGGCAACGTCAATTCGGGCGCTTTTGACCCCTTCGAGCCGCTGTGCCGGGCGGCTAAGGCAGCTCGCGCCTGGGTGCATATCGATGGCGCTTTCGGATTGTGGGCGCGCGCCTGCGAATCGACCGCCGACCTGACTGCTGGCATCGAATTGGCCGATTCATGGTCGGTCGATGCGCACAAAACCTTGAACGCGCCCTACGATTGCGGCATCGCGCTCTGTCGCGATCGCGCGGCGATGGTCAGCGCGCTGGGCGCGACCGCCTCCTATCTGCAATTTGGCGATGAGCGCGACGGCATGCTCTACACGCCGGAGATGTCACGGCGGGCGCGCGGCATCGAACTCTGGGCGGCGCTGAAATCACTCGGCCGCGCCGGCATCAACCAGTTGGTGGCTCAGCTCTGTCAACGCGCGCGACAATTCGCCGCTGAGCTGGATGCTGAGGGCTTCCGCATTCTGAGTGAAGTCGTTTTCAATCAGGTTCTCGTCGCCTGCGACCCGCCGGCAATCACGGCGCGGACGCTCGAACTGCTGCAGGCGAGCGGCGAATGCTGGTGCGGAAGCGCAGAGTGGCGGGGCGAAACCGCAATTCGTATCAGTGTCTGCTCCTGGGTGACATCGGAAGCGGATATTTCGCGCTCTGTCGCTGCCTTTGTCGCCGCGCGCGGGCGGGCATCAGCGGAAGGGGCGCGCCAATAGCTACTGCGCGCGCAGTCCAAAAATCTGACCATGCCTTTTTGTCGGACATGTGTATAATACATCGCACGAAGATTTTTTATGCGTAGCGGGAGTACAAGTGCCGTGTCACAGACAAGCCGCCTTCAAGAACTGCGGGAACAGATTGACCCGATCAATCTGCAGATCCTGGAATTGCTGAACCAGCGCGCCGATATCGCGCTCGAGATCGGCAAGGTGCAGCAGGAGATGGGCACGCGATTTTATGACCCGCAGCGCGAAGCGGAAATGCTGACTGCGCTTCAACTCGCCAATGAAGGTCCATTTAGCAACGAGACGATAAGCAAGCTCTTCAACGAGATCTTCCGCGCCACCCTTCATTTGGAGGAGCAGGACGCGCAAGACAAGATCCTCGTCCAGCGTAAAGACCCGGATCAGCATACAGTCATCGAATTCAGCAATGGCTTGCAACTTGGCAACGACAGCTTCGAGATCATCGCCGGTCCCTGCGCCGTCGAAAGCTACGAGCAGATGGATGCCGTTGGCGCCGCCTTGGCCGAGCGCGGCGTGAAAATGATCCGCGGCATGGGTTATAAACCGCGCACCTCCCCCTACGATTTCCAGGGCATGGGCGAACAAGGCTTGAAGATTGCCCGCCAGGTGGCAAACAAATACGGGCTTGTTGTCATCAGCGAAGTGCTCGATCTGTCACTGATACCGATGATGGACGAATACGTGGACGCCTTCTGGGTGGGCGCGCGCAATATGCAGAACAGCTTCCTGCTGCGCGCGCTGGGCAAACAAAAGAAACCGGTGCTGCTCAAGCGCAGCTTCGGCGCCACCCTGAAAGAATACATCTACGCCGCCGA
The DNA here is from genome assembly GCA_022821805.1 of Anaerolineae bacterium. Lineage (GTDB taxonomy): Bacteria > Chloroflexota > Anaerolineae > Aggregatilineales > Phototrophicaceae > UBA6055. Next base: position 20,551 of record JAJECX010000029.1, read on the forward strand.
GTACATCATGGCCAGCGGCAACCAGGAGGTCATCCTGATGGAGCGCGGCATCCGCACCTTCAGCGAATGGACGCGCAACACGCTCGATATCAGCGCCGTGCCCTTGCTCAAGCAGGAGACGCACTTGCCGGTCATCGTCGATATCTCGCATTCGGCCGGGCGGCGCGATATCGCCAATCCGCTCGGGCGCGTGGCTCGCGTCAGCGGCGCCGACGGGCTGATGGTGGAAGTCCACCCTAACCCCGATGTCGCCATGTCCGACGCCAAGCAGCAATTGAATCTGGACCAGTTCAACCAGTTGATGGACGATATCGAGTCCATCGGCGAGCGCTACCAGCAGCCGGTTTGAATCCTTGATAATGATTGGCGGAATGAGTTCTGATACACTATAGGTAGCTTAGCGAAGAATCACAGAGGACTTAAGCAATGGAGTGGGAACAGGTATTCATCATTATTGGCGTTGTGGCCGGCTTGTTCTTATGGCTGCGATCTGATATCAAGCGACTCGAAGATAAGATGGATGATGGTTTCCAAGCGGTGGACGAGCGGCTCCGCAAAGTTGAGACCGAGCAGGCGCGGGTGGCCGGTTTGCTGGAAGGCTTGGGCTTCGCAGGGAATCTGCCGAACGCCGACCGTTGATGCCCTCTCCCTGAAAATGCGTTGAGTAATGCGGCATCGTCTTGAGCGCTACAGACTGCTCGAGGTCATCGTCGTCGCCATAGTCCTGCGTATCGCAGTGCTTGCCGCTTTCCCGCAGCACTTCGCCTTCAGCGAGCCTGGCGGCGTCATTCACGGCTCGGCCGCCTACGACGACTACGTCCTGAACCTGCTGGAAACCGGCGTCTACGGGCGTGAAAAGGGCGTGCCCGATGCCGGTCTGCCGCCCCTCTACAGTTACGTTCTCGCCGTCGTCTACGGCGTATTTGGACGGCACTATCTGGCAGTCGGGGCACTGCACATGCTCTTCGACGCGCTTTCGATCGTCCTGCTCTACGACATCTGCCGCCGCCTCTTTCCGCGTCCGCCCCAACAAGGCGAATCTATCGGCGCCATCGCCGGGTTGTTTTTTGCCCTCTATCCCTACCTGATCTTCCAAAACCTGACCCTGAACGACACCGCGCTTTGGATCCTGCTGCTGCACCTATTCCTATGGCTGCTGATTCAGCTGCGGGAACGCCCGACTCGCGACCGCGGCGCGCTGACGCTGGCCATCGCCGCCGGCTTGACGCTGGGCGTCTCGGTACTGGCGCGGGCGCTGCTGCCGCCGCTGGCGATTCTGGCGGCGCTATGGCTTCTGCTCAAGCTGAGCGCGCGCGATACATTGCTACGACTGCTGCCAGTGGCGCTCGTGAGCCTGCTTGTTCCGCTGCCCTGGCTCATCCGCGGTTACCAGCTTTACGGCGACTTCGTGCCCATCGCCCTCAACAGCGGGGAGAACATCTACCAGGGCAACAACCCCTACGCCGCCGCCATCTTCCGCGCCGGCTACGATGCGCAGTGGATAACGCCGCCAATTGATGCGCCGGCCAAGGACGAGCCCCTGCGCCGCAACGCCCGCCTGGCGCAAGCCGGCTGGCGCTACCTGCGCGAAAACCCGGCGGAAATCCCCGATCTCATGCTCGTCAAATTGCTTGTTTATTGGAATCCGCAAGTGACGCCGCTGCGCAACCTGCGCGCCGGCGAAAAACTGACTGTGGACGAGACCGGCGAAGTCGTCATCGTCAGCGGCGAAGGCTCGCATGTAGGCTTATCAGCCGCCAATGCCGCCTACCAAGACGATAGCCTCTTCAATGTTATCGGGCGCAACCTGCATCTCGTTTACTTCGGCGGTCTGTGGCTGCTGGCAATCGCCGGCGCTTGGCTCAGCCGGCGCGAGTGGCGCGCGCTGAGCCTGCTCTTCTTCGTGCAAATCAGCCAGACGCTGGTCTACCTGCTCTTTCATCCTTCGACGCGCTACCGCTCGCCCACCGATCCGCTTCTTTTTGTTTTTTCGGCGGTGGCGGTGGTTTGGGTTGTTCGCTGGTGGCGGGGGCGGCTACAGAGACGAGCGAAACCATTGAATGCCAATACAAACAGTAATTCAAGACTTCCTTTGGATTGAATGGGCTAGGTCTCAATAATTTTGATAGAGTTGCCTGACTCCATCGAACTCGTGAAGGAATCCACGCACATGAACAACGCACCAGAAAATAACAAGATTGACCCATATGAAGATGTGACAGTTCACTGCGCAACCGCACGAGAATTTATGGATAATCTTGACTTGACGCATCCTAGATGGTCTAGACAGAACTGGATTTTCCGCGGACAAAACGACGCGCGATGGGAACTCGTGCCAAGCCTTTTCCGCAAATGGAAAAATGACACCAACCCTGGGCTCGAGCTCGCCTTGATTCGACTATTCATCAGCAATGCAAACCTGGCTCAACTTCCCATTCCAAATAACTCTCTCGGCTATTTTAGTTCGGTACTCAAGCCCACCGTGAGACACCTTACCACCGGCGTAAGCTATGACATATCCCATGTAGTGTTTGCGATTGCCCAGCATTCCGGCGTACCGACTCGATTGTTAGATTTTTCCCACAGTCCTCTTATCGCTGCCTATTTCGCCATTGAATTCACCAGTTTGTACGAAAGCTTAGGTTTGGCATCTGAACAGTTGGCGCAGTTTTTCCGGCACTGCGCAGACTGTTATACCAACGGCGATGACGTAGAAGCGACCATTGCGGAGTTAGTCGAAAAGGTCAAACGGAGTATGGATAACTTGCCCGAGGAAGTCGCTGTGTGGGCTGTGCATGCGCAAGACGTCGGTGACTACACTTCCATAAAGTTACTGGAGCATCCATTTATGGAAATCTTGCCGCTGCGAATGCAAAAAGGGGTGTTTTTATGCGATACCGAATTCGCAGAACAAGACGTCCAACAGGGACAGACCTGGCCATCTTTGGACGCGAAACTAGCGACACTGGTTGAAACGGATGGTATCTATAAGCTGACTATGCCGTATTCAGAGGCAGAAGCATTACACAAATTGCTTACGCTGCAACAATGTTCATGGGCCATTATTTCGCCTTCTTATGAAGCGGTCGCCAAACAGACAGTTGCCCTCGCCTACCAGATGTTTGAGTAGGGTATATTACCGCCTGAGTGAGTTTCCGAATCCAAAGCGATTGACGGTTTTCAGTTTGATTCAACGGAATTGCCACAGTGACGGCGCTCAGTTTCCATAATCAGTGAACATCAACTCCCTAAAACGACTTCACAAAATGGCAGAAATCCAAGCAGAAAAAGTCGAGTAACGCCACTAAACACTTCCCACCGCCATCAACCACTTCCCGCCAGTCTTAACCTGTACTACTCAAGCCGCGACCATCACCGGCGTCTCATCAACAGAGAACCATCCTCGGTGTCCTCTTTAATCTCGGTGACCTCGGTGGTCAAAGATTTGGCTACACGCGTAGTGTTTGTACTGTGTCTCTGTCGCTAATCCGCCCGATCCGGACTCAAGAGATCCCAGAAGCGATTCAGCAGGTAGCGATGCTTCATCCCATGCGAGAGCAGCGCCATCGTCAGCGCGAAAAGCGCCGCGATCGCCACGATCATCAGCGAGCCATCGCCGCCATCCCAGCGCGGCGGACTGAACTCGAAGAGCTCCGGCAAGAGGTACATCGCGATGATCGTCAGCGCCGTCAATACGCTGCTCAACAGCAAGATGCGCCAATGCTGCAGGAAGGAATCGGGGTTGTACAAGTCGATGCCCTGAATATGCCAGGTGATCAACATGCCATAGAGCGCGACCATGATCGTCATTGCCGAGCGCGTCATCCGCAGGTCGCCGCCGCCGCCGAACCAAACGATCAGGTAGAGCAGCGTCATCAGCGCGGCGCCGATGCAGCCCATCGTCATGATGTAATCCAGAACATCGCGCCGGAAGTGCGCCATGAAACGCGGGCGCAGCCAGCCGAAAGCGATGAGCGTGGCCGGCAGATTGACCGTGCCGAAGGTCGCCCAGCTGATTTGCACTGGCGTAATCGGAAAGGGCAGCGACATAAAGGCGATACAGACGAAGAGCGCGACCATGAAGAAATTTCGCACCAGGAACATCTTCATCGTGCCGAAGATGGTCTGGGTCGTCTCCTTGCCTTCGCGGAAGGCGCGCGGCAGCGTTGACATCGCGTTGTTGAGCAGCACGATATCGGCGACATCTTTACTGATCTGCGTGCCATCGTTCATCACGATAGCGAGATCGGCCTCTTTCAGCGCCGGCACATCGTTGACGCCATCGCCGACCATCGAGACGTATTCGCCCTTCCGCCGCAGTGACTCAACAATCCGCTGTTTGGTATCGGGCTCGATGCGGGCGAAGACGTTGCTGTCGGCCACCGCTTTATCAAACTCGCCCTCCCCCATCGCATCCAATGCGGCGCCAGTATAGGCGCGCGCCCCGATGTCCATGCCGGAGGCGGCGGCGATCGCGCGCACCGTTTCGATGTTGTCGCCGCTGATCACCTTCAGCGTCAGCCCTTCATCGCGGAAGGCGGCCAGCGTATCCTGGATGTCCTCGCGGATCTGATCGCTCATGACGATCAGCGCCAAGGGCTGTACATCGTAGGCGGCCACGCCGGACCCCACATCCGGTTCGCCCGCCATCTGCGCGAATGCCAGCACCCGCATGCCATCAGCCGAGAGCGCCTCCGCCCGCTGGTAATGGGCGCTGTCGCTCGGCAGCAAGCGCTCCGGCGCGCCCATCAGCAGCGTCTTCCGCGGCAGGCAGACCGCCGCCCATTTGCGCCCGGAAGAGAAGGGGATCTCCTTCAGCTTCTGCGGATATTCGGCGTTGATGCCGATGCCGTCGATATAACGATCGATGGCTTGAGCCGTGTTATTCAGATGCGCCAGGTTCTTCAGGAAACTGCGCAGCTCAATGTCGATAGCGGCGCTGCCCAGCGCGCCAAGCGGAATGACTTCGCGCACGGCGAGTTTGTTCTGCGTTAAGGTGCCGGTTTTGTCGAAGCAGAGCACGGTGGCGTTCGCCAGCGATTCCACCGCGTTGACGCGCTGGATCAGCGTCTGCTGCCGGCTGATTTTGACCGCGCCGATCGTCAGCGACAGGATTGCCACCAGCACCAATCCCTGCGGCACCAAACTGGTGGTGAAGACGACGGCGTTGCGCACAATCTCGAGGAACTCATTGCCGACATAGAAGCCGGTCACGAAGATCAGCGGCACGAAGATCGCCATGATCACGACGGCGACTTCAACGGTGATATCGATCTTGATCTGGGTCGGCGTCTTGACCAGCTTGTATTGCTTGGCGATGACCGACAGGCGATTGATATGGCTTTCGGCGCCGACCTTGGTCGCGCGCATGACGCCGGCGCCAGCAATGCAGAAGGAGCCGGAAAAGACTTCGTCATCGGGCGATTTGCCAACGGCGTCCGATTCGCCCGTCAGATGCGATTCATCCATCTCCAGCGAGTCAGCCCGCAGCACCAGGCCATCAACCACCAGACGGTCGCCCGGCTCAATGCGGATGATCTCGTCCAGCACCACGCCGCGCATCGGCACATCGACCCATTCGCCATCGCGCCGGCAGCGCACCGTCTGCTCGGCCAGCGCCGCCAGTTGATCCAACTGCCGCTTGGCGTTAAACTCCTGGATCATGCCGAAGAAGGTATTGGAGACGACGCTGAAGCCGGCGAAGAAGGCGGTGGCGTAATCACCCAAGGCGATGACAACGATGAGCAAGGCGCCCAGCACGATGTTGAAGAGGTTGAGCACGTTCTCGCGGAAGATATTCCAATAGCTGCGCCCGACGCGCGCCTCAAAGTCGTTGCTTTCGCCGCGGCCGATGCGTTCCTGGACGTCGCGCGCGCTTAGCCCGGCGATCGGCTCGTTTTCCTCTCTGGCTTGATCAATGGTGGTCTGCATGCGTTCCGGTCGAGATTTCAAAATTGCGCTTACGGATTATACGCAGCGTCTCGTCAAACGATGTATCGCGCGGATGATAACCCTGAATTGCTGTGCAGAGTAAGGGCGGTATCCAATCAAACCGGTGCGCAGCGCCGCCAGTTTTCTGTTATTCTCCAGCCATACACCAGTCAGAAACAATCAAATCAGGCAAAGTGAGGATTGCCCATGATTCAAATCGCCGAGATGCTGCCGCCAGTTTATTCGCCGCTCTGGGACCTGGTCGCCCAATGCGGGGTGACCCAAGCCGTCGGCATGCTGGACTTCGACAACTATTATGACGCCGCGCCGCCCTGGAGCTACACCTCGCTGCTGCGGGTGAAGAACGCCTACGAAGAGCGCGGCTTCGAGTTGGCAGTGATCGAAAGTCGCCCGCCGCTGACCAAAGCCAAGCTCGGCTTGCCCGGCCGCGATCAAGAGATCGATGCCGTCTGCGAGTTGCTCGACAGCATGGGCCGGCTCGGCATACCGGTTTGGTGCTACGAGTGGATGCCGGTGCTGAACTGGATGCGCACCTCAACCACGATTCGCTCGCGCGGCGGGGCGCTGGTCACCGGCTACGACCACAGCCAGATGCTTGATGCGCCCCTCACCGAATATGGCGAAGTGAGCGAAGCGCAGCTTTGGGAGAACCTTCATTACTTCCTGGAGCGCGTAATCCCGGTCGCCGAATCTGCCGGTGTGAAGCTGGCGATGCACCCGGATGACCCGCCGCTTTCGCCCATCCGCGGCTTGGGCCGCATCATGCGCAGCGTCGACAATTTCCAGCGCCTGCTTGACCTCGCGCCCAGCGAAGTGAACGGCGTCGCCCTTTGCCAGGGCAACTTCACGCTGATGACTACTGACTTGCCGGCGGTGATACGGCAGTTTGCCGACAAGATCTTCTTTGTGCACATGCGCGATGTGGCCGGCGCGCCGGCACGATTCCAAGAGACATTTCACGACGCCGGGCAAACGGACATGGTCGCCTGCATGCGCGCCTACCGCGACATCGGTTTCGACGGCGTACTGCGGCCCGACCACGTGCCAACCATGGCTGGCGACAGCAACGACGACGCCGGCTACTCATCCATCGGGCGGCTTTTCGCCATCGGCTACCTCAAGGGGATTCGCGAGGCGGTCTATGGGGAGACGGTCTAACCTTCCGTTCCCCGGCTGGCGGCTTTTCGGAATCATCCAGGATGTCTTGCCCGCGCTTGAGCTTCAACTCGCGATCGTCGATTAGGAAAATGGCGATCACGGCGCAGAGCGCGCAAGCAACGGCGCCGATAATCATCAGGATGCTGAAGGTGGCGGCGAAGGATTGCCGCACCACCCGATGGACGCGCCCCTGCTCGGCCTCCGTCAGCCAATCGGGAATGGATGTCTCCGCCAAGTCGCCCGCGTCAGCTGCCAAGTGCGCCTGCGCCTCCGCCGGCAGCGAACGGATATAAGGGTCTTCCAGCAGCAGTTGGCCGAACCAGGTAATCGCCATGCCGCCCAATACGCCAACAACGAGGACCTGCCCAATGCGCGTCACCGTTTGATTGACGCCGGAAGCAATGCCCGCGTTGTCGTCTGGCGCCGAAGCCAGCGCCGCCATCGTCAACGGCGCGAAGGTGAAACCGAAGCCAATGCCAAATAACACAATCGGCAAAAAGAACGTGCTGAAATAATCGGACGCGCCATCAGTAACGCCGATGCCGCTGAAGGAGATAAAGCCTAAAGCGACGAACGCTAATCCAAGAGCCAATGGAAAGCGGGGACCCCGCCGGTCCAGCAGGGGACCGACAAGGGCGGAACTAACCGTTGCGATCATGATCATGGGCACAGTGGCAAGCCCGGTATAGGTGGCGCTGTAGCCTTGCACCTGAATCAGGTTCAGCGGAAGGTATAAAACGGCGGGCTGGACCACGCCATTGAATATCAAAGTGATCAGGTTCGCCGCGCTGAAATTGCGCGACTTGAACAAGCGCAGCGGCAGGATGGCGTATTTTGCTTCTCTTTCCGCGCGGAGGAATAAGATCAATGCCAGCGCGCCCGCCAAAATAGAGACGACAATGATCGGGCTGTCGAAGCCAAAGGTTGAACTTTCGATGAATCCAAAGGTGACGCCGGCCAGACCCAAGATTACCAGCAGCGCGCCGAAGACGCTCATCCGCTTAGGCGACTCTCGATTGAAGCTCTCTGGCACAAAGCGGACAATCAGAAAAGCGGCCAGAAAACCCAGTGGGATGTGAATAAAGAAGATGAAGCGCCACAAGCCAAAATCCGCAAGCACGCCAGCCAAGCCCGGGGCTGTCCCCGCCATGAGCACGGTAAACGCGGACCAGACCGCAATCGCCCAGCCTTGTCCTTTGCGGCTGAAGTGGGCGGACACGATCGCGAGGCTGTTCGGCACAATCAAGGAGCTGCCGACGCCCTGCGCCACGCGCCCGGCGATGATGATGTTGGTCGTCTGGGCGTAACCGCAAATCACAGACGCTAAACCAAAGAGCAGTATCCCCGCCAAACAGACGCGATTGCGCCCATAGTGATCGCCCATCGAGCCCGCCACCACAATCAGCGACGCTTGAACCATGACATAGGCGTTGGGAATCCAGATGAGATCGGCGCCGCGGGCGCCCAGTTCGCGCTGGATGGCCGGCAGCGCGACATTGAGCGATGTACTCGCGACGAATGCCATGCTCGCGGCGGATATGGCCGCAAACAGCACCCAAAATCCTGTGGACGCCGCGTCGGGCCGTGCGTTACTTGCAACCATTACAATTCTTTTTTGAAACTATTGCTGATTTTGAAGCCTTGATCATAACATATTCTTTCGTTTCCCGGCTCAGCCCGTTCAAGACAGTCCCATAGGCAGTCCAAATCCCGCAGGCGGCGCCGGCTTCGCGCGCATGACGCGGGCGATCATTCAGGAAAAGGCAGTTCGCGTTCAATGAGTATCGCCGCCAGCAATCCGCTCAAGAGGCTAAGGCCGGCGGCGATCCACATAATGACGTTGAGGGCGCCGGAGAATGTTTCCCGGATCAGACCCTGCAAATCAGCCCGCTCCATTGGCGTCAACGTCGCCGGCAGCGATGTCTCCGCCAGTTTTACCGACTCCGCCGAGAGCAAGGCGCGGGCGTCCGCGGGCAGCGTCGTGACGATCGGATCGCTAAGCAGCGTCTGCTTAAACAGCACCAGCACGATGCCTCCCATAACGGCGATCGCAAGCACCTGCGCCGAGCGCGAGACGGTGTTGTTCAGCCCTGAGGCAATACCGGCGTGATGCTCATCTACCGAAGCCATGACCGCCGTAGTCAATGGCGCCAGGGTCACCCCTAAGCCCGTGCCGAAAAGGCAAATTGCGGGAAATAACGTCGTCCAATAGGTATTTTGCCCGCTCTCCGGTTGCAGCGCGGCCAGCATCGCGAATGAAACGCTGATGAGCGCCGGACCAAATATCAAAGGCAGGCGCGGACCAAACCGATCAACGACGCGACTCATAACAAAAGAGAGCGCGACCATTAGAACGGTCATCGGCAGCAGCGCAAAGCCCACCGCGGCCGCGCTGTATCCCTGCACTTGAATCAAACTGAGAGGCAGGAAGAAGAGCACGCTGTTCATCGCGCCATAGAGCAGCAGCGTCAACGTATTGGCGCCGGTGAAAGTGCGCGAGCGAAATAGATTCAGCGGCATCATCGGATGATCGCTGTGCCCTTCAATCCAGATGAAAGCCGGCAGAATGGCGACGGCCGCCGCGCCCGAGAGCAAAACGAGCGGATCGTCGAAGCCGCGCCGCGGTCCTTCAATACAGAAAAAACCGCTGAGCATCAGCGCCATCGTACTGAGGAAGGTGCCCGAGATATCCAGCTCCTTCGGCGCTTCTTCGTCATAACTCTCCGGCACATACATGACCAAAATGACGACGGCGACCAGGCTGAGCGGGATATTGATCAAGAAGATCATCCGCCACATGCCAATTTCAGTGAGCCAGCCGCCCAATATCGGTCCCGCGCCCGATATGAGCATGGTGAAGCCGGACCAGACGCCGATCGACCAACTGCGCCGATGATGAAAAAAGAAGGCAGCCACTATCGCAAGGCTGCAGGTGATCATCATGCCGCTGCCGACGCCCTGCAGGGCGCGCGCAAAAATCAACACTTCGGCGGAATCTGTTGTGCCGCAGACCAGCGACGCCACAGCGAAGATCACGATGCCGATGAGGTAAACACGCTTGCGACCATAATGATCGCCAAACGATCCGCTGAGAAAGATGAAAGCCGCCTGCAGCAGCGAATAAGCGTTGACAATCCAGATTAGGTCAGTGCCTGTGGCGCCCAGGTCATGCTGTATCGCGGGCAAGGCGACGCTAAGCGCGGTACTAACCATGAACACCATGCTCGGCGCCATGATGGTGGCGATGAGTACTTCAATGTCCAGCCGCCACTCGAATTGTATCGGGGTGCCTGATGCCATAAATCTGAAACGGCGCTAGTAAAATATGCCCTTTTGGGGCGAAGTCAGCCACCTAATTGTATGTCGCCCAAAAAGAAAATACGAATAGATGCAGAGATGGGAGTGGTGAAGAATGAGGACATCGCAACCGATCGTCCCGTCTCAGAGCAATCAAAATGTAGGGGCGACTCGTTGAGTCGCCCGCTCTTTTTGATTCGAGATGAGGGCGAGCCGGTGGCTAGCCCCTACACACTCTTTGCGAATGTGGCTTGCATCCGCGCAATTCACCACTCGCCAGAGATTCAAAATCGGGGACGGATAAGGGACAAGCAGAGGCTGGCGCCTCAGCGCTGTCCAATTGCCTGCGCGCGGACAGGAAAGGGGCTTGAGTCAATCATGCGCCGGTCTGCTTTTCCCGCAGTTCGCCAAGCTCCTCTTCGAGCTCGGCGCGGCGTTTTGCGCTCGCCTCGCGCCCCGCGTCGAGCGCGCGTTGATAGCGCGACTGCAAGTTTTCCTGCAGCTCATCGGATGTCACCGGCGAAAAGAAAGCCGCCAGCAGCGCGCCGATCACTGCGCCGATGCTCAAACCGACGAGCAAACTTAAGAACTTGCGCATGTCCGAGTCCTCCAGGCGCCAAAGCGCGTAATCGCCATTAGGATATTCTTGATCAGGCGTGACGCGCCAGGCGCGCCGTCCAATCTGCGTTCACGCTCAAAGCATAAATATCATCGGCGGCAAAGCGATGATGAGCCCAAATACGCCAATGCCAAATGGCAATGTGACAAACAGTAGACCACCGGTGGCAAGGGCGATTAGACCGCCATCGCGGCAGAAGCGCTCCCACTTCCGCGTGGACGGGCTGCGGAAAACCTTGCGAAACCAGGGAATCTCGCCGACGCTGTTCCAGATGAGCGTGTCACGAAAGAGCAGGTGTACGCCAACATACCACCAGAATGAAGCGATACAGATCTGAATGATCCACATAGCTGTACCTTAGCGATCAACTAGGGCGTATTGTATCGTCAATTTAGCGCCTGTCTACATCCTGGCAATGCGCGCGCGCCTAAAGCACGGATACCGGATCCATATCGATGCGCCAGCCGCGCTCCGGCGAGAGCGCCTCCAGCGCCGCCCGTGGATCGGGACCGCGCAGCAGCAGATGCCAGCGATAATGTCGATCAACACGAGTATAAAAGCAAGGCGCCGGTCCGATGATTGCCGTGCCGCTTAGCTGGCGCTCTTGCAAAATCTGACGCAGTCGACCCGCGGCGAACTCCGCTTGCTCCCGCGCCCGCTCCGGATTGGTATAACTGAATACGATCCGCGCCAGACGCCGATAAGGAGGATAGCCCAATTCCCGCCGGTAGTCGCTCTCGCGCGCGGCGAAGCCAGCATAGTCATGGTCCGCCGCCGCCTGAATAATGTAGTGCTCCGGCTGGTAGGTCTGCAAGACAACTTTGCCGCCCAGCACCCCGCGCCCGGCGCGCCCGGCGACCTGCGTCAAGAGCTGGAAGACCCGCTCTCCGGCGCGATAATCGGGCAATGCCAAGCCGATATCAGCGCTGACGACGCCGACCAGCGTAACCAGCGGCAGATCCAGCCCCTTGGCGATCATCTGCGTGCCGATTAGCACATCCGCTTCCCGCTTGATGAATTGCTCCAAAATCTCGAAATGCATCTGCGGCGAGCGAGCGGTGTCGACATCCCAACGCAGGGTACGGACGGCGGGGAAAAGATCCTGCAAGACTTGATCCACCTGCTGCGTGCCAGCGCCAAAATACCGAATCCGCGAAGATCCGCAGGCGGGGCAGGACTCAGGCTGCGCCCGGCTGCTGCCGCAGTGGTGGCAGCGCAGCGACCGCTCCACCCGATGGTAGGACATCGGGGTATCACAGCGGGCGCACTCAAGCGCGTAGCCGCAATCGCGGCAGAAGACATAGGTCGCTTGTCCGCGCCGATTGAGCAGCAGCATCGCCTGTTCATCACGCTCCAGCACAGTCGCCATCGATTGCTGCAATTCCCGGCTGAACATGCTGGTATTGCCCGCGCGCAATTCCGCCCGCATATCGACCGCGCTGACCGGCGGCAAGGGGATAGTCACCGCCTCGTCCGCCGCTTCCCGATAGCGCGCCGCGACGCCGAGCCGGCTCGCCTGCTGTCGGATGCGCCGGCGATGGCCCATGATGCGCTCAGGCAGGTGGAGATAATCAAAATGCCCGCGCCGCGCGCGATGCCAAGTCGCCAGATCGGGCGTGGCGCTGCCCAGGATAAGCGCCGCTCCCTGCCGTTCCGCCAGATATTCCGCGGCGTCGCGCGCATGATAATGCGGTTCCATCATCCAGGGCGACTGCTTATAGCTGGCGTCGTGCTCCTCGTCCAGCACGATCAGGCCCAGCTTTGGCAGCGGCGTGAACAAAGCCGAGCGCGTCCCGACAATCACCGACACCTCGCCGGCGCGCGCCCGCGCCCAGGCATCGTAGCGTTCGCCAATAGGCAAGCTGCCGTGAACCAGCGCTACCCGACCGGGAAAGCGCTCCGAAACACGGCGCACCGTTTGCGGCGTCAGCGCGATCTCGGGCACGAGCAGGACCGCGCTCTTGCCTTGCCTCAAAGCTTCGGCGATGGCGCGCAGATAGATCTCCGTTTTGCCGCTGCCGGTGACGCCATGGAGCAAGAAACGCGCCCATTTTTCTCGCTGCAGCGCCGGCCTTATCTCATCCCAGACCTTCTGCTGATCCCGCGTCAGTTTTGGCGCGCTGTCGGGCACGAAGTCATAATCGCGCAGCGAATCGCGCCAAACCCGTTCTTCGCGCAATTCGAGGGCGCCAGCCTTGACCAGCTTGTTGAGCATCGACCGCGTCGCGCCCGTCGCCCGCTGCGCTTCCGCCATTGTCGGCGACTCGGATAATTCGATCAGCTCGCGCAGCACCCGCCCCATAAAAGCGGCGCCGCGCCAGATCCCAAGCGCCTTTTCGACGCGCTCAGACGCCGCTTCCAGGATGATTAGATCCTGCTCGCCCCGTTCCGTCTTTTCGACGAAGACCAGGCCTTCGTTGATCAGTCTGTTCAGTGGCGCGCGATTCCTGGCGCCTACCGCCCGCAGCGCGTCTTGCACACCCATCGCGTCTTCATCGCGCTCGGCGAGCAGCGCCAGCAGGTCGGCATGCTTGACCGACTTGCCCAGCTTTCCGACAACCTCGGCGATGTCTTCCGGCGCGTAATTGGGATAGAGCCGCTTGACAGTTTTCGGTCTTGCCGACGGCGGCGCCAATACCGCCTCCGAAGCGATCATGCCGGCGGATTCCAATTCTTCCAGCGTCGATTCGACAGGCTGCTTGGGAAAGGCGCCTTTTAGCTGTCGCAAACGCTTGTCGCCCCTCTTGCGCAGATAATCCAGCAGCAGGCGCGGCAAGGGCAGATCGGCTTTGTGGTCGGCGTCGGACAGAATCAGCTGCTGCGGTTGATCGGCCGCCAGTTCGTCGCGCAGAAAGCGATAAAGACGGTCGGACAGGCCCGTGAAGCCGGGCGGCGCCATCAGCCAGATACAAGCGCCGATCGGGGCGAGGCAGCTATCGCTGAGCCAGCGCGCCAGATCAAGATACGCTTCGCTGAGCAAGGGCGCCGGATCAAGCAGTTCAATGATCGGCTTGGTTGACGGGATGTCGGTTTTGTCGCAAAAGGCGAGCACAACGGCGGGCTGCATCGCCACGCCGAACTCAACCCGCACCAGCGAGCCCGGCGACAGCCTGCCAGCCAGTTCGTCCGGGATATGGTAGGTGAACAACTTGCGCACCGGCACATTCAGCGCCACCTGGGCGTATCGCATGCGGGAGTAGCCTGTTATGTATGAACTTGAGGCAGCCTGATTGTACGGCAAGTCATTTCTCGCGCCAACGATTTCTGGCGACTAGCTGCCAGATCTGCAAGGTCGCGCGCGTTTTCGTTATGATCAAGCGAAAAGGCGCATGGAGCAGATCCGAGATGACTGAAACCGCCGCGCTTTCGAGCGTCCTATGCCGGCGCATCCTGCGCCACTTCGCCCTGCCAGCAAATTCGCCGCCAAACCTTGATACGCTGCGCCAACTGCTCGCGCGCTATACGCGGACTGTGCCCTGGGAGAGCGCCTCGCGGACCGCGCGCCGCGCCCACCATGAAGCAGCCGCCGACTGCGCGCTTCTCGGCGCTGACTTTTGGGCGAGCCACTTCGAATCAGGCACGGGCGGCACCTGCTACGAAAGCAATTACGCATTTTTCGCCTTGCTGCGCTCTATGAGTTTTGAAGGCTATTTGACCATCAACGATATGGGCAGCGCAATCGGCTGCCACAGCGCGATTGTGATCATCATCGGGCGCCAGAAATACCTGGTGGATGTCGGCTATCCCATTCACGCGGTTCTGCCGCTAAACGACAGCGAAAAATTGTTCCTGCGCAGCGCGATCATGGACTACACCATTGAACCGCTCGGCCACAATCGCTATGCCGTATGGCGAGAGATTCAACCGCGCGTCAGCGCCTTTCAGCTGAACGACGCGCCTGTTTCACAAGCCGATTATCGCGCGACTGCCTTATATGACTACCGCCATGACGGCGGCCAGTTCCTCGACGAGATCGTCATTCACAAGGCGCTCGACGAGCAGTTGTGGCGCTTCAATGGCGATGAGCGGCCCTGGCGCATCCAGCAGTTTGTCGACGGCGAGCGGCGGGATCATCTACTGGGCGGCGATCCGGCGGCGGAATTATCGGAGAAATTCGGGATTGCGCGGGATCTTGTCGCTGAGGCGATGCGGGCTTTGGACTCGCGGACGCGCTGAATCGGCGCCTCAAGCGGCTCTTTCGCCCAGACGCCGCTCCGTGCCGGCCAGCAGGCGCTGCACATTGCCGCGGTGACGCAGGGGAATCATCACCGTCAGCGCGATCGCGTACAGCAGCAATATCGGCTTCTGAAACTCGGCGCCAACCAGCAAGATCAGCCAGATATTCGCCACCGCGAAGCCGATCAGCACACCAAGCGAGACATAACGTGTGCGCGCGATGACGGCGCCGGCGATGGCCGCAGCCACCAAGATCTGAAAAGGCTGAATCATCAACATGGCGCCGAAAGCGGTCGCCGCGCCTTTGCCGCCGCGCACAATCAGCCGCAGCTTGCCCTCTTTGATCGAGGCGGTCAGCAAGGTGGCGAATAGCGACCAGTTATGCCCGACCACGACACAGGTCGCCGAGACCGATGTCGCCACGCCGATCTGCTCCGGCAATAATAAATCCCGCGCCAGCCAGACGGCGAAAATGCCCTTCAAGACATCAACCAGCCCGGTGAAAATCGCCCAGCCCTTGCCCACCGCGCGCGCGACATTGGTACCGCCCATATTGCCGCTGCCGACCTCAAAGATATTGACGTTGCGCGCTTTGCCGACGAAATAAGCCGTCGGAAAGGAGCCGATCAAATAGCTGCTCACAATGATCAGGATCACTTGCGCGGCGTTGTCGGCGTTGAACATCTCGTTCATGGATCAGCAAGTCCGGGAATCGCAACCGGTAGATTACAGTGTTACAAGTATCATACCGAAATTGGGTCGCTTCGACAATACGCCGCGCCCCGCGCGCGCTCGGAATAGCTCTGTCGGTGGCGCGAGACGCGCGCTTCTATTAGGATACGGTGATTCGTCAACAGGCTGGAGGGACAATGAGCGCCAAACCCGCCATCGCCATCGCCATGGGCGACGCGGCCGGCATCGGTCCCGAGCTCATCATCAAAGTCTTGGCCGATCGTAACGTATTCGAGCGCTGCCGCCCCGTCGTCATTGGCGATCTCTTGACTATGCGAAATACAGCCGCGTCGCTCGGGGCGACTATGCGATTCCGACCGATCGCCGAATTGGCCGAGGCGCAATTTCAGCCGCTTGCGCCGGACGTCCTCAATCCGCCCGGCTTTGATCTGGGCGCGCCGCTGCCGCCCGCCGCGCATCCCAAGCTGGGCGAAGCGGCCGGACGCTATCTGGCGCTGGCGTACGAGCTCGCGATGAAAGGCGGCGTCGATGGCGTGCTGATGGCGCCGATGAACAAAGAATCCTTCCGCGCCGCCGGCTACGATTATTTCGACGAGCTGCAATTCCTCGGCCAGCTCACCGGCAGCGAAGAACCCTACATCCTTGGCGCCGCCGGTCCAATTTGGGCGGTCGCCGTCACCGAGCACATCCCCTTCAAGGACATCGTGAGCCAGCTCAGCGTCGAGCGCGTCTGCCGATATATCGAGCATTTGCATAGCGTCCTGCGCAAGCTCGGCTTCGCAAGTCCGCGAATCGCCTGCGCCGCCCTCAACCCGCACGCCGGCGAAGGCGGCCTCTTCGGCCGCGAAGAAATCGACATCATCGCGCCCGCTATCGGCAAAGCGCAATCGAGCGATATTGACGTCAGCGGACCGGTGCCGGCCGATATCGTCTTCAAGCGCGCTCTCGAGGGCGACTTTGATGGCGTCGTCTGTATGTATCACGATCAGATGAATATCGCGCGCAAGCTCCAGCCCCGCGCCGACATCGCCACGCTCTGGATGGGTTTGCCCGTCATCGGCGCCACCACCGCCCACGGCACCGCCTTTGACATCGCCGGCAAAGGCATTGCCGACCCCGGCAGCCTGCGCGCCGCGCTGGATTATGTGATCAAACTGGCCCGCTAACTCATCGATTCTACCAACTAATGTTTTCGCGAGGACGACCACTTGGCAGCGTCGCCGCGCGCCGTCGGCAGGCAGTGTCTACGCGCCCTACGCGACCCTTGCTGGATGCCCGCCATAGAGATGGCGGGAGAGGGGCCGGGATGGGGTTTGCCGCACGCAATGTAAACAGGGGTTGCCAAGCAAGGTCGTTCAGGGCTCGAAAGCGCATTCACGGCTTATAGGTCTGAATGCCCGCCGCCGCGTCTCGCCGCCGCAGCCGCTCCATCCGCGGCGCGATATTGGCGATGATCTCGTCCTTGTCCAGCGTCAGATGCTCGCGCTCGCGCATGATGACTTGCCCGTCGCAGATCACCGTCCGCACATCGCTCGCCCGCGCGTTATAAACCAGGCTCGCGGTTACGCTGTTCAGCGGAAAATGATGCGTCCCGCTCAAGTCGACCAGGATGATATCCGCCAGCTTGCCCGCCGCCAGATCGCCCAAGTCATGCGGCTGCCCATACACTTTTGCGCTCTCTACTGTGGCGATGGTCAGCGCCTGCGGGATCGTCAGATTCTCGGCATCGCCGGTCAGTTGCTTCTGCCCCAGCGCCGTCAATCGCATCGCCTCCCACAGGTCAAGCGTGTTATTGCTGACCGCGCCATCGCTGCCCAAGCCGACGGCGATGCCCAGCGCGCGCCATTCGACCAGGTTGTTGTAGCCCATCGCCAGCTTGGCGTAGGTCTTGGGGCAGTGGGCGATGCCGACCGGCGTCCGCAGATCCGCCAGGATTTCCAGATCGCCCGCCGTCGCGCCGACCGCATGCGCCAGCAGGGTCGGCGCATTGAAGATGCCGCAATCCTCCAACACCTCAATCGGCGTCTGCCCGCGCCGCGCCAGGCTCGCCTGCGTCTGTTCGCGCGTTTCGGCGGCATGGATATGGATGCCGCTGCCGATCTGCTCGGCTTTATGCGCGCTTGCGCGAAGAAAGTCGTCATCGCAGGTATAGGGCGCGTGCGGCGCCAGGATCGCGCGGATGCGCCCGCCGGCCGCGCCATCCCAACGCTGGACGAAGGCGGCCGTCTCCTCGATCTGCCCGATGCCATTGGCGCCGAACATCGCCTGCCCCAGCAGCGCCCGCGTCCCCGCTTTTTCAACAGCCCGCGCCGCGTAATCCATGTGCCAATAATGATCGGCGACCGCGGTGACGCCCGCTTCGATCATCTCCAGCAAGCCCAGCTGCATGCCCCAGTAGACATCCTCCGGCACAAGATTGGCTTCCAGATGCCAGATGTAATCGTTAAACCAACTCTCGATATTGACGTCTTCACCCAGGCCGCGCCAAAGCGCCATCGGCACATGGGCGTGTGTATTGATGAAGCCCGGCATCGCCAATTGACCATCCGCGTCAATGTCCTTCTTGGCGCGGGACGGGTCGATAGCGCCGGTCGGCGCGATCAATTCAATGCGATTCCCTCGCAGCGCGATGTCGCGGTCGGGCAGCGCTTGCGCCTTCTCGTCTCGCAGTTGCAAGACCTTCGCATTCCGTATCAGGAGATCGACCATGAAGCAAATATCCCTTGTATCGCCGCCAAACTCCAGGATTATAACAACTGAGACCGGCCACAAGTGACGAAACGCCATGCACATGACGCTAATGCCGGCGCAGCCAAGCTCCGAACAGGCAGCGCATTTTGCCCGCCTCGCGCAGATCGCCAGCGATCAATTCTTCTCGCATCTCTTTGGTCCGCGAGCGCAATCCGTCCTGAGCTCGATGTTTCAAGAGCCAAATAACGACAACAGCCATGTCTACACGACATTTTTGCAAGAAGGGGACGAAATCGCCGGCATGCTGCAAGCCTATCCGGCGATCGAGGCGCGCCGATGCGCCAGACGCAGCAACTGGCTCTATCTGCGTCATGCCAGTTGGCAGATTCCGCGCGCGCTGGCGGTTGGCATCCGGCTGGGCAGCGTTCTGGAATTCCTGGGCAGCGACCTGGATGACAGAGATTTCTATATCGCGATGCTGGCGATCTATCCGCAATTTCGCCGGCGGGGACATAGCCAGACCCTGCTCAACCATGCCGAAGACCTTGCCGCCACCCACGACTGTTCGCGTCTGGCGCTTGATGTCGATGAGCGCAATCAAATCGCCCGCGCCGTATATCGGCGCGCCGGCTTCCAACGGATCGCGCAGTCGAAAAAGGCGGATCTGGCGGGCGAGCGCTTATCAGTCTTGCGTCTGGCGAAGCTGCTTTCGCCTAACCTTGCGCCGACGGCTCCAGCGAAGTGAAATATTCGCGCACCACATCGCGCAAGCCCAGCGGCACATAATCGCTATCGAGGGCGCGATTGGCCGCATTCTGGTATTCGCTGAAGACGGTATCGTAGCTCACGCGCGACTCGCCGACCGGATTATCGTCAAACTCGCCTTCGGCTACGGTGGTGTCGCCCGGGTCGGTTCGCAGGCGAATCTCATTGTCGCCGCCACCGCCGATGCCGCTCGGGCTGTAGATCGCTTCGTACTGAATCTCGCCCAAACCCGTCGTCCGATTGTCCGTCTCCGCGCCTTGATCTTCGCCACCGCTTCCGGGCAAGCTGACGTTGCTCGGCGCTCCTTCGCCGGCGCCGCCACCGGCCGAGCGGCTGTCCTGATTGCGTCCCTGGTTCTCTGCTGTGCCGGGCCGGTTGCGATCCGACTGCCGATTGCCCTCGTTAGCGCCCTCTTGCGCCTCCGATGACTGCTGGTCGCCCGGCTGTCCGGCGCGCTGACCCGGTTCCGCGCGCTCCGACTGGCTCTGCCCTGGATCACCGGCCTGCGGCTGGCCCTCTTGCGCCTGCTCCTGGGCGATCTCGTCTGCGGCGTCCTGCGCCAATTCAGACTGCTCCTGCAGCAGCATGCGCGCGTTTTGATCCAGCTGCTGCTGTCGCTGCTCATCTTCAATCTGCTCGCGCAAGGCGTCCATCTGCTCTTGCAGGCTTTCCAGGTCGGCGTTTTCCAGCGCTTGCGCCAGCATCTCCATTTGCTCCGCCAATTCTTCGTTCATCTGCTCCATGTATTCAGCGGCGCGCTCAAGCGCTTCGGCTGCCGCTCGCGCTTCTTCGGCGCTCATCTGCGCTGCGTCCTGCGTCATCTCTTCCAAGCCTTCCAGCATGTCGCCCAGATTCGACGAGGCATCAGTTTCACTTGCCGATTCAGCGCTTTGCTCACCCGTCTCGGATGGCGCGATGAAATCTTCCAGCGCTTCCAAAGCCGCTTCAGTCGTCGACTGATCGAGGTCGATCGTGTCCTCCAGCTTGTTCTCCAAGGCCTCTAGCTCCGCTTGCAATTGGCTCATGGCGGCGAATGCTTCTTCCTCGCTGATGTCTTCTTCCTCCAGGCGCTCCAGCGTGATCTCCAAAGCCTCGAGCAAATCTTGCCGGTCGATATCGTCGAGATCCGTATCTTTGGCAACCGTCTCGATCATCTCGCGCAGGTCTTCTTTTGCCTCCTCCACCGCCGCCGATGGCGGATCAATTATGAAGTCCTCCCCGATAATCGCCGGCAGCAAGATCATGCCGATCATCACGATCAGCAGGGCGACCAAGGCGCCCAGCTCGCGCGGTCGAAAGTCCAGCTTGATGCTCGCGCTCGGGTCAATGGCGCGCGCGTGCGCCAATGCATCGGCGATCTGCCGCGCTTCTATCTCCGGATGCGTCTTGATGCGTCCGTGCATCAATTCGAAAGCGGTGGAAACGCGCTCGCGCAAGCCAAATTCAATATCAAAGTAACGCGCCTTCTCCGCCAGCGAACGGGGAAAGACCAGCGTATACAGCACGTTTACGATGCCGCCGAGCGCGCAAAGCCCAGCCGCGATCAGCGCCAACTGCTCGGCTGCCAGCCGAAAACGAAAGTAGCCAACAGCGCCGATGACGAGGCTGATCAGCAAGGCGGCGATCAAGGAACGCGGGACAGTCCGCGAGAGCAGGCGCCATTCATAACGTTGCTCCCAGCGGTCGAGGATCAACTCAAGTTCGGTGGCTTTCGCCTTATGCGGCGCTGCGTTTTCCATCTCAATAACCGCCCGCTGAAGATACTCTTGCGGCTCTTGTCAGTCTACGCGAAACAGGTACATCACCATGTTCTGCAATTCATCCGTATCGCAGGCCGCATGTACTAACAGAAGGTACTTGACCCAATCTCCAATTGAGTGCCGCCTCTGCCTGCCTCTGATGATGCCGGCATGTTCTAGGCCCGTCGCGGCTAACTTGAGGAAATCTCTGTCCTCTGTACACACCACGCGCCCCATTTCGGTGGCGTTCCGCAAATGTCGCATATCTTGAGCGCGTAGCTGACCTCGAATGACATCAATGCCCTGCAGTCGCAGTTGCTTAAGGATCTCGGGCGACAGATTCTCGTCGAGATAGAATTTCACGGCTGAAGTCGCCATAGTGAGATTCCACCATCTGCTCATGGTTTATGTCGTCAAGCTGTAATTCGGTGTCGATATAGTCTGTGTGGTCGGCGTAAAAGTTCAGCGCGTCTTGCACCATGAACAGTTCAAGCCACAAGTGATCAGCGATTTGCTGCGCGTCCATACTATGGTAGTTCTTCAAGCCCGCGATCGTGGTGACCATTATGGTTGTGCCCTCAATGCAGGGCCGGCCGCTGCGGACGAGCGGATGCGTGGTAATACCATGCGCCAGTTGGTGAAACTTGACACCATCGATATGCTCGCGAATGTCTGGCTTCTGGCGCTCTATCTCTTTATCGACGCGCTTCTCCGCCATTTGATTGTCCTCCAGTTGCCGGGTATCGCGCCCGCTGCGCAACAATTATAACGCAAGCTGTCTCGGTCCCCGACGGTCGAGGATCAGTTCAAGTTCGGTGGCTTTCGCCTTATGCGGCGCTGCGTTTTCCATGTCCTTTAAGAGAACGACGGATGAACAAGAATTAACCAGCGCCACGATGTCTCATCGCACCTTGCGTATCTGCCCGATATCGGGCATTTAATCTAGGTCTACGTGAAAGACATATTCGAGCGTGTTTCTCATTTCATCGGGCGCACAGGCTCCATGTACTAACTTCAAATACCGGACCCAGGCGCCAATGTTGTGCTTCAAATGATATCCCTTGATTATCCCCGCATGTTGGTCGACAAGGCCAAACAACTTTGTAAAATCTTTGTCTTGCGAACACAAAACGCGTCCTTGCGCGCTAGCGCGGAGTAGGTGATTCAAATCGCTGTCATGCAGCGGGCCTCTAACTACGTCTATACCTTCTGCATTCAATTGCGCCGCTAGCTCAGGAGGCAGATTCTCGTCGAGATAAAAGCGGATTTCCTGATGAGCCATATTGGGCTTCGGCCAACTGATCGTGGTTTAGACTGTCCAACTGTATATCGGTATCGATATAGTCGCTATGTGACGCATAGTAATTCATGGCGTCATTGACCTGCGCAAGATCTATCTCGAAATACTTCGCGATGTCCGCCGGCTTCATACCCTGGAAGTTCTTCAAGGCAACTATGTCCGTCACCTTCAAGCCGGTGCCTTTGATACACGGCTTGCCGCTTCTAATCAGTGGATGCGTCGTAATACCCGGCGCCAACTGGTAAAACTGGACGCCGTCGAACTCTTCTCGAGTAACCGCTTCTTTTCGCTCGAAGGTTTTAACGCCGGTTTCTGCTGCCATTCCATTTCCTTTTCACCAGCAACTGCGTCAGATAGGACGCGTTTCCATTATACACCTGGCAGTTTCTGGAATTCAACATCGCCAATCATCGCCGGCGCTCAATTGCGTCACGATCTCAGGTGAAAGACTCTCGTCGAGATAGAAGTTCACGCGTCTTGTCGCCATAAGGGGATTCCACCATCTGGTCGTGATTTATGCTGGAAAGTTTGTGGCAAACATCAATATACTGTTTGTGATCGGCGTAGTAGTTCAGCGCGTCTTGCACCATGAACAATTCAAGCCACAAATGGTCGGCGATTTGCTGCGCGTCCATACTATGGTAGTTCTTCAAGCCCGCGATCGTGGTGACCATAATGCCGGTGCCCTCAATGCAGGGCCGGCCGCTGCGGACGAGCGGATGCGTGGTGATGCCCGGCGCCAGCTTGTGAAACTTGACGCCTTTGATATGCTCGCTTTTAATTGGCTTCTGGCGCTCTATCTCTTTATCGGCGCGCTTCTCCGCCATTTGATTGTCCTCCAGTTGCCGGGTATCGCGTCCGCTGCGCAACAATTATAACGCAAGCTGTCTCGGTCCCCGACGGCCGAGGATCAGCTCGAGTTCGGTGGCTTTCGCCTTATGGGGCGCTGCGTTTTCCATCTCAATATCCGTCCGCTGAAGATAGTGTTGCGGCTCTTATCAATCTACGCGAAACACAAAAAAGACGTCGTTCAGCAATTCGTCCGCGTCATAGATCGCGTGGACTAAGCGTAAGTACTTAACCCAATCGCCAATGGAGTGCAGGTTCTGTACGCCCTTGATGATGCCCGCGTGCTCTATACCTTGCGAAGCCAGCTTGAGAAAGTCATCGTCTTCCACACAGGCGACTCGTCCCATTTCAGCGGCGCGTTCCAAGTGTACCGAATCATCATCCCTCAACTGTCCGCGAATGATGTCAACTCCCTGCTTTCTCAACTGCTCGACGATCTTTGGTGAAAGACTCTCGTCGAGATAGAAGCTCACGCGTCTTGTCGCCATAAGGGGATTCCACCATCTGGTCGTGATTTATGCTGGAAAGTTTGTGGCAAACATCAATGTACTGTTTGTGATCGGCGTAGTAGTTCAGCGCGTCTTGCACCATGAACAATTCAAGCCACAAATGGTCGGCGATTTGCTGCGCATCCATATGATGAAACTTCTGCAGACCCGCGATAGTCATCACCATAATACCCGTGCCTTCAATACAGGGCCGACCGCCGCGAATCAGCGGATGCGTGGTGATGCCAGGCGCCAGCTTGTGAAACTTGACACCTTTGATATGTTGGCGAATGTCGGGCTGCTGGCGCTCTATCTCTTTATCGACGCGCTTCTCCGCCATTGTATTGTCCTCCACTTGCCGAGCATCGCGCCCGCCGCGCAATAATTATAACCCAATCTACCCGTGATTTGACTGCGCCGCTATACTCCGCTGCCAACTGAATACGAGGAGCCCCATGCCCGATACCTACGTCGTGACCGGCGGCGCCGGTTTCATCGGCTCCCATATCGCCGAGCGACTGCTGCGCGATGGCGAGCGCGTTCGCGTTATCGACAATCTTCTCACTGGCAGACGCGAACATCTCGACTACCTCCGATCGCTCAACGGCGACCTGTCCATCACCATCGCCAGCATCTGCGATCTAGACAAGTTGCGCCTCGTCATTCAAGACGCCGATTTTGTGCTGCATCAAGCGGCGCTGCCATCGGTCCCGCGCAGCATTGCCGACCCGCTGGAGACCAACCTTCACTGTGTCACCGGCACGCTGAACGTCCTGGTGGCGGCGCGCGACGCCGGCGTAAAGCGCGTGGTCTATGCGGCTTCGTCCTCAGCTTATGGCGATCAAGCGGGCGATGGCAAAGTCGAAACGATGAACCCGGCGCCGATATCGCCCTACGGCGTCGCCAAGCTGACTGGCGAATACTACGCCGCCGCTTTCAGCCACAGCTTTGGCTTGGAGACCGTTTCGCTGCGCTATTTCAACGTTTTTGGTCCACGGCAGGACCCGACATCAACCTATGCCGCCGTCATTCCCAGATTCATCAATGCGATGCTTCGCGGCGAAAGCCCGATAATTTACGGCGATGGAACGCAAACCCGCGACTTTACCTACATTGACAATGTCGCGCATGGCAACTTGCTCGCGTGTAAAGCGCCTGGCGCCGTTGGCGAGACGATCAATCTGGCGGCCGGTGGACGCATCGCAATTCTTGATTTAGTGACGCAACTGAACACAGTCCTGGACACAGACATCAAACCCGCGCACACGGACGAGCGCCCGGGCGATATCAAACACTCGCGCGCCGATATCGGCAAAGCGCGCGACCTGCTCGGCTTTGCGCCAATCGTCAGCTTTGAGGAAGGCCTGCGCCGAACGGCGGACTGGTATCAAGGTCGGTAAATTGAATGGATCAATGAAAATCCTCCATGAAATGGCCTGTTTTGAGCTGGCGGCGCAATAGGCGCGTGGGCCGCCTCTTTTACCACCGAGGACACCAAGTTTTGTAGGGGCATGGAGGAATGGAGAGGGCGAGCCATCAGCTCTCCCGTACAGTGCTTGGGATAGGTGGGCGGGCGAGCCTGCTAGGGACGACCGACATGCCGTGTCTTCGCGCAGTATCAGGTCGCCCGACAAGGCTTCGCGCACATTTGGCATTCGATAAGGCCTTCGCTATAATGCCACCAATTGACCAGCACGGTCGGAGGCGCCGAATGTACACCGACATTAGCTGCGAAGATTTCCGCGAACAATTTGCCAGCGACGAGAGCGTTGATTGCCAATTCATTGATGTGCGCAAAGAGGAAGAACACGCCGAAGTCCATATCCCCGGCACGGTCAATATTCCGCTGAGCGAATTCCCCGCCCGCATCGATGAAATCAGCGAAGAGGCGCCCGTCATCCTAGTCTGCAATACCGGTGTTCGTTCGTCGCAGGCGGCGCTCTTTTTGGCGGGCATGGGCTACGACCAGGACCTTATCTACAATCTGGAAGACGGTACCAAAGGCTGGATAAAAAAGGGCTATACGATCGAAGGTGAAATGGCGGAGTAGTTTCTTCTGGAGCCGCTGCCGCGCATCCGCTTATTGAGTATGTGAACTACAAAGGAGTTTTTTCCGATGGTCTTACGCTCACTGGTAGGAGCAAGCGTCAAACGCAAAGAAGATCCAGGTCTCATCACCGGTTCGGGCAAATACGTCGGCGATATCAAGCTGCCCGGCATGTGCCATGTGGCATTTGCGCGCAGCCCCTACGCCCACGCCAAAATCCTGAGCATCGACACCGAGGCCGCATCCGCGCGCGAAGGCGTGGTGGCGGTGGTCACCGGCGATGATCTGCGCGATCAATACGAGCCGGTGCCGGTTGCCGGTGGCGATCACGCGTTGGAACATTACAGCCATTTCGCGCTTTCCGTGGACCGCGTTCGCCATGTTGGCGAAGCGATCGCGGCTGTCATCGCGTCGAGCGCCGAAGCCGCCGCGGACGCGCTCGAAGATGTCGAGGTCAAGTGGGAGGAGTTGCCGGCCGCCGCTGATTTGTTTAGCGCATACAGCGGCGACGCCCCGCCGGTTTTCGATGGGCTTGATAGCAATATCATCGACGAAGGCGAGAAGAAGACCGACGACATTGATGAAATCTTCGCGAGCGCGCCCCACAAGATCAGCCAGCGCATGCTAAGCCAGCGCGTCGCCGGCGTGCCGATGGAAGTGCGCGCGGTGGCGGCGGCGCCGGATGCGGTTACCGGCGGTCTCACGCTTTGGTCGAGCACGCAAATTCCGCATGGCGTGCGGACGGCTTTGGCCGGTGCGCTGCGCCTGCCCGAGAGTACGCTGCGGGTGATCGCGCCCAATGTCGGCGGCGGCTTCGGCGTCAAGAATCAACTCTATCCGGAAGAAATCGTGGTGGCGAAGCTGGCGCAAATACATAATAGACCGCTTAAATGGACCGGCACGCGCGTCGAGCACTTCATCTCCACCACACATGGCCGCTCGCAGATCGCCGATATCGAGGTCGCCTTCAATGACGACGGCCGGATACTCGGTTTGCGGCTGCATGTGATCGGCGAACTGGGCGCTTACCCGCCCTTTTACGACATCGCCCATTTGACCGGCTTGATGGCGACGGGCAATTACGATATCCAATCGGTGCATTTCAAGGCGAGCAATGTCTTCACCAACACGGTATCAGTAGCGGCTTATCGCGGCGCCGGACGCCCGGAAGCGATCTATTATATCGAGCGCGCCATCGAGATGATCGCCGATGAACTCGGAATCGACGCCGCCGATGCGCGCCGCCGAAATTACATCAAGCCGGAGCAATTCCCCTACAAGACGCCGACCGGCTCCACGTATGACACGGGCGACTACGAAGCCAATCTCAACACTGCGTTGGATACTGCAAATTATGAAGCCCTGCGCGCCGAGCAGGCGCAACGCCGCTCGAATGGATCGGACAAGCTGCTCGGCATCGGCTTGGCGACTTATGTCGAAATGTGCGGCTTTGGACCCTACGAGAGTGGCCAGGTGCGCGTCGAGCCAAGTGGCACCGTAACCGTCTACACCGGCACGTCGCCGCACGGGCAGGGATTGCAGACCACGTTCGCCCAAATGGTCGCTGACGAGATCGGCGCCGATTACGAGCAGATCGTCGTGCGCCACGGTGATACCGGCTCGCAGCCAATCGGTGTTGGCACCTTCGGCAGCCGCAGCCTGGCCATCGGCGGTTCCGCCATCGTCCGCGCTTCGGAGAAAGTGCGTGAGAAGGCAATCAGAATCGCCGCCCATATGCTGGAAGCGGCGCCCGGCGATATCGAATTCGCCGATGGCGAGTATCGCGTCAAAGGCGTGCCGAGCCGCAGCCTGGGCTTGAGCGAAATCGCCGCGCGCGCCTATTCGGACAACCTGCCCGATGACATTGATACCGGTCTGGAAGCGACCGATTTTTTCCGCCCGCCCGATTTCATTTATCCCTTTGGCACGCATGTTGCGGTGGTCGAGGTTGAGAAGGATACCGGCCTCATCAGCCTGCGCGAGTTTTACTCGGTTGACGACTGTGGTCCGCGCATCAGTCCGCTGCTGGTCGAAGGGCAGATTCACGGCGGGCTGGCGCAAGGCATCGGCCAAGCGCTGCTGGAGGAGATCGTCTTCGATGATCAGGGACAGCTATTGACCGGCACGTTGATGGATTACACCATGCCGCGCGCCGACAATTTCCCGACCTTTACGATCGCCAAGACGGTCACCGAAACGACGCTCAATCCGCTTGGCGCCAAGGGCATCGGCGAAGCGGCGACCATCGGCTCGACGCCGGCTGTGGTTAATGCCGTGATTGACGCTCTCGAACCCTACGGCCTGCGCCATCTTGATATGCCGCTGACGCCGCATCGGATCTGGGAAGCGATCAATTCGGCATAAGCGGCTGACGGCTCGCCATGTCATCGAGATACTCACTGGCGCGCGACCTGGACGAATTTGAGCAGATGGTCGAGCGGCTTGAGGATTATCTGCTGGGCGATGCGATGTACTTGCCGCTGGGCGGCGGCTTCTTTCGCGGGTCCAGCACGCCGCAATTGACCTTGGGCGCCCTGCTCCTCAGGCGCCGACGCCTGTGCCATCTCCGCGCCAAGCTGAAACGCGTCGACGCGGTCCGTCTCGATGCCGCGCTGGCGCAGCACGGTCGTCTGCAGCAAGAGTGGACGCTGCATTACCACAAGAAGCTCCGACAAGAAGTCCCATTGCGGCTTCGGGTGATGGGTGGTTTCTTCCGCGAGTGCAGCGAAAACCCGCGCGATTGCGCCAGCGCCTACCCGGTCGAAGCGCTGAGGCGCAGCCTCATACAGGAAATCATGCTCGCGATGGCGGAGTTCGGCTACGACAAGGGCGATCTGAGCGCGGCTGTTCGCCCTGCCGATCAAGCGCTGCGGCGCATCCTGCACGCGGGCGAATTTATCTGGTCGCCGGTGTTGGAAGAGATTTATCCGCGCAGGATGTTTTGGTGGCTGTACGGCAGTCCGGATAGCTCTTAGCGCAAGACAACGCGGCAAAGACGTCAACAGTATTGCGGAGAGAAGTGTCGATATATGAGGTTAGGAACATTCATCGCGATCGTAGTCTTCCTTGTGTTTGGCGGCTTCGCCAGCGGCCAAAGCTATCATGTGCGAGTCGACAGCGATACCAACTTGCGCGACGCCAATAGCCTCGACGGGATAATTGTTGAAACGATACCAGCGGGCGCCGTCCTGCCCGTCATCAATTGGGCAGCAGATTGGCTGAAAGTCGTCAGGGGGAGAGATCGCCTGTGGATGGCTGATTGGGTGAACTACACTCTCGTTGAGTTCAGTCAAGACGCGGAGTCCAATACAGCGAAACCTGCCCTGACAGAACTGCTCGCGCCTACAGCAAGCTGTTGCGCCGTTGAATGGCTGTGCGAGAACGAACGAACACGGGTCAGCGCCGGTTGGGCTTACCGATTCGGACGATGCCATGTGGAAACAGCGTACCTGAAGCCGGATTATCGTGTTTACAATTGCTGCTTCCTGGGCACTGCCTGCTTCGGTGACGAAGCCTGGCGCGACGGATACGCGCGTTTTCAGAACCTCCAATGCGAGGTGCGGAGCGTAGAAATCACGGGATCGGATGATTTCATACTGCGAATGCATCGAGCCTTCGCCATGCTCAAGCACAGGGCGCCGGTCTGGTACGCCTATGCCATTAGTGGCTTGGACTCAGTAACCGAAGTCGACGAGTCTTCTCCCACCGGCGTCCATGTCAGATTGCGGCAATTCCAAGAGAACGCGAGCGCGCTCCATTTTGACGCGCCCGGCGACGCGCCCATTGTTTGGATGGCAAGCGTCCTCGCGCATGAGGCCTGCCACGTCCACCTCTACGAGGCGAAGGTTTTTCTGACGACCGGCACCTCGGCAGCCGAGGAAAAACTATGTACGGAAGTGCAATTGATGGTGGCCGACATTATTGATCCCAAGGATTACTTCAATGACTATCTCCAGACGCTAATCGACAATATTCACAATCCCGAGTACCAGTGGTGGTAGACAGCGAGGACGCGGGAAAAATCCGCTTTCTCCTCGTTCACTCCGCAACGATACTCGGCGCTGGCGCTATGCTGTCGCCCGCCTCTCGTTGAGTTCCAAGGTCAATCGTGTATAATCTTGTTGAGCGCGGCGCAGGAGGCTCGGTATGAAGACGTTCACCATAGAAGAAGCGAAGCAAAACCTCGACGAGGTATTGGAGCACGCCAATCAGGGTGGAACGGTAATCATAATTGGCGAAGATGAGAAAGCCTACGAAATCGTCTCAACGATTGTCCCCAAAAAGGGTGCGCGTAAAGCGGGCCTTTTTAAGGGGCAGATCAAGGTTACTGATGAGTTCTTCGAGCCTTTGCCTGAGTTCAAACCATACATGGAATGAAGTATTTGCTGGATACATCATCCTTTCTGTGGTTCGTGAATGACGACAGGAGGATCAGCACAGCCGCGCGAGAGCTTATTGAAGACTCGGGTATCGAGATCCAACTGAGCGTGGTCAGCATTTGGGAAATAGCGATCAAATCCACGCTTGGGCGAGGTTTAGCGTTGCCGCGTCCCTTCGCTCAATTCATCGATGTAGTGCTGGAAAACTATGATTTCAAAGTTCTGCAGATTCATATTTCCCACCTAAAGCAAATAGCGGTCATGCCGCTCATCCACCGAGACCCGTTCGACAGGCTCCTCATCGCGCAATCTCAAGTTGAAAACATTCCCGTAATCTCCAGCGCCGCCGCCTTTGATTCATACGAGATCCAACGCGTCTGGTAGCCTAGATCAGCACAATACGCCTGTCTCCAAAAATTGCAGCGATACACGTTCTTTGGCCAGCCTTCCTCGTTGACTCTTGTCGTATGATGTATAATCTGCGTGAAGTCAGTGTAGGGAGCCTTGCCATGAAGACCTACACAATGGAAACTGCTAGAGAAAACTTCGACGAATTGATGAAGGACGCACAGGAAGGTCTGACCATCTACATCATAGGTAGCGATGGTGGCGAATATGAATTGATTCTCAAGCGAATGCCTGTCAACAAGCCGCGCATACCGGGCCTGTTCAAGGGCCAAATCAAAATCGCCGAAGACTTTGATGACCCGCTGCCCGAATTTGAACCCTACATGAAATGAGGTATTTGTTAAACACGTCGACCCTCCTTTGGTACGTTGCAGAGCACCACCGGCTCAGCGCGGCCGCAACGGAACGGTTGAATGACCGCGAGTCTACAATTCACTTGAGTCTAGTCAGCATCTGGGAAGCTGCCATCAAGTTCAATATGGGCAAGCTGGAACTTCCCTTGCCTTTCGACGACTTCATCGATACGACGATTCACAGCTACAGCCTCAGGATCCTCCACATTCAGATTCCGCATTTGAGACGCGTAGCGCGTATGCCACTCCATCACCGAGACCCGTTCGACAGGCTCCTCATCGCGCAATCTCAAGTTGAAAACATTCCCGTCATCTCCAGCGACGCCGCCTTTGATTCATACGAGATCCAACGCGTCTGGTAGCCTAGCCCACGCGACATGAGCCTATTCGTCTTTTTCGTCTTCGCCGGCGCGCTACTCGGTGCTGGCGCTATGGCGTCGCCCGCCTCTCGTTGAGTTCCAAGGTCAATCGTGTATAATCTGGTTGAGCGCGGCGCAGGAGGCTCGGCATGAAGACATTCACCATAGAAGAAGCGAAGCAAAACCTCGAGGCGGTTCTGGAGCATGCCAAAGAGGGCGGCACTGTCATCTTGATTGGGGAAGATGATCAGGCTTATGAACTCGTCTCTACGCACATTCCCAAAAAGGGTCCGCGTAAAGCGGGAAGCGCCAAAGGGCAGATGACAATTACTGACGAATTCTACGAGCCGTTGCCCGAATTCAAACCTTACATGGAATGAATTACCTGCTGGATACATCTTCATTCCTGTGGTTCGTTCATGACGACAGACGTTTGAGCGCAAGCGCTGCGGATCTTATTGAAAGTTCCGGCAATGAAATCTATCTGAGCATCGCGAGCATTTGGGAAATCGCGATCAAGGTTAATCTGAGAAGAGGATTGGTGTTGCGACGACGATTTCCAGAGTTTATCGAACATCAGTTGAACACCAATCGTTTCGAGCTACTTGAAATAAAGGTCGCGCATCTGAAGTTGGTATCCGATCTCCCTCTCCACCACCGAGACCCATTCGACCGGCTCCTCATCGCGCAATCCCTAGTTGAAAACATTCCCGTCATCACCAGCGACGCCGCCTTTGATTCATACGAGATCCAACGCGTCTGGTAGCCTAGCCCACGCGACATGAGCCTATTCACCTTTTTCATCTTCGCCGCTGTGCTGCTCGGCGCCGGCGCGATGCTCTCGCCGGCCTGGCGTACGACACAGCCGCGCGTCGCCCTCGCCGCAACACTGTGTTTGGGTCTTATCGTAGGCGGCGCCGTATTCTATGCCGAGACCTTCGGCTGGGACACGCTGGTTGTCGATTATCTGCTATTCGCCTTGCTATCCGGTGTTGTGCTCGGCGGCACCCTCTCCACCGCCCAAGCCCGCGCCGAAGCCCGAGGCGAGCGCCTGGAGGATCGCGATCAAGGCTGGCCCGGTCCTGGCGACCTTGCCTTCTTTGCATTCGTGGCGCTCTTGCTTCTGCTGCCACTTTTTCACCTGCCTGCTGCGCTAGGCGAGCAGGGACTAATCCTCGGCTTTCACAGCATGGCAGTCCGCGAAGGCGGCTCGTTCGCGTCTCTTGCGCCCTACCTGCCGGACGAGCGCGTGATAATCTCGCCCGGCTTTCACGCCTTATCCGCCTACCTCAGCGCTCAACTGGACCAATCGATTCCGCTGATTCAACTGAGTGTGGCGGCGGTGGTCATGCTGCTGCTCGTCTGGGTGGCTTATGACTTGGGCGCTGAACTGGCAGACAAGCGGCTCGGCCGCGCTATGGCGACGGCAACACTACTCTGCCTTAGCCTATATCGCAGCTACCTGGATGGACATTTCGCCGAACTGTTGGCGCTGCAATTCATGTTCGCCTTCTTGCTCTACGCGCTTCGACTGTCGCGCAAATTCAACCTGGCCGATCTTGTCGCCGCGGGTTTGATGATGGGCGCGGTCGCCTACACCAGCTTGAGTTTGACCCTCGTGACCCTGCTGGGCTGGATTGCGCTGCTCGTCCTCGTCTGGACGCCGGGGCGCGGCGAATCCGCCGCTGTCACGCGCTGGGCGCTGACTTTCGCCATGCCGGCCGTCGCCTTGCTCGGCATCGCCCCCTGGCTGGCCAACAATCTGCCGCTGATTTGGCCGATCGCGCCCTCGCTTTTTCCCGCCGACCTAAGCAATGTCTTTGCCATCATTCATGAACAGGGCATCGTCATAGCGTTGCTGGCGCTCAGGGGCATATTGATCGGGCTGCGGGCGAGCGGAACCCTCCGATTCGTCTCGCTGCTGATGTTGATTTGGCTACTGCTTATCATCGAGTTCTCATGCGTTGGCGTGATCGGGCGCTTGCTAAGACCTATGGGCGAGCTGACCAATGCGTCAAATCTGGCGCGACATGGCCTGATCCTGCCATTCATTTGGTTCGGGGGGATCGCCTTGCTGAATACATGGGACGGGCGCGTATCGGCGGCGCTCAAGACGCGCTTGGGAAAAGCGGCACGCTCCATCTTCGCGATCGCCGCGGCGCTGCTGATCC
The DNA here is from genome assembly GCA_022821805.1 of Anaerolineae bacterium. Classification (GTDB taxonomy): domain Bacteria; phylum Chloroflexota; class Anaerolineae; order Aggregatilineales; family Phototrophicaceae; genus UBA6055. The sequence goes on from JAJECX010000029.1 coordinate 53,995, forward strand.
TGCTGGCGGTCGCTTTTCGCCCGCTGTTGAACACGCTCGGCTTTCCACCGTCGGCGCTCAGCCATGAAGAAGTAGCGGCGATGACCTGGCTGCGCGACAATACGCCGCCCGATGCCATCGTCATGGCAACGGATGGCGACGCCTGGCTGCCCGTATTCGCCGAGCGGCGAGCGATTGACTTTCGCGCTGTACGCTATTTCGAGTGGGATGAGATAGGTTATGCTAGCACGACCACGCGCGACACCGCTGTGGATTATGTTTATGTGCCGGCGGATGCGGAGCCACCCAAGGATACCCTGCTGACGCTCGTGTTCGAGCAGGAAAATGCGCGAGTTTATAAATTAACTGTGGATTCTGGTTAAGACTCGGAGCGTGACCTCACGCTTTGACCGCGATTAAACTGACTGATGAAAATCCCAGCCACGCTCGCGGCGGCTACCAGGAGCGACGCGATACCGCCAGCATCGTGACCCAAGTGAATCATTACAAATCCACCAACAACAATCAAACACACGACTAAAACGCAGTATTCTGTCCCTTGTTGACCGTGTTTGAGGTGTTCTTTAGCTCCGCTTTGGTCAATTCCACGGAGTCTTCGTGTTGGCGTTTTTCCATTTCCATCTCATGACGCGCAGTTGCCTCAGTGATGGCGAGAACTCGGTCTTGCGCCTCCATGAGTTTGAGTTGCTGTTTTTCATGAAGATTGAAGTTTCTTTCGGCCGTGCCGGGGACAAGCGCATCCCAACGCTCTGCCTCTCGAGATGGCTGAAGCGGACCAACGTAGTGCTCTTCTTGCGAGACACGAAATCCAAATCTGGCAAGCTTTTCGCTGAACTCTTCCCGCTCGTCTATGGGAATCCGTTCAAGCGCTTCTTGCGGAATAATGTAGCTCTGTTGCGGCTCGTTCGTCTCGCCAGATGTTTGAACTTCGTGACCGCCTTCGCTACTCACTTGGTGCGATTTCCGCTAGACTGCGCTTCATACTTTTTAATTGCCATATAGAGAGTCTCGCCTACCCGTTGCCACGTAGAGCGCATTACGTCACGCTCTGAACGTTCAAACTCTTCCAGCAAATTATCCAGCAATTGCTCACTTTTGCCCTGATTTAGCGCGCCGAATATATCAAAGGCGCTCGCCATGCCGTGCAAGAAGGGGCGCTCCGGCAACAAATACTTCCGCGCGATTTCTCTCCTCTGGTCGTCCATGTTACGCAACCCTTCGCAGTTCAATGGTGTTTCACAGTCATTTTATGCGACACAGCAGTATAGTGTCAACAGATTTGTCAGGCGCACATACGTGGCTCAACACAACAAATGTAACATATTCTGCGCTACAATTCCCCAAGAATCGTTGAGACAGGATACCCCATGCCTAAACGAAAAGTTGTACTCACCGGCGCCAGCGGCGCCATCGCCGGCGTCTTGTTGCCCGCGCTGCGCGAACGCTACGATCTCACCTTGCTCGATCAGCGCGCCAAGGACAAGAACGGCGTCGAGGTCGAAGGCGTACGGGTCGTCGACCTGATGAATCGAGATCGAGACAGTTATCGACAATTCTTCGCTGGCGCCGACGCCGTCGTGCATTGCGCCTATTATCGCCTCCAGGATCAAGGCGACGACGCCTATTTCTCGTCGGAGCTGGAGAACTTGCAGCTGGCTTACAATGTCTACCAGGTCGCCTGGGAGGAGGGCGCGCGCCGCTTGGTCGCCGCCAGCACCAACCACGCCGCAGACTTCTACGAGAATTACGCCCTCAATGGCCGAGTACCGATGGTGACGCCCGATCAAAACGCATCCGACAATTGGTACGGCTGGGCGAAGATCGCCTTCGAGCAGATTGGGCAAGTTTATGCCAGCGGCGTCACCCACAGCGGACGGCCGCTGGAAAATGCGCAGATACGCATCGGTGGACCGCGCGAGACCGATCTCGCCGAGGCGCCGCTTGGCGATTTGCGCCGCATGCGCCGCGCCCTGGCTGTATACATCAGCCAGCGCGATATGTCGCAGCTATTCATCAAGAGCATCGAGACCGACGACATCCGCAACGACCTGGGTGTTCCCTTCCAGATCTTTTATGGCATCAGCGCCAATTCACACGCGATCTGGAGCATCGCTAACGCCCGCCGCGTTATCGGCTATGCGCCGCAAGACAACTCGGAGGAACGCTTCTTTGACTTGATCCAGGCGCACATGAAAGCAGCAGGCATGACTTCACGCTAGCCTCGCAGCAGCCGCGGCGCAGCCTCTCGCATGTAAGGCGCCAGCGTCAGCAACGCGCCTTCCAGCGCCGCCAGCGCAAAATCAATCTCGGCGTCGTTCATCGGCGTCGAGATGCAGAACATGCCGCGGTTGCTGGTATAAACGCCGCGATTCAGCAACTCGAGATGCAGCAGCTCGCGCAGCCTCCCAATGCCCTGTCCGGCGCGAGCGGCATGCCGCAACGAAATCACCGGCGCATCCGTCCACTGAATCTGTTGCAGCGATCCATAGCCCAGACATTGCGCGCGAATTCCCATTGACCCAAATATGGCGTTGATGTCCGCTGCCAGGCGATCGCCCAAGTCGTTAATTCGGTCGATCGACGCTTGATCCAGAAGATTCATTGCGGCGACGCCGGCGGTCATGGTGATGTTGTTTCCGTTGAATGTACCGCTGTGGTAGAGGAAGTCGGCGCCCGCGGCCGGACTAAACTGCGCCATGATATCCGCTCGACCGCCAAAAGCGCCGACCGGGAATCCACCGCCAATGATCTTAGCCAGCGCCGTCATATCCGGAAGCACATCTTCCGCCTCTTGCAAGCCGCCGCTACTGAGACGCAGAGTTACAATTTCGTCAAAAAGCAGCAGCACGCCATATTGATCGGCAAGCTGGCGCAAGCCGCGCAGGTAACCCGGCGCAGGCGGCGCCATTCCACCAGCATTCGGCATCGGCTCGACGATGATGCCAGCAATGCGATGATGATGCTCGCTCAGCAGCTTCTCCAGCGACGCCAGATCGTTATAGGGTGCCACCATCACTGCGTTGAGCACCGAATCGGGTACTCCGCGTCCTTCGACCTGAGCCGCCGGTTGTTCGGCAGCGTCAAGATCGGGGCTGACGTTCACTTCGACGAAATCGTGCGAACCGTGATAACCGCCGTCCATCTTGACGATGATATCGCGACCCGTGAAGGCGCGAGCCGCCCGCATCATCATCATGGTCGCCTCGGTGCCGGAATTAGTAAAGCGCAGCATCTCGATGCTGGCCACGCGCTCAATCAGCAGCTTGGCGAGCGCCATCTGCGGTTCGGACGCGGACCCGAATACCGTGCCGCGCGTCAATTGATCGGCGGCCTCTTCCACAAGCGCCGGCTGCGCATGACCGTGTATCAGCGATGTATAGTTGTTAAGAAAGTCGGCATAGCGGTTCCCATCGCAGTCCTTGAGCCAGGCGCCGTCACCGCTGACCATATAGGTTGGGTATGGCGCGTACCAGGTGGAGCTTCGTGTCTCGCCACCCGGCAGGTAGCGTTGCGCTTCCACGTGCCGCGCGCGGGAGCCGGCTGTTCGTTCCCGATAACGCGCTTCCACCTCAGATTCAATCTGCGCAGCACCGTCAACTGTTTTCATTCTTCAATCCTTCTACTGGGGAATCCCGCATGAATGCTCGGAGATTGTAATCAAATCGGCAAACAAATGACAGAAACGTGGACTTGTCCTCTCCAATCCGGCGTCTCCAGCTCGCAGCAATTGCAATAGTCAGGCAGGCGGCTCTATTTTATAATCGACGATGTCCATTTATCTGCTGCGGAGACTTGATGCGACGCTTGATCTGGATTTTTCTCATCTTATACGCGCTGGCGGGCATGAGCGGCGCCCAGGGAAGCGACCTGAAGCTGACCTGGAGCCCAGTGTGGAATACGATTACCGACACTATTGAAGTGGTCGGCAGCGCCAACATCCCCGACCAGTTTTACTTCTTCCTCGAAGCGGCGCCTTGGGATCCGGCTGATGACGCGCCAACATGGATGCCAGTCATAAGTTTCCAAATGTCGCCCGTGGTGGACGACGTGCTGGGCAAGTGGAACACCGCTCTATTCCCCGATGGCTTTTATCAGCTTCGGCTGCATGCGGTGAACAGCGCCAACGAAAGCTTTCATTATGCGCTGGCGCCAATCCTGATCAACAACGATGGCGAGCTCGTCAACCTGGAGGCGGTGGAGGTCATCGCGATGCCGGGCATGGCGCAAGCGAGCGCCGCGCCTCAATTGGAGAATCGCTTGCCGCTGCAGGTTGGCGGGCACATCAAAAACTTCGACGATGAATCACAAGCAGCCATGCGGACAGCCGGCATGACCTGGGTGAAAAAGCAGGTGACCTACGGCATATCCGATGGCAAAGACCTCATTGAAGCAGCGCATGCGCAGGGATACAAAGTGCTGCTGGGCGCCTTGGGACAAAAGGAAAGGCTGGCGGAAGACTTTGATGCTTATGTGGCGGATTTCGCCAAATACGTCGCCCACTTGGCGAAACTCGGCGCCGATGCCATTGAAGTCTGGAACGAGCCCAATATCGACCGCGAATGGCCCGCTGGTCAGGTGAATGGCGCCAGTTACACGCGCCTGTTAAAAGCCGCCTACGAAGCCATCAAAGCGGTGAATCCAGAAACGCTGGTCATTAGCGGCGCGCCGGCGCCGACCGGCTTCTTCGGCGGCGGCTGCGCCTGGAGCGGCTGCGATGACGATGTATTCATGTATCAGATGGCAAGAGCCGCCGCCGCCGATTATGCGGACTGCATTGGCATACACTACAACGAAGGCATCTTGCCCCCAAGGGCGCAAGGCGGCGACCGACGGAGCGAGCATCCCACACGCTATCTCATTCCTATGTTAAGGCGGGTCACCTGGCCCTTCCGCAATGCTGATATCCCGATGTGCATGACCGAGATCGGGTACCTCTCGCCCGAAGGTTATGGTCCCTTGTCTCAAGGCTTCTGGTGGGCGGCGACGACCTCGGTCGCCGAGCAAGCGGCTTGGCTCTCAGAGGCGCTGCTGATCATGTCCAATTATGACGACATGCCGGTGGAGGTAGCAATCATCTGGAACATTGATTTCGAACTATATGGCGAGGATCCGCAAGCTGGCTACGCCATCATCCGGCCCGATGGCAGCTGCCCAGCCTGCGAGGCAATCGCCAAGCTGCAGCGCTAGCGGACGCGCAACCATTTACAAAGCTGTAGGGGCGTCTCGGCGAGAGGCAAACCCCATCCCCCGGCCCCTTCCCCAGCAAGCTAAGGAAGGGGAGCCAAACGCGGCGGGACGCAAAGTATTTCGCGTGGGCGGCGGCATTGTCGCGCAGGTGTCTACAAACCCTTTTCAGGCGCCCGAAGGCCAGCCCCAACGATCAACTCATATATGACCTGCGCAAACCCTGCGCTCGCCCTTTTGTTCCATTCGGCGAAATCATTATATGATTAATCGAACGACAAGCTGGAAAAGCTGAGATGCTGCGCTTCGCTAGATCGCTGGTTCTGGGGTTGCTATTGGGCGCCATTTTCGGGCTCTATTTGGGCTGGATTCAATTCCCGTCCCAAACGCGCAACCGCAACATGCGAGACATGTCTCAGCGTTATCGCGACGACTATACGGTCATGATCGCCGCTGGCTACGCCTTAGCGCGCGACCTTGAAGGCGCCATTGAACGTCTCCAACGGCTAGAGACTGGCGATGTTGGCGATCACGTTCAGGACAGGACCGAGCGCGTCATCCGCACATCGGCGCGCAGCCTGGATGATATCCGCTTGCTCGTTCGATTGGCGAATGACATGGGGCGGCTGACGCCAGCGATGGAGCCCTTCTGGGATTTGAGTGGCGGCGATCCATGACAAGCCAAGTCTCAGGTATTAGCAAAAACGACGAGCGCGCGCTCGGCTACTTTTCCTATTCGGTATTCGCCTTGAGCCTGGTCGCGGGCATTGCGCTTGGCTTGTCGCTAACGCGCATGCAAGGTCCGCTGCGGCGCGGCAACGCTGAACCCTGGCAGTTGAATGCCGACGATCGCAGTCATTACGCGATCGCGATCGCCTTGGAATACGCGCATAGTGGCGATCTGGCGACGGCGCTTAACAAACTGATCGCCCTGCGTCCGGCGCAAGATCCAATCGACGCGCTGGCGGACGCGGCGTGCTCCTTAGCCGGCAGCGGCTATCTGCGCAGCGGTGGCGGAATCACGGCAGTGCGCAGCGCCGTGGCGCTATATTCAGCGCAAGGGCGGTCAGGTTGCGCCGAACGACTGCTGCCGCTGGATGCCACCGACACTGCGTCCGCCGTTGCAGACGAGGGGGAATCGGACGCTGAAATTGCAAGGCCGCAGCCCACCAAACCACCTCTCTTAGCTGGCGACGAGGAACAATCGGTCCAACGCGTCGCCGCCACGCCCGTTCCACTTCGCAGATTCGAAGCGCGCGCGGCGCGGTCATTCTGCGATACCGCGAATCCTGCCCTTATTGAGTTGCACGTCGTCGATTATCTGGGGCGCGGCATTCCAGGGCAGCGGATCCGAGTGCGCTTTGGCGATCAGGAGGATGTATTCCTCAGCGGGCTTAAAGTTGACCGCGGCGATTCCTACGCCGACTTCCAGATGGAAGAAGGCATCGATTACGCCATCGATATGCCCGGCGCGGCTGAGGCCTTGGGCGCAAGCTTGAGCACCGGCGCCTGCTACAGCGGCAGCCGCCGCACGCTGAAGTCCTGGCGCGTCACCTTTGTCGAGACTTGATTCCGCGCCCAATTCGTCCGCCGCAAGCCAGCTGCAACTCTCAACAGCGCGAGACGTACTATCATTAACGCAAGATCTATAATTTGGGGACGAAAGTTAATGCATAAGCAAGAAAAAGCCTCCCAAGCAGGCACAGGCGTATTCTTCGTCGGGCTGGGTCTCTTATTTTTCACCGGCTGGTGGTGGCCCGGCATCATGTTTGTGATCGCGGCATCAATGATTGCGGGGACGATGGCGGCTGGCGAAAGCTGGACTTCGGCGACCGGCGCCCTCTGGCTGATCGGCATCGGCGTGGTATTCGGCATTCCCGGTCTGATCGGCGATATCGCCGGCGCTTTCTGGCAAATCTTCCCGCTGATTCTGATCGGCATGGGGCTGTTCATGCTTTTCGGCGGCAAATACCGCCCAAGCGTCAGCGGCAAGCGCAAGAACGACGACGACAGCCGCCGGGTATAAATCCCGCCAGCGCGCGGCAACATTGACATTCATCTTGCTCAGGCTATACTGATTCCTGCGGCGGGATGGTGGAATGGCAGACACGGGCGCCTTAAAAGCGCCTGCCCGAAAGGGCGTGAGGGTTCGAGCCCCTCTCCCGCTACTTGTTGCGCGCAGTCAATAAGTTCGTCCTTCTTCGGGCTTGGCCGGTTCCCCAGGGCAATCGCATCAAATTGAAACTGCGCTGGCATTGACTATTTTCCCCGCAACTTTGGTGATCTGTAGGGGCGATTCGGTGAATCGCCCGAAATTTACAGACCATTTTCAACGAGCGCCTCAGGAAAAGCCTCTGGATTTTCGCAATTTCGTGGCGAACGGCGAATTATGATTTTGATGCGATTGCCCTGGAGCGAAAAGACCATCTGTTGCGTCCAGTCTCGATCCAGGTTAACATATTTTTATAATCTTAGGAGCAATTAGCCGCCGGTCACGGAGACGCATAATGGCAGCAGAAGCGCTAGATCCGCAAGAATCTACCCGGTCGCTTCGTCGTACCAAGATATCATGCTCCCCTGAATCCTTGACGCCGGAAGAGGCTTTTCTCGATGACATCCGTGTCAGCCTGCAAGAAATAGAGGCTGACGCTGTCGTCGATAGCAGACAGCGAATTCGTGAACTGCGGGCGCAGCTGAAAGATGCCAAGGACGACTGTTAAGCAAACCAGGCGCTTCGACAGTCGGCTTGAGAAATTGGCTCGGAAGTATCCCCAAGTTCTCGACGCATTAGACGAACTCATAGAGGAACTTGAACAGGGAAACCGTCCAGGCACACGTTATCGCCGTGTGGGCGACGTCGTCCATCGAGTACGCCTGGTCAATCGATCAGCTCGCGCCGGCAAACGCGGCGGCTTCCGCATCGCGTATCATGTTGGCGCTGAATACAAGATAACTCTCATTGCGATTTGCGCACGGAGCGACTGCAGAGACCTCGACGAAACGCAGATTCGTCGATTCATAAATGAACTATAAGCTCGCATTCTCGCCCTACCGCGCCAGCTGCAAATCGTGCAAGCCGGCATACACGCCATCCGCCGCCAGCAACTCCTCATGACTGCCCTGCTCGCAGATTCCCTTCGGCGTCAACACCAAAATGCGGTCGGCATTGCGGATCGTCGACAGCCGGTGGGCGATGACGAGCGTGCTGCGATTTTCGATCAGCCGCTCCAATGACTGCTGCACGAGGCGCTCGCTTTCGTTGTCTAGCGCGCTGGTCGCCTCATCGAGGATAATCAGCGGCGGATCCTTCAAGAAGAGCCGCGCAATGCTCAGCCGCTGGCGCTGACCGGCGGAAAGTTTGATGCCGCGCTGGCCGATCTCGGTGTCATAGCCATTTGGCAGCTCCATGATGAAGCCATGCGCATAGGCTTTCTTCGCCGCGTCGATGATTTCTTCCTGGGTCGCGGCTGGTTTGCCGTAGCGGATGTTGTCCGCCACCGTTGCGCCGAAAAGGTAAACATCCTGGGCGACCGCGCCAATATTGCGCCGCAGCGCGCGCAGGCTGTATTCGCGAATGTCGATACCATCGAGGAAGATGCGTCCGGCGTCGGCATCATAAAAGCGCGGTATCAGCGCGCTAAGCGTCGTCTTACCCACGCCGGACGCGCCAACCAGCGCGACATATTCGCCGACGCGGATCTTCAGCGACAGGTCCTGCATGACCGTGCCGAAGTCGGCTCGGTAGCTGAAGCTCACGCGCTGCACGTCCAACTCGCCGCGCACCCGCTCCGGCACATACGCTGGCGCCGGATCTTGAATCGCCGGCGGCAACTCAATCATGTCCATAAAGCGGTGGAATCCGGTGATGCCCTCCTGATACCAGCGCGCGAAATTCACCAGCCGCCTTATCGGCTCAACCAAGATGCCCACATACAACAAAAAAGTGATCAGGTCCGACAGATCGAGCGCCGCCCGCGTGATGGCGACCGCGCCGAATACCACGACAACCACCGTCATCAACTGCGTGAAAGCCTCCATCCCGCCGTAAAACAACCCCTCGCTCTTGTATTCCAGGCGGCGGCTCTCGACAAAGCGGGCGTTCGCCTCATCAAACTTCGCCTGCTCCCAATCTTCATTGGCAAAAGACTGCACGACACGGATGCCCGCCAGCGAGTCTTCCACCTGCGCATTGACCTGCGCCACGCGCTCCTTGCTCAAGCGCATGGCTCGATTCATCTTGCGATTAAAGTGCAGGGAAAAGAGGAACATAAAGGGCAGGAAGGCAATCACGATGAGGCTCAAAACCGGGTGAATGCTCAGCGTGATCAGGAATACGCCAATGAATTTGACGATGCCCAGAAACAGATCCTCCGGTCCGTGATGCGCCAGCTCTGAGATTGCGAACAGGTCACTGGTGATTCGGGACATTAGCTGGCCCGTCTTCTGATCATCGTAGAAGCTGAAGGACAGCTTCTGATAATGGGCGAAAAGCTCGCGCCGCATGTCACGCTCCATCTTCGCGCCCATCATATGTCCCTGATAATCGACGAAGAGATTGCAGAGCGTATAGGCAACGACCAGCGCCAGCATGAGCAGCGCCATGACGGCGATTTCCCCTATTGGATCGGCGACGCCCGCGCCCAACAGATTCTGCGTGATATGTCGCACGCAGAGCGGCAGGATCAGCGTGATCGCCGAAACGACGAAAGCGCAAAGCAGATCTAGCGCCAGCGTGCCGAGGTATGGACGGTAAAATGACAGGAACTTTCGAGCGCGATAACTCAAGCGAAGACTCCTTGACTATATGCCTAGCAGATTATAGCAGCAGCGGAATCAGTGCCTGATAAACATAGTACATTTGTGCTACGCATGTTATAATGGGCATAGAATGCGATGATTCACTGATAAGAGCGAGTGACAAGATGTGGATTCGAGTTTCGTTCCTGTTGTTAGGAGCAATTATTATGGCCGGCTGCGGCGCCCTCGCGGCGGGAATTAGCGATGAGATGGCGCCGCAGATCAGCACCGAAGTCGCGATTCAAGTGGGGACAGCGGTTGTCGAGCAGGTTGGCGCAGCAGTTGCAGGCCAATCGACCACGGATGCTGCCGAGCGCGCGGCTGGCTATGAGGCGGAAGCCGGCAAAGAAATCGCGCAAGTCACCCGCGTCATCGACGGCGATACCATTGACGTGATGCTGAACGGCGTCAACACCCGCATCCGTTACTTGCAGATGAACACGCCGGAGCGCGACCAGCCCTGCTCCCGCGACGCAACGCAAGCTAACGCCGAACTCGTTGCCAGGAGGACGGTTCGCCTTGTAGCGGACAAAGAATTGGTCGATCCCTACGATCGCTTGCTGCGATACATCTACGTCGACGATGTCCTCGTCAATCGCGTACTGGTCGAGCAGGGCTGGGCTGAAGTCGTACTCTATCCGCCGAATGATTTGCACTATGACGAGTTCGTGAAGCTCGAACAGGAAGCGGCGGCGGCTGGACGAGGCTGTCACCCGACCGGCATTTTCGACGACGGCTCTTACACACGCTAATGAGGAAGGCTTGGGCGGCTTACAGGGTCGCGTAGGTCGTGTGGACACAGACCGCCGACGCTGAACGTCACTCGCCCCTACACCTGAGCGAACGGATACGTTACAGTTGCGGCGTCTGACTGAACAAGGCGAAGTAATTTCCCGCGATGACGGTAAAGCGACTGATCTATTATCCGCAGGACGAGGCTTTGCTCCGGCAGAAGAGCCTGCGCGTCTCCAATCTCAAGAACAAACGACTCAAGCGCCTTGTTCAAGACCTGAAGGACACGCTCGAATCCCAGCCGGGCGCCGCCATCGCCGCCCCGCAAATCGGAGTCTTCAAACGCGTTGCTGTGGCTAAGTTTGGCCAGAACGACGACGATGACGAGCAGCCGATGCTCACACTGATCAATCCGGAGATCCTCGAAGCGGGCGAGCCCGCAACCGGCTTTGATGGCTGCTTGAGCATCCCCGACATCTACACCTGGGATACGCCGCGCCCGAGCTGGATTCGCTACCGCGCCTTGGGCGAAGACGGGAGACAAATCGTCGGCCGTGTTGAGGGCATGGACGCGCGCGTGCTGCATCATGAGATAGACCACCTTGATGGCATACTCTTTCTCGATCGCCTGCGCAACCCGGACGAATTGTACACGCCAATCGCTGATGAAGACGGAAAAACAAAAATGGTCCGTCTTTCGGCGTTGCCGAGGATGAGCTGATGCCCAAGGAAGCGATGACAAAAGCAGCGCTTCACAAGCGCTTGACGACCAAGCTATCGGACGAGCGTATCGCCTTGATCCTCGAAGTGCTGGCGGCGACGCCGAACCGCCTGCATGAATTGCGCGCGGGCCTATCCGACCATGAGTTAGACCAGCCGCTCGGTCAAGGCGAGCGCAGCTTCAAACGGGACCTGACGCACCTTATCTACTGCGCCGAGCGGGGCGCGATTCCGGTATATTATGCCCTTGCAGCAGAGCAACCATTCATGCCGCGCATTCATGCCGAGCGCCAATGGGGCAAACTTCTGCGTTACGAGGCTTTCGAACTGCCGGACTTGTTTGCGTATTTCGCCTTCAATCGGCGAGCGCTGCTGAATGTGCTGCAGGGGCTGACCGCGCAGCAATGGGAACGGACTGCCCAGCCGGAAGGCAAGAAACGCAGTGAATCCGTCTATTACACCGCCCGCGGCTTGTGCCTGCACGAGCTCGGCCACCTGGAAGACCTGGCGGGAAAACTCGGCAAAAAACTCAGCCCTTGATGCCGGAGGTGGCGATGCTCTCAATGAAAGCCCGCTGCAGCGCCAGATAAAAAATCAGCACCGGGATGGTCACCATCGACAGGTAAGCCATAATCTCGCCCCAGGCGATATTCAGTTGGAAGAAGTATTGCAAGCCGACCATGATCGGGCGCAGTTCTTCCGAGCGGATGGTCATCAGCGGCCATAGGTAGGCGTTCCACATGATCAAGAATTTGAGAATGGCGGCCGTCGCCAGAATCGGTCCGGCGATGGGCATAATGATGCGCGCGTAGATCTGCCAAATGCTGGCGCCGTCAATCCGCGCCGCCTCGACCAGCTCGTCGGGCAGATCGCGGAAGTACTGATAGAACAGAAAGATGCCCAGCGAGTCCGCGATAAAGGGGATGATCTGCACATGGTAAGAATTCAGCCAGCCGATCTCAATGCCCTGCGGACCAATCCAGGGCAGGTTGTTGGCAATCAGCAGCATCGGGATGGCGACGACCTCGAAGGGCACGATGAAGGTGGCGATGATCAAAGACAGCACAAACGCTTTACCGCGCCATTGCAGGAAGGCGAAAGAAAAAGCCGCCATCGAATTGAGCAAGATGCTCGCCCCGACCGAAACCGCAGTCGTAAATACCGAATTAAAGGCGAAGCGCGCAATTGGCACCCGTTCAAAGGCATCCGCATAGTTGTTCAGCGAGATGTCCCCCACCGGCAAGAAGGCGCGCAAAGACGCCGAATCCCGCAAGAGCTGCAGATCCGGCTTGAGCGACGACATCACCATGAAGAGGATGGGGAATATGAAAATCGCCGCGATCAGAATCAGCAGCGCGTAACGCAGGCTGAGGCTCAGTCTCTCTCTTGTCTCGTAGCTCATCGCAGTCGTGACTAGTTCTTTTCCCGCGTAATATAGCGCTGCACCATTGCGATGGTGAATACGATGACGAAGAGGATGACCGAAATCGCCGCGCCTTCGGCGATGTCTTGTTTGTCATAACCGCGCTGCACCGCCTGAAAAACGACCGACTGCGTCGCGTCTAGCGGTCCGCCGCGCGTCATGACGTCAACCTGCACAAATAAACCCATCGCCTGAATCGTGATGACAATCAGCACCAGCACCGCCGTATTGCGCAAGCCAGGCCAGGTGACATAGCGGAATTTCTGAAAGGCGCCGGCGCCGTCCAAGCCCGCCGCTTCGTAGAGGCTCGCCGGAATCGTCTGCAAACCCGCCAGCCAAATGACCATGTGGAATCCCACCGCTTGCCAGACCGACATCGCCATTATCGCCGGCAGGGCGGTGTATGGATTGCCCAGCCAATCGACCGGCTGAAAACTGCCGAAGCTGATGATGCCCAATATCGTGTTGAGCAAGCCGTTGTGGCCGTCATAGATGAAGCGCCACAGCAGCGACACGACCACCATCGAGACGACTACGGGCGCGAAATAGATCGAGCGAAAGACATTGATGAAGGGCAGCGCTTGATTGAGCAGGAGCGCGAGCAGCAGCGCTAAGCCGCCTTGCAGCGGCGCGATGACGGCGGCGAAGATCAGCGTGTTGATCAAGGCGCGCAGAAAGACGACATCGCCGACGAGGATGACGGTGCGGTTATCGTCCGACTGCCAGGATGTGAATTCGCGCAGCCCGTCCAACTCGGGATAATCCGGATTGTTTCGCGTGAATTCGCGCAAGCGAGGATAGCTCAAGCTTCCGCCATCATAGACGTAGGCGCCGCTTTCGTCCCGCTCCGGCTCCAGGGTGAAGGTACGAATTGTCAGCAAACGCTCGAAGTTGCGTAAGCCGACCCATTCGGCCGGGTTGGGGGAGATGAGCCGCTGGTTGGTGAAAGAGATAACAAATGCCATCAAGAAGGGAATCACGAGAAACACAGTCAGTATGACCAGCGCCGGCAACGCCATCAGCCAGCCCATAATCGCGTCGTTGCGCTGGTAGAGCGGCGCGTCTCTTGGCAAGAGCAAGCGGACCCAAAGCGGCGCGTTCTTTCGGGCGGTTGCTGCTGAAATCACTAGGTTGTCCTTCAACACTATGCGAGGACGGATACGATCTGCGGAGGCTAGCGCGCGTTAACTCTATTATTCGGATGGAGGGCGAGCGTTTTGCTCGGCGAATACCGGGGAGGCGTGGGCGACTCTGGGAGCCGCCCACGATTTACAGTTGGTAAAGCCTGCTTACATTTCGAAGCCGTAGCCGCCGTTGTCTTCGATGTCCTGCTCGATTTCGTCGACGGCGGCGTCCAGGGTGTCTTGGACATCCGCGCCGTTGGCGATATCGGCGAAGACTTTTTCGACGATGAGCCCCATGGTGGCGTAACCGGGCGTGACGGGCCGCACGAGCGCCTGCCGGTTGCTGAGCTCGAAGAAGACCTCAAGCAGACCGCCCTCGGAGTAGTATTCCGAGATCGCGGCTGCGCCAGAGGTGGACGGGATCAAGCCGATGCCATCGCTGAAGGCAGCCAGGTATTCGTCCTGAATCGCGAACTCAATGAAGGCGTTGGCGCCCTCTTTATTCTTGCTGGAAGACGAAATGCCGAATTGCCAGGAGGCGGCGCCGATGGTCGAGCCGTTGCCGAAGTCGGGCGCGGGCAGGAAGAGCGCGTCATCACCGAGAGCATCGAGCGCCGTGATGGCAGCCCAGTTACCGTTCCATTGCAAGGCATAGCGGCCGTCAATAAAGCCGGTCTCACGGTCAGCGCCATCCTGCGAGGTGCCCGGCGCCAAACCACGCTCGAACAAGCTCTGCCACCATTCGCCGAAGGCTATGCCGGCGTCGCCGTTCAGGACGCCTTCCGCGCTTAGGTAGGTCGAGCGGTCGATCAGGTCGCCGCCGAAGCTCTGCAGGAAGGGCGCGAAGGCGTAGTTATACCACTCGCCGGCCCAAGCCATTCCCACATCAAAGGCGTACTCGAATTCACCGGTGGCCTGGAGCGTCTCCAGAATGCCGTCAAATTCGTCGCCAGTCCAGGGATCGTCCAAGGTCGGGATGCGAATATCATTCGCTTCCAAATCCGAGCGCCGCGCGTAAATGGCGACAGCCGCGTCCCACAAACCTACCGAATAAACTTCGCCGTTCCAGCTGCCGATGGCGCCGGGCAGGAAGTCGTCCAGCGCGCCTTCGGACAGGTTGAGCGGCGCCATGTAACCAGCCCAAGCCCAACCCGGCATGACGGGACCATCGACATCGATGATATCGGGCAGGTCGCCGGCTAGCGCCGCGGCCACGATGGAGGAGTTGTAGGATCCTTGCGGGAATTCTTCGAGCGCGACGGTGTAATCGGATTGGGAGGCGTTGAAGTCGTCGATGATCCCGATCAGGATCGAGCGCTCGATTTCGTTGCCAGCGCCGTGGTACCACAGGCTGAGCTCGGTTTGAGCGGAGGCGAGTCCGCTAAAAGTGACCAACATGATCACGACTATCAGGAGCGATACAGCTTTCTTCATTTCAACCTCGTCAGTCTAACTAAATGGGCGATACCTTAAAACAAGCCATGAAGGGCTCTTGCGGATTTCAACAGGCGGCTCCTTTACTTCTGACGGGCAGGTAATCAAGCTGGTAGATCACCAGATCGATGACATTTCCCAAATGTCCATGTGCTTCAACGCGGCCGCGCCGAGGACGCGCAAGCCCTGGTTCTCGGCGTCAGTCGGATAAAAGCGGCTGGTGATTCGGCTGCGTCCGTTGGCGATGACTTCGATGACGGAGCCATCAAGCAGCACGCGCAGCTGCAGATCTTCGTCCGCGTCCAGAGGATGCGGAATGCCCTCGGGCGCGCAGTCGAGACCGGGGGCGGGACCGGCATAGCGGCGGTGGATACGCAAGGTCTGCAGCCCGCGATCGTAGGTGATCGCCACGCCCTCGCGCCCATCGGCGGACAGCGCGACTTCAATGCCGCAGCATTCGGCGGCGTTCGCATCAAAGGTCGCGTCGATATCAAGCGACAGGCCGCGAACTGACAAGACATCGCCGGTGAGGTCATCGGCGCTGAAATGGCGACGCGAGCCGCGGAGCGCTTGGATCTCGGGCACGGGCTGGCTGACGAGGCGATTCTTGGCATCGAGGCTCAGGACGCGCGGCACAGCTTGTACGCCCGTCCAGCCGGATTGATATTGCAAGTCGAAGCTGCGCCCTTCACGAATCCAGGAATAGATCAGCGTTCGCCCGCTTTCGTCCCTGTGGACGAGGCTAGCGTAGCTGTCACCGACATCGTAGACCATTTCGCGCTCGGGGATGAAGCAGTGGTTTTCGAGCGAGCCGACCAGGTAGATCGTCTGCGTCGGATGCACGTCGGCCTGCATGGAGATAATCAGCACGCGCTTGTCGCCCAGGCGGAAGAAGTTAGATAATTCGAAGTTGCGGCCGCTGCGCGCTTTTTCGCCGATGTAGAGCGGCCCCAGATAGTCCCAGTCGATCAAGTCGGCCGAGCGATAGAGCAGCACTGCGCCGCCGACGCCGACGATATGCGTGGACAGGGTCATATACCAAGCGCTGTCTTCCCTCCACACATAGGGATCGCGGAAGTGCTGCGTCTGGCCCAGCGAGTCGGGCGGATCGCCGATGACGGGGTTGCCGGCGAATTTCTCCCATAGCGTTAGGTCTTGGTTGCCGCGCGCCATACACTGCGTCTGTACGCTGTAGTCGTCATTGACGCCGGTGTAGAAGGCGACGGGACTGCCATTGTCATTGACGACGCTGCCGGACCAAATGCCACCGCGATCGGGCGAGTTCGGCGTCGGCGCGATGGCGATCGGCAGCTCTTGCCAATGCACGAGGTCGTCGCTGACGGCGTGGCCCCAATTCATATTGGCGTGGTAGGCGCCATCGGGATTGTATTGGAAGAATAGGTGGTAGCGCCCCTTCCACTGAATCACGCCGTTGGGATCGTTCATCCAGTTGGCGGCCGGCAGGAAGTGGTATGTGGGACGATGGAAATCGTTTTTGACAGCTGACGCCATCGGTGACTCAGCGAGCCTCCGGATTATTCATTTTTCTAAAATATGGTTTCGTTACCACAGTGTTAGTGTAATTGAGCCGCACAAGATATTGCAAGTGGCGATTTCTTTTCCACTCGAGGAGATTTAGCAGACATAGCTGAATGCGTCGGCTGATGATCGGGAAAACTACGATCAAGGAGACCGCCGGGCATGCCGACGTGGGCGCGACAACCGAGTCGCGGGTGCTGAACGACCACCCTTACGTCAGCGACGAAAAACGGCGGCGCGTGGAGCAGGCGATTGCGGCGCTAGATTATCACCCGTCGCAGACGGCGCGGCATCTGCGGGGCAGTCCCTCGGGCTTGCTGGGTTTCCTCACCGATGACGTCGCGGTGATCGGCTTCGACAACATCGCCCATATCGCCGAGGGCCTGCTCCCCGCGCTTACCACAATGCAATTGCCGCATTATGAAATGGGACGCTGGGCGGTGCAGTATTTGATGGGCAATCAAGGCAAAGGCTCGGAGCCGGTGCAGGTGGCGCTGCCTTGCCCCCTGGTCCGGCGGGAGTCGGTATGATCCCCTACTCCCCCACCACAATCTCCCGCGCCAGCTTGAGTAACTCCTCGCGCCGTTCCGCCTCCACATCGCGGCTCTCAAAGTAGCGCTCCAGCAGCTGCATTGGCGTCATACCTTCGGGGCTAACGCCCAGCCGCGCCCGCGCCCGCCGGTCGAAATCCTTGCTGATGCCCGCGATATGAAAGACGCCCGCCCGTTTCAACTCGTTCACAATGACGCCATCGTTCAGCAGCGTCTCGCTCTCCGGCGTCAGCTTGATCACCAGACGCACAACGGCGTCCTGCAAGTCGCGCCGCTTCATCTCCGCCAGCACTTGACCGGTCGGGTTGTCGATGGCGCGGCAATCGGCTTTCAGCGTCAGCATCTTGCGCGCGGGCAGCTCAACGAATTCCCAAGTTGTGCTATCTCGCGCCAGCGCCACCCAGCAGAAGCCCTTGGCGTCGCCCTCCTCGCCGAAGTCGATGCGCTCCAGGCTGCCGGAGTAGACGACAGGCGGCGCGTCCTCGCGGTCCGCCGTCAGATTCTGATGGCGGTGGATATGCCCCAGCGCGACATAATCCCAGGTCTGATCGGCCAAGGGCGCAAGATTGGCGACCACATCCCGTCCCAGCATGACGCTCCGCTCGCTGCCCCAGGCGGCGCCGGCGACGCTGAAGTGTCCGGATAGCAGTCGCGGCGCGTCGGCAGGCGCCAATTCGTCAGCCTTGCGGCTGAGCGAACGAAGCTGCCCCTGCAGCGCCCGCTCCAGCGCATCGTCTTGCTCGGCAATCGTCATCCCGCGGGTATCGGCATCGGCCAGCAGCCGCGCGCGAATCGGATAAGGCGCGGCGCCGACGATGACTGCGCCCCGCTTGGTTTCGAGTCGCCGGACTTCATAATCCCCCGCCACCCAAATCCCGGGCACATCAAGCGTCTGGAAGATTTCAATCGCGTTCGCCTTGGCTGCGCTCATCGGCGCATCGTGATTGCCGACGAGCAGGACAATCGGCGCGAGCTGGGAAAGCTGGTGGATGCGGGCGGCGAATTCGCGCTGGTAGGTCGGGTTGGGGCTGCGGCTGCGGAAGGCATCGCCGGCAAATATCGCGAGGTCGACATCGCCAGCGCGCGCATATTCGATCATATCGTCCATGCGCGCCAAGAAGTCGAGGGCGCGGCTGCTGACACCGGTTTCGGGGTCGGTCTTCCCGTAATTCTCCATGCCGATATGCACATCGGCGAAATGCAAAACGCGGATCGGCTGGCTCATCATTGGCTCGCTTCGGCGTCCGATTCGCGCTAGTCGCCGACGCGGTGATCTTCATCGCCCACACCGACCGGCTCATTGGTCGTTGTGACGCTGGTCCATTGCGGGAAGTCGCCGCGCAAATGGCCGAAGATCGGGCTCTCGTTGCGCAGAATATCGACGAAGGCAAAAAGATCGTCGATCGGCATGAAGATGGCGCCCCGTCGATTGGCGATGTCAACTTGGGGATCGGGCATATCGCTGTCTTGCGACAGGAAGTAGACATCGAGGCGATAGCTTTCCTGGTCGTCGGCGCCGACGCCATTGCAGCGCACCAGCCCGCGAATCCGCGCCATGACGCCAGCGAATTCCCTTTCCTCCAACTGACGCCAAATGACCATGTAGTTCTTGATTTCAAATACTGCTACGCGCTGCGCCGCCATTGCTTGCCTTTCTCACCATAATCCCGCAATCCGACGCCAATCGAATCCGCAAGACCTCGGACACAATGCGTTTCATTATATCGGCATCGCAGTCCGCGCGAAAACAGAGGGAGATCAACAGCTGCGGGTCGAGGCTGGGGCAATTGACTTGGCGATCCGCGCGAATGGGCGATCAAATTGGTTTCGTCGGCGGAAGCAATCTCAGGTCGACAGCAAATACAGTACAAAAGCGCATACGCACAGCAAGAGCATGAAGCGGACATAGTTGAGTTGCATTGGTTTCCGCGTCCTTTCTCTTGGTCGATGAATAATTCACTGCAAAAGCGGAACGAGAACGTCGACTTGACCAAACGCGCGTAGTGGCTGCAAGCGCTCGATCGCATTGCTCGCTTCGTTACATATCTTACAGATTCGCGCGCCATCCTCCCGTACGCCAATCCAACGCCTCGCCTGCGCCCGCCAAATGGCAGACCAGCACATGCATCTTGTCAGCGGCATGATGGCAATTTAGAATCGCAACGATGTTGACGCTACTGCAGACCATTTATGCTCTCTGCGCGCTCTCGCTCGGTCTCTACACGGCGGGACAGGCTCTACTGCTATGGCGCTATTGGCGAACGCGCGGCGCGAATGTAGCAAAGCCCCCCCTCGAGGACTTGCCCCATGTCACCGTGCAGCTGCCGCTATACAACGAAGCCAATGTCGCCTGTCAATTGATCGATGCGGTCGCCGCCTTTGACTACCCGCGCGACAAGCTGCTGATACAGGTGCTGGATGATTCTAACGACTTAACCGTGCAGTTGGTGGCGCGGAAGCTGGCCGCCCTGGAAGCGCGCGGCATTCATGCCCGGCATATCCGCCGGGCGGATCGCGCCGGTTTCAAAGCGGGCGCCCTTGCCGAGGGCTTGCGACATTGCGACAGCGAGTATATCGCCATATTCGACGCCGATTTCTTACCGCCGCGCGATTTCCTGCGCCGCACCTTGCCACATCTGCTCAGCGACCCGTCAATCGGCATTGCGCAGAGCCGCTGGGGACACCGCAACGCCGAGGAAAACAGCCTGACGCGCGCGCAGCGCCTCTCTATTGATACCCATTTCGTGGTTGAGCAGGCGGCGCGCAACCGCAGCGGCTGGCTGATCCCCTTTAACGGCACCGGCGGCGTCTGGCGGCGCAGCTGTCTTGAAGCGGCCGGCGGCTGGTCATCGGACACGCTGACCGAAGACCTCGATCTCAGCTACCGCGCCCAACTGGCGGGCTGGCGCTCGCAGTTTCTGCCGGAGGTCGAAGTGCCCGGCGAGATTCCGCCGCAGTTGGCCGCCTACAAACAGCAGCAGGCGCGCTGGGCGACCGGCAGCACCCAGTGCCTGCTCAAGCTGGCGCGCCCCATCGTCTCGTCGCGCTTGCAAATCGCGCAGAAAATCATGGCGATTCAACATCTCTGCCAGTATCTGCCGCAGCCGCTCATGCTGCTGATGCTCCTGTTGACACCACCTCTCTTGCTCGCCGGCGGGCTGGCGGACCTGTCGCTGGCGCCGCTCGGCATCATTGGACTGGCGCCCCCGCTGATGTACGTTGCCAGCCAAATACGGCTTTACGACTATCGCGGCGCGCGAAGCGCTATGACCGCCTTCCCCGCCCTGCTCTTCATCGGCACTGGCTTGTCCCTGAGCAACAGCCTGGCGGTGGCCGCCGCCCTGCTGGGCGCCAAGCCGCCCTTTCGGCGAACGCCGAAATTCGAGCGCGACTGGAAGCGGAACCGCTACGCTTTATCGGCCGATATAACGCTTTGGCTGGAACTGGCGCTGATGGGCTACGCCCTTTGGGCGGCATCATTGGCTTGGGAGCTCCAGCGCGAACTCTTCGTTTACCTGCTGATCTACGCCTTGTCCTTGGCGACTGTGGTCGGCTGGAGCTTGCGCGAAGGCTGGATTCTGCGGCGTCGGCCGCCTGCGACCACAAGCCAGCGCGCTGCGGAATTTGCCGAAACCTCTTAAAAGCCCGCTTGCGCTATAATTGCCCTGAGAGCAGCGAGGCATTGCTGTGAAACAAATGATGGAAGACAAGCGCATTCGGTATCTGGTGGTCGCGGTCTTGGCTGTCGTCCTGATATTAGGTTTGCTCAATATCATTTCGACCGCCTTCAGCCTGATTGTGCCGCTGGCGATCGTCGCCGCCGGCGCCTTCGCCTTTTACAAAATCGCGCTCGAAGGGCGCGATTCGGCCGATGTGATGGAAGATGAAGTCGCCGAGACTTCCGGCGCCGTTTCTGATGCTTCGAGCAACGCGGACGCGAGCGAGGACAGCGTTGACGTGGACGTCGAAGACGAAGAGGAAGCGCGTCAGCGGCTGAGCGCAGTCAAGCGGGCGCAGAGCGATTATTTCGATCGCGCATCGCCGGCGGAAGAAATCCTCGATCAGATCAAGTCGCGCAAGCAGCGCCTGACGGGAGACGATCAAGAATGAAACTGCTCTCCGTCAACGTCTCTCTGCCCAAGACCGTTACGATAGAGGACAGAACTTATTCGACCGGAATCTACAAAGAACCGGTCAGGGGGCGCGTCCATCTAGGAGGCCTGAACCTCGCTGGCGACGGCCAGGGCGACTTGAAGAACCACGGCGGCGAATACCAGGCTGCCTACTGTTACCCGCATGAACACTACGCGTATTGGGCGGAACAGCTCGCCCGCGACGACTTCGCCTATGGGCAGTTTGGCGAGAATTTCACCACGGATGGCTTGCTTGAAAGCGAGGTCTGCGTCGGCGATACATTTCGCATCGGCGCCGCCGTAATCCAGGTGACGCAGCCGCGCGTGCCCTGCTACAAGCTGGCGAACAAAATGGGCATCCCCGGCTTCGACAAGATGTTCTTGCGCGCCAATCGCTCCGGCTTCTATGTTCGTGTGCTTGAAGAAGGCGATGTCGGCGCCGGCGACTCAATCGTAAGAATCAGCGAGGACCCCGTCGGCATGACGGTCGCCGATGTCAAGGCCGCGCTCTATCTCGACAAGCAAAGAAGCGTCGCCGAGCGCGCGCTCAACCTTGAGGCGCTCTCGCCCGGCTGGAAGCGCTCATTTGAGAAGCTGCTGGCGAAAGTCTAACCCGCGTTCAAATTCAGCACCGTCACCGAATGGGCTGGGCATTTGATGGTGAAGTCGCCCGGGTCGTCAACCGTCAGCCGACGTTCGGATATCGATACCGCATCCGGCTGATCGACATCGTTGTACGCGTCGACCGCAGCGCCGTTTACCGTACGCATTGTTGCCTGGATGAACTTGCTGGCGTCCAGTCCACGAATGCGACAGGCAATGGCGTCGGCGCCGTGCAGGTTGACCAGCGTGATGCCTACTCGGCCGGTCGCGGAATCGCGAGTGGCAATGGCGTCCAGGTGGCGCACAGAGGTCGATGTTCCATCATCGGACTCGACTTCAAAACTCGGCGACGCCAGCGCCGAATGCAGGATCTCTTCGTAGGTGTGATTGGCGAATAGATCGAATACATGATAGGCAGGGCGCAGCACGATGCCCTCGGCGTGGGTGAAGATGGCGCCGACGGTATTCACGACGGGCGAGAAATTCGCCATGCCCACCACATCGCAATGGCGCAGGCAACTATTGAGGAAGCAGGCGGTGAAGACGGCGTCCGCCATATTGTAATTGCTGTTGATATCGTTGGCGTCCATCAGCGCATGGTCAGCCGCGCCAAAGCTCATGAAGTTGGGATGGCACCAGCCGCGCAGATTCCATTCATCAAAGGCGATGCGCAGCTTGTCCAGATAACCGAGCGAACCCAGGATATGCTTGACTGTGACGATCCGCTTTTCCGGCTCGAATGCGCGGGCGATGAGATTGTCGTAGCCTTTCTCGAAGACGCCTTCATTGCTGGCGCGCGACCAATAGCCGTGGATTGATATCCAATCCAACAAGTCGCCGGCTTCGCGCAGCGCCTTGGCGTTCCAGTCCAGATCAGGTATCGAAGCGATGGCCAGCTCAATCGTATGATCGACGCGCTTCATCATCTTGGCCGATTCCAGCACGAGCCGCGCCCATTCGTCGGCCGTCTTGGCGCCCATCTCCCAGCCGCCGTAGTTCTCGTTGCCGATGCTCCAGTAGCGTACCCCAAAGGGCTTGTCATGTCCGTTCGCGCTGCGCCGCGCCGCCCATTCGCCAATTTCGAGATTGCAGTACTCGACCCAGTCCGACATGTCTTCCGGACTGCCGGTGCCGGCGTTTGTGCAGATGAAAGGCTCGGCGCCCACCTCGCGGCAGAAACCGACGAACTCATCGGTGCCGAAGGTATTTGGCTCCTCAACGCGCCAGGCTTTATCGTAGTAGGGCAGGCGATTGCCGACACCCTTCTTCCAGGGATAAGCTGAGACGAAGCAGCCGCCGGGCCAGCGAATCACCGGCGTCTTGATTTTGCGCAGCGCTTCAATGACATCGCGGCGAAAACCGTTTTCGTCCGACAAGCGGCTGCCCGGGTCGTAGACGCCGCCGTAAACCTGCCGGTGAAAGTGCTCCAGAAAATGCCCGAAGATCATGAAGTCGCGCACGCCATCGACGTGGTCAGGCAGGATGTCGAGTATCGCCACTTGATTCATCATCCGTTTGTCTCCTATGTCCGATTCGCTGTAACTGTAACACATCGCCGCTTTCTGAAAGGGCTGGAAGGCGGGTCGGGCAATTGAGCCTTCGTGGACGCTGAAATAGTTGTGTAGGGGCGAACTAGCAGGTCGCCCGCTTTGGGTTTGTATTCTGTTCGGGCGACTTGCTAAGTCGCCCCTACCTGGTTTTGCTTAAGCGAGTTTCCCGTTTCGCGAGCGCCAAGTCGAGACTTGCCGACAGTCATGACACTACCGCCTCGCCCTCAAGCTCCTCCGTCCAAAGCCCCATCGACGCCAGCCCATTCATCTTGGCGCGGTGAATCAGCGCCGCTTGCGCCGCCAGCGCATTCTCCGCCCGGTTGTTCCAGATCGCCATCGGCTCGCGCTGCAGGGCGCGGGCGTAGGAAAAGCTCAACTTCCAGGGCAACTCGTAATTCGCGTTCATAGCGTTGAGGCGGGCGGTCGCGTGATAATCGCTCTGCCCGCCAGAAAGGAAGACAATGCCGGGGATCGCCGCCGGGATTTGCCGACGGAAGACCTTAACCGTCTGCTCGGCTACGGTATCGACATCGGCTTGCTGAGGGCATTCAGCCCCCGAAAGCACCATACTCGCTTTCACCAGCGTCGATTCAAGATCAACGCGATGCAGGTACAGCGCTTCAAAGGTCCGGCTCAGCACCCATTCCGTTACGGCGAAGCACGTTTCGATACTGTGATCGCCCAAGAGCATCACCTCGGGCTCGACGATGGGCACGATGCCGGCTTCCTGCGAGAGGGCAGCCACCTGCGCCATCACGTATGCGTTGGCTTCAATCGCGTAATAGCTGGGCGTACCCTTACCGATCTGGAAGGCGGCGCGCCATTTGCTGAAGCCGACGCCTAGCTCGGCGTATTCCGCCAGGCGCTCGCGCAAGCCATCCAGCCCGCTGCCCACCGTTTCGCCAGCGCTGCCCGCCAATGTGACCATGCCCTTGAAAGGCGAGATGCCGGGAATCATGCCACGCTCAATCACCTGCTCGATCAGCGAGTCGCCGCCGCTGCCCGCCAAGCGGACCTGCTCATCGGTTATGATGATGCCGCTGACGCTTTCGTTCAGTCCCGGCGCCAGGAAGAGCAGCTCAGCCCAATTGCGATAAGCCTCGTCATCAACCGTTATGCCTTCCGCCCGCAGCAAATCCTGAAATGCCGGCGACGGTCGATCGGCCGCCATAATGCCTTTGCCCGCTGCCACCAATTGATTGGCCATCTCGCTGATTGTCATATCCGTCTCGATCCGCTTCCTTTGCTGTCAATCCTCAAGCCAAGTATTCTGCATGTTCAGCCAACGAGCGCAAGGTCTGTCCCCTACAAGAAACGAGCAATCTTCACAGACTGCTCGCTTTACAATCGTACAGACAAGCCCGTTTTCGCTTAGCCGCCGGCGGACCCCAGCGTGCTTAACTGCTCGGCGATCATATCAGGCGTGCAGCGCAGATTTTCGAGGAAAGCCGCGTCTTCGGCTCTGCGTTCCGCCATCGACATTTCCGCCAGCGCGACTTCACCCGGGATCTCGGGCATCATACCTTCTGCCGCGCCGGCCTGGACAATGTAATCCGCCTCCGCCAGAAGCGCCTCGGTGATCTCAACGCCCTGCGCCTCAGCCGAATCCAAATTGACCGCGACGGCAAAGCTCGGCGTGGAGGCGATGGCTGTTGTCGCGATATCCAGCTCGCCTTCCAGGTAGGCGATTGCCATGCGCGCCGCCTGAACCCCTTCGCGGTACCAGCCTTCAAATCCGGCCGTGATGGTCACGCCATGGACGACATCCGATACCAGAGAAGAGAAGACCGGAACCCCATAGGCGGCGTCCACGATCGACGAAATGCCGGTTGAAGAGCCGGTGTGTGGCAAAATGCCGATTGCGTCCACGTCTTTATCCAGCAGCGATTCGGTGGCGATGGCGTAATCGGCCGCCGTAACGATGGTCGCGATTTCCACGGTGAATCCCAAGCGTTCGCCAGTTCGCTGCACCGTCGCAACGAAGCCGGGTGTTGCCGGGTCATTGGCGTCGCCGATGAAGCCGATGCTTGCAAAATCCGGATCCTGCAAATATGCGATCCTGGAGTATTCCCGCAGATCAAAATGCATCAAGGTGCCGGTCACGTTGGGCGGCTTGATGCAAGTTGCGGTGGCGAGGCCCGAATCGTGCGGGTCGGTTACGATGGCGAAGATAAGCGCCGGCGGGTCTTCCAATTCGCTCATTGCGTTCACCGCGATCATACCCACCTGCGTCGAGACCGTGAGAAATACATCCGCCCCTTCGTCCAGAGCATCTTCCACCATGAGGTTGGCGGTGGGAAAGTCAAAACCGGCATCACGATACAGGATGTTGATCTTTTCCCCCCGCAGGTCATTGCCCGCTTCCAGCGCGGCGCGCTCATCGGCGTTGATGTAGCCATAAGTTTCCAGCATATCCAGCACCGCCATATCGGTTAGCGCGAACGATTGCGACTGGCCAAAACGCAGAAAAGCCAAAGTCGGTACCCTGTCATCATCAGCGTGAACTCCCGCCGGCAAGAGCAATAAGAGGCTGAGAAGCGCGAGGCACAGCGCTCGACGAGCCAATCGAACGCGCTCGACCGACCAAGATCCAGCATGCGCGCAGCGCCTTCCAATTCCAACTAGACGGAGCATCGTGTTTGTCTCCCTAATTGATAGAAGAACCAATACATGTGAGGCATGGTTTCAGTATACGGGGAGAATAAGCGGCATGTAAAGCCAACCTGAGGCCGGCTCAATCGCCTAACACGATTCCGAGACGGAATTCATACAGCGCTTGCCGGAGCTCATCCAGCGGCAATCCAACGACATTGCTATAGCTGCCTTCGATTCGCGCCACCGGATGAAAGGAATCGTTCTGAATGGCGTAGCCGCCGGCTTTGTCGAAGGGATCGCCGCTGGCGATATAGGCGTCGATTTCGGCCTCCGTGTAATCCCGCATGTACACCGCCGTGCGCGCGTGACCGGTGTATGCCTGCGGCGGCTGCGAGCTGCGGTGAACAGTGAAAGCCGTAACCACATGATGAGCGCGCGCCCGCAGATGTCGCAGCATGCGGCGGGCATCGGCGGCATCGGCCGGCTTGCCCAGCAGCGCGCCTTGGTGGTCAATCACAATCGTATCCGCCGCGATGACTATGGCGGGGCTGCCATCGAGCGATGCAATCACTGCCGCCGCCTTTTCCCGGCTGAGCCGCTCAGCGTATTGGACTAGGTCTTCGTCTGCCCGGCGCGATTCGTCGATTTCGGGCTTGACTACCTCAAAGCCGCTGACAAGCTGCCGTAGCAATTCTTGGCGGCGCGGCGAAGATGAGGCGAGGATGATACGCATGAACCGGCCTTTCTTTGGGCAAACACGATTGCAGATTATAGCAACTGGCGAACGATGGTAAGAAGCGTGTAAAATCGCAAAACTACCGCATCTCTCCGGCGCTTTATTCGTTATAATGGACGTATCAAGTTGAGATATCGGCGCCCGAAATCAGGCGCCAGCAGGAGGCGACAACATGAACTTTAGAAACGACAGCTTTGTCATTGACGCGCCCGGCAAGGTCAAGCCGCTCGAGGGCTTGCAACTCAATGCCGTGATGCGCAACGTCTACGGCTGGATGACGATGGGACTGCTGGTGACGACCGCGGTCGCGCTCGCCGTCAGCAACAGCGGGCTTTTCCCCAGCCAAGGCATATTCTGGCTGGCGATTTTCGCCCAGATTGGCATCGTATTCGGCTTGAGCTTCGCCATCAAACGCATCTCGGCGACCGCGGCCGGCATGCTCTTTTTTGTCTATTCCGCCGTGACCGGTTTCACCTTCTCCATCTTCCTGCTGGCATTTGATCTGGGCACGATTGGAGCAGCCTTCTTCAGCACAGCCGGGGTCTTCGGCGCCATGACCATTGTGGGCATGACCACCAAGACCGACCTGACGAAGTACAGCAGCTACTTCATGATGGGTTTGATCGGCTTGTTCATCGCCATTATCGTCAATATCTTCGTCGGCAGTTCAGCGATTGAATTCGCCATCAGCGTATTCGGTGTGCTGCTCTTCACTGGCTTGACCGCCTACGACACACAGCGCATCGCCCGCATGGCAGCCGATCCCCGAATGAGCGTGAATTCGGAAGATACCTTGAAGTTCAGCATCATGGCGGCGCTGACGCTTTATCTGGACTTCATCAATCTGTTCATCTTCATGCTGCAGCTCTTCGGCGGCGGCGGACGCGACTAGCGCGGCAAGCGCCGACCCGTCCCATCGGTAGACAGCGGCGCGGCTCCGCCACCGCCCACGCGAAATTCCTTCCGTCCCGCCAGGTTTAGCGCCCCTCCCTATCGGCGAGGGGTCCAGGGTTAAGGGCGCCGCGCGCATTAAAACATGCGCCGCTCCGTGAATCGCCTTAATTTATTCTCGATGCCGGGCGAGCGGCCGACAGGGGGCGCCCGGCTTCGTTTTTCTGGCGCCGGACTGGTCGAAGCGGGCGGCCGCTTCTTGCCAAGCTGCGCGCCGACGTGCTAGAATCCCGCCTTGCTATGTGCAAAAGAGCATGTGGCTTGATACCAAAAGCATTAGGAGAATAATCATGAAACGCGATTTCAAGAAGTGTGTCACGTTTGCTAGCTTGCTTATGCTGCTGCTGCTGAGCATTGGCGGCGTTGGCGCGCAGGACCCGGTCACCATCACCTGGTGGACGCTGGCATCGGCCGAATCGCCCGAGCCGGCCATCCGCGCCGTCATTGAAGCGTTCGAAGCTGAGCACCCCAACATTAAGGTTGACGTAACCATAATGACGGAATCAGCCTATGGCGACCTGATGAACACCACGCTCGGCGCGGGCGAAGGCGCGCCCGATGTAGCGTACTTCTGGGAGACGCCCTGGCTGCCGCATGCGCTGGACATCACCGACCGCCTGGAAGCCGACCCCGACCTCAGCCGCGACGATTACTTTGAACACTACTTCAATACGCGAGCAGTCTGGAATGACCGCGTAATTGGGCTGCCCTTCACTGTCGGCGCCAACTTCGTTATGTATAACAAAGATATCTTCGACGAAGAAGGCATAGACTACCCAACCGCCGACTGGACGCCCTGGGATTTCATCGAGATCGCAAAGGCTTTAACCGATCCGGATAAGCGGCGCTGGGGCGGCGACCGTCCGCGTGGACCCTTCCGCGCAGTCTTCAAAAACATTGGCGCGACCAACCCCTACAGCGATGACAGCACGACTGTCGAGGGCTACCTCAACGGTCCAGAGTCGGTGGAAGCTTACACCTGGCTTTGGGATTTAGTGGACAGCGGCGCGACGCCGACGCCAGCCGATATCGAAGTTCTTGGGACAGAAGGCACTGGTCCCGTCGATTTATTCATCGCTGGTCGCTTGGCTATGGCGACGTTGAACAACGGGCACATGATTACCGCCAGGAATGCCGGCGTCAACTTTGGCGTCGTGCCCGAGCCGCATGTCCCAGGCAAGGACCGCTATGTTCACGGCTGGGCGCTGACTTCTTCCATCTGGAAAGAAACCGAACATCCTGACGAAGCCTACGAATTCCTCAGCTTCTGGGTGGGGCCCGAAGGGCAGCGGATCAACATGGAAATCGGCGCGCTGGTGCCATCGCTTCCCAGCGTGCTTGCAGAGTATCCCGATGCCGATACCGATTACTTCCAGGGCTTCATGCAAGTGCTCGACGCAAAGCAAACCGCCGAGTGGCGCGCCGCGCATCCCTGCTGGCGTGGCGCAGTCATCCGCGCCGTCAGCGATGCTTGGGATCTGATCATGCTCGGCGAGATTGAGCGCGATGAAGTGCAGGCGACGCTGGATGCCATGGTCGCGCCGGGCCAAGCCGCCCTCGACGAGTGTGTGCCGCGCCTCGGCGGTTAGCGACTTATCCCCCCCACCCTAAATCCCTCCTCGCCGCCCGTGTCGGCGGTCGGCGCCTGCGCGACCAGCGCGGCGCGTAAAGAGGGAGGGACTTCATAACACAGCATCTCTCCCCTTGCCTGATTCTGGAGGCAAGGGGATGGGACTGGGGGCTAATCCTGCCATGCTCTCCTTCTGGCGAAAGATGACCCCGCAAGAGCGCCGGGCCGCCAAGACTGGCTACCTGGCGCTTTCGCCCTGGATGGTGGGCTTCGCCGTCTTTTTCGCCTACCCCATCCTCGCCACCTTCTATTTCAGTTTGACCCAATGGACGCTGGTCGATCAGCCGGTCTGGATCGGGTTGGACAACTACGTCCGCATGTTCACGCGCGATCCGCTCTTCGTCAGCTCACTGAAAGCGACTACGCTTTTCGTCGTGCTCTCCCTGCCGCTGAAACTGGTGCTGGGGTTGATGCTCGCGCTGCTGCTGAACCTCAAGATCCCGGGCATGAACGTCTTCCGCACGGTATTCTTTATCCCGGCGGTCATATCGGGCGTGGCTGTCTCCCTGATGTGGATCTGGTTCCTCAATCCGGATACGGGCGTGGTCAACACCTTGCTGCATTATGTTGGCGTTCAAGGTCCTTACTGGTTTTGGGACCTTAATTGGGCGCTGCCGTCGGTCGCCATCATGAGCATATGGAAGGTCGGCGGCGCAGCCATCATCTACTTGGCCGGCTTGCAGAACATCCCGGCGCATCTCTACGAAGCGGCGGAGATTGACGGCGCCGGGAAATGGCGGC
The DNA here is from genome assembly GCA_022821805.1 of Anaerolineae bacterium. Lineage (GTDB taxonomy): Bacteria > Chloroflexota > Anaerolineae > Aggregatilineales > Phototrophicaceae > UBA6055. The sequence goes on from JAJECX010000029.1 coordinate 84,438, forward strand.
GCTTTTGGCGCGTTACCCTGCCCCTCTTGACGCCAACGCTTTTCTTCCAGCTCATCATTGAACTCATTGACGCTTTCAAAATCTTCACCGAAGCCTATGTCATCACCAAGGGCGGTCCCTTGAAAGCAACCTATTTCTTTCTCTACTATTTTTACGAAGAGGCCTTCCGCAACTACAACATGGGTTACGCCTCGGCATTGGCGCTGTTCTTGCTGGTGGTAATTATGGGCTGCACCGTCTTTGTTTATCGGACTTCCGGGCGATGGGTCTTTTATGAAAACTGACGCGCGGGCTCTATCCATCCAGCGACAGCTGCGGCGGAGCGCGGCGCGGCGCCGCTACGCGCGGCTAGTTGGTCATGCCCTCGTCTATGCGTTGATGATCTTCTTGGCGCTTATATTCATGCTGCCGATATTCTGGATGGCGTCGACATCGCTGAAATTGCCGCGGGAGATCTTCGCCTGGCCCCCCGAATGGATCCCGTCCACGCCACAGTGGGGTAATTTCGCCGAAGCCTTTGGCAAATATCCGCTGGCGCGATATATGCTCAACAGCGCGATCCTGGTCATCGCCAATATCATCGGCGGGCTAATCTCCGTGCCCATCATCGCGTATGGATTCGCCCGCTTCGAGTTCCCCTTCAAGAATGCGCTCTTCCTGCTGATGCTGAGTACCATGATGGTGCCCGGGCATATCAAGCTCATCCCGATGTTCTGGCTATACAGCCGCCTGGAATTGATCGACACCTACTGGCCGCTGATTTTGCCGGCCTATTTCGGCAACCCATTCTTCGTGTTCTTAATGACGCAATACATCCGCACCATCCCACGCGACCTTGATGATGCCGCGCGCATTGACGGGGCTGGCGCTTGGGGCATTCTCTACCGCATCATCATTCCCTTAAGCCGCCCAGCCCTCACCGTAGTCGTTGTCTTCACTTTCGTCTGGGTCTGGAATGATTTCCTAGAGCCAATCATATTCCTGCGCGACTGGGATTCGTATCCGATTTCTGTGGGTTTGGCTTTCTTCCAAGGGCGCTACAGCGTCGAGTGGCACCTCTTCATGGGCGCGACGCTTGTTTCCATCATTCCTATTCTGGTCGTATATTTCTTCGCTCAAAAACACTTGATTGGCGGGCTGGCGTCGATCGGCATCAAGGGCTGAGGCTTAAGCGACTCACTTCAGCCGGCGCCGGCGGTAGCTGAGCAGGACAAGCGTGGCAAACAAGCCAGACCCCGCCCAGAGCAGAAATGGCAAATTCAAGCTGATCGTGCTCAACGTATTGCCCAGCGGCGGCACAAAAGACGAGCCGATATTCTGCAGCATGCCAACGAAACCAAGCGCGCTGCCCACCAGCGCCAGATCCAGCCCCTCCACTTCGGTGGTGGACGCGCCCTTCAACGCCATGAAACTGTCGAAGCAGAAACCGCCAATCGCCATCGCTAGCATCACGCCCCAGAAGCTGTCGCCGACAAAGAACATCAGCGCGCAGCCCATCGTCATCATCGATGTGCCGAAAGCCATGACGATACGTCGATTCCCCAAGCGATCCGAGAGATGCGAAATCGGCACGACGCCGATAAGGCTGCAGAAGAAAAATACGGTCATAGCGGTATCGGCGCTGGCGGCATCCCAGCCGATCTCGCGCAGATATGTGGGCACATATCCGCTGAGCCCGCGCATAAGACCGAGCACGCCGAATACGGCCATGGCGATCACCCACAGTTCGCGAAAGCGGGCGACATATCGATAATTGTGAATGATCTTGCGGATTTCCGGACGCGCCCCGCGCCGCCGCTCCACCGGCGGATGCACGATTGCCCAAAGGATCGCAAGTCCGATGGCGCAGAAGCCAAGAAAGATCAGCACCGCCCGCCAGCCGCCCAGCAGCGGCGATAACACCGTGGCGCTCAGACGCGCGCCCAACATCAATCCCGTGGCGAAACCGGCCGACATCACACCGGAAGCGAAGCCCAACTGACCCGAGCGAAACCATTCGCGATTGAGCTTGACGAAGTTCATCGGCAATATCGGCTGCACCATGCCAAAGAAAAATGAAGAGACAAAGAGCGACCAGAAGTCAAAGGCGAAACCGCGTGACGCGCCGAAGACGCCGGTGGCTAGACAGAGCGTAACCAGCGTGCGCCGCGTGCCGAATTGATCAATCAGGCTGCCGCCGACCAGGGCGGTGAAGATGCCCATCACGGAGCCAACGCCCCAAATCACGCCGATTTGCACCAGGTCAAGATCGAGCGTATCTGCGATCTCGCTGAACAGCGCCGACAAGCCCGTCGTGGGGAAGCCCATGACCAGGAAGCCGGAGAGTGTAACCATCGCCAGGATAACCCAACGGTACGGCGAATCGTGTCGGTCGTTCGGGTCGACAATTGGGGGCATCGCTGGCTCCCAAAACGCGCTTCTCGCGGGCAATCGAATTATCGTAGCGCAAACCCGCCTGAATTCTAAGGGGCGGTAGAACTACGCTTGGACCTAAGCCGCCCCGATAAGTTGTCCGATTGCGAATTGCAACTATAATCGGTTCTCAATTAGTTACTTGGCGATAGGCAGGTGATGTGACGGCCAAATGTCCGACTTTGCGCATTAACAGCCAACGGCTGCAGCGGGACTTTGAACAACTGTCGGAGATCGGCGCGACCGTCGGCGGCGGCGTATCGCGTCTTGCGCTATCCAACGAAGACTTGGCGGCGCGCTCCTGGTTCGCCGATCGCATTGAAGAGGCTGGACTCCTGGTGCGTGACGACGAAGCCGGCAATTTAAGCGGCTTGCTCTGCGTCGATGACACCGACGCCAAGACGCTGATGATCGGTTCGCATCTCGACACCGTGCCCAACGGCGGCCGATTCGATGGCGCCATCGGCGTATTGATCGCGCTGGAATGCCTGCGCCGCATAAACGAAGCCGGTGTCTATCCGCGCTGTCACCTGGAGGCGATCAACTTCACTGATGAAGAGGGCACCTGGAGTTCCCTCTTCGGCAGCAAAGCCATCGTCGGCAAAATCTCAGCCGATGTTATTGACGATTCCACCCAAGAGAATATGCCCTTTCGCGCCGCGCTGTATCGCGCCGGCCTGATGCTGGAAGAGACGCAGAGCGCCCGCCGCGATGCCGATTCTATTCTCGGCTACCTGGAAGTGCATATCGAGCAAGGAAAGATGCTTCATGAACAAGGCTTCGACCTCGGCATCGTCGAAAGGATCGTCGGCCGCACCACTTACAATGTCGTATTTTATGGCGAAGCCGCGCACGCCGGCACCACCACCGCCGATGAACGCCGCGACGCTCTGCAAGGGGCAGCGGCGTTTATTATTGCCGCCCATTCGTTGATCCGAGCGGAGTATCCTGAAGGGGTGGTCAATTGCGGCCATGTCAGCGTCGTGCCGGACAGTTTCAATGTCGTGCCGGCTGAAGCGTCGCTGCGCGTCGAATTTCGCCATCCCGATACCGATACGCTGCGAGAGATGGAAGCGCGGATCGTGCGTCTGGCGCAAGATAGCGCCGTGAAACATCGTTTGCGGGTATCAACTGAGCGCGCGCTTCATCGAGCCGCCGAGCGGATGTCGCTTTATCTCGTCAAGCAGATCGAAAGCGCCTGCCGCGCCGAAGCCGTCAACTATATGCCCATCGCCAGCTACAGCGGACACAACGCCCAAATCATGAACCAGATGGTGCCGGCCGGCATGATCTTCTTGCCATCGGTGGATGGAATCAGCCATAATCCCAGGGAGTTCACCGAATGGCGGCATGTCGAGTTGGGCGCCAATGTGTTGCTGCGCACGATCTTGCAGTTGACCATGTAACACAGAACGGCAATTGTAGGGGCGAATCTGTGAGTCGCCCGCCCGTCAAGGATTAAGTGTAGGGGCGACCGGCGGTCAGTGTCTACGGGACCTATCAGGTCGCCCGCAAAACCAGAAATCGAATCCAGGAATTACCCATGCCCCACCTGACTCGCCGCCAAAAAGAACGCGAAATGCGCGCCGCGGGCCGCCTGCCCGCTGGTCAATCGCTGACCGAGAAGTTCCCCGTCCTCACTTACGGACCGACTCCGAAGTTCAATCCTGAGACTTGGGACCTGCGCGTCTTCGGCGCCGTGGACGAAGAAAAGCGTTGGACCTGGGACGAATTTCTGCAACTGCCCACCGGCGCGATGACCGTCGACATCCACTGCGTCACGCGCTGGAGCAAGTTCGACACCGCTTGGGAAGGCGTGATGTTCCGAGACTTCCTGCGCGAGCTCCAACTGACCGAGGAGGCGCGATTCGTCATCGCCCACTGCGAATTTGGCTACACCACCAATTTGCCGCTGGATGTGATGAACGATGATGACGTTATGCTCGCCTACAAATACGAGGGACGCTTCCTGCACGAGCCCGAACTAATGGAGCATGGCGGTCCGCTGCGCACGGTGGTGCCCAAACGCTACTTCTGGAAGAGCGCCAAGTTCCTGCGCGCCCTCGAGTTCAGCCCGGTGGATAAGCCGGGTTTCTGGGAACAGGGCGGCTACCACAACGATGGCGACTTCTGGAAAGAAGAGCGCTTCCAAAGGCGGGGGTTTTTCTAGAGGGCAGCCCACCATAGCCAGATTTTGCAAAAAAAAACGAATAATTGTTACACTCGGAATTGCTTCCGAGATAAGCAGCCGTGCAGGATATTGATATGCCCAAGATACTTACTGACGAACAAATCGCCTTTTACCACGACAAAGGTTGGCTCAAAGTGGAAAATGTCGTGCCGCCGCGCAGCATTGATTTGGCGCGCGCGGTCTGCGCCGGCTGGGTCGACCGCGAGGTGCAAAAGTGGGTCGATGAAGGCTTGCTCGAAGACGATTTCGCCCATCTTGACCTCGAGCATCGGCTGAAGGTCGCCTGGAACGAAGCTGGCAAACCGATGTACCATCGCAGCCCGCGCCGCCAGACCGTGTGCGCGGAGCTCTTCCAATTCATGAGCGAGCCCAAGATCATCGATCTCGCGGAAGACTTGCTGGGCAGTCCCGAGGTCTTTATGCACGGCGTCTTCAATCTGCGCCCGAAGCTGCCTGATCAGCGCTGGACGCGCACGCCCTGGCATCAAGATTCGCAGTATTATCCCTCGAACACTCGGGTGCATACGATTTCGATCTGGATGCCGCTGATGCGGGTGACGACCGAAAACAGCTGCCTGCAGGTGGCAGAGGGTTATCATCGCGGCGACATGTACGCTATCACCGAAGACGAAGAGACTGGTTTCCTGGGCATATCGAAAGAGGAGCGGGCGGCGATACCGGGCATCCCGGTCGAGATGGAGGCGGGCGACGCGCTCTGCTTCACCCAGTTGACGCCGCATGCCGCGCTACCCAACAAGTCCGGCGCCGTGCGCTGGTCCATCGACCTGCGTTATCAAACCATCGCTGACGCCATGGTCCCTGAACACAATGCCGAAGCCAGCGGCGGCCGCGAAAAAGGCTTCATCGCCCGCAGCGAAGCCGATCCGGCGTCGGTGACCACCTGGGAAATCTGGGAACGCCAGTGGGAAGGAGACCCCTATAGCAACTACTAGTCAGAAAATGCAAGGGCGAGCAGTTAGTGTCTACGCTAACCCTTGGGTCGCCCGCTGTCCCAACCACAAATTTCTACTTCTGGAAGGTATAAGAATCATGAAACGTTCGTTCACTCTTTTCACAACCGCGCTATTGCTTCTGAGCCTGCTCATCGGCGCCGGAACCGCCTCGGCGCAAGACGAGGTCACCCTGACAATCTGGACCTTCGGCGCCTTCTTCACTGATTTGTACGTAGCCATTGAAGACGACTACAAAGAAATCGCGCCTCACGTCACTATCGTGGTCGAAGAGATCCCCTTCGGGCAGCTCTACGACAATTTGCAGGGCGCCTTTGTCGCCGGCGTCGGCGCGCCCGATATCGCCGATGTTGAGCAAGGTGTCATCAGCCGCTTCCTCAAAGGCGAGCCCGGCCTGGTGCCGCTGAACGACCTGATCGCGCCTTACGAGGATGACTACATCATGGCAAAGACCGCCCTGTACGCGCATCAGGGCGCCATCTACGGCATCGATCATTGCCTCTGCCCGGTCGTCCTGTACTATCAGCATGAGATCTTCGCTGACGCCGGCATCGAGATGCCCATCGCCACCTGGGATGAATTTGTCGAGGCCTCCGCTGCGCTGACCGAACAGGGCATCGCGGCGCTTGTCTTGGACGACCGCAGCTGGGGCGATTATTACATGCTGCTGCTGCAATCGGGCAGTCCCGGCTTATTTGACGCCGAAGGCAACGTGATAGTCGATTCGCCCGGGAATATCGCCGTGCTGGAATGGTATCTCGACTTGCTCGAAAGCGGTGTCGCGATTGCCACGGGCGATTTTCACGCCACTATGGGCTTATTCGCGGAGGGCAAGATTGCCGCTGTTATCGGCGCTGACTGGTACGCCGGCAGCTTGAAGAACGAATTGGCTGAAGGGGCCGGCAACTGGCGCGCGGCGCCCCTGCCCGCGTTTGAGGAAGGCGGCTCCCGCACCAGCACACACGGCGGCACCGCTTATACCATCACCACGCAGAGCGAGCATCCGGAAGAAGCCTGGGCGTTCATCGAATTCGCCCTCTTCAATGAGGACAACAAAATCCTCGAATATCACGTGAACAACCTGCTGCCGCCTGTGCTCTCGCACCTGGATAACGAAGCGCTGCTGGCTCCCGACCCCTACTTCGACAATCAGTCGGTGGGCGAGCTCTTCCTTGAGCTGGCGCCGGAAGTGCCTTTCCAGGAGCGTGGTCCCTGGTTCAACGAAGCCACCACACTGGTAGCCAATGCCGTATTTGAAGCGACCCAAGGCGAGAAGACGGCCGAGCAAGCTTTGAAAGACGCGGCTGACGAGTTGCGCCGTCAAATCGACTTCGGTTAGGGCGATGTTCAACCCCCACCCCAAACCCCTCCCCGGCGGGTCTGTGTCTACGCGACCCCATACAGAGGGAGGGGCTTCACGACTACGAATAGCCGAGAGGACTCCTCTTCCCTCCTAGTGGGGGAAGGGGCCGGGGGATGGGGGTCCAAGTCGTGAGCAGCGCATCAATCGTTGAAGACCGCGGCCTGCGCGCGTGGTGGAGCCGCGCCGAGCGCAAGGTCGTACCTTACGTCTTCATCTCGCCCTTCTACATCCTCTTCATCGTCTTCTCAGTCGGTCCGCTGATCTACGCCCTCTACCTCAGTTTGCATCGCTGGCCCGGCAGCGGTCCGATGCGGCATGTGGGCTTGGGCAATTATACCTACCTGGCCGGCGACCCGGTCTTCCTCAAGTCCCTGTGGAACACCGTCTATTACGCTATCGGCGCGTTTATATTCATCCTGCCGCTGGCGCTGCTGCTGGCGCTGCTGATCAACTCGACGCTGATACGCCTGAAGAGCCTTTTCCGCATCGGCTACTTCCTGCCCATCCTCACCAGCACAGTCGCCGCCACCCTCATTTTCCTGATGATCTTCAACAACCAGTTCGGTCTGATCAACCAAGGTTTGGCGCTACTGGGCATCCCGGCGCTCAAATGGCTCGACGAAGAATTGGTCAAGATTTCAGTGCTGGCGGTGGCCGCCTGGCGCTACACCGGCATCAACGTCTTGTATTTTCTGACCGGTTTGCAAAGCATCCCGCCCGATCTGTATGAAGCGGCGCAGGTGGACGGCGCCGGTACCTGGGCGCAATTCCGTTACATCACCATCCCGCAGCTGCGGCCGATCGCGCTCTTCGTCGGCGTGGTGACGATGATCGGCTCCTTCCAGCTTTTCGCCGAACCGCTGCTGCTGGCGGACGGCGGACCCAATGACGCCAGCCTGACCCTCGCCAACTATCTCTACCGCATGGGCTTCACCAATGCCAAGCTCGGCTACGGCTCCGCCATCGGCTGGGTGCTGGCGCTGATCATCTTCGGCTTGTCCTTTATCCAGCTCTATCTCTTCGGCGCATTCAGGAAGGATGATTGAGGCGATGGACAACACGCCCACTCGCCGCGCCCAGCGGACCATCGCTTACGGCTTTCTCTTCTTCATCCTGATTTCCATGGCGACGCCCTTCTTCTGGATGATCTCCAACACTTTCAAAGAACAATATGAGATCTTCCAGCTGCAGCCGACGCTGATCCCGGAAGAGCCTCACCTGCGCAACTATATTAGACTCTTTGCGGAATTCGACTTCGCCCACCACTTCCTAAATAGCGCCTTCATCGCTGTGGTACATACCGTCTCTCATCTTTTCCTGGCATCGCTGGCTGGTTTCGCCTTCGCCAAATATACCTTCCCGCTCAAAAACTTCCTCTTCCTTGTCTTGCTCGGCTCGATGATGGTGCCGCTATACACCATCTTCATCCCGCTCTTCGTCTTGGTCATCCGTCTCGGCTTGGTCAACAGCTACGCCGGCGTCATCATCCCCGGCGTCGCCGCCGCATTTGGCATCTTCTTCATGAAGCAGAGCATGGAAGCAGTGCCGGATGAACTACTCGATTCGGCAAGGATCGACGGCGCGTCGGAGTTCCGCATCTACTGGCAGATCGCGCTGCCTCTGGTGCGTCCGGCGCTGGCGGTGTTGGCGGTGCTGGCTTTCATGAACTCCTGGAACGATTTCGTCTGGCCCCTGGTCGTGCTGCGCAGCCGGGAATTGCAGACCCTTCCCGTGGTGATGGCGGGCATGGTGGGTATGTACCGGATGGAACACGGGGTAATCATGGCGGCGTCGCTGCTCTCGACCGTGCCGATTTTGCTACTCTTCTTCGCCTTGCAGAAGCAGTTCGTGCGAGGGCTGACGGTCGGCGCGATAAAGTCATAGAGCAACCGAGAGCCTATGATTCAGCGGCATAATCCGCACAGATTTGCCCCCTATCGTGGGCTTTGGCTACAATCCTTGGGAAAGTAAATCATTTGATTCTGCCCTTCCAGCGATATTATGTCGGCGGCATCCTCGGCTCGGGCTTGAAAGGCTGACCCAGTGACAATAAGCATGCAAGCCGCCATCCTCACGGAGCCGAATACGCCCTTCCGCATCGAAACGGTCGCGATTGACGAGCCAAAAGCAGGCGAAGTCCTGGTCAAGTTGGCGGCGGCCGGCGTCTGCCGCAGCGATTGGCGCGTCGCCACCGGCGTCGGCGCCGAAACCGATGCCCATCATCACCGGGCACGAAGGCGCGGGCGTCGTCGAAGCGGTCGGAGCCAAACCAATCTGCCGGGCGCGATCATCACGCGGACGGAAAAAGTCATCCGCGGCTGCTCCTACGGCTCGGTCAATCCACAGCGAGATATCCCGCTGCTGCTCGATTTATATCGCGCGGGCAGGCTCAAACTGGAGGAACTGATCACGCGCCGCTATCGGCTGGACGAAATAAACGAAGCCTACGCCGATATGTTGAGCGGTGACCTGGCACGCGGTATCATTGTGTTTTAAGCACAACAGGATGAAATGTAGGGGCGACCCATTGGGTCGCCCGCAAACACAAAGCTTACGCTGTAGGGGTGTCCCCTAGGCCAGCCCACCAATAAAAGGAAAACACCATGCAAATGCAAGCGGCAGTGCTAAACGAAATCAATACGCCCTTCAGCATCGAAACGGTCGACCTGGCGCCGCCCCAAGCGGGCGAAGTCCTGGTCAAGGTGGCGGCGGCCGGCGTCTGCCATAGCGATTGGCATGTGGTCGAGGGTTCATCCTACTTCCCGCTGCCGATCATCTGTGGGCATGAAGGCTCGGGGGTGGTGGAAAGCGTGGGCGAAGGCGTGACCAGCCTGAAAGCGGGCGATCATGTCACGCTTAGCTTCCGCGCCAATTGCGGCAACTGCTTCTACTGCCAGCGCGGCAAGACAAACCTTTGCGAAGTCTTTTCGCCAGTGCTGCGCTCGGGCTTGATGCGGGATGGAGCGAGCCGCATCACCCGCGATGGCGAGCCGGTTTACATTATGACCGGCTTGGGCTGCTTCGCCGAATATGTGGTGATTGACCAGTCGGCTGCGGTGCCGATTCGCCAGGATGTGCCCTTGGAAGTGGCGGCGTTGGTGGGCTGCGCGGTTTCCACCGGGGTCGGCGCGGCGATGTATACCGCCGATGTCCGCCCGGGCGAGAGCGTCGCCGTTTATGGCGCGGGCGGCGTCGGTTTGAATATCATCATGGGCGCGGTGATGTGCGGCGCCGATCCGGTCATCGCCGTCGATACCAACAGCAGCAAGATGGAGATCGCCCGCGAATTCGGCGCTACGCACACGCTCTATTCCGACGAATCGACCGTCGGGCAGATCCAAGAGATTACGGACGGACGCGGCGCCGATCACGTTTTTGAATCGGTCGGTCTTTCGTTCTTGCAAGAGCAAGGCTTGGATGCCACGCGTCCCGGCGGCACGCTGACCCTGGTCGGCTTGACGCCAGTGGGCAGCGACACCAACCTCCCCGGCGCCATCATCACGCGCACGGAAAAAGTCATCCGCGGCAGCTTTTACGGCTCAGTCAACACCCATCGCGATTTCCCGATGTTCATTGATCTCTACCAAGCGGGAAAGCTCAAGCTGGACGAGTTGGTGACGCGCCGCTATCGGCTGGACGAGATCAACGAAGCTTACGCCAATATGCTCACCGGCGAGGTGGCGCGGGGCATTATCGTGTTTTAGCCCCCCCAATAACTACTGATGCAGGGGCGACCTCTCAAAACATCCAAATGCTTGTAGGGGCAACTCTGTGAGTCGCCCGTCTAAGCGAAAGGTCCAGATGATGCAAATGCAAGCGGCAATCCTTACTGAAGCCCACAGCCCTTTCAAGATCGAAACCGTAGAGATTGATCCGCCCAAAGCCGGCGAGGTGCTTGTCAAGATGGCGGCGACCGGCATCTGCCACAGCGATTGGCATAGCGTGGCCGGCAAACACGACTTCCCCGCGCCAATCATCCTCGGTCACGAAGGCGCTGGCATCGTCGAGGCGGTCGGCGATGGCGTCACCCGTGTAAAGCCGGGCGATCACGTCACTTTGAGTTTCAGAGCCAGCTGCGGCGAATGCTTCTATTGCCGCAATGACCAAGCGTCGATTTGTGAGAATGATTTCGATCAGGTCGTCGCCGGCGTGTTAGGCGATGGCACCAGCCGCATCCGCTGGGAGGGCGATCCGGTTTACATCCTCGCCGGGCTGGGCACCTTTGCCGAGTACATCGTCTGTCGCGAAGTCAGCGTCGTGCCGGTGCGCAAGGATGTGCCGCTGGAAGTGGCGGCGCTGGTGGGCTGCGCGGTGTCGACGGGCGTTGGCGCGGCCATGTTCACGGCTGAAGTGCGCGCAGGGCAGAGCGTGGCCGTCTTCGGCGCTGGCGGCGTCGGACTCAATATCATCCAGGGCGCCGCTCTCTGTGGCGCTGACCCCATCATCGCCGTCGATACGAACAGCCATAAAATGGAGATCGCGCGCGAGTTTGGCGCCACGCATTGCCTGATGTCGGACGATACCGTAGTCGCCGAGATTCAGAAGCTCAGCGAAGGACGCGGCACCGACCACAGTTTTGAGTCGGTGGGCATTCCGGCTTTGCAGGAGACGGCGATCGCGGCCGCGCGTCCCGGCGGCATCTGCACCCTGGTCGGCATCACGCCGCAAGACAGCGAAACCAAGATCCTGGGCGCCGTCATCACCATGAGCGAGCGCAAGATCCGCGGCAGCCTCTACGGCTCAATCAACCCGGCGCGCGATTTTCATCTGTTCCTGGACTTATATATGGCCGGCAAGCTCAAGCTGGAGGAGCTGGTGACGAATCGCTATCGGCTGGACCAGATCAACGAGGCTTACGCCACCATGTTGACGGGGGATGTGGCGCGGGGCGTGATTGTGTTTTAGCTGTCCGCAGGTTTTCAAACATATACGAATACCATAGCCCACGATATGATATAGACAGATACTCCGCTACACTACAGATATTCAAGCAATGTTGGGGGAAAACATGGCTGCCGCTGATATAGAAGTCATCAAATCAGAGCTTCATCACAAGGTGTCCAAAGAAGACTACGCGCAAGACACGGGAGAGCTCAAAGTCATCTTAACGCGCATAGAAGGCAAGCTGGACAATTGGCGCTGGACACTCATTATCGTGTTAGGCATCGCCACACTTATAATTGGCTATCTCTTATCGCGGCTGCCCTCGCTTCCCTGAATCACCCTTCGCAACCGCTGCTTGTTTTCCCTCTAGGCGCTACTTGCAGCATGGCTTAGGCCAACATTCTAACAGGCGATGTGGCGCGCGGGGTGATTGTGTTTTAGCCGCCCGCCTGGCGGATGAGCAGCTCCTGCCCGGGATAAATCCAGCGCCCCATGTTCTCTAACTGGTTGATAATGACGATTTCGAGCGGATCGACTTCATAGGCGACAGCGATCGCATGGATGGTGTCGCCCAACTGCGCGATATGCCTGATGGACCCGTCGGGCTGGGCTGCCTGCGGCTGGACGAACGGGGCATATTGTACTGTCGGCTTTGCCGCCGGCGGAGGCGCCGCCTTGACGCATTCCGCGGCCGGCGGTCCGCCAAAGGTGCTGACTATGCCGAAGACGCGCCCGTCCAAGGCGTTGTCCAGCACGACATGATTTATTTTCCCTTCGACATTTGGACCTTTGGATATCACGATGTAGCGCCGCGGCACGAGCAGCTCCGCATGATATTTCGGGTCAATCTCAAAGAAGTGGCGAATTTCGGGTGTCAGCCCCGCGCGCACCGCCACGCGCCCGTCGGCCGAACAAGCCACAAGACCGTTCTCCACCGCCTCCACCTGCGGCTGGGAAACGCCTAATTTGAAGAAGCCTTCGCTTTCGGAGTTGACGCGATAGATATAGGCGGCCGACGGCTGCACCCGTGGACGGCAGATGACGCCAATCGCCCCGAGTTTTAGGTCGCAATCCTCCGGCTTTATTGGTTCGCAATGCGGATTGCAGGTTACAGCAGGGGTTTGCGGCGGTTGCGGCGGCGCAACTACGATAGGAATCACCGGATCGACAATCTCGGCGTCGCAGTCAGGATCGCGGTTGTCGCTGACAGCGCCAAAGTAATCGGCTGGCGTGTTATTCTCAAACGCGACGCAGCCATGCAGTTCAATCGTCGCACCAGCATTTTGCAGCGGGCCGAGCCCGCCGGCGTTGTTGCGAAATGCCGAATCGGTGAAACTGGTGAATCCATTTCTATAGGAGCCCCAAGCCAGCAGCACCGACCGCCCGGTTGATGACGAGGTGGAATTGTTCTCAAAGAGCGAATTAGTAAAGCGCATCTCGCCCACATTGATGAAAGCGCCGCCAGTGGTATCCGACAATCTGAAATGATCGGCTCGCAGATCGCCCCAATGGAAGATTCTCACGCCAGCGAAGGCAACATTTTCCAAACCCAGGCTGCTGGTGGCGGCGGTGAAGAATTGCTGCCCGGCTAGGCTTGAACGCAAGGTGCGGCCATTGCCGATAATGCGAATGTCCACATCTTCCGAAATGTGAAGCGCGCCAGTCAGTTGACAGTCACCGTACAAGGGATAGGTCGCCGACACGTCCAGAACGCCAGCCGCCGGCAAACCGCAAGCCATCAGCGATGGCGGCGCGATGGCGGCTTGATACCCGTTGCCGATTGTGCCGCTGCAAGGACCCGTGCTGCTATCCGTCCAATTGCCGCTCGGATCATAGACATCATAGGGGATATTGCCCGATAAGGTCAGGCAGCCAGTCGTGGTTAAAGTTGCGCCTGTCTGCAACGAGATTGCGCCGCCGTTGCCGAAATTGCGGCGGAGGACGACATTGTTCCAAACGTGGCTTGTGTTGACCCCCGCATGGACCGCGCTGCCATTCCCGCCCAAGGCGTAGTGGCTGGAGGAGTTGCCCGCCAATAACACATTTTCCATGCGGGTGTTGCTTAGCGCGGCTATAGCCGGTCCGCCGCGGCTGTTGATAAACGCGACGTTGGTTGCGTTCACCGTATTCGCTGTGACCGTTTCGGTCCGTGTCTGGCGCGTTCCATCAATCGTTAGATTGTTCAGATTCAGGGTATTGCGGCTGCCCCGAAGCAAGATGAAGGCGCCGCCGCTGATCGTATGCCCGCCGCCGTTTATCGTGACGCTGATGGCGCCGCTGGCTACGATAGAGCCGGTCAGTTGGCAGTCAGCCGTCAACGTATAGGTGACGGTGGAGACGATTGTACCCTGCGCCGGCAAGCCACAGGCCGCGACCAGCGGGTTGGTCTGCGCAGCTGCCGGGGGGAGCCAGACAAAGAGCAGTAGGGCGAGAAATCGCAAAGCGCTAAAGCCTATTTGCAGACCCGCGCGGCAAAGGTCAGTTGCGGGGGGGGGGGGGGCATATTTTGCATTTGAATTACTAAATTATTCTAACCCGTGGACACGCGCATTGAGGGACGTGATCCCAGAATTTGAGGTTAAAGCCACCGCCTCGCTTGGATTTCTCACATTTTAACGCGGAGTTTGTGAATATGCAACAAATACAAGCCTCGGGGGATTGTCGACACGGGCCCGCGGCAGGCGGGGTCTTACATCTGATTCCCATAAGCCTGGCCGACAGCGCTGGCTTGCGAACTGACCACGCGAATCAGCTCATCGTCGTGGTCGCGCGCGAACTGGCGCAGCTCAGCCATATTGGTCACGCCGACGTCAGCCAAGGCCCGCGCCGCGTAGTGCTTAAAGGTATTGAGGTAGAAGACCATCGAGTTGGCTTTCTCTTCAAAGAAGCGGTAGCCGGCTTTGCCTTCGACATTGCGCGTCCGGCCGCCGGGGCGCAGCCGCTTCCGGGCCAAGGCGGGATTGGCGCTCTCGATGATCATCGTCGGCGCCGAGGCGCTGCCGTGATAAGGCATGCAGACCTTGCCGCTCTTATGCTCGAAGTAGATATCGCCCTGCTCGATGACACAGCGCGCCAGCTGCTGATTATAAGAAATCAGGTCGATGCCCATCAGCAGCAGGTGTCCCATTGAGGTTCCGATGCCACCCTCGACCGCGATCGTCACATCGTTGAAGCGCTCATCGGTGGTGATGCTGTAGACCTCTTCAAGCGTGGTCACCGCCATGCCGTTGGTCGCTGAGGTGCATTGACGCCCGCCGCCATGACCGAAAAACAAGCCATCAGCGCGTATATCGGGCGCAATCAGCTTCAGACATTGCGCCTTGTCGCTAACTTGCCCGACGAATAGCTCGATCTCATCGCCGAATTCAGCGCGGATGGCGGCGGCGACCTCGATCACGCGCGGGTCGGAGTTGATGGTATAAATGCGGAAAAACCGCACGCCGGCTTTTTCATAGAGATAGCGGGCGTCGGCGACCTCGTCTTCCACATTGCTGCAGCCGATGGCGGCGCCGATGTTGCGGGCGGCGCGCTGATAATCGACATCGGACGTCAGCACAGACCGAAGCGCATCTTTTGCCGCGTTGATCACAGCCGCCTGCCGATCGATATACCCGGCGAAGAGGCTGTTGCGATGGGTGAAGATGGCATGGTGTCCTATCGCCGCCGTCGCCAGCACATCGCGCCAGCCCGATATCGCTGGCATCGAGCCAAAGCCGAGCACGCTGCGCGGGTATTTGCCGATGCGATTGAACAAGCCGCATTCGGCGCTGTGCGTGCGCGAGACATGGCGCGCTGATGACATCTTGCGATAGCCCAGGTCTTTCCAGGAATAGGTGCTGGTGATGAAGGGATTCTCGTTCAAACCGAGGACGGATTCGACCGTTAGCGAGCGGCGATTGCTGCGTTGCGGAATCGCGCCATGGCGTCCGACGCCATCCAGCGTAGCCAACACTTCAACGCTTTGATTGCTGCGAAAGAAATCGGCTCGCTGCGCCAGGCAGAGTCTCCGCCTGTCGGGACCAAACTGCCAGATGACCGGACTGCCGTTCTTGTTCATGTGCAGTGTGCCACGGTCGACATCAGTGAGGATGAGGCCGATGCTGCTGCTATCGCCTTTGGGCAGATATCGAGTGTAATAGATGTTCTCTTCGTATTGTATCGGCTGGTAATTGGAGGCCTCAAAGCGACGATTGGGTGGATTGGCGTCTTCCAGCGCCTCCAGCGAAAAAGCGAATTGCAGCGCCGCCTCATCTTGCAGCGCGTCATAATCAACCCGCTCCACTTCTTGGCGATAGGGCTCAGGGATCATGAAGACACCCTGCCCTAACGCGAACGGCTGATCACGCAGCGCCTCGAGCGCCTTCCGCCGCATATTGTGGCAGTCCTTGTCGCCATCGCTCATTTCAGCGAAGGTGCGCGTTTCGCCATCGGGTATGAACATATCGTCCCAGCCGAATCCGTTGGCGCCGCGCAAGGTCTCGGCGATCGTGCCTGCTGTATTTCCCTCGCGGATTTGCACCTCGGCGCCGTCATATACCGCGATCAATACCTTTGCCAACGCCGCCCGGTCGCGTCCCTTGAGCCAGCCCTCGGCGATCATGCGCCGCATTTCCGCCTCTTCGCAGAAATCTTTGATGTACGCGCCGGGTCTGCCGCCTAATCCGCGCAGCGCCAACGATGTTTCTTCCACCAGGATCGGGTTGTAGTCATTCGCCTTATAGGCTTCGATCGCCTTGCGCTCAACCACCTTATAGGGATCGAGGCTCTGAATCTCTTCAATGTCGAGCCTTTTGCCAACGATTTCGATGTCGGGCAAGATGCGGCGGAATTCCTCCAGCTTGTTGCGGTTCGTGGTGGCGACCTCGAGATAAGGATGGTCGGCGCGGCGCGGCTGCAGCGTGTTGATGACCTTGGGCTCGGTCACATAAAGGAGTCGGGGCATGATGTAATTTTCCAAGTTTAACGCGGACCTACGCTCCAATTATTGCAGAGGCGCGCGATTGGTGATAGTGGCGTCAAGTCAAAGCCAACGTCAGTTTTCCGAAGCTTGAAAACCGGTCAAAACATCGAGTGAAGCTATTAAAGTCAACTGATATAACTAATTCGCAACTGTTTTGAACCGCTTGAATTTGTGAAGACGTTGAAGTACAATTGTTGAATTAGGAGCGGACCGCGCAGAGTGAATTGCAGACGAGTGAGATATTGAGAGTGTCTACCATGAGCGAGAAAAACGCTTCAATGCCGGACAAACGTATTTTCCTCTACCTGATTGCGATAATCGCTGCAATAACCGTGCTCCTGGCCCTGTATGCGGGTCGCTCGCCGCTTGACATTGTAGCGTATCTCGGATTTACATCGGGCATCACTTTCATTTTCTTCGGCTAATACATGCAGCTTGTTCTTTACAGCCTGTGTATCTTCATCGAACTGCTTGCATCGGCTCTTTTTTATTAGGATACGAAGGTACGCAAATTCGCGAGTTTCTGATTGGCGTTGCGGCGATAATCGTGCTCGCTTCACGAATAATCAAGCCTCAACAAAAGAGAAACGAGCCAAATGAGAAGAGCGAACAAATTGAAACGCGACGTGCGCGCCGCTTAAGCGCCCGAGGTGACGGGCTTGAAGACAATTCAGAATCAAACAGCGAATCCGACTTGAGCCAGACCAGTTGAGCCAAGCAATGAATTCGCCATCTGCGTATGGCTCTAGTCCCCAAGTCTTCAAAGAAAACTACAAGGCACCGCCGGAAAAGCAAGCGCTTAACCGGCCCGCGCGACAAAGTCCAGCTTCAAGTCCACATCATCGGTCACGTTGGCCACCGAGGGCACGTCGGGAATCACCAGACCGAAGTCGGCGTGCAGCAGGTTCACTATCGCGCTGCCGCTGATCTGCGTGTCGCTATCCAGCGTCACGGCAGCGGCGAAGGTAACGCTACGGGTAACGCCGGCCACTGTCAAGTCGCCAGCCACGTCAAAGGTAACGCTGTCACCCGCGGCCACCGAGTCGGCGGACCAGTTGCTTAACTCGCGTGGCTCAAAGATGATAAACTCGTGCTCGTCTTGGGCCGACCGCAGAATCTGGCTACGCAGCGCTCGATTGCGGAAGCTGTTGTCCGTCTCCAGCGTGCGCGCGTTGATCACGATGGCGCCGATGGACGATGCGGCTGGATTCGCCAGATCGACCATAATACTGCCGCCGACTTCATTGGTGGACCCGATCACAGTTGTCCGTACACCGCGCAGGTCTTCTTCGAGCGTGAAGCTTGCTCCGCTTTCCGCCGACACAATCTTGAATTCGACCGGCTCGCTCACGGCGGCGGCTTCCATGGCAGCGCTGACGCTGCTGTCGACCGCCTCAGCCACCGCGACCGCCACCGCATCGGCAATCACCGTATTGGCGACATCCACCATCGCCGTGCCGACCGCTTGCGCCAAGGCCGCGTCACTCGCTTCTTGCGTCGCCAGCTTTTCCTCTATGGTCAAGCTCGGCTCGCCCGAGCCGCCCGTGTACCAAATATAACCAAGGATGCCCGCCGCGGCGCCGCCCGCCAACGCGACCAGCAAGAGCAGCACGACCAAGGGATAAGATACTCCGCTCCGGTTTGAATTTGACATTCGCTTTGGCGTCTCCGTCTCATCGATCCATTGCTTACGTCCTAAGGACATTCTATAAGTTAATACGGAAGCGCTTGCAATTAAACTGTAAACTCTTCAATCAACAGCGCCGATTGCGGAAGTCATCGATTTTTGTATTTCGTGATGCTTGCGTCTCGACTATTTATCCCAAGCGACAACTTAATTTATCCCAAGATATCCCAACGAATTGGCGTTCTTCAATGCAGCATCATACGGTCGCCTGTTCAAAACTTTGCACAAGAGACGCGGCGCTCCTGTGTAAAACCTGTCGACAGACATCTACATGCTGCCCTCAAATCAGCCCGAACTGTTCAAAAGATCGTAATGATCGTCGTAATTGTTCAAACGTCCCGGCGCCTTGCGGCAAAGTGTGCAAAGGCAGCCCAGTTATGCACGCCAATCTGTTCAAAACCTTTATCCCAAATTTCCCAAGCAACTTGGACATTATTGGGATAAAATCAGCGAAACTCACTGCAACCTGCGATAGGCTTGGGTTATTTTACCCAATGCATATAACTCCGCGCGACGCCTTGAACAGTTTGCACAGGCTCTACTAGAACTACTACTAAGACAAAGAAACATCAGCTTCCAATTGACCTTTTGTCTTGAGACGCCGATGCGTCCTTCTTTCGCAATACGCCAAAGAGAATGCTACAATCACTCGGTATCATCATGGCGTGGACAGTGGCAAGGAGTTGGTCATGGCAGTTTCAATCAGATGGTTAGGACACTCGGCATATTCATTTGATATTGATGGGCATAAATTGTTGATTGATCCCTTTGTGAGCGGCAATCCGGTCGCGAAAGCGGCGGCGAATGATCTGGATGCAGAGGTCATCCTGTTGACCCATGCGCATGGCGACCATGTCGGCGACTCGGTCGAGATTGCCAAGCGTACCGGCGCGCTGGTCGTCTGCAATTTCGAGATGGGCGATTGGTTCATGGCGCATGGCGTACAAAATGTGTTTCAGGGCAATCCCGGCGGCACCTTCAGCAATGACTGGATGAGCGCGAAATGGACGGTCGCGCATCACAGTTCTTCCTTTCCCGACGGCACGTACGGCGGCCAGCCCAATGGCTTTGTAATTCGGGGAGGCGGCGCGACGATTTACCACGCTGGCGATACCTGCCTTTTCGGCGATATGAAGCTGATCGGCGACGAAGGGCTTGACCTGGCGCTTTTGCCCATCGGCGATTGTTTCACCATGGGAATAGATGATTCGATCCGGGCGATCGGTTTTTTGCAAGCAAAACGCGTTTCGCCGATGCATTACAATACTTTCCCGCCAATTGAGCAAGACGAGGCCGCTTGGGCTGCGCGCGTCGAGGCGGAGACAGCGGCCAGCGCCGTCGTGCTCGAGCCGGACGGCGAGTTCAGTCTTTAGATGCATTGGCGGGATCGTCGCGCCACAGTTGGCGGATATAGGCGTTAATATCGCGGAATCGTCTCTCATCATAGGTGAATTGCAGCCCGTTGGCTAATTCAAGCGAGAGGCGCGAGAACAGTTCCAGCTGTATTAGCAATGCTTCCCAAAGCGCCAGCGCATCCCAGCCTGCCCAAATGCGCTGTACCTCAGTATAGGTGTTCTCGTCGGCCCAGTGGGCGATGCGTCGTCCGAGCAGCCAGGTATTGATTGGCTCGTTGCTCACAAGGCGGGTATGCCATTCCACCATGCGCAGTAAATTTGATTTCATAGTCCAGTCGCGGTGTTTAACTACCCAGAATTCGCGGCGGCGGATAAACTGCGCCACGTGAATCGCTTCAAACCAGAACTCATTAATGGCGGCTTGAACCTCGGCGACGGCGGGTGGTGGTGGTTGAGGAAAGGATCGCGGGGACGGCGGTAGATCATGGAAGAGATCGTCCTTGTCCAAGAGAATCTGGTATCCGCGTGTGTATTCGTCCGTAAGCTGATCGCCTTGAATAGCGTCGCATGCAAGGAAGTTGAAGTCGACCTTGATGCCGGCGCTGAACCATACGAGTCGATAAGGCGTTTCGTGGTGAAGCGGGAAGCGGATCCAGACCTCTCCCAAGCCGTCCAACCAAGTATCATCCTCGATGTAGCGCTTGATGTCGGTGGCGATGACCTGGATATCTAGGTCGGAGTATTCGTCCGTGGAGTCGTCGTGCCGTGCGAGCGAGCCGGTGACCACCAGGGCGCGGATGGCATCTTCGTGGCGAGCCCAGTCAAGAATCGCGTCGAGGAAGGGGTAAGTGATGGTCACCAGTTCGGTCCTTTTGGTATAGCGGGTCGACGCGTATTTGGAAATCTGGCACAAATTGTAACAGATTCACAGCGACGGTGGCTGGAGATATTGGTTGACGATGGTCGGTATCGGCGCTGGGGCTACTGTGCTAAAATGAGCGCATCATTCAAGTGCTCGAAGAATGGAGATACAGTATTTGAACTCTTTGCAGCTTGCCCATTATATTGTGGAGTTGGTCGAGGATCGAAAAGCGGAAGATATCTTGCTTCTCGATCTGCGGCCAGACCAGATTATCGCTGATTTTTTCATCATTTGCAGT
The DNA here is from genome assembly GCA_022821805.1 of Anaerolineae bacterium. Classification (GTDB taxonomy): domain Bacteria; phylum Chloroflexota; class Anaerolineae; order Aggregatilineales; family Phototrophicaceae; genus UBA6055. Next base: position 105,421 of record JAJECX010000029.1, read on the forward strand.
GGCGACAATGAGCGGCATTTGCGCGCCTTAACGGAGACTGTCCGGGTTGACGTAAAGGATCAGTATCAGAAGCTGCCATTCACCAATGAAGGATCGGCCGATAGCGGCTGGGTCGTGATGGACTATGGCGACGTGGTAGTTCATTTCTTCGCTCCGGATAAGCGCTCGTTTTATGCGCTGGAAGACCTGTGGGACGCTGCGTCAAAAGTCATGCTGCGAATTCAGTAAGTCGTTACGGCCGTCACGAATTGATTTGGCGGCAAGAAGGTGAAAGGAGATCAAAGGATGGATCCGATATTTGCCGCTGTGCTCAGGCGACTTGAAGAAATGCATGAACAGTACTTTGAATACATGGACGGATTGTCTACGGTCGAGCTTGATTGGTCGCCAGGTCCAGAGATGAATTCGCTGTGCGTGCTAGGAGTTCACGTAACCGCTGCGGAGCGCTTTTGGATAGGCATCGGAATAGACGATGTGAGCAAGCGCGACCGAGACGCCGAGTTTCGAGCTGAGAGTTATGAACTGGAGGCGTTGAAGGCGCTATTTGCGCGGAATATCGAATTCTATGCAGAGGCGTTTAGAGGGCAAGATGGGAGTCGCTTGCGGGAAGTGGTCGATGTAAGTCACTACATGGAGCGACCGTCTCAGGAGGTGTCCCGGGGCTACGCTTTGCTGCGAGGATTGGATCACACGGCCGAGCATTTGGGTCACGCGGGGATGACGCGGCAACTGCTGGACCGCCGATAGATCAGCCGCCCTCCGCGAACTGTTTGAACGCTTCCATCGTTTGGCGCGTCTGCTTCTTAAACATGCTGCTGGGCATGAAGAGCGACATGAGGCGCATCATGCCGTGAAATCGGAAATCGGAATCGAGCACCCAGCGCGTGGTGCCGCCTTGATCGTGGAAATAATTGCGAACGATATTGTGAACGCCTTTGGCATCGTAAGTGCCGGAGAATTCATCGGGGAGATTGCGGGTGATGATGGTCTCGATCATTTCAACGCGCCGTTTGCCCATGTCGTAGAGTAGTTTGGTCTTGGCGCCGGGCTGACCTGGCTCTCCACTGAGATGCTCGTGGCTGATGAGACCCTCTTGCCATTTCTCCAGGTTGTCGAAGCTGTCAAATAGCTCAATCACTCGAGCGCGGGGCAAATCAATGATGGTTTCGAGTGTGTAGCGCATGTTTTCTTCCTCGTTCAAGCTGAATTCGCAACGACAGTAACGGATTCTACCTGATTCGCTGCGTATTGCAGTGGCGAGTTTTGGCGGCAAGACGAAAATGGGAATAGATACAGTCCGAATGACGCTTAGATTCAAGCATACAGAAGGTGGCGCCGAATGCGCACGGTGATGGTCTACAATGAAAAGGGCGGCGTGGGCAAAACGACGTTGTCTGCGCAGCTCGGCGCTGGACTGGCGATTATGGGGCATAAGGTGCTTATGATTGATGCCGATCCACAAGCGCATCTCACCGTCGCGCTGAAGCAGCGAAAACGGCCCTACTTTTACAACCTGCTGGTCCGTGACGATCTGGACGGTGGCGCCTGGAATCAATGCCTTACAGTCGTCGAGCCGGCGCTCTATCAATTCCCAGATCGCGAGTCGGAGGGGGCGGTATATCTGGTGCCGGGCAATCCGGAAACGGCAGGCATCGTCGGCAATATCACTGACTCGTTCGCGCTCTTCAACAAGCTGGAAGAAGTGGAAGAAGCCTTTGACTATGTCTTCATCGATACGGCGCCGACTCGCTCGACCCTGCACGCGATGCTCTATCTGGCCAGTGATCACATCATCATCCCCACGCAATTGGAAGCGATGAGCTTTGACGGCATCAAGCAGACGCTGCAAAACCTGCAGCGTTTCAGCCATCAGCGGCGTCAGATGGGATTGCGCGAGATCTCGATGATCGCACTGGTCCCCAATATGTTCCGGCGCACAACGGGCTTGCATAATGAAAACCTGAAGCTGCTCAGCAAGCCATTCGCCCGTGTGATCACCGAGCCGATTCCGCTGACCATACTTTGGGGCGAATTGTCGCAGAGCGAAGCAGCCAGCATATTCGCTTATCATCCGAAATCGAAGATCACGCAAGTGACTTGGGAGATCGTCAAGCTAATTGCGGAAAGGGTAGCCAATCATGTCTAACGCGGCGCGCAAACGGGGTGTGAGAATTGACGAGAATTTGTTTGATGTAGGCGTCGCCGCCAGCGAAGGCTACGGTCATGATATGGGCGCGCAGATCATCGACATTCAGACGAAACCGATCATTCGCGCCAAACCAATCGATATCTTCAAGATTCAGCCCAATCCGATGCAGCCGCGGCGGCTGGTACCGTCGCAATTTCGCAGCGGACCGCTGATGGACCAAATTGAAGCCTGGCTGGACGAAGTAGAAGAGTCTAGCGGTCGCGCCTTTCCCTTAGAAGCGCTAATCAAGGGCAAGGTCGAATTGCGCGCGCGAGAAGAGCGGCAGGCGACGGCGGAAGAACTGCCGTTGCTGCGCTTGGCCGACCTTGCCGCCAGCATTCATCAGGATGGATTGACCAATCCAATTACGGTCGCGGGTTCGGGCGAAAGCTACACGATCGAAACAGGCGAGCGGCGTTGGGTTGCCTATCATGTGCTCCACGCTTATATCGGCGGCGACGCCTATCGCGCGATTCCGGCACGGCGCGTGGCCGAGCTGAATCTCTGGCGGCAAGCGAGCGAGAATACGGCGCGTGACAACTTGAACGCGATCGCGCGGGCGCGGCAAATTGCCCTGTTGCTGATGGATTTGCATGGCTGGGACAACTTCAAGCCAATCGAGTCATTTGAATGTGAGCAGGACTTCTACGCGCAGGTGGCTGATGTCGCCAAATGGCGCGTTCCCTATGGTCGCGCCGAGCAGTTATGCGCTGCCTGTGGTTTTGAGAACGCCTCGCGCATCCGGCAGTATCGGGCGCTGCTGCGGCTTACACCGGAGCAATGGACCGCCGCCGATGACCGCGACATCGCGGAATTCCAACTGCGCAAGTGGCTGCATCCCAAAAGCGCTACGCCAGTAACGAATCGCGCCTCCAATAGCAAGCGGTCAACACTGCCAGGCGCGCTGGAGAGATTCGACAAGCATGTGACCAAGTCGCAATTCGGACGCATGGAGGGGAGCGAGCAGCAGTGGGCTGTCGACTGGATGAAGACGCTGCTGGAACGCATGGAACGCTGGCAAGCGGACGACTAAGTCGTTTCGCCCGCTTCGGTGAACTCAATGACGGACGTGGCGGTTCTAGTGAGGCGCGGCCACCAAGCAAAAGCAAGAAACAGTAAGCCGTATTTCGCCCGCATACGCTTCATCTGCTTCCGCAATTCAGCAGGACTTGCCAATATTCGCGCTTCTGCTTCGGTCCAGCCGCCCAGAATTTGGCCGCGGGCGCTGCATTTCGCCAAGCGGACCCGCTGATTTCTGCCAATCCGTTTGACCTTGCCCGTGTCGGAAATCGTCCAACAGTATAGCTTGTCATCTTCAGCGGCGATCCAAACCGGCGTCCGAACGGGAAGGCCGCTGGCGCGGTAGGTTTCGAGGGACACATAGCGCGCCTTGCTTAGCGCTGAGAAGTGGCGCAATTCCGGCTCAATCTCGCTCTCGCATCCGATTCAAGCCCGACTGCAGCAGGAATACCAGGCCGAAGATCACGCTTGTCGTCAGCACGATGCACGCGCCCGAAGGGATATCCAGGTAGTATGAGGCATAAAAGCCGACCACGCCACTGATGATGCCCAGCAGGCTGGCGATGACAATCATGTGATGCAGCCGCTTGACCAGCAGGCGCGCCGTCACTGCCGGCGTAGTTAACAGCGCCAGCATCAGCGCGATGCCCACCGCCTGCAAGCTGGCCACGATCGTCAACGCAATCAAAATTAGCAGCAGTATGCGCAGGGCTTCCACCGGCAGGCGCAAGCTGTGCGCCAAGCCAAGGTCAAAGTTGATGATCTGAAACTCCTTGTAAAGCAGGGCGATGATCGCCAGCGCGACCGCGCCCATCGCCGCCACAATCCGCAGATCAGTCTCGCTGATGCCGTTGATGCTGCCAAAGAGGATATGCGAGAGATCAACGGCGTAACTGTCTTGCGTGCTCACAATGGCGATGCCGAGCGCGAAAAACGTCACATAAACGATGGCGATAGCGCTGTCTTCCTTGACCTCCACTTTTCGCGTCAGCCAGGCGATGACCAGCGCCGAGACGATGCCCGCGCCCAGGCCGCCCAAGAACAGATTGCTGGCAACATATCCGCCGCTCACCGTATACGAAATGGCGACGCCGGGCAAAATCGAGTGGGCTAAGGCATCGCCGAAAAATGACATGCCGCGCACAACCACGAAACAGCCGACCACCGCGCTGATGCCGCCAACGAGGATCAGCGCCAGCATGCCACGCTGAATAAAGGCATAACTCAGCGGCTCCGACAAGAAATTAATCGGATCCATTCACTGTTTCCCCATCAGCGTAATCCACGCTGAACATAAGCAGGTCGTCCCCCTTCGTCATGATCGGCAAGGCGCTGCCGAAGGCATTCCGCAGATTGGCTGCCGTCAGCGCTTCAACCGGCGGACCGTATGCCAGCAGCCGCTGTCGCAAGATCAAGACCTTGTCGAAATGCAGGGCAGCGTTCTCCATATGATGCGTCGATAAGAGTAGTGTAATACCGTGCTTTGTAAGGATATCCAGCGACTCGATAATCTCCTGCTCGGCAGTTTGATCGACGCCGGTAAAAGGCTCGTCCAGCAGCATGAGACGGGTATCCTGGGCCATCGCCCGCGCAATGAATACGCGTTGGCGCTGGCCGCCGCTTAGCTCGCCGATTTGTCGTCCAGCCAGCTCTGTCAGGCTGAGGCGTTCCAGGATTTCGCGTACGCTTGCGTGGTCGTCTTTGCCGGGCCAGCGAAACCAGCCGATATGCCGGCAGCGACCCATCATCACCACATCAAAGACCGAAGCCGGGAAGGACCAGTCGATAGCGTTCTGCTGCGGCACGTAGCCAACATTCGTGCGGCTGATATGCGTATCATCGCCGTAGATGGTGATGCGCCCGCTGCTGATCTGCACGACGCCGACGATGGCTTTGAAAAGGGTGCTCTTGCCAGCGCCATTGGGACCAATGACGGCGACTCGCTCACCCATTTCTACTTTGAGGCTGATGTCATCCAGCGCGTGACGATTGCCGCGATAGCCGGCTGATACGCGGTCGACCAGCAACGCGGGAGGCTTATCCATGGCTTGACGGCTCGTCTCAGTCATTGTCGAAGCCGCCACACCAAAATCCTCCCGCGCCACCGCGCTGAAAAGCATATCATTGTTGCGGCGCGTCTTAGCGCCAGTCGCCCTTCAGCGCCTCAGCGATCACGCTCACATTGTAGCGCATGTAATCAAGGTAGGTCCCCGCCGGTCCGTCTGCGTCGCCCAGTGAATCGGTATGCAAGCCGACCACGTCAGCGCCTGTCTCGTCCGCGATCGCTCTCACCAGAACATCGGAGAGATGGATGTCGCTGAAGATCGCCGGCACGCCTTCCGCGCGCACTACATCGACCACCGCCGCCATATCTTGCGCGCTCGGCTCCGCCACGGTGGACAGGCTTGGCACGACCGCCGAGACGATCTCGAAGTTGTATGTCGTCGCGAAGTAGCCGAGAGATTCATGGCCCGTGACCAAGACGCGCTTTTCTTCCGGCAGATCCGCCAGCGCGGGCCGAATGAAGTCGGATTCCAGCGCCGCTAAGTCGGCCGCGTAAGCAGCCGCGTTGGCCCCATACACGTCTTCGTTATCGTGATCCAGCGCCGACAAGCTGTCGCGGATCATCAACGCCCAGTAGATGACATTGTATGGATCCATCCACAAGTGCGGGTCGCAGGATCCCTCGCCATGCCCATGCCCGTGCCCGTGATCGTCGTCATGCCCATGTCCGCCCAGGCATTCGATATCTTTACCCCGGCCCATAGTCTCTATATGCGCGCGCGAGTCGTTTGCCGCGCCGACGATGGCGGCATACTCCGCGTCGTGGCTGTCGCAGTCGATGTCGCTGGTCATTTCGTCCTCGTCATGGGCATGGTCGTCATCATCATGCTCATCATCGTGGTCGTCGGCGTGTTCATCATCATGGTCATCATCAGCGTGCTCGTCGGTGTGCTCGTCGTCATGGTCATCATCAGCGTGATCGTCGGCGTGCTCGTCGTCATGATCATCATCATCAGCGTGGTCGTCGGCGTGTTCATCATCATCAGCGTGGTCGTCGGCGTGTTCATCATCATGGTCATCGTCAGCGTGATCGTCGTCATGATCATCGTGTCCCATGCCGGAGTCAAAGGGACGAATTGGCGCGCAGGCTGAGGCATTGACGATATTGCCGCCTTCGCCGGCGCTCTCCACTGCCTCCAGCAAGGTTTCTTCCCAGCCGGCGCCGTTAATGAGCACCAAGTCGGCCTCCGCTACCGTCGTCAGGTCGCTCGGTGTCGGGACGAATCCGTGCTGGTCGGCGCCAACCGGGACAAGCGTTATAACCTCAGCGTGGTCGCCCGCGACATTGCGCGCGACATCTGCCAGAATGCCGTGAATCGCGACAACATGCAGCTGACCGCCATTCGCGAATGATGCGCCGTTAAGCAGCATCAATCCGGATACAAGAACAAAGAACAGTCTGAGTCTCGAACTCATGAAGCGAATTCCTCTCCTCTTATTGATACTTCGTCTCATTATAGGTGAGGGAAATGTCGAATTCAAGGCGCTGTTTCGCGATTATGCGTCAAGTTCTTAGGACGGTACAGAAGGGCAGACTCGCCATTTTTCCTGTTCAACCACTGGGCTTGTGGGTAAACTCGACTTTATACAAGGCAAGGATGATACCCAGCCAATGACCGCCAGCGGACATCACAGCGGGAGGCGCCAAGCGCGGACGCAGCGGCCTGGGCGCCGTCTGCTGCTTACCATTATCATCGCCACATGTTGCACGCTGGCATTCACGCTGGTTAATTTTGCGCGCGCCATCCCACAATGGAACAGCGATGTTGGCGGCATCCAGGTCAGCATTGACCATGACGGCGCCCGGCGGACGGTTTCGACGCGATTGAAGACGGTCGGCGAATTGCTCAGCCAGCTTGGGCTTGAGACGCCGGAAAATGGCGCCCTGTCGCATGCTCCCGGCGATCCCCTCGTCAGCGGCATGTTGGTTCGCATTTTGCCAGCGCGCGTGGTAACCATCGACATCAGCGGCGATAAGCGCCAGTTGCAGACGCCCTTGGAGAATCCCTGGGGCATTCTGTTTAGCCTTGGCGTCACCGTCGATCCGTCCGACAAAATCTGGGTGAATGGCGCGCTGGCCAATGTCGATGCCTTGCCCAATTGGACTGTGCCCGCGCAGCACATCAGAATCCGCCGCGCCGCCCGCCTGACGATCATTGATGATGGCGTCGAATCGACAATCGTGTCCAATGCCGACACGGTCGGGAATGCGCTCTTTGAAGCCGGAATTAGGCTATATATGGCCGATCAGGTGACGCCAGAGTTGGAAACGGCGCCAGCCGATCAAATGACCATTCTTATCAAGCGCGCGCTGCCCATCAAATTGCTCGTTGACGGCGTGACAATCGACGCGCGAATCAACGAGGCGCTCGTCGGCGATGCGCTGGTCGAGTTGAATGCGCCGCTCTTCGGCCTGGACTATGCGCAGCCGCCGGCGGACACGGCTGTCAGCGAGAATATGACAATCGAGATTGTGCGCGTCACCGAGGACATCGTGACCGAGAGCGCGGTGATCGATTTCGCGCTGACGACGCGTTTGGACGATGGGCTGGACCTGGATGATGTTGCCGTCGTGCAACAAGGAAGGGCGGGCCGACAGGAGACGCGTTACCGCGTCCGCTATGAGAACGGCGTCGAAATCAGCCGCGAACGATTAGAGTCGACAATGGTTGAAGCGCCCGTGGACAGAATTGTCGCCTATGGCGCGCGAATCGCGCAGCAAATTGTTGATACGCCCGCGGGACCACGGCATTATTGGCGGCGGCTCTGCGTCTACGCCACCAGTTACAAGCCGGAATCCAACAGCGGCAGCACACGCACCGCTACCGGAGCGACGCTGGCGAAAGGCATTGTGGCGGCAAAACCGCATATCATACCCTACTACACCCAGGTGTACGTGCCCGATTACGGCATCGGAGTCGTCCGCGATACCGGCGCCGGTCCCCGCAGCACACCCTACTGGATTGACCTCGGATACAGTGACCACGACTGGATCACCTGGGGAAGCTATACCTGGGTTTATCTGCTTGCTCCCCCGCCGGCGGAGATCAACTACGACTTGCCGCCTTGGGCGCCCGTCCGCAATCGTCCTCAAGGCTGCGCTGGCTAGTTTTCTCGCGCCAGATATTCCGCCACCGCTTGCTGCTGCGATCGTACCGGTATATAGGGCTCCTGCCACCAGTCGGGGAAAGGTTCGACCGCGTGTCCCAGGTAGACATCAAAGATGCGGCGGATCATCGGCGCGACCACTTCCGAGCCCTCGCGCGAATGCGCCATCACGCCAGCGATGGCGATTTCCGGGTTTTCGCGCGGGACATAGGCGATGAACCAGGAATGCGGATTGCCCAGCGTCTCGGCTGTGCCGGTCTTGCCGCAGAGTTGATAAGGCGCGCTGCGAAAGACAAATTCGGCCGTGCCAAGGTCGCGCACAGTGGTCGCCATGCACATGCCATCGCGAACGACATTTAGCGCATTTTCGTCCAGCGGCAGTTGCGCCTTGAGGGTCGGTTCGTTCACTATCGCGTAGTCGGCGTCGCCCGGGCGGCCGATATGACTGACGATGTAAGGCTGATACAGCTGCCCGCCATTGGCGATCAGCGCCGCCAGCTGCGCCATCTGCACGACGGTCACCGTCACTTCGCCCTGACCAATAGCGTTGTTGATGGCGGCCGCCGGCTCGCCCGGCGGAGCGACGGCGCCGGGCGCTTCAATGCCCAGCCCGGCGAGCCCGGTCGGCGAGCCGAAACCAAGCAGTTCGGCATAGCGCGCCTGCATCAGCGGATCTTCGCGGTACATCAGCGCGCCCATTTCATAAAAGAACGGATTGCAAGATGCCGCCAGCGCCTGAGGCATTGTCACCGGTCCCGTAGGCTCGCGATCTTCCAGCAGGCGCCAGTCGGTGCGGATGCGCTCCGAATCGCCGTATTCAGCGCCACGCCATATATAGCCGCATTCGAAGAGCGCATCTGGCTCCCAAATCGCTTCCGAAGCGGCAGCCAGGGTCGTCACGATCTTGTAGACCGACCCGGGTGAATATTGCTCGGCGAGCGCCTTGTTAACGAAGGGATTGCGGATATCGCGATCGAGGCGCAGCACCGCCTGGCCGATGTTGTAATCCGTCTCCGGATTAAAGACATGCGGGTCGAAACTGGGGTAACTCGCCAGCGCCAGGATTTCCCCCGTATTGACTTTCATGGCTGCGATAGCGCCCCCGGCAGTTATTCCGCCCCAATTGGGCACGGCGTAACTGACGGCGTCCACCATCGTCTGCGCGGTGATCTCCTGCAGGTCGCGATCGATGGTCAGCGTGACCGCGCTGGGCAGCGATCGGGCCGCGCCCGCCAATTCGCGGATGACTGTGCCGCCCCCTTCAACAATCCGCAAGTAACGCTGCGGTCTGCCAGCCAGCGTGTCTTCGTAAGATTCTTCGATGCCAGCGCGGCCCACCAGATCGCCTGCCGAGCGCCCGCGCGCCTGCCATCGCTCGAGCTCATCAGCCGGCACCGCGCCGATAAAGCCGACTACATGGGTGGCGATGCCGTGTCCGTAATAGCTGCGCGAGTCATAGGTCAAGACCTTGCTGAAGGGTCCTTCTGTCCGGGTGATGGCGCAATCGGTATCCAGCGCCTCGCGATATCTGTTGTAGCGCTCGGGGTCCATCTCGGCCACGTGGAAACGCGTCTCGCCCAGATACGTGGCGAAGGCGCCGCGCAAGCTGCTGATTTGGCTCAAAGTCGCTTCCGCTAGAGTCGCCAGGCAATCTTCAATGTTGCGCATATCTTGTTTGATCGCATAGAGGCTGTAGACTGTGCCCCCTTCTTCCGCAAGCAGTTTGCCGTTGCGGCTGTAGATATTGGCGCGCGCCGGGAAATCGGCTCTCTCCGTCAGCCGCGCGCGGCTCGACATTCCGTCGAAAATATCCATCGACGACCAGGCGATTTTCCAGCCCCCATCTTCGATCAAGCGCATCACGCGGTTATTGTCGGCGATCTCGCCAAAGGTGGGCGACGAAATAACAACATCGTAGTGGACGACCGCCGTTGCGCCTTGGCGGGCGACGCTTTGAAGAGAATGCTCGACGCCGGCGAAACGGATGACGCTGTGCGCGGCTGTGTACTGATTGATGAAGCGCTGCAGCGGATACAACTCGCGGCTGCGTCGGGCGATCAACCGATACATCGCCTCATAATCTACTTCGTCCCAGGCTTCGACGAATTTCGACACGACATCAGCTGGTTCGCCAGTGGTCGCCTCCAGTTGTGGAGCTGGACTGGGCGCAACCGCCGTTACGCTCTCTTGCAGCAATGCCGATTCGCAGGCGCTTGCTGTCAAGAGCAGAAAGCCAAGGAGAAAGCCTGCGATTCTTGAGGTTGCCGCCATCATATCTCCGTATAAGCAGGTCGCGAGCCGCGCGCGCGACCCTCGTTCGCATTATGCCCTTTGCTGCCACGAATGGCAATTCGTCGGTGTCAAACCGTCGGCTTCCCGGATGACTGTTATCACATAAGATATCGTAAAATATCGTAACTGGTCGTTCATCAAATACAGTCCCTAAAGATATCGCGCGACAGACTGTGCTTGACTCTCCACTCCTTTCGCTGTAACTTGCAGCTTTCGAAAGGGATGCGAGCGTACGATGCAAGCTGAGGCCGGCGACACACTCAGTCGCCAGACGCGGAAGAATCTGGCGCAGTACGACCAGTTCATTTCCTCGATCGAAGCGAAGATCGCCGAACTGCCACCGGGTCCATTGGCCGACCGCTATCATCTGGCGCTCACTTTTGCGCTTGCCGCACTGTCAAGCGAGCGCGGCGCCATGCAGGCGCTGTTTGCCGCCGCCATGGCTGAGGAGGCGGGGTTTGACCTGCTGCGCGGCGAGAGGGCGGAGCGGCTGTCGCGCGCCTACCATCGGCTTGTGCTGGCCTCTGACGATGCCTTAAGTGATCCCAAGGCGCTGGAGCTGAGCATCGCCCTTTACTCCTTTCACATGTTGGCGATCTTATTCTGGCTCTACGATCGGTCGCCCAAGCAAGCTGCCACGCGTAAACTACTCACTCTGACGCGCGAGCTATTCAAGCTGCTGCGTTCGCTGTTTTTCTTGCCGATGGTTCCTCAAGGCATCACCAAGCTGGCCGAGATTCTGCGGCCCGAATTGACGCGAGCGTCAGAGGGCGCCGCTGCGCATGACGACCCGCGGGATGGTGAGCATAAGGATTTCAATATCCATCGCGATTGACCAATTCTCGATATAATACATATCCATCTCGAACATTTCGTCAAAGGGCACGCTGCTGCGTCCGCGCACCTGCCACCAGCCGGTCATGCCGGGCGTGATCTGCAGGCGGCGCGTGTGCCGCGCTTCATAGAGTTCGACTTCGCTGGGCGTCGGCGGACGGGGTCCCACCAGGCTCATCTCGCCGCGAATGACGTTGAGGAGATTCGGCAGCTCATCGAGGCTGGCGCGGCGCAGAAACTTGCCGACGCGGGTGACGCGCGGGTCATCGACAAATTTGGGATGTCGCGGATCTTCCCCCGATTCCCGCAGCATTTCCTCTTGCATGGCTTCGGCGTTGCGAACCATGCTGCGGAATTTCAACATCTCGAACAGACGGCTGTCTTTGCCCACGCGGACTTGCCGGAAGAATATCGGTCCCTCGCCTTCAAGCGCTAGCGCCAGCATGACCAGTAGACTGATTGGCGCCCAAATCGGTAAGCCAAGCGCCACCAAAATGACGTCCAGTCCACGTTTCAGCAGTTGATTGGCGCGGCTGAAAGAGCGGTGCGCGCCAATGCCAAGCAACGGGATGCCGTCAAGATTCTCCACCTGCACCTGGCGAATGTTCAATTGCATGATTTCGGGCACGATTCGCAGGTCGGCGTCGGTTTCACGGCAGACCTCGGTGAGCTCCTGAATCAAGTCATAATGCTTCCAGCGGAAGGTGATGACCACCGTGTCGATCGTATGCTCGCTGATCACCTCTGCCAGTTGCCCGGTGCCGCCCATGGCCTGGACTCGTCCCATGCCGGCCGAGGCGGTGTCAAGGTCATCGTCCAGGAAGCCGATCGGCGAATAACCGAATTCGGGCCGCGTAAGCATGATGCCCAGCAGCGAGCGGCCGACTTCACCCATGCCCACTATCAGCACGCGCCGGATTCCCACGCCATGATGTCGCAGGTAAGCCAGGATCCAGCGCCGAATTAGCCGCGAAAGGGCGCTGGTAAAGATGGTCAGCGCCGCTACATAAATGAGCATTAGGCGGCTGGTCGCCAGCGGCTGCAGGATGAAAAACATCGCCAGCACAATGACGATGGCGACGGCGACGCTGCTGCCGATCAGATAAACTTCCTCCAGCCAGGCGCGGCCCGCGATATTGCGGTACAAGCCATTTCGCTGGAAGTTCAGCCAGACGAGCAGGGCGTAGACGGCGGCAAAGGGGATATAGTGTCCAAAACCCCGCTCCAGCGGATCGTAAACCGGACGGATAATCTGCAATTCATAGCGCAGAATATAGGCGGCGCCGAAGACAAGGAAAGCGAGGATGCCGTCTATGACCGGAAGGAGCCAGCGCGGTTCCAGTGTGGGGCGTTCCGATAGCGTGAGGTCGGTGTTCATGTCATCGCAGGGCGGTCAATCGCTCAGACGATCTTACTTGGTCGCGTCATGTGATATCTACTTGGTTTCCACGTTCGTAACCGTTTCGCTTTCGCTGAGCGGGCGATCGCGCAGCGCGGCTGCCCTTCGATAGCTGGCGACGGTCAATTCGGCTGTACGCGCCCAACTGAAAAGCTTCGCCCGTTCCAAGCCTTTCGTTCGCGCCGAGTCGCGCCATGCGTCGTTTCGCTGCAGATCGCGTAGCGCAGCCGACCAGCGCTCAACATCGTCAGGCGGAAGACATTGCGCTGCGTTTCCCGCCACTTCCGGCAATGACGACACATTCGTCGTGAGCGCCGGCGCGCCGCAAGCCATCGCTTCCAAGACCGGCAGCCCAAAACCTTCAAAGACCGATGGGTAGAGGAAGGCTTCGGCGCAATTGTACCAGAGGGGCAAATCGGCGGCAGGGATGAATCCCACATGCTTGACGCTGCCGCCCAGTTGCAAGCGCTCGATAGTGGCAAAGACTTCCCGCGCCATCCAGCCGATTCCCCCGCCCATGATCAGCGGCAGCCGCTCTTCCCTGGGCAGCTGCGAATACGCTTTTAACAGCATTGGCAGATTCTTGCGCGGCTCCAGCGTACCCAGGAAAAGCCAGAAGCGCTCCGGCAGACCTTGCTTGCGCCGAAAATGAGCAATATCCGTTTCCAGCAGCGGACGGAAGGCGGCTCGGCTGTATCCCAAGGGCGTGACATCAATCTTGTCCGCTGGCACGCCGAGATAGGCCCGCAGGTCATTTGCTGTGCTCTGGCTGATCGCCAGTACGCGGCGGGCTCGCGCGCAGGTCAAGGCGGTCAGCGCGCGCAAGTAGAGGCGGCGGGCGACGCTCAGCCGAGCGGGATAGTGCAAGAAACTCAAATCATAGACGGTGACGACCATCGGCGCGGTCAAAATGACGGGCGCGACGAATGCCAGCGCATGATATAGATCGTAGCGCCGCAGTTGCCAGGGCTGAATCGTTTGCTCCCAAAACACGCGGATTGCTGGCGATTCGGTAGTGAATGACGCGCGCGCCATGCTGACATCGGGAAAGGATGCGCTGTTAGCGGCGCCGACCATCGCCTCAAACTGCCAATCGGACGGCGCATGGCTGGGCAGCAGGCGCAATAAATTGCTGATATAGCCATGAATCCCGGCCGAGCGATAACCGGCGCGCCCGGATAATAAATGCGCGTTCAGTCCAATCCTCATGCCCCTGAGTATAACATATCAGCGCATTGATCCCGCGCAGTCCATTGAAGGGACGGCAGGCGGTCACTGTCGGCGCGCCCTTTGCCTCGCCCGCAGAATCTACCCAAATTCGCCACGAACGCCTACAATACCGGCAAACATAACTGAATTTCGCGCCAATGGAAAACTCGATCCTGATCGCCGCCTTTTACAAATTTGTCCCGCTGCCGGATTGCCGGGAACTGCGCCAGCGTCTGCTCGAACGGTGCCTTGCGACCGCCGTCCGCGGCACGATCCTGCTCGCCCCTGAAGGCATTAATGCGACAATTGCCGGCGAGCGGCCAAGTGTGGAGGCGGTTGTATCATATCTGCGCGATGATCCACGATTGGCTGACCTGATGGTCAAGGAGTCGTTTCATGACTCCATTCCTTTTGGGCGAATGAAGGTGCGGCTCAAACGAGAAATTGTGGCTTTGAAGGCGCCAGGCGTCGACCCCGCCAAGTGCGTCGGCGATTATATCGAGCCGAAAGATTGGAATCGCCATATTGTGCAAGACGATGTCCTGCTGATTGACGCCCGCAACAATTACGAAGTGCGCATGGGTAGCTTTCCTGGGGCGCGGAATCCAGGGACCGACTCATTCCACGAAATCGCGCGATATTTGGCTGATGAGCTGGATCCGAACGAACACCAACGCGTTGCGATGTTTTGTACCGGTGGCATCCGCTGCGAGAAGGCGACCGCGTTCTTGCTCGACCGCGGCTTCAAAGAGGTCTGCCATTTGCGCGGCGGCATTCTCAATTATCTGGAAAAGATCAAGCCGGACGAATCGCTGTGGCAGGGCGAATGCTTCGTCTTCGATGAGCGGGTGTCGCTTGACCACGGCTTGCAGAAGGGCTGCATTAGGATCTGCGATGACTGCAAATCCGTGGTCAAAGTGACGGACGAGGAATGTCTGCAGTGCGGTTCAGTGAATTTCCTCTGAGCCTGCCCGGCGCTCGCCAGTTAGACGAGATTGGTGAAGGGCAGACGGGCGCCATCCACAGTTGCTTGCGCCGCGGCTTTGCCGTCCATTGCCGGCACGACGAGCAAAAGTATCACCAAAACGATTGTTGCGATCAGCAGCGTGAGTCGGGTCATTGTTGTATCGCCGCGAAGTTTTTGACATTGCGTTAAGGTGATGCGAATGGCTTGGCATCTTGTCTCTCTGTCTGGAATGTTAGTCTCAGCCCTAATATGAGGTTCGCAATTGTTGCGCTGTGGGCAACGGCTATTGCAATGCAGGACAGCCAGCTTGTGGATGAGTCCTTTGGCTACAATCGAGAGACAAAATGCCATACAACAATATATTAACACATTATGACCAAGAAGTAAAGCAATTCCTTGTATGAATCAACCAGCATTGGGGAAAAGGCGTTGTGCTGTTCTTTGCAACTTGATTGCGCTATATGCAACTTTATATAAGCGCTAACGTTATGTGACAATTGCCACAATCAAACGTACGTTAGCTGAATTAGGATTAACCATATATAGTTTGCATTCCCTTTGACAGAAGAATCTTTAGATTTCTTAGGCTTGTCGCGCGGAATTCGCGGCGAGCCTGTATATATTGCCCGGGCAGCGGCTGGCGCGTCCGAGGTCCCGCGTTGAGGATTTCCTGCCTCTACAGCGCGCTGAAGCTGGCGTATAATGGTTGCTGTAGTGAACGGTTAAGGTCTAGAGTGGATGCAGATTGGAATCATTTCAGACGTACACGCCGATTATGCCGCCTTAGAGGATGTACTCGATCGATTTGCCCAACATCATAATGTAGACCAAATACTTTGCGCGGGCGATTTGGTTGGTCGCGGACCCGATCCCGACCGAGTGGTGGATTTGGTTCGCGCGCGCCGCATCCCGGTCGCTCGCGGGAATCATGATGAATGGCTTTATGGCCTTCGGCAGGAGAATCGGCAGTATCTGCGCAGCTTGCCCCTCGATTGGCAAGGGGAGTTGGCCGGCAAAACAGTTTACATGTGCCACGGCAAACCGGGCAATAATATGTGGGGCATGTATCGCGATCATCTGTCGGCGACTTATTTGAGGATGGTGCTGCGATCGCTGAAAGCCGATGTGCTCGTCACGGGCCATACGCACTTGCCGCTGCACATGAAGACGGAATGGGGTTGCCTGGTAAATCCTGGTTCGCTCTTTACGTTTAAGTGCGCACGCGCCTCGTCCCGCACCTATGGCGTATTGTCCCTGCCCGATCTCAACTTCCGTGTTTATGACGCGAGCGCGCGCTGTGGCGATCCCCCGCTCAATATCATTTAGGCGAGACCTCAAACTCAAGCCATTCCCGGGGACGGACGAGTCATGCGCGTCCTAATGCTCTCCAAAGCCTGCATCGTCGGCATCTACCAGCCGAAACTAGAGGCAATCGCACGCTGCGGCGTCGACTTGACTGTGCTCGCGCCGCCATCCTGGCGCGATGAACGCGGCGTACAGCAGCTTGAGCGCGCGCATACCGCCGGCTATCAGCTGAGAGAGATTCCCATTCGCTTCAACGGCAATTTCCATCTGCATCACTATCCGACCTTGGGCCGGGAAATCCGCGCGCTGCAGCCGGAGATCGCGCATATCGACGAGGAACCCTATAACCTGGCGACTTGGCAGGCGCAGCATCAGGCGCGACGCGTCGGCGCGAGATCGCTGTTTTTCAGCTGGCAGAATATCTACCGCGCTTATCCGCCGCCCTTCAGTTGGGGCGAGCGCTGGGTTCTGCGCAATGCCGACTACGCTGTGGCCGGCACCGACGGCGCCGCCGATGTGCTGCGAGACAAGGGCTACGCCGGTCCCTTGGCGACGATTCCGCAATTCGGCGCCTCACCGGATCTGTTTGAGCCGGCGTTTAATCGCCCGAAGCGTCCATTCACGATCGGATTCGTCGGACGTCTCGTGCCGGAAAAAGGCCTGCATATTCTGCTGCGCGCAGTTGCCAAGCTCCACGGCGACTGGCGTTTGCGCTTGGTAGGCGGGGGCAGTGGACGCGCCGAATTGCGCTCGCTCGCTCGCTCCTTGGGCATCGGCGAAGAAGTCGAATTCCTCGGTCAATTGCCCTCTACCGACCTGCCAGCCGAGTACCACCGTCTCGATGCGCTGGTCTTGCCTTCACTGACGCGCGCCAATTGGAAGGAGCAGTTCGGCCGCGTGCTGGTTGAGGCGATGGCGAGCGGCGTGCCGGTCATCGGCAGCGACAGCGGCGCCATCCCCGGTGTGGTCGGCGCTGCCGGGCTCATCGTGTCGGAAGGCGATGTCGATGCTTTGGCGCGCGCCCTGCGCGATCTGCGCGATCAACCCGCCCTGCGCGCGCAGATGATCGAGAAGGGCAGGGCGCGGTTCCTGGCGCATTACACCCATGAACGCATCGCCGCGGCGACTGTGGATGTTTATCGGGAGATGTTGGATAAATCTCGAGGATGCGCTACTATTGTGTGAGAGTTGAATGAGTTTACCCTGCGCGATCGTTGAAGGGAATCCGACAATTTCAGGGAGATAAATCGTGGAAGCGCAAGATCTGCGAATCAACCGACTTGAAGACATTATGGAAACAGTGGTAGGCAATCAGACGCAAATTCTTCGAATACAGCAGGAGCATTCCAAGCGTCTGGATGAACAGGCCTCGATCCTACAAGAACATACCTCGATCTTACAAGAACATACCTTGATCCTGCAAGAACATTCAATGATCTTACTTGACCACTCTAAACGTCTTGAAAACCTTGAAAATCTGATGACCAGAGTCTTGGAAGAATTGGTCGCGATCAAGGAAATCTTGGCATCGTCGAGAGGCATAGGTTTCGCTCCAGAGCCAGACGACAGCGATTAGCTCAGCCTCTTCCCGCGACTCTTACGCTTCTCGAGCCCCCGGCGAAAATTGACGCAGCCGCCGGATGAAGTCCACGCTCTCCAGTTTGCGCTCCAGCAGATGCGCGATATAGCCCAGCAGGATCCCTTCGGCGCGGCGGTGCTGCGCTGGCGTGACGCGCAGGCTGCTGACGCGCTCCCAGGCGTCGGCGCTGCGTTGCAAGTGGCGCAGCAGCTTGAGCGTGTCGACGTCGATCTCTGACAAGCGCGAGGATACTTGGGGCGCGGCTGCGCGGCTGACGACGCCGCCTTCCTCGAAGCTGAAGAACTGCGGCGCCGGCTCTAATTCCAGGCGACTGACGACGCACTCGTTCAGTTCAGGCTTGAAGCCGGCAAGATCGAGCAGTTGCAGCTCAAAGAAGCGCGCCGCCAAGCGCGGATCGTCAGCGGTGGCGATGCGCGCCAGGGTCTGATGCAGCAGCGCAAAGAGTTCGCCGCCGTCGTCTTCCTCATCGGCGGTGAAGCGATCCAGCAGTTCGGCGACATAATTGGCGTAGGCGCCGCGCCCCAAGTCTTCGCGCAAGCCCAGGTAGGGCTCGATTAGCTCAGCCTGGGTCAGGATATCGAGGTTGCGCCCTTTGTAGATGAGGCAGTCGCTGCGGGCGAAAAGCTCGACATGACCGCTGAGCTTGGCGCTCGGCTTGCGGGCGCCCTTGGCGATGGCGCGGATTTTGCCGCGCGCCGGCGTGATCAGCGTCAGCAGCCGGTCGGATTCGCCGAAGTCGCGGCGGCTGAGGATGATGGCTTGGGTACGAAATTGACGTTGCTGCTTGGGCATGGGACGCTCGTCTAGCTTGCTCAAACTGATTATACCCGCAGGACGGGTCGGCGATGAGCGGCGTCCGCGAATGGCAGTCTTATGGCAAGAGCCGCGGATTGCACAGAGCATTTGGCGACGCTCGGCGCGTTTGTGGCGGAGATCCGCGATTTTATGGCGAGAAGTGGCAGTGTATTGGCAAAATCGGACGTTTTATGGCGCATTTGTGGCAATCGCAATATCTTTTTTCGCCGAAAGGGCGTCACATGGGAAGGGCAAATTGGCGGCGGACGCACCGGGATATGAAGCTGTTAAGGCGCAAATGGAGACAGTGTATTTACAATCGAGCTGCGAGCGGCGACTGTTTGGTCGCGCGGCGTTTTGGGATGATGGCATGGCGCTGAATTCATTACCCAGGCGCGATTATGGTATACTGGTTGACCGCGCGCGAGCTTGGGCAAGGGTAACACGATGAGCAAGATGGTCAGTTTTGGATTGCCGCTGGAAGCAATCCGCGCTTATTGCAATCAGCGCCCCATAAGGCGGCTCTCGCTTTTTGGCTCGGCGCTGCGCGAAGATTTCTCGCCCGAAAGCGACATCGACTTGTTGGTGGAATACGCGCCAGAAGCAGACATGGATGGTCTTGATATCCGGCAACAGCAAATGGACTTAAGCGAAATGATTGGGCGGCCTGTGGACCTGGGCACACCACAGACACTCAGTCCTTACATTCGCCAAGAGGTCATCGAAAGCGCCGAGTTGCTCTACGATGTCGACGGCGTCTATCCTGGCAGGAGCAAGCCTATGCCGAAAAAGCCGGATAAAGACCGCCTGCGCCTGCTACATATGCGGGACGCGGCTGAGAAAGCCCGCCGCATTGCAAGTGGTCACACGTGTGCCGATTTAGAGAAAAACGATATGCTGCAGTTGGCTTTGGTGAAAGCGGTTGAAACCATTGGCGAAGCCGCCCGCCATGTCAGCGCCGAAACCAGAGCGCTTGCCCCGGATATTGACTGGGGAGATATCGTCGGCATGCGCAACAATCTGGTCCACGCCTATTGGAAAGTCGATTATGATGTGCTTTGGGATGTGATCACCGATCGGCTGCCGCCACTAATCATCGAATTGAATCGTCTGATTGAAGCCAAATACGGAGCGCGCAATGAGTGAAACTGAGATGAAATGCGGGAATGACAAAACCGAAAGCAGCGAAGAAGCGCCCATCGTCACCTCCCACCAGCTCAAGCTCGCCGACGCGACGCTAGCCTATACCGCTACCGTCGGCATGATGCCGCTGAAAGACGAGAAGGAGGTCATCGCCGCTCAGATCTTCTATACCGCCTACACGCTTGAATCGGAGGCCGATTCAGCAGCGCGTCCGCTGATCTTCGTCTTCAACGGCGGACCGGGTTCGGCGTCGATCTGGCTGCACATGGGCGCGCTGGGACCCAAACGGGTTGACATGGGCGAGGAAGGCTTCATGCCGCCGCCGCCTTTCAAGCTGATTGACAATGCGCATACCTGGCTTGATCTGGGCGATCTCGTGTTCATCGACCCGGTCGGCACTGGGTATTCGCGCGCGGCTGACCCGGACAATAACGAGAAATACTGGGGGCTGGAAGAAGACCTGGAAGCGGTCGGCGAGTTCATCCGCCTCTTTCTGTCGCGCAATAAACGCTGGACCTCGCCGCTTTATCTCGCTGGCGAAAGCTACGGCACAACGCGCGCCGCCGGTCTCGCCGGTCACCTCATCGACCGCGGCATCGCCTTCAATGGCGTGATCCTGATTTCGACCATAATGAATTTTCAGACCACCCGCTTCACCAAAGCCAATGACCTGCCCTATATGCTCTTTCTTCCAAGCTTCTGCGCAACCGCCCATTATCATGGCAAGCTGGACGGTGACTTGCAGCAGCGGGACCTCCGCGGACTTCTGAGTGAGGTGGCTGATTGGGCCGAGACGGATTACACCGTGGCGCTGGCGAAGGGCGACCGCATAAACGAAGACGAGCGCGCCGCCATCGCCGAGCGGCTATCGCGTTACACCGGCTTGACGCAGCGCTTCATCCTGGGCGCCGACCTGCGCATCAATATCATGAGCTTCTGCAAGGAGCTGCTGCGCGATGAGAAGCGGGCTGTTGGCCGCCTTGATTCGCGATTCATCGGCATTATGGCTTCAGCCGAAGGCACGGCTTTCGATTTTGATCCCGCGTCCTACGCCATCTTGGCGCCCTATACCGCCGTGTACAATCAATACGTGCGCGACCAACTCGGCTACGCAACCGATCACAACTATGAGGTGATGAACGCCAAGGTCAACGAAAATTGGAAGTATCAGGGCGGACGATTTCCGGATACCAGCGAGGGTTTGCGGGCCGCCTTCGCCAAGAATCCTTTCATGCGCGTGCTGGTGGCGCAGGGTTGGTATGACCTGGCGACGCCATTCCAAGCCGCCTACTACTCGCTGTCGCACATGGGCTTGGACGCGAGCCTGCGCGACAGGGTCAGCATCCGCGAATATGAAGCGGGACACATGATGTACCTGCATGAGCCGTCGTTGGCGAAGCTGAAGGCGGATGCGGCGGGGTTCGTCCGCGAATAGCAGACGTGAAAACCCGACGGATAGCGACTCGAACAAGTTGATTAGGCTTAAGTTTACGCATCATTCTGAATGCGTTTAGGCTTTGCCTTGGTTGGCTTCGGCATTCGTCTTCTTAGCGGGGGCGCATTCTTGTCGTCAGCATATACCTTTTTCGACGATGGGTGAAAGAGGACATTCTTGGTGTCATCTATAATCTCAAACGTTGACTTTGGCATAATCTAACAACTCCTTCGAATCCATCAAATAACTGTGAGGCAAGCGCGTCCCCATTCTTCAATCGGGCCAAGCGTGTCTAGAGATGTTTGAAACTCATAAACGCGGCTCTGGAAATTGAGACCAAGCGGGCGACACAAGTGTCGCCCCTACAATTCGCTGGCGCGGCCGGCGTCGAAACCATAGAGAATAGCCCGCTTTGTTCTTTTCAATCTCGGTGATATCGGCGGTGAAACCGGTGTTTCATACTTGCTTTCGGTTCTGCGGATTTGCGGCTCATTCCCCATGATGCCGCATGATGTCCATCCACATAACCAGCCCGCGCCATGGGCCGAAGCGCTCATAATGCGTTTTGATGTCGTCAACGCTTCCTTTGACGCCGCCATTATGTCGCTCGGCGAACATTGTGTGGCAGGCGGTGTCGATGGCGATGTGGTCGAAGTGGCCGTACATCCGCGCGATGGTGCCAGCGGCGTAATCGCCGAAGCCCTTCAGCGATTTCACCGCCTTGAATAGCGCCGCGCTGTCGAGGCGCAGCCAAGCGCCAAGGTCGATTTCGCCCTTCGCGATCTTCCCCGCCAGCTCGTACAAGTAGGCGCTGCGGTAGCCGGCGCGAACGGATTCGGCAAATTGGTCGAAGTCCATTGCGGCGATGCGCCCTGGGCTGGGGAAGGCGTGACAGTCCTTAATGTTTGGATGCGGCGCGCCCAAAAGACAGAGCTGGCGGCACATATTTACCGTCTGCGACCAGCTGCAATTGGTCGTCAGCAGCACTTTCGCCAGGTCCTCCCAAAGGCTCGGCGCGATCAAGATGCGGCCGCGGCGCTCTTCCTCCAGCCATTCGTAGCTCTGATGCGCGCGCATGGCCGCGTAAAACGGGCTCAGATCCCAATCGATATTGAGCATCGTTCTGACCGCGCGGCGGAGTTCCGCTTCCAGGCTTTCGGTCATCGGCGCGGAATCGGACAAATGCGCCTGTACGCCGTCTGGCGCGCCGCAGATTTGAAGCCGCAGCACATTACCGGCGGCGCTTTCATAGGCGTAAGCGAGCGCGCCTTCTTCTCCATCCCAAGTGAAGGGCGGCAGCATCAACCAGCCGTGGCTGAGCACGGTCCGCTGGAAATCAAATTGTGGCGCTGTCGGGATGATGAAGCCGATATCGCTCACGCCGGCATCTTGTCGAGCACGTCCTGAATCTGCTGGATGTGGTTGATGCCATGCTGGGCGTAGGCGAGCGCCAACTGCTCCAGGTTCATATCGGGCCGGTCCGGGCTGGAGCCGATGCCGACCTTGCCCCATTCGTCTTCCGTCAGGTTCTCCAGCAGGATCGCCCAACGCGCCTGCAAGCCTTCCAGCAGCTTCAGCGAATGCTCGATATCGGCGTCTTTCGCGTCCGGGAATTCGGCGATGGCGTTGACATCATAGGCGGTGAACTGAAAGCGGGGGCTGGTCAGGATCAGCTTGAAGCGGCGAAGGCAGACCATGTGGGTATCGGCGAGGTGGTGGATATTCTGGGCGATCGTCCACTCGGGCGCGTTGTAAGCGGTGGTCAACTGCTCGACGCTCAAGCCGCCGACTTGCTCGCGCAGCTGCGCTGGCAGCTTTTGGATGGCGTCAATTGCTTCGGCTCGTGTTTGCATCGGGTACGTCCTTTCAATTGTGGCTGAATCTGGCTGCAATTGTAGCTGCAAGAATCAGTTTTTCCCATTACGCGCGGCGCGAGAACGACAGATATAAGGGCAGCCCATTGAGCCGCCCGCCCCCATTACGGTGTCTAATTTTGCGGGCGATTCACAGAATCGCCCCTACGAGTGGTATTCAAAAGGTTGATGCTCCATCCCTCGCCAGGCGCGCACTGTCGCTTGGCTTAGGCAAAACCGCTCTTTGCGCGACTTGTTCTCGGTGGTAAAAGTTGTCGCTAGCGGCTCAGCTAGGTTACGCATTGCGCGAAAGGCTTCCCCATGCCACCCAGACCGGACATCGTTGGCATCGGCGTTTGCACGGTTGACCATCTCGTCACCGTGCCGCGCATGCCCCATCAGAACGAAAATATGACGGCGCTCAACTACGATCGGCAGCCCGGCGGCTTGGCGTCCATTGCTTTGATTGCGGCCGCGCGGTTAGGCGGGCGCGCCAAGATCATCGCGCGCATTGGCGATGACGACGCCGGCGCCTACATCCGGCGCGCGCTGGCTGAAGAGGGCGTCGATGTCGCTCAGCTCCTCGTCGAGCGGAGCAGCGAGTCGCATATCTCGGTGATCCTGGTGCACGAAGCCTCGGGTGATCGCAGCATTATCACCCGTCCGCCGACGGGAAAGCCGATTTCGTCGAGCGAATTCAGGCGCGAGGACATCACAGCCGCCCGTGTGCTGTTCGTTGATACGCTGAATGAGGCCACGCTGCAGGCGGCGCGGTGGGCGAAAGAGGCGGGCATGAAAGCGCTGCTTGATCCGGGCTTGTCCTACGCCGAGATCAAGCCGCTGCTGAAGTATGTCGATGTGCCGATAGTGCCGGAATACTGGGCGCGCGAATTAATGCCTGATCAGCCGCCGATAGCCGTCGCCGAGCGACTTCGCGACGAAGGCGCTGAAATCGCGGTTGTCACTTTGGGCGAGCGCGGCGCGGTGGTCGCCTGGGATGGGGGCGCGCAATCTGTGCCAGCATTCCCGGTCGATGTGGTCGATACTACAGGCGCCGGCGATGCCTATCACGGCGCTTTCCTCTACGCGCTGCTGCAAGATTGGGATGTTCCACGAATGGCGCGTTTCGCTTCCGCCGTGAGCTCGATGAATTGCCGCGCCATGGGTGGCCGCAACGCGCTGCCGACGAAAGATGAAGTTGATCAGTTTATGATTGACACTGCAATATGAGTCGATGGACTGTCAACTGTAAACTATTATCAATTTATCCAACATGCGAATGGTTATATGTTGCGGTAGAGGCAATTGAAGATTCGGAATTCGACCTGTGCAATCAAGAAAAGGTGATATACTACCATGCGAACATTGACGTAAAGGAGCATTTGACATGAACAAAGCAGAATTAATCGGTTCAATCGCAGATAAATCTGGGCTGAGCAAGACGGAAGCTGGCAAGGCGCTGGACGCGTTTGTATCGTCGGTTTCGGATGCCCTTAAGGGTGGAGACCGGATTTCGCTGGTTGGCTTCGGCTCATTTTCCGTCGATAAACGCGATGCCCGCACGGGCAGAAACCCGCGGACTGGCGAGGAAATCCAGATTGCGGCTAAGAATGTCGTCAAGTTCAAACCGGGCGCTGGCTTGTCCGATGCGGTGAATTAAACCCATACAACCATTTTCGGGAAGACGCGGCGTTTCGGATCCCGTAAACGAACTGGCACTCAATATCAGCCTGCTGAATCAAATCGGCAGGCTGTTGTATTTGGCCGCCTTCTCGCGCTAGTCGGGCAGGGGCGCCTTATCTTATGGCGCGGCGCGACAGAAACGCGTGTACGGGCGAGCCGGTGGCTCGCTCCATAGATTCTTTGCCGGTACGGTTGGCTGGCTATATCAACAGAGCTTGCACTGCCGCAGGTAATCCAGGCAAGCAGCAAGTTCGGCTTTGCGCTTGCGTTCATCATGCGCGGGAGGCCCGTCCACGACCAGCCAGCCGCTATAATCCAGTTTCCGCAGCAGCACGCCGATCTCGGTGAAGGGCAGCCCGCCCGCGCCCGGCAAAGCGGCGTCATCATCTGCCAGGTAGATGACGCTGAGCGCATTCAGATGATTCGCAAGACATTCGAGCAGATTCGCTTCTTCCAGCGCCATGTCGCCGGTATTCGCGGCGATAGTGATCATCGGATGACGATCCACCTGCTGGCAGAACATGTCCGCCTGCGCCAGCCGGGTGAGGAAGGCCGTTTCATCGCGGTTGAGCGGCAGCAGCGCCAGCTTGGTATCCATCGCCTCGGCGAGGTCGGAAAAGCCACGCAGCAGCCAGATCAGCAATTCCTTTTGCAGTTCCATCGGCGAAGCGAATGGCGTCAGATCGGGCATGTCAGTGGCGCCGTATTGCGGCGCGAAGGCGACGTAATCGGCGTCGAGATCAAGCGCGCAGCTTAGCGCCTCGCGCAGCAGGTCGTTGGCTCGTTGGCGACGATTGATATCGGCCGAGACCCAGCCGTCGGTCTTGCCCATATGTAAACCGCTGGCGGCTAAGCCGTGCGCTCGCAGCGCGTCGTCAATCGTATTGATTCGGTCGTCAAGCCGGTCGGCAGCGAATTCGACGCCGGCGAAACCCAGCTTGCGCGCCAGGGCAAGCCGCTCTTGGACAGTGGCGCCGGGCAGCAGTTGTTCTCGAATCGCCAGCTTCATCAGGCTTTAGCTCGCCGTCTTGGTCACGGTCGATAAGACATCGGCGATCAGGTCATCGGCGCTGATGTCCTCAGCCTGCCCCTCGAAATTGAGCAGTATCCGGTGACGGAGCGCGGCGGGCGCCACTGCTGCGATGTCTTCAAAAGAGACGTTGCTGCGCGTTTCCAGCAGGGCGTTAATTTTAGCGCCGATGATTAATGCCTGCGCCCCACGCGGGCTGGCGCCATAGCGCGCGTATTGCTTGATTGCAGGCGCGGCTTCGTCGCTTTCCGGGTGAGTGGCGACGATGATGCGCGCCACATATTCGCTGACATGCGTGGGTATGGGCGTACTCAGCGCCAGCCGGCCCATGCCGCTCACCTGCGCGCCGTCAGCGACTCTGCCCGCTTGCGGCTGCTCGACGCCGGTCGTCCGCTCCAGGATCGTGATCAATTCGGATACTTGGGGAAAGGCAATATTGACCTTGAACAGGAAGCGATCAAGCTGGGCTTCGGGCAAGGGATAGGTGCCTTCCATCTCCAGCGGATTCTGGGTCGCCAGCACGAAGAAAGGCGCTTCCAGGTCGTAGCGCCGCCCGGCGACTGTGACCGTCTTCTCTTGCATCGCTTCTAGCATCGCCGATTGGGTTTTGGGCGTCGCTCGATTGATTTCATCGGCGAGGACCAGATTGGCGAAGATGGGACCGGCTTGAAAGCGAAACTCTCGGCGTCCGTCTTCGGTTTCTTCGAGGATGTCGGTGCCGACGATGTCGGCTGGCATCAGATCGGGCGTGAATTGAATGCGCGAAAAACGCAGGTCGAGCACATCGCCCAGGGTGCGGATCAGCATCGTCTTGCCCAAGCCGGGCACGCCTTCCAGCAGGGCATGGCCCCCCGCCAGCACACAGATGACGACGCTGCGCACAACATCGCGCTGTCCGACGATGACCTTGCCGACTTCCGCCTCGATATCGCGGGCGATCTCGCCGAATTGCTCGAGTCCCATTTCCGCGCTTGCCGCTTCGCTCATGGTTGGGTCCGCCTTGCTGCGCTGATGTGATTGTGCCCGCCATTATAACGGCAAAAAGCGGGACGACGTGAGAGGGGAGTTGTCAGCGCGCCGCCGTTGCCTCTTCAGATGCTGGCGGGCTTTTAAGTGGTGTAGGGGCGACTCTGTAAGTCGCCCGCGATCGCCCGCCTGTAGTGACCGTCAGCGGATGGCGAGGACTTGATTTATCGACAAACGCCAAACGCCCAAGGAACAATCATACTATAATCGGCTGTATGGAACTGACCAACGCGAACCAGTCCAAACTGTGGCGTGACAATTATTCCATTTTGATGCCCGACGATCCCAATAAAGATCAGAAATCGCGCTTGGGCTTCTACATCGACTGGCTGACGCAGCGCGGGCTGGCTTGGTATCAGCCGGACCTAAGCGCTTATCGCGATTATCTGCTGCATGAACGATCGCGCCTGGACAAGCGCGGAGACAGGGCGCCGGCGGCGCTCTCGCCGCAGACGACGCTTGCGCATCTGGCGACAATCCGCGGCCGCTACAATCAGCTGACGCGCAACAATGATGTGCGCGACTTGCTATATGAGTTAGCGAATCCAGAAGATTCCGAAGCAGAGCAGCGGGCGCTGGTCGATGAATTCTTCATCCGCATGATGAACGATCTGCATCCTACCGCGGCGCCGGTCAAGATCGTCGATGTACAAGATGTCGCCGATAGCGCGCATTTGCGCTTGAAGCCCTATCAGGTCAGCGCCTTGGTGCAGGCGCCCGGCATCACCAGCTTGCGCGGCTTGCGCGATACGGCGCTGATAACGCTGATGGTCTGCAGCGGCATCCGCGCGGCTGAGGCGGCGGCGCTGCATGTCGATGACCTGCGCCAGCATCTGGGCGGCGAATTGTCGCTGCGCGTGCGGGAAGGGAAGGGCGGCAAGCAGCGGCTCATCCCCTATGGCCCGCTCGACTGGTGCCTGATGTACGTCGATGCCTGGCTGCGCGAAGCCGATATCAAAGCCGGTCATGTCTTCCGCGGGATTCGGCGCGGCGGCAAGTCCGTGCGCCCCAGCGGCATCGGAACCTGGACCGTGAATGACATCATGAACGCTTACCCAATCAGCATTGAGGGCGCGCTTTGCTTGGTCAAGCCGCACGATCTGCGCCGCACCTACGCCCGCAACGCCTACGACTTTGGCATGGACCTCGAGCGCATCCGCCAGAATCTGGGGCATACCAGCCTGCAGACGACGCAGACCTACATTGGCGAGCTCGATGGCCGCGATCGTCACCCGCCCAATATGTTCAGTCCGCCGCACGATCAGCGCAGCCTCGCGCTTTTGACGGGCGCGGCGATTGGTTGATCGGCAGCGTTTCGCCTGATGCAAGGCCCTCTGAATCTGCCGCAATGCTTTGGGGAGACTTACTTCGCTATCAAGACTCTTCAAAAGGGGACTAATCTCCCTTCCCTGACGCGTCGCTGCCGGCAGGACAGTTTTTCTGAGCGCAATATATCGTCGAATTTCCTGCAAACTCTTGGGTGTTTTTCGGGCGACCTGAGTCGCCCCTGTTTACGTTGCGAGCGGCAAACTCCCGTCCACCAGAGATAAGTGAGGACACGACAGCGTTTTTGCGAGCAGAATATCGTGACGAATTCAGTAATTTCATGGACTTTTTCGGGCGACCTGATAGGTCGCCCCTACAACTTTCGCCAAATAAGTTGCTTGTCGCTGCTGTGTCGCTGGAGTCGTAAGCGATAGAGAAAACCTGTCGTCTTGTGGGCATAATGAGGGAGCGGGAGCGAAACGCAGCGGGACGCAAGGTATTTTGCGTGGGCGGCGGCAATGTCGCGCGGGTGTCTACAGTTTTCGCCAGATTTGATGCTTGTGGTTGCTGCCGCGCCGCTATTATATGCGGTCTTTTCAAACCTGTCCGGACCTCAGTGGCGCGGCGGGGAGGGGTTTGGTTGAGTGGAGAAGTTGACTACGCGCTCGCAGCCTCGTCCGCGGGAATCTCCAGCTCAATTGCCTGCTTGATTAGCTCGCGGAAGGAAGGCTCCGGCAGCGCGCCCGGCTGCATGAAGATCAGCTTGCCCTGCTTGAATACGGCGATCGTGGGGATGCTGCGGATCTGAAAAGCCTGGCTCAGCCCGGGGTTGGCATCGGTATCGACCTTGACCACGCGGATCTGCCCGGCGTACTCACCCGCCAGCTTCTCCAGAATCGGGCTTACCTGGCGGCAGGGACCGCACCATTCGGCCCAGAAATCCACCAGCACCGGCAGTTCGTGCGACGCGGTAATCGCTTCTTGCTCGAAATTGGCATCGGTGACATCAAGCGGCTTGTCGAGCAGGACAAGCGCCTCTTCCTCTTCCTCGATTGCCGCTTCGCGTGCTTCCGGCGGCAGATCGGCGCTGATCGCCTCTTTCAGCTGGCTGATGTAATCGGGCAGGTCGCTGGCCCAGGGGCGCGAACGCCGGAAAAGGGTCTCGCCGCGGTAAAGCCCGATGAGCAAAGACCGGTTCTGATAATCGAAGCGCGCCGCCAGCTTGGTGTAGACGGAGGGATCGACGCGTCCAAAAACGATGCCGTCTTCTTCCTCGGCTGCTTTGTCGAAAGCGGTTTTGAAGTCGCTCCGCAGCTTGTCGCCGCCATCGGAGATGAGGATCAAGGCGGCGGCGTCGCCGATGTACGATTTGAAGTTGCTGTCGGTAAGGGTTTTGATTGGCATATTCGGCTTTCTTCAGTATGTTGGAAGGCACGGACCTCAATTAGACTTCGTACAACGAGTGTACTTATACGAGTCTAAGATATTCAATGTGATTTATCATCTCGTCTGCTGTATATGTGTAGTGTAGCCACTCCAGGAATCTTACCCATGTTCCAGTCGATCTGCGATCTTTGCGCGACGCAAAGACGATACCCGCATGTTCGGCGCCCTCGTTGAACAACCGAACAATATCATCGTCCACTGAACATAACACCCGTCCCATTTCGCTTGACAGTAGGAGATGATGCGCGTCCGACTTCCCCCGCAGCCCCAGGTCTCGAACTGTAATGGTGTCTATTCCCCTTCGGTTCAATTGCTCGGCAATGGCGACAGGCAAATGCTCATCGAGATAGAAGCTTGGGCTGCGGTCGTCCATAGCCCGCTTGCGATAGCCTCTCGAAAGTTTCGTCTTGGAGTTTGATATCGGCGTCTATCGCCGACTTGTTGCGCTCGTAGTAAGTGAGCGCGGCGTCAACCTGCTCTAGGTGTATGTCGAAGTCGTCCGCAATCTCCTGACTGTTATACTCAAGTTGAACTGCCGTTACGATATCGGTAACGCGGATTCGAGTACCCGCAACACAAGGCCGGCCGCCGCACACGCCCTTAGTTCTCTGTATTCCTGGCGTCATTATCTTGTCCATTTTTGCCATCTCCTGATCAGCCTGGGGAACTAGCTGCCTGAGCAATCCTGCGTTAGCGCTCCTATGCGGTACCGCGCGCCGCTAGACGGACTGCGCTTTGGCGCTCTGCTCCTTCTCCAATTCACGCTCAGCGGCGATCTCGGCGTCAATTTGGGCCAGAAACTCGTCGCTGAAATCGGCAACGACATGAGGCTTGCCGTCGTCATTAAAGGTGGTCACGCGATAGGTGCCTGGCTTGGCTTTGCCTTCGGCGAAATCCGCGACCTGTTTCAAGCTTTCGTCCAGTCTTTTTCCGAAGTCGCTCATTGAGGATTCCCCCATCTGAATCAAAGTGTACACGTTGGATATAGCAAATGCAATCAAAGCGCCGCTACCCCGCCATGCGCTCGATGTACTCCAGGCTTTGATGACGGAAGTAGGAATCGTAGAGCGTGGCGTAATGCCCGCCGTTGGCCATCAGCGTGTCATGGGTACCCGACTCGATGATCTCGCCCTGTTCGAGCACGATGATGCGGTCGGCATGTTGAATCGTCGACAGACGATGCGCGATCACGATCGACGTGCGGTCGCCCAACAGCGTATCGAGCCCCTCCTGAATAAGCGTCTCGGTCAGCGGATCGACGCTGGCGGTCGCTTCATCGAGGATGAAGATCGCCGGATCTTGCAGCAGCACGCGCGCAATCGCCACTAGCTGCCGCTGCCCCATCGACAGGTTGTTGCCGCGCTCGCCGGCCTGCGTTTCCAAGCCTTCTTGCAGGCTGACCAGCCAATCGCCGCGCCCGACTTGATGCGCGACCGCAATCACCTCGTCGTCGGTGGCATCAGGTTTGCCGTAGCGGATATTGTCCATCACCGTGCCATCGAACAGAAAGGGCGTTTGCGTCACCACGCCCAGCTGCGAGCGGTAATTCGACAGGTTAAAATAACGGATGTCCACCCCGTCTATCAACAGATCGCCGTCTTGATATTCATAAAAGCGGCTGATCAGTTTGGCGATACTCGACTTGCCCGAACCTGTATGCCCGACCAGCGCCAAGGTCTCGCCAGGCTGAATCCGCAGGCTGAAGTCTTTCAGCACCTGCTCGCCTTCGTTGTAGTGGAAATCCATGTTGACGAACTCGATCTCGCCCTCCAGCTGGTCCACCGGGTCATCAGCCTTCTGCTTGACCAGAGCTTCAGCGTCAATCAGGGCAAAAACGCGTTCGCCGGCTGCCAAACCCAGCTGAAACTGGCTCCAGAAGGACGAAATGCTCGTCAGCGGGAACCAGATCATGCCCATGCCCTGGATGAACAAGAACCACTCGCCGGCAGTCAGAACGCCTTGCTGCGCCATGCCAATGCCAAACCAAACGACCGCCGCTGTGCCCAAGCCCGCGATCGTGACCAGGATGGGGAAGATGCTGCCGAATACGAAGCCGTTGATCTTCTCGACCTCATACGACTCATGATTAACCGTCTTGAATTCGTCGTAGATCATCTGCTCACGGCGAAATGCCTTTGCTACTCCGATGCCGCTGATCGACTCTTGAATATGGGCGTTGACCGTCGCCAACTGCCGGCGCGAATTGGTCACCGTACGCCGGGCCACCGTGCGAAACTTCAGCGCGGTGTAAACGATGAAGGGAATGATCGACATCAGGACCCAGGTCATGTTCACGTTGACGGTGAACAGGTAGATGATCAGCAGCGCGACCAGCAGCAGGCGGCTCATCAGGTTGATGCTCAGGCGCACCGTCTCCGAGAATGCTTGGGTATCCGAGAGCACGCGGCTGACGACCTTGCCGGTCGGGTATTGATCGTAGAAGGACATATCGCGCTCGGTCACGGCGTTGAAGGCGTCTTCGCGCAGATCAAAGGTGACATCGCCGACCGCCTCCGCCGAGAGCCACTGACGGATCATATTGGCGACCCAGCCGGCGCTCGCCGCCAATCCCAAAATGATCGACGCCCCAATCGGGTCAAAGGTCTCAGGGGTGAATTGCAGTTGATCGAGCGCTTGTGAAACGACCACCGGCAAGATCAGGTCCATCAGCGAGCTGAGAAAGACCACCGCGCCGACGACGAGCATCTTCCATAAATGCGGCTTGAAGTAGCCCAGGATGCGTTTGACCAGTTGCCAGTCAGAGTATTGGCGATCGTAATCTTCGGCGTCCAAGCCGTCCATAATGAAGCCCATTAGGTGCCTCCTCCCGCTGCCAGTTGCCCGACTCTTTCCTCGAAGACGTCGTAGCGGGCGAATATCCGTCGGTAGTGATCGGAGCTGAGCAGCAGCTCTGCGTGCGAGCCATTGGCGATCGCGCGGCCGTTTTCCAGGACGATGATGCGGTCCGCCCAGCGGATCTGCGATAGACGATGGGTGATCAGGATCGTCGTCCGCCCCTCTTGCGCCCGGCGCATCGCTTTCTGAATCTCGTCTTCGGTCGCGCTGTCGATGGCGCTTGTCGAGTCGTCCAGGATCAGAATCCGCGGTTGCCGCAAGAAGGCGCGCGCCAATGCCAGCCGCTGCCGCTGCCCGCCGGAGAGGGTGACGCCGCGCTCGCCGATTTCGCTGTCGTAGCCGTCGTTGAATGACATGATGAAGTCATGCGCCTGCGCTTCTTTTGCGGCGGTTTCAATCTCCGCCTGCGTCGCGCTTTGTACGCCGAAGGATATGTTATCGGCGATTGAGCGCGAGAAAAGGAAGATGTCCTGTTCGATCTTGCCCATTTGCGAGCGCAGCCGATCCAGATTCCAATCGCGCACATCAACGCCGTCAATCAAGACGCGGCCCTCATCGACATCGTAGGTGCGGCTGACCAGTTGCGTCAGCGTCGACTTGCCGGAGCCGGTCTGCCCGACGATGGCGACGGTCTGCCCGGGCGCCACGCGAAACGAAACATCCTCGAGCACGGCGCTGCCGTGGAATTTGAAGGTCACGTTTTCGAACTCAATGGCGCCATCCACGTCGCCTCGATGGCCGGCGAGGTTCTCATCAATGTCGGTGCGCTGCTCGATCAATTCGAGGATGCGGCGCGCGCCAGCGAGTCCCAGTTGAATCATGCTGATCGAAAATAGCGAGATGAAGACTGGGAAAGAAAGCACTTGCATCAAGCCGGCGACGGCGATGATATCGCCAATGCTAAGGATGCCGCGCTCGTGCATATTCAAGCAGTGCAGGAAGAAGAAGCCGAAGGCAATGCCGAACATGAGCAAGGGCAGGTAAGCCGCTTCGATCTTGCCTTGCTGTACGAAGAAGTCGCGGAACTTCCAGGCGTTGCGCCTGAATTTTTTGCGTTCTTCAACTTCTTGCGCCGCCACTTTCACGATCTCGATGCCGCTGATCGTCTCCTCGAGACGGGCGCTAAGCGTGCCGTATTGCATGCGCTGCTGCATCATCACCGGTTCCAGCCGGCGCATATAGCGGCGTACGATGATGACGTAAACGATGACGAATAGAATCGGCACCAGCAGCAATTCCAGATTGATGGCGGCAATGTAAATCATGGGAACGGCGAAACCCAGCACCATATCAAAGATGAACATGATGCCTGGGTGAATTACGAAATTGAGCTGGCGCACGTCATCGGTCGCGCGCGCCATGATATCGCCAACGCGCTGCTGGTCGTGGAATGTTTGGCTCTTGCCCAGCAGGCTGGCGTAGAGCTCGTGCCGTGAATCGCGCTCGACCCGCGTCGACAAGATCACCATCACCAGCGACCCAAGCAGCGAAAACAAGCCGTCCGAAACTGATAAAATCAGCACCGCCAGGCTGACGGCAATGACCGCCTGCGCGTCCCCGCCCTCGATGATCAGCTCGGCGCCGCGGCCGAACATCACCCGCGCTCCGGAAAAGGCGGTATAGGTCAGCGCGAAGCCCACCAAGCCGACGAATAAATAGAGTTTGTGTTCAAGGCAGTGCGAGATGATCCAACGGACCGGACCACTGCGGTTGTAATCCCGCAAGTCTTCAACTGAGAACTCGCTCTTGTGGTTCAATGCTTGCTCCTGTGTTTGGTCTGACCTCGAACATTAGTTCAAGGGCAAAGGAATGTACATGACTTGCCTACGAAGCGCAAGGGTGGTGTTGCGCTTTTTGACCATATTGGTCCTTTGTTCGCGGCGAGAAAACGAGCCGCTGATCCACAATTGCAATAGAAGGCTGAACTGCGAGGCAGCGATCTGCGGCGTGTGTGATAAGCGATTATTTGTGTAACTTATCTAAAGTATCCTTGATATAAGATGTATAGTTTATATAGAATGAAGACGGTGGAGAAAGGAGAATGGTCATGACATCCTTTACCCTTGCTTTTACCGAATTGTGGCGCATTCTGTTTCTGTATTTCATTCTGCTATTTCCTGGCGCCATCTGGTATGTATCGCATGGGCCCTTCAAACCAGGTGACAACGACAAAAACGAGTTCCATACAAAGTCATAGCGGCGCGCCCCCGCCTGTGGGCGGCGGTGGATTGCAGCGCGGGGCGAAATGCGTTGAGGAAAACTGAACAGCGGACGGGCGATGGCTCGTCCGTTTTGTTCCACAGAAAACAGCGCATATCAAATTCGCGCCCTGCCGATTATCATCTCCCTTTGGGATCAAACCTCAAAGGATAAGCCATGCAAGCCCTCCTCGCCGCCGTGCGCGATGCCGCCGAACTCTGCCGCCTCGTCCAGGACAACTTCCTCAGCGCCAACACCAAAGCCGATGGCGACCACAGCGAGCCGGTCACCATAGCCGACTACGGCTCGCAGGCGATCATCTGCCGCGCGCTGCAGCAGCGCTATCCGTACGATGCCGTCATCGCCGAAGAATCTGGCGCGCAATTCAGCCAACTTGTCGCAGCCGACCAGCGCGCTCAGATTGCGCAGCTATTATCCCAAGTCCTCCGTCAAGCGGTCGCTGAATCAGAATTGATCGCCTGGCTTGATTTCGGCGCCGGGCGCAAAGCGGCCCGCACCTGGGTCATTGACCCGATCGACGGCACCAAGGGCTTCCTCGCAAGGCGGCATTACGCCATCGCCTGCGGATTGCTGCTGGAAGGGCAGGTGGCGGATGGCATCGTGGCCGCGCCCGGGTATAACGATGGCGAAGGCGCGCTATTCTACACGCGCGAAGGCGCCTGCTACCGAGCGCCGCTTGCCGCTGGCGACGGCAGGCGCGTCGCCGTCTCGCCGCGACAAGAACCAGCCGACATCATCGCCGCGCAGAGCTACGAACGCGCCCACGCCAGCAAATCGCGCATGGCGCGCGCCCGTGAATTGGCCGGGCTGGGCAACGTCCGCGTCCTCGAATTGGACAGCATGGAGAAATACGCCCTGGTCGCTTGCGGCGATGCTGATCTTTATATGCGATTGCCGCGCGCGGGCAGCCGCTACGCGCACAAGATCTGGGATCATGCCGCCGGCGTCGCGCTGGTGCGGGCGGCTGGCGGGGCAGTCACCGACCTCGATGGCGGACCGCTAGACTTCTCTCAGGGTAAGACGCTGCCCAATCCAGGCATGATCATCAGCAACGGCGCGCATCACCAGCGCGTCGTCGAGGCGGTGGGGCAAGTGATGGCGGAGTAGCTGCCCCGGCAGTCGTATAACACTTGTAGGTTGTGGCTAGCCCGATTCTCTCGACAATTGAATAAACGCCTCTTGCTGAATTCTGGGGAGATGAAGCAGATGACTCGGCTTTCGCTAGTCATGGTTGCCGTCTTGTTGCTGTCGCTGTTCGGCGTCGCGTCCGCGCAGGATCGAGTGACAGGCGATTCTCTGGACTGGTTTAATGGTCTCAGAATGAAGTGCGTCGAGGGTTTGGAATCAGGACGAGCGAAGATCGTAGCGCTGACCGGAGCAGATGTGAGCCACTACAAAAAGTAGGAGGATTAAGCCTACTGTGAAAGTTCAAACCGCCACCCGCTGCGGATGCCGCGCCGCGATCAGCCACGTATACACTTCAATCACTTCATCCATGATCGTCTCCCAAGATTGGCCTTCGGCGTAGGCGCGCGCTTGCTGCCCCATCCAGCGCATATTCTCGCGGTTGCTCGTGATCTTACGCACGCCCTCTAGCAGCGCCGTTCGGTCGCCGCTCTCGAAGCTATAGCCGTTGACGCCCTCGCTCACCATATCGCCGACGCCGCCCACCCGCGCCGCTACCACCGGCAGTCCAGCCGCCATCGCTTCAATCACCACCAAGCCGAAGGTCTCCAGCCGCGAGGGGAAGACAAAGATATCAGCGCTGGCGTAGGCCTGCGACAGCCGCTCCCCGCGCAGATAGCCCATGAAGGTCACCGGCAGGTCGGCGAAGCAGCGCTCCAAAAGGGCGCGCGCCGGACCATCGCCAACCAGCGCGAGCCGCGTATTCGGCAGCGCCTCCAATGTCGGGCGGATATGCTCAATCTGCTTCTCGTCCGACAGCCGCCCGACGTATAGCAGCAGCGTAGAATCTGAATCGCCCGCTGTCATCGCTTCGCGCATCGCGGACGAGCGGAAGCGGGGATGGAAGGCATTGGCATCGACGCCGCGCCGCCACAAGCCTACATTCTCTATGCCCAGGCGCCGCATCTGCCGCTGCACCAGCTTCGATGGCGCCAGGCTGTAATCGGACCAGTTGAAGACGTTCTTGGTCAGCTCATCAATCAGCGGACGGGTGAAGCCTAGGTCGAGCGCGCCGAGGCGGAATTGGGGCGCCAGCCGCGCGTAATCGAGATGGAAGGAGGTGACGGTCGGCACATCCATCCACTTCAGCATCATCAAAGACGGGATGCCGGTCATCACCGGGTGGAAGATGTGGGCGACATCCGGCTGGAATGCAGCCAGATCGCGATAGAGCGACAAAGTGGCGAAGCCGAGACGCGCCTCCGGATAGAGCGGAAAGGACAGGCTAGGCAGGCTGCGCACCGGCACATCGTTGTAGCGCGGGCTATCGCCATAACGCGGGGCGATCACGAGCGCCTCGATGCCGCGTTTCGACAGGTGATCGAGCAGCAGGCAAGTTACCTTGACGATGCCATCGACCTTGGGCAGGAAGGTCTCGGTGATGATCGCGACCCGCATGATGCGCTCCGGGAAACCAAGTGCGGCCTAGTTTTACCATATTTGGCGCTGGCGGGCATGTTCGCAGATGCGCGCTGCGCCAGCGCGGCGCCGCGGCCTCGGTGGACTTTATGGTTCCCGCGCGTGTTATAATGGCGGCAAAGGCAGCGATTTCGAGGGGATTAGAATGGCGATTGAGCGCGCAGACGTCTTTCCCCGCCCTCACCTATTTACGGTTGAGGAATACTTCGCGTTTGAGGAACGCAGCGAGTTCAAGCATGAGTTCATCGACGGCGTGATTTATGACTGGGGTGATATAGATCCCGCCGCGCCCACGCACCCTGATTATGTGCCGGGCTACCCCATGCCGCATCTATTCACGGTAGAGGAATATCTCGCCTTTGAAGGGGAGAGCGAGTTCAAGCATGAATTCATTGATGGGATTATCTACGATATGACCGGCGGCACGTTTCTACACAGCAAAATAAAGGTCAATATCATTCGCGCGCTGCTGGCGCGTTTGGACGATGCGCATTTTGAGGTTTTGAACAGCGATATGAGCGTCAGGGTTGGCGCAAACCGCTATGTCTACCCTGATTTGAGCGTCGTCCGCGGCCAGCCACAACTAGAAAACGACGACACCACGCTGCTCAATCCGATACTGGCGGTGGAAGCGCTTTCGGCGACATCGGTCGCCTACGACCGCTATACGAAGCTTGAGTATTACCGCGCATTGCCCGGTTTGGAAGCCTACGTCATTGTCGATCAGTTTCAATGCGACCTTGACTTGCATACTCGGACCGAAACGGGCTGGCATTGGCAATCATTCAGCGACATCGACGATGTCATCCCGCTCGACATAATCGGTTGTGAACTGCCGCTATCTGAGATCTATCGCGGAATCGAATTCACCGACGAGTAAAAGTCCAAGCGATGATCAGGCTCTGATGACCGCAAACGCGAAACCGCAGAATCTCATAGAAGTTGATGACCGCTCGCCGATGGACGCGCTGCCTTATTGGGCGCGGGCCACCAACCCAATCGTGCGGCGGCACCTCGGCTTGTATTGGCGAACGCTGCCGCCGGAGTTTGAACCGATCTTGTACACCAGCGGCTTCTGGGTGTTGGCGCTGCTCGCCGGTATCGTCTTCCCCTTCGTCACCGATCTGGCAACGACGGTCATCGTCGTTTCGGTGCTGGTGGTTCCGGTAGGCATCGTATTTTACCTGCGCGCGCTATTCTCCATCGCCGCCAACTCGGCTGCCGCCATGGCTGATGAGATCCGCAACAATACCATGCAGCTGCTGATGTCGACGCCGATGTCGCTGGAGCAGATCTTTCTGGGCAAAGTGGCTTCGGCGATTTGGCGCAAAATGGACGACCTCATCCTCATCGTGCAAGGCGCCGCCATCTTTGGTCCGCCGCTGATTATCATGCACTACGCCGGTCTCTTTCCGCTGCGAGAGTCGGGTCCGGTCACCTATATCTTGATCATCATCATGTCGATCACCGCGCTGCTGCGCCTGGTGCTGGAGCCGCTGATGTTTGGCATGGTCGGCGTCGGCATCGGCGCCTTCGTGCCCTTTCGCGCCATCGCCGTTACGTCATCGGTGGCTTGGGTCGCCTTTTATTTTGTGCTGATCAACATGCTGCAGCATCTGAACTTGCAGTTTCTGGCGGCGGCGCTGGATGGCGCGCGCGAAGCGTCCGAATTGGCGGCGCAGACGGCGAATTTGCGTCTGGCTGTGGCGCTGGGGATGATGGTCGTGATTGAGCTCGCGCTGCCGGTGGCGCTGCCCTACGCGTTGATACGGGGAATCAGCGGGCTGTTGGCGCGGCAGTTAAGGGCGAGTTGATTTTCGCGCGCGGCGCTTCAGGCAAGTAATAGCCTGCCCTCAGCCCAGCCACAGCGGATTCGTCCAAGCGCGGCCGCCCGTATCATCGCGCGCCGTCACCCGCAGCCAGCGCGAATCGACCTCGCTTAAATCAAACTCGGCGCCCCACAGCCCCTCGCCGCTGACCCGCAACGCGCCCCCGCTCTCGCCGGTGACCAAGATCTGTCTCACTGGCGAACACTCGACCACCAGCGAATCGCGTCCGCGAAATTCAACATTGCGCAGTTGCGGTCCAGTGCTCGCATAATAATGCCCGGCTTTCAGCGCCCGCAGCAGCGCTTCCGGCGTCAATGATTCCGCCTTGACCTGCACCCAGCCGCGCATGAAATCGCTATAATCTCCTGTCGCATGCGTGTCATCAACGGCGATCGCGCCTACACGATGTCCCCGATGCAGCAGCAGATCAATATAGTGCCAGCTGTAGCCGCGGTCGCTCGCTGCGTCGGCGGCGCCGTTGTAACATTCGACCGCGTCGGCCGCATCCAGCGTTTCAAAGTCGGCAACGGTAAAGGCATACCAGTTGGGGTGCGTCGCTGCCACGAAGGCGCCCGCATCCATCGCCCGCCTGGCGACGCTCGCGCCGGAATCGCCCTCGCGATGCGTCTCGAAATCCAGCGGCAGTCCCACCGCCAGCAGATGCCAGGGCGAGCCCGATTCGATCTGTCCCGGATGCAGCTCGGCGCCGATCAGCGTGGTGAAATCGTCGCGGCGGAACGCGCGCGTATCGCTGATTTGGTAGCCGTATTGGTCCAGGCAGTGGTCGGTCAGGACGACGAAGTCGTAGCCGTTCTGGCGATACTGGCGGCAGTACTCGGCTGGCGTCCAGGCGCCATCGGAGTTGGTCGAGTGCCCGTGCAGGTTGCCGCGGTAGAAGCGACCTGGTTGGGCGAAGGGGAGGGAGGTTGGGGTTAGGGTGGTGGTGGTTGGGGTCAAGATGGGCTGTCCTTTTTGATCGTAGTGCGTAAGGCGATTTGTCATACGCTTTGATGCGGCTGGTTGGCGGCTTTCTGGCGCGTCAATAGTGGACGGACTACATGCGAAAACCGGACACGCGAAGGTGAAATACCTAGTTTGCCACCATTTGCTCCGCTTTCACAAGGCGACTCGCCAATTGGATTCCGGCGGCCTTGTCTATATTGACATTGCTGGAACTCCACGATTTAGCAGGCTCAATGCAATTTTGACAGCCGCTGGCGCAGGGGCAATTCTGAGCAATCTCGATACCCTTGCTAAGCACAGAACTCCACTCATTGTACAATTTTCTCGCAATTCCTATTCCGCCACTATAATTCTCATAATAGTAGGCGGTGAAGTCTTTAGGTTCTGCCCAAGTACTGGTGTCGAACCGATTCGTTGGAATTACGAACATGGCCCCGACACGAAACATTTGCTCCAATGCACCTAGGCCACGTACGGACTTTGAATCATCAGGTAGCGTAACCCAGAATGCATGCAACTGATCCAGGTTGTAGTAATCGGGTTCAACATCAACCCGATCCAGTACCTCACCACTTTGCTCGTCAATCAACCTATATCCCACATATCCCATCGCCTGACTTACTTTACCTCGCACGACGGTAAAGTCTCCGATTTCCAGTTCTTCAAAAACGTCCCTTACGTTAAGGTAGTTTCGAAACGTTGCGTCCGTTCTTCTTCCCGGTCTGGCTTCAGCCAACTGTACGGTGTTTTTCTCCTTCTCCAATAGTAAAGATTCGACACTGTACTTATTTCCTGCGAACGGAAAAATTGCGCCTTGATAGGCTTCTCGAAATCTACGCATTGCTGGAATCTGACCAATTTCCTTGCCTTCAAACTCCAGCACATAATTTTCACCCGCGTTTCCGCGCAAACCTCTGTTGGTAAGTTTCTTTTGTGGTCGGTAATTCCTATACCTGGGGGAACGCCTTCTGTCGTTCCGTGCTGCCTCATAGAATGAATCGCCTAGAATATGTCTGTCCGCTGTCTGCAGCCTGTCTCCCAATTCGTATTTCAGGGAAGGAACATGATTGGCAATAAGTTGTTCGTTAGTCGGGTCGATTACCAAGTGGTCGTAATCTCTGTCCAAGAATTCATTGATATTGTTGACAAAGAATTGATCGATTGGATCGTTCATTGCAAAGAAAAGAACAAAGGCATCGCGATCCCAGCCGCGCCCTGCTCTGCCTATCTGTTGCCAAGCCGACATGATGTTGGAAGGAAAACCGGCCAGTACAACTCCATCCAGTCCGCCAATGTCCAGACCCACCTCCAATGAGCTTGTAGTGAAAGTGACGCGAACTTTGCCGGCCTTAATCTTCTTCTGATTCTCACGCTTCTGTTTCTTAGGAAGATCGGCATAAAAGATGGCGAGTAACTCTGGGTCCAATCCGAGTTGCTTTGCCTTTCGTCTAGACTCAATATAGACCTGGTCCAAGAATCGCTTGGACGGCCCAAACACAAGAACTTGCAGTTTTTGCTGTAGAATCGCCATAGTTGCATTTACGATTCGCTTTTCCAACGGATTGCGGCGGCGATTCTTTGGACTACTGTGACTGTCCGTGTTATTGGGATTGACGAAAATATAATGTCGCCGCGGACGCATCTTGCTGATTTGCAGCAACTTTGCTGTACGTCCGGTGAGATTTAAGGCGTGTTCCTGAGGGTTGGCGCAGGTCGCTGAAGAAAGAAACACCTTTGGCGACGCACCCAAACGATCCAATTGTACGAACAGTCTCCTCAGGAGAAGCGCCATGTTTGTACCGAAATAACCATGATACAGGTGCATCTCATCTATGACCAAAAAACATAGATCGCTTAGAAAGCTCGTCCAGTGTCTGTCCAACCATGCCAGGAAAGAATCATTCAAATACTCGGGGTTAGTCAGAAGAATTTCGGGCGGGTCCTTTCTTAGCTCAGCCTTCAACTTGTTGCTGGTTTGGCCGTTGTAAGTCTCGGCGCGCATGCCAAGCGGATTGCATAGGCCGTTTATTTGTTCCTGTTGGTCGACAGACAAGGCATTCATTGGATAAACCATTAATGCATGAGATTTAGGGTTACGGAGTAGAGAATCGAGCATGGGTATCGCAAACGCAAGTGTTTTTCCACTGGCAGTGGGCGACCCAAGCACTACATCGTGTCCGCGCAGAGAAATATCTATTGCTTCCGCTTGATGGGCAAATGGCTTCAACTGATTGTTCTTTACAAGTTGTTGTCGAAGTCGAGCATGAATACCTTTAGGCCACGATTCGGAGTAGTCGGGCTTAATCCGGTCGACAGTATCAATCTGTATGTCATCGCCGTCTCTAAGTGCGCCAAGCTCATGCAATTGCGACCTCAATTTGTCCAAATCCATCCGATTACTATCCCCAGTGAATTGAGTCAGAAAAGTAAGACACGATACATAATACAACAACTTATCACGAAGCTAACCCCAGAAACTGGGGATTTACCCCTTCACCGCGCCAAGTGTCAGACCGCGAATGAAGTAGCGCTGGAAGAACACAAAGATAAATAGCGTCGGCAGCGACCCGAGCAGAGAGGCCGCGCATAGCTGTGCGGTTCCCATTGCTGGAATCTAGTTCTCGCGGTTACGTTGGTCGACAATGTAAACTACAGCCAATGCACCAGCATCGGCCGCTATTAGTCCGAGACCTTCGACTTTATGGCCCGATAGAATGATCGCTCCACCAATAAGCAAGAGCGTAAACGCCAATACAAAACCGAGCCACATCCCTAGCCTGTCTCGTTGAATAGACGCGTTCAGTA
This sequence comes from Anaerolineae bacterium, assembly GCA_022821805.1. GTDB lineage: Bacteria > Chloroflexota > Anaerolineae > Aggregatilineales > Phototrophicaceae > UBA6055. Next base: position 148,361 of record JAJECX010000029.1, read on the forward strand.
TTGTGGTTTCCGCAGTTCTTCTGTGCTGACCATGCTTGGCGAATTCGTCCACGATGATCGTTTGGACGTCCGGTTCGTATGCGGCCAGCATGGAAGGTGGTGGCATATGCCCCGTAGTCTGCTCGACATGAATGATATTTCTGAAGTACTCAATCAGTTCGTGGCGTTGGTCGTCGGGTAGATCTCTAATTGACGCCGGTGGAGGAGGAGAAGACATACCAACTGCATCTTCAGACTCTTGAGGCACGGCGCTTTGTCCATCACTCACTCTCGGATGCCTCTTTGTCTCTCTGTTCCTGTTGTTCAAGCGCCCACCACAGACTCGTTCCCACAGCCTCCCAATCCAGGCGCATCGCATCGGCAACAGAGCGGTCAAGTATCTGCCTGGCGTAGTAGCGTGTACGGGAACCGCTGAAGTCCAAGAGTCCTGCCACGCCGCTCAGAAACGGTCTCTTCGGTAGATAGAAGGAATTGGCGATCTTGCGTCGGTCGTGTGCCATCGCTCGCTCCTTATGCACACTGTCAATAGCGTGTACGCATTCTAGTGGATTCTCGGTTCATCTGTCAACTTTCGTTACCCCTTCACCGCACCCAGCGTGAGCCCTCGAATGAAATAGCGCTGGAAGAACACGAAGATAAATAGCGTCGGCAGCGACCCAATCAAACTCGCCGCCGCTTGACCGCCCCAATCGACCGTGTACTGCCCGGTCAAGTTGAGGATGCCGACCATCACCGTGCGGCTTTCGGCGCGCTGCGTCAGGATGAAGGGCCAGAGGAAGTCGTTCCAGATCCAGGTGAATTGCAGGGTCGCCAGCACCGCCAGCGCCGGTAGCGTCAGCGGCAGCATGATGAGGAAGAAGATGCTGTATTCGTTGGCGCCGTCGATCAGCGCCGCCTCGCGCAGGGCATTGGGCACGACCTGGAAGAAGTTGCGCATCACCAGCGTGCAAATCGGGATGCCGAAGGCGGTGTGGATAATGATGACCGCCCAGAGCGTGTCGTAGAGCCCGATATCGTTCATCAGCCGGAAGACGGGGATCAGCGCGATCTGCGGCGGCAGGAACATGCCAGCCACAATCAAGATGAAAAGTACCCCATCGCCTTTGAAGTTGTATTTGCCCAAGCCGTACCCTGCCAATGTGCCCAGCGCAATCGAGAATAGCGAGGCTGGAATCGTCAGCAGCAGCGAATTACCCAAGTACAAGCCCAGGTTGCCGTCATCCGGGTCCATTACGCGCTCGAAGTTCTCAGCCGCGAATCGGGTCGGGATCGTCCAGTAGCCGCCGGCCGAGACCTCGGCTTGCGTCTTGAAAGCGGTGACGATGGCGCCGTAGACCGGAACCATGAACAGGATCAGCATGATCGTCAAGACGGAGTAGAGCAGGGCGGCGCCCAGCAGACGCTGCCAATTCATCGCGCGCGCGCTAGTCATAGAGTTCCTCGGCGGCGGCGGTCTGGCGGAAATAGAGCACGATGATCACCAGCGTCATCAGAAAGAGAATTACAGCAGCCGAACTGCCGTAGCCCATCTTGAACTTGCGGAAGCTCTCGCTGTACATAAAGACGGCGAGCGTGTCCGATTTATTGAAGGGACCGCCCATCGTCATCACCCAGATGATTTCGAAGCTCTTCAGCGCGCTGATGGCGGTCAATGCCAGCACGACGACGGTCGCCGGGCGCAGCATCGGGATGATGACCTTGATTAGCGTCTGCCAATAATTGGCGCCATCGACCTTTGCCGCTTCCACCAGCGGCGTCGGCACCGAAGTTAAACCGGCCAGGAAGATGACCATGTTCAAGCCGGTCTGCTGCCATGCCCAGGCGACGAAGACGGCGAAAAGCGCCGTATTCGGATTGGCAAGCCAGGCGGTTGCGAGTTGATCCAAGCCGATTGAGCGCAGGAAAAGATTGACGATGCCCAGCTTGGGGCTGTAGAGCCAAACCCAGATGATGCCGATGATGATTGGCGACAGGCAGATCGGCAGGTAGAAAAGCGACTTGTAAAGCGTATTTATCTTGCGTTTGCCTTGGAGAGCCAGCGCCAAGGTCAAGCCCAGCAGGGTAGGCGCGGTCATCGCCAGCGCCAGCCATATCGCGGTATTCTTGATGGCATTGCTGAAGAGGCGGTCGGTGAAGATCTTTTCGAAATTGGCCGTGCCGACGAAATTGAAGTCGGCGCCGTATCCAACCCAGTCGGTGAAAGAATAGTAGAGTGAATTCAGCGTCGGCAGGATGACGAAGGTGATATAAACCAGGACGGGCAGGACGAGGAAGCTAGCGGGGACGATCCAGGGGTGGCGGCGTAACATCATGAGTCGTGTTTGCGCCCCCTGTCTACTTAGCCAGGAATTGTAGGGGCGACACTGTGTGTCGCCCGAATGTTTTCGCCTTGTGCCAGTGGGCGATTCACAGAATCGCCCCTACAGATATGTCAATGAATGTGTGACGGGAAAATCCCTACTCCATACCGGCGAACTCGGCGGCGGCGTCAGCCTGCACGCGCTCAAGCATCGCTTCGTAATCGCCCGGATTCGCCATGAATTCCGAGAAGGCATTCAAGCCGACTTCGGCGACCGGTGGCGGCGTCGCCAGGTCATAGTTGAAGGCAAAGACCGGGTCGTTGGCGATTTCGCCGGCGATGCGCGCCACGACATCGTTGTAGATGCCCGTATCGACCAGCAGGCTCGGCGCCAGGTTGCCAGCGCCCAGGGCGAATTCGGCCTGCACATCCGGACTGGTCAAGTGAACCAGGAAGGCTTTGGCCGCGTCCGCATTGGCTGCGTCAGCCGAGACGACGAAGGTGTCGATTGGTCCGAGCGATGCCCGCGGCGTATCTTCGTCAATGGTGGGGAAGGAGAAGTAATCGAAGTCTTCGCCCGCCACCATGTCGTTGCCCGCGTAAAGCCCGCCGATCCAGGTGCCCATCAGGGTCATCGCCGCCTCGCCGTTGGCGACGAAGTTGGCTGCTTCATCCCAGTCGTAGGCGTTGGCGTCGGGATAGAAGTAACCGGCATCGACCAGTTCTTTCCACAGCCCAAAAGCGCGCGCGACTTCCGGATCGGTATAGGAGGCTTCGCCGCTCATCAACTGGTTGCGATAATCGTTGCCCGCGGTGCGCAGCAAGATCATGTCGAACCAGAATTGACCGGGCCAGCGGTTGATCGAACCGAGCGAGAACGCCGGAATGCCGGCCATCTTGAAGGTCTCGGCGGCGTTGACCAGATCGTTCCAATTGTTCGGGACCATTACGCCATGCTCTTCAAAGAGCGCCGTATTGTAGAACATGCCCACCCAATGCAAGGTCAGCGGCACGGCGTAGCGATGCATGTCATAGGTAGCGGCGGTGTCGATGACGGCAGCCGGGAATTGCGAATCCATATCGTTCGCTTCCCAGATGTCATCAATCGGCTGCAAGCGGCCGCCATCAACGACGAACTGAATGCGCGCGCCAGCCCAATAACTGAAGGTATCGGGCGGATTGCCGCCGGCCAGCTGCACCAGAATCGATGTCTTGAATTGTTCGTGATCAACCGGGCTGGCCGCATGCATCAGTCCCGGATTTTCGGCGATGAAGGCGTCTACGATGCCGTCGATGAATTCGCCGCCGAAGCCGCCGAAATAATGGGAGACGGTGAAGTCGCCCATTAGGTCGTCCGCCATCGCCGGCGCGACAGCGAGACCCGCCGTCAGGATTACAAGTACTGCCAGGATCAAACGTCTGCTCATCATCTTCATTTCTCCGTAAGCTCTGAACAATTGTCGAAGGCAAAGCTGGTGAATTGGATCATAGGCGCCTCCTCGCTTCACATCCAAATTAGCGCAATTTCAGCAAAAAAACAAGCAGTTCTTTGTATATGTTGCCAAAGGTACAACACTGTTTTATAATTGTCAACCAATTGACCGTGAGTTCAGCATAGCGCACTGGTGTTGCATGTTGTACATCTGTAGTTGCGCAAAGTGAGATTACGCTATGGCTGAGATCCAGGCGCTGGCGAAAGGCTTAAAAATCCTGAACCTGCTTGAGCATTCGCGCAACGGCATGGGCACCACTGAAATCGCCAAGCATCTGTCGATCGACAAGAGCAGCGCCTCGCGCCTGCTGCACACACTGGCAAACTACGGCTTCGTCGAGCAAGACGAAAACAGTTCGCGCTACTTGCTAGGTCCACAGCTGCTGACGCTTGGGCAGCATCTGCTGAACCGCATCACCCTGCGCGATCACGCGCGTCCTTATTTGCACGAACTGGTGGACAAGACCGGCGAATGCGCGCACCTGGCGATTCAGGCGCAGCGGCAGGCGCTTTATATCGATCAGGTGGAATCGACGGCGGCGCTGCGGGTGGAATCCGAGATTGGCACGCTTTCGCCGCTCCATTGCACGGCGCTGGGCAAGGTGATGCTCGCCTTTGGCGAAAGCCGCATGTCCGACGATTTCCGCTCATTTACCCACCGCACCGTCACCGACCCCTCGTCCCTTGAAGCGCAGCTGGCGCAGACTGCAACCCGCGGTTACGCCATTGATGACGAAGAATATAACTATGGCGTGCGCTGTGTGGCGGCGCCGGTTTACGACCATCGCGGCGTCCTGGTCGGCGCCATCGGCATCAGCGGACCGGCTGGTCGCGTCACGCTGGAACGCATCGACGAATTCGGGACTGTTGTGAGGGATACCGCCGACGCCCTCTCGGCGCGCATGGGATACGATGCCAGCATATTTCTCTCGCAAGGCGGGGGCGAAGAGGGCGCCACCCACTAGGTGTATGGTCTTGGATTATAATGGTACTGTTTCCAATGAGCAAAAGGACGAATTATGGGACAGATACTTCACCCTCGCGCCACAACGACAGAGGCAACCCGCCGAGCTATACAGAATAGTCAAGAGAGCATAAGGA
>JAJECX010000032.1 GCA_022821805.1 Anaerolineae bacterium
TTGCAGGCATACAATTTTGGCAAAAGACTGAAGACCCTGAAGGGGCGAAGTCCCTATGAATTCATCTGTGATCGTTGGCGAGAAACACCGGAACGATTTCATCAAAAACCACACCATCTCAATATGGGACTATACACCTAGCCACTTCCCGCCGTGCCTATTGCGGTCATCCCCAGAACGCGGGGCGGGGAACCGTTTAGCGCACATCGGTCTTGTAGGGCACGACATCACAAGTCGTCTGATACCAGGTAAGCATCCGTTCGCGCAGCGCCGACAACACGGAGGTGTATGCCGGATCATCAATCCGGTTCTGTAGTTCGCCGGGGTCGCGGCGCAGATCGTAAAGCTCGTCGGCTTCATACAGGCGGCGCACATACTTGAAGTCGTGCGTGCGGCACATGGTCGCCTTGCAGTGCTCGCCGGCTTCACTCCCTTGCAGCTGAACGCGGGGCCAATACAACCCAGTTGGATCATAAAACGACGGGCTGTCCTTTTCCATCGCCTGCTCTTCCCCGAAACGCCGTCCGCCCTCGCAGAAGACCGCATCGCGGTGTTCAGTGTCCGCGCCTTGAATCAGCGGAGTCAGCGAGCGTCCAAAGTGATCGTAATCCGGCGCGATGCCGGCCCATTCGTAAGCGGTCGCGGTGAAGTCGATCAATTCGACCAGTTGGTCGCGGATGCCGGGCTTGATCGGCCGATCGGCCGGCGGCTTGACGATCAGCGGAACTCTGGTCAGGCAGTCTTCAAAGGTGTTCTGCGTCTTCTCGACCAAACCGTAATCGCCGGTGAAATCGCCATGATCAGAGAAGAAAAAGATGGCGCTGTCATCGTATGCGCCGCTTTCCTTCAAGGCGGCGACGACCTTGCCAAACTGCGCGTCGACTCGCGCGCACATGCCATAATAGACGGCGCGCAATTCAGTGAAGCGCTCGTCGCTCCAATTCTGCAAGCCTTGCCGCTGGTAGATGCCGGCGACGAGGCTCGGTTTCTTCTCCCAATTGGGCGTCGGGACGCGCGGCGGGATAAGGTCGCGGTCGATCTGGCTGAACCAGGGCTCTTCGACGCCGTAAGGCGGATGCGGATAACTTAGCGGAAGGTAGATGCAGAGCGGCTGATCGGGCGGCGCGTTTTGAATCAATTCAACTGCGCCATCAACCATCGCCCAGTCGTTGTCGTAATAGACCTCGGCGCCTACACTTCCCCCTGACGCTTCGGGGGGACCGAGGGGGGTTGAAGGTAGCTTGCCAGCGAAGAATGAATAATAGTTGTCGCCCGCTGGATCACCCCGCCACTCACCGGCGCTGTGCAGATTCGGCCGCAATTCGCCCGGCGCTTCGTATTTAACATCGCAATAGTCTGCGAAGCCATCTTGTCGCGGCGCCAGGTCATTCTTGCCGCCCCACCAAACAAAATAGCCCTTGTCCTTGAGATATTTCAGCAGCACCGGTTCATCGGTCTGCAGCATGTGGAACATCGTGCGGTGTCCACGGACGTGGGGATACCAGCCAGTCATGAAGGAACAGCGGCTGGGTGTACAAACGGGATTCTGGCAAAAGGCGTGACGGAAAGAAACAGCGTCATGCTCAATGATCCGGTCGAGATTAGGGGTGACGGCGGCCGGATTGCCGAAGTGCCCCATGACATCGCCGCGCCACTGGTCGGGATTGAAGATGATGATGTGGGGTCGTTCGGGCATGGCAAGTTCCAATGCGATCGCTATTCGGTCGCCCAATCTTCGAAAGGTAAATCAGGGAGTCGCGTAAAACCGCGCATATCGTGCGTCACGACGGTCAATCCGTTTACCATCGCAATGGCTGCTATCTGCATATCGGCGACGCCCATAAGCTGCCCTCGGTCGCGCAAGAATGCGTGTATGCGGCCGTAGACTTCTGCAGCAGCATCATTAAAGGGCAAGCTGGGAAAGTAAGAAAAGAACTCGTCCTGCTCCTGCCGATACGCCGCAGGCGAACGCCGGCGGTATGACCCCGCATACATTTCCGCTTTAGAAATCGCGCTGAGGGCAATGCCTGAATTTTGATGCCGCAAGAGCACTCTATCGAATAGCTGCGGATATCTTCCGGTGATGCAATATATGCAGATGTTCGTATCGAGCAGGTATCTCATCCGGCGTCAAAACACATACTTCCAGACACCGTGATCAACTTCCCGCATCACAATTAGCGTCGGATCATCCTCATGAGTGCCAAAGCCTAACTCATCAGCCATCCACACCGGCATGCGGCGGTAAAACTCCAACTCGACTTTGCGTGGCAAATGCTTCAAGCCTTCGCGCGTCAGCGGCAATGTTTGACTGTGCTCCTCACACAAAGCTAAGAATTCAGCGTTAGCCCTGCAAACGCCATTCTGATGCGCAGTCCAATTTAGCTCTTTGCGCTTGTGCATTCTCGCACTGCTTTCAATCTCCCGTCGTGCAATCATCTTAGCGAAAACCGCGCGACCTGTCAAACCTGACCGTGCCAGCACTTACAACAAATCCCCGGGCAGCGGACGGAAATCCAGGTCATAGCCAAAGGCGCGCGGACCCACCACCGCCAGCGCTTCCGGCGTCTTCAATTCCTTGGGCGCCGGCATCGCCAGGACGGCAACGCGCAAGCCATACCGCAGCGACTCGGTCCCGATCGGCTCGCCCTCATCCAGCGTGACCAGCGTAATCAGATCGGGTACCGCGCAGAGCGTTTCGCCGTTGCTGCGCGCGATCAGATTCTCATTTTGAAACTCGATTTCCAGCTGTGCTACCCCCCTCGGCCCCCCCCATGCGTTGGGGGGATGCTGGGGGGTGAAAGGGCAGATGATGAGCTTGCCACGGGCGAAACCCTGGACCGTTCGCCGTTCCACATCAATGATCTTGCCGCTAAAGAGAACTTTGCCATTGCACAGCTCGGCGACGGTTTTGGCCGGCTCGATACTGCGCGCGCGGCAGTCGAGCACAGTCTCGCCGATGCGTTTGGCCAGGCTGAGCGTGTCGCGGATGATGGTCGTTTTCAGTTGGGCGCCGGTCATCACCGGCATCACCAGCCCGGCCGAGCCGCCCATCTCGATTGTTAAGCTGCGGGCGAACTCCTCGGCTTGCTTTGCCGTGCCAATCCGCTCGAAGATGACGACATTGCCATGCGCGTCAGCCAGGGCAAACGGCGCAGGCGCAAGGCCACCGATCATAAAGGTGTCCATGTCGAGCTCAGGAAAGGCGCGGCCCATGCCGTCGCCATCGACGACCGGCAAGCCGCATTGCAGCGCCGTGATCATAGGACCCAGCGCGTTGCCGCCACCGATCTCGCCGATGACGATGGCGTAGATCTTCTGCCTCAGGTGCGCTTCCAGTTCGCGCACCGCCCGCAAGATCTCGCGCCCTTCTTGCAGTTTTTCATTGCTGACCGTGGGCGCGCCCATGCCACCCACCGCGCAGATCAGCGCCTCGTCGGGCACATCATCAGCGCGGATGATCGGCACTGGATGCCCAGCTTGGCGCAGTTCGTTGTCTAGCCGGATACGGTTTAGATAAGTGCTGCCGCCGCCACCGGCGCCAAGGATGCCGGCGCCAATGGCGATGGCTTGGGTGTCGTCCCGGGTGACCTCTCGCATCATTCCCCCAAGCGCTCCTCAACCGGCACATAATCGACATCGTAGCCAAAATAACGCGGACAGACTAACTTCAGCGCGGCTGGCGCCCGCCATTGCGGCGCGCAGGGGAAGGCGATGACGGCGACGCGCATGCCATAACGCAGCGCCTCGGTTGTGATCGGCTCGCCCGTCTCGGCGTCAAGCGCCGCGATCAAGTCCGGCGTGGTGGTAACATACTCGCCATCAATTCGCAGGACAAGATGCTCATTCTGAAAGTAGAGCATCAGGGTTTGCCCGGCAAACCGGCCGCTGCCAGCCATCCTCGCGCTGCCTTTGGCGAAGCCTCCGCTTACGCGCCGGTCAACATCGGTGACCTTGCCGCGGAATGCGAGGAAGCCACCAACCGCCCGGCGTATCGCATCGATCGGATTCGCTTCGCGGCGCCGGGCATTGCGCGCCGTATTTCCGATTTCTTCCGCCAGCGTGATCGTCCCGCGGATGGCTCCTTCCTTCAGCTGCTTCACCGTCGCCGCATAGAGGGCGATCGCGCCGACCGCGCCCATGTCCATCACGCAGGAGCGGGCGAAAACCTCCACCCATTGGTTACTGACGGCATCTATTAGCAGGACGTTGCCGCGCTCATCGGACATGGCGAAAGGGCTTGCGCTGATGCCGTTCGCGGTCAGCACAGTCATTTGAATTTCGGGGAAGGCGCGCCCCATGCCATCGCAGTCGACCACCGGTATGCCCAGGCGCGCTGCAAGATAGATCGGTCTTATCGAGTTCATGCCGCCTGATTCGATGCTCATGGTGGCGCGGGGCTTCCGCCCGGTGTATTTGCCCAAGGCATGAAAGGCGCGAACAAGATCGTCGCCGGCCGGCAATTTTTCCACGATGACGGTGGGCGCCCCCATACCGGCAGCGGGAACGATGAGGTCATCGTCATCCAGTTCGTCCAGCGTGTACAGTTCGATGGGCCCATATTGCCGGATGGCTTCGCGCGCCATGAGCAGGCCGATATAGGGATCGCTGCCGCCGCCGGAGCCCAATATCGCCGCGCCAACCGCGATGTCGCCGATATGCTCTTCGTCGAGCAGTCGCATTAAGGACCCCGGTAGCGCTGCTCAACCGGCACATAATCGACATCGTAGCCGAAGTAGCGCGGGTGAGCCAATTCGAGCGCGGCCGGCTCCCGCCATTGCGGCGCGCAGGGGAAGGCGATGACGGCGACGCGCATGCCATAACGCAGCGCTTCGGTTGTGATCGGCTCGCCGGTTTCGCTATCGAGCACGGCGATCAGATCAGGCACGGTGGCGGCGAATTCACCATCGACGCGCACAGCCAGATGCTCGTTCTGAAAATCAAGAAGCAGCTCCTGCCCGCTGAAGTCGCCAGTGCCGGCCATCTTGGCATCGCCGCGATTCCAGCCGCCTTCTATTCGGCGGTCCACATCGGTAATTTTGCCGCGAAAGATCAGAAAGCCGCCGACCGCCGACCGCACAGCGTCAACCGGATTCGCTTCTTGGCGCCGGGCATTGCGCACGGTCATCCCGATCTCTTCCGCCAACGTGATGGTGCCGTGAATCGCCGCTTCCTTCAGTTGCTTCACCGTCGCCGAGTAAAGCGCGATCATGCCTTCCGCGCCCATGTGCACAACGCAGGAACGGGCGAAGGTCTCCACCCAAGCATTGCTGACCGTGTCCATCAGAATCACGTTGCCTCGTTCATCAGACATGGCGAAGGGACTGGCGGTGATGCCATGGGCGGTGAAGATCGTCATCTGAATCTCAGGGAAGGCGCGCCCCATGCCATCACAGTCGACCATGGGGATGCGCAGGCGGGCGGCGACGTAGATTGGCATGATCGAATTGAGACCGCCGGCTTCAATGCTCATCGTGCCGCGCGGCTTTCGTCCGGAATAGCGGCCCAGCGCTTCAAATGCGCGGATCATATCATCGCCGGCGGGCAGCTTTTCCACGATGACGATCGGCGCGCCCATGCCAGCCGAGGGCACAATCAAGTCGTCGTCATCGAGTTCGTCCAGTGTGTAAAGCTCCACGGGTCCATATTGCCGCACCGCTTCCCGCGCCATCAGCTTGCCGACGTAGGGGTCGCCGCCGCCACCCGTGCCCAAGACAGCCGCGCCGAGGGCGATGTCTTCAATTTGCTCTTCGTATAGCAGTCGCATGGAGAGTCTCCCGTTTGTTCGGGCGGACGACCTGATAGGTCACACGTACGTCTATGCTTCGTGGCGGGCGAGCCAAGGGTTCGCCTCTTCATGTAAGTCCTTCGACGGGCGACACAAGTGTCGCCCCTACAGTTGCCTAACCGTACCGCTCTTCGACCGGGACGTATTCGGTCTCATAGCCGAAATAGCCGGGACCGACAATCTCCAAGCCCTTTGGACTGCGCCATTTCTCCGCGCAAGGGATGGCGATAATTGCCACGCGGAAACCATAACGCAGACCCTCGGTGGTGATCGGCTCTCCGGTATCCACATCCAGCACCGCCAGCAGATCCGGCACCGTCACCTTGAACTCGCCATTGATGCGGGCGGCGAGATGCTCGTTTTGAAAGCTCAATTGCAGCTTCTGCCCGCCGTATTCGTCGATTCCATCAATGAAGGCGTCGCCTTTGGCAAATCCGGCTTCCGTGCGCCGCTCGACATCACCGATCTTGCCCTTGAAGATCAAAAAGCCGCCGACCGCTTCCCGTATCGTCTCCACCGGTTCTTCTTCTTCCAGGCGGGCGCGGCGCACCACTTTGCCGATTTCTTCCGCCAGCGTAATCGTGCCTGGGATCGCGGCTTCGCGCAGTTGGGCGGCGGTGGCGGCGTAAAGCGCGATCATTGCCATCGCGCCCATGTTGACCGTGACGCTGCGGGCGAAGGTCTCCGTCCACAGGTTGCTGATCGTCTCCATCAAGACGGTGTTGCCGCGCTCATCGGACATGGCGAAGGGCGTCGAGGAGATGCCATGAATCGTATGCGTCACCATCTGCAGCTCGGGAAAGGCTCTACCCATGCCATCGCAATCGACCATCGGTACGCGCAGGCGGGCGGCGCAATAAATCGGCACGACCGAGTTCAGCCCGCCCGCTTCTATGCTCATCGTCGCCTTGACTGGTTTTCCGATATATTTGCCCACCGACTGAAAAGCGTTCACGATGTCATCGCCGTTGGGCATCTTTTCCACCATGACCGTCGGCGCGCCCATCATCGCCGTCGGCACAACCAGGTCGTCATCGCCGAGCTCATCAAGCGTGTAGAGCTCGACCGGTCCGTAATCGCGGATGGCTTGCCGCGCCATCAACTTGCCAATATAGGGATCGCCGCCGCCGCCCGTGCCTAGGACGGCCGCGCCCAGCGCCAGATCTTCCAGGACAGCTTCATCAATGATGCGCATTTACGCCCCCTGCCGGTCGCGGGCGACTTGACAGTGCGCCTAGACACTGCGCGTCAGTCGCCCTACAGAAAATGATCGCCGTGTTGGTGATGCGCATATCAAGCCTCCACCAAATCGCCGATGGCTTTGACCATGATGCGGGTGGCATTGCCCGGCAGGTAAGCCAGCGGGACTTCTTCGACATCAACGATCTCGATGCTCTCCGCATCGGCGCCAGCGTTGACCGCGCGCTCGCTCGCTTCGCCCTTGGCTTGATCCAATGCTTCATCGCGGCTGAGCTCGGCGAGGGAGAAGATGCGGTCGCATTCACCGCCGACCTGGGCGATCGCCGCGCCGATGGCATTGGCGACCGGGAAATGATCGGGCTTGATTATCTCGGAAGCGCCTTCAATGGCGCCGGTGACCAGTATGCTGCCGCCGCCAACAACGATGACCGGCACCGGCGTCGCGCTCGTCTTCATGCGATCAACCGCGATGGCGATCATCTCCATGATGCGCCCTTGCACTGCTGTGACAAGCGAGGCGTCCAGATTAGCGACGGCGCTCGCATCGCCGATGTTCTCGCTACCGCCTGCCACGATTACATCGGTCGCGGTCAGGATATCGCCGCCAAAGACGAGAGCTTTCTCGGTCAGTTCGTAGCCGACGCTTTGCGGGCCGACTTTGATGTCCCCCCATCCCCCGGCCCCTTCCCCCACAAGGAGGGAAGGTGTGTCAGGTGCAATTGAAGTCCCTCCCTCTTTATGGGGGAGGGATTTAGGGTGGGGGCTAATCAAACTCCCGCCGCCCAAGCCGATCGAGTAAGTATCGGGCATGCGGAAGTTGGTGCGCACACCGCCGATATCGACCGCCAGCGCCGCCACCCGCGGGAAGCCATGCTGCAAGACGCCGATATCAGTGGTCGTGCCGCCGACATCGACCACGATAGCATCGCGCAAGCCGCTGAGGAATGCGGCGCCGCGCATGCTGTTGGTCGGTCCGGAGGCAAAGGTGAGCACCGGATATTCCTTGGCAAAGTCGGCGTTCATCAGCGTGCCGTCGTTTTGGCTGATGTAAAAAGGCGCGGTGATCCGCAGCTCGTCCAGAGCGGCTTTGAAGCCGTCGATGGTGCGCGCCGCCAACTGCCGCAAGCAGGAATTCATGATGGCGGCGTTTTCCCGCTCCAGTAAGCCGATGCGCCCGATCTCGCTGGAGAGCGTGATGTTGGCGCCAGGGATCACCGAGCGCACGATCTCCGCGCTCTGCTCTTCAAAGGTCGCATTGACCGGTGAAAAGACGGATGAAATAGCAATGGCGTCCAAGCCGGCATCGCGGATCTCCTCGGCAATGGCGCGCACCTCATCGGGCTGAAAATCGGAGATTTCGCGCCCGTCGAATTCATGGCCGCCGTGCGCCAGATGGGCATTGCCCCCGACGATTTCCCGCAGGTCATCGGGCCAATCCACCATCGGCGGCAAGCAGACCGTCGCCGGCAAGCCCAGGCGGATGCAAGCGGTTGGCGTCAGATGCTTGCGCTCGACCACCGCGTTGGTGAAATGCGTTGTGCCGATCATCACGCCGTCGATCGCCGCCCGGTCGATGCCGGAATCTTCGATCACCGCGCGCAAGGCTTTGGCGATGCCCTCCGATACGTTGGCGGTAGTCGGCGTTTTGGTCGAGCTGACGACCGTTGCGCCATCCATCAAGACGGCGTCGGTGTTGGTCCCGCCGACATCTACTCCGATTCTCATTTGCGTTTCTCCTCGTATTAGTTGGCTAGTTCCTGCGCTGCTCGCCATTCCGCCATTGTTTTGCTGCCTTTGCTCTTGTTGCAATGCGTGCAGAGCAGTTGCAAATTCTCATAGTGGTCGCTGCCGCCTTTGCTGCGCGGCAAGATATGGTCGACTTCCATCACCTTGAAGGGGAAGTGCGTGTCGCAGCCGGTGCAGACGCCTTCCTGCTCCCCGTATAGACGGTGGCGGTGGGTGCGATAATTGGGCAGCTTGCCGAAATCGGTGCGCAAGGGCGGGTCATCGCGCACGATAGCGCCGCCCCAGAGCGCGCCGCGGTCGTCTCGGATGCGCTGGTCCACCAGCTTCACAGCGTGAGGCGCCAAGTCGATGCCGGCCCATTTTCGCTCCAGCCGGTCAGCGGCGACCAGCGTCGTGGCGCAGCCGCAGAAGGGGTCGAAGACCATATCGCCTGCGTTGCTGGAAATTTTGATGATTCGCTCCATCATCGCGAGCCGCTTCTGCGTGGGAAAACCCAAATATTCTTTACTGTTGGCGCTGTAATTGGTGAAGCCGATGGGGTTGAGAATCAGATTCTGCGGCGGCGCGCCAGCGTCGGCGGCGGCGTAACGCTTGAGCCCGGGCCACTTGCCGCGTTTGGGATGATGTATCAAGCCGGCCTCGTCCAAAGCGTCCAGCCGTTCGTGTACCCCTTCAATGCTGCGATAGCCAGGGATAAAGCGCTCTTCAATATACTTGGCGTATGTGCCCGTCTTGGGCGCTGACCATACTCTGCCTCTCTTTGATATATCATAACCTCGCCAAGGCAAGCTGCTTGGCGCCAGGGAGTCGGTGTTATGCTTCGGTCCCGTCAGATTATCACTCCTATAGCGGCCGCGTTCGTCTTGGCTGGGGTAGGCGCTTTCCAGCGATTCGGCAGCGCGAGGCTGCCGCACGTCGTTCCAGGTCGCCCCGTCCGACATGACATAATACAAGATGTGGTCGCAGATGCGTCCATAGCGCCCGGGGTCATTATGCGAGGTGGCGCGCCGCCAAATAATCGTATTGCGGTAATTCCGCGCGCCAAATACAGCGTCCATCAGCAGCTTGAGATAATGGCTGGCGGTGTCGTCGCAATGCAGGTAGATGCTGCCGCTGTCTTTCAAGGCGCGGCGCATTTCCACCAAGCGCACCGCCATCATAATCAGGTAGCTCATCATGGATTTGCCATGCGTCTGCCGGGCCGCGTCGATGACAGCGTAGGCGGCCGGGCTGCGCTCCGCCAGTTCGCCGTGTTCATAGACATCGACATCGGAGAGCGTCCAGGTGTCCTTGAAGGCGGCGCCGGCCGCCCGGCTGCCGATAGGCGCGGCGTAATCCTCGTTGGAGTTGAAGGGCGGGTCAAGGTAGATGAGGTCGATGCAGCCGCTGTTGATGCCACGCATGACGGGCAGGTTGTCGCCGGTCCAGACGGTGCCGCTGGCGAAGTTGGGTGGGTGGGTCATGGGGAGTCTCTATTATCTTCAGCTGCGGGAGGTGACAGCAGCTTGTCTCCCGCGTCTTGCAGACGGCGAGCGAATTCTTCTTCGGAAAGCTTCTCTTCCAGCATAAGCCGCTCGCGATAGGCTTCATACTCATTTCGAACGCGCGCCTTCATCGCGTCACGCGAAACTTTACCAGCATTCTGTAGTAATGGCATCTCGTTCAATTCACCAATGAACTGATCAAGCTTCTTCACCCAATCGCTCATATACATTGGCCGCATATCGACAACCTGCAATTCCGCAAACGCCAAGAATTGCTCAACTAGCAAGTTCAAGCGCTTTAGCTCTATGGCTTCGAGATAGTTCTTGGCGATGTACGCATCGCGCAATGTCATCGTATCGCGTTTCCAGGTGGTCAAGCCCATGTTCAGCTTGGCGCTGCCGACGCGCTCCAGAATCAGTTCGGCAGCGGTATGCCCATGAATCGCGTAATGGAATTTATTCTGCACTGTGCCAAAGAACTTTTTCGCCACCGGGTTGCTTGATTGATAATCGATGCTGGTAGCGAATACATCGAGGACTTTGCGATAGAAGTTAAATTCTGAACTGCGGATGTTGCGTATCCGCTGTTCCAGCTCTTCAAAATAATTTGAGCCGCCATGCGCCAGCCGGTCGTCGTCCATGACGAAGCCTTTGACGATGAATTCGCGCAATTGCCTGGTCGCCCAAATCCGAAACTGCGTGCCGCGATAAGAATTGACGCGGTAGCCAACCGAGATAATCATGTCGAGGTTGTAGTGGACAATTTCGCGTGAAACCCTGCGTCCGCCTTCGTTTTGAACTATTCGGAATTTCCGAATAGTTGAATATTCATCAAGTTCATTTTCTGTATAGATGTTTTGTATATGTTCGTTGATGGTATGTACTGCCCTCCGAAAAAGCTCCGCCATATCCCTCTGGCTGAGCCAGACGCTTTCGTCTTGATACAGCACTTCCAAGCGCGTTTCGCCGTTCTCCGTCTCGTAAAGCAGTATCTGGTTTTCATTCGCCATATCTCATACTCCGAATCTTATTGAAGCACAAATATAGCATATCTGTTCTATTTCTGTCACCCCGGCCGCAAGCCAATCACTCCGCCCGGCAGCGGACGGAATTCGACATCGTAGCCGAACGCCCGCGGACCCACCACCTCCAGCGCAATTTCGCTCTTGAGCTGCTCCGGCGCCGGTACCGCGATGACGGCGACCCGCGTCCCGTAGCGCAGCGCCTCGGTCGTCACCGGCTCGCCCTCCTCTTCCGTGACGATGCAAATCAGATCGGGCGTGGTCACCACCACCTCGCCGTTTATCCGCGCGATCAGCAGTTCATTTTGAAACTCGATCTCTAAACTTCCCCCTGATGCTTCGGGGGGACCGAGGGGGGTAAAACCGCTGATCCGCACCCAACCGCGGGCGAAGCCTTTGGTCGTGCGCCGGTTGACATCCGAGATTTTGCCGCGGAAGATGACCTTGCCGTCCAGCACATCAGCCACCACCTGCGGCACATCCGACTTCTGTTCCTGCGCCTCGATGGCGCGCGCGCCCAGGTGATGCGCCAGCGACATCGTATAGTGGACGCCCGCGGCTTTCAGCTGCGCGCCGCTCATCATACAGGCGACCAGACCGGCGCGCGCGCCCATGCTGACGGCGATGTTGCGGGCGATCCGCTCGCCCCAGAGATCGCTTACCGCGGAGGGAATGACGGCCGCTTTATCGGCAGCGTCCACCATTGCGTAGGGCGCGACTTTCGCATCGCTGCCAAAGAGAAACGAAGACATCTGAATTTCGGGAAAGGCGCGCCCCATACTGTCGCTGTCCACGGTTGGAATGCCCGCCTGCAAGCCGGCGATCAGCGGCTGCATCGAATTGGCGCCGCCGATTTCAGCGATGGCGACCGCATCAAATTGTCGGCCAATATGTTCCTCAAGCAGGCGCAGCGCCCGCGCCATCTCCGTGCCTTCGGGCAGTTTCTCGATGCTGACGGTCGGCGCGCCGATCGTGCCAGCGACGCAGACCAGGGCATCATCCGCCAGCGCGAAGGGGTCGACCAGTGGCTGCGAGCCCTTCTCGCGGATGACCGACGCCAAGTGAAGCCCGCCCAGATAAGGATTGCCGCCGCCGCCCGTGCCCAAGATGCCGGCGCCAATAGCGATCGGGCGGATGTCGTCCAATGTCACTTCGCGCAGCATCAGGCGGGCTCCGCGGCCGACAAGGGTGGATGCAAGTGGCAAGCGACCTGATGGGCGCGCTCCACTTCGAGCAGCGGTGGCGGAACGCTCTCGCATGTCGCCAGCTTTTCGGCATGGCAGCGCGGCGCGAAAGGGCAGCCTGCGTCCCCCACACTAAATACCCCCCGATGAATCAGGGGGGAATTTGTCGACGACATTTCGCCATGCAGAACGATTTCCTCACGCCGCACATCGGGGTCCGGCTCAGGAATGGCGGAGATCAGCGCTTGCGTATACGGATGTTTCGGATCTTCAAAAATGACCTCGGTGGCCGCGACTTCGACGATCTTGCCCAAATAGAGCAGCGCCACCTCGTCACACATATAGCGCACCACGCCGAGATCGTGAGAGATAAAGAGATAAGTCAAGTCAAACTGATCCTGCAGGTCCTGCAACAGGTTCAGGATTTGCGCCTGCACCGATACATCCAGCGCCGAGGTGGGCTCATCCAGCACGATCAGTCGCGGCTGCACCGCCAAAGCGCGCGCGATGCCGATGCGCTGCTGCTGCCCGCCGCTGAATTCATGCGGATACCGGTAATAGTGTTCGTCTTTCAAACCGACCACGCGCATCAGTTCTAGGACGCGTTCGCGCGCCGCGTCGCCCTTCAGGCGCTCGTGGATCCAGAGCGGCTCGCCGATGATCTGCCCCACGGTCATACGCCCATTAAGCGAGGCGGCCGGCGCCTGATAGATCATCTGGATTTCGCTGCGCAGGCGGCGCAAGTCGCGTTGTTTCAAATGCGTGATTTCGCCGCCGTCGTAATGGATCTGCCCGGCGCTGGGTTCCATCAGGCGCAAGATGCACTTGCCAATCGTCGTTTTGCCCGAGCCGGATTCGCCAACCAGACCGAGCGTCTTGCCCTCCTGCAGGGCGAAACTGACGCCATCGACAGCGCGGAAGTCCGCCACTTTGCGGTTTAGCAAGCCGCCGTGAACGGGGAAAAACTTGCGCAGATCCCGGACTTCGAGCAGGTGATTCATGCGTCCGGCCCATAGAGGAAACAGGAAGCGCTGTGCTGGGCGCCAACTTCAATCGCCGGTGGAACGCTCTCGCGGCAGATATCCATCACATGTTCGCAGCGCGGGTTGAAGCGACAGCCTGCAGGTGGATTGATCAAATTGGGAATGATCCCCGGTATGCCTTCCAAGCCGCCGCGATTGACATCCTTCTGCGGCACCGCTGCGATCAAGCCGCGCGTGTAGGGATGCTTGGGGTTGTGGAACAAGTCGCGCACGGGCGAGTCTTCGACGACGCGGCCCGCGTACATGACGGCGACCCGCTCGCAGCTGCGCGCCACCACGCCGAGATTGTGGGTGATGAGCAGGACGGTCAAACCCAACTGCGCCACCAGCGACCGGATCAGCCGCAAGATCTGCGCCTGAATGGTTACATCCAGCGCTGTCGTCGGTTCATCGGCGATCAGCAGATCGGGATCGCCGGCCAATGCCATCGCTATCAGCACACGCTGGCGCATGCCGCCGCTGAACTGATGCGGATAATCATAAATGCGTTTATCCCCGTCCGGGATACCGGTCAGTCGAATCAACTCGACGGCGCGCTCGTGCGCTTCCTTGCGCATTTGCTTCACCGAGGGCAGGAACCCGCGCCAGCGCCCGGGCGTTTTCTGTCCGCCCTCCCGCTGATAGAGCACCGCGTCCACCAATTGCTCGCGAATCGTAAAGAGCGGATTGAGGTTCGTCACTGGGTCCTGAAAAATCATGCCGAGACGCCGGGCGCGGAAAGCCTCCATTTCGCTTTCGCTCTTGCTGAGGATGTCTTCGCCTTCAAAGGTCACGCGCCCGGCGGTGATTCTTCCCGGTGGCATCGGAATCAAGCGGGGCACTGATAGCGCGGTCATCGATTTGCCGCAGCCGGTCTCGCCAACCAAACCCAGCACATCGCCGCGCCGCATCTTCAAGTTGACACCGGCCAGCACTTTGACCACGCCGTCATAGGTGTGAAATTCCAGGTGCAGGTTGTCTATGTTGAGCAGTTCGGTCATTTGGGCTTTACCGCCGCGAGCGCGGGTCGAGCACATCTCGCAGCCCATCGCCGATCAGATTCCAACTGAAAACCATCAGCCATATCGCCAAGCCCGGGAAGGTGGCGATCCACCATTCGTCGGGAAAATAGCGGCGCCCGTCATTAATCATCGCGCCCCACTCCGGCGTCGGCGGCTGCGCGCCCAAGCCGATGAAGCCGAGCGCGGCCGCTGTCAATACAGCGAAACCGAAGTCGGTGGTCATTTTGATGATAATTGGCGATACCGCATTGGGCAGGATGTGCCGAAAGATGATGCGCATATGACCGGCGCCGATGCCGTAGGCGGCTTCGACAAATGGTTCTTCGCGTAAGGAAAGCACCAGGCTGCGCGTCAAGCGGGCGAAACCGGGCCACCAAACCAAAGAAATGCCGATCATGGCATTGATGATGCCCTTGCCCAGCGCCGCCGATATCGCAATTGCCAGCACCAGCGCCGGCACAGTGAGAAAGATGTCGGTGATGCGCATCAGCAAGTCGTCGATCCAGCCGCCGGCATAACCCGAGATTGCGCCGATGGTCACGCCGATGGTCGTCGCCAGCAGAATGATAATGGTGCCGACTTGCAGGGCAAGCCCGGCGCCCATCACTACGCGGCTGAAGACATCGCGACCCACCTTATCAGTACCAAAGGCGAAGTCCTCGCTCGGCGGCTGCAAACGCGCAGTGACGCGGGTCTTGCCGGCGGCGTCTTCGGGATAAGGCGCGATAAGCGGCGCAAAGACCGCGATCAGCAGGATGCAGACAAGCATCAATAGACCAATCATCGAGAGCCGGTTGGAGCGGAAGCGATACAAGCCGCGCGCGAAATTTTCCCGGCGGGCGGAACGGGGGGACTTTCGTTTCGCGTGTGACTCAGCCATAACGAATCCTCGGGTCAAGGATGCCGTAGACGATGTCCGTCAAGATATTGACCACGCTGAAGACGACGCCATAAAGAATGGCGATGCCCATGATCGGCTGAAAGTCCAGGCTGAGCGATGCATGCACGGCGTATAAGCCCAAGCCGGGCCAGTCGAAGATCGTCTCGATCAATATCGCGCCCGCCATCAACCAGCCGAAGTTGAGTGAGATAACGGTGATGGTGGCGATGAGGGCGTTGCGCAGCACATATTTGAAAATGATGACGCGGTAAGGGATGCCGATAGCGCGCTCCATGCGCACAAAATCCTTTTCAAGCGCCTCGACCATGCTGGCGCGGGTGATGCGCGTGATGCTGGCAAAGGCGCCGAAAGACAGCACCAAAGCCGGAATGACAAGATGTCGCAAAGAGACCCAAAATGTCTCAAAGTCCAATTGCACCAGGCTGTCAACCAGGAACAAGCCCGTCGTTGGCGCGGGTGGAGATACCAGCACCGGCAAGCGCTTGCCGATGGGAAACAGCCCCAGATCGCGCCCGAACCAGGTCTGAAAAATCATCGCCAGCCAGAATGAAGGAAAGCTAACAAAAAACAGCGACAGCACACGCGCGACATGATCGGGCAGGCGGTTGCGATACATGGCGGAGATGACGCCGGCCGGCACGCCCAGCAGCGTCGCGATGACCACAGCGGCGGTCGTAAGTTCCAGAGTCGCGGGCCAGAAAGCGCGCAATTCATTGACCACTTTGCGGCGCGTGTAAAGCGATTCGCCCCAGTCGCCGCGGAAAAGCCCCGCCATATAGCTGACGTACTGAATGGGCAAAGGCTGATCAAAGCCAAATTCGCGGCGCAGCGCTTCCTTGATTTCCTCAGTGGCGCGCGGACCGGCGGCCAATCCTACTGGATCGCCGGGAACGATGCGGGCAATGGAAAACGTCAAGACGCTGAGTCCGATCAGCGTCGGGATGATCAGGGCGATGCGGCGCAGGATGTAGACGCGGATGTTCATGCTGGGACCTTATGCTTCTGGCAACGGAAGCGCGGGGAAATCTGTAGATTCCTGCTGGTCCTCATCATCAAGAGCAATGACATCATTTATGCTCTCAATGAGGATGCGATTTACACGGTTTATTTTCTTCTTCATCTGCTTGCCAATGATTGCAACACGCCGTTTGAAGTATGCTCGAACAATCTCATCCAAAATATCTTCCGGCCCCTCAATATCCCACTTAACGTTCCCATCAGTGACCAGGACACACTCAGTTCTGACGAGCCCGTCTGCAACTTTCAGGACGCCTTCTTTTGCTAAGTCTGTGTCTGTCACTTGATATCCATTGGGCGTTTCCTGTTTTGCGGTCGGTACAGGCAAAGGGGCATCTGCCAGATACCGCTGAGTCACGTTGAATGACACGATTGTGAGGTGATCGCGAACGCTTGCCTGAAATTTTACTGAGTCTACTCGTTTGCCGTCTGGGGCAAGCTTGCGCGCGGCTTTCACAATGCCAACATAAGCATTGGGATCGTCTAGTTTCTTCTGAAGTTGGTAGAACTCACCCTTGCCTATTAGGTTTAGATTCTCCAGAAAGGGTTCAACGATGTTATCAAAGCGCTCAAAACCGGGCAATTCGCTCTGAAACGGGATACCTAGTCGCAGGCTCACGATGAAGCTTCCAGGCGCGAAACCGTCGACGAATATCGGGATTTCGCTGAATTCATCTGCGTTGATTCCCTCAAGATCGCTTTGCTGGCGATAGTAAGATTCCGCGGTTATCTGCAGCATACTTCGAATGCTCGGCATACGAGAAGTTAGTTCGGATATTGCCGCCTTCCCATACCCTATCTCTTCTCCCTGCAGCGAGAATTGCAGTTGCCCCTTGCCGAGGCGGATGCCGGCCTCTTCAAGTCTAACCGTGCTTAGCAAGTCGTTAAGTTCCCACTCAATGTCCGACGGCGGATTGCCAGCGAGTGCACGATAAGCGAGTCTCTTGGCTCGTTCATACTCTTTGCAGCGCCAGGCAAGCGTGGCAGCGGAGCGGTGCAAGACGGAACGGGTAGGTTCTATATCTTCGTCCGTCATAAGGTCGGCGGCGGCGGTTTCTTTTGCGAGAGCGAGGCGGGTAAAATGAACGTATCGTTCACGATCTTTCTCTAGCCTTGCGACGAATGACTCATCCGCGAACTCCATTGCCTCTCGATGCAGTTGATTGACACGTCGAGCCTTTGTAGTCATCTTTGCACCATTACAATAATCGGCTTTCCGAAGTCTGTAACTATGATGTATGCAGGCAACCGCGTTGTATCTGATCGCTTCGACTGGTTGATGCCTTCGTCTACTTTGGCCTTGATTTCGCTGGGATACCTTGCTTCAGTAATTCCCTTGCATTCCATTCTTGCAGCAAACTGAAACGCAAACCTGTCTAGATCTTCGCTTTCAGCCAACCAGAAATCCACACCGTCATTTCTCTGCGAACGCCTAATGGCAGTGTAATTGGTGGTCGCTCGAATCGTAAGACAAGCCATACCTTCAGCGGCAAATTCCACTGCATAATCTGTATCACCGAAAGTGTTTATCATGCTTTCCGAATACGGTCGCGTCCATACGAGCGTAGCAAAGTACAAATTCTCCTCAAGGCTACTAATCTCACAGCGCAAACCGGACTGATGACGATGATGATGTAGAAGGAAAACTGCTGCGTCGTAAATGTAATCTACCAAACTTGTCCTCACGGATGGCAAGGCTTCATGTATCTTGTCCAAATCGAGAACGACCGTTTCCTTCATGCATATTTGCCTCCGCTCCGTATGAATAAGGGCCTCGATACATCAATCGTCAAATGTAAAAAGTCTCCCCCCACTTCAAATGAGGGGAGACTCGCAATGGAACAGAAGCTAGCAACCCTCCATCCACAGATCCTGGAACAAGACCGTGATCGGATAAAGCGGCGAGTAGCGGTAACCCTTCACGCATGTATGCAAGGCGATGCTGTTATCCAGGGTATACATCCACACTGACGGCTGCTCGGCATTGATGATCTCTTGCGCCTCGGTGTACATCGCCGCGCGCGCTTCGGCAGCGCCAGTGACGCGCGCCTCGTCGAGCAATTCATTCACGCGCTCGTTTTGATAGAAGCTGCAAGAGTTAAAGCTGCCCCATTGGTCGGAGTGATATTGGTTGTAAAGATGGGCATCGGGATCCATGAATGGCGGCAAGGTGTAGATGTTGATGATATGCGGGCCGGTTTCTGGCGAGGCGCAGCTGGCGACCATATCGGGCCACAACATGGGAATCATATTGAGCTCGATATTCAGTTCCGCCAAACCTTCGAGCAGAATCAAACCCGGGATGATCTCATGCGAGAGTTCGGTGACGTAGACGTAATCCAGGGTGATGCCGCCATCGGGCCAAGGTGTTTGCGCCAAGTATTCGCGCGCTTTGTCGAGGTCGTAGGTGGGGTAATCCAGCCCTTCTACCGCGCCGACAAAATCGGCTGGCGTGGGACCGGGCATCAGCGTAACCGATACATCCTGCGCCGCCTTCATCTCCTCGTAATTCATGGCGTGCGCGACGGCTTTCCGCAGGTTGACATCGCTGGTGTATTCGCTCTGGTTGTTCATCTTCAGCGTATTGACAAAGAAACCGCCATGTTCTTCCCAGATATGATCTGGCGATGCGACGATTTCTTCCTTTTCCGTGCCGGAAGGCGCATCGGAAACATGCGTTTCGCCCGCGAGCAAGGAGTTGAGCTTGGTCGTATGGTCGCGCTGGATGATCCAGATGAACCCGTCCAAGTGGTCGTCGCCGGTCCAGCCAGCCCAGTAATCCGGAACTGCGATGAACTCGTAAAGGTTGCCAATCTCCCAACGCCCTTGCATGAAGGGACCGGAACCGGCCGCGTTCTCTTTGAGATAGGTCTGCCCCATATCATCGCCGAGGTTCGCTTCGACAATTGCCGGGTTGACCACAAATAGCTGCGGCAGCGTACCGATGAAGGGCGCGTAGGGTTTGGTCAGCGTGAATTGTACGGTGAATTCATCAAGCGCTTCGGCGGTATTCTCGTCGGCAATGGATTCCCAGCGCCAACTCGGCGGACCGGAAATCGCCAGCAGGCGGTTGAAGCTGTAGACGACGGCATCGGCATTAACCGAACTGCCATCATGAAAAACGGCGTTTTCGTGCAGTTTAAATGTCCAGACGCTCGCGTCGTCATTCACTTCATGACTTTCCACCAGATGAGGTTCGGTATCAGCGCCGCGGTAGATATAGAGCGCATCATACAGGCTGCGCAGCGCTGCGTTAATCGAATAGTTCTCGCCGGTTGCCGGGTCGATATTGTCGATGTCTTGATTGCCGCTGTAGAGCAAAATGTCGTCTTGCGCCAAGACAACTGACGTTGTGATGAGCAAAATGCTCAGCACCAAGCAAGTGAACAGAATGCGTTTGAACATTTCTTCCTCCAATCAGACAAGTATCTCGATGAAGCCTAGCAGCCAAATCGTACGCAAGAGTCTAGCCTACGTGCGCAATCTTTGCCACTTTTGAGTTTCGTCTGACGGTCTGGGAATTTGCGCAGGCAGTCAACCGGCTGGGCGAATGGGGGCTACTGCTGTAAGGTCCCTCTTCTTGCTCATACTTATAATAGAAGAGCCTCCGCCATTGGCAGAGGCTCCTGCGCGCTGCATCAGCCGCCAACCAAGACCAGCTATGGTATGGCGCTAGCGAAACAACGCCTTGTATGCCGTTCGCTCCATTGCCGCACGTTAATGTTTACTTCATAGGCAAACCAGTTCCAGGACGCATCAAGATACCAGGCTGCCTGCCATTTGGATACACTCGCTGACGTGATTAGACCGCGCCTGTTTTCTTGATAGGCGATTACAATATCGAATGGACTGCCGTCGCTCGTGTTGCCTTTGAGGCGGCAAGAAAATGAGCCGTGATGGAGAGTGATCGGAGAAGCGGGCCCGCCTTCAAACTCCGTCAAACCTTGCGCATTAACCGTTATCGCCGGCAATGCGAATGCCAATACTGCAAGTCCAAGCGCCAGTGCCACCAACTTTGTCACGAAATTACCTCCGTCAAATACCAAAACCGCGAAACGAAGCGCCAAACACCAAATCTCAATGCCTCCTTTCTTCCTAAGCGGCAAGTTCTGACACTCGATACAAGATTTACAATATATCGCATCATTAATTCATACATTATGCACAAAGCAAATGCCATCTCGCCGTATAACCTGACGCGAGCGTCAATCGTAGTTGGAGAAGGGGCTAGCGGTAGACCGTCGCGCAAGGGTGGACCGTTGCGCGGCGCTTGGCGTAGAAGGCGCGTCTGTAGCGCAGCCTAATGGCAGGGGAAGCTGCCAAGTTAGCGAAACCGCTGCCAACACAGCGATGCAAGGGGCAGCCTAGAAAGAACCACCCAAACTGACCGGCGCGCATCCGCACAAGCTTTGGATTATTTGGGCGCTTACCGTTTTCCGGCAGTCAATTTCATAGCTATTCTGGCGCTAGGACCCGCATCTGTCGTGAATTGTCCTGGCGCCGCCCATCATCTGAATCATGTCGCGGAACAAGACGAGATCCTGGCGAAAATCTTGCGGGCTGGTCTTGGACGGCTTGCCATTGATGACATTGTGATGGAAAGCGCGCCATTCTTCCGTGAAGGCGTCGCCCCAAGCCGGGTGACGCTGGCTCCTGCTCGTGTAGACGCCATCGGAGGATTCCAGCACGGATAGCGTAATGGGCATATTGCGCACGTAAGGCGTGTCGTAATCGACGCGAATCACACAGTTCGCGCCGTACACTTCCAGATATGTGTCATAGCGTGGGATGTTGTCGCCGCCCGTCGAGAATAGGCAGACAAAGTCGCCATAATCAAAGGTCGCCGTCAGAAAGCGTCCCTTGGCGCGCTGCGAGGCATGCAGGACCCGCTTGGGCATCCCCAACATTTCGCGCATGGCTGATGTATCGTGCGTGCTCAAGCCGAGCATCATGCGATAGGCGGTCATTAATGCGTGCGGGACATCGCCGATGGCGGCAAATATCTGTTCCGCCTCGAGCTGGCGCATCGCCTCACTGACTGACTCCGGTATATCGTCCCCGCGGACAACTCTCGATGTCGGCTCAATCACATACGAATTGCGCCCGATAATGTCGTGCGCCTTTGCCAGGCGTATCTCATCCAGCTCCGTGACAAGCTGGCAGGCTTCCAGGAAAGCCGGCGCATAACGGCGCATCGTGCCAACCTGCACGGTTTTTCCCGTTTCTTCCGCTGCCACGATGATGGCGTCGTTTTCCGCCAAGTTCAGGCACATGGGCTTCTCGACAAGCACATGTTTACCCGCCCGCAGCGCCGCGATGGTCATAGCAGCGTGATAGGCGTTGGGATTGGCGATCAGCACGGCGTCGACCGAATCCAGCGCCAGCAGTTCTGCAAAGTCGATGAAGCGAGCGCCAATGCCCCACTCGTCGCCCACGCCGTCCAGCGCCTTTTGACTGACATCACAGATCGCAACGACTTCAAATAATTCGTTCAATTGCCGCAAGGTGGGCAAGTGTATGATCTGCGTGACTTCGCCGCAGCCAATGATGCCGATTCTAAGTCGTGACACCATGTCCCTATCCTTCCACCTTGCCGCACACGGTGAGCGATCTCGCGTGAGAGTACTGCAAGCCTTCGCCGTCTGTCAAATCCGGCGCATGACAGATGACAACTGTGATTGGCGCTAGCCCTTAGAAGCTGATAGACTGCGCAGGGTTATTATAGTCTAGCTCATTGCAAAGGAATCCGGCGCTATGAAGGTCATCCAAGCGGGCATCGGCGGGATGGGCAACACCTGGCTCAACGCAGTGAAGCGGTCGGATGCTGTTGACTTCGCCGGCTTCGTCGAAGTCAGCGATGATATCGCGCGCGCGCAGACGGACGCCTACAATCTAGATCCTGCGCGGATCTTCCAGTCGCTGCCGCAAGCCCTGGAAGCTGTCGAAGCCGACGCCGTGATCAATGTGACGCCGCCGCAAATTCACCGTGAGATCTGCGTCAGCGCGATGGAAGCGGGCTTACCCGTGCTGACCGAGAAACCACTCGCGGGCAATCTAGAGGATGCGCGGGCGATCGTCAGCGCGGCCAACGCGACCGGTGTATTGTGCAGCGTCGCCCAAAACTACCGCTATCGGCCGCTGACGCACACGATCAAGGCGATCCTCGCTAGCGGCGAGTTGGGCGCTGCCGCAGCCGTCCGCGCCGAGTTCTACCGCGGTCCGCATTTCGGCGGCTTCCGTGAAGAGATGCCCCACCCGCTGATCATTGACATGTCGATTCATCATTTCGATATGATGCGTTTCTTGCTCGGCAGCGACGCGATATCGATCACAGCCCGCAGTTGGAACCCGCCCTGGAGTTGGTTCGATGGCGATGCCAGCGCCGCCGCCGTGATCGAATTCGCCAATGGCGTACAGGCGTCGTACATCGGCTCCTGGTGCTCGCAAGCCTTCGAGACCAGTTGGAATGCCGATTGGCGCTTCGAATGCGAACGCGGCGTGATCTTGGTCGAAGACGATCGCGTCTATGTCCAAGGGCTGCTCGGCGTGGATGCGGACGCGCGAGGCGCCGCCGGCGCGCACGACGACAAACGCGAGATTCCGCTGATCGGCATGGAGCGCGAGAGCCAGGATTACCTGCTTCACGAATTCTGTGAAGCGGTGACGCAGGGCAAATCGGTCGGCACAACCGCGCAGGATAATATCCATACGATGGAGTTCGTTTTTGGCGTGGTGGAAGCTTGCGACAGCGGGAAGACGGTTAGGCTTTAGCTAACAGTTGAGGCATCGAGTCTAGTCGAGTGTGCCCTCTCGTTCTGGCAGGCGGCCCTTTAGCGCCAAGCCTTCCAGCAATCCAGCCACGCGCGCTTGTTCGGTTTCGACGCCGCGCATACGAGATTCCATCGCATCAAAACGGTCGTTCATCTCTTCACGCAACTGCTCGCTCTGTTTGGTCATGTCATTGCGCAGCTTCGTGATGTTTCCGTCCATCTTGTCTTCCAGCCGTTTGTTGTCCTGGCGCAGCCACAAGAAAAACACACCACAAATAGTGAAAACAGGAAGAGCGTTTTCCAGCACATTCGCCCAATCCATACTGCGTCCCAACTCCGCGTTCGTAGCGCTTAGGTTCTCAGCATAGCATCCATTTGAAGGGCTGCCAAATACCACTCCAGCCCTAATCGAAGTAGCTGTCGCCATTCCACAGCAGCGATTTGGCGACCTCATCGTTCAGTTCGACGCCGATGCCGGGCTGTTCGGACACAGTCATGAGGCCATCGTGTATAAAGGGTTTGTCGCCATCACAGAGGTCGCTCCACCAGGAAATCCCGCGGGCGTGGAACTCGAGGAAGAGGAAGTTGGGCACAGCCGCCAGCACATGGCAAGCAGCCATCATGCCCAGCGGCGATGACACGTTATGCGGCGCGATGGGAATATAGTGGGCGTCAGCCAGGTCGGCGATGCGCACCCCTTCAGCGATGCCGCCGGCTTTCGCCAAATCGGGCATGATGACGTCAACGGCTTTCTTGTCGAACAATTCCATGAAATCGAAGCGCGTATACTGATTTTCGCCGGTGCAGATGACGGTTGATGTGGAAGCGCGAACTTGCGCCAGGGCGTCGACGTTTTCCGCTGGCACCGGCTCTTCCAGCCAAAGCAGTCGCAGCGGCTCAAGCGCGCGGGCGAAGGTGATCGCCGAGGGCAGATCGAAGTGGCCGTGGCAATCGATCGCCAGGTCAATCTCGAAGCCGATTGCCTGGCGCACGCCTTCCACCAGACCGATGATATGCGTCATTTCCTGGGCGCCCACCGTCCAGTTGAAGTCGTCAAGCTTGCCATGCCCGGTGTAGTCAACATCAAACTTGACGGCGCCGTAGCCCTCTTCGACCGCCTCCAGCGCTTTTTCGCCGAAGGACGCCGGGCTGTCGTCTTCGCCAAAGTGACAGTCGGCGTAGAGGCGAATTTCGTCGCGGAATTTGCCGCCGAGGAGTTTGTACACCGGTACGCCAAGCGCCTTGCCGACGATATCGTGCAGGGCGTTGTCGATGCCGGTCAACGCGAAGATCAGCGGCGCGTTGCTCGCCCCGCCGTAGCGCCCGGCGCGCCGCATTTTTTCGTATAGCATGTTGATGTTGAATGGATCTTCGCCGATCAGCAGTTCTCTCAGCGCGAGGATGGCGTGTTTGGTGGCGAAGCCGCTGAAGCCGGGTCCGCCGGAGTTGCATTCGCCTGTGCCGACGATGCCTTCGTCGGTGTAGACGCGCACAAAGGTCCAGACGCTGCCGCCGCTATCCGGTTCCTGCCGGCCGATGACACAGGCTTGCACATCGGTGATTTTCATTCCAGTCCTCTCAAGTCAGCATTCGATCGCATAGGTGACGTGGATTTTTGCGCAATTGCGCAAATCGCGCAATGTGATCGGGGGCTTGCGCAAATGTCGAATCGCTGCGTTGGCGCAGGTTTCGGCGCAACCGAACGCGTTTCTTGCGTTTGCGCAAGGGATTGTATTCTACGCAAATGTCGTCTCCTTGCTGTCGGAAATCTTAGATATATACCTCTATCCGAGACTAGTTGGCTATGATGATTACGGGGCGACATTAAGTTTACGCGCTGGTGAATTTGGGTTGAAAGATATCTACGCATTTGATTTGCGCGCATTTTTGGATCCGTCGCTAATGATAATGCTTGATGGCCGCCATGATGCGCTCAATCCGGCGGGCGATATGGGCGGGAACGCGCGGGTTAAAGGGACCGCCTGTGCCGCCGACCACGTCCGCAAAGCCGCTGCAATTGATCGCTTCCATCACCGCCGAATAATTGTAAGCGCGCTCCTCCATGAATCGGATGTCTTCGAGTGGCGAGATTTTAGCTTCGACCTGGCGAGCGGCGTCATAGTCAGCGCGGCGCTGCGCATTGTTGATTTCGTCCGAGGCGCGCGCCACCACGATATTAATGCCCGAGGTATGCCCTTTGGCGCCCGTCTCTGCCGCCGCTGTCGAGCGATCGCCAATGCCCCAGATGACGATCTTGCTCTCGTCGAGCGCCTCGGTGAAGGGCGGCACATCGTCTTCATCCGTGCCAATTTTGACGCCGATGAAATGGGGCGAATCTTGGATCAGGCGGATGATCATTTCGCGGTCGCGGGTCCGGCGATAATAGTAGAGGAAGCGCGCCCCATGCTCGCGCGCTTGCCGCTCGGCGAATGCCATCAGCGTGTCGTAGAGCCCGAGCGGTCCATAGGTACCGCTCAGCGGCATGATCAGGTAAACATCGGGCGGC
Organism: Anaerolineae bacterium; assembly: GCA_022821805.1. Taxonomy (GTDB): domain Bacteria; phylum Chloroflexota; class Anaerolineae; order Aggregatilineales; family Phototrophicaceae; genus UBA6055. Next base: position 25,663 of record JAJECX010000032.1, read on the forward strand.
CGCGGGAGCGCCGCGAGCCGCGCGATCAAATCGGCGGCGGCCGGCAGTGGATTGGGCACAACCGCCGCCATCAGGATGCCCGCGCCGTCCATGCGCTCCCCGGCGATTTCTAGCAGCTTGACCTGGTCGTCATAGCCGACATGGTGTACCAGACTGGTGCCGGCGATGGAAATCACCCGCGGACGTCCTTCGCTCAGGTGGTTGTTGCGCATCAAGTAGTCGATGTTCTTGGCGTGACCAGCGAAGTCGATGCTTGCGCCAGCGAAGGGAATCAGCGGGATGCCGATCACCGAGTTAAGACCATCGAGTAGCGCCGGTGTGTCGATTGTCATGTTTGCCTCGTCATTGTTGGATCTGCGGGCGACTCACAGAGTCGCCCCTACAAATTACGTGTGCCGGCGGGCGCCCAAATAGCTCGCCCCTACAGATTTCGTCAATAGTGATTACCAGCGCGTCGATTGAAAAGCCCAGCCGGGCTGCGCCTGTTGCATTTCGATTTCGTCGTTTCGCTCAGTCAAGCCACAAGCGAGATACCGCTCATGAAGCCGCGCAAGCTTGGCGCGATCGACCTCAATGCCCAGCCCTGGCTCGCTTGGAACAGCGATAGCGCCGTCTTCAAATGCTAGCGGCGTGACCAGCAGATCATGACCATCCTGCCAAGGATAATGGCTGTCGCAATCGTAGGTCAAGTTAGGCGCGGAAGCCGCCAGATGCGTCATCGCCGCCAGCGAAATGCCCAAGTGACTATTTGAATGCATCGACATGCCGCGACCGAAAACATCACAGAAGCGCGCCAGATCGAGCGACGCGCGAAAGCCGCCCCAAAAGTGATGATCGGAGAGGATAATCGCCTCGGATTGATGGGCGACGCTGCCGGGCAAATCGGCGAATGAGGTGGTGCACATATTGGTGGCCAGCGGAATATCGACCGCCCGCGCGACCGCCGCCATATTTTCCTGCCCGCGAACCGGATCTTCAAAGTATTCCAAGACGCCCTCAAGCTGTTTTCCGGTGGCGATGGCGGTATCAACGCGCCAGATGGCGTTGGGGTCGAGCCGCAGCGGCATATCCGGTCCGAAGGCTTCGCGCAAAGCCAGCATCGCATCCACCTCGCGCTGTGGTTCAAATGCGCCGCCTTTGAGCTTGATCGACTTGAAGCCGTATTGCGCGACCATCGCCTGCGCCTGCGCCACGATGCCGTCGGGATCAAGCGCCGCCAGTTGCCGCGCTGCGAACCAGCCCTCAGCCGATTCATCGCGCCCAAATCCGAACTCGCCGCCGGCGCCTTCATATTTGTAGAAGAGGTAGGCGGCGAAAGGCGCGCGTTCGCGAGCGGCGCCACCGAGCAGATCGACGACCGGTCGACCGGCTGATTTACCCATCAGATCGTAACAAGCGACTTCAATCGCGCTGCGGACGTGCACCCAAGTCCGCTGATCCCAGGGCGCCGCGCCGCGATCGTCTGGTTTCGCCAACGATTCCAGCGTGGTAAAGATTGCGTTGAGCTGCCAAGGGTCCATGCCAACAAGATGCTTTGCCGCCGTTTCCAGCGCGGCGCGGGTGGCCTCGCTGCCAGGGATCTCGCCCCAGCCGGAGAGTCCGTCAGCGCTGACCAGCTCGACAATGATGCGCAGTGCGTACGGCGCGTGGAGACCAGCCGCGTTCAGCAGCGGCGGGTCGGGCGCGGCGACCGGGGTGATGCGGATTTCGCTGATTTGCATGTCAGCTCCAGAGATGATCCAGCGACCATTCGTCGTCCCAGCGGTCGCTCGGCTCGAAATAGCCGGCGTCACGGCCCCGGCGCGTATCCATGCGCTCGCGGATTGCCGCCTCGTTTAGCTTGCCGAAGCCCAAGCCCGGCGCTTCCGGTACCGGCGCGTAGCCATCGACGACGAGCGGTTTGTCGATGCCATCAATGAGATCGCTCCACCAGGGCAGATCGACTGAATGATTTTCCAGCACATAGAAGTTTTCGGTCGCGGCGGCGCAATGGATATTGGCGAGGAAGGAGACGGGCGAGCCAGCCATGTGCATCGCCATAGGCACGCCGTATTCCTGCGCCAGATCGCCGATTTTTTTGGTCTCCATAATGCCGCCCGATGTCGCGAGATCGGGATGGATCACCGAGACGGCGCCCGCCTCCAGCAATGGACGGAAGTCTTCTTTCAGATAGATATCTTCGCCGGTGCAGACGGGCGTCAAAACCGACTGTTTCAGCTGGCGCCATTGCTCGGTCAGCTGCCAGGGGATCATGTCCTCATACCAGGCGAGCGAGAATTGATCGAGCGCCTGACCGAGCCGAATGCAGGATTCGACATTGATATGCCCGAAGTGATCGGCCGCCAGCGGGACTTCGTAGCCGATGACGTCGCGCACCTGGCTCACATAATCCACCAGATACTCGATGCCGATATCGGTGAGTTGGATGCCGGTGAAGGGGTGCATGACATCGCGCCGCTCCAACGCGCCGGGCGGCGCTGTTACCGCGCCTTCGATACCCTTCAGCAAGCCGATGCCGATATCCATCTTCAGGAATTTGAAGCCGTCATCCATGCGGCGCCTGAGGCGCTCGCCCATTTTTCCGCCGTCCGCAACCGTGTCGGTATCGCTATAGATCAGCACTTTGTCGCGGAACTTGCCACCGGCCAATTGATAAGCCGGCGCGCCGTATGCCTTTCCTGCCAGGTCGAAGAGCGCCATTTCAATGCCGCAGACGCCGCCGCCCTGCCGCCCATGGTAGCCAAACTGCTTGATCTTGCGGAAGAGCTTGTCGATATTGCAGGGGTTCTCGCCCAGCAGGCGCGATTTGAGCAGCAGCGCGTAAGTCGGGCTGGCGCCATCGCGTACATCGCCATAGCCGCTGATGCCCTGATTGGTATCCAGCCGCAGCAACGAGACATCAAAAGGCAGCGCCCTCAGATTGACGATGCGCAGATCGGTGATTTTGAGGTCGGTCGGGCGCGAGTAGGTGTTGATGTTAGATTCAATTGGTTGGTCGATCTTTACCCCCCTTTTTGCGGCCTTGGCGACTCGTATGGTTACTCCCCCAGCACGCGACCGGGCCTTAAGTCCTTGCCAGCAAGGCCAGGGTGATCCGCCGGGTACTTGCGGACACGGAAGAGCCATTGTCGATCGTCTGGCGGTACTGGGTTTAGAAACTCCCAAACGACCTCGCCATCGGGACTTACCTCGAGCAGTCGCCCCGGCACACCGGCGGTGATGAGCGTGTTGCCGTTCGGCAAGCGCTGGACGCCAGAAATAATACGGGAGTAAAAGCCTGTGTCATAGTGCCAGACGATTTCGGCATCGGCCGACCAATCATAGGAGCCATCTTCCCGCAGCGGCGGTTTGATTTCGAGAATCGATGAATATTCATCGTCCGCCTGCTCATCCTCCCGAACCACGTTATTCCGGTTGTTATAGATGAGGATATTGCCAGCGCCGGGCAAGCCCTCGTCAATCCACTGCGCGTCATGTTGCTGGAAGAGCTTGCGGTCTTCTACCATATCCCCACTCCCGTAGGCAAACGGATTGCCCCAGCGATAAAGCAGATCGCCGGCGCGTCCCGCCGCTTCATCCACAGCGAGATTGTGATTGACGATCCAAATCTCGTCAAAGCTATGTACGCTAAGAACGATTTGATCGAGTATGGGATTATAATTGACCATGTTGGAGTGCATCCAATCAGCAGGACCAGCGCTCCAGTCGGTGGGAATATTCTTGAGCAGATACTTCTCATAATTGATGTCGATGCGCTGAGGATTGGCGGAGGGCGCCCCATAGTTTGGCAGCTTCTCGTCAACATCTTGGATGAGATGATCCCAAGCTCGCCATTCCCAGACAATTTCGCTACTGGCCCGATTGATTTCTACGATGCTATCCGGTAAGAAGTGATCATATCCCTCGAGGGTCGCTTCGACGGTCGCGGGGTCAAGCCCCATCGCCAGCGCCTCGTCGATGTGATGGTATTCCCAAATTAGGGCGAGGATATTGCCGTTGGGCAAGACTTCAATCCCATGATGGTGGCGCTTGAGCGGATCGCGAAAGACGTACTCCCAGACCAGTTCGCCTTCCCAAGTGAGTTCAACCACCGCTCCATCCACCTCATAGCCTATGGGAATGAAAGCGTCGTGCAGATCTTCAGGGGAACCTCGCACCACCAGTACATTCCCATTATCCAGCAGGTGAATCTCTCTCGTAAAGTCGCCGATTTCCCACTCGTTGATTATGCGACCCTCGTTGTCAATGACATACGCGTAGTTGTTGAAATGCGGCGCGATAAAGGTATAACCGTCAAAAGCCTCCGGTTTGTTCACGACGACGCCGCGCAGATTCTCTTCCTCTTGCGCCAAGCTGGACGATAGTACGGCAAGCGCAACTGTCAGACAGAATAGCGCTCTAAGCGCCGCCCCTGCTAGCTTAGTAACGAACATTACATGCCCCTCCTAGTCAGACTATACCGCTAACATTCCGATGCTGGATTAGCGCCATCGGCGCCACAGCCCCCTCAATAGCATATCTCCCAGATATGGTAGCTGAGTTTTCCGAAAAGGATAATCATTTTTGCATCAAAACAGCGCTAAAGCCTGCGGTCTGTCTATATTGATTGGGCGGGATAAAGAAAGGCAATCCGCGGGTTCACGCATCAGGATTGAGGCTGTCAGTTTCGCTTGTGGCGGCTGGTCCCAAAGCTCTGCGCTGGACAGCGCAATCAGCGACGCAAGAGATTGCGCTCGCGATAGACCGCGGCCGCGTCCTTGATGAAGGCGGCATTCTCCGCGGCGTCGTAAGTCTCTTCCAGATAGTCCGCCAGCCGTACGAGCTCGTCATACGAAGCGCGCTCCGGGCGCAGCAGCTCATAGATTTTCAGCAGCTCTTCATTTGGCACATCGGTCAATTCAGCTGCCCGTTGCAGATTTGCCGCGAGTTGCGGATAGCCGCCTTGGCGCGCGATCTGCGCCTGCTGACGCAAGGTATCGGCATGAGCGCGCAGGTCATCGCCTGTGACTTCGCCAGCGGCAATCGCAGCGGCTGTGACTTCGCTGAGCGGACGTCCGCTATGGGTGAAGAGCTTGTCGGCTTTGCTGTCGCGCAGTGGGTATTCGGTCACAGCTCGGGTTCCCAATCAAAGCGCAATTCCATCGGCGGCCGATCGGGGCAGACTTCATCGGTTTCGCGGCGATGAAGCAGCGCCGTCTTGACGATGAGGCGCAGGCGCGCGCCATTGTCGATTTCGACTGCGACCGGCACGGTTGGCGCGCCCAAAGCATAACGCGCGGCATTGCGCCCGATGTCTTGGTAGGTTCCCAGGGTCAGGCTTGGCGACTGCGGGAAGAGCTCCAGGTTGTTCAGTGGCACCAAGTCCTTTTGATGAATGACGGCGGTGCCGCGCGATTGCAAGCCGATGCCGATGCCGCTGCCGCTAAGGCGCGCGCCGACATAGCCGATGGCGGCGCAATCCGATGAGTGATAAACGCGAATGACGCGCGCAATCAAGCCCTCGGCAGCGACGCCGGTCAGGATCGCCTCGAGCACATCTTCGTGGTGCAAGCCGCCGATCGTTTTCGCCAATGCCGTGCCAAAAGCCGGTCCCAGGGCGAGCACAACTTCGCGCCCCGCGCCTTTCGCCGCCGGACCGATCTCGACCAGCCGCGAAAGCGGCTCGCCAACATGGGGATCGACAAAACCCTCGGGAGACTTCGCTTGCGGGATCGCCTGCATCTCGCGCCAGCGCGCGCCATGTGGGCGATAGCCGCTGCCCGGTCCAGTATAATCGTTGCCGTCGTTGATGGCGCTCCGCACTTTGAAATCGGCATCAAAAATCGCTGACGGCTGCAGGTAATCAGCCGTGATCCGCTGCCGGCCCATCTCCAGGATATTGTCAGCGACATCGGCAAAACCGCTCTGCTGCAAGGCGCGGATGACGGCGACGAAATCGTCATCGCCGGCCATGAAGGCATCGGCCGCCTTCAAATCGGGCACGATATCGCGCTCCGGCATATCATCGCTGCCATGGGCGGCGGTAGCGGCGTCGATCTCTTCATCGGTGATAGCGGGCAGCCCCAGCTCGCGGTAGACGGCTTGAATCGCGCGCGCGCCCTTGCGCCGAATCGAGAGCGCCTCGGCTTCGGTGATCGGGCGAACGCCGCCGTCAATCTGCATATCGCGCTGCAAGACGTTGTAATCATCAAAGTCTTCGGCATCGAAATTGCCGCCGCCGAAGAGGTTGTCGCGTTTGGGGATTGCGCTGTAGCCGCTGAAGATGAAATCAGCGCCGGGGATGAATTGCAGCATCAGTTTCGCGCTCTTGCGGATGCTCGAATGCGAAGCCAGCGCATCGTTGCCGGCCGCCACTTCCAGACCGAGCATCGACGCCAACAGATTCTCCGCCAGCACCGCTCGTACGCCGCCGGGCAAAGCTTCCGGCAGAGCGATGCAAGAGATTGAGCCATTCTGCACGCCTTGGCTGCCTGCGCCCTTAACCACCAACAGACAGCGCGCCTCCAGGTAAAGCATCGATTTTTGCTCGGCGCGACCCATAAGCGCTTCCGAGCCGGTGCCCGAGGTAAAGCGGATCTTCACGCCGCGCGAGGCGTAGGCGGAAGCGAGGAACGCCTTCGACCAAGGCGTATCGTCGCCATCGACGAAGGTCTTCTCGGTGCCATACACGGAAAGCGTTTCGGCGTAGCTGGTCAGCCCTTTCATCGCCAAGCGCAAGCCCAGCGCTTCTTCCACCGAGCATTGCGTCAGCACACCGCCGCGTCCGGTCTGCGTGCCAACCAAGATAGCCAGCGCATTGAAGGGCGCGAAGCGGGCGACACGTACGGTTGTCTCGACTTCGGCGAAGCCGCGCAGCGCCGCCTCGGCCGCGTCAGCCGCCAGCAGCGCCGGATGCTCGCGCCAATTGGTCACGTGCGCTTGATTGGCCGGTGTGCGCCGAATCCGCATTTTCGCCAAGCCCATCATCATTTCCAGCACATTCATGTGGCGGATGATGTCGGTCAGCTTGCCTGGGGTGCAGCCGGCGACCAAGCGGGCGATCTCTTCGCGCGGCACATTTATGTCGGCCAACATGCGCGCGTACTCTTTTGACGGCAACGCCATCGCATCTTCCGCCGTCTCCAGGTCCAGCGCTTGCGACGCGATGAAAATATCCAGCGCGTCGAAGTCTTGCCGCTTGACGCCGTCTATTTCCACGACGGCGCCGTCCTCGATCGTAAGACTGGGCGGTGGATCATAGGGGCTGTCGGCGGCGATCAAGCCGGCTTCGGGCCAAGGCTCAACGTAGGTCTCTTTATTGATGTCCCGCTTTGCCAGCAAGTCAAATCGTTTGGAGCGTTCCATTATTCGCCCTCACCGTGTTCCATGCCGCAAGCAGAATCTAACACATGGCGCGGCGACTGTCTAATGTCAAGACGCCTCGAATCAACGCCGGCTTTCAAGCGTAGCGCTGGCGCAGGATCCCGGCGGCTTCCGACATGGCGCGCAGTTTCTGGTAGGCTTCTTCCAGCGAGATCGGGTTGGTGCTGGTGGGCGCGAATCCGCAATCGGGATTGAGCGCGATCTGCTCCGGCTGCAAGTATCGAAGCGCCTTTTCCACGCGCTCAACAATCATCGCAGGGCTGTCGGCGATTTCTCCACGCACATCCACCACGCCCAAGCCGATCTCCTTATCGGTTGGGAACTGCTCAAATATCGCCACATCGCCCGCTTGTGAAACGGCGAACTCCATCGCCAGTTGGTCCACATCCGCTCGCAGCAAATGCGGCATGATCGGCTCATAATCACCGTTGGCGTACACCGTTCGCGCGCGATTGCCGCGGCAGACATGGAGAGCGGTCTTGATGCCTTCAATGCCAGCGAGGACTCGATTGAGATCGTCTATCGCCCGCGCGATTTCTTCCTCCGGATCGTCAAATCGGGCGCGGTGCTCGGGATCCACGAAGAAGCAGAGCCAAGGATCATCAAACTGAACCTCATCGACGCCAATATCGCGCAAGGCGGTGACTTCCTGCCGCAGGATGGGAATCACGGCTTCGATAAAATCGCGTCGGGTTGGGTAGGCTTGCTTCGAGTATTCGTGGCGCCACAAACGTCCGCCGATCATATGCGGCGATGGCAAGGCGACCTTAATGCGCCTGTCGGTATGTTGACGAAGAAACTTTGCGCCCTGAGCCGCAATCGGACGCGAATAGGTCATGCGCTCCACAACGAGCGCCTGCTTGAACTCTTTCAGCGTCCACTGCTGCGGCGGAGACAAGCCGGCATCGGGCACGATTTCAGGCGCCAGCGCTTGCGTTTGATACTCCGCCTGCTGGAAGCCGTCCACCATCTGCGCGAAAACTTCAAAGTAGCCGATCCGGCGCCACTCGCCATCGGAGATGATATCGATGCCGGCTGCTTCCTGCAAGCCGATCGCGAATGTGATCGCTTTATCCAGCGCCGCGTCCAAGGCTTCATCGCCGAGCGAGCCGTCCTGATGCTTGATCAGCAGATCAATCACCCACTTCGGGCGCGGCAGGCTGCCGATGACACTGGTCGGAAAAAGGGTGTTTTCGCTCATTGGCAACCCCTGGGGATCTAGCTCCAAGAAAGGATAACGCGGAGACCTATCATTTTAGCCCTATTGCAATCCTACACTATTGAACACAAAATCGCCGAATATCGGGGAGAATTGGCAAGATCCCTTTCCGTTCTCCCGCCAATCCGCGCTACAATTCGCATCTGGATTGGCATCAAGCAGCGAGCGCAAAATGTCACTTGAAAACAGGGTCAGGGATCATTTCACCGCTGAATTCGGCGAATCCCCCGCCTTCATCGTCCGCGCGCCCGGTCGCGTCAATCTCATCGGCGAACATACCGACTACAATGACGGCTTCGTCTTCCCCATGGCGATCAACCGCGCAACATGGATCGCCCTGCGCCCACGCGACGACAAGCGCGTGCTAGCCATCTCGCTCGATATGGACGACCAGCGCCAATTCTCGCTCGATGACTTGCGGAAGCCGGCGGACTTAGATTGGATCGACTATCTGAGCGGCGTCGCCTGGTCGCTGCTTGAGCGGGGATACGAGCTGCGCGGCTGGGAAGGCGTGGTGGCGGGCGATGTGCCGATCGGCGCTGGACTTTCCTCATCGGCGGCGCTGGAGTTAGCAACGGCGCGCGCCTTTTTCGAAGTCTCTGATTTCGAGTGGGATGCGGCTGCGATGGCGCTGGCTTGTCAGGCGGCTGAGAATCACTGGCTGGGCGTGAATTGTGGCATTATGGACCAGATGATCTCGGCGGCCGGCGTCGAAGATCGCGCCCTGCTCATCGATTGTCGCAACTTGGAGACCTATACCGCTCCGCTGCCAGCGGACACTTCCGTCGTCATCCTTGATACCGGGACGCGCCGCGGTCTGGTTGATTCCGCCTATAACGAAAGGCGCAAACAGTGTGAGGCGGCGGCGCGGCACTTCGGTGTATCGGCTCTGCGCGATGTAGACAAATCCAGCTTCGCCGAACGCGCGCATGAGCTGGACGAATTGCGCCGACGACGAGCGCGTCATGTCGTAAGTGAGAACGAGCGGACGCTGCGGGCGCGTGACGCCATGCGCTCGGGCGAGCCGGCGGCGCTGGGAAAACTGATGATCGAGAGCCACGTCAGCCTGCGTGACGACTTTGAGGTGTCGAGTCCGGCGCTTGATGCGATTGTCGAATGCGCTAATGCCGAAGAGGCTTGCTATGGCGCGCGCATGACCGGCGCCGGCTTCGGCGGCTGTGCGGTGGCTTTGGCGCGGGCGGACGGCGCGGACGCTTTCGCAGAGCGAGTAAGCGCGGCCTACCTGGCAGCCACTGGAAACCAGCCCACCCTGTACATCACGCGGGCGAGCCGAGGCGCGGAGACGGTTTACCCCTAAGCGTCAAACTGGAAAAGCGAGCAGCCGCCATCGAGCGTCAGGATGCTGCCGGTCATATAAGCGGTATGGGGACCCGCAAGGTAGACAACTGCGGCGGCGATCTCTTCGGGCGTGCCCGGCTCTACCAGTGGAATCACCTTGGCGACGCGGGCGGCGTATTGCGGCTCTTCGCGCAGTTGGCGCCCGGCCAAGCCAGCGTCCACAATGCCCGGCGCTACCGCATTGACTAAAATGCCATGAACCGCCAGCTCGCGCGCCATCTGCTTGACCAGCATGTTGACTCCCGCCTTGCTGACGGTGTAGGCAGTGATCTCTGGCCAAGGGATCGACCCGACCCAGCTTGATGTGAGGATAATGCGCCCTTTCGTCCCGTCAGCGACCATCTTCCGCGCCGCCGACTGGCAGACGTTGAAGCAGCCGGTCAGGTTAATATCGAGATGATTCCGCCAGTTGTCCTGACCCAGCTCGAGGAAGGGTTGGGCGTCGACGATGCCGGCGTTGGAGCAGACGATGTCGACTTGCCCCAAACTGGCGATGGCAGCGTCAACCGCCGCCCGCTCGCGCACATCGACTTCGGCGTAGTCCGCTTCGGCCTCATGCGCTCTGACTCGCTCGATTGCCCCGGCAGCGTCTGCGCGCGGAACGATATCCCACATTACAACATGGGCGCCATTTTCCGCCAGCTGCCGCGCCATCGCCTCCCCCAAATCGCCGGCGGCGCCGGTCACGATTGCCGTTTTTCCGTTCAACATCATTTGCGCTCCTTATTGCGGTATAACCGTTGCAGTTTCAGCGGATCATGGCGGCGGTCGCTTCGCCCAGCTCTACGGCGTCGTCGATAAAGCCCACGTGCTGTCGAAAAACCGTGTCTTGATGATCGGTATAGCCAAGGTCCGTATGCCTGTGGCTCGTCAAGTAGATTCGGTTGATTTTTGGCATGAGCGGTTCACGTCAGGCTGTGCTTGGCAGCGCTGTACTTAAGCTCGCAAGTTTCGGGCAAGTTGACAAATTCACGGAAACAAAAACCGCCCTGGCATCTGCCGGAGCGATAGAGCGCATGAATTTAGGTGTGGTAAGAATATCCGACCTAGTCCTTTGCCAGCTTGACAGGCTCCTTGTGGGCAGGCTCTTTCGCGGGCGCCTGCTGCTTTGAGTTTGAAGGCTGCTGCTTGCCATCGCCTGACTTTCCGCTGTCGGGCTTTGGGCGCGTAAGGTTTTCGTACCAAATGAATTCAATTTGTTCAGACATCTCAACGCCTCCAGCTACTATTCAGCACAACTCGAAACGACCCAATTTCCGATTTTCGACCTTCATTATTTCCAAACTGAAAGCTGAAGGTATATAAGCCATCAACCGATAACCACAAGTCGCCAATTGGCAGAATATGAATCGCCTTGGTCAATATGCCTCTGGATTTCGACCTGGCCTCAGTATACCACAGTTGGCGACCATTTGGGTCGGTTAAGGAAATGTAGAGTTCGTCCAGGAAATCATGCACATACCAGGCTGTGAGCAGATACAAGTCCCTTTCCAGAGCAACCTTGCGCACCAGCGGCCGGGATCAAGAGGTCTTGCGTTTTTCCGGCACATCAAAAGAGAGAATTGTTACTGGCACGCCGATCATAGAGTCGTCGAATGCCTCCTCGTTTACGCGTAATTCCCAAGTCGCCGCAGACCACAAGTGCTGCATCTGTCCTCCGTATCATTATGATGAAATAGTATCAAGCAATGAGGACCCGCAGAACCTGGCTGTGCAAGGTACGATTGCTGGCGATGATGCCATTGCCGCTGAGCGGAGGACCGCCGTTCCAGGAGGTGATTTTGCCGCCCGCGCCTTCGACCACCGGGACCAGCGCGACGATATCCCAGAGGCGCATGATTGGATCAAGCATGATATCGGCATAGCCGGTCGCAAGCAGGAAATAACCGTGGCAATCGCCCCAGGTGCGGTTGAAATTGGTCATACCCATCAGCTGCTGGAAGGCGATGCCGTTCTGGTATTGACCGACGTGGATGAAATCGGAATAGAGCATGACGGCGTCGCGAAGGCTTCGCGTATCGCGGACGCGTACCACTTCGTCGTTAAGGCGCGCCTCGTCGCCATCGCCGATTAGCAGATGTGATGTGACGGGATGGTGAATCGCGCCGACGATCGGTTCGCCGTCTTTCATCAAGCCGATCAAAGTGCCAAAGAGGAAGGTGCCGCTGACGAAAGACTTGGTGCCGTCAATTGGATCGAGCACCCACTTGTATTCGGCGGATTCATTGTAATCCTCGAATTCTTCGCCAATGATGCCGTGATCGGGATATTCCTTCATGATCATTTCGCGCATGACCTCTTCCGCCTGGCGGTCGGCGATAGTCACGGGCGATTCGTCGGCTTTCGTCTCCACAGTGAAATCGCGGCGGAAGTAACGCATGATAGCGTCGCCGCTGGCGCGGGCGAGTTCTTTGCTGAAATCGACAAATTCTCGCATGACGACCTTACTCCGTAAGTGTGCCCTTGGTGCTGGGGACGCCTTGGCGCCGTGGGTCAATCGCGACCGCGCTTGCCAGCGCCCGGCCGAAGGCTTTGAACAGCGCCTCGGCTTTATGATGATCGTTGCGACCGTAGAGCGCTTCCGCGTGCAGGTTCATTCTGGCATGGGCGGCCACGGTCTCAAGCGAATGGATGACCAGGTCTGTCGGCATCTCGCCCATTAGCGGCGTGTTAAATTCGGCGATGATGACAGCATAGGGGCGGCCGCTTAAATCAATGACCGCGCGCGCCAGCGCCTCGTCCATCGGCACGTAAGCCGCGCCCATGCGCTCTATGCCGCTGCGCGAGCCAAGCGCTTCGTCGATCGCCCGACCCAGGCAAATGGCGATGTCTTCAACAGTGTGGTGGGCGTCGATGTGCAGGTCGCCTTGAGCCTGGACCCGCAGATCGAATTGGCCGTGATGCGCGATATGCCCCAGCATGTGGTCGTAGAAGCCGATACCAGTGCTGATATCGGCGGCGCCAGCGCCATCCAAATTGAGGCTCAACTCGATTGCGGTCTCTTTTGTATTCCGCTTGACTTCCGCTTTTCGCTCGCTCATGGGATTTATCCTCGTCGGGAAAGATAGCACAAAATACTAAAGCGAAAAGGGTGCGGGTGAAGCCGGGCCGGCGACCTGATAGGTAGCCGCTACAGCTTGTCAGAAATGGCGGAGGACCTCTAGCAGGCGGTCGACTTGATCGCCGGCGCCGGCGCTGATGCGTATGTGGTCGAAGAGGCGCGGTTTATTGTAATAGCGCACGATGATGCCGGCGCGAGCGAGGCGATCGCGGAAGTCTTCAGCGCTCATTCCGCTGACGCGATTCAATACAAAATTGGATTGACTGGGATAAGGCGAGAGGTAGGGCAATTCGGCGAAGGCGACCTCCATCCGCGTACGCTGCTCCACCAGTTGCCGCACGCGTTCAAGCAGATAATCGACATCTTTCAGCGACTCCTGCGCCGCCAAGTCAGCGGCCAAGTTGATATTGTAGGGTTGCTTGATCTTCCAGAGATGCGGCATGAGCAGGCGCGGAAAAATGCCGTATCCAATTCGCAAACCGGCCAGCCCAGCCCATTTGCTCAGCGTTCTTAATACGATCAGGTTGGGGCAATCCGCCATCCAGGAAGCCAGGCTTTCGCCTCGCGCGAATTCGACGTAGGCTTCGTCAACGACGACCGTGGTCGGCAGGTCAAGCAGCGCGTTGATGTCATCCGGCGCAATTACATCGCCGCTGGGATTATTGGGCGAGCACAAGAATACGAGCTTGGCATTGTGTCGCGCCACCGCCTCTTGAATTGCGCTCACATCGATAGAAAAGTCGGCGCGCCGGTAAACATCGACGACCTCCGCGTGATAGATCGGCGCATTAAAACTGTACATGGCAAAGGTCGGCGGTGTATTGATGATGGTATCGCCAGGTTCGATGAAGAGTTGCAGGATGAGTTCAATCAACTCGTCTGCCCCGGCGCCACAGAGGATCTGCTCCGCCGGCAGGCTCGTGTATTCCGCCAGCAATTCGCGCAACCGTCCCGATTCCGGATCTGGATAGACGTGCATGTTTGGCAACTGCGCCAAGGCTTCCACTACCCGCGGCGAGGGACCATAGGGGTTCTCATTGGCATCAAGCTTTATCAGATCGGCAGCGGCGATGCCCAGCCGTTCGGCAAATACATCGAGCGATGTGGTCGGCGTGTAAGCGCTCATCGACGCGATGTCGCGCCGAATGCGGACTTTCTCATTCGCCATGATGCTAGCGGCTCCGCAGGCGCGCGGCGGCGGCATGCGCGTCAAGCGATTCGGCCTTCGCCAGCAGCTGCGCCGGCTCGCTCAACTCCACGGCGCTCCGTCGATCAAGCCCGATCAAACTCGTGATTTTGACGAAGTTCAGCAAGTTCAGGGGCGAGGCGAAGCGCGCGCTGCCGCCGGTCGGCATAACATGGCTGGGACCGGCGATATAATCGCCCAGCACTTCGTAGGAGTGCTCGCCCAGGAATACACCACCGGCATTGCGCGCTTTGCCAATCCACGACCATGGGTCTTCGACCAGCAGACACAGGTGTTCCGCGGCGTATTCATTCGCCAGCTCAAAAGCCTGCGCCAGGTCCGCCGTGATGACCGTCCCGCTTCCCTCGTCCATTGCGCCCAGGATGATGTCGCGACGAGCGCGCTGATCAAGCTGACGATAGATTTCGCTCTGAACGGAAGCGGCGAGCTCGTGGCTGGGAGTCAATAGAATGGCTGACGCGAGTTCATCGTGCTCGGCTTGTGCCAGCAGGTCAGCGGCGGCGAGCGACGGGTCGGCGCTATCATCGGCGATGACCATCGTTTCGGTGGGACCGAGAATGCCGTCAATGCCGACATCGCCGTAGACTTGCTGCTTCGCTAGCGTGACGAAGAGATTGCCGGCGCCGACGATAGTGGCGACGCGCGGGATGGTCTCGCTGCCGTAAGCCATGGCGGCGATCGCCTGGGCGCCACCAACCCGGTAAACTTTTTCCACGCCAGCGATGGAAGCGGCCGCCAGGATCGTAGGGTGAATGTCGTCCGCCCCACTGCCGGGTGGCGTGCAAACGATGATTTCGGGCACGCCGGCCACCTGCGCCGGAATCACGCTCATCAGCAGCGATGAGGGCAAGGGCGCCGTGCCGCCGGGGACGTAGACGCCAGCCGAATCCAGCGGACGAACGAGCTGACCCAGCAAGCCGCCCTCTGCGGCATCAATCCAAGAGCCTAGCGGCTGCTTCTGATGAAATTGACGAATGCGCGTCGCCGCCAATTCAAGCGCGCAGCGCAATTCGGGCGCAATCGCTTGAAGCGCCGCAAGCATCTCGTCGGGCGACACCAGAAGGTTGGTCGTCTCGGCGCCATCAATCTTCTGATTCCAGCTGAGCAGCGCTTGATCGCCGCCGTCGCGCACGCTGCTGATTATACGGCGCACCGCTTCTTCCGGCATGATGCGTTCGCCAAAGAGATCAACCGAACGCGTGATAACATGATCGGGCACGGCATAATCGCGCAGGGAGCGTCGCCTGAGGATCGTATCACGCGCCTCAGCGATATCGGTGATGATGCGCCAGACTGGCTCGCTGCTCATGGTGAAACCTCATGCCGCTTTACGAAGAGCCTGGTGATTGTATCAGTTTGGCGTGGATTCTCAACGGAGAGGCGGTGACTGGCAGGGCAATCGCATCAAAATCATAATGCGCCGTTCGCCACGAAAATTGCGAAAAACCAGAGGCTTTTCGTGAGGCGCTCGTTGAAAATGGTCTGTAAATTTCGGGCAATTCACCGAATCGCCCCTACAGATCACCAAAGTTACGGGGAAAATAGTCAATGCCAACGCAATTTCAATTTGATGCGATTGCCCTGCGGTGACTGGGTATTGGAAGATGGGATCTGTGGGCGGGCGACACAAGTGTCGCCCCTACATCTGCCTGGTGCCGAGGGCTACCGGCACAGGGAAGAGCGGAGTCGCCAAGCTGCCAGCAGGAAAGCGCATTCTAATTGATGGATGACTGTAGGGCTTTTACGTCGCGCAGTGGCGCCAGCGTTTCCGTTGTGCCAGCGAACTGGCACATCAGGCTGCCGGCGGCCGCGCCCCATTTGACCGCTTCCCAAAGCGGCAAATCACCCAGCAAGCCGTATAACAAACCCGACTTGAATATGTCGCCCGCGCCGGTGGTGTCAACCGGGCTGACCAACGGCGGAGTAACCTTGGAGCGTTCTCCCTCGCGCGAAACGATGTGGATATCGGCCCCCGCGGCGGTTACGATCACATGGCAATCGCCCGCGCTCATCAGTTCAGCCGCCAAGTCCAGCGGATTGTTCTCGGCGTGCCTGTTGCGAGCGACTTCGGCGGAAATGACCAGCACATCAATGAGAGGAAGAAGCGGATGTTCCGGCTGGTAGACGTCGTTGATCAAGACGGGTATTCTTCGTTCGACCGCCATTTCCGCCGCTCTCAGACGCATCGGCGTGGGACCGGACATGTCCAGGTTCAGCAGTTGGACACCGTCGAACATTGCCGCCGACGGCGCAGTCATGCGGACGTCTTCGGGCCAGTGCGTAATGAAGCTGCGCTCGCCATCGGGTGTGACCAGGCATTGGCAGCGCGGCGTGCGATAGCCGGCGTGACGGGCGATGAAACGGGTGTCGAGCGTTGATTGTTCGGCGAGCAATTGGCGCACGACATCGCCCGGGCGATCGTCGCCAAGGTCGTGGCCCGCGAGCCGTGTCGGCATCCCCCAATTCGCCAGCCACATGGCGCTGTTTGCCGCGGCGCCGCCGATATTCTCAAAGTCCTCCGAGCACCAGGCCGAGCGCTCCATCGTCGGCAGGCGGTTCAGCTTGACGTAAATGTCGAGATCAATTTCGCCGTAGCAGAGGATCGTCATTCTGGTCAACTTGGCTGTTCAAAAGCGGGCGACTCTGTGAGTCGCCCCGACATCGTTTGTGTTCCGGCGGGCGACCCAAGCGTCGCCCCTACATCAACTCCGAAAGGCAGAACCTAAATTGGGCGCACTTCGACATCTTCGCAGCCGATGCGCCCTTCTTCGCAGACCAGGGCGATGCCGCCGCCAGCAAAGCGCGCTTCCGGATCTTCCGCTTTGACCACGAGCTGACCATCCAGATAACCGGAAAGCGTATTGCCTTCGACCTTGAGCGCCAGCTGATGTTCGTTGCCCAGGGTCCAGCCGCCGCTCGCTTGCGCCAGAACGGTATCTTCGCCCTCCAGCGTCGAAACAAGGCGCGTGCCCTCTTCGTCGCAGAGCAAGGCATAGTGGCGTTTCATGCCCTGTACACGGGCGCCAAGTCCACCCGCTTTGCACATATGCGGCGTCATTGTGGCGCTGACCTGATAATCGGTCCAGTCGCGGCAGCCGTGCATCATCAGCCCGCGTCCCTCGTTTTGAATGAGCCGGTAAGTCTCCGGATAGCGGTCGATGAAAACCATCTTGCCTTTCGCGGCATCCAGACCATTTACCCAAGCCTTCTTCCACATCATGCCGCGCAGCCTGCGATCCCAGCGAGTGAAATCGTGCGGATGCGGGCGCTTGAGCCGGATGTTGGGCGCGCCATCCCAGGTCAGCCAGTCGAGATAGACACGTCCGCTGGCGCCGCCGTCGCCGCTGATTTGGATGCCAACGTTGGCGATGGGATAGCCTTCGAGATCCGGCACTTGCCATTCCAGCTCGGCAGTCTCCCCCGCGTTCAAGTCTTTTGATACGCCCACCAGCGTTTCCAAGCCGTCTTCGCGGTTGTAATGCTGCGCATAAAGGCCGACATCGACGGCGCTGGCATTAGCGCTATCGGCAAGGACACGGGCGCGGATTGTCTGACCGGGGTAGAGCTGCGGGCTGGCAAAGAGGTTGTAACCCGGTCCTTCGAAATGCTCGGATACCGCTGCTGAGGGCACAAAGACGGCTGTGCCCACGCGACCAACGCGCCCCGGCGCCAGGGCGGCATAATCCAGCGCAAGCAGTCGATCGCCGCGATTGCTTAGTTCAGGCGCCTGAACATTGCTGATGTCAACAACATCGCGCGATTCGACCGAGTCGTCATTCATGAAGCCTTGCACCGAGCCGGGCAGATCGAAGTGGTAGCGGGCGCCGCCCTTTGGCGCGATCGCTGTCTGGCCCTGCATCGCGCGGCCAGTGTTGACCAGTCGCAGCGTCTGCGTTACCGCATCGGTAATGGCGTTGCCGCCATCGGCGGTTGGAATATACATGCGGTCGGCTACCGGTCCGCGATAATCGGGTCCTGTCGAAAGACCCGCAAGCCCGTCCTTAATGCCCATCAGGCAGCCGATATTGCCCGAGTTGCAATCGGTATCCCAACCGCAAGTATTGACGATCATCAGCGTTCGCTGGAAGTCGTCATCGCCATAGAGCAGCGACAGAATCATCAGCCCATGATTGGGCACCATGTGGCAGTTGCCGCCATAAATGTGATAGCCATAATGCTCAGCCAGCAGCTCGCGTCCTTTGCGCCAGTCCGATTCTTTGGCGCGCCATTCACGGATGTCATTAATCATGGCATAGATGATGGAATCATTGGGAATGACGGACAAGCCGGTGTCGATCAGCTTGTCGATATCGGATTCGACGAAGGCTTGCGCTTCCATGGCTGCCAGACATTGGGCGCCATAGACCGCTTCCCCGCCATGGCTGACACTGCCGGCGCGTCCGGCCAGGTCGGCGGCGAACTCGGGATCGCCCGGCGCCACCAGCGCCCAGCCGTCGATGAAGATCTGCGCGCCGATCTGCTCGGCGACGACCTTGCCATTAAGCTCCACCGAACCGCTGTGCGGCGGCTCATAACCTTGCTTGAGCCGCAGATAGGCGGTGTGCTCAGTGGAATTGCCCATGCCGCCCCACCAGAGCACTGTCTGCTCTTCAATAAGGTAGTTGAGCCAGGTCTGTCCGATTTGCGCTGGTGAAATCTCTGGATCGTAGCCGTAGTCTTCCAGGGCGCGTATGAAGGTGAAGGTGCCGGAGATGTCGTCGTCGGTCACGATCAGCGGTACGCCGAGGCGGTCGTGCACGTAGTAGTTGATCTCACCCAATCGCGCGGTGATTGCCTCGTAGGGCCAGCCTTCAAATGGGCGGCCCAGATAGACGCCGATAATCTTGCCCAGAACACCAGCATAGACGCGTTCAAGATAATCGGGAGGAAGTGCCATTTTGCGCTCCTTTACTAACTGTAGATGTTAAGAAGCCAGCCTGTGGCTGACTTCTGATCGTAAGCGAAATACCAATATGTAGACGGTCAACATTGCGCTTGCTAGGTCTTGATGCCGCCTTCAGCCAAGCCATTGATGAACTGCCGCTGCAATGCCAGGAAGAGCACCATGACGGGAAAGATGATGATGATGGCGCCAGCGCTGGTTAAAGCCCAATCTCGATCAAAGCGATCAACGAATTTGTAGAAGCTGGTGGTGACCGGGTATTGGTTCGGGTCATGAATGAAGGTCAGCGCCAGGAGAAACTCGTTCCAGACACCCAAGCCAACCACCAAGCCGACGGTCAGGAAACCGGGCATGGTCAAAGGGATGACGATGCGGGTCAGCACCTGGAATTCATTGGCGCCGTCGACGCGGGCGGCATCCTCCAATTCGCCGGGCAAGTCGATCATGTAAGAGCGCAGCAGGAAGATGGTCAAGGGCGCGTTGCCGGCCACATATACCATGATAAGCAGGAATCTGGCGTCTACGCCGAGCCGCTTCAAAGAGTTGATTTGGACGAAGAGCGGCACGATATACATCCACAGCGGGATGGTAGAGGCGACCAGGAAGTAGAGCATGAGCGCATCGGAGCCGGGCGGTCTTTTGCGCGCCAGGGCATAGGCGGCCAGCCCGCCAAATACCAACTCAGCCGCGATTGTCGCAACCACATAAATAATGCTATTGCTCATGGTTGTGGCGAAATTGCCCTTATCCCAGGCATTGGGGAAATTTTCAGCGACGATATTGACCGGAGGGCCTAACGGGTTTTGGCCGATTTCGAGATTCGTTTTAACCGAGTTGAAAGCCAAGACCAGGAGCGGCACCACTGCGAAGGCGGTCAAAAGCAGCAGCACCGTATGGTTGAAGACAAGCAGCCGGCTGCGTTCGCGGCTGTGCCCTCTTTGCAGTACGGTGTCCTGAAGCGAAACTTTGCCAATGGCGGTCATATATCCCATCCTCTCCGCCGCAGCGTGACGAATATCATGATGATGAAGCCGGCGAATATGCTGATGACGACGCCCATCGCCGCGCCATACCCGGCCTCGAAGCGGAAGAAGGCGTTCTTGTAGAGCAGGGTGGCGATCACCTCAGATGCGCCACCGGGGCCGCCTTGGGTCGACAAGAAGATGTAATCAAATGCCAGGAAGGACCAGATGGCCACCATCATGTACATGAACAACACGACCGGTCGGATGCCGGGCAAGGTAACATGGCGGAATTCCTGCCAGCGGTTGGCGCCGTCGATCTTGGCGGCGTCGTAGAGCACCGGCGGGATCGCTTGCATGGCGGCCAGGAAGAGGATCATCAAAAAGCCCCAGAAATGCCAATTGTCGATGAAGGCGATGGACATCAGGGCGCTCTCCGTGCGGCCAAGATAAGCGATGCCGAAGACTTTCTCCAATCCAAGAATATTATCGACGGCGGCGCCGATGCCTCGCTGCGGGTTCAATAAGTTCTTCCAGATCGTAATGGTGACTACGCTGGCCAAGACATAAGGGATGAACAGGATGCTGCGATAAATCATGCCGCCGCGCTTGATCTGGCTGAGCATGGTGGCCGAAAAGAGCGCCAAGACAAATGGTACCGTCAGGAAGAAAGCCATCCAGATGATATTGTTGCCCAGCGCCTTGCCAAAGGTTTCGTCTTCGAAAAACAGTTCTCGGTAATTTTCCAGCCCGACGAAGTTGGCGTTTTGGCCCACGCCCTTCCAATCGGTCATGGACATGTAGATGCCTTGGACCGCTGGAACGGTGACAACATAAATGTGGAGCAACAGCAAGGGCGCAATGAAGATCCAGGGGATGAGGACATTCCGCAAGAATTTTCGGCGCCAGGTTTCATCTGCCAATTTCTCGGAAATGGTCGTCGGTTTCTTTTGTACATAAACGGCCATAATTTGCGCCTTTCCTGTGCGACCGGAGCAGCGGAGTTGGCGCCAGCCGGCTCAAAGACGGCCAGCGCCAGAAAACTTAGCTTTAGCGGGTTGGAATCGGTGGAATATCGCCGGCGGCCAATTCTTCGGCGAAGAGCTCTTGCAAGCCTTCCGAATATTCCATCGCGGTGATTTCGCCGGTCCAGACGCGCTCTACTTCTTCGTAGATGTAGACGTCGCTCTTGGGCGGCCAGAAGGTCCAGGTGGTGTAACCGTAGCGGTCATTGGCGGAGGCGTCCGACAGCTCGGCATAGAGCCGGGCGATGCGCGGGTCCAACTCAGCCATGACATCCGCGCCAATGGCAACGGGCGCGGGTCCCTTAAGGCAATTCGTCAGCATCTTGCCCTGCGTTGCTGGCGAGAAATACCAGGTCAGGAATTGCGCAGCCGCTTCCGGATGGGGGCTGTTGGCGTTGATCGAGCTGGTATTGCCCATACCGATGGTGTAGTAATCGGTACCGTCATGACTGGGCACGGGTACCCAATCCCAAGTCATGCCAGACTCGCCAAAGTAATCAACTGTGCCACGAATGGCCCAACTGCCTTCGATATTCATCGCCGCGCTGCCCTCAGCCAGCGATGTGCGCCGGTAGACGCCGTCGTTGGTGAAGTAGAGGTCGACGCCGCCACCGTACCAACCAGCTTGCATGTGCGCGTCCAGCAGTTCGATCGCCCCCACCAGGCTCTCGTCGGTCCAGGGAATCTCACCAGACAGCGCCTGGTAAACCTTGTGGGGACCGGCGACCTGAGTCCAGTATTCGCCGACGAAATGTTCGTTGGTGGGGCGCCAGCTGGCGTTGCCGTGGGAGAAGACGGTGAGACCAGCGGCCTCGACTTCTTCGGCCAGGGCGTTCAGTTCTTCCATCGTATCGGGCGGGGTCCAGCCGTGCTCTTCAAAGACCTCGACGTTGTAATACATGACCAGCGTTTCCAGCTCATCGGAAAGGCTGTAGAGTTGACCGTCGACCAAGCCGAGGTCAAGCGCCCAATCGAAGAAGAAGTCGCCCCAGCCCATCGATTCGGCGAATGTGTCCATCGGCAGGATGAGTCCGGCTTGCGCCATTTCGTAGACAAACGAGGGACCTGGCGTACGGACTATGTCGGGTCCCCCGCCGCCAGCGACAGCGGTGCGGGTGACATTCCATGTGTCAGCCTGCGGCACGATTTCCAGTTGAACCGACGGGTCGACTTCGTTGAATTCGAGCATGATCGGTCCCCAGCAATCCAGGGTCGAGCCTTCGCTGAACCACATGCTGACGGTAGTGACATCCTGCGCGCCGACGGGCGCTAGCGTCAAGGCTAGTACTGCGATCGCAAAAAGAATCTTAAAGTGTTTCATGTCTCCTCCTCTGGAGTATGCGAGAAAATGACGATCAAACAGTTAAGTTCGTAGACTTGCATCCAAACAATGAAGACGCGCTGACCGCCGCATTGACGGTCAGCGCCAAGTGTCTCAGCGTTAACGGGTTGGGATCGGAGGAATATCGCCGGCGGCAAGCTCTTCGGCAAAGAGCTCATTCAAGCCTTCGAGATAATCCATGACGGTAATTTCGCCGGTCCAGACGCGCTCTACCTCTTCGTAGATGTAGACATCGCTCTTTGGCGGCCAGAAGGTCCAAGTGGTGTAACCGTAGCGGTCATTGGCGGACGCATCCGACAGATCGGCATAGACCCGGGCGATACGCGGGTCAAGCTCGCCCATGACTTCTTCCGAAATGGTGACCGGAGCGGGTCCCTTACGGCAATCGGTCAGCATCTTGCCCTGCGTTGCTGGGGAGAAGTACCAAGTCAGGAACTGCGCGGCCGCTTCCGGATGGGGGCTGTTGGCATTGATGGAACTGGTATTGCCCATGCCAATGGTGAAGTAGTCGGTGCCGTCGTGGCTGGGCACGGGCACCCAATCCCAGTTTTGGCCGGTCTCGGCGAAGTATTCGCCCAAACTGCGGATGGCCCAACTGCCTTCGATATTCATCGCCGCGGTGCCATCGGCGAACATCGCCCGGCGGGTCGCGCCGTCGTTGGTGAAGTAGAGGTCAATGCCGCCGCCATACCAACCAGCCTGCATGTGCGCGTCCAGGACTTCCATCGCATTCACCATGCTCTCGTCGGTCCAAGGGATCTGCCCGGTCAGCGCCTTGTAGACGTTGTGGGGACCGCCGATTTGGGTCATATATTCGCCGACGAACCATTCGTTCGAGGGACGCCAACTGGCGTTGCCATGGGAGAAGACAATGTAACCGGCAGCGGCCGCTTCTTCACCCAGGGCGTTCAATTCTTCGATGGTGTCGGGCGGCGTCCAGCCGTTGGCTGCGAATACGTCGGTGTTGTAATAGAGCAGCAGCGTTTCAAGCTCATCAGAGAGGCTGTAGAGTTGACCGTCGACCAAACCGAGGTCAAGCGCCCAGTCGAAGAAGAAGTCACCCCAGCCCATTGATTCGGCGAAGGTGTCCATGGGCAGGATCAAGCCCGCTTGCGCCATTTCGTATACGAAAGAGGGACCTGGCGTACGGACGATATCGGGTCCGCCACCGCCGGCGACAGCCGTGCGCGTGACATTCCAGGTGTCGGCTTGCGGCACGATTTCCAACTGTACAGACGGGTCAACTTCGTTGAATTCGAGCATGATAGGACCCCAGCAATCCAGCGTAGAACCTTCGCCGAACCACATGGTGACCGTGGTGACATCTTGCGCGCCGACGGGCGCCAGCGCCAAGATCAGAACTGCAATCGCAAAAAGAATCTTTATGCCTTTCATGTTTCCTCCTCTGGAGTAATCGAAAACGATTGAGCCACAAAATCGTGTACAACTGCCAGGCTTTTCGCCTTTGCGATCCCCGCCTATAATCGGCGATTCGCGCACTCAACTAGCGGTTCCAGCGCGAGTGCTGGCGCAGAAGCGCAGAGAGTTTACACCAAAAACCACAGTGTGGAAAGTCTATCGGCAAATGATAGCGCAAAGGAAACCGATTGCGCAAGTATCTTTGTCCGGGCGAATCTTACTGACGGCTTCACAGTGAAACGATTGGCGCGCATCTAGTGGGGAGGTCATTCTAGACCGGTGCCAGTGATCGCCTGAACATAATAGCGCTGGAAAGGCATGACCAGCAAGATCGGCACGATAGCGGCGATCATGGAGCCTGCGAGCAACTCATTCCAGATTGTGCCGTATTGTCCAATCGCCAGCGAGATCTCCACTTGCACGACGCGCATTTCCTGACGCGGGGCGATCAGCAGGGGCCAAAAGAAAGAATTCCACTGGCTGATGAACATCAGCAGACCAGCGGCGACGAGCACCGGCTTGGAAATCGGCATGATGATGCTGACCAGGACGCGCAGCCAGGAGGCGCCGTCCACGCGCGCCGCGTCGATCAGTTCCTGCGGTATCTCGGCGAAGAACTGGCGGAAGAGGAAGATGACCAGGCTGTTCGCCAAACCCGGCACCAGCAAGCCCTGCCAAGTGTTGATCCAGCCGAAGTTATTGACCAGGATGTAACGCGGTATCGCCGTGAGGTCGACGGGCACCATAAAAGTGAGCATAATGACCGAGAGGAAGAGAAACTGCTTGCCGCGGAACTCAAAGCGGCCGAAGGCGAAACCAGCCAGCGCGTTGGCTGCGCCGCCGATAATGACTGTTGCGATAGCGAGGAAAAAGGAATTCCCAACCGCGCGTCCAAAACCGCGTTCCAAGAGGTTGTCATAGGCTTCCATGGTGAAGTCCACCGGGAAAAGCGCGCGCCAAGAAAAGGGATAAGCGTATTCGAAGACTTTGTGATTGGGCGTGAAGGACGCGGCCGCCGCCCACATCAGGGGCACAACGACGATGATGACGCCGATAATCAAGAGGATATAAACAATGCTTGGCTGCAAATAGGCGGTAAAGGGCCTGGCGTTCTTTTTTGCGTAGGCGTCGCCCTGAGCTCTTTGCCGCGCCACTGTCTGTTCGGACATATCGGTTAATATAGCCGTCTTAATCCTGGCCGCGCAAGACGTACAACTCAACGCCGATAATAACGAAGACGATGACCAGCATCACCGACAGCATCGCCGAAGAAGCGCCCAGATCGCCATAGAGAAAACCGCGGCGATAAGTCTCGTACATGATCAAGTTAGTGGACAACTGCGGACCGCCATTTGTGAGCAGGAGGATCGGCGCGAACATCAAGAAATTGGCGACCGTATCAGCCACCAGCACAAAAGCGAGCACACGCCGCAGCAGCGGAAGTGTAATCTTGGTGAAGGACTGCCAGCTGTTTGCGCCGTCAATTTTTGCCGCTTCCAGCACCGGCGGCGGGATATTCTGCAAGCCCGCAAGTATGAACAGGCTCCACAAAGGAACGCCAATCCAGGAGGCGATGACGATGATGGACCAAAGCGCTTGATCGACGGAATGCAAAAAAGGCTGCCGCGCTATGCCCCATTGCGTCAGGATCCCGTTGATCATGCCCGAGTTCTGATCGAGCATCAGCCCCCAGACGATGGCGGTTACGTTGAGCGAGACGGCGATGGGCAGCAAGTAGATGCTGCGAAATACGCCGATGCCGGGCAGCTTCTGGTTGATCAGGATGGAGAGACAAAGCGCCAGAAAAATCTGAATCGGGTTCACCAACAGGCTGAAGACGATGGTGACCTGGAGCGACTTCCAGAATACGGGGTCGTTGAATATTCGATTGTAGTTGGCGAAGCCGGCGAAAACGCGTTCGCCACTGCGCAGTGATAGGATGAAGGTGCTTTCCACCAGCGTGGCGATGGTGGGCACGAGATTGAATATGATGAGCAACAGTAGCGCAGGCGCGAGAAAGAGATAAGGGATGAGCTGTCGGTTCAGGCGCATCTCAACAGTCCACGAAGCTGTGGCCGGCTTGTTCGCTGCGGATAACTTTATTGATCGGGCAGAAAAGCAAGAGCTGCGATAATCGCAGCCCCTGCATTTGCCAGTTCGGTATCTAGCGATATTTCGCCATTTCGCTTTCGATGCGCTGCACCGCGAGATTCAGCGATTCTTCGACATCGGCGCCGTTGCGGATGTCCTGGAAGATATTCTGCAAGATCTGCTCGTATTCCAGGAAGCCCACGCTGACGGCGCGCGGACGCGGATTGACCGTCGCTTCGTCTGCGGCTGTGCGCATGTAAGACATCGGCAATTCATCGAATTCGGCTTCAGTCGCGAATAACGCGAGCACCGACTGCTGGGCTGGGAAGTCGCCACTGCCCTCGCGCCACCATAGCTCAGCGCCTTCGCCCGTGGAGATGAAATGGACGAATTTGGTCGCCGCCTCGACATTCTCGGTGTTGGCATTCACGCCAATATGCCAACTGCCAGTCGGCGTTGCCGGCTCGCCATCGGCGAAATAGGGATGACGCGAGACGCCCCACTCAATTTCGAGATCGGCATTTTTGGCGAAGCGCGGGATGTTCCAGGGTCCGCCGACAAACATGCAGATGTTGCCGGTTTCGAAGATATCGGGGGGCCAGAATTCCTCGCCCTGCGGCGCCGCGTTCCAAACGTTGAACATGTTGTAGTAGTAGGTGAAGGCTTCAATCCATTCGGGCGAATTGATGACACCATCTACTGACAAGCCATCTTCGCCGATCGCATCGCCACCCAGGGACTCCGGCAGCGCTTGCAGCTGATAGATGCGCACCATCTGTTCCCAGATGAAGCCCCAAACATCAGGCGTGCCATCGCCATCGTCATCGAAGGTCATGGCTTGGGCGAGCTCGGCGATTTCCTCCCAGGTCAGCCGATCATCGGCGCCCGGCGGTTCCAGCCCAACCCTGTCGAAGCAGCCCTTATTGTAGAAAAGCAACTGCGTTGAAGTGCTGACGGGCGCGGCATAAAGCGTGCCCTCGTAGGAGCCGGCATTGACTGCGGCCGGCAGCCAGTCTTCCACTTCGTCGCCAGTGAAGACGGGATCCAGCGGCAGCAGCCAATTGCGCAAGGCGTAACCCGATACCAGCGGCACATCAACCGCAATGATGTCGGGGACGGCGGAACCGGCGCCCAAACGCACCTGGATTTGCGCGAAGAGATCGTTAAAGCCGATCTGCTCCGCTTCGATCTCGATACCCGGATTGCGCGCTTCAAACTCTTCAATGAGCGATTCGGCGGGCCAGCCCAGCGTCAGCCAGGTGAGCGTGGTGCTGTCTTGGGCGAGCGAGGGCAAAGCCACAACTGCCAGCAGCAATGCAATGAAAATGATTCTCTTGGCAAACATGTGATGAAACCTCCTGAAACTAAGTGATCGAAAATCACAGAAGCCAAAACGGTGCAGAAACACAACGGGATTCTAACGAGAGTTAATCGGTTGCGTCAAGGCATCCGCTAGAACCGGCTCGCTCTCGCCACATTAGAACGCCGCAATCTGCCCATCGGCTCGCGGTTCGCTGCCGCCGTGCATGACGCACACTTGTGATTGAACAATGAGTACATTCGCGTTATGCTAATCTGACGGCAACTTACCCTTTCTCATAGTCGCAGAGTAAACGATATGGTAGATTCCGAGCAGGTCAACCAACTCATAAGTCGCACGGAGTCGCGCACTCTTGATTTTAAGCGAACTCAATACGACTTGTCTCCTCCTCGGGGAAGCGCTCACAGGGGCTGTCTCAATCTCGTAAAGGACATCCTTTGCATGTCCAACACCCCGCGAGATGGCAGCGCATTCATATTGACGGGAATTGCGGAAGGCAAGCGCAACACGACTACAGGCATCAAGCAGTCAGTCGACGACAGTCGGATCCAAGACCTTCTGGGTGCCTGGCTCGAGCCAATTCCTTCCGTCGAATACTATGAACATCACATAGATGACAAGGTTATCGGAGTCTACGAGATACATCCCGTTCAGTCGCGCGGACCATTCTATCGGCGTAGAGATCTGAACGGAGCTAAGAACGAACTTTGCGGCGAGTTCTTGAAACGTGATCTTCTGTACTTTCGACGTAGTACGAAAAACGACCATGCGCGACCAAGTGATAAGCCGTTTATTGTAGATTGGTTTAGTTCGACTCAAGAGGCTCGTTGGCAGGATTGGGGAGAGTTCAAAGAGTCTAGCTATCACTTTGATAGTCGACGACACTTCATTCTGATATCTTCCTCATTTTCACATATTGACCAGTCCACTCTACGGCCATTCGCAAACATCGGTTGGAGCGCTGTTATTGATTTTGATTGCGATAGTGATGAGACAGGACTGCTTAAGGCTGTATCCGACGCGGAATATCAGCGCAATATCATCAGAAGTGTAAAGGGAGAATACAGTTCATTCTCATCTCCGCGCGAGACTTATTGGTTCTTTGCGCGCGGCATGAGCGCTAGAGATAGGACGCGACCGAGAACGGACGACTTTCGCACTTGGCGGGCATTTTATGGAAGTGAGATTAATCGCCAGCTTGAGCACATTGCGGGCATGCTGCCACCTGCGCCTGTTACGTTTGTCGTCATTTGGAATGATGACGAACGAGCGCGATATTTGCGATACACACTTGAATCAACCGGCGTAATTGAGGACGCCAACTATGTAGTGGTATCGGATAACGCCGAAGCATTGCAAGCGAAGGTTGATGACGACTATGAAACCGTGTTCTTACAACTACCTATTGCACATCTGTCGTCAGGAATACAGGTAGAGTTTTCGCGCCAATCAGCAGAACGCGTGGAATACACGCTGCCCTCCGATTCAGGCACACCCATATTGCTGCCTTCCGCGAAAATTTACTGGCTTCAGTCACAGTTGGATGTCGTGCATCTGGGGTTGGGCGCTTTATCCGTCGCAAGCGACAAAGGGAATGACGGCGAGTCTGATTTCCTCACTGGCGGGACAGTAACATGGCGGGAACTGGACTTGGGTAAGGACGCAACTCGAAATCTCACCGCTAATATAACTCGCGTCCTGAGGCAGGAATTGCGAAATAGGGGCACATCACGAGTAGAGATTTGTCATATTCCGGGTGCTGGCGGAACGACAATAGCTCGGCGAACATTGTGGGACTTACACGAGGAGTACCCCAGCGTAGTTGTACAATCTGGTGACGTCCGCGGCATAGTTGAACGCGTGGAATTCATAGGCGCACAGACCAGGCAGACGGTATTGGCACTGGTCGACAGCGCCGATATTTCTGAACGGGAAATCGAAGACTTGCAGAAACTACTCCAATCTCGCAATTCAGGCTGTGTATTGCTTAGCGTGTCTCGCAGCAATAGCTTGCCACGACAGACACGACGTAGGTTTGCTTTGGAATCGCGTTTGAGTCAATCGGAACTGCCGCGCTTCATTGACAAGTTCATTGCAGCTGTGCCAGACCGTACCGCTGAAATAAGACAGCTTGGCTCAAACAACAACCGAAAGGCGCAAACAGCGTTTTTCTTCGGACTTACGGCCTACGGCAAGGATTTCAAGGGGCTTGAATCTTACATCAACAGCCGAATCACAGCACTATCGCAGGTGCAGTTGCGGCTGCTCGCATTCCTGTGCATTGCATACAAGTATGGTCAGCGTGGAATAGCGCCGCAAACATTTCGCAACTTACTAGGTGTATGGTCTTGGATTATAATGGTACTGTTTCCAATGAGCAAAAGGACGAATTATGGGACAGATACTTCACCCTCGCGCCACAACGACAGAGGCAACCCGCCGAGCTATACAGAATAGTCAAGAGAGCATAAGGA
>JAJECX010000008.1 GCA_022821805.1 Anaerolineae bacterium
GATCATCTTCGTACCAATTTGAGCGAAAATCGCCCAAAATCCTGTCGTTCGGCATGCAAATCGAAACTTTTTTGTTGTTGGCTTGGTCTTTTGCATCAATTGTGCCAAATTAGACCTTCAGTAGCGGACAAGCCTTATAGGATCAGGCGAGAAAATACATCGGACAAGTCGGGGATAGAGCGGGGGATTCCGTATTATCTTCTTTGAGTCTGCGCAGTTAATCTATCTACTGGACATCTGTGTCAGAAAAGATTGCCCCGATATTCCCGTTCGTGAAATTCGTCAATTTGTTCGGGGCATCAAAGAAGAGTGAGCTATCCTGGACTGTTGGCGCGCGCTTGTTTCATCTGTTATATTTCGCTTATTCCGCCTAATCCTAGGCACATGGCAACTTCCCATCTGCATCCTTTTGACGCGCCCTCTCCGTCATGTTATCCTCTCACGGATTAGCCGCCACTGCGACAGGAACGCGCATCCTTGAAAATCCAGAGCAGCGCCTCCGCTCGCAGCCTCGACGAGATTGTCTTATTCCCCTTTGACGACCACGCCATACCGCTGCAACGCGGCGTCCAGCTTCACCTCAAGAGCCACCAAGCCTCATGCGGGCGCACGCGCATCGTCTTGGCGCCGGGTCCCGCCGGCGCGCCCGATAGCGAGCACGTCGCCTACTACGGCGCCGTCATCCGCCTCGGCGACGAACTCTGGATGTGGTATCTCGCCCAAGGCGACGATGAGACCTGGTTTCAGCGCGTTTGCCTCGCCACCAGCCGCGACGGCTACCACTGGCAGAAACCGAATCTGGGCTTGGTCGAATACAAAGGGAATCGCGACAACAACCTGGTCGATATGGGCGATGTCGGGCACATCGCCGCCTGCGTCGTTTTCCACGATCCGCTCGACCCGGACGCGTCGCGCCGCTTCAAAATGGCATTCGAAGATCAGCGCTATGGCAATCGCTTCGCCGTCGCCTTCAGCCCCGATGGTCTGCGCTGGACCGAATCGCGGTATAATCCGGTTGGTCCTTGGTTTGAGATGGCCGGCGGCTCCAAGATTGATGACCTGTACGTCATCGCCGGGCAAGGCGGGAAGCACGGTCCTGAACCCTTCCGGCAATTCGCCAGCCATATCTCCTACGACTTCGAAAACTGGAGCCTGGCCTCCTGCCTCGGCTTGCGGCGCGCGGGTGTCTCGCCCCATCCGCGCGCCTTCGGTTCCGCTGCCGGCGAGCAGATTCACCTCGGCGCCGGGCTCTGGAATCGCGGCAATCTTATCATCGGTTTCTACGGCATGTGGAATGGCCACCCCTCCAACGATCGGCGTATGACTACGATGGACCTGGGTCTGGCGGTCAGCAACGATGGGCTTCACTATCGCGAGCCGATCGCCAACTTCCCCATCGTATCCGCGGCTGAGGACGGCTGGCTGAAGCCGCCTCACGGCGATCAACTGCTGAATTTCCCGAGCTTGATTCAAGGGCAGGGCTTTGAGAATGTCGGCGCCGAAACCTTGTTCTGGTACGGTCCTTGGCCCGAGCAAAAGAGCGATGGCGTCCGCATCGCCAGCTGGGAGCGCGACCGCCTCGGCTGCTTCCAGGCTTATCTCGGCGGTCCGCTGGCGAGCGAATCCGAGCGCGAGCCCCATATCATCTCCGCGCCAATCGACCTGGAAGCCAAGCCGGCGCGCCTGTCCCTGAATATCGACCGCCTCAGTGAATACAGCGGCGTGAGCGTCGAAATCCTCGACGAGCGACTGAACTCGCTTCCCGGTTATTCGCGCGAAAACTGTGACTTGCTCCGTGAAAATGGATACAATCAGTTGATAACCTGGGGCGGGCGGGACGTGATAGCGCATCAGGCCGGTCGCATCCGCATCCGTATCGACTTCACCGGTATTCGCCCCGAAGATATTCATTTGTACGCGATTTACTTGACAGAAGCGAGTTAGGAGTGCGCCATGCAACTTTGGGATTATGTCGACGATGTCGAAGGCTGGGACAAGTTGATCAATCACTACGCCAAGCAGAAGGTCGAATTCGGCGCGCAAGGCGTGGCGGAGAAGGTCGCCGAGATTGAAGCGCTGCTCAAGCAGAAAGTGGCTGAGTTGGACGCGCTGCCCAACGACCCGGTGCTGGAAAAGGCGGAACCTGACGATCTCGCCTCGATCAAGGCGCTTCGTCCGGCTGGCAAACGCCGCATGTTATCCGCCCTCCCCGATGACTTTCGCAATCGGCTCGAGGGCGCCTGGCTGGCGCGCTGCGCTGGCTGCACCCTCGGCTCCATCGTCGAAGGCTGGTCCGTCGATCGCATGCAAGCTTGGGCGGAATACCTCGGCGACCCCTTCCCCCTGGTAGATTATTGGAGCCAGGCGGAACAACCGCATCTGCCGCGGCTGAAAGCCAGCGTGCGCCATGACTACACCGCTTCGAAAATGGACGGTGTCCCCAGCGATGACGACCTCAACTATACGCAGCTCGGTCTGCTGATTCTGGAGGAATACGGACCCGATTTCACCGTCGAAGATGTTGGCGCCGCCTGGGTCAAATACCTGCCCTTCGCCTTTACCGCCGAGGGCGTCGCGCTGGAGAACCTGCGCAATGGGGCGCCAGCGATGCAGGCGGGCGCCCTCAACAATCCTTACCTCAACTTCATTGGCGCTGATATCCGCTCCGACCCCTGGGGTTACGCCGCGCCCGGCTGGCCCGAAAAAGCGGCTGAACTCGCCTGGCGCGATGCCACCATCAGCCACCGCCGCAACGGCATCTATTCCGCCATGTACTGGTCAGCGGTGATTGCCGCCGCCTTCGCGGTGAACGATCCGATGGACGCGCTGGAAATCGGGCTGGAAGAGATACCGGCAGATTCCATAACCGCGCGTGAAATCCGCTGGGCTTTTGACAAACTGCCATCGGTCTCCAATTATGCGGACGCCTACGCGTTGGTCGGCGAGCGCTACCCTCGTATATGGAAGTCGCACGCCATTCAGAACAACGCCTTGACCGTTTGGGGCTTGGCTGTCGGCGGCGACGACTGCACCAAAGTCATCGGCGAGACTGTCTCCATGGGCCACGACAACGACTGCACCGCCGCCACCGCCGGCAGCATATTCGGCGCGGTATACGGCGCCGGCGCCATCCCCGAACACTGGACCAAGAATTTCAACAACAAGGTCGCCACCTATCTGAACGGCAAGGAGCCCTTCGCCATCGACGACACCGTAGATCGTTTCATCGTCCAGGCGGAACGGGTAATGGCAAGCTAGGGGATAGGCGGGGAACTCTCCACATTGAGAAATTGTAGGGGCGACCTATTAGGCCGCCCGCAGTAGCTGTAAGATGAGGATTCGGGCGACATGATATGTTGCCCCTTCAACTACCCGCGGCATTTCCGCCGTCGGAAATCAGAACTACGACAGGAGAAAATCATGCGACTATATGAATATCCAGAGAAGGTGGGGATGTGGGAACGCAAGATCAACGCCTACGCCCAGCAAAAGGTCGAATTCGGCGCCCAGGGCGTGGCGGAAAAGGTCGCCGAAATCGAAGCTGTGATCGCGGAAAAAGTGGCTGAGCTGGACGCCCTGCCCAACGACGCCGCGCTGCAAAATGCTGAACCCGATGACCTGCCCTCAATCCTGGCGCTGCGCCCGGATGGTAAGCGCCGGCTGTGGACCTCGCTGCCGGACGACTTCCGCGAACGCCTGGAAGGCTCCTGGCTGGGGCGCTGCGCCGGCTGCACGCTCGGCTCCATCGTCGAAGGCTGGACCGTCGAGCGTATGGAAGAGTGGGCTGAATATCTCGGCGATGAATATCCGCTGGTGGATTATTGGAGCGTCGCCGAGCAGCCCCATATGAAGAAATACCAGACCAGCCTGCGCGAAGATTTCACCCCATCAAAGATGGACGGCGTGCCCACCGATGACGACCTCAACTACACCCTGCTCGGGCTGATGATCATGGAAGAATACGGCATCGACTTCAGCACCGACCAGTTGGGCCAAGCCTGGATCAATTACCTGCCTTTCGCCTTCACCGCCGAAGGCATCGCGCTTGACAATTTGCGCAAGGGCGTACCGCCCATGCAAGCGGCCGAGGTCGATAACTGCTTCCTCAACTGGATTGGCGCTGATATTCGCTCCGACCCTTGGGGCTACGCCGCGCCCGGCTATCCGGAAAAAGCAGCCGAGATCGCCTATCGCGACGCCTACGTCAGCCACCGCCGCAACGGCATCTACGCCGCCATGTTCTTCTCCGCCGCGATTTCCGCCGCCTTCGCCGTCGACAGCACGGTCGAAGCGCTTGAAATCGGCCTCGAAGAGATCCCCGCCGATTGCACGCTGGCGCGCGAGACGCGTTGGGCGCTGGATGTGGCGCCGCAGATCCGGGATTATCGCGATGCCGCCGCCGCCATCGAAGAGCGCTATACGGTCATGGGCGGCGCCCATGCCATCAACAATACCGTCTTGACCGTCTGGGGATTGACCGTCGGCGGCGACGATTACAGCAAGGTCATCGGCGAAACGGTCGCCATGGGCAAAGACAACGACTGCACCGCCGCCACCGCCGGCAGCATCTGGGGCGCCGTTTATGGCAAAAGCGCGATTCCCAAACATTGGTACAAGAACTTCAACAACAAGGTGCATACCTTCCTGTACCACCAGTCGCCCTTCGCCATCGACGACACCATCGACCGCTTCATCGCCCTGGCGGAACAAGTGCACGCCGGCTGACAAGACGTCAACCGATACCAATTTGCAGGGCGAGCGCCGGGCAGTGTTGACGGTCAGTGTCTACGCGACCTGCGCGACCCTCTGAGTCGCCCACCCGCCTGCAAATTTGTAGGGGCGGCCCTTGGGTCGCCCTAAACTGACTATTCTGTCTGCGAATCAGGAGAATCCCATGTCCAACTACAACTACCCTGACGAGCTGGAAAACATCGACCGCGCCATCAACCTCTGGGCGCAGCTCAAAACCGAAACCGGCGCCCCCGGCGTCGTCGATAAAGTCGCCGAAATCAAGGCGCTCGTCGCCGAGAAGCTCGCCGAGCTGCGCGCCCTGCCCGATGACCCGGGCTTGATGGCGAATGAACCAAACGACTTGGCGGGGATCCGCGCCCTGCGTCCCGCTGGACCCCGCCGCTACTGGAGCGAGCTGCCCGCGGACAAATATCGCGACCGCATCGAAGGCGCGATCATTGGGCGCTTCGCCGGCTGCGTGCTGGGCTCCATCGTCGAATGCTGGGAAGTCGAGAAAATGGAGCGCTGGGCTTCCTACAATGGCGAGGATTTCCCGCCGGTGGATTACTGGAAGGAAGCGGAACGCCCCAACGATCTCAAATACCGAACCAGCCTGCGCGATGCCTTCACCCGCTCAAAAATGGACGGCGTGCCCACCGATGATGACATCATCTACACGCAGTTGGGTCTGCTCATCCTCGAAGATTATGGACCTGATTTCACCGTCGATGATGTCGGCGCCGCCTGGATGAAATACCTGCCCCACGCCGCCACCGCCGAAGGCATCGCGTTGCAGAATCTGCACGCCGGCGTCCCGCCCATGCAGGCGGCTGAAGTGGACAATCCTTTCATGTTCTGGATCGGCGCCGATATCCGCTCCGACCCCTGGGGTTATGGCGCGCCCGGCTATCCCGAAAAGGCGGCCGAATTCGCCTGGCGTGATGCGGCGATCAGCCACCGGCGCAATGGCATCTACGGCGCGATGTATTTCTCCGCCGCCATCGCCGCCGCCTTTGCCCTCGACGATCCGATGGCTGCGCTGGAAGCCGGCTTGAGCGAGATTCCAGCTGACTGCCTGCTGGCGCGTGAAGTCCGCTGGGCGCTGGACAATGCCGGCGAAGTGAAGGATTACAAGGGGGCGCGCGCTGCCGTCGACAGCCGCTACGCCGGCATGCACCGCATCCACACCATCAATAACGCCGTGCTTACCATCTGGGGGCTGGCTATCGGCGGCGATGATTTCACCAAAGCCATCGGCGAAACCGTGGCTATGGGCTTGGACAACGACTGCACCGCCGCCACCGTCGGCAGCATCTTCGGCGCCGCTTACGGAAAAGACGCCATCCCCAAACACTGGACGCGGAACTTCAACAACAAAGTCTACTCGTACATCATCGACAAGCCCCAATTCGCCCTCGACGATATGTTTGATCGCTACACTGCGCAGGCGGCCAAGACGCTCGCGGGGGATTAGGTCTACCGCAAAAGCCAAGCCTTGTAGGGGCGACTCTGTGAGTCGCCCGCGCTCTCAAATAAGGAGACAGCCATGACCCCTTACAATTACCCCGAACCACTGCAAGACATCGAACGCGCGATCAACGCCTGGGCGCAGCATAAAACCGAAACCGGCGCCGATGGCGTCGCCGAAAAGATGGCGGAAATCAGGGCGCTTCTGGCCGAAAAGCTGACGGAACTGCGCGCCCTGCCCGAGGACGCCGCCCTGCGCGCCGCCGAGCCGGACGACCTCGAAGGCATCCGCGCGCTGAGGCCGCCTGGCGCGCGCCGCTACTGGAGCGAGCTGCCCGAGGCCACTTACCGCGACCGGCTCGAAGGCGCCTGGTTGGGGCGCTGCGCCGGCAACGTGCTCGGCTCTATCGTTGAGCTATGGGAACCCGAGAAGATGGAGGATTGGGCTGCTTATCTGGGTGATGCCTTCCCGCCCGTAGATTATTGGAGCGAGGCTGAACGCCCTTTCGAATACAAATACGAGACCAGCCTGCGCGATGCTTTCACGCCCTCAAAAATGGACGGCGTGCCCACCGATGACGATCTCATATATACGCAGGTCGGTATGTTGATTCTGGAAGATTACGGCATTGACTTCACAGTGGACGATGTCGGCGGCGCCTGGACCAAATACTTGCCGGTCTCGCCGGCGTCGCCGGTGCTCGGCAATTTGCAAGCCGGCGTCGCGCCGATGGAAGCGGCGATTGTCGACAATCCCACGCAGTTCTGGATCATCGGCGATATCCAGTCCGACCCCTGGGGCTATGCCGCGCCCGGCTACCCCGAGAAAGCGGCTGAGTTCTCCTGGCGCAACTCAACCGTATGCAGCCGCCGCAATGGCATCTACGGCGCGATGTACTTCTCCGCCGCCATCGCCGCCGCCTTTGCCCTGGGCGATCCGATGAAAGCGCTCGAAGCCGCCCTTGCCGAGATTCCAGCCGATTGCGTCCTGGCGAATGAAGCGCGCTGGGCGATGGACGTCGCCGGCGACATCAAAGATTATCGCGCTGCCCGCGCCGCCGCCGACGAGCGCTACGCCGGCATGCACCTGGTCCATACGATCAACAATGTCGCCCTGACGATTTGGGGGCTGCATATCGGCGGTGACGACTTCACCAAAGTCATCGGCGAGACCGTCGCGATGGGCATGGACAATGACTGCACCGCCGCCAGCGCCGGCAGCATCTTCGGCGCCGCCTACGGAAAAGACGCCATCCCCGAGCAGTGGACGCGCAACTTCAACAACAAGGCGCATTCTTTCATCATCGGCACACCGGAATTCGCCATCGACGATATGATCAATCGTTTCACCGCCCTGGCGCAGCAGGTGCACGCCGGTTGAATCCACCTACAGCAGGCGAAAATGTAGGGGCGACCGGCGGTCAGTGTCGGCGGTCTGTGTCTACGCGACCTACGCGACCTATCAGGTCGCCCGCCGACTAAACTGAATAGCCGCCACGCCACTTGCACTGAATATGATACTCTGTATATGGAGAAACAGAAATTCGCGAATAAATCGCGAAACTCATGCGAGTAAACCGATTAACTCCCTGCGCTTTTTGGAATCTTATACTTTTTTCGCGATATCTGCGTTACAATCTCAGGTAAGGATTAGAGATGTCAAAGGGGGATAAGAATGGAGATGATCACAGTTAGTGTTGTCCAAGACGACGACGTCTACATTTCCCATTGTCTCGACTACGACATTGCAAGTCAAGGAAGCAGTAGTCAAGAAGCGATAGAAAATATCAAGGAGGCGGTGACGCTCTTTCTTGAATTGGCGTCGCCATCAGAGATTAAGAGTCGACTCGAAAGGCGCGGTCATATTGAGCAATTGAAAGTAGAACGTGCCTAAACGCAGACTGCTCTCATGTCGGGAAGTATGCCGAATTCTGATATTGCAGGGATTTGAAGAAGTCAGACAGAAGGGCAGCCACATCATCATGCAGAAAAAGATTCTCCAACTTAGTGGAGAATACGAGACCATAACGGCGCCCGTTCCCAATCACAAGGAATTGAGAGCGGGCGCATTGTCTTCTATTATCAGGCAGTCGAAACTGCCTAAAGACCTATTCCGTTAGAACTTTGCGTTCTTTCCACGACACGACTGAGAAACATCAAGCAAGGGCGACCCACAGCCGCGCGCGGACACAGCGGGTCGCTCGCCCCTACCGCTCATGTATTTGTAATAGCAGCCATGTGCAGTGACATAATCTATGTTGCTCCTCGACCCGCGCATCGTCGCCTCAACCACCAACGCCACGCTCCAACTCGGCACAATCGCAAAGCACGCAGCCAATCCCCTCTTCAGCGAAGAGTTTTTCGCCCACCCGCCAAAACCCTGGGAAGCGCGTCTCGACAATGTCTATCCCAACGTCATCTATGACCACGAAGACGGCCTCTTCAAGTGCTGGTACAAGTCCTTCATCTATGATGGCTTGTCCAACCGAACGCCGCTGACGCAGCGACCGCATCACAGCTACGGCGAAAGCGAACGCGAAGAGGGCTTGCTGTACGCCACATCGGTTGACGGCATCCGCTGGGAGAAGCCGCGGCTCGGCATCATCAACTTCGAGGGCTCATCAGCCAACAATCTCGTCATGCGCCGGGCGACGCACGGCCTTCACGCCGGCGGCGTACTGAAAGACGCGCGCGATCCCGACCGGGCCCGTCGTTACAAATTCATCCATCGCAATGTCAGCGCGCGCAGAATGGCATCGTGCTATTCCCCCGATGGTTTGCATTGGTCGCCGCCGATACCCTGGCCAGAACACCACGCCATGGGCGACTGCCATAACAACGCCATCTGGTCACCCGCGCTTGAGCGCTACCTCTGCATCACACGGGGCTGGGATGATGGCATCCGCACCGTCCTGCGCAGCGAAAGCGAAGACTTCATCCACTGGTCCAAGCCAGTCGAGATACTGCGCGGCCGCGACGCCCACGATCAAATTTACTCGATGCCCATATGCCGCTATGGCGATCTGGCCATTGGCCTGCCATCGGTCTTCCACAAAGGCGATGCCTCCGCCGCCGATTGGGATACGGTTGATACCGAATTGGCGATCAGCGTCGATACTGTCAACTGGCAGCGGATTTGCCCGGGCACAGCGCTGATTCCGCGCGGCGCCGGGCAATATCCCGATGGCGACTATGACTGCGGCTGCGTATACGCCGCGGCGCCCTTTGTCCACGATGGCAAGATTCTCATCTACTATGGCGGCAGCAACGGATTGCACAACAATTGGCGCGAGGGCTCGCTCAATCTGGCGACGATGGAACTGGATCGCTTCGCCGGCTATACAGCGCGCGATTCTCGAGACGCCGCAACGGTGGAGACGACTAAGCTTCAGTTTTCCGGCGAGCGCCTGACGCTAAATGCCGAGTTGGAGCCGGGCGGCTGGATTCGTTACGCGCTTCTGGACGAGGGCGGGGTGGCGCTGGCAGGCTTCGGCTTCAATGACTGCCTTCCCCTCAAACCGGGCGGCGCAAGCTGCGAACTCGGCTGGCGCAACGGTGATATGTCCGAGCTAAAGGGCAAGGCAGTGCGCGCGGTATTCAGCTTCCATCGGGCGACGCTTTACGCCCTCAACGCAGCGCCGGTCCCGGCTTCCGATTGAGCCTGATCGGCGCAGCATCGCCTTCATACGCCGGTCGCAGCGGCTCAAGCAAGTCGCGGTGCTGCGCCTGCCATTCGGGGGAAAAATCGGTATCCGCCAGATAAGCGCGGATGCCCTCCGGCAAGTTGGCGAAGTCGGGATAATACCAAAGCGTGATATTGGTGCGCCGCTGATCGCTACGATTGCCGTGCGCCGCGTGCAGCAAGCGCGCGCTGCCCATCACCACATCGCCCGCCCGCACCGGCACATCGACTTCGCCCTCAGCGCGTTGGAAAGCCAGATGCCTAATATCATCGGCGCGGCTTAACGCCTCTTCATGCGCGTCCGGCAGGGCATCATGCAAGCGATGACGTTTCAAATGCGAACCCGGTATCAAGCGCAGGCAGCCATTATGCCGCGTCGTATCGACCAAATAGATCATCAAGAAACATTGAATCGTTCGCGGCGTATAACTGATGGGATCGTCCCAAAAGCGCGCGTCTTGATGCCAAAACAGCGGCGGACTGCCCGCTGGCTTGCTGATGATGAAGCCGCTGCCCCATTTCGGATCGGGGAAGCCGAGCCCCGCCAGCGCCTCTAATATCGGCGGATAAGCGATCAGCCGCGCCATGAAGGGATCTTCGGTCACGCGGATCAGGCTGCCCTGCGCTCGCTGCCGCGCGAAGTGCGCCGCCTCTTGCCGCGCAATCACGCGGTCAGTGACTTCGCGCAATTGCTCGACCATGCCCTCGGCAATGATGCCTTCCAGCAGGCAGAAGCCATCCCGGTCGAGCTGTTGTCGTTTCCGATCGTAGTCGGTCATCGCCGATTCTCCTACGCCGCCAAGCGATCTAGCAGAATTGATCGTTGATGAATTGCTCGAAGGGCTCCAGCGCATGGGGCAGGGTCGTCCGCCCCAAGCCCAATCGGAAGTAGTTGCCCTCAAACAGCATGACATCGGCTGGCAAGACCATAACTCCCTGCTCGGCGACGGCAGCTTCGGCGAATTCAGCCACCGGCATATCGGCTTTCAGTTCCGCCAGCGTTATCGTGCCGCATTGGGGGTAACTCAGCCAAAATAGCCCGTTGTAGCGCCCGAAAAAGTCGCGGCAGTAGCTGATATTCCCGCGCACAATCTCGCTGCTGCGCGCGGTCAGCGCCCGCCAATTCTCGAGCGCGACCAAAGCCAGAATCTCGCTCGGCGCGCTGCCGCAAATCGTGGTGTAACTCTTCATCTCCTGCAGCTCATGGAGCAGGTCGCCATCGCGCGTGATCAGCCAGCCGACGCGCAAACCGGGCAAGCCGAAGCATTTCGACAAGCCGCCCAGCGCGATCGCCCGCTCATAGAGCTCGCAAGCCGATGGCAGTCGCAGCGCTTCGTCATGCTCGGTGAAGCGGTAGATCTCATCCGAGAACAGAATCAAGTTCTGTCTGCGCGCCAATTCGACGACGCGCTCGAAATCGGCGCGGCTCGGCAAATAACCGGTGGGATTATGCGGGAAGTTGATGATCAGCATCTTCGTATCAGGTCGGATCAAGCCTTCCAACTCATCGACATCGAAATGCCAGCCCTCATCCCGACGCCGCTGCTGCCAAAAGGAAAGCTCGCAGCCGGTCGCGCGCGCGATCTCCCAAAGCGATTGAAAACTGGGCTGCATCGCCACCACATGATCCCCCGCCTCCAGCATACTGCTCATCGGCAGGAAGATGCCTTCTTCCGGCGCCACCTCAAGCACGTCGTCAGCGCCGATGCCACGGTGCAAATCGGCGATGGCTTCGCGCAATTCGGGATGTCCCTGCGTCTCGGTGTAGCCCAGCCAGAGCGTTTCGAATTGCTGGCGGCGCTCAACCGACGCGTAAGCCAGCAGTTCATCGAGCGTCAGCGGCTCGGTGTCCGATTGGCTGATGCCATAGGGCGCGCTGAATTCGTGCTGGCGGAAGAAGTTCTCGATTTTGAATGGCGCGAATTTCATGGCTGACGTTTCCTCAGATTTACAACTTTCGCGGCGGCTTGCGCTCAGTTGGCGCGATATCGACAACAACACCGTTGTGGTCGCTGAGTTTGTCACGCTCGTTGATGAACTGCATGGTCTCTACGCGCAAGTCGGTAGACATGGCGACGTGATCAATGTATCCCCTCTCGATGCCGGACGTGGGTATCAGCCAGCCCTTGAAAGTCTCTTTCCGCTTTTGATTGACTTCGCTGCTTTCATAGGGATAGTTGAAAGCTGGGATCTGCATATTAAAATCCCCGAGAAGAATGGCGCGTTCACGGGTTCCAAGCTGTGGAATTGCCTCCTCGCGCAGGGCATCGAGATATTCGCAAGCGCCACCCCAAAATGTCATTCGCTGATCTCCCCATTTGCCATGATTGCGATAATGCGCGTATGGAATGCACATGCCAATAACCGTCCATTGCTCGTCGGCGGCGAGGGTAGTCGCCTTGATGTATCGTCCAGGCGGCATATTTGGCGAGCCGAGCGCGTCGACATTCGACCAGCCAAATCGGCTCCACAATACGATCTTGCGTCCGCCGCGATTCTCGATGCTTCCAGCGCCCGAAAGCTCGCTTGTGATCGTGTGACCAAGCTCAGGCATCGTTTCGGGATAGGCTTCGGTCAGACAAATGGCGTCCGGGTCGTGACTTGCGATCAAAGCCCTTGCTTTGGCGAAACGCTCGCCACGACTGCGCGGTCCAAGCCACTGCGTATTCCAATTCAGGATTTTTATGCTCATGCTACAAGCCCGCTTTGTCGAGTTCATCCTGCAGGGCGGGCAGGCGCGCGAACTCCCGCCGCAAATCAGCAATGAGCGTTTGCCAGCCTGCGCTGTCGTTCATTTTCCGGTACATCTTGCGGACTTCCGTCAATAATTCCGCCGCGCTTGCATAGTCCTTCCTGGTTCTACGATCAATCTCGGCGCGAGCGTAGTTGATATAAATGGTAATAGCGCGCGCCGGTCGTACATGGCGTGATTTTTCCGCCACAGTAAAGTCGAGGCGGTAGATCACATGCGAGGGATGATGATCCTGTCGCTCAGAAACTTTGCCTAAAGTATCCCAAGCCAAATCCCAATCTTCGCCCTGCAAATAGACTTGGGCGAGTACTGCGTATGCCTCTTTTCGCTTGAGTTCGCCGATAATTTTTGGGCGGGTACTCCGCCAGTCGCCGACCGCTTCGGCCGCATCGCGCAAACCGATATAATTGTTGATGTGCGGGGCTCTTCGCATCCGATTTAA
This sequence comes from Anaerolineae bacterium, assembly GCA_022821805.1. Taxonomy (GTDB): domain Bacteria; phylum Chloroflexota; class Anaerolineae; order Aggregatilineales; family Phototrophicaceae; genus UBA6055. Next base: position 13,075 of record JAJECX010000008.1, read on the forward strand.
CTGCCAGTCAAATTCCGCTTTTTCATCACCATGTTTCCGATACAAGTCGATAAGCCAGTCCGCAAGGCGGGCGTCATAGTCGTGTTCCAACGCCGCTTCCGCCAGTTGAATCGCCATTTGCTTCTGCTGATGATCCACGAGCAAATCAAGCCCACGCTGAAATTCATACGGGGACTGCAATTTCGCTATGCTGCCGGCAGCCTCTTCAAAACGTTTCAAGCCAAGCAGAACACTGGCGCATAGATAAGGCAGTTCTTTTGCTTGAAGCCGTTTGAGTGTTTCTTCAGGGGCGGTCGAATCAATCTTGTCTAATGCCATCAAAAAATACTCATAAGCCTCGCCAGTCCAATGGCTGTAATATCCTTTTCTTCTGTTACGCTCCTCAGCCAAGCGAATGTGTTCACGGATGCGGAGGGTATCGGCGGGCTGCGCGATTTCCAGAATAATCTCATTCGCTTCATCAGCATAACCAATCCCGCCAAAGTCGATATCCCGTATCACTGCGTTCACCAGCAGATCAAGCAGGCGCTGGCGCAAGTCTTCATGTTGATCCATATCAAGATGAAAAAGGGCATCTTTCAGGCGGGACACGACAGTATTGATAGCCTCGATATATTGCCCTTCATCATCCGTTGGATAGGCATTGGCGTTACACTCTTCGAGAATGGCGCAATAGATGGCAATAGCATGAACATAATCGCCGCGCCAAGCATAGCGATCGCCTAGGCTAGCGAGTTCGTAAACCTTGTTTTCAGCGACGCGATCCATCCACTCCCCATAGAAGTCTAAAGCTCCTTTTAATTCACGGCGAATGGCTTGCAAATCAATGATCCGATTTTGAGAGTTGTCACTTGACGCGCGTTCAACAATTTCTTCAAGGTCGGGGTAGCGTACAATCATCTCTTCAATGATGTCAACCAAATCCCTTTTCTCGCGCGACATGAGTTCATCATCCAATGTCTCGCGTTTCTCAAAACGTTCCGGCTCATGCAGATACGTCAACAACATGGCGACGATATGCTTGCAATCCCCGCCCCAATCATATTCGCAACTACAACTTACGGCGGCGATTTCCCCGTCTATGAATTTTGCCCATACGCGGTAGGGCTCGGGATAAGATCCCCGGCAGCGCGTGCTGATCTCATCGCCTCGGCGAACGGGCGAAGAAATCGCGTCAGTCTCATAGAGAATTTCGCCGCGATGAAAGCTCTTTCCATAGGCGCGCTCTTCAATCTGCTGAAGATCTAAGCTGATTTCAACGGACACAGCTTTTCCATCGCATCTTTCTTTCGCTCACCAGGCCAGCGGCTTCTCATCGCGGAAGAAGCCGCCCGTCGGTCCATCATCCGGCAAGGTCGCCGCCCAGACGATGCCAGCCGCGCCCTCGGGGATTGGTCGCCCGCCGGGAAAGTTTGGATCGGTTTCCACCCAACCCGGGCAGACCGCATTCACCAGCGCGCCGTCAGCCGCCAATTCCGCCGCCAGCATCCGCGTCAGCGCATTCAGCCCCGCTTTGCTGGCGATATAGGCCGGCGGTCCCGCGCCCAAGCTGTTCAGCGCGGCCGCGCCACTGCTGACGTTGACAATTCGCGGATGAGCGCTTTTCTTCAGCAAAGGCGCGAAAGCCTGCGCCATCCGCCAGGGACCGTAGAGATTGACATCGGCGGCGGCGCGCAGGGTAGCGGAATCGGCATCAAGCGCCGTCTGCCAGTAATCATAGTAGGCGCCCGCATTGTTGACGAGTACATCCAGTATCCCGTAGCTTCGCTCGATTTCGACGCGCGCGCGTTCAATGCTCGCTTCATCGGTGACATCAAGTTGCAGCGGTACGATATTGTCCGCATCCAATTCGGCGACCGTTGCTTGCGCTTTCGCCCGGTCGCGCGCAGTCAGCAGCACAAGGCAGTCAATCTCCGCAAATTGTCGGCAGACTTCCTTTCCAATGCCGCGATTGGCGCCGGTGACGAGCGCAATTGTTGGCATCAAGTCCCCTCCCGCATATTTGACTCAGAGCAGCTCGCGCAGCATCGCCGCCATAATCGCCGCCCGCTCCGGCAGCGACGATATCTCGCCGTATTCCTTGATCGCGTGGCCGCCATCGCCGACCATGCCAATGCCATCCAGCGTGGGCACGCCAAGCGCCGCCGTCTTGTTGCCATCGGAGCCGCCACCCGTCCGTCCTTCTTCAAGCGTGATGCCCATATCCGCCGCCAGCGCCTGCGCCTGTTTGAACAATGCCGCAATCTCCGGACTGCGCTCCATCGGCGGGACGCCGACGCCGCCTTCCACGATCACTTCCGCTTCGGGATGAACGGGCTTCAGGCTCATCATTTGTTCGTGGATCGCCTCTTGATTGACGCGCGTCCAGGCGCGCACATTGATCTCAACCTGCGCCTCAGCCGGCACCACGTTCGGTCGCGTCCCGCCGCTGATGACGCCCACATTGGCGGTTGTGCCGATGTCGTAATTGGTCATCGCCTGAGCCGCCAGCACCTGATGCGCCATCTCTTCAATCGCATTGACGCCACGCGCGTGATCGGCGCCTGAATGAGCCGCCCGTCCCTTCACTTTGATCGTATAGTGGCTGACGCCTTTGCGCTGCGTCTTGTAAGCGCCGTCTTGCGGCGGCTCGGTAACGAAGACGACATCGTGCGCAAGCGCCTCCGCTTCAATCTCGCCGGCCGAATGTCGGCTGCCGGTTTCTTCATCGGAATTGAGCAGGTAGGTGATCGGTCCGTCGGGAAACTGGTCGAGCGCGCGCAGCGCTCGCAATGCCCATAGCGCGATGACGATGCCGCCTTTCATATCCATCGCGCCGACGCCATAAAGTCGATCGCCCTCAATCCGCGTCGGACGTCCAGCCACCGTGCCGACATCCCAGACCGTGTCCATGTGGCTCATGATTACGACGCCGCCTTCGCCTGCATTCCAGCGCGCGCGCAAGACATCGCCGACCTCTTGCTTGGGGATGACCTCCACCGCGCCACCCAATCCGCGCAATTCCGCCGCCAGCGCCGCGCCCAGTTCATCGACAGCCGGTTTATGCGATGTGGGCGATTCCAGCGCGATCAGCCGCTTCAAGTCATCGACCATATCGTCTGTATGCGCGCGCAGATAATCCAGGATGCGTCGGTTGTCATCAGCCATCGTATGCGCCATTTCCTCGTTCGTTAAGCGGGTAGCGCGAGTATACCACTTCGACCGCAATTCACAGCCCGCGACATTGCGTTGTTCGCCACCGTCGCCCACTGCCGCCGCTGTTATTGTAGCCCCCCGCGCGACAATGCCGCCGCCCACGCAAAATACCTTGCTTCCCGCTGCGTTAAACTCCCCTTCCGAAGGTCAGTGTCTACGCGACCCTAGCTCGCTGGATGCCCGCCATAGAGATGGCGGGAGAGGGGCCGGGGGAAGGGGTTTGCCGCTCGCAACGTAAACAGGGGCGACTCTGTAAATGGCTCGCCGCTCCAGCCACTTTTTCGCTATGATTGGTATACGAGGATCATGCATGAACGACATCCCGCGCGTAAAGAGAGAGCTAATCGCCGCCTTGGACAACGGGCGCGCCGCCGCTCGCGCATTCGTCGAAACGCTGCCGCCCGACCTGCCCGTGCACAACAACTCCGATTGGACCGCGCGCGACCTCATCATCCATTTGACGGCGCTGGAAGCCGATATGATCAGCGCCATGCAAAGCGCAACAGCTGGAGGATCCTTCAGCGTCGACCTGCGCGAACAAGCCGATCCGCCCGCCCTCTACGAACTGCGGCGGCGCGATCAGGCGCGCCATAGTTGGGAGGAGTTATTGCGCCAATGGGAGCGTACGCGCGACGAATTGCGGGGAGCGGTCCTCGCGTTCCCAGTCGAGCGGATTAAGACGCCATTCAGCAATCCTTTCTTCGTCGATTACGATCTAACCGGCGCGGTCCGCGCTTGCGGCGCCCACGAAGATCAGCATCTGGCCGAGATGCGCGCGGCGCTTCTCCAGCGGGAACAAACCATACGGGACAGTTGACAGAGCGCCAATAGAGTTTTGGAAATCCGTTGTAAATAGATTTGGTCTAGAGTACCATTAAGGCTAAATCCACGTTCATGTTGGCCGGCGCGGGAGGTAAAGTGTGGATCAGCAGGAATCGTATGTCACAAGCGAACAACTCGACAAGCGCTTGAACGAATTCTTGGCGCAAATCAAATCCGAGTACGATCTAGAGGGTAGGAATGAGGTTGAACTCGATTACGAGACTTCTGCTCAGATTGCAGAATATGAGCGGCGAACGATAAATCTTGAAGATAAGTTCCAAGAAACATTGAGCGCGCTACGCAATATTGACCGCTTTGCCAGTCGTCTCGAATTTCTTAAGCTTCGTGACGATGTGGATAGTATTCGTAGAGATACTGACCAAAACACAAAACGACTTTCAGTTGTTGACGAAAGATTAACGGGGATTGATAGACGTCTGACGGCGATTGATTCTCGTCTCGCGAATATGGACAAACGCTTCGTCCAGATAGACGAGCGCTTCGCCCAGATAGACGAGCGCTTCGTCCAGATAGACGAGCGCTTTGTCCAGATAGACGAGCGCTTCGCCCAGATAGACGAGCGCTTCGCCCAGATAGACGAACGCTTCGCCCAGATAGACGAGCGCTTCGTCCAGATAGACGAGCGCTTCGTCCAGATAGACGGACGCTTCGCCCAGATAGACGAGCGCTTCGTCCAGATAGACGGACGATTGGACGTCATTGTGGGCATGTTGCGAGACTTGCTCGACGGCAAATGACGCGACTTTCCAGTTTGTGATTACTCGTGCCCCCACTTTTCTTAATGGGGGTTAATTTTCTGATTGTTGCATTGTAGCAAAACAAATGTTTTCGCGTTTGATTCCCTGCGATATCCGCAAATTAGTCCTACCGATACTTTATGCTGTTGCAAGCCTCGTTTCGCTCAACGCGGCGGCGCAAAACGAAACGCCCGCCATCTTCCAGCGCGAACCGCGCCCCATGCCCTCGTCGCTGCAGATTGAGGCTAAACTGCAACTGGAAACCTATTTCTCGTCGCTGGCTCAGGGCGGCGTCGGGTTGCTGCGGCTGTCAGGCGACGGAATTCTAGGCGCGCGAGCCGAATTCCGCCGCGAAACGACCGGGTTTTTCTATGCCGCCGACGGCGATTGGTATACGCTGATCGCCGCGGACATGGACGCCTCGCCACGAACCTATCCGCTGACCGTGCAGGTAGCGCGCCAATCGGGAGAGGTCGCGTTTACGCGCGAGCTGCGCATAGACTCCGCCAACTTCATTGTGCAAAACCTCAATCTCCCGCGCGGACGCGCCTACCTCGCCGACCCCGAAATCGAAACCGCGGAGCTTGCGCTGCTCGAGTCGCTGACATCAGAAATCACTCCCGCGCCCTTATGGGATGCCAGCGGCTTTGAGTTGCCGCATGACAGCGAACTGAGCACGCCCTTCGGCACGTTTCGCCGGCTGGGAGACGACCGACAATCGCGCCACACCGGTTGGGACCAAAATGTACCGACCGGCGCCCCGATCCAGGCAATGGCGGCCGGAGAAGTGATATTCGCTGACGCGCTCGCCATCCGCGGCAACTACGCGCTGATCAACCACGGACTGGGCGTCTACTCGGGTTACGCCCATTTCTCGGAGTTGCATGTGGACGAGGGGCAGCCGGTTGCCGCCGGGCAAATCATCGGCTTAAGCGGCAACACGGGCCGCAGCAGCGCGCCCCATCTGCATTGGGAAATCGCGCTTCGCGGCAAGTGGGTGGACGGCGCGGCTTTCTTGGCGCTGTGGCTGCCGTCTCCAAGCGGCGCGCAAAAGGACGCTGGTGCGGCACAATAATCGACCTTGCCTATCAAATCGTCCTGGAAAAATCAATGTATAATGCACAAATGATCGCCGGTGACATTTGGTATACTTGACCTTCTATCATCGCTCACTCGCTAGGTGATTGAACGCGAGCATGACACCGCAGCCGAAGACCGCGGCTCGCTGACTTAGGAGGGAATTATGCAGCAGAATGACCGCTTCCGCCTGGTTATCCGACGCGGACCACAGCCCAATCAAGCCTTCGAAGTCAGCAAGGATGTCAATACCTTGGGACGCGATATCAGCAATGATATCGTAATCAACGATCGCGAAACCAGCCGCCATCATCTGCGCCTGATGCTTTCTGGCGACACGCTGACCATTGAAGACCTCGGCTCCACCAACGGCACCTTCGTCAATGGCAAGCGCGTATCGGGCGTGACGCCGCTGCAAATCGGCGACTTGATTGGCTTGGGCGAAACTGTGATTCTCGCGCTGGAGAGCGTCAGCGCCGGCGCCGACGTCGCCGCCCCCGCGCCTTCCAACCTGGGCGACCTGCTGCCGCCGGCGATTCCATCTCCGCCCGAAACGCCCGTGCCCGATCCTCAAGCGCCGCTGGCGCCCGACCCGACCTATACCGCCACGCCAGCGCCGACCGATTACGGGCTCCAAGGCGCGCCGCCGCCAGGATCCGATCCTTACGCGCCGCTCGGCGAACCGATCCCCCAGCAGCCGCCCGCTTATCCGCCCTATAGCGAGCAGCAAGGCGCGCAGCAGCAGCCGGGCTATTATCCGCAGCAGGGGGCGCCCGGCTACCAGCAGATGCCGCCGGCGCCGCCACAAGGCTATCCCGGTTATGACTACGATCCCTACGCCGCCCGCGAAGAGAGCAGCGGCACCTCGCCCTGGCTCATCCTCGGCTGTTTCGTATTCTTCATCCTCGTCTTTGTCTGCTTCGCCGGCATCGCCCTGACCATCATCGATGTGCTCAACCTCTGGTGCGATCTGCCCGTCGTCCGTGATGTCATCCTGGCGCTCGGCTTCGGCTGTTAATCCGTTTTCCCACCACTAACCGTTCGTAGGGGCGACACTTGTGTCGCCCTCTGTTTCAACTGCGCGGTATTTTGGGTGCACCAAGGCTCGCCCCTACAGATCTCGAACGCTTGCGGACGACCTGATAGGTCGCGTAGACACAGACCGCTGGTCGCCCCTACAGCATCCAAATTAGCCAACCCGTAAACCTATAGTCGCCCATTGCCTGCCGCGCTTTGCTAGCCTGCGCGCAGACCAAGCAAAGGAGCGACCCATGTTCAACTGGCTCACCGACTTTTTCCGCGTTCGCCGCGATCGCCTGCGTCCGCGCGCCCCCCATATCGAACGGGTGGCGGCGCACAACAGCTTCGCGCTCAATCCGCCGCAAGAACTCCAGAGCGCCCGCGTGTACGCCGGCTCGCCCTGGGTCTACATCGCCATCAACCGCATCGCCGAAGCCGGCGCCCTCGTCCCGCTCAAGGTTTATCAACTCGCTGGCGAAAAACGCATCGGCATTGAGAATCACCCGCTGGAAACCCTGCTCGGCAATCCCAATCCGCTGACCAGCCGCTTCGAACTTTTCGAGCAGACGATCGGCTCGCTTGAGCTGCACGGCAACGCCTACTGGTTCCTTGCTGGCGATGGACGCGGACAGCCGCGCGAGATCTGGCTGCTGCGCCCGGATCGCGTGACCATCGTGCCGCACGAGCAGCGCATCGTCGCCGGTTACCTCTACGAGATCAATGGCGAGCGCATCCCCCTTGATGCCATCGAAGTCGCGCACTTCCGCCGCTGGCACCCGGATAACGACTTCTACGGCCTCTCGCCCATTGCAGCCGCGCGCGGCGCCGTGCTCAGCGACCGGCACATGGCTGATTGGAATCGCAACACCTTCGGGCAGGATCATGGCGTGCCAGCCGGCATCGTTAATGTCAAAGACTTCATCAGCGATAGCGACTTCGAGCGCCTCAAACGCGAATGGCGGACGCACTACGGCGGCGCCTCCCGCCGGACCGCCTTCTTGCGCGGCGGCGCCATTGAATGGCAGCACATCGGCTTGAGCCACAGTGATCTCGATTTCTTGCAGGGCCGCCAAGCGCAGCGCGACGAAATCCTCAATATCTTCGGCATCCCGGTTGGCTTGGTCAGCGAGAACGCCACCGAAGCCAACGCGAAGGTCGCCGAGCGCCAATTCATCGAGCGCACGCTCTATCCCAAGCTGGTGCGCATCGCCCAGAAGATCACCCAGGAGCTGCTGCCCTTCTACGGAAGCGGCTTGGTCGTCGAATATGATGACATCCGCCCGACCGATGCCAAGGCGCGCCTGGAAGAGATCCGGACGGCTTATCCGCTGCTGAGCGTCAATGAGCTGCGGGCTAACTATTTTCAGCTGCCGCCGGTGGCTTGGGGGGAGGGACCAGTAAACCACCGCGACTCGCATGTCCCACTCCATGACGAAACCGGTAGGGGCGAGCCATTGGGTCGCCCTCTTTCCGCGACAACTGAAGAAGCCCACAAGTCAGCAATTGAAAATGAACTGGCGCAGTGGGAGCGCTTCGCCTTGAATCGGCTGGAGCGGGCGGATGCGCGTCCCTTCGAGGTGACGGCGCTGCCGGATGAACTGGCTTTTGAGGTCAGCGCGGGCTTGCTGTTTGCGCGCGATCGGGAGAGTGTGAAGACTGTGTTTGCTGGGGCGCGGGCGGGGCTTTAGGTTTTTTTCGCCACCGAGGAACAGAGGAAACACAGAGGAAACACAGAGGGCACAGAGGGATCAAGGATATTTCGTTAGGTCTCGCGATTGAATTCACGCTCAATCTCACGCAATGCTTCGCGCGCGGGCATCACATCGCCATTCTTCATTTGTATCAGGCTGACGCGCAGGTCTTCCATGAACTCGGCCTGAGCCGGGGTGAGTTCTTCGAGATCGGATTCGTCAAGCTGCTGTGGCGTTGGCGCACTGGGTGAGGGGTCGGGGCTAAGCATGTGGGGCGCTCCTCTCGAGCATGGAAACTCAGGTTTTCGCTGTCAGGGCTTCGGCGGACCCTTTCGTTCCCAGGTTCGTCCAGGCTTTTGAGTTGGTGGCAATGGCGAATCTCCTGGCTCAATAGTCACAATGCGTGGACGCGGTACTTTTCCGCCTCGCGGACCGCGTTCAATATACTCTCCTGGTCTTCTAGGTTTAGTGCCTGGCTTTTGTCGCTTCGCCATCTTTCTCTCCCGGAACTCCACAACTTTATGACCTTTACGATACCATTTATAGAAGTCGCTAATGTTTATTCTAAGTAACTGTGCAAGTTCCGCATCCGTGTATCCTAATTCTAGCCTGTGTTTGTCCACGAGATCTTCAACAAGGCGTGGCTTCTCGTGATCGATTGGAAACGGTTCGCTTTTCCTATAACCGAAACGGCTGAGCTGTTGAAATAGTGACGTAAAGCGTCTCTCGGAAATGACTTCCAATTCTTTTGCTCGATATATCAAAGCCTGCATAGACACTTTCCAATATTGTTTGAGTTCAAGCATATGCTGGATAGTCACCGGCTTAAGCTCATCAATTATGTCGTGCTCCGGCATAAGGAAGGCGGCAGCAAATTGATTGGCCTCGTGTTCCATTTCTTTGTAAGGAAGTTCGTTTCGATGCATTACTAAGTGGCCGAGAGCATGGGCTAAAGATAGACGCGTTCTATCTGCTGGCGCACTGCTGTTCACAAGAATAATTGGGGGTGAAGGGGGAATCCATTGAACTACCTCATCAATCTTATCGATTTCGAAATCCATGCTGAATACAAGACACGACGCCTGCTCTAGTCGCGCTATGAGATTCTTGATCGGGCCGCCAGGAATTTTCCAAAACGATCTTACAGCGTAGGCAATATCATCAATGGTATCAAAATCATTCGTCGACAGTGAAGGAACGGTCAATGGCTTAATCTGTTGAAAGGCTTGTAGCAATCGCTCACAACTGATACGATGCAGATTCACCAGTCCGTCTATACGTCTAATGTCCCGCGCAGATACTGAGCGCCGCCGCCGATGAAAAACCTCTGTTGACTCCGCGCCGAATCTCTGCCCGCTTTGGAGGAAGAACGCTTCGGGAAACTCCAACGCATCAGCAATGTCCCACAGGTCCTCATTATCAACGTTCGCGAGATTGCCTTCATAGCGTGAGATTTTCGTTTGTCCGATGCCGCTTTCTTGCGCAAGCTGCGTCTGCGTCATTCCCCTAACTTCGCGCGCTAAAGTTAGCATTTCGGGATTGACTGTTCCGTCCATTCACCGTCCTTCGAGTCCATGTTTCATGTACTTATGAATGCATCTGTCGATTAGGCGGTTTCTTGTCCTGCCTCTGGATAGTCGTCACCAAACATGCCAAGCTGCTTCATTGCATATAAGTGGACTCCGTCTTGATAAAGGAAGTATAACTCGACTACTTCACTGCGGCGCACATAATATCCAATATCGTAAACGCAGAGCTGTGATAGCGGAGGTATGAAGCCGTCGTCTAACGCATCTTGAGGAAAAAGAAGGCGCGGCGAGGGCAAAACTCTTGCTCTCCACACGATAATCGGTTCGCGGCCTATGCGAGGCCCTCTTACAGAATCCTCGTCAATCGGCTCATGAAGCTTGAAGAGACGACAGAAGTGGGCACGATCGTACAAGATACCTTGCATATTATGGAATTCGCAATTCTCAACGCCATCTTCATCGGACAGTGCCTCAATGATGTGCGCCAGTACCAAAGGACGCATGGCGAAAGCTCGGTGCCAGGCGCTCATGTGTTGATAAAGATGCCACCGGTCCTCAATAATCGACTGGTAGTCTAAATTGAAACTCATTATTCCTGACTTGAGTGCGTGAATCCGCGACGTTGTCAGAAAGGGGAACGGGTCGTACGCTTCAATTGGCTGCATAGGCTTTGCCTTTCACAATATATTGGTATGCATCCAAGCCTACTAAAAGACGGTAAGATTGTCAATTTGATAGTGTATATTATGCGGATTACTACTCCAAGTGACAATTTCCGCGCCATTTGTCGGATTGTGATATCGTGGCTGACGCAAGGCGGCCGTTGGATATCCAGCGTCCTTTCGCTTTGAAAAACACTGCCGTCCGACATTCCTTCTCTGCGCCCTCCGTGCCTCTGTGGTGAATCAAACCTAAATCAAATCCCGCTGACTCTCCCCATCCTCGCTCACATCCCCCCGCTTCCACCGCGCCGCCCGCTGATGCGTCCCATGCTGTGGCGGCATCTCGACGCCCGCGCCATCAAACAAATCGCCAATCGTCAAAATCTGCAGCCGCCGATACTTCTTGCCCCAGGTCCGCGACTCGTACCAGCCGGCCGCCAGCGCCTCTTTTGTCATCGCCTGCGTCGGCTGCTCCAGCGTGATGAAGACGCCGATGGCCGCGCCCTCGCGCTCGACCGTGCCTTTTAAGTCGCGGATCTGCCCCGCATTCACCTTGCCCGACTTGACCTGCGCGACCACCGTCTGCGGCTTCTTTTTGCCTTTTTCGTCTTCATCGAAGAAGTTGATGACGCCGTCAATGCCCTGGTCGGCGCCTTTCTTGCCCTTGCGCGAACCGGCTGACCCGCCCATCGGTTTCGCCCGCAGCAGCGACAGCGCCCACCACTCGAATTGATAGCGCCCCTCGTTGGCGGAATCGCACGCCAATTCCCGCGCCGCGCCGACCGTCGCCGGCTCGCCGATGACCGCGTAATCGGCGCCCGAAACCAGCTCGAACATATCTTGCAGGCGGTACTTCTGCAGGGCGATGCTCAGGTGGGTGATGTCGATGCCGATCCAGCGCCGACCCAGTTTGTGCGCGGCCGCAATCGCCGTGCCGCAGCCGCAGAAAGGATCGAGCACGACATCGCCTTCATTCGACGAAGCGCGGATGATGCGTTCCAGCAGCGCTTCGGGTTTTTGCGTCGGGTATCCGAGGCGTTCTTTTGCGTGAGGAGATAGTCGGTCAATATCAGTCCATAGATTTTGAACTGGCACACCGGGCATTTCGTGCAGATATTGCTTGAAGTGCGGTACGCTTCCCTTCGGTGGCCAATAGATGTAGTCGTTTTCATCTAGGAGATCGAGACGTTCCGCAATAGTCCAAGACAGCGCTTCTTCGCCCCCTAATTGACGGACGATTCGCTTCGGTACACTCCAGCTTCGACCGCTTGTAGTCGGGCTATATCCACGCCAGGTGGAACCGGAATCTCCTAAACTGATTTTGGGTCCTGTCAATGTTACCGCGCGATAGCGTCCGCGATCATCTTCGTATCGAAAGAACTTACGAATGTAATCGTCAGAATACTCTGTGAATTGAGTATTCCAAACGAAATCATCATTTTTGCTGTAGAAGAATATTGTGTCAGTAATTCGCCCGTATCGCATAGGATCATTGTGCGCATAAGTGCGTTTCCAAACAATCTCGTTGCGATAGTTCTGACCACCAAAAATCGTATCCAAAATGAGCTTCAAATAATGACTCGCGGTCGGATCGCAATGCAGGTACAAGCTGCCGGTCGGCTTCAAGACGCGATGCAGCTCGACCAGCCGCGCCGTCATCATCACCAGGTAAGCCATCATCTGGTTGCGCTCGATCAGGTCCATCAGCGCCGCGATCGCCGTCGAGACCTTGTGCGGCGCGTCCACCACCAGTTCGTCATAGGTCGCTTCCGCCATCTCGCCCCAATGCCAGGTGTCCTCGAAGGCGGTGATCTGCGCTTCGCTGTCGGCGCCGCTCTCCGACTTGAAGAGCACGTTGTAATTGCGGTTGCTGTTGAAGGGCGGGTCGAGGTAGATGAGGTCGACGCACGCATCGGGGAAGTACTCGCGGTTGCGCAGGATTTCAAGGTTGTCACCGTAATAGAGCCGGTTTTTCATGGGATGCCTCGGGGCTGAATTGGCGGGACAAGTATAGCACAGAGGGGAGTGGGGCTTTATTGACACAGGGGGGCGCTGACTGTAGGCTATCTATGGGATGGACAGGAAATGTGCTGCGGGGTAGATAGAAAATATGCTTTGGGATGGATAGGAAGTGTGCTAAAGTATAGTTGTTATTCGTACTGACTTATATCGTAAGGCCATAGTTGGGGGGCAGACATGGCATTCGACAAGAAGAAAATCGCGAATTCATTTCATTTGCCCAAGAATTCTATCTTGCGAGCGCTCGCAAGTCTATTGGACTTCACTAGGTCAGAAAGCCAAGAGTTCACCGACGAAATCCTGGCTCGCTCCGATGCGGAAGCCATGCGCGCCGACTGGGAAGCGGTAGGGGCGGACTTATGGCTGGCGCTTGGGCAATATGAAGAACGTGCTAGTGGCGGCAAGAAGGCGTGAGCGATACGCCGGGCACTTCGTCAGATCCGCCTGACGAAGAGAATTCGTCCTCAAACGTAGTATTGCCCTCGGATCTGTTCGCCGACCTACCGGTTGAGAAACGCGCCGAATTGATTCAGCTAGTAAGCCAGGTAGAAGTCTATGGAAGTTTTTCCGGGCCTTTGCCGCCGCCTGAGGTGCTGAATCTCTACGATTCCGAAGCTCGCCAGGCAATTTTATCAGGATTCGTCGCAAACGGAAATCATCGGAGAACTTCAGAATCCCGCGGCCAACTTTTCTTTTTCATTAGGGACATACTTGCTTTGTTGGCCGCGTTTGTTTTGGCGCTCATGTTAATCAATGGCAGCATTGAAAGCATCCAGCAAGGCCAAAGCATCGAAGGTCTTTTGGGAATTGGTGGTGCTGTAGCTGTAATTGCGGGCGCATTTCTCCGAGATCGGAAACGCCGCCGGGACCAGCTTGAACGCCAGCCTAATTTGCCGGATAGCGGCAGCGACTCCAGCTAGCGATTCCTAAATCAACCGGTTCACGCCATCAAAAGCCGCTGTCTTGTAACACTCGGCCAGCGTCGGATAGTTGAAGACCGTATTGATGAAATAATCGACCGCGCCGCCAAAAGCCATCACCGTCTGCCCGATGTGAATCAGTTCGCTCGCGCCTTCGCCGATGATATGCACGCCCAGCAGCTTGTGATTCTCGCGATGGAAGATCAGCTTGAGCATGCCGATGGTGTCGCCGATGATCTGCCCGCGCGCGATCTCCTTGTAATAAGCTTTGCCGATCTCGTAAGGGATGCCCGCCTGCGTCAGCTCCTCTTCGTTGGCGCCCACCGTGCTGATCTCCGGGATGGCGTAGATGCCATAGGGGAAGAGCTCGGGGGATGCTCTGATGCTCGATGCCGAAAGCGTGGCAAGCGGCCATCCGCCCCTGCTCCATCGAGGTCGAAGCCAGGCTGGGGAAGCCAACCACATCGCCGACCGCGTAGATGCTCGGGATCTCGGTCTGGTAATGCTCGTTGACCGCGATGCGCCCGCGATGATCGGGGGCAATGCCGATATTCTCCAAGCCCAGGCTCGCGGTCGCGCCCTGCCGCCCAATGGCGTAGAGCGCCATCTCGGTGACAATCTCTTTGCCGCTATCCAGCCGCGTCTTGACGCCGGCGCCAAAGCGCGTCTTGGCTTTCTCGATGCTGCGCACATTCTCGCCCAGCCGCAGGGTCACGCGTTGCTGACGCATGTGATAGACCAGCGCGTCCACGATCTCATGATCGACGAAGTCCAGCAGCCGCTCGCCGGCCTCGACCAACGTGACGCGCGTCCCCAGCGTGGCGAACATGCAGGCGTATTCGCAGCCGATCACGCCGCCGCCCACCACTGTCAAGGTCTTCGGCAGATGATCCAGCTTCAGCAAACCGTCGCTGGTGAAAATCGTCTCGCCGTCAATGGGGATGCCTGGCGGCTTGGCCACCGTTGTGCCCACCGCGATCATGATGCAGCGCGTCGTCAGCTCATCCTCGCCCTTCTGCCCGACGAAGTTGAGATGCACCGTATGCTCGTTGACGATGGTGGCGATGCCAGCGAAAAGCTGGACGCCGTTCCGCTGCAGTTGATGCCGGTTGATCTCGATCTCGTGACGGATGACGTGGTCAGCCCGCATCAGCAGGTCGTTCATCGTGATATTCTCTTTGACCGTATACGAGGCGCCGTAAATCGAGCGCTGCCGGAAGCCGGACAGGTGCAGCACCGCCTCGCGCAGCGTCTTCGACGGGATTGTGCCTGTATTGACCGAGACGCCGCCGATCAGCGTCTTCTTCTCGATGACCGCCACCCGCTTGCCCAGCTTCGCCGATTGGATCGCCGCGCGATGCCCGGCCGGTCCCGAGCCGATGATGACGATATCGTAATCGTAACGCCGCGGCTTCGGCGCCGGCTCGGGCTGCGGTTGACCATTGGTTGCCGGTTTCGCCGGAGCGACGATTTCCGCCATGATTGCGCCTCTTTCGCTCGCGCTTCCATCCCTCTGAGCATAACGCAAACCCTTGCGCGGCGGCAAGCAAGCGTAGCCCGGCGGTATGCCAGGCACTGGGCGAACGCTGGAAGGAAGGCAGCGGCGCGACCTGCCTGTTTCCAAAGGGTTCTGTGTAGGGGCGACCTACTAGGTGTATGGTCCAGCAGTGAGATGGTTCGGCTCAGCATGAAAGTTTTCCGGGTTTTCCCGCCAGCGATCGCAGATAAACTCGTAGGGACTTCGCCCCTGCAATGTCTTGAGCCGTTTGGCAAAGTTGTAGGCTTGGA
>JAJECX010000039.1 GCA_022821805.1 Anaerolineae bacterium
TTGCAGGCATACAATTTTGGCAAAAGACTGAAGACCCTGAAGGGGCGAAGTCCCTATGAATTCATCTGTGATCGTTGGCGAGAAACACCGGAACGATTTCATCAAAAACCACACCATCTCAATATGGGACTATACACCTAGGGTCGCGTAGACACTGACCTTCGGAAGGGGAGCTACGACACAACGGGTCTCAATGTATTTGGCGTGGGCGGCGGCATTGTCGCGTGGGTGTCTACATGTTCCAACATATAAGTCGCTTGTAGGGGCGAGACTTGTCACGTCCTCACATCGTTTGCTGATTTACGGAGAATACGACGATGACCGCATCTCGGAAAATCAACGTTGCGCTCGCTGGTTTGAGCTTTGGCGCGGAATTCGTGCCGATATTCTTGCATCATCCGAATGTCGAGAGCTTGACCATCTGCGACTCGGATCCTGAGGTCTTGCGGAAGATCGGCGATCGCTTTGAAGTGGAAAAGCGCGTCCTGGATCTGGACGGCGTTCTCGCTGATGAGGCTATCGACGCCGTGCACCTGGTCACGCCCATCCCGGTTCACGCCGAGCAGTCGGTCGCCGTTTTGAACGCGGGCAAACATTGCGCCTGCACCGTGCCGATGGCGACCAGCATTGATGATCTTCAGGCTATCGTGACGGCGCAGCGCGCGAGCGGCAAAGTGTATATGGGCATGGAGACGGCGGTGTATACGCGGCGTTTTCTACATGTAAAAGAGATGATCAGAAATGGCGAGATCGGTCGCATCCAGTTCTTGCGGGGGGCGCACTATCAGGATATGGAATTCTGGCCGCCCTACTGGATGGGTTTGCCGCCGATGCATTATGCAACGCATGCGGTGTCGCCGGTGCTGGCGCTGGCGGAGACGCAGGCGAAGGCGGTGCATTGTTTCGGCTCCGGCGTGATGCGGCCCGAATTGCACGAGCAGTATGGCAATCCATTTCCCGTTGAAACAGCCATCTACGAACTCAATAGCGATCCGCCGCTGGCGGCCGAGATCACGCGCAGCCTCTTCCATACCGCGCGCGGTTACACCGAGAGCTTCAATGTCTACGGCGAGAAAGCGACTTTCGAGTGGGAGCAGATCGAAGACGAGCCGCCGGTTGTCTTCCGCATGAAACCGGTGGTCACGCATTGGGGACGCGGCAACGATATCACGGCTGAGCGCATTGATGCGCCCGATCGGCAAGATTTGCTGCCGACGGAAATTGCGCGCTTCACGCAGCGCGGCGTCTATGACGAGACGCAGGCGCATCTTTCGTTTTTGCAAGGCGGCGGGCATGGCGGCTCGCACCCGCATCTGGTGCATGAATTCGTCAGCAGCATCATCGACGGGCGCCAGCCTTTTCCTGACGCGCTCACAACAGCGGCTTGGACCGCGGCGGGCGTCTGCGCCCACGAATCGGCGATGAATGGCGGCGCGCGGGTCGAGATTCCGCAATTTGAATAGTGGAAATCATGGCGCAACCGATCTCTATGCCCCTCCCATCCCCACCCGTGTAGAACATTGTAGGGGCGCCCCGTGGGTCGCCCTCAATCTTGCACAACGCTTATCCCGCAGGGGAGATCGATTGTCATTGTCGAAGGGCGATGTCTGCGCGCCCTAGTCAATCAACCGCCGGAAACAAATCTCTGTTTCGCCAGAGTGGTGAACAGCGCGCTCATACGTTAAGCTATTCAACTGAATGATTAGAATGTTCGGGAGATGGCGGTGCTTCAAGGAATCGCCCCTATTGTAATCACGCCCTTTGATGAAAATGGCGAAATTGATGCTGAAGGTCTGCGCCGGATCGTGCGCTTTGAGGTCGACGGCGGCGTACACGCGATCGGCATCAACGGCTTCGCCAGCGAAGCATACAAGATGACCGATGATGAGCGGCGCCAGACTGTCGAAATTGTCGCGAGCGAGCTGGCGGGCGCGCTGCCACTGATCATCGGCATCGCCCCCAACAGCCTCGAAGCGGCAGTCCAGCAGTCGCGGCAGTTCGCGCAGCATCAGCCGGCGGCGCTCATGACTTTGCCGCCGCCAACGATGGACAATGGCGCGCAAGCCTTGGTTGAGTTTTATGTCGAATTTGGCAATGCTGCTGAAAGCCCCATAATCCTGCAGCAAGCGCCACATATCGCCCAATATCGCCATACGGAGCTGCCAGCGGAAGCGCTGGCTGAAATCGCCGATCGCGCGCCCGCTGTTGCAACCTTCAAGCTTGAGGGTCCGGGCTCGGCGGCGAAAATGAAGGAGTTGGCGCCGCTGCTCGGTGGCGAAGCGAGCATGCTCGGCGGTGGCGGCGGCATCACCGTGCTGGAAGAACTGCGCAATGGCGCTGCCGGTCTGATACCCGGCGTCGGCTTCAACGAGATATTTCTCGCCGCCTGGGACAGGTGGAAGAAAGGCGAAACTGCAGCCGCCGAAGCCATGATCAAGCGTGGCGCGCCCTTGACCAAGGCGGTATCCGGCAAGGGGCATGAATACTCGTTGCATATGCGCAAGCACTTGATGAAACGCCACGGCGCTATCGACTGCGCCTGCGTGCGGGGACCGACAGTCGCATTTGACGAATGTGATTTGCCGGGCTTCTTTGCTATAGTTGACGCGCTTGACTTGAGAGTCTCAGCCAAGAATTGAGAGGGTATCCATGCAACTTACGGGCAAGAACTATATCGCCGGCGCCACATCCGCTGAGGGCGCCGAGACTTTCTTCAGCGTTGATCCGCGCAGCAAGCAGACTGCCGAGCCGGCCTTTCACAACGCGACGAATGCTGAAGTCGATCGCGCTGTCGAAGCCGCCGTCCCCGCCTTTCAGGAGATGAGAAATTATTCGTCCAGCCGGATCGCCGATTTTCTGGATGAGGTAGCGGCGCAGATAGAAGGCATCGGCGGCATCCTGCTGGATACCGCCGACCGTGAAACGGGTCTCGGCTTGCCGCGCTTGACTGGCGAACGCGCTCGCACGACCGGGCAATTCCGCGCCTTCGCGGCGCTGTTGCGCGATGGCGCCTATCTGCGGCCCATCATCAATTCCGAAGAGCCCGGACAGCCATCGATTCGCCAAATGCAGTTTCCGGTTGGTCCCGTTGCTATTTTCGCCGCCAGCAACTTTCCCTTCGCCTTCGCGGTCGCCGGCGGAGATACGGCGTCGGCTTTGGCGGCTGGCTGCCCGGTGGTGGTCAAAGCGCATCCGGGTCACCCGGCAACATCGGAGTTGTTCGCGCGGGCTTTTGGCGCCGCGGTCGAAAGACAGGGCTTCCCGGCGGGAACTTTCTCCATGCTGCAAGGCAACGGACACGATGTGGGTCAATGGCTGGTCGCGCATGAGGGCATTGAAGCGGTCGGCTTCACGGGCTCGCTGCGGGGCGGGCGGGCAATTTACGATGCCGCGGCCCGCCGTCCGCGACCGATTCCGGTATACGCAGAGATGGGCAGCGTCAATCCGGTGGTGATTACGCAAGGCGCTTTGGCGAGCCGAGCGGATGACATCGCTGATGGATTGGTTGGATCCATCACCATGGGGACGGGCCAGTTCTGCACCAATCCCGGTTTCATCCTGCTGCAAGAGAGCGCGGCGTCGCAAGATTTCATCGCGGCGGTGACCGCGAAGATGCAAGCAGCGCCGGCTGGCGTGCTGCTCAATGAAGCGATCGCGGTTGGTTTGGAGAGCGCCGTGGAGCAAACAAAAGCCAATCCGGAAATCAGCATTCTGACCGGTGGAGAAGCCGTCGCCGAAAGCGACTATTTCTGCTTCAGCAATACGGTGATGCAGACGACGGCGTCCGCCATTCGCGCCGATGATCGGCTGCAGGTAGAGCATTTCGGACCGGTTACACTCTTCGTTGTTTGCGATGATGCGGATGATCTGCGCGCGACGGTCGACGCGCTGGAAGGCAACTTGACCAGCACGATCCACGCCGAAGCGGAGGAACTGGACGATATCGGCGACCTGCTGCATCAGTTGCGAGAGAAAGCCGGTCGCGTAATTTGGAACGGCTTCCCCACTGGCGTCGCCGTGGTGCAGGCGATGCAGCACGGCGGACCCTACCCCGCTACCACGGCGCCCGGAACGACTTCAGTCGGCATGAACGCAATCTACCGCTTCATGCGCCCGATCGCCTTTCAGAATGTGCCGGACCCGCTGCTGCCCGATCCGTTGAAGGATGGGAATCCGCTGGGGATTATGCGGTTGGTGGATGGGGTGAATACGGTTGAGGCGCTGTAGAGCATATTTATGTTGCTTGGAAAGGAGAAAGCGTGGCTAAACAGTGCACAATGCCGCTAAGTGAAGTTGTTTTGTTCTCTGTGACCAACAACGTACGCTTGGTTAAGCGCAAACAAGAGACGATTCAGTCTTACGCCGATAGCATCGACAAACTGCCGCCGATTGTAGTTGACCAGCGTAATCGCCTTTTGGACGGATTCCATCGCTATTATGCCCACCAACTTGTAGGGCGCGATAGAATCGCTTTTAGAGTACACAGAGTGAAATCAGACGCAGAAGCTATCGAATATGCCATCACAAGCAACTCCGATCATGGCGTAGCACTTTCGTTAGATGAAATAAAGATTGCGGCTAATACCCTAAGCGAGCTTGGACACACCAATAGGCAAATCGCCAAAATCGTTAAGAAGAGTGAGCATTCCGTTGGTCGGTATGTCAAAGAGGCGCGCGAGCGCAAAAAGAATGAGCTTGCCGATAAATTAGGTTCGCTCTATGAAATGCGTGACGAGAATAACAAGCGTATCTATACGCACAACAAGCTAACAGACGAAATTGGTCAGAGCGAAAAAAAAGTTAGCGCCTTGTTAGACCATTACTTCGCTAACGAGATGACCGAATTGCTGGAAGGCGAAGACCTCACAGACGAGGAGCTTGCCAAGCGATACGACATCACAATGAAGCAGATGGAACGTATTACCAAAAAGTATGGTGATAAATTACGTCCGCCTGTACCTGAACCTGAGGACGAGCCTGAGGATGCGGTTGAAGAGGTTGTTGAGACAGTAACTGAGGAAGAAACCACGAGTGAGCCACAAGCGCAGAAACGCGCCGATGCAGAAACGGACGACGATGAAGATGACGAAGAGAAAGATGAAGAGTCAAAACGCAAGCATACTGAAATTGAGTATAAACTGCTTTGGCTCGGGAATATGCTGGGACTTTCTGTGTGGGTAGCAACAGGTGATCGCAAAAAATCTTGTGAGGGTATGACGTTGTCCGAAATGCCAGGAATGCTCTCATCTTTGCCCACAAATATCCGCGCAAAAGTGCCGCGGTCAGTTGAACGAATCGACATTCTTTGGCTGGAGAAAGGCACAGTCGTTGCGGCGTTCGAAGTGGAACATTCAACGACTATTAACTCAGGCCTGCTACGTATGTCTGATATGTCAATAGCGATGAATGGTTCACACATAAGGACAAATATAGTTGCGCCGGACGACCGCTTATACGAAGCGAAGAGTAAGATTAACAGCCCTACCTTCAGAAAAACCGGACTGGCCGAATCTTGCCGCTTTATTTCGTATACGGAACTAACAAATAAATACAATGAAGCGGAACAAAACGGCTCAATTTCCGACGATTGGCAAGCGTTTCTCGACGAAATCGGCTACAAGTTGTAATAGAAGACAGCCCCACCGCTTGATGAGGCTGTTCCAGGCAGAAGCAAATGGCTCAGCGCAAGAACTGCTTTATGTCGCAGCCAATCATTTCAAGACCGCGACCAGCACCGCAATTATGCTGATGAGAAAGGGCAGCGCGTACTTGAGCGTGTCGACAGCGCCTTTGAAGCGGCTTTCTTTTTCGCGCAGCTCGCGGATTTCGCCGCTTTGTGTACGGATATCTTCAGTCTGTTTCTCCAATGTTTCATTGAATTGGTCGAAGGTCCGGCGAATCTCTTCCGTCTGCGCCCGAATCGCAATCTGGATCGCGCTCTGGACGTATTCCATAATCTCGGCTTTGAATTCCGCGAGATCGGCTTTCGTGGCCAGCGACTTCATCTCGCCTTCTATGGTTGAGATTCGTCTTTCGTGATCGTTGCTGAGTTCCGTCATGCCATGACTCGGTTTGTCTAACAAGTAATGAATACTATGATACCACAAAACTATCAGATCTTGCCAATTCGTCAACTTTCCCTCGATCCAAAGCCAGTCATATTAGCCGCCTATTGTTGACAGATAAAGAACAGCCCCATCGAGTGATGAGGCTGTGTTTTTCACTGTTGCGACATTTTCGGGCGACTCACAGGGTCGCGTAGACACTGACCGCCGACAGTGACCGTCAGTCGCCCCTACAGTTGCAGTTTTTTCAGCCTATTCCAGCAGGTCGCCCGTCATCAGATTGACGCCGGTCTCGATATCGCCGGCGATCAATACGGCGTTGACCGCATCCACCTTGTTCCAGACCGAGTCCGGGATGTCCGATTCATGCGGCGGCGCCAAGCCAACTCCGTTCATTGCCGCGTCCATCAAAAAGATGCCACCGCCGGGGAAGCTGCTCAAGTCGCCTTCCGCCAGCATCGCCACCATATCGCGCACGCCTTGATCGACCCGCTTGAGCGCGCTCGAGATGATGAATTCCGACCCTGGTGTTTCGCCGGCGCCAAAGCTCGTCACCCACTCGTCTTTATCGACGCCGATGACATAGACGCCTTCCTGGGCGCCCGCCAGTATCGCGCCCGTGCCGGTGGGTCCGCCACCGCCGAAGAGCACCGAGGCGCCCTCGCCGATGAATTGCAGCGCGGCTGAAGCGCCACGATCGGGCGCAACGAAGCTGTCGATATAAACGCCCAGGATGGTCAAGTCGGGATTGACGTGGCGCGCGCCTTGCTCATAGCCGTTGCGGAAGCGCTTGACTGGCGGGATATCGATGCCGTAGACGCCGGCGATGATATCTGATTCCAGCCATTCGGCTACGAAAGCGGCAAGCACGCCGGTCATGAAGCCGGATTGATCTTCGCGGAATTGAATGCCGACGTAGTTCGTCGGTCCATCGGCGACAAATTGATCGACGCCCAGGAAGAAGACATCAGGGTTGGCATCAGCCGCCGCGTAGGTGGCATCGGCGATCAAGAAGCCAACCGTGACGATCACCTCAAAGCCTTCTTCAATGCAGGTTTGAATGTTTGATTCATAATCGGTCTCGGCTTGCGTCTCGATGAATTTATACTCCAGGTCGTATTCATCGGCAGCCGCGACAGCGCCTTCGTGCGCCGATTGATTGAAGGTGCCGTCATTAACGCGCCCGAGATCGGTGACCAGGCAGACCGTTTCCACGCCCATCATGTCGAGAGCCTGATCTTCCATCATGTCCATTTCCATCAGATCGCCGGAGACCGGGTCGACGCCGGTTGTGACCGAGCCGGCGATCATCATCTCGGCAACGCCAGCCGCGACCTCAAAGAAAGCGTCATCGATAGCGGCATCGTGTTTGTCGGCCAAGCCGACGCCGTTCAGCGCCACATCCATCAGGTAGATGCCGCCGCCAGGGAACTCATCCATCATGCCGTCCGCGATTGCAGCAACCATATCGTAAACGCCCTGGTCGACGCGTTTGATCGCGCTGGAAATGATGTATTCCGAGCCGGGTGTTTCGCCAGCGCCAAAGCTCGTGACCCACTCGTCCTGGTCAACGCCGATAACGTATACGCCCTGCTGCGCCGCCGCCAAAATGCCGCCGGTGCCGGTGGGTCCGCCGGCGCCAAAGATGACCGAAGCGCCCTCGCCGATGAATTGTTCGGCCGCCGACGCGCCGCGGTCGGGCGCGATGAAGCTGTCGATGTAGACGCCGAGCAGGTTCAGATCGGTATTGATGTAACGAGCGCCTTGCTCAAAGCCGTTGCGGAATTTCTTGACTGGCGGGATGTCAATGCCATAGATGCCGGCGATGGTATCGGAGCCCATCGAGTCAGCCACTTGCGCCGCCAATACGCCAGCGAGGAAGCCCGACTGATCTTCGCGGAATTGAATGCCGACGTAGTTTGTGGGTCCGCCCATGACAAATTGGTCGACGCCGAGGAAATAGACATCGGGATTGGATTCGGCGGCGGCGTAGGTGCTGTCTGCGATCAAGAAGCCGACTGTGATGATGATTTCAAAGCCTTCATCAATGCAGGTTTGGATGTTGGCGTCGTAATCGGTCTCGGCTTGGGTCTCGATGAATTTGTATTCGAGGTCGTATACGTCAGCGGCGTCCAGCGCGCCTTCATGGGCGAACTGATTGAAGGTGCCGTCGTTGACGCGCCCGATGTCGGTGACGAGGCAGAGGGTTTCCACGCTCTGCGCCGCCGCGAAGGGAATAAGTGACAGCAGCGCTATCAGGCTCAGCAGAACTATGAGCTTCTTCATGCGGTTTTCTCCTGAAAAGATTGTGAGCAGGGGTGAACTGCGACACTTCAATTTACTATTTTGGCTGCACTTTTTCAACTGCCTGGCGAGCCGGCGGCAATGGTCACGTTTCTGGTAGATTCCTTTCTTCTGGCGCCTGCCCTTCTTGCGCCGCTGGCAGGGCGGCGGCGCGATCGTAGGGAATGGTTTGCTCTCGTTCGTCCGGCGCCGAACGGGCGATTATGGCGACAACAGGTTCGGTATCGCTCAGATTGAAGACCTCATGCGGCACGCCCGGCTGGATGAAGACAAAATCGCCCGCCTGGTTCTCCATGACCAGTTGGCATCCGTCACCATATTCATGCCTCACAGACCCTTCGAGAACGTAGATCATCGTCTCGAAATCAATGTGGAGATGGGCGGGAATAATACCGCCGGGCGGAATCACCGCGAGTTTCATCGAGAGTCCTTGAGCTTCGACATTGCTACTCGATAGCGCCGTGCCGCCGCGCAACATGCTGATGCCGCCGGCGCCAATTACCTGAGGACGCGAATCGTCATTCATCGTGATCTGCCTCGGTCTCTATGGATCAAATGTTAATGCTTTCAAAGCATCTTGGCGACGAAATTGCGCCTTACTCCTTCACATAGGGTGTGCCCACGGCTTTCGGCGGACTGGCGCGCCCGATGAAACCAGCCAGCCTTTGATTTCGGAGTCGGCTTTTAGGGTAGCATCTCAAAAAAATCGGTGTGGCTTGGTACAACAATGCTGAAGTCTCTTCTATCGAAAGTCGCAATTTTCGTGATCTGCAAGCGCTCTGCAATTGCCATTATGCAACAATCGACTACATCGAAACGCGAGTCTGCATATTTTTCGGCAATTTCGTAAATCCGGCCTAAGTCTTCCTGTATCATCGGCGCCATTTGCGCTTCTGTATACCTGAATTGCTCAAGCCACTGTATGACGCCTGCGTAACCATTGTCGCGTCCGAACAGAAATCCCAACTCCGGCAGAATGACCGCTGGCAACAACATCGGCTCAGAGTTCGCCTCCGAAAAGGCAATTGCTCGCTCATGAGGCGGGTCTGCCGGCTGGAATAGCGCATAGACAAAGCCGGTATCGACCAGGATGCTCACTTGTCCCAATTCCGCGTGATGTAGTCAGCGAATTCCTCGTTCAAGATTTCGCGGCTGCGGGCCGACGTGTCGACCTTTTTCTGGCTGAGCGCGCCCAGGTTAGCTTTGCGAGCAAGCTGCGCGAGTTCAGCCAGCGAACCCGGCGGCGGCCAGCCCTCATCACCGGGCTTAAGATCACACTTGCGTCTTGCCTCTGCCTCTGCCCTTGCTTTTTCCTCTGTCTGCCGATACAACTCAGCGTTTTCCCTGCGGTTGCGTTCAGCGGCGATATGGTCGCGTATTATCAGAATATCGACCATCTCACCTACGGTAATGCGGCGGTCGTCCGCCATTTTCTGCAAACGCGCGGCGACTTCATCCGGCACTTCTATCAGCATCTTGAGCCTGTCCTTTCCCAGTACAGCCCAATAATACCACAGGGGCGATCCATCCGAGCGCCGCTCACTCCTTCACATAGGGTGTGCCCACGGCTTTCGGCGGACTTGCGCGCCCGATGAAACCGGCCAGCACGACCAGGGTCACGGCGTAGGGCACCATCTGGAGAAACTGCACCGGGAAGCCGACGCCGACCATTTGCAGGCGAATGCCCAGCGAATCGGAGAAGCCGAAGAGCAGCGCCGCGCCGAAAGCGCCGATGGGCGTCCATTTGCCGAAGATCATCGCCGCCAGCGCGATGAAGCCAGCGCCGCGCGTCATGCCATCGTTGAAGCTGCCGGTCGCTTCCAGCGAGAACCAGGCGCCAGCCAAGCCGGCGATCATGCCGCTGATGAAGACGTTGGTCCAGCGCGTGCGATTGACGTTGATGCCCAGCGTATCAGCCGCGTGCGGATGTTCGCCGACCGCCCGCGTCCGCAAGCCCCAGCGCGTATAAAACATCACGATATGGGTAGAAGCGAGCATGACAAACATCATGAAAAATATCGGCTGATTGGTGAAGATCGCTTCACCGACAACGGGCAGGTCGCTCAATATCGGGATGGCGAAATTGCCCAGCTTGGCCGCGCCCGCTTCGGTGGAGAGCAGATATTCGCGGCGGATGAAGCTGGTCACGCCGACCGCCAAAATGTTGATGACGGTGCCGCTGACGATCTGGTCGGTGCGGAAAGTGATCGACAGCCAACCATGCAGTAGGGCGATCAAGCCGCCAGCGAGCACGCCGATGATCACCGCCAGCAGTTGCGCCGTCTCCAGCGGCAGCGGCGTGCCGCGCAAGAAGAAAAGCGTAGTGAAGCCGAAGCAGGCGGCGAAGAGCATCATGCCTTCAATGGCGATATTGACGACGCCAGCGCGTTCACACCAGATGCCGGCGAAGGCGCCAATCGCCAGCGGTGTGGCCAGGCGCAGGCTTTCGGCGACGATGGTGGTGAGATTGGTGTCGTTGCCGGCTGCCGCCGCGATGATCACCGTCGGGATGAAGAGCGCGCCACAGAGCGCCATCAGCGCCAGGCTGATCCGGCGCCAGCGCGGGACCGCGAACTCATATAGATTGAGGGCGCCGCTGACGATGAAAAGCAAGCCAATGACGAGCAGGTAAGCCGAAGTCGGGACCGGGATATCGGCGACCGCCGGCGCTTCGCCAGTCGGGCGCGATTCAAAGGTCAAGGTGGTCACAAGCTCGCTATCGAGCGAACTCGACTCAATGAAAATGAATGCGCCCAACGCCAGCAGCACGACGGCGATGACGCGTTTCCGCGTCAGCTTGAATGCGAGCCGGCGCCCGCTTTTTGCCTTGCTGGAAGCGGCCATGATTAGCTGCCCCACCCGGTCGAGAAGACAAGCTCGCCTTCTTCTTCGGCGCTGCGTTTTGGCACGCGCCACAAGAAGCGGATGATCTGATCGGCGGCGACGAACATGATGATCAGCGCTTGCACGATCTTGACCAAATCAATGGAGATATCGGCGCGAATCTGCATTAGCGCCGCGCCGCTCAGCAGCCCGCCCCAAAGCAGACCAGCCCATACCATGCCTTTGGGATTGTTGCGCGCCAGCAGCGCCACCGCGATTGCGTCAAAGCCGACGCCGGCGAAGAAGCGCGGCAGCATCTCGTGCTCAACGCCGCTGATTTCGATCGCGCCCGCTAACCCCGCCAGCATGCCGCTTAGCGCCATCGCCAGCACGATATTGCGCGGCACGCTCATGCCGGCGTATTTGGCGGCGTTCTGATTGGCGCCAACGGTTCGCAGTTCAAAACCGAGCGTCGTGCGCGTCAGGAACCAGTCGGTCAACCAGACGGCGGCGATCATTAGCCAAAAGCCAAAATGCAGTTTCGATTGATCGCCTACCGCGATCAGCGCCAGGAAGAGTTGCAGCGCGCTCATGACAACTGCCCAGATAATACCGCTGCGCAGAGCCGCTTGCGGATTGTCGCGGCGTAATGGCAAATAGTTAAGCAGGAAAGCGACAGCGGCAACCGCCGCCATCAATAGCAGCAGCGAAAGCGGCGATGTAATCGTGTCCATCGTCGGCAGCATCGCGGCCGGCAGGATCACCGGCGTCTTGGGCACGCTGGCGTTGACATCGCCCAGGATGACCGGATCGACCGACTTGATCAGCCAGTCGACTATGAGGATGGCGATGAAGTTGAGCATGATCGTGGTGATGACCTCATGGGCGCCGGTATAGGCTTTCAGCGCGCCTGGCAATGCGCCCCATAAGAAGCCGCCAAGGATGCCGAAGAAAATCACGGCGGGCAGCAGGACTAGCGGCGATGTTGCGGGAGCGGCGAATGCGCCCAGCGCGGCCACCGCAATCGCGCCGGCGTAGAGTTGCCCCTCCGCGCCGATATTGAACAAACCCGCTTTGAAGCCCAAGCCCACCGCCAAACCGGCGATGATGAAGGGGATAGCGCGGACGATGGTCTTCTCCAAATTCGAGGGGATGAATAGCAGCGCTTGATCGCCCAGACGCAGGAAAAGCACCTCCAGGTCTTGATCATTCTTCAGGATGCCGAAGGTCAAGCCGCCGAGGTCGTCGGCGGTCAAGACACGATTGCCGGGCCGGCGGATCACCAGATGCTGACGCAGCGCATCGTCAAGCTGCTCATCGAGCGCCGCATTCACCGACGATCCGGTCAGGTATTCCGCTTCATACATCCTGCCAACGATGCGGAATTGCGCGCCGAGCGCGGCTGGGTCGTTGATGTCCAGCGCATCCAAAGCGGCGAGGGTTTCAATTGCTTCGCGCGCGTCTTCGTAATCGGAGGCCACTATCGCAAGAATCATCTCTGCTTGGGGACTTGCGGCGGCGATGCCAAGCGCGTCCAGCTGTGCCAAAGCGCCATGACTGCGCAGCAGCGTAACCTGACCGTAGTCGTCGATCGCCGCCAAGCCCGCCCAAGCCCGCTCCAATTCACTTGGCGAGAGTTCGGCAAGCGCCGGGTAGATCGTTATCGCTTGCGCCAGCGCGTCTCCGCTGGGATCGCTGGCGCCGGCAGCCAATTCCGCCAGCGCGCGGGCATCCGAGCGCTTGAGATCCCCGAGCGCATCAAGCAGTGGTTTGAGCTCGCGCAATCTCTCGACGCCAACCTCAATGATCGTCGGAATCCGTTCGGCGATGGCGGTCGCCGCTTCTTCGCTGATGTCATAAAGGGCGAAAAACTCGGCGTAGGCGCGAGTCTCGTCCATGCCGACTTCCAGCACGCGTTCAAAGGGGCGCGCTTGCCGCGAGAGACTGCGCCGCATGGTGACCTCATGCGCCTCGGCGTAGGCGCGCATTTCACCGAAGTCGGCGACGCCGGCGACATCGTTGATCGTCAAGCCGGTTATCGACTCGACGAGAGCCACGTAGGCTGTCGACGAGACGCGCAGTCCTTCGGCGATATCGGGCTGCAGCGCATTGTCGCTGACGGTGATCGTAATCAGCGGGATGCAAGCCAGGAAAGCAGTGATGACGGCTAGCAATGGCACGAGGCTGGGGGAAAGGCCCGCCCAAAAGCCGATGATGCCGCCACGCCGTCCGCTCGCGGTTTGTGGGCGACTCACCGAGTCGCCCCTACAGTGTTCATTTTGGAATCCAATCCTTGCTCTCGAACGCCAGCCATGCGCAAGCCGACCGTGTCGCGATCAGCATCGCCAATGGGTAAGATGTCGATGATCTCGCCTTCAAACATGACCGCCACACGATCGGCCAGGCTCAGCACTTCGTCCAATTCCGATGAGACCAAGAGAATGCCGGCGCCGGCGTCGCGCATGCGGATAATCTGGCGATGGATGAATTCAATTGAGCCGACATCCAGGCCGCGGGTCGGCTGCGAAGCAATCAGCAGGTCGGCATCGCGTGAAAATTCACGCGCCACAATCACCTTCTGTTGGTTGCCGCCGGATAATCCACTGGCGATATTGTTGATGATCGGCGGCCGCACATCGTATTGCTCGACGAGCTGACGCGCGTTTTCGGCGATGGCGCGGTCGTCCACGACTATGGCTTTGGCGAAGGCATCTTGATAGTAGGTGCAGAGCACGAGGTTGTGCATCACGGTGAAGCTGGCGACCAAGCCGTCGCGCTGCCGGTCTTCGGGCACATGACCCACACCCAACTCGGTGACTTTACGCGGCGATGCGCCAGCCATGTCGACGCCCTTGATGAAAACGCGACCATCTTCGACGGCGCGCATTCCGGTCAGCGCCTCGACCAGCTCGGTCTGGCCATTGCCCTGCACGCCGGCGACGCCCAGAATCTCGCCGCGCTGCAAGCCGAAGCTGAGGCCCTCCACCGCTGGCAAGCCGCGATCGTCATGCACATGCAGGTTGACCACGTTGAGTATTTCGTCGCCCGGCTTGGCCTCCGCCTTGTCTACTTCGAGAATGACATCGCGGCCGACCATCAGCGATGCCAGCGACTGTTCGGTGGACGCTTTTGGATCGGCGTGCCCGGCGACCGCGCCGCGCCGCAGCACGATCACGTCATCGCAGATCTCCAGCACTTCCTTCAGTTTGTGGCTGATGAAGATGATGCTGACGCCCCGGTCGAGCAGGGCGCGCATGATCTTGAAGAGGCCAAGCGTCTCTTGCGGCGTCAGCACCGCGGTCGGCTCGTCCAGGATGAGGATATCGGCGTGACGATACAGCGCCTTGATGATCTCGACGCGCTGCTGGATTCCGACCGGCAGATCGGAAATCAGGGCATCGGGATCGACATCCAAGCCATATTCACGCGAAAGCGCCTCGATTTCCCGCCGCGCCTTGTCGCGCCGCAAAAATGGACCGCTGACGGTTTCGTTGCCCAGCATCACGTTCTCGGTGACGGTTAGGACATCGACCAGTTGAAAATGCTGATGCACCATGCCAATGCCGAGCTCGATGGCGTCTTTTGGCCCGTCGATGTCGACTGGCGCCCCAGTGACAAGGATTTCGCCTTCGTCCGGCTTGTACAAGCCGTAGATCATATTCATCAAGGTGGATTTGCCGGCGCCGTTTTCGCCGAGCAAGCCGAGGACCTGTCCCTTGCGCAGCGTGAGGTTGACCTTGTCGTTGGCCAAGACGCCGGGGAAGCGCTTGGTGATGCCGCGGACTTCGAGCACGGGCGAGGGTGGGGTCATAGGAGGACCTTTTGGCTTGGCGAAGCCAGTAGCGCTTGAGAAGAATTATAGCGCAGAATTGATGACGCAAAGCGAATTACCCGAAAACTGCCAATGGGGACAGTGTCTAATCGGTCGATTTATTTCAATGTATGGCTCATCAAGTGATCCACCAATTGAGCGTTGAGTCGCGCCATCTCGCTAAGATAAGCCGGATCGTCGATCTGGTTCACCAACTCGTGGGGATCGGTCTCAAGGTCGATCAATTCCGAATGCTGGCGTTCAGCCTGCGCCACGCGCGTCAGCTTATATCGGCCGTCGCTGACGGCTAGAAAGCCTTCGCCCTCGGCAAACACATAATTGGCGCCGCCGGTCCGGTCTCGCTCGCGCAGCGTTGCGCCATCGCAGAAGTCATAAGCCAAGCCAGCGGCTTCAAGGCAGGTCGGCAAAACATCAACCAGCATGGTCAGCGAGTCGCTCACCCGCGCCTGATCTTCAGCGGGATAGTTGACGATCAAAGGCACATTCCACACATCTTCATAAGCGCAGTTATTCTTGCCCCATAAGCCGTGATTGCCCAGCATCTCGCCGTGATCAGCAGTGAAGACTATCAGCGGGTCGTCGCCGAGCCGCGCTTCAACAGCCGACAATATGCGCCCGATGTAGTCATCGATCTGGGCCACATTGGCGAAATAGTTGCGCCGCAAGTCATGCCAGTAGGCGTCGCTGTAATGCTTCGTCGCAGAGCCCGGCGCGTGTCCCATGCCGTCGATTGCGCCCGTGGGACCG
Organism: Anaerolineae bacterium; assembly: GCA_022821805.1. Classification (GTDB taxonomy): domain Bacteria; phylum Chloroflexota; class Anaerolineae; order Aggregatilineales; family Phototrophicaceae; genus UBA6055. The sequence continues at coordinate 15,772 of JAJECX010000039.1, forward strand.
CCATGGAAGGTCGCGCTGTGAATCCGCGAGGGGTCGTCAAATGCGGCTGCGTCGATGGTGCGCCTGTCGACGGACATATCGACCCGCTCGAAGTAGGCCGCCGGCGGGTCAAAGGGGTAGTGGGGACCACTGAACGAAACCCAAAGAAAAAGCGGCTGTTCGCTTTCATAGCGCTCAATGTATTCGGCCGATTTCCGCCCAACCCAACTGTCGGGATGCCATTCCGCCGGACCCGGGAAGGGAAACACCTTGGCGTTGGCTCTGTCCCAGGTGGCGTCGCGGTAGGCGGCCAAGTACCCGGCCGCATCGAGTTCACGCGCGTAGTCGTCCATGAACCAGACCGATACTTGCTTGTCATCCTGCAGCGCCAAATGGTCAATGCCCAGGCTGAGATAGTATTCGCGAAAGTCATCGTATGGCAGCGTGGCGTCCGGCCGCGTCCGGTTGTAGGGCACCGGGGCGTAATGACACTTGCCGATATGCGCCGTGTGATAACCCGCGCCTTGAAGCAGCGAGTAGATATTCGGAATATCGGCATCCAGCGGGATATCGCGGAAGTTGCTGTACGAACCGTTCCTGTGGGGAAAGCGTCCGGTCGCCAGCGAGCAGCGACTGGGCAAACACCAAGGGCTGTTCGTATAGGCGCGTTGGAAACGCGTCCCGCGCGCCGCAAGCGCGTCCAGGCTCGGCGTCGATATGACGCGATTGCCATAGCAACTCAGCGCGTCCGCCCGCAGTTCGTCACAGGTGATGAGGATGATGTGGGGCGGCGAACCTGTCACAGTCTTTAGCCCTTCGACCCAGTGAACACGACGCCTTGAATAAAGTAACGCTGCATGAAAAAGAACAGAATGACAATTGGCACGACCACAAAAACCGATGCCGCCATTAAAAGATGCGTTTGCGAATAGTACTGCTCATTGAAAAGCCGCAAGCCCAGCGCCAGCGTATATTTGGCCCGATCGGTCAAATAAATCATGGGCAGCAGGAAGGAATTCCAGTTGTTCTGTATGATGTAGATCGCGACCACGGCAAAGACCGGCTTGGCATTGGGAACGATAATCCGCCAGAACAAACCGACAAAGCTGCAGCCATCAATCCGCGCAGCGTCAATGAGATCTTGCCCCATCGTCATGAAAAATTGCCGAAACAGAAAGACAAAAAAGGCATTCTCGGCGAAGAATCCAGGCACGAGCAAGGGCGCGAAGGACCCGACCCAACCCAGTTTGGAAAACAGAATATAACGGGGAATCAGCGTGACTTCGGTGGGAATCATCAAGGTGAGCAAGACGATGAAGAAGAGCGTGTTCCGTCCCCGCCAGCGAAGTTTGGCGAAAGCGAAACCGGCCAGGGAACAGCTCAAGATTAAGCCGATGATACGGCCCACAGCCAACATTATCGTGTTGAGGAAAAAGACATCAAAGGGCATCGCTGTCAGCGCATCGGGGTAATTCTCCCAGGCAAAGGGATCAGGGATGAATTCGGGTGGAAAGGTGTATACATCGCCCGCTGTCTTTAACGAGGTCGACAAGACGTAAATGAAGGGCATCAGAAACATGATTGAGCCGGCAATCAAAATAATGTGCGCCAGGACTTTCGCCCAATCAATGCTGGTCGCCTTGGGCCGCTTCCCCTTGTATATAAGCCGCTGACTTGCTGCTGTCATGGCGCGATCACTCGTTTCTGATTTCACCTTCGTAAAATACCCAGGCGGCGGAAAAACGGAATATCAGCATCGTCAAAATGGCGATGTACATAAAGAGCACCCAGGATAAAGCTGAGGCATATCCCATACGGAAAAACTCAAAAGCATTGCGGAAGAGATGAAGCAAATAGAATAATGTTGCGTTTTGCGGTCCGCCCTGGGTCATGATGAAGGGCTGGGCAAAGACTTGAAAGGCGGCGATCAGGCCGACGACCAGTTGAAATAGGATGACGGGCGAGATCATGGGCAAGGTGACGTAGAGGAATTGCGCCCAGGGTCCAGCGCCATCGACCTTCGCCGCTTCGTATAAGTCGGTCGGAATGCCCTGCAAGCCGGCCAGATAAATGAGCATGCCCGCGCCTACCCCCCACAGGCTCATCAATATGAGCGCCGGCAGCGCCCACTCCGGTTCAGAGAGCCAGCCGGGCCCGTACACGCCGAAGAGCGACAAGAACCAGTTGATCAGCCCCCAATCGCGCGAAAGAATCCAGCGCCACATCACCGCGACTGATACGATAGGCAGCACAGCCGGCAAGTAGAAGAGTGTGCGATACAAGCCAATCAGTCGGATTTTCGTGTTCAGCAGAATGGCGACGAATAAGCCCACCACAATCTGCAATGGCACGGCGACAAGGGCGTACATGGTCGTCACCTTCAGCGATTGGAAGAAGAGCGGATCGCTGAGCATCGTTTCGTAGTTGGCGAGACCGGCCCATTGCGGTGGATTGACAATATCCCAATGGGTGAAGGAGATGACAAGCGAGGCAAAGATAGGACCGCCGGTGAAGAGGAAGAAACCCAAAATCCAGGGCAGCACAAAGATCCAGGCGTTCAGCGATTCCCAGAAGCTGAGGCGTTTGGGTTGGAAGATGTCATTAATCCGCAAAAAGCCCCCCATCCCCCGGCCCCTTCCCCCACAAGGAGGAAGGGGAGAAACAAGGCCCTCCCTCAGTTTGGGGTCGCGTAGGGCGCATAGGGCGCGTAGACACAGCCCTTCGACACAGCCCGCCGATACTGACCCGCCGGGGAGGGAATTTGGGTGGAGGCTACTCCGCCGCAAGTATCGCGTTGACTTGGGCAGCTATTTCAGTACCGACGTCTTCCGCCGACTTGTCACCGCTGTACAGCGCGTCCAGCTCGCTGTTGATGACAGTGCTGATCTCGGGCCACCGCGGATGTTGCGGCCAGGTCCGCGCCCAGCCGTTTTCCATTATGTCGTTGAAGACCGTGTTGAGCCCCGTCCCGATGGCATTGCCGCAGGTGAAGTTCACGTACCAGTCTTCTTGCACTACCGAGCGGCGCGACGGATAAGCGTAACCAGAGCTGATCTTCAATGTCTGACCACGGCTGCTGTTGATGAACTTGAGCAACTCCCAGGCGGCGTCACGGTCGGCTGTATCCGACGACATGACCGTCGGTCCGACGTTTGTGCGTCCCACGCGGACGGCGCCGGCGGGCGGCAGCGCGGCATCAAAGCGGAATGGCGTGTTGCAAACCGCGCCCAGGAAGCCGCGCGCGATCGTGAAACTCGCCATACGGCCCGATGTGAAAAGCGCGCCTTCGTTTTGATCGGCCAAGTCCGACGCGGAGGGCGCACACTCATGTTCGATGACCAGGCTCTGCGCGAAGCGCAATCCCTCGATCGCCTCCTCCTCGCCCATCAGACACTCGGTGCCTTCCGCGTTCAGCACATCGCCGCCCGCTTGCCAGATCCAGTCGATCCAGGCGCCGCGACCGCCACCGATGACGCGCGCGCGTCCGCGATCGTCACGCTCGGTCAGCGCGATAGCTTGTTCCAGATACTCGTCCCAGGTCAAACCGTGTGGATAATCGATGCCGGCTTCGTCATAAATATCGGCGTTGAACCAAGTGGCGTAGGGCGCGCCATCGCGCGGCAGTCCCCAGAGCTGGTCCTGCCAGCGGAGCGCCGCGATATGCCCCGGATAGTTGTCTTCCAGGTCGACATCCGGGTTCGCGTCTACATAGCTGTCGATCGGCACCAAGACGCCCCGAGCGGCGAAGCCAACTGTGAATCCGTCCATGACAAAGAAGACATCGGGACCGGTACCGGCCGCGAGCTGCGCTTGCAAGAGCTGCAAGTACTGCGGTCCATAACCACCGCCGACGGCGAGGTAATTGGCTTGAATCGTGTCATTCTCTTCGTTGAACGCTTCCCAAACTGGTTCCCAGGCGGCATCCTCTACCGCGCCGCCGGGCGTGGCATAGGTCACTTCGACCATATCTTGCGCGGCTGCGACGGGCAAACGGGAGAGCAATCCGCCCGTCATCTGCGCCCCGACGACCGTGCCGGATGCGGCCACGCCCTTCAAGAAATCTCTACGACTTAGCTTTGCCATCAGAATTATCCTTTCTAGTTCACTACGTGAAACAAGATGTGCCCCACTCTACTGCGGAAGCTGAATGGACAGTTTAGGATTATAGCGCAAAGCGGAGGACTTGGACGGAAACTTTCTTAGTCATCTGCCCGGAGGCGGTCGGGATTCCAGATTTGCTCGCAGATTTGGCGGTAGAGGTCTTGGCGTTCCAGCAGGTCGGCGCGTTTGAATTGGGCGTGGCATCTGAATGGAAGATTGGTTCTTTCAGAGAACTGCTTAAAGCTAGGTTCATTCTTATACTTCTGCTTACTTAGCGACGCCGCCAACAAGTTCTGCTGACTATATTTCTCCAGTTTATCTTGATAGCATTTGTCTTGCAGACTTCTATTGACCGGACGAGGCAGCAAGAGCAAGCCGCCAAAGTAGTTGCGATGCCGCTGGAACTCTTCTTCGCTGGCGAATTCGTCTTTAAGGTATTCGTAGTGATTCGCCCAAATATGTTCGATATCGAATGGCTTTCCCTTGGCATCCCAGAGGAAATTGAGAAAGTTCACGTTATTTCCAGCTTCTCTCTCAATCCATGCGGTCATGCGCGCAAGCAGGTAGCGAATGCTACGACCGCTAAAGTTGTTCAAAGCGTAGGTTCCCCAGTTGTGGCCCGTAATCCCTTCGAATGTCTCCCACATGCCTGACAAGTGGTTACGCAGAATATCCCGCAGCTCTCCTGTGTCTTTGTCTCGGATCTCCTTTGTCAAATTGAACATCGCGTATTTCAACGTGCCATAACCATTGCGCCGGTAGTTCACCATGCGGCGCGCCAGGAAGATATCGGCGAATGTTGTCACCAGCCTAATTTTCCTCCACGCTGTGTCACTATCGTCATCCAGCCGAAGCGGCGCCAATGCCAACATAAACTGCAAGGTAAAGTTGTTGTGCGCGTTATAGTAGATTTCTTCTCGTCCTTGGGAAAAGGTCTGCGATGCCTGGCGCATGGCAATGTAGTAGTTTGAATAGTAAGCAAACTGGTTGGTGATGAAATCGTAGAAGTCGTTCGTAATTGATAAGCCAATTCGCTTCGCATTATCGCGCGTCCAGCGGTGAAACTTGTCGATATGCTCGAAGTCCTGGTTACTGGCGTCTTTTTTCGGTTGACGAATGGTCTCGGCATATTTTGCGCGCAGCCAAGCCTTGAAGCAGTCCTCTTCTGCATTGGACTCTATGTCTGCCAATTTTCTGATGCGTCCCTTCCATACATTATTCGCTTCAGTCTTCTTGACTTGCATCCTGTCGGGGTCAGCGTAATTGATGTGCGCCAGCAAATATCCCTTAAGCATGTCGGCTTGGCTCAAGTTCACGCCGCGATCGTTCATCGTCTCAAAGATTGTGAATGCGGCGTCGTCTGTCTGCGCCTCGATTTCGACAAGATCGACGCAAAATAACAGCCAATTGACGAAATAGGTTAGGGCTTTACCTTTCAACGAATCAGGGAAAAGATTGTCTAAGTCTTTATAACGTTCGACTAGGTTGCGTACGGATAAATCAGGATGTTCGGTGGCGTCGAAATGATTGCTCTCGAACAGCGCCTTCATGCAATCTTCTCGCTCCTCGACCGCGATTGTGAAGGATTTATGCATAAACATTTCTGTATAAATCAGATGCGAAACATTAGGAATAGACGGGTACTCTGAACGCAGATGGTGAAAGTAAATGAGCAGGAGCGTGAGCGAAGTTAAACGCTGTTGTCCATCGACTATGAATTTTTTTCCGCTCTCGGCGATAGTGATGATAGTTCCGAGAAAATAGTGCCTATAGTTTGCGACTTGCCAAGGTTCATGCTCTTGCGCATAGTTGGCTACGAACTCAGCCTCTAAGTCATTCAGCAGCTCTTCGATATTTCGGCGTTGCCATTCATAGCCGCGCTGGTAAAAGTCAATGTCATATTTGACGCCCGTTAAGAGGTCTGTGACAGATTTAGTCTGCGCTTGAACTTTGCTCATGTTGTCTCCTACCCGTCAACAATCGGGCGACTCACAGAGTCGCCCCTACAGATATCGCTAAGAGAGCGCTAAGAGAGCGCTAATCCTCTCACAGAGTCGCCCCTACAGATATCGCTAAGAGAGCCCTAATCCTCCAGCGTACTCAAATCGCCCAGCGGCTGACCCAGCGCCTTCGCCTTCAGTACACGTCGCATGATCTTGCCGCTGCGCGTCTTGGGCAGGTTGTCGACGAACTCGATCTGCGCCGGCACTGCAATGGGACCGACTTCATGGCGGACCTGCGCCTTGAGCTCGGCCTCGAGCGCGTCGGAGCCATCGACGCCCTCCACCAGGATGCAGTAGGCGAATATCTTGTTGCCGCGCAATTCGTCGGGCACGCCGATCACAGCCGACTCGGCGACGGCGCTATGGCTGACCAGACCCGATTCGACTTCGGCGGTGCCCAGGCGGTAGCCGCTGACCTTGAGGACATCATCGTTGCGGCCAATCACCCAGAGGTAGCCGTCATCATCGCGCCGCGCGGTGTCGCCGGCCAGGTACCAGCCTTGATCGCGGTATTTCTCCCAGTATTGGCTGATGAAGCGGTCGTCATCGCCGTAGACGGTGCGGATCATGCTGGGCCAGGGGTTCTTGATGACGAGGTTGCCATCTTCGTTGGCGCCGACGGGCGCGCCATCGTCATCGACGATATCCACTTCGATGCCGGGGAAAGGACGGGTGGCGCTGCCTGGCTTCAAGTCCACCGATGGCAGCGGCGTGATCATGAAGCCGCCGGTTTCGGTCTGCCACCAGGTATCGATGATTGGGCAGCGCTCCTCCCCGATCACACGATGATACCAGCGCCAGGCTTCCGGATTGATCGGCTCGCCCACGGTGCCCAGCAGGCGCAGGCTGCTCAGATCGTGGCGCGCGGGCCAGGCTTCGCCGAAGCGCATCAAGCCGCGGATGGCGGTCGGCGCCGTATACAGAATCGTCACGCCATAATCAGCCACAATCCGCCACCAGCGGTCGGGATAAGGATAGGTCGGCGCGCCTTCGTAGATGATGCTGGTCGCGCCCAGAATCAGCGGGGCGTAGACGATATAGCTGTGCCCGGTGATCCAGCCGGGATCGGCCGCGCACCACCATCGATCTTCTTCTTTGAGGTCAAAAGCCCAGGAAAGCGTGGTCGAGGTATAAACCTGGTAGCCGCCATGCGTATGCAGCACGCCTTTGGGTCTTCCGGTGGTGCCGCTCGTATAGAGGATGAAAAGCGGGTCTTCGGCATCCATCACTTCGGTATCGGCATGGGGCTTGGCGATAGGCAGCGCCATCAGATCGTGATACCAATAATCGCGCCCCGCTTCCATTTTGATCTCGTGGTTGGTGCGCTTGACGACGATGACCGTTTCCACCACCGGCGAGCGCGTCGCCGCTTCATCGACGGTGTCCTTCAGCGGTACGATCTTGCCGCGCAGCCAGGCGCCGTCGCAAGTGATTACGACTTTGCTCTGGGCGTCGTCAATGCGGCTCGCCAGCGCTTGCTCGGAGAATCCGCCATAGACGACGCTATGCGGCGCGCCCACCTTGGCGCAAGCCAGCATAGCGATAGCGATCTCCGGCACGCGGCCCATATAGATGGTGACGCGGTCGCCTTTCGATACGCCCATGCTGCGCAGGACGTTGGCGAATTTATTGGTCTCCTGCCAGAGGCGCCAGTAGGACAGCGTGATCTTTTCGCCGTCTTCGCCTTCCCAGATGATCGCCAGTTTGTTGCGCCGCCAAGTCGTCACATGGCGATCGAGCGCATTTAGCGCCATATTGGTTTTGCCGCCGACGAACCATTTGTAAAAGGGTTTGTCGCTGTCATCGAGGACCTTGTCCCATTTCTGATACCAGTCGAGTTCGTCGGCGCGCTTCGCCCAGAAGGCTTCCGGATCTTGGCGCGCCAAATCGTAGACGGCTTCATAATCGGGCACATTCGCTTGTTTGATCATGTCCTGCGAGGGGCGATACCATTCGCTGGTCGGGGGTGTAAATCCTTGTTCCGCCATTCGTGACTCCTTTGCCTCGCTGCCACAGGCAGCCATCTAGAATCTTCACCGCCACATTATAAACCATTGCCTGGCGAATTCGCATTGTCCGCCAGCGAGGAGATGCCAATCGGGGAGCTTGGCTGTTTGGAGGGAATGGCGAAACTTGGAGCTTGCGCTTAGAGCGGGTCGGCGGCGAATTGCGGAATAGATGCCTTACGGCGATCTGTGGCGTCGTTGATCCAGCCGGCGGCGTTCGACCTGACCAGGTCGGCAAGCATATCCATGAATGCTGGCTTTGTATTCAAGCAAGGCGCGAGCTGAAATTGGTCCTCGTCGCCACCGCCCTCGGCGAACAGTTCACGCCCCTCGATGCCGAGTTCGTCCAGCGTCTCCAGGCAATCGGTCAAGAATCCTGGCGCGAATATTAGCGGGCGCTTTTTGCCACGCTTAGCGAGGCTTTGCAGCAGATCTTCGGTATAGGGCTCAAGCCATGGCTCGGGACCGAAGCGCGACTGATAACTCAGCGTCCATTCATCATCCCGCCAGCCCATCGCCTCCGCCAGCAGGCCCGCCGTCCGTTCGCAATGCTTGCGGTAGGGGTCGCCGTCTTCAATGTAGCGGTTGGGGATGCCGTGGAAGCTGAGTACAAAGATATCAGGCGGGAGCGCAGACGAGTCTGTTTGCTGCCTCAGGTGCTGCGCCATCACATCAATATACTTCGGATGATCGTAGAAAGGCGCGATGAAACGCAAAGCCGGAAAGTTCCGTTTCAGCCGCATGGAAAAGCGGGGCATATTCCCCTGCGCCGCTCGAAAAACGGCGTCATAAATGCAGGCGGATGTCGTTGATGAATATTGGGGAAACATCGGCAAAACGATGATTCGCTCAATGCCTTGGGCTTCCAGCAAGTTCAGCGCCGATGCGATACTGGGGTTGCCATAGGTCATCCCAAGCGCGACGGCGTAGGCTGAACCGAGGCCTTCCTGCAGCGCCTTTGCCTGCCTTTGCGAGTGAACCATCAGCGGCGATCCGTTTTCGGTCCAGATCCGGGCATACATCCGCGCCGACCGGCGGGGACGAAGGCGCAGGATCAAGCCGCGCAGCAGCGGCTGCCAGATGACCGGCGGATAATCGATGACGCGGCGATCCGAGAGGAACTGCCGCAGGTAGGGGCGCAATGCCTTCGCTGTGGGCGCCTCCGGTGTTCCCAATTGGGCTAGCACAACGCCTATTTGCATCGTCTCATCCTGTCTGCGCCCGTCGTAAAACCCAAAGAAACTATACAAATATCTATCAACAATAGGCAAAAACTAGGTAATTCTACTAGGGACTGGAAGCTAGTCAAGGTCATCTTGCCGGGTATGCAGCGGTAATTTCGCCTGGTTATCATTTATGCCCGCTTTGCTTAAATGCCTGCGAGCGCCGAGCGCAATGTCGGATACGATATGCAGGTGGGCGGCGTTTATCTTTGCCTCGCCATCCTTAACTCGTTCGCGTCGAGTTCCGGGTCGCGGGGCCTTAGTTAGCGCCAATGCGTCGCTGCACAATCGACTGTGCGGTTCGTATGTCGAAACCAGCAGGCGCAGGCTTGCCTAAAGGACTGCGCGTCAGCTAGACTCCTGCGTTGACGAAGCTGTCGGGAGCATGGAGTATGAAAACTGTCCGAATATTCGCTCTCCTTGCGATTTTGCCACTGCTTGCCTCTATAGGCGGATTGCTGATGATTTCAAACGCGGACGAGGTTCAGTGGGGTTATGAGGACGATGGCGGTCCCAGCCAATGGGCGGAGCTGGCGCCGGAGTTCGTCATTTGCGGCGAGGGGAAGGCGCAGTCGCCAATTGATATCCGCGATGCGGTAGAGACTGCGCTGGTCGATATCGAATTCCACTATGGCGTAACGGCGAACAACATCGTCAACAACGGGCATACGATTCAAGTGGATGCTGACGCGGGCAGCCATATCATCTACAACGGCATCACTTATGACCTGCTGCAATTCCACTTCCACGCGCCGAGCGAGCATACTGTGGCGGGCGAAGCGGCGCCGATGGAAATCCACTTCGTGCATAAAGATCGCAATTCGAACAATCTCGCGGTGGTCGGCGTACTGCTGAATGAAGGCGACGTCGAGAACGAGGCTTACGCGCCGATAATTGACAACATGCCAGCCGAAATTGGCGCGCCAGACGCGGTCGGCGAAGATATTGCGCTGGGAGAACTGTTGCCAGAGAGTCGCGGCTATTTCACCTACCAAGGCTCATTAACGACGCCGCCCTGCAGCGAGGTGGTGCGCTGGCTGCTGTTGGATGCGCCGGTCGCGCTCTCGGCAAAGCAGATCGCCGCCTACCGCGCCCTTTACGATGGCAACGCCCGCCCGCTCCAGTCGCTGGGGGCGCGCGATTTGCTGCACACGAGCCGCTAGACTGGTTTATTGCAATTGCCTGCCGCCGCGCTATAATTGCGTAGTTGCGTAGTTTTGTTCAATCGAATAGGGAGACGAATAATGTCAAAACAGTTATCTCGCCGCGACTTTTTGAAGTATACAGGCATGGGCAGCGCCGCTGCCTTCGCCTCCGCCTATGGCATGCCGCTCGGCACGGCTCTGGCACAGGCGCCTCCGGGCGATACCGCCGGTCATTTGGTCATCTATAACTTCGGTGGCACTGAGCAGCAGCGCATGTTCGGCAACGCAATCGCCCGCTTCAACGAGCGCTATCCCAACGTGCTCGTCGAAGACCTGTACATTCCTTGGCCCGAAGGCTGGGGTCACTACATCACCAACCTGAAGCTTCGCGCCGCCAGCGGCTTGAAAACCGATATCATCGCCATCGCGATCGAAGGCACGCGCGAGACGATCTTTGAAGACCTCGTCTTGCCGATGGACGACGCAATCGCCGCCGACGAGGAGCTCGCGGCGATTGTCGATGAGGTAGAGCCGGTGCTGCACAATGCCCTCAAGGGCGCCGACGGACAGACCTACTACTTCACCCGCGAGTGGAACAATATGATCATCCACTACAATCCGGTGAAGTTTGAAGAGGCTGGTCTGGATCCGCCGGCGGAGGATTGGACCTGGGAAGATTTCCTGGAAACCGCATCCATCCTAACCACAGGCGAAGGCGGCGACAAGCAGTTCGGATTCGCCATTCCATTCTTTAACTTTGGCTTGACGCCCTGGTGGCATACCAATGGCACGGCGACGCTCACCGAGGACTGGTCACAGTCGAACCTGGACGATCCCTTGATGCTGGAATCGGTCAAGTTCGTACATTCGCTGGTGCATGAGCATGGCGTGGCGCCCTCGGTTGAAGGCGTCAACCCCTACGAGCTTTTCCCGGCTGGCACAATCGCCATGACCGGCGCTGGACGCTGGCCCTTCGACACCTATGTCACCACCGGCTACAAGGATGTCGATATCACGCCCTGGCCGCGCAAACGGGCTGGCACGACTGTCTTCGGCTCCGGCGGTTGGGCGGTATCCAAGACGACCGAGAACGTCCCGCTCGCGCTGGAATTGATCAAGGACCTGGCCGCCTTCGAAACGGACCTGGAAGCGGTCGCTGTCGGCACGTCATTGCCCGCGCGCCGCAGCGCCACCGAGAACGAGCTATTCAACAGCTTCCCGGCCAACGCGCATCGTTTCTTCGGCAGTCTGGAAGACATTAAGCCTGTTCCATCACCGGCCAACTTCGCAGAAGTTGAGAGCATCTTCATGCGTCACATGAGCCAGATTATGGCCAACTCGGTGACGGCTGAACAGGGTCTCGAAGCGGCGCATATCGAGCTGAGCGCGGCCATGGACAAGCTGGCTGAGCGGCTGGCTGGTTAGTCATAGGTTTATGTTGTACGGGCGACCCGGCGGGTCGCCCTCGCAATACGAGTAGACATCTGTAGACCCCCGCGCGACAATGGCGCCGCCCACGCAAAATACCTTGCGTCCCGCTGCGTTAAACTCCCCTTCCCTAGCTCGCTGGGGAGGGGGCCGGGGATGGGGTTTGCCGCTCGCAACGTAAACAGGGGCGGCTCGGCGAGTCGCCCTAAATTCGCGCGATAGACAGACTGAAAATGCAGAAAAGCGGACTGCTGCCAGAACTTACACCCAAGCATCGAGAAGCCTTCGTGGGCTATCTCTTTATCTTGCCAACGTATATTGGATTCACGATCTTTATTCTTTATCCGCTGGTCGAATCGGTGCGCATCAGTTTTCAGGAATTCAGTCTGCTTCGCGGCTCGACCTATATCGGCTTCGACAATTATGTCCAGATGTTTGCCGACGGGCGCTTGCGCATAGCCTATATCAATACGGTCATTTTCACGCTATTCGCCGTCTTCTTCAACGCCGGCATCGGCTTGATCCTGGCGGTCATGCTCAATCGGCGGCTGCCGGTATTGATGCGCAATTTATACCGCTCAATCTTTTTCTTCCCGGTGCTGATCGCACATACCTATATCGCCGTGATTTGGCGCTTCCTCTATCAGCAGGATACCGGCGTTATCAACTATTATCTGGGTCTCTTTGGCGTTGAGGCGATTCCCTGGCTGAGCAACGCGCATTGGGCGATGGCGGCCATCATCATACTCGATGTCTGGAAGAATACCGGCTTCGCCATGCTGGTTTTCCTGGCTGGTTTGCAGAGCATCCCCAACGAATACTATGAAGCGGCTCAGCTTGACGGCGCCAACGAGCGGCAGCTCTTTTTCCGCATCACGATTCCATTGCTCAGCCCGACCATTTTCTTCATTCTCGTCATTTTCATGATCGGCGCGCTGCAGGTCTTCGACACGATCATCGTGCTCACGCAGGGCGGACCCGGCGACGCCACCCGCAGCGTCGTGCTCTACGTTTACGAAATCGCCTTCCGAACCTTTAATATGGGCTACGCCGCCGCGGTGTCCATGACCCTTTTCGCCATCATTCTGGTGCTGACCGCTCTGCAATTTTGGATCAGCCGCCGCTGGGTTCACTACGAATAGATGGGCTGAACAATGGCACAAACGCAAGCAGCCGCCCTCGGGCAAAGCAAGAAATCTCCCGGCAAGGTCAGAAAGCCGATCAATTTCAGCGATATCATCTCCTACGCCTTATTGACGATCGCCGCCATATTGGTGTTGATGCCCCTGGCTTGGATGTTTTCCACCTCCTTGCGCCCGACACATGAAAGCTTTCAACTGCCGCCGGCCTGGCTGCCGACGAAATTCAGTTGGGAGAATTACCTCGCGCCTTTCGAATCGAGCGTGCCCTTCGTGGACCTGTTCATCAACAGCATGCGAATTACGGTGGCGGTGACGCTGGGACAGCTTGTTACCTGCTCGCTGGCCGGTTACGCTTTCGCCCGCTTGCGCTTCCCCGGGCGCGATTTGCTATTTCTGCTGCTGCTCGGATCCTTGATGGTGCCGTTTCAGGTGACAATCATTCCGATTTTCCTGCTGATGCGCGATCTTGGTCTGATCGACAACCCGCTCGCGATCATTTTGCCTGGTCTCATCAGCGCATTTGGCGTCTTTTTGATGCGGCAATTCTTCAAGCAGATGCCGCAAGAGCTCTTTGACGCGGCGCGCGTGGATGGCGCCGGGCATATCCGTTCCTTCCTGCAGATCGCCCTGCCCCTGGCTGGACCGGCGATGGCGACGCTCGCCATCATTACCTTTAACGCCACCTGGAACGCCTATTTCCTGCCGCTCGTATTCCTCAATTCCTGGCATAAGATGACGCTGCCGCAAGGGATCGCGCTGCTCACCGGTTATATGGGCTCGGGCAATCCCTCGGTAGTGATGGCGGCGGTGACGATGGCGATCATCCCGGTGCTGGTTGTGTTTATCGCGCTGCAACGCTGGATTATCGAGGCGCTGACGCGTTCCGGTTTGAAGGGGTAACAGAGTCGCTTTCCAAACAATAGCAATGATTCCAAGTTAATCGCAAGAAAAGTGATTAGAAATCTAAGGCAAGCGTGGACGAGCCACCGGCTCGCCCGTACACACGTTGGAATTTATTGGTAATCTCATTCAAACGGCGGTCATTAGCATTATCTACTTGGAGTTTCTGAGGTCGGTACGAAATGACAGAATTAAACGGTTCAGGCTACCCTACCTTGGTCAGCTACGATCAGGATCACCTGCGGCAGATTGGACTGCCGCTTGGCGGCATCGGCACCGGCGTCGTTTCGCTGGGCGGACGTGGCAATCTGCACGATTGGGAGATCGTCAACCGACCAGCCAAGGGCTTCGACTTGCAGCAGACCTTTTTCAGCCTCTACACCAAAACCGCAGACGGCGGCAAAACGGCAACCGCCCTCGAAGGCGTCATCCCGCCTGCCGATTACGAAGGCGCGCGCGGCGCCGCCATCCCCAATCACGGCTTGCCCCGCTTCCGGCAATGCAGCTTCGACGCAGCCTATCCCTTCGGGACAATTTCGCTGAGCGACGCCGATGTACCGCTTGGCGCGCGGCTGGTCGCCTTTAATCCGCTGATCCCGACGGACAGTGACAACAGCGGCATCCCGGTCGCCATCCTTCGTTTTGAATTGAGCAACGACAGCGAGCACCATATTGAAGCCGCTGTCTGCGGCAGCCTGCAGAATTTCATCGGCGCCGATGGCACGAGCGGCGCGCCAAAAGACAACCACAACTGGTATCGCGAAAGCGATGGCTTGGCGGGCATATTTATGGAGTCGGCCGGCGTCGACCGCGACGCGCCACAATGGGGCACACTGGCGCTGACCACTCCCCTGCCCCCCTCAGAATCTTCATCGCAATTGGGGGAAGCGCAGCAGGGGGGCTCTATCACATACCGTACGGCTTGGGCGAATTACAGCTGGGGCGATTCCCTGCTCGACTTCTGGGATGACTTCAGCGAAGACGGCCGGCTTGAAGAGCGCGAGCGGGATGGCAAGGAAGACCCCACAGCGTCGCTTTGCGTTTATTTGAGCGTCCCGGCGAATGGATCGGCGTCAGTGACCTTCTTCCTGTCCTGGCACTTCCCCAACCGCACCACCTGGAAAGAAACCGGCTCGAATCATCCACACAGTCTGGATCAAACGGGGATACGGGTCGGCAACTATTACACGACGCAGTACGACGACGCCTGGGCGGCAGCTGCTTATACGGCGAAGAATCTTGCGTGGCTGGAAGCGGAAACGCGCGCTTTCGTGGATGCCTTCTGCGAGAGCGATCTGCCAGCCGTGGTCAAGGAATCGGCGCTTTTCAACTTGAGCACGCTGCGCTCGCAGACTGTCTTCCGCACGCAGGATGGCTTCATGTTCGGCTGGGAGGGCTGCGACGATACCGCCGGCTGCTGCTTCGGATCATGCACCCACGTTTGGAATTACGAACAAGCGACCGCGCATCTTTTCGGTGGCTTGGCGCTGGGCATGCGCGAGGTCGAGTTCAACTATGCAACGCGCAAGGATGGCGGCATGAGCTTCCGCGTCGAGCTGCCGCTGGAACATGCGCAAGCTTGGTCGCTGGCGGCCGCCGATGGTCAGATGGGCTGCATCATGAAGCTTTACCGCGACTGGCAGCTCTCCGGCGATGACGACGGGCTGCGGAGCATGTGGGAAAATGCGCGCAGGGCGCTTGAGTTTTGTTGGCAGCCAGGCGGCTGGGATGCTGACAAGGACGGCATCATGGAAGGCTGCCAGCACAATACCATGGATGTGGAATATTACGGACCGAATCCGCAGATGGGCATCTGGTATTTGGGGGCATTGCGCGCGATGGAAGAGATGGCGCGTCACCTGGGCGAGACTGATGACGGCGCA
Organism: Anaerolineae bacterium; assembly: GCA_022821805.1. Classification (GTDB taxonomy): domain Bacteria; phylum Chloroflexota; class Anaerolineae; order Aggregatilineales; family Phototrophicaceae; genus UBA6055. The sequence goes on from JAJECX010000039.1 coordinate 31,582, forward strand.
GTGTCCACGCGCGTCTTCGCTGATGACTGCCGCCGGCTCTACGAAAACGGCAGCGGCTGGATCGACGCCAACCTCTTCAATGGCGATTATTACGAGCATGAGATACGCCCGGCTTCCGGCGTCGACGCGGTGCTCGGCATGCTGATGAGCGATATGGGCGCGGCCGATCCATCTGAACCGGTATTGCAACTCGGCAAAGGCTGCCTGGTCGATCAACTGGTCGGGCAGCTCCTGGCTCATGTTTGCGGCTTGGGTTACCTCTTGGCTGAAGATCATGTCAAGCAAGCGCTGGGCAGCATCATGCGCTTTAACTTCAAGGAGAATATGTACGGCCACTTCAACCATATGCGCTCTTACGTGCTCAACGATGAGTCGGCGCTGCTGATGGCTACCTACCCGCGCGGCGACCGTCCGGCGCGTCCCTTCCCTTATTACAACGAAGTGATGACCGGTTTCGAATACACCGCCGCGATTGGTATGCTCTACGAGGACGACATCGAAAACGGTCTCAAATGCATAACGGCGATCCGCGACCGCTATGACGGCGAGAGGCGCAATCCATTCGATGAAGCCGAATGCGGGCACCATTACGCGCGGGCGATGGTGAGCTGGGCAGCGGTCCTGGCGCTGACTGGATTTCAGTATTCCGCTGTCGATCAATCAATTCGCTTCGCCGCGCCTAACAGCGAGTGCAAGTATTTCTGGTCGAGTGGCTACGCCTGGGGCAGCTGCGCGCTTCATCCGTTGGCCGACGGTGGTTGCGATGTCGAATTCAGTGTGCTGGGCGGGGAGATCCGTTTCAGCGAGTTTGCCTTGGCGGGCTTGGGCGCCGTTCAGTTCGAGCAGAGGCAGGTCCTCTCCAAAGGTGATATATTGCGCTGCAAAGTGACCACGTAGACAAAGCAGCGTGTCGTAGGGACGACGACCCGAGGGTCGCCTGCTCCATTCCTTCGCCAAATGGCCATGCGCCGCGATCTCAATCTCCATCGGATAGATTAAACAGCCGGGGAGTCTTTCCATGCTCATCATCGCTAGCAGCAACGGCGCAATCGGCATTGACCAAGCCATGAACGCGCTGAAAAACGGCGGCAGCGCCCTGGACGCGGTTGAAACTGGCATCCGCCTGGTGGAAGCGAATCCTGCTGAACACAGCGTCGGCTACAACGGCTATCCCAATATTGTGGGCGAGTTGGAACTGGACGCGAGCATCATGGATGGGCGTTCGCTGAATACGGGCGCGGTGGCATTGATGCGCGGCTTCCCCTATGCGATATCAGTCGCCCGTCAGGTCTTGGAGCGGGCGCTGCCGCATGTGCTATTGGCCGGGGCTGGCGCCGAGCGTTTCGCGCGCGAAATCGACGCCGAACAATGGGAAGAGATGCTGACTGAGGAAATTCAGGCGGTCTGGCGCGATCGCCTGGAGGATGTAGGCGCTAGGGGATTGATCGCCCGCCAAGCGGACGACGGGCTCGAGTTGCGGGATGAAGCGCCCTTGCTCGACTGGGTGAAGCTGACGACCGACCCCGAGCGCGTATTGGGAACGGTCAATTTTATCGCCATCGACAGCGCCGGCGATATCGCTTCGGGCGTCAGCACGAGCGGCTGGGCTTGGAAGTACCCCGGGCGCATCGGCGATTCACCGATCATCGGCGCGGGCAACTATGCTGACAATCGCATCGGCGCTTGCGCTTGCACCGGCATGGGCGAGATGGCGATCCGCGCCGGGACCGCGCGCAGCCTGGTCCTGTACCTCAAGACAGGCTTGTCGCTGGATGCGGCGGCGCGGCGAGCGATGGAGGATTTGCGCGATCTGGCTGGCGATTATATCGGCGGCATGAACCTGATCGCGCTGGACAAAGACGGGGGGCACATCGGATTGTCCTCGCGCGCTGGCGGCTCATATATCTTTCAGACCGAAGACATGGATTCTTTCCAGGAACGTGAACGAGAAGTCGTCACGATTCCGATGCGCTGGGCGGGAGAAGCGCGGACGTGATGGTAGAGAAAGCGAACTTGTAGTCTGCCGAGCTTGTTTACCAGCAGTTATTCGAGGTCATCAAGCAGAAGAATCGATAGCTCCTCTATTCGCTTCATGTCGCTGTCGTTGGTGAGCATGGCATCGCATTGAGTGGCCACTGCGCAGGCGACGTGAAGAGAATCCGGTGTGCCCAGACCATATCGCGCTCGAATATCGGCTGCCGTAGCAGCAATCTCAGGTGTAACGGCAACGATTTCATAGTCATCGCCTGCCAAAAGTATCTCTTGATATGCCTGGACGAGTCGTCGGTCACCTAGTCTTAGCGGCATCACTAAGACCTCGGTCAGCGTGAGTACAGAACTGTATGCAAGCAGATCGGTCGTATCGATTATTCCAACAATCTTACGCATCTTCTCCAAATAAGCTAAGTTCTCCTCCACATAATAGATTAGCGGCGCTGAATCAACGTACAATCGTTGTACATTAATCAGTTCCGCTTCAATGAGCTTCAACGCCGCTTATCCTACTTGCCGCGCAGTTCGTTTATGTATTCTTGCGCATCCACGCCTTGCCAGACTTCTTTCCCTAATCCTTGCAACTCGGACAAGCTTCGTTTCGGCTTTGGTGGCTGGCTGGCCAAATGGTCGACCAATAACTTGATCAACTCAATCTGCTGCCTTTGTTCGAGAGCCTTGGCTTTCTCCAGCAGTTCGTATACTGTCATCATGCAGTACTCCATGAGATCAACCAGCCTATTTTAACATTTCTGAACGGCGTCGTTCAAGCTTGCTCTCAATTGACGCAGGGCAATCGCTTCAAAATCATAATGCGCCGTTCGCCACGAAAATTGCGAAAATCCAGAGGCTTTTCGTGAGGCGCTCGTTGAAAATGGTCTGTAAATTTCGGGCGATTCACCGAATCGCCCCTACAGATCACCAAAGTT
>JAJECX010000004.1 GCA_022821805.1 Anaerolineae bacterium
ATGCGCCATTGCGCGCCAGTGCGGCTTATCCACAGCACTGCTTCAACGAATCGGCGGCATTCAGCTTCTTTGCCAAGGTAAACATTCGACTCATTTGCCAGAAAATCCCGTATCTTCGTCCATTGTTCGTCAGATAGTCTCATGTTTGTCATGAGACTATTTTACGCATTTATGCAGATGCCAATGCCAAAATGTCAACAGAACCTAACAATATTCAGTTTGATACCGTAAACGAGAGTGTGGGTACTTGGATACCGCAATTGGGATCCGAAACAGAGCAACTGCTAGAACATATCCAAGTTGATGAAGCTAGCAAAACGCAGTTACTTTGTGAGGCGAAGAGAGTCTTGTCGCGTTGTGTTCCTCCAACTAAAACAAGCGGAAGTGAAACTGGATTAGTGATTGGATATGTGCAGAGCGGCAAGACGATGTCATTTACCACTGTTGCCACATTGGCAAGAGACAACGGATATCGCATAGTGATAGTGATTACCGGAACGTCAATCCCTCTGACAGATCAATCAATTAATAGGCTTCGTTCTGACCTACGACTCAATGACCGCCCTGACAGAAAATGGTGGTTTCGTAGGAACCCACAAGTCGGGGGTAGCTTGCGTGACATAGAAGGCAGACTCGAGGATTGGAACGATGATTCTGTTCCGGTTGATTTACGTCAAACTGTGCTTATTGCTGTTATGAAACATCATAGACACCTGGAAAACCTTTCAACTCTACTGGCGAGACTTTCGCTGGAAAACGTACCTTGTTTGATCATTGACGACGAAGGTGATCAGGCAAGTTTGAATACTCAAATAGAGCAGGGAAACGAAAGCACAACATATCGTAGAATTCTGGAACTTCGGGCCACACTAGGACACCGATCCTATCTCCAGTACACTGCTACGCCTCAAGCGCCGTTACTCATAAATATCATTGATATTTTGTCTCCTAGTTTTGCCGAAATTCTAGAACCTGGAAGCGACTACATAGGTGGCGAAGACTTCTTTAGCAACCAAAGAGGTATCTTGCGAATTATACCTTCTAAGGACGTATTCACTCACCGAAATGTTCCCGAAGAGCCACCTACATCGCTATTGGAAGCGCTCAGGATTTTCTTCGTGGGTGTAGCTGTAGGTGCGATTCTTGACCATGAGTACGGCCATCGTACAATGTTAATTCATCCAAGTTATCGCACGATGCCGCATTCGGTGTTTACTCGATGGGTCAACAAAATCAAAGATTTCTATGTTGAAATACTGGGGTTGGACTCGGATGATCCAGACAGAACGGATCTGATTGGTGAATTTCGCGCAGCGTATAACGACCTTATGCGAACAGCTAAGCATCTGCCGGATTTTGATAAGATTGTTTCGTACCTGAAACGTTCAGTAAAAAACACAGTTGTGCAAGAGATTAATGCTTCCAGGGGCAAGACACCGGCTGTTGATTGGCAGAATTCATATGCTCATGTTCTGATAGGCGGCCAGGCAATGGATAGAGGATATACAGTTGAAGGGTTGACTGTAACCTATATGCCTCGCGGTGTTGGTGCAGGTAATGCAGATACTATCCAGCAGCGCGCAAGATTTTTTGGTTACAAAAAGAGCTACCTAAGTTATTGTCGCATCTATTTGGAACAACAATTACTCACGTCCTACAGTCAGTATGTAGACCACGAAAAGAGCTTGCGTTCGGAGTTAGTGGAATTCCAGAAGACCGGCAAGTCTTTGAATGAATGGAGACGACAGTTCTTGATGCCTGCTAGATTGCGCCCGACTCGATCTAATGTCGTCGACATAGATTATGTACAAGGCGGTATCGCTAATCAATGGTTCATACCATTGTCGCCACACATTGACAAAGACGCGGCAGCGCATAATCGTATGATTGTGAAGGAGTTTTTTGAAGCACTTCACCTAAGCCCAGATTCAGGGCATGGCGAAAGAACCGAAATACAGCGTCACATGCAGAATGAGACTATAGAATTGAGTTATGTTTATAATCATCTGCTCACGCGACTTAAGTTTTCAGATCAATCTTTCGCAGGTGTGCTTCTGCAAGTAAGAAATTATCTTAACCAGAATTGGGACGTTACATGCACTGTTTTCAAAATGTCGAGCAGCCGGAGAGTGTGGCACACGCGCGAACGCGGGCTAAATGCAAACGATAAGATAAGCAATCTGATGCAAGGTCGAAATCCAAATCAAGCCCGAAGAGTCTATCCTGGAGATCGAGGAATCGGTGATAAGAATCGGGTCATAGTACAGATACACAAATTGAATCTGACTAGGGACAACACAGTAGTTTCAGAAGACGTTATAGGCATAGCAATCTGGATACCTTCAGAACTTTCAGCTAGTTGGCTTGTGCAGGATCAGAGCTTGCACAACGTTTAGGTGAAACTTTCTACCACCTCGCCTCCCGACAGCCAATGACCAGCTTCGCGGCTTCGCCCGCCAAACCCATGCCCCGCATTCACGATCCCGCTCTTAAGCGTTTAATCCAAGCCGCTCGTACTGCTCGGACGGGGCGTCGTTGGCGCGCATCAAGGCGACCAACTTGCCGATCATATCCGCTTCGACGCTCGCGTCTTCGATGGGATTCAGTTGCCCGGGATCCGATTCCAGATCAAAGAGCAAGGTTTCGTAGAAGGGGATCCACAGGGGCGCGCGCTTGGCGCCGATCTTCATTGTCGGGCAACCCTTGGTGAAGGTGAAAGGCGGCGCCAGCTCGATATCCTGCAGCTCTTCCACCTGGAAGCGGTGACGCATATGCGTCGCCATCAGCGTGTAATTGTAAAGTGGCTGACCCTCTTCGTTTGCCCTGCCGCGCGTAGACAAATCGCCATCGGCGCGCATATAGACATGGCGTCCGTCGGTGACGTTGACATGCCCGCCGTGGGCGCCAAATAGCGCCGCCTCGCGCACCGGGGCATCATCCGCGACCGTATCCCGCAAGGGTACGCCCTGCATGTCCTTCGGGCGGTCGATGCCAAAGTATTCCAGCAAGGTCGCCGGCACATCAATGTTCTGCACCAGGCTGCTCCGCCGCTCGCCCGCCACCTTTGCCCGCGGGTCCCAGACGAAGAAGGGGATATTCGCCAATTCGTTGTACCAGGGCATGCGCATCTTGCCCCACCAATCATGCTCGCCCAGATGAAAGCCGTGGTCAGTGGTGACAATCAGCAGCGTGTCGTCCCAAAGGTTCAACTCGTCCATCACATCAAGCACCGTGCCCAGGTAATGATCGCACATGCTCATCAGGGCGGCGTATTCATAGCGCATGTGCTGGACTTGCTCCGGCGGCTCAGTGATGCGCGTATAGGGCGGCCAGTCGAATAGGGGTCCATCGTATTCATGCGGGTAGAGCTCTTTCCAGCCCGGCTGGGTGAAGAAGGGCTCATGCGGGTCGAAAGTCTCGATTTGCAGATACCAGTTGTCCGCGCCCGCGTTTGTGCGGATGAACTTGATGCCTTTGGCGAAGGTCTGCGCTTGGGGCATCAGGCTTTCTTCATTGATGTATTCGCGGTTGACCTGGTCCTGCTGACGGGTGCGCTTTCGCCGATCGGCATCTTTGGCGGCAACGCCGGCTTCGACCACGCCTTTCCAGGGATCGCCTTCTTGACCGCGGTTGAACTCGTGCGTGGTGAAGCGGGTGTGGTAGGTGGCGCCGCCATCTTCCCAGTAGTGTTGGTGGTCGGTGACTTTGTGCGAGTGGACGCCGTTTTCGTCGAGGATTTGGGGCATCGAGTCGTCGAATGGCTCCAACGGACCCCAGCTGCGATGGAGGAAGTTGTAGCGGCCCGTATGCAGTTCGCGGCGGGCGGGCATACAGGGCATGCTGCCGATGAAGGCCTTCTCGAATGCGGCGCTGCGCTCGGCCAGACGGGTGAAGTTGGGCGTATGCACCCAATCGCAGCCGTAGGGTTCCATCAGGCGGCGGTTCAGCGAGTCGAACATGACCATGATTGCTTTCATAATTTGGAGCTCCTAATTGTGTTTGGCGGGTGACTCTGTTTTACTCCCGCTAAATCTCCCCCATTTTAATGCGGGAGACTTTGTCGATGTTGGGCGGGCGCCCTGATGGGTCGCGTAGGTCGCGTGGACACTGACCCGCGCCACTGCCCTTCGGCCGCCCCTACGAGTTTCGCATGCGATGTTAATTGATCACCGCCTTCAGCGCCATTACCGCCGCTTCTTCCGCGTCGCGCGCTTTTGGGACCTTGTCGCGAATGTCGGCGCGCAGGTCTGCGATCTCGCCTTCGCTGAGCGGAAATTCGGTCTCCGAGGCTGTCTTCAGCGATTCCAGACGATCGCGTTCGGCGATGATCTCGTCGAGGCGCGCCGCGCCGCTTTCCATGAAGAGCGCTGTCTTGCGGTCAATGGCTGCGCGCGCTTCGCTCAACATCGGAGCGTCGTTCGGCAAGAGGCTGTCGAGCAGTTTTTGCCAGGCTTCACCAGCGACGCGGTAGCTAGCGGCGACATCGGTCAGCGCGGTCAGTTCAAGGACTTGCGCCGCCTCTTCGAGAAAGTCGGCGTAGACATCGCGCTCGGCTTGAACGGTCTTGCCAAAAGCCGGACCCAAGAAGGTATAAGCGCTGGTCAGCGCCGCCAGCAGCGGACGCCCAGTCGGGTATTCCTTCGCCCAGCTGCCGCGGCTGGTCTTCCCCAGCATATCAGCCCAATTCTCCAGCGCGCGCAAGCCGAAGTTCTTGGCCGAGCCTTTGGGCGGCTTTTCGGTCATCAGCTTGACGCAGTCTTCAAGCCCCTGCCGAATCGCGTCGGCGAGCGCAGCTTCGTCCGGTTCGCCGAGCAAAATCAGCGTGTGCCGATCTTTCTTGATGCGAGCGCGCGCCTGATCCAGGGCGTCTGTACTGACGGTCAGCGAAACGCGGCTGCGGTCAGAGATATAGGCTTCGCTTCTTTCCGGCTCGTAGCCGTAGATCACCAGCGGCATGGTATGCCAGTTGGCTTCGTCATAAGCTAACGCATTATACGGAAGCATCGACCCATCCGGGCTGGCGATCGGCGCGAAGCCTTCTTCCAATGCCTCTATCAGGTTCTGCCTTGCTTTATTCGCGCTAGCGCTGCGCCGCAGGTCGCGCGGCAGCTTCAATCGGTCGAAGATCCGCTCCATTGGCTCGAAGGTGTTGCGCGTCAGCAGATTGACCTGCGGATCGTAGCCCTTGTAGTGGAAGGTGAAATAGCCAAAGGTGATGCCGCCGCTGATGCCAAGCAGCATCGCTTCGCTGTAGGGCGCGCCGGTGTGGGGAGCAATCGCGCCCTGATAATCAAGGGCATTGCGGATTGAGGCGGTGTCCCAGTAATTGCCTTCAAATTGCGTGAAGTTTTCTAATGTTGGCATTTGATCGCGCTTTCTGACGCTCCTTTGTCGGTGACCTACAGTTTAAAACGAAAAGCGTATTCGTCTCAAAACTTGCGACATAGGCCGCAATCGCAGTCACCGCAGGCTGGCATCCTCTTTGGTTGCCGGCTTGGGCGTCGTCAATCTCCTGGACCGCCCGGCAATTCGGACACGAGTATATCAGATGATGCTCGCAGTGCGCCGCTGCAATAGGCGCAAGGGCCAATTCTTATACCACCGATTACACCGAGTTTATATGAGGGCACAAAGTAGGGCGCTTTGCGTGGCGGGTTGGGATTTGTGAGCGGACGAACCAATAGCTCCCCCCTACAGCGCGTCCGGGAGAGGAAGACTTGGCGCGCAGGGCGAAGCCTTCTTGCGGCGGAATCGACGGCTTTGATGCAGCCGACACTTGAGATATGCGATGATGGCGATATTCTTCAGCAGGTGCAAAGACTGAACGCGTGTTTATGAAGCGTTTCTTGCGGCGAAAGCCGATCTATTATGGCTGGTATATCGCGCTGGTTCTGGCGATCACCGAGACGGTATCCTACGGTGTGCTCTTCTATGCCTTTCCCGTCTTCATCGCGCCGATGGAAGCGGAATTCGGCTGGTCTCGCGGGGAGCTTTCCGGCGCCTTTTCCTTGTCAATCCTCATTACCGGTTTGGTTGCCTTGCCGGTGGGTCATTGGCTGGACCGGCATGGCGCGCGCTTGCTGATGACGGTGGGCGCCATTGGCGCGACGGTCATGGTGCTTTTCTGGTCGCAGGTGAACACTTTTCCCGAGTTCATCGCGGTCATGGCGCTGATGGGATTCTTCGGCGCGGCGGTCTTGTATGAGCCGGCTTTTGCTGTCATCGCAACCTGGTTTGCGCATTCGCGCGGTACAGCGATGGCGGTCGTGACCTTCATCGCCGGTTTTTCCAGCACGGTTTTCACGCCGCTTTCGCATGCGCTGCTGGAGGCATACGGCTGGCGGCAGGCTATCCTGATTTTGGCGATCGTACTGGGTGTGATAACGATACCCTTGCACGCGCTGGTCCTGCGCCGCAAGCCGGCCGACCTGGGAATCGAATCCGCGAGCCAAGAGAATGCCGCGCAAGAAAACGATGGGCCAACCACCAGCTTGCGCGCCGTGCTGCGATCGCGCTATTTTTGGCTGCTGACGCTGGCTTTCTCGCTGTCAACCTTGAGCATATCGGCGGTGCGCATTCATTTCATTCCCTTGTTGATCAGCGTCAATATTCAGCCCGGCAGCGCGGCGCTGGCGAGCGGCGCCATTGGTGTCATGCAGGTTGTCGGGCGGATGATTTTCGCGCCGGCTGAGCGCCGTTTTTCGAGCCGGACAATGGCGATTGGCGTGTTCGCTTTGTTGACCGTCTCGATGACGATTTTGCTGCTGGGCAGCGCGCCTTGGCTGATCGTCCTGTTCGTTGCGCTTTTTGGCATGGCAATCGGCACGCATACGCTGACGCGTCCGCTTATGGTTGCTGATACTTACGGTAGCGTTTTTTATGGTCGAATCAGCAGCTCGATGGTCATCTTCCTTACACTGGCCGGAACAATGTCGCCTTTTGCCGCCGGCGTGATTTTCGATCTATTTGGCTCCTACAATCTGATGCTGGCGCTGGCGGCCGGTTTCAGCCTGGTTTCCGTGGTATTGATTTGGCTTTTGCCGAGGCGCGGCAAATCCCCTCCGCCAGCAAGCTACTGAGGACAGGACAAAGTTTTAACAGACAGCACTATGATAGCGCTGCGCCAGCCACTACAAGCGCCAGGTAAGGCGAAAACTGTCGACACCTGCGCGACTATGCCGCCCGCCGCCCACGCAAAGTATATTGCCTGTGATGGGAGCGAGTGGCGAGGTGGAGTTTGTCGATGGAAGGCGTCGCCATTGGGCATTAGCCAGCACGTGGAAGATCGGCTAGAGCCAGGGAATCGGCAATGTGGATGCCCTGGACGGTGAAGGCGCTATGGTCATTGGCGTACAGCGCGACGGTCAGCGTTTCCGCGCCTTCCGGCAAGGATTCGAGGTGATGCCATTCGCCATAGATTCGAGCGATCTTCACATCATCGATATAGAGGTGCGCATGCCCTTCGCCCGGAATCGGATCGCCGTCCACATTTTGTGGCGTAAAGATAAAGTTCTCTGTTTGCAAGCGCAGATTGAATCCTCCGCCTTTGAGCGGGAACAGCGTTAGGCTGAGCTGTGGCGCGTCGTTCGGGTTCAGATTTATGGTCTTTGCATGATCATGCTTGTGCGTGTCACCGATAATCAGCGTATCTCGATAGGGATTGCGCCCAGGTTCAAGCGGCGACCAGTATTCATGGTAGGAGGCAAAGCAATCCGCTTCACCGCCGAATACCTCTCTTTTGCCAATCACAAAGGAATAGCGTCCGATTTCCTCCTCCGGGTGCCAGAGCACGACGCGATACGTTGCGGATTGCGGCGCGGTCCAGTAATAGTCTTCCCAGTTCCAGTAATAGCGTCGGCCGAAGGGCTCGAACCAGTAGCGCGGCGTATCCCCAAGTGGGATCATCTTTGTTCCTTCGTCGGGTGAAATGCCCAGCGATTCGGGCAATTGCGCTGATGGTTCGCCGGCGATGCCGGGTCCGACAAGGCTCATCACAGGTGAGAAAACGGCCAGGTCGTCAATGGCGGGGATGCTCAGGCTAAGCAAAATCTCTTGGCCGGCGGCGGCTTCAAAACTGAAGTAATCCAAGTCGCCAGCGGGATAGATGTTGCCGAAGTAAGCGTAGGAGATCGCGGCATCGGGCACTTGCCATGGCGCGTCGGCGGTCAGGTCAGCGAATTCACAGAATGGCTGATGCGCGAGCGCCGTCCGGGACAAGGTCAGCGCTGCAGTCAGGATCAAAGCTACAAGGCGAACATTGTTCATCGGTCTCTCCTGCGATTCTAAGCCGGCCGCAGCTGACTCAGCGCGAGCAATCCATTGCCGCCCGCGTGATCCGGCAGCGCCGATTCAGCGGCACATTGGTATATTCGTGATAATCGCCATTGAGCCAGCTGACGATGACGCGCTCGATTTCGGCAGCGCCCAAGCCAAAATGAAGCGCCATTTCGTTGCCGGCGCCCAGGCTCGAGCCCGACTTCAGTTCACGCATTTGTGTCAGTCCGTCGTCGGTGAAGACCGATACGCGTGTGCCGATGGCATCGCGGTCGATCTCGCCGCCGCCCTCGAGCTCGAAGGTGATCCAATGGTTTCTTTCGCCGGCGTAAGCAGTATTGCGAAACAGCCCATGCGCCTGATTCCACCAGGTTAAGGCGAAGTCGACGCGTCCGTCGCGGTCGTAGTCGGCTATGCTTAAACCCATGGTCGCGCCGCTGCCGTCGCTGAATAGCCGCTGGTCTATCGCCCGAAAACTGCCGTTGCGCTGGTTGTGATAGAGCATATCGGGATAGACGAAATGCATGCCGCCTGAGCCGTATTCCGGCGGCAGACCGTAGCGCTGATCGGGATTGTGAAGCTGCGCGCTCGGTGTCTTGGACCGGGCTGACACACCGGTGGAAGCCAGGTACAAGTCGAGCCAGCCGTCGTTATCATAATCGAAAAAAGCCGTTCCCCAGCCGACGGCTGCGCCGGTCCGATAGGCGACGCCAGCGTAGTCGGCGCTGTTGTTAAAGGCGCCATCGCCCAGATTCTCCAGCAGGACCATGGCGCCGATCATGTTGGAGAAGTAGAGGTCGAGGTCGCCATCGTTGTCATAGTCGCCCGAAGCCAAGCCCATGCCATGCACGACCGAGCCCGCGCCCGACCGCGCTGACACATCGGCAAAGCACCAGCCGCCGCAGCCGGCGCCATCGTTGCGCCAAAGGACATTGCCGAGGGCATTCACCGCTTTGTCGTTGACCACGTAGAGATCCAAATCGCGATCATCGTCATAATCCAGCCAACTGACGGCGAAGCCCGCGCCCAGCAGCGCCTCGAATCCCAACAATCCGGATACATCAGTGAAACTGCCGTCGCCATTGTTGTGGTAGAGCGCATCGCGGCTGCGGGAAAAATCAAGCAGCTCGCATTCGGGATAGCAGGACCAGTTGGTCACATAGAGATCAAGGTGGCCGTCCTCATCGTAATCGCCCCAGGCGGCGGACGTGCCTTTGCCGATATCGCCGACGCCGGCGGTCGCCGTCACATCTTCGAAGGCGCGCGTAGACACAGCGCCGTCGGCATGCGTAGACACCGTGCCGTCGCCAAGCATAGACGACCCAGCGCCCAGATTGCGGAAAAGCCGGTTGGGACCGTTATTCAGCACGTAGAGATCGCGCCAGCCATCGTTGTCATAATCCGCCCAGACCGCGCCGCCGCTGGCTGTATCGGGCAGGCTCAGCGCCGCGGAGGATTCCGACAAGGCGAAGGTGCCATCGCCATTATTGCGAAAGAGCGCGTTGGGATCGAGGTTGCCGGTGACGTAGAAATCCACCCAACCGTCGCGGTCATAATCGGCCCAGGCGGAGCCGGCCGCCAGGTAGGCGTCGTCATAGGGGACCGGTAAGTCTTCGTTCCAAATGGCGCGATGCGTCGCCGCGATACCGGCTTCGGCGCTGACATCACGAAACAGGACGGTATCGTCAAGCGCGGAAACCGAGCATAGGCCGCAGACCAGCAAAACAACGTTCACCACCGAGGACACAGAGTTCATGCGAGGTCACCGAAGGGACAAGACTCATTTTTCAGCAATCGTTGACGTTCTACAAAGCAAGTATATCACTCAGTTAATGTCGAGCGACCTACGGTCCGCCCGCAAAAGACGAAATCTGTAGGGGCGAGGCTTGGCTCGCCCTCCCGCCACTACCAATCTGTAGACACCCGCGCGACAATGCCGCCGCCCACGCAAAATACCTTGCGTTCCGCTGCGTTAAACTCCCCTTCCGAAGGTCAGTGTCTACGCGACCCTAGCTCGCTGGGGATGGGGTTTGCCGCTCGCAACGTAAACAGGGGCGACCGCCCGTCCTTAGCCAGCGCCGTTTTCGATCTGCCCATCGCGCAGGCTGATGATGCGGTCGGCATAATCATCGACGATCGGATCATGGCTGGAAAGCAAGATCGAGACGCCCTTGAGACGCACGAAGTCCTGCAGCACAGCCAGCACATCGTGGGTGGTATCGCTATCGAGCTCGCTGCTCGGCTCATCGGCGAGGATCAGGTCAGGCTCGGTGACCAGCGCGCGGGCGATGGCGATGCGCTGCTGCTGTCCGCCGGACATTTCATAAGGACGGTGGTCGTAATAGTCGAGCAAGCCGACCAGCTCCAGCGTATCGAGGATGCGGCGGCGGCGATCGCGGCGCGGCACATTGCCCAGGCGCGCCATCAGGTCGAGGTTCTCGTAGGCGGAGAAGCTGTGCAGCAAACCCATCTGCTGGAAGATGAAACCGATGCTTTCGCGGCGCCAGCGCGTTCGCTCCACCTCTTCCATCGTCGAGATGTCGACGCCTTGAATCCAGATGGCGCCGCTGGTCGGGTTGTCCAAACCGCCGAGGCAGTTCAGCAGCGTCGTCTTGCCGCTGCCGGAGCGGCCCCGCAGGGCGACGAATTCGCCACGATCGACCTCGAAGGAGATATCCTGCAAGGCAAGGACATCGCCTGAATCGGAAGGATAAACGCGTCCGACATCTTTGGCGGCGATAACGGTATCGCTCATGATTTCCTCCGGAAGCGGCCCATGAGACCGCCGCGCGTGCCATTGTCGCCGACGCGGATTTCGCGCTCGAGCTGAATTTCGCTTTGCGACGAGGTCTCTTCCAGGTTTTGCGCCGGACGTATGACGATGCTGTCTTCGGTGACTTCCATTTCAACGCGGTTCTCGAAACCGAGCTGCTCTCGGTATTGCTTCGGGATTTGCAGCCGACCGGCCGAATCAAGCACGATCAACTCTTCAAAATGATCGTCCCAACGTTCGGCGAGTTCGGCGCGCTCGGCTTCGGCATCGGCTGGGCGCCGCTTGACGCCGGGTCGATTGCGGCGCACCGTTTCGCTCGCCAGCTTGCCATCGCGGATGGCGACTACACGCCCGACATGCTGCGCGATCAGCGGATCGTGGCTGACGATGCAGATGGTCAAGCCCAGGTCGCGGTTGAGCCGCTTGAAGAGCTCATACACTTGGTCGGAGGTAGTGGAATCGAGTTCGCCGGTCGGTTCGTCAGCAAGCAGCAGCTTCGGCTCATTGGCCAAGGCGACGGCGATGGCGACGCGCTGCTGTTCGCCGCCGGAAAGCTGAAGCGGCTTGTGGTCATAGCGATCGGACAGATCGACCAGGTCCATCAACTCGCGCGCTCGCAGGTCGATTTGCGCGCCGGCGGCGCCGGCCAAGGTCATCGGCAGCTTGATATTGTCGAGGGCGGAAAGGTAGGGAATCAGGTTGCGGCTGCCCTGCTGCCAGACGAAGCCAACTTCGACCTGCCGATAGGCGGTCAACTCGCGTGTGCTGAGTTTCAGCAGGTTCTTGCCGTCGATGATGACTTGACCGGCAGACGGGCGCGTTAAGCCGCCCAGCACATTCATGAGCGTGGTTTTGCCGCTGCCGCTGGCGCCGACCACGCCGACAAGTTCGCCGCGCTTGACCGTCAGGTCGAGCCCTTGCAGCGCCATAACTTCGATATCGGCGACTTTGAAGATCTTGTACAGGTCGTCGCAAATGAGAAAGGCGCCGTTGCTAGTTGCCATTAAATTGTCTCCCCCAACTTGACGGCTTGGAAGATGCGCATGCGGCGCAAGATCACCAGCAGAATCAGCATGATGACAACGAAGGTGGCGAAGAACAAAGCGATGATCTGCGCGATCTCCACCCAAGCCATCGTCACAACATAGGGCGGGACTACGCCCTCAAGATTGCTGACGAATTGCATGTAGGGGATGTAGAGCGCGCTGACGACCAAGCCGATGCCCAAGCCAAGCGTCAAGCCCATGATGATGAGCAAGCCCAGCTCCCAGGCGACCGAGACGATCATTGATGTCTGCGACAAGCCGATGGCGCGCAAGATGCCCAGCTCGACATAACGGCGGCGGTAGGAGAAGATCGTATAGAGCAGGAAGCCGATCATGGTCGCCAGCGACGAAGTGATGAAGCCGATTGACAGCAAGCCGAAAAGCCCCTGCCGCTCCGGTCGCGCTTGCTCGCGATTAATGCGTGTGACCGGCTCGTCGATGAGCACGCCGGCGGCGCCGCGATCGAAGAGCGCGCGGGAGAACGCGCGTTGGTCAAAGTCCGGCTCGACGCGCATAATGACGCGATGCGCCAGTTCCAGCTGCGCCTGTTCAAAGAGATAATCGAGATTGCCCACGAACAGAGCGCCGTCTTCCTCCGGATACCAGCGCGGGAAGTATTCAAGGGCGCCGACGATCTGGAGGTTGACCTTGAAGGTGTCTCCGCCGCTGCGCACGTCCAGCTCAAGCAGGTCGCCGACATCGAGAGCGCGCGTCTCCATAAATTCGCGCGAGACCAGCACCGCGTCTTGCTGCAGCGCCAGCGCGTTGGTCAGATACCCCAGGCGAATGGCGGCGAAATCGGGCCGCCAGAAAACGACCGGTCCGAGGTCGGCGCGATCAACGCCGACGAAGCGGCCCTCAACGCTGCCCGAGGTCAAGCGCGCCTTGGCGGTGTATTCGCCGATGCGAGTGGCGCCTTCGACAAATGGCATGGATGTGAACTCAGAGATATGCATATAGGCGGGCGGCGCGTCCCCGCCCCCACCGCCGCCGCCGGGCAAGCTGGCGGGATTTTGACTGAAGACGCGCACCGATACATCGGCCGAGACCTTGTAATACTGCTGCTCGTAGAGATAGCGGTCGATGGTGCGGGCGAAGGATGCGGTATAAATGCCCAGGCTGATTGTCGAGACGAGCAGGATCAAGGGCAGATAGTAGGCGCCGGGCGAGCGCTCCAACTGCCGCGTCACGATCAGCAAGCCGACGCTGTTTGTCCATTGGATCAGCCAAGCCAGCGCGCGCAGCATCGGCGCCAGGAAGCGCAGCAAGAACAGCGTCAAAGCGAAAATGGTCAAGGGCGGCATCAGGAAGACGAAGGGCTGCTGGTAGGCGTCTTCAATGTTGCGGACGCCGCCTTCGACATCAATTAGCCCACCCTGCTGGACCACTTGATAATAGAAGTAGCCGATCAGGATCAGCAGCAGAATATCGACGCCTAGGCGCTGCCACCAGGGGCGCTGCAGCAGCCGAGACTGGTCCATCTTGTAGCTGATGATGGTGTGGCGGGCGGCGCCGATGGTTGGCACGACGCGTATGAGAATCGTGAACACAATCGCCAATAGAATGGTCGAACCGATTGTCGGCGGCACCGAGACGATGAAATGATGACCCCAGCGGAAATCCATGAAGCTGCGCGTCGTCCCGATGAGCTGCGTGAAGCCAATGGCGAGCAAACCGCCGACGACCAGGGCAATCACGCCCATTATGATGCCCTCGACCGTCGTTAAGCCGACCACTTGGAAGGGCGATGTGCCGCGGCTGCGCAGCACGGCGGTTTCATTGCGCTGACCATCGACCACCAAGCCGACCAGCATCACCAGGAAGATGATCAGCAGAATGACGATGGGTAAGCTGAATACGGTCAGCGTCAGCGTGAGCACGGTGACGATCCGCTGATAGGGGCGCAATTCTTCTTCCGGCGACGCCTGGATATAGGTGCCGGGCAAATATTGATCGGCGATTTTCTCGGTATCGATATGACGGCGGATGAGCTCGTCAACGCGCGACGTGTTGACGCTGCTGCCATCGGAGACGAGATACCAAACGGCGAGATTGACCTCCGATTCCGTGTACGGCGCCAGCCGCGTTCGGTAAGTTTCCTCATTGATGAGCAGGATGTCTTTGAAAACGTTGGGACGATAAAACCAGTATTCGCTCTCTTCGTCGCGGGGCCGCCAAATGCCAGCGATCCGGATCATGGTGATCTGCATCGGATCGTCCGCGTCAAGCCGCCAATTATAGCCCTGATAATATTCGCCCAGCTGCATGCCATATTCAGATGCGAAGTCTTCATGGATCATCACATCGACATAACTGTCGGTTGATGGATCCGCCGGCGGGGGATAGTTGCCCTCGACCAGTTCGACTTGCTCGGCGATATTCTCGGTCGTGCCAAAGCTGACATAATCGAGCGAGCGGTTTTCATCGCGATAGTTGGTTTCGCCGGATGGGTACAGGCGGAAGTTCTGCGTCTCCAGGTGACGGACGATTAGCGTGGTCTCCAAGCCCAGCTCGGCGCCGCCCTTCTCGCGCAGGTATTGGTCCAGGTCATACGTCGCTTCCAAATTGACCGGATCGTTCCAGGAGCCGATATAACTGAAGAGGAAGGAAAACGGCGGTCGGTTGATGCGATCCGGTCCCTCGGTCAGCCGCTCGGTTAGCACGCGAAAAGCCACCGATTCCGAGTAGATGGGAATCGTCAAAACCAGGGCGACGGCGACGGTCAAACCGACAATCGTCGCCAGCGAAAGCAGTGGCTGCGCCAGCAAACGTTTGCTGGCGACGATGACTACAGCGCGAGTTCGCAGATACCAGCTCATCATGGACCGATGACCGTCTGGCCTTCGTCGGCGCCTTCAAGAATCTCGACGCGGCCGTCGCCTTCCAAGCCCAAGCGCACGTCAGCGCGCTGCTGCACGCCTTCGTTTTGCACGACGATGAAGTTTCGACCGCTGAACTGGCGGATAGCCGATTGCGGCAGCCAAAGCACATCATCGCGCTCTTCGATGACGACCGTGAAGTTCATGCGATCGCCGACCTTGAATTCGTCGGCCGGGGGCTGTTCGTCAAAGGCGACGTGGACCAGTTCGTCGGTCGCCAAGCCATAGGGGGCGGGCAGGCTGGCAATCGTGCCGGAGTAAACGTTGCCCGGCAGCGCCGCGCGCTTGATCAGCAGGGGCATGCCCTCAGCTAATTCGCTCAAATCTTCCGGACCCATCTCGTCGGTGACCTCTATCACCGAAAGATCAGCGACCAAGCCAACCGGCTCGTAAGAAATAATCGGCTGCCCCGGATCGGCGGAGAAATTGACCAAGCGACCCGACATCGGCGCGACCAGTTCCGCTTTGGCGATGGTCGCTTTTATTTCGTTCACGCGTTTCTGCGCCCGCGTCACATCAAAACGCAGCTGTGGATCCACGCCGCTGGTCAATTCGTCAACAGCCACTTCCGCCAAGTTGCGCTCCAGCATGAGCAGATTGATTTGCAGCGTATCGTCTGCGCTCGGTGACGCGCCGGCTTGCGCCTCGGCATGATCCAGTTTCAATTGCGCCATCTCAAGCGTGAGGGCGGCGCGCTGGCTGTCGAAGCGCGCTTTGCTATCGGCGCTCTCGAGGATCGATGTGGCGATCGCCAGTTCTTCTTCGGCGTTCAGCAATTGGCTTTCCAAGCCCGCTGTATTCAGGCGCGCCAGCACATCGCCTTCGACCACATCGACGCCGGCGTCGACAAAGACTTCCAGGACGCGCCCATCGATTTCAAAAACGATCTCTTCCGTGACCAAGGGTGTAATCCGCCCGAAGAAGCGGCGCTCGTAGACGATTTTGCCGCGTTCAACTTGATAGACTGGTTTGCTCGGCACGACGGGGGTCGGTATGGCTGTGGGCTCGCCCTGCGTAATCGCATCGCCGAAGGTCGCCTGTGAGGCGCAGCCGCTAAGGGCAAATAGAGCCAGCATTAACAAAAAGACAGCTCGCACGGTAGTCCTTTCTTCGTTCACATCATAGTGAATAGACGAATAATTGCTTGAAGACGGTACTTCGTATCGACCATTTCCACTGAGCCGCGCTATTGTACAACATCTTGACCAAGTCTCCAGTCAAGATTGAGATGGTTTACGCCCGCTAGAACGCGAAAATCGTTTGGGCGTCCCTGTGAGTAGCCCGAAAAACACGAAAATCGTAGGGGCGACTGACGGTCAGTGTCTACGCGACCCTGTGAGACGCCCGAAAAACACCCAGTACTTTGCAGGAAATTCGACGATATATTGCGCTCAGAAAAACTGTCTTGTCCTCAGTCCCCCTAAGGGGCCATGTCCGATTCGTCCGCCACTTCGATAGCGGCTCGTTTGATTTGGGCGGCGCGAATGCGATCCATATCGAATTTGGCGCCGCGGTCGAATTTGTATATGCCGTTCTGCTCCTGATAGATATCGGTCAGCTGCGTATAGCAATAGCCAAACATATTGACATCATCAAGCAGGATGGCGCAGAGTTTTTCAAAGCGGTCGTAGAACTCATCGAGGTCGCGCGGACGCTCGCCGTAGCCCCAGGAGTCTTCGCCCTCCTTAACATCGGGATTCCACCAGATGCCGCCGAACTCGCTGACGAAGTATGGCTGGCCGCGATAGGGTATCGACCAGTGGATATTGCCGACCATGCGGGTGGGCAAGCCCCAGCTCTCGGCGCTGTTGAGGTAGGGGGCGCCCTGCGCCAAGCCGGCATGCCGCTCGCGGAAGGTATCGGGGTCTTGCGTGTAATCGTGGCTGTCGTAGACGTCTGCGGCCGGCACACGGTGCGAATAACCGGAGGCATCAAGCACGGGCCGAGTGGTATCCATGGCTTTGGTCGCCAGGTACATGCCGTGGGTGACATCGTCGAGCGCGGTGATCCGGTCGGTGATCGATTGCCAGGTCTCGTTCAGCGGGCACCAGCCGACGATGCTGGGATGGGAATAATCGCGCTCGAGGCATTCCAGCCATTGGGTGATGTAATCGGGACCCGGCTGCTGATGTTCGCCATCTGGGGGACCCTCACCGCGGCAACCCCAATCGCCGAATTCACCCCAGACGATATAACCCAGGCGGTCGGCATGATACAGAAAGCGTTCCTCAAAGACTTTTTGGTGCAGGCGCGCGCCATTGAAGCCGGCCGCCATACTCAGCTCGATATCCTCGACGAGAGCGGCGTCGCAGGGCGCGGTCATGATGCCATCGGGGTAATAACCCTGATCGAGCACCAGGCGCTGGAAGACGGTCTTTCCGTTGATTTTCATCGCTTTCCCGTCGATGGAGATTGAGCGCATGCCTGCATAGCTTCGGGCGCTGTCGATTGCCTTGCCGTCCCCATCGATCAGGGCGATATCGATGTCGTAGAGATGGGGTTCGCCCGGCGCCCAGAGCTGGAGGCGGTCGGCGGGAATCGGCAGGTCAAGGCGGGGCGAGAGGTCGTATTCGGCCGAGCGCTCGGCGCTGACGACTTCGCCAGCGGCATCGGAGAGCGTCGCCCGCAGGCGCAAGCCGGGCGCGTTGCCGCTGATCGGCTGCTCGAGCCGTATCGTCTGGTTCGCCAGATCGGGCGTGATGCGCGGGCGGCGCAAGGCGAACTGTGGAACCGGCTCCAGCCAGACCGACTGCCAGATGCCGGTCGTGCGCACGTAGATAGCGCCTTCTGGACCGTAGTCGCGCGCCTGTTTGCCACGCGGCTGCGGCTTTTGACCGTCATCGCGCGCCCGCAATACGATGGTGATCTCGTCGCCGGCGCCCGCGACGTTAGTAATGTCGCAGCAGAAAGGCGAGAAACCGCCGCGATGCCGCCCGACTTCCTCGCCATTGACCCAGACGGTGCTGTCGTAGTCAACCGCCTGAAAGTGGAGCAGGACGCGCGCGCCCGCCCACTCCGTTGGAATCCTTGCCCGGCGGCGATACCAGACGGCATTGTAATAATCGTGATTGCCGATGCCGGACAGTTGTGATTCCGGGCAGAAGGGCACGGTGATTCTGCCCTCCAGTTCGCGCTCCAGAAGACTGCGGTGGATGCCGCTGTCGCCCTGGTCGATTTCAAAGCCCCATTCGCCGTTTAAGCAAAGCCAACGGTCGCGGACGAATTGCGGGCGTGGGTATTCGCTGCGCGGGATATCGGACATGAGGATCTCCTTCAAATGCGTCATCATGTAAGTGTTTTCTGACAATGAAAAGAGAGTATAAGATAGGACTTTCAAAAACAACACTAGCCGTCGCTTCTGGCATGGACTCTGCGGCTGCGCTAGAATCCCCCGTCAATGCCAGAACAAACGCGGAGAAACGCAGCATGAAGATACTCGTCACCGGCGGTACTGGGCGCATCGGCGCCAACTTGGTTGTGCGCTTGCTTGACGCCGGGCATTCGATTCGCAGTTTCGTTTACCCGGGCGACGCCAGCCGCGCGCACAAGCTCGATGCCTATGACGGCGTGGAAACGGTCTATGGCGACCTGCGCAACAGCGACGATGTGGGCAAAGCCGTCGCGGGCGTTGATGCGATCTATCATCTGGCCGCCGCTTTTCAGGGACCCTTTGATAATCGGCAGTACCTCGATATCAATGCGATGGGCACGCTGAACATGCTGGAGAGCGTTCGCGAGCAGTGCCCGAATTTGCATCGCTTTGTGTATGCCAGCACCGAAGGCGTCTATCTGGACGCGCGCGTCAATGGTCGCTATTCGCCGCTTCCCAATACCGAAGACGCGCGCATCAAGTATCCCAATATGGGTTATTTGATGACCAAGTGGCTGGGTGAAGAATTGGCGATGGTCTATCACTATCAATATGCTGTGCCGACCTGCGCCATGCGCTTCTCCACCGTGATCGAACCCAGCGAATTTTTGAACGAAGCGGGCTTGCCGTCGATGTTCCTCTACAGCACGACTTACAATACTTACAGCGATCCTGGTTCATATCAAGTAAAAGACATGCCGGACGGGGATGATCCAGACGTAAAAGCGATGATCGAGGCGCTTCGCGCTGGCTGGGACGGTGAAGAGAAGCTGCTGCTAAGCCTGAATCCCGATGGCGCGCCCTATCGACAGCGCTTCGGCGATGTCCGCGATATCGCCGATGGACTGACGCTGGCGATTGAGCGCGAGGCGGCTGTGGGCGAAATCTTCAATCTGTCCGGCGCCGCTTTATTCGATTGGGGCGAAATCGTGCCCAAACTGGCGGAGCGCTACAACATGCTCTATGTGGAAGCGCGCGTGCCATTTTGGAACTTTATTGACCATGACTTGAGCAAGATCAAGACGAAGCTGGGTTTTGTGCCGCGCCATGACTTCGATAGCGTCTTGGAAACGGCGGAGGCGATACGGCGTGGCGAGACCACCGATGTCATACCCACCGGCATCATGTTTGGCGAGGCTTAAGCGCGGCGGCGAGGAATTGGACTGATGGAAAACTCACGTATCGACAGAATCGAATACGGGACGCTGACCGGCAAGCGACCGCGCCTGGCTGGCAACAATTCGCGCATCCCGGTGCACGGACTAGAAGTCGAGCTGCTGCTCATCCGCTTGACGACTGACGACGGCGCCAGCGGCTTTGGACTGGGTCGCGCGGATGCCGAAACGGCGCAGGCGCTCCTGGGGCAGCGCTTTAGCGATTTGCTTTCGTCCGACGGTCGCATACGAGAGGAGTGGAATGCATTCGAATTTTCCCTCTGGGACTTGCTGGGAAATCTGGCGGGCAAGCCCGTTTACGAATTGGTCGCAAGGGATGAAAAACGAAACGGCGAGCGGCTGCGCGTGCCGTGCTACGATACGACGCTGCTCATCGACGATCTGCATTTGGAATCGAATGAAGCGGGAGCGGCGCTCATCGCTGACGAAGCGCGTTACGGCTACGAGCGCAACCACCGCAACTTCAAGATCAAGGTAGGGCGCGGCGCCCGTTGGATGCCCCTGGAAAAAGGCACGCAGCGCGATATCGCGGTGGTCAAGGCAGTGCGCAACGCGGTTGGCGGCGAAGCCAAGATCATGATCGACGCCAACAATGGCTACAACCTCAATATCGCCAAGCGCGTCCTGGCCGCAACCGCCGACTGCGATGTTTTCTGGCTGGAAGAAGCCTTTCAAGAAGACCCGGCGCTTTACGAAGATCTGCAGGGCTGGATCAAGCGCGAAGGGCTATCCGTGCTGATCGCCGATGGCGAAGGCGGCGCCCCGCCCGAACTGATGGATTGGGCGCGCGCTGGGCTCGTCGATGTCATCCAGTACGATATTTTCAGTCACGGCTTCAGCAAATGGCTGGACACCGGCGCGCAGTTGGATGCCTGGGGCGTTCGCACGGCGCCGCATCACTACGGGCGGCACCTGGGCAATTATGTATCGGGTCATCTGGCGCCGGCGGTGCAGGGATTTACTTTCGTGGAATGGGACGAAGTGACGACGCCTGGGCTGGATGCGTCAGGCTACCGCGTCGAAGCGGGACAGGTGGTCCTTCCCGATGCGCCGGGCTTTGGGCTGGCGCTGGAGGAAGCGGTCTTCCGCGCGGCGGTTAAGGATGGGGGGTATGATTTACGGGATGGCGCGGCGCGTTGATTCTGTTTTGCCGCCGATTGCGTTATGAAATGCCTGTGGACCTCGTCCCTAATTTGGTGTTTGTAAGAGCAAGTCTCACCCTTCGCTACGGGGGAGATTTCGAGAAGGTTGCTTTGCGAAACTCCATCACGCCATCGTTCAGGCGTCCATAGCGCATCATCAGCAGATCTTTAACGTAATTCTGGTACACCTTCCAGGGGCGGCGGCTTCCTTGCTTGGGCAGGTCAGCCAGCGCGCGCCGCACATAGCTCGATGTGAAATCGATCATCGGCTCAGCGGCCTGGGTATCCGCGTCAAGGCGCGGCACACAATGCTTGTAACCGCGCCGCTTCATATAGTTGAGCAAGCGGCAAACATATTCGCAGATCAACTCACATTTGAGTGTCCAGGAGGCATTGGTATAGCCGAAGGACGAGGCCAGGTTGGGGATGTTGCTGTACATAAAACCTTTGTAGCTCAAGGTTTCGCCCAGCTGAACCGGATGCCCGTCGACGATGATTTCTACCCCGTCCATGATCCGCATGGTCATGCCGGTCGCGGTGACGATGATGTCGGCCGGCAGCAGCTCGCCCGACTTGAGCAAGATGCCCTCTTCGACGAAGCGCTCGACATGATCGGTGACCATGGACACGGCGCCGGCATTGATTGCCTGGAATAGGTCGGCGTCCGCCGCGACGCAGACGCGCTGATCCCAGGGCTTGTAAGCCGGGTTGAAATGCCGCTCAACATCGTAATCCGGTCCAAGCTGCCCGCGAATGCCTTCCAGCAACATCTCACGCGCTTCGCCGGGATGGGCCTTCGCCTTGCGATAATAGTAGGCAGCAAAGAGGATCATTTTCCAG
This sequence comes from Anaerolineae bacterium, assembly GCA_022821805.1. Classification (GTDB taxonomy): domain Bacteria; phylum Chloroflexota; class Anaerolineae; order Aggregatilineales; family Phototrophicaceae; genus UBA6055. The sequence goes on from JAJECX010000004.1 coordinate 21,500, forward strand.
CGCGCCAGCCAGCTAACCAGGGCAGCCGGCAGCTTGCCGCGCAGGCGCCTGACCTGGTCATCTCGCGCAGGCATGCTGACGACATAGCTGGGCGAACGCTGCAGCACCGTCACATGCCCCGCCCGTTCCGCCAAAGCCGGCGCCATCGTGACCGCTGTTGCCCCGCTGCCGATGACGACGACGCGCTTGCCGGCGTATTCCGAGTCAGCCGCCCAATCCTGCGGATGCACGATATCGCCAGCGAATTCGTCCATGCCAAGCCAATCGGGCGTGTAACCGCCGTCGTAACGATAATAGCCGGTGCACATGAAAAGGAAGCTGCAGCGGATTTGCAGCGGCTCGTCATGCGGCGGTCGTTCAATGTCCACCGTCCATTCCGCCGCCTCCGACGACCACGATATTCGGCTTACGCGATGGTTGAAGCGAATCTCCCGGTCAATGCCGAATTCCCGCGCCGTGTCCTTGAGGTACTGCAGGATCGCAGATCCATCAGCGATCGCCTTCTCGCCGCTCCAGGGTCGAAAGCGATACCCCAGCGTATACATATCGGAGTCGGAGCGGACGCCGGGATAACGAAAAAAATCCCAGGTGCCGCCGATGGCAGCGCGTCCTTCAACGATGGTCCAGCTCAGCTGGGGGCAGCGCTCGCCCAGGTAATAGGCGGCGGCGATGCCCGAGATTCCGGCGCCGACTATTAGCACGTCGACTTTTTCCGTCATGGATATTCCGCCCTGTCGCGTAGTGCGCCGTCATCTTACCACAGCGCCTGTGGCACGAAGCATGACGCGGCGAATGCTATAATCTCGCTTCGGATGCCAAGCAGGAGTTCAGCATGCCCAAGCCAAATATTCTCATCATCATGTCCGATGAACACGCGCCGATGTACAGCAGCGTTTACGGTCACCCCATCGTGCGGACGCCCAATATGGAGCGGCTGGCGCAGCTGGGCGCAACATTCGACGCCGCCTATTGCAATTCGCCGCTTTGCATGCCGTCGCGCATGTCCTTCATGACCGGACGCCACGTGCACAAAATTGGCGCCTGGGACAACTGGACGCCTATGCGCTCCGATCAGGTCACCTGGGCGCACCGCCTGCGGGCTGTCGGATACGATGTCGCGCTTTCGGGCAAGCAGCATTTCGGCGGCGCCGACCAATACCACGGATTCCAGGCGCAGCTGGCGCGCGATTTGCACGCCGAGCGTTATCATGCGATCCATGCCTGGGATGATGGCATCGTGTCGGCGGCGCAGCCCTGGCACGAGGTCTATGAAGCGGGACCGGGCTGGACCGAAGAACTGGAGATTGATGAACTGGTACAAGAAAGGGCGCTGGCATTCTTGCGCGATCCTGCCAGGCAAGCCAAACCCTGGGCGCTGAACGCGTCCTTCATTGCGCCTCATTTTCCCTACGTCGTGCCGCAGCGATTCTGGGACATGTACCCGCCTGAAGAGATGGACCTGCCCGAAATACCTGACGGGCATCTGGAGAATCTGCACCCGATGGCGCAGCGAATCCGCCGGATGTTCGGCTTTCCGCAATTTCCCGATGAGGTTGTGCGGCGGGCGCGCGCCGGTTACTACGCGCTGATCACCTATTTCGACGAGAAAATCGGCGAGCTGCTCGATGCGCTCGAAGCGACCGGCCAGCGCGAAAACACCGTCATCATTCACATTAGCGATCACGGCGACATGAATGGCGAGCACGGCATGTGGCGCAAGTCGAATTTCTACGAGGCTTCAGCGCGCGTGCCGCTTCAAGTGGTTTGGCCCCGCCGCATTGACGGCGGGCAGCGCACTTCACCGGTTGTTTCGCTGGTGGATGTGACCGCGACCATCTGCGATATCGCCGGCGACGAATGCGATTTGCCGCTTGATGGCGACAGCCTGCTGCCGCTGCTGACGGGAGACAGCGGCAACTGGAAAGACGAGGCATTTTGCGAATACCTGGCGCATGGCGCGGACAGGCCGATGGCGATGCTGCGGCGCGGACGATACAAGCTGAATTACAGCTGGGGCGATCCGGTAGAACTGTACGACTTGGAAACTGACCCGCGCGAATTTCGCGATCTGTCCAACGAACCGGCGCATCAGGTGCGCATCGCCGAGATGAAAGCGGATCTGCTGGCGGATTGGGATCCGGCGGCGCTGGACCGGCAGGTGCGCGAGAGCCAGCGTCAGCAGCGCTATATCGAAGAGCATTTTGGCATTGGCTGGCGGCGGGCGAGATGGGACTGACCAAAGATAAAATCAGCCAAGCGAAACGTGCTCGATAATCATAGCAAGGAAATTCGACCATTCCGTAGGGGTGCCCCTTGGCTCGCTCTAAAACCCGCTCGCATCCTAATCCCGCCGCTTCATGACTCCCCCTCTCTTTTCCTCCGTGTACTCGGTGGTAAGAAAAGGAAGAGGCTTTGCGATCTCAACTCGCGTACGGTTCGATCCAACTCTCCTCAATGCCCAAGCCAAAGCCCGGCGCATCCGCAATCTCCAGCCAGCCATCCACCGCATACGCCATGCCCGGCAGCCAGGTCGATTCACTGAGCGGGATGCCGGGCGGCGCCCCGATGAAATACTCGATCCAGGGCACAGCCGCCATCGCGAAGGAGAAATGCTGCCCGTAGGGTGTGCGCGCGCCCGCATGCAAGATGACCTTCTTGCCAGCCGCTTCCGCCGCGTGCGCGATCTTGATACAGGTCGTCAGCCCGCCGACCCACTCGATATCCGGCTGCAAGATATCCACCAGATCATGCTTCAGCGCGTATTGGAAGGGCACATGCGTATACCAGTGCTCGCCCGTCGTCAGCGTCTGCCAGGGCAGGCGCGCCCGCAGCTCGGCATGGGCGGCGAAATCCTCGGGGATCAAGCACTCCTCGATCCACTTGACGCGGTAAGGCCGCAGCGCCTCCGCCAGCCGCACCGTGTAATCGACATCGAAAGCCATCCAGCAGTCAAGCATGATCTCGCAAGCGTCGCCGACTTGCTCGCGCGTTTTGGCGATCAGCTCGACATTCTTCCGCAAGCCATCCAGCCCATCCGCGGGTCCGTAGGGACAAGCCAGCTTGTGGGCGCTGAAGCCGACCGCCTGATACCAGTCGATGTCGTTGCCCGTGGAGTAACAGTAGATGCGCTCCTTCAGTTTGCCGCCGAGGAGGCTGTACACCGGCTGATCGAGAGCCTTGCCCTTGGCATCCCAGAGCGCCAAATCAATCGCGCTTATGGCGTAGGAAGCCAAGCCCGTCGAGCCGTAGAACTTGGTCATGCGGAACATCATATCGGCCAGGCGCTCAATGGCGAAGCCGTCCTGCCCAACCAACTGCGGTGCCAGATGATCTTCGATGATGGCGGCCACCGGTCGCCCGTGCATCGTCGAGCCCAGCCCCCAAGTGCCGTCTTCAAGCGTGACCTTGGCCCACACCTGTCCCCAACCGGTATTGGTCCACAGGCTGCGGTGACGCTTGACATGGCTGTACCAGGACATGGGATTGGCGACTTCATCAGTCTCATTCCAGCTTTCGCGGCGTGGCGCGACGCTGAATTCCCGCGGCGGCAGCTTGACGTTTACCACATCAATGCTCGTGATCTTCATGCGGAATCCTCGCTCCCTACGGTGGATTGTGATATGGCGCCGAGTATAATGCAGGCGCGCGACGCGAAGCAAATCGGCGATCGAAGGTAGTGGCAGGCTTCAACAAGTAGGCGCCTTGTAGGGGCGAGACAAGTCTTGCCCGCCTTACTCGGCACAGCGATACGTCCATCGATTTCACTACGCCCGCCAAACGAACAGGAGATGATGCGATGAAAGCACTGGTATGGGAAGCGGCGCGGACGATGACGCTGCGCGATCAGCCGGAACCGACCGCCACCGGCGACGAAATCGTCATCCGCGTCGGGCACGCCGGCATCTGCGGCTCCGAGCTGAGCGGCTACCTCGGGCATAACGCCCTGCGCGTGCCGCCGCTGATCATGGGGCATGAATTCGCTGGCGAAATCGTCGATCTGGGTCCCCTCGTGCCCACTTTCCGCCCCGATCTCGCCGTCGGCGCCCTGGTGACGGTGAACCCGCTTTGGTATTGCGGCGACTGCCAGCACTGCGCCGCCGGCTTGAACCAACTCTGCGTCAACCGACGCTTGCTGGGCGCGCATCGTCCCGGCGCTTTCGCCGAATACATCTGCGCGCCGGCGAAACTGGCGCTGACGTTGCCGGAGGGCATGGACACGCGGATTGGCGCGCTGACCGAGCCGGTGGGCTGCGCCGTGCGCATCGCCGAGCTGGCTGGCGCGGTCGCCGATGCCGACTGCCTCATCATCGGCGCCGGTCCAATCGGCTTGCTCTCGCTGCAGATGCTGCGCTACCAAGGCGCCGCGCGCGTCTTCATCGCCGAGATCGACGAAGCGCGGCTGGCGATGGGCGAAGCGCTTGGCGGCATACCGCTTCAGCCGAGCGCGGTCGATACGGTCGACGCGGTGCGCGACGCGACCGACGGCGCCGGCGTCGTCGTCTCGATTGACGCGGTCGGCACGGCGCAGACGCGCGCCCAATGCGTCGCGGCGACCAAAGCCAGCGGACGGCTGATCCTCAGCGGCTTGCACGAAGAGAGCAGCGCCATGCCGGTCGCCGACATGATCCGCAGCGAGATCACGGCGCGCGGCGCCTTTGCTTACACGCCAGCGAATTTCGCGCGGGCGCTGGAACTGTTGGGCGCCGACGCGATACGCCTTGACCCCTGGATTCACGAGGCGCCGCTGGGCGAAGGCGGTCCCTTTTTCGAGCGTCTCATCAACGCGCCCGGCGATGTCTCCAAAGTGCTGCTGACGCCTTAATTGCCCCTGTAGTGGTCCTCAAAAACTGGACACCTAGTAAAGAGAGTATACTAGACGGTCAGTGTTGGAGGAACGCTCGTGGGGAAATATCGCAAATACAGTCCGGAAACGAAGGTCAGGATCGTGCTGGAAATCCTTCGCGGCGA
>JAJECX010000023.1 GCA_022821805.1 Anaerolineae bacterium
CTCGCCGCGAAGGATTTCCAGCACGATCCTGACCTTCGTTTCCGGACTGTATTTGCGATATTTCCCCACGAGCGTTCCTCCAACACTGACCGTCTAGTATACTCTCTTTACTAGGTGTCCAGTTTTTGAGGACCACTACAGAGGCTGGTTCGTAAATCCACTCAATTAGCCACTCCCCCTTTTGCGAATGTTGACCAACAGGTGGAACTATGGCATAATTTCATTGTCTTTTCCAATACATTTCTTACTGGTGATCATTCAATGCAAGCAGCCCGGCGCAGACCGCAAATTAACAAACTTGTAGCCGCGCTCCTCGGCGCGCTATTATTCCTGTCCCCCCCCCCCCCCGCATCGTTGACGCAGCCTAGCCTCGAAATTACCGTCAGCAGCCAATCGAAAGACCACATCACCGTCAGCTGGACTGACCTGGGCGATGTGCTCTTGTATTTTGTGGAAATCCGCGGGGGCGGGCATTATGACTTCACCACCGTCAACGCCGGCACAACCGCGCACACTTTCGGCGGCTTGAAGGCGGACACGACATATACGATCAAGATGACCGCCTATCCCCAGAGCGGCAGCGCCCTGGTCGCCGATATTCAAGCGCGGACAGTCGCGCCTAGTCCAACGGCGGCAGCCACGTCAACGCACACCGCTACCCCAAGGACTGCGCCCTCCGCAACCGCCACCCTGCCCGCTTTCAGCATCAGCGTCAGCAGCCAATCGAAGGATCACATCACGGTGGCTTGGACCGATCTGTCCGCGGCGCTGGATTACACGCTGACCTTGCAGCCGGAATCGGGCACTAATACCACCGCGACCGTCGCCGCCGGAACGACCAGCCATACTTTCGGCAGCTTGAATTCGAACGCGACCTATACTGTCAGCGTCACGGCGCGTTTCAGCGAAGGCAGAACGCTGTCCGCCAGCGTCACCACGAAGACCGAGCCCGAAGCCACAGCCACGCCGACAGCGACCGCGACGGCCACGCTGCCCGCGTTCAACATCAGCGTCAGCAAGCAATCGAAGGACCACATCACGGTGGCTTGGACCGATTTGTCCGCGGCCCTGGACTATAGCCTGACGCTGCAACCGGAATCGGGCACTAATACCACCGCGACCGCCGCGGCTGGCAGCACCAGCCATACATTCGGCAGCTTGAATTCAAACGCGACCTATACTGTCAGCATCACGGCGCGCTTCAGCGACGGCAGAACGCTGTCCGCCAGCGTCACGACGAAAACCGAGCCCGAAGCCACAGCCACGCCCACCGCGACGGCCACATCCATGCCATTTCCGGTCAGTTTGAACGGCGCGCGCTGCTTGCTGGATGACGCCATCAACGCCGCCAATAGCGACGCCGCCAGCGGCAGCTGCCCGGCCGGCGACGGCGTGGACACCATCACCTTCCATGACGATGTGATTCTCAGCGGCTCCTTGTCGCCGCCGTCCATCGCCTCCGACATTATCATTCAGGGCGGCGGACATACGCTCAGCCGCTTAAGCAAGAAAGGCATGGCGCGCTTCCGCCTCTTGAATATCCATAGCGGCACGGTCGCCATCCATAAGCTGACGTTGACAAAAGGCTATGTGGATCGTTATGGCGGGGCGATTTTTAACAATGGCACGCTGACCATCGATACCAGCACCTTCCGCAACAATGAAACCTCCTACTATGGCGGGGCGATTTTCAACGGCGGCACACTCACCATCAGCAACAGTACGTTCCGCAACAATGAAACCGCCCACTATGGCGGCGCGATCCATAACCAAGGCGATTTGACCATAAGCGGTTCTACCTTCAGCGGCAACGAAGCCAGCTTCAATGGAGGCGCCATCTACCATGGAGACAGAAGAGCCCATGATCCGGAGGGTAATGGCGAATGGGTCCACGTCGACAGAGCTGGCTCGCTGACGGTGAAGCAGAGCAGTTTCACCAATAACAGCGTCGGCCACATCGGCGGCGCGATACTCTATGTGGGCAATCTGTCGAAACTGAGCGTCAGCGGCAGCAGTTTCAGCGGCAACACTGCCTCCTCTAGAAACGGTCCGGTATGGTGCGTCGCCCACAGCAAGGGAGCCCAAACTAACAGCGCCTGCGACAGCATAGAATATGAGAAGGTCGACGCGACCGCGACGCCAGCCGCCACATTTACACCCACGCCCACCCCTCTGCCCGCGTTCAACATCAGCGTCAGCAAGCAATCGAAGGACCACATTACGGTTCAGTGGACCGATTTGTCCGCGGCGCTGGATTACACGCTGACGCTGCAGCCGGAATCGGGGAAAAAGAGAAGCAAGACCGTCGCGGCGGGCCGCACCAGCCATACCTACGGCAAATTAAATTCGAACGCGACCTATACCGTGAGCATCAGCGCGCGCTTTAGCGACGGCACAACACGAACCGCCAGCGTCACGACGAAAACGGAGCCAGAAGCCACAGCGACGCCGTCCGCTACGCCTTGCCGTATTCAGGGTAGGATCGAGGTCCTCGGCGTTTCCAAGGATCACATCACAGTGAGGTGGCCCAATTACCGGACGGTCGTATCAGCTGGAGACAGCTATCTCTATAATGTCGTCTTGCGCGGCGGCGGCATCGTTAATCAAAGGAGCCTCTCTTCCATTTACACGACGCGAACTTTCGCTGGTTTGCAGGAAGACACGGTTTATGACATCACCGTCACCACCACCGAAATGGACAATGGCTGTATTTCCACCAGCCAAACCTCGGTGCGCACGGCCGCTACCAATGTTTGGATCAAAGTCGATAACGTAACGACGGACAGCATCACGCTTGAGTGGAGCCGGGTCAACACAGCCTGGAGCTACCGGCTGCGGGTCCGGGGCGAAGACTACTCCGTCGCCATCGCGCCCAGCAAGCTGTTTTACACCTTCCCCGGCTTGACGCCAGACACGGAATATACCGTTGACATCACCGTTTACCTCGATGATGGACCGCCGAAATCCGAACACATGGACCCCACGCAAACCGCCAGCGTATCGGCGCGCACCGCGGCCGACCCGAACTATCAGTCGCCAACGCCCGTGCCGACCAGCGCCATCCAGCCGCAGGTAAGCCTGTCCATCAGCGATCTCACACATGACAGCATCACCGTCAATTGGGATTGGAATGGCAGCCCCGAGGTGACAAGCCCGCCGCAGCTTCCAATAATTGACGCGAATCAACGCATGGTTGTCCATACCGCCCGCGCCTTTGACAATAAGGGCAGCTATGTTTTCACTGGTCTGGATGCTAATACAAAGCATTCCATATCATTCGTTGTGTTCCCCAAGTCTGGCAAGGATAAAGTGCTGACGCTCGGTTCCGTGGAGGCTTTCACCTCGGCCGAGCCAACCGACACGCCCAAGACGCCGACAGCGACGCCGACCGACACGCCCATCCCGCCGACAGCGACGCCCATTCCGCCGACGGCAACGCCTATCCCGCCGACAGCGACGCCCATTCCGCCGCAGGTCAGCCTGTCCGCCAGCGCGGTAACGCATAACAGCATCACTGTCAGTTGGAATTGGAATGGCAGCCCCGAGGTGAGAGTCCCGCCCCAAATTGCGCTGGATGACAATCATAATTACAATCATTACGGTGCCGACGCGCGTGCCAATGAGGGCAGCATCGTATTCACGGATTTGGAGCCCAATACGCTGCATACCTTTTCATTTATCGTATTTCCCAAATCGGGCGGAGCGGGGGTAACGCTCAGTTCCGGGCAAGTCCGCACCTTGTCGCAACCGACAGCGACGCCCGTCCCGCCGACGCCCACCAACACAGCGACCAACACGCCCCAGCCCCAGCCGCAAAAAGACGCGCAGCCCCAGCTGCCCACCGATGGCAGCCTGGGCATGATCTTCCCCAAGGTCTCCAAAGACCATATCACCGTCCAGTGGAGCGATATGGGCAATGTGCTGCTCTATTTCGTCGAAATCAGCCGCGGCAACTATTACGAATTTGTCACGCCCGGCGCTGGCACGACCTCGCATGACTTCGGCGGCTTACAAGCGAATACGAGCTATACCTTCCGCATCACCGTCTATCAGCAGAGCGGGGTCAATCTTGTCGCCACCGGCAGCGCCAGCACTGCGTCGGACGGTCCGCCGCCAGCGACGCCGATTCCTAGCGACACACCGATTCCGTCTGACACGCCCATCCCATCGGACACGCCGGTCCCAAGCGATACCCCTATTCCCGCGCCAACAGACACGCCGGCGCCGAGCTTGATTCAGACGCTGATCGGCTATCGCGATGAGCAGGGCAGCAACACCGATCATTACAAACGCTGGGCGAGGGCGCTGGCGGCGCTGGGAGAGGGCACTCACGCCAACCCAATGACGCTGCAAGAGGCGAAGGATATGGCGGACACCTACAGTCGCAGTCGCTGGCAGCCGGTCGTCGATGCCTTGACGCAGCAACAACAGCAGCAGTCTCAGCAGCAGCAGGTTGTGCAACCAACGCCCACCGCCACGGCGACGCCCACGAATACGCCGTCTCCGACAGCGACTCCCAGCCCGACAGCGACGGCGACGAACACGCCCGTACCGCCGACAGCTACGTCGATTCCGCCGACAAACACGCCGGCGCCGAGCGGACCCTACGCCAGTCTGATGGGGACGATCATTGGCTATCGCGATGAACAGGGCATCAACACGGATCATTACAAGCGCTGGGCGCGGGCATTGGCGGCGCTGGGTTATATGCACAGCCAAGTGGATGCGGCAACGCTGGCTAACCCGGTGACGCTGTCCGAGGCGCAGGGCTATGTCGATAATGGCTGGACGCGCTGGCAGGGAGTGGTGAATGCGCTAACACAGCTGAATCCGCCGACGAACACGCCCGTGCCACCACCGACGAATACGCCTATCCCGCCACCAACGAACACACCGGTTCCGCCGCCAACGAATACGCCTGTCCCGCCGCCGACGGACACGCCAGTGCCGCAGCAGAGCTATACCGTGCCGCAGAGCCTGATCGACACCCTGATCAGCTATACGCAGGAGAATTACGGTGACGACCATGTCAAGCGCTGGAAGCGGGCATTGGCGGCGCTGGGGCATGACAGCGGTGAAGGGGCGATGACGCTGCAAGAAGCGAAGGATATGGCGGACACATACAGCCGCAATCGCTGGCAGCCGGTGATCGACGCTCTGGAGAAGCTGGCGGGGAATTAGACCTCAGCCCGCCTCAATCAACTACTGGTAATAGCTTTCGCGTTCCTTGTAAGCGGCGTAGGCTTCGCGCGCCTGCCGCACCGAGTCGCTCTCGGAGACTTCCGCCACCGGCACATCCCACCAGGAGCCGTAGCCATCGACGCGCTGCCGCCGGTCGACCTCGGTGACGATGCAAACGGGACCGCCCTGTATCGCTTTCGCTTCTGCCATGGCGCGGGAGAATTCTTCGCGGTCCTTCGCGCGGATGACATGGGCGCCGAGGCTCTCGCAGTTTTTGGCGAAATCGATGGGCAGCGTCTCGCCGTCGAGCTGGCCCGAGTCGGTGCGGTAGCGGAACTTGGTGCCGAAGCCATCGCTGCCGACGCTCTTGGACAAGCCGCCGATGCTGGCGTGCCCGTGATTATCCAGCACGATGATATTCACCTTGATGCCCTCTTGCACCATGGTCACGATCTCGGTGTGCATCATCAAGAAGGAGCCATCGCCGACCATGACCCAGACTTCGCGCTCGGGGTCGGCCATCTTCACGCCCATGCCGCCAGCGATCTCGTAACCCATGGTCGAATAGCCGTATTCGAGGTGGTAGCCCTTGCGGTTGCGCGTGCGCCAGAGCTTGTGCAAATCGCCCGGCAGGCTTCCCGCGGCGCAAAGCACCGTGTCGCCCGCGTCCGACAGCGAATTCACCATGCCGATCACCTCGCCTTGGCTCAGCATCGGCTCATGCTCAAGGTTGTAAATGCGATGCACCTCGGCGTCCCATGAGCGATTGTATGCGGCGACCCGCTCGCGATACGCCGCGTCGACCGCATAGTCGCCCAGCGCCTCGGACAGCTCCTCCAGCGTAACGCGGGCATCCCCGACAAGCGGCAGCGCATTGTGCTTGTAAGCGTCAAATTCGGCGACATTGATATTGATGAAGCGCAAGTTTTCATTCATAAAGGCGGTCTTGGAAGCGCTGGTGAAATCGCTGTAGCGCGTGCCGATGCCGATGACCAAGTCGGTCTCGCTCGCCAGGATATTGGCGCCTTCGGTACCCGTCACGCCAATTGCGCCCAAATTATCCGGATTGTCATATCGTAGAACGCCCTTGCCCGCCTGCGTCTCACAGCTGGGTATCCCCGTCCGCGCCACAAAAGCCTCCAGCGCGTCATAGGCATCGCTGTAATGGAGTCCGCCGCCAGCGATGATCAGCGGCTGTTTGCTCTCGCGAATCCACTGCGCCGCCCGCTTGACCGCGCCCGCGTCGGCCCGGTTGCGCGGGATCTCCCAGACGCGCTTCTCGAAGAAGGCGGTCGGGTAATCATGCGCTTCGGCTTGTACATCCTGCGGCAGCGCCAACGTCACCGCGCCGGTATCGACAGGCGAGGTCAGCACGCGCATCGCTTCCGGCAGCGCTGTGATCAGCTGCTCGGGCCGATAGATGCGATCCCAGTAGCGCGAGACCGGCTTGAAGCAATCGTTGACGCTGATGTCCTGCGTATGCTCGCTTTCGACCTGCTGCAAAACCGGCGCCTGAATCCGCTCGGCGAAGATATCGCCCGCCAGCAGCAAAACCGGAATCCGATTGACCGTCGCCACCGCCGCCCCCGTGACCATATTGGAGGCGCCCGGACCAATCGACGAGACGCATGCGAAGGTCGCCAGCCGATTCCGATGCTTGGCATAAGCGACCGCCGCCAATACCTGCGCCTGCTCGTTGCGGCTCTGGTAATAGCGCAGCTCGGGCGCGTACTGTTCGAGGGCTTGTCCGATGCCGGCGACGTTGCCATGGCCGAAGATGCCCCACATGCCGGCGAAGAAGGGGTTCTCCACGTCATCGCGCGAGACGTGCTGGCGGGAGAGGTACTTGATGAGGGCTTGGGCCATGGTGAGGCGGATGGTGGGTGGTGTCATGCGGCGGTGTCCTTTCAGGAGGTGTCCCTACTTTAATCAGTTATCTTATTCTCGAAAACGAGCGAAATAAGAATCAATTTCTCCGCGCAGTTGAATGCCGACGCGTTCAAAGCACCGGAGAACTTCCTCAAAGCTGCCACTCCCGCCTAAGAAATCCCAGAATTCCTTTGCAACCATAAGTTCGTGATCCAAATCAAGCATACCGCGCAATGTCCAGCGGCTATAAGGCTTTGGCTCGTATGGATTATAGGGAATCGCAATTATTGGAAAGACCTCAAGCGAGGGACTCAATTCCAAATATGCGCCCGTCCACTCCAGTAATGTCCGCTTGTACTTTTGGAAACCCGATACATTGGGTTTTGCCGTCTTGATGTCCACCAGGTAAAGAATGTTTTCTCGCTGCAACAACACGTCAATCTTAGAAAGGCGCACCTCAACTTTTTCAGGATTCACGCCTACTGCAGATCGAAGATCGTTGCGGTGTTCGACTCGTGAAGGACTTATGTCAGCTGCTTCCAAGCGTCGTACAATTTCGTCGACTTTGCTGCGCATACCAACGGACATCTCTTTCGGAGCGCCTGCCTGCAATTCCACTCTATCAAATCTATGCCTGGCGATTTCTTTAGCCACTGGCTCATAGATGGATGTCCCAAAAGTTGTATTTAGAGATTGAATGAATGTGTAGAGTGCCATCCTGTCTTTTCCTAGTAGGCGAACCTGGAAAGGCTTGTCGGATGGCTCTGGGTTGTATGATGCCAATTTACTGCGGATGGCATTACCAATGGTGGCTTCAACTGCTTCAACAGGAAAAGTCATCGGATCTTCTCCTTCAAATGGAATATTGTTTCGCTATATGGCGAGTTTCTGTTTTTCTCGGTGCGGAACAAGACCGGACGATTGTATCGATTCACGATTTTCATTCCGCTACGTTCTGCAATTGAAGGGTATAAATTCCACTTATCGTTCGCAACCAGCAAAACATCATAATCCGATACTAGGTATTGCTTGCAGTTTATTAGAACATTGCTTATCGCCTCTTCATACGCTTGCCTTGCGATTCGACCTTGCCCACCAGTCTTTGGACCAATTTCGCTGGTGTCGCGCCGCCGCAGTCCAAGCAATTCATAGGCATAGGCATGCTGTTCGTGATAGTCGATTAGCCCTACATACGGGGGACTGGAAAAGATGCCTCGTATACCTTGCTTGTCTACAAAATTGGCGAAATCGGCCTCGTGTTGTCTGAGGGCAGATTCTATACAAACGCTTTGAGCGTCACCGGTAATACAGACTTGATGGGTCGGCGTACGCAAGCTCCTGAACTCCGCAATCCTAGATACGCTATCCAGCACATAACGCTCCCACCATTTCGTCGCCGTCAAGATGGGCTTACAGATTTTACTGTGCTTACGGCAATAATAAGGCTCGAATACGGGCTCTTTTAATGTCGCTAAGTCGGCATGAGTCGTAGCCCGACAACTTCTCAAAGTGCGCGTAAGCGCCAACAACAAAATATTTCTGATAACAATGTCGGCTTCTCTCATTATTTCTTCGCGCAAGAATTCTATCTCGTCGCGGATTGGCGCTGCATACCAGATTGCAAGAAAGCTATCGTCTTGTTCTTGTTTAAGCTGGATGCCAAACCTATCCAAATAGGAGTGCCAAATCTGCAAAAACTCTTCCGCACAAGCGGCGGCGTATTCTTTTGTCTGTCGCTTGCCATAGCGCATTTCTGCCATTTTATTGTATTCGGACAGCGCCTCGCTAACCGCATGGTCAAAGTCCAGATGCGCCGAATCCGCATTATATGACCGCAGTTTGCCAATTAACTTGCGAGCCGCGCTATGTAAACTGTTGAGGTCGGGACAAGAGATTTTGGTATTCGAAATCAGCGTGTTGAATTCAGATATGTCGACGCCAACTGCGTGAATGCCTAGCTCAGCCGCCTGCACCAAAGTCGTTCCACTACCACAGAAAGGGTCAAGCACGATGTCACCGGGTTTGAACCAGGACTCGGTTTTGAGTTCGTCCTTGTGTTCATCCAAGAAGTACTCGACCAACTGGGGAATGAACTTTCCTTTGTAGGGGTGCAGCCTGTGCACATGTTTGGTGCGTTCTTTCTCACGGTACTGCGTAAACGCTAAATTCGACACCCCCTACCCCTCCATCCCATGATGCACAATCGGCAACCGGGGATCCTTAAACGTCCAGGTCCCCTGCACCCAGGCGTAAGCCGGATCATCGCTGTTCGCCAGCGACTGCGCGCTCCCCGCCAGGAAGTTCAGATAATAGGTCGTATAGCCATGCGCGCTGACCACCGGATGATAGCCTTCCGGCACCAGCACGCTGTCATGCTGCTGCGCCATCATGACGCCGTCAATGCTGCGGTCGTCATTGTAGACGCGCTGATACGCATACCCGCCCGGATGATCAATCTTGTAAAAGTAAATCTCTTCCAGGTCGGCTTCCAGCACGTTGCCCGCGTCATCCTCGACATGCGCGTCATGCTTGTGCGGCGGATAGCTCGACCAGTTGCCCGAAGGCGTATACACCTCGACCGCCACGATGCGATGGCAATTGAAGCCGGGCGGCAGGATGCCATTGATCTGCCGCGAGGCATTGCCGCCGCCGCGCAGCTCAATCTCGCTCATGTCCGGCGTCACCAGCTGCGTGGGATAATCCTGATTGGTCGGTACCCAGCAAGAGGCGAATTCCAGCCTATCGCTGACCGCCGTGATCTCAAAGTCCTTGCGCCGCGAGATATAGAGCGCGTATGGCATGCCGCTGAAGACATCGGGACGCCGCCCCACATTCTTGAATTCGCCATCGGAGGTGACGATATCGCAGACGCCGCCCAGGATGACGGTGGCGTTTTCATGCTCGCGCGTCTCCACGCTGAAGCTCTCGCCCCGCCCCAGCCGCATCGCCGCCATATTGAGGTAATCCCAGCCCGCTTGCCCGGCGCTGACCTCGGCGAAGATGCCCGACCCGCCATCGTCCTTTGATTTCACCAGCATCGTTTCTGATGTGTATTGCATGTTGCTTTACCCCCATCCCCGAAGGTCTATGTCTACGTGACCTAGCCCCTTCCCCCAAGATGAGGGAAGGGGAACAGTCTAGCGCGTTTGAGATTAAGTCATAATGTGCAAATATAACCAATATTTCACCAATGCAACCTGCCGACACCGAAGATTTAAGCCCCTCCCTCGTGAGGGGGGAGGGGTTTGGGGTGGGGGCAGGCTTTCAACGTAAGCTCGCATATCTTCCACATGATCGGCATAATGGGCGAAGGTATTGCCCACGATGAAGTAGAGCAGCGGCATATCGCGGATATTGCAGACCTCGGCGTCGTTGATTTCCTCATCATCCAGCCGCTCCAATAGCGTTTCCACCAGCGGAAAACTGGCCTCGAACAGCGTCAGCGCATCCGACAGCGGCAGGTCGCGGTTGTCGGCGTGGATGCGGGCGTTGATCTCATCGGGCGTCTCCGTCCGCGTCAGCATTTCGCCGCTCAGCGCCCGCGACACCCAATTGATCATCGACTGCTCCCACCAGGTGATATGGGCGATCACATCCTTGACCGACCAATCGGGCTGCGGTCCAGGCCGGCGCGTCATCTGCTCGTCGCTCAGCCCGCGCCAGAGTTGAGCCAGCGCCTCCCGCTCTTCACGAGCGCGCGCCAGAATATCATCCGCGCTCATCCAGGTGATCCAGGCTTCCGGCGCTTCGTTTCCGTTCGTTTGGTTCTCGTCCATAGCTAACTCTCGCGTTTTTGGGCGAGCCAAGGCTCGCCCCTACAGATTCGTTCGTATTCGCTCCGCTGCAGCAACGCGGTTTCTACTCGACCCTCTGCGCCCTCTGCGTTCTCTGTAGTTCAATTCACTCTCAGTCCAAGCCGCCATAAGGCGCGACGAATGCCTCCACTTCGGGCATGGTCGGCATGAAATTGGCGCAGCCGTGCTCAGTGACGACGATGGCGCCGCAAGCATTGCCCAGCCGCGCCGACCGGTACCAGCCCCAGTCATTGACCAAGCCATAGACGAAGCCGCCGCCAAAAGCATCGCCAGCGCCCAGGATATTCGTCACCTCCACCGGGAAGCCGGGCGCGTCGATAATCTCGCCTCCTTGCAGGTGGATGCGCGCGCCTTCCGCTCCGATCTTCTCGACCACCGCCGCCGGTCCCTGCCCCAGCATAACTTCAATCGCCGAGCGCGTATCGCCCTCGACTCTGGTATCCGATACCTGCGAATGCGTCAAGCTCATCTGCGAGACATCGCTCAGCATCGCCGCGTTGATCTCGTCTTCGGTGCCGACTGCCACATCGACCAGCCGCAAAACGCTCCGCGCCACGACGCCGAAGGCGCGCACGTCATGCCACTGATCGGGTCGGAAATCGATATCAAAGATGACAGTCGCGCCGGCGCCGCGCGCCAGCTCGGCCGCGAACATGGTGGCGCTGCGGCTCGGCTCCAGACTGAGGTTGGTGCCAGCAAATTGAAACACCTTGCAATCATCCACCGGCGCCGCCAGCACATCGTCGATATTCAGGTTGATATCGGCGCAATTGTCGCGGTAGAAAACCAGCGGGAACTTGTCCGGCGGCTCGATGCCCAGCACAGCGGCCGAGGTGCGATGCGCCGGCTTGCGCGGGATGAAGCGCGTCTCCACGCCCTCATTCTTGAGAAAACTCATGATGAAATCGCCGACCGGGTCAGCGCCGACCGCCGTCAGCAGCGCTGTCTTCAAGCCCAGCCGCCGTCCCCCGACGCTGATATTGGTTGGCGAGCCGCCAACGTAAGCGGCGAAACTTTCGATCGCTTCAAATGGCGCGCCAACGTCGTTCGAATACAAGTCAATCGAACTGCGTCCCATGTGCAGGGAATCGTATGTCTTGCTCATCATTGTATCCCGTTATTTGTGAGTGGGAGTTTACGGTTCATAAGGCTTGCCTGTGATGGATGGCTCGCGGCTGAGTTCGCGGCGGATATTGGCGACAACCTCGGGCTGGACGTCCAGGGCGTCAGTCACGATGCGGTCCAAAGCCCCGCGCGTCTCGTCTTCCAATATGCGCGGCAGCGGCAGCAGCGTGAAATCGCAGAGGGCGTCGTAGGCCGCGGCCAGAGCCGCGACTTGCGCCTTTTCCAGTACGTTCAAGTCCGGGACGGGGATGCGCCGCAGGTCGTTCATCGAAAATTGAGAATATGAAAGGTCTTTTATTGAGCGGTCGCCGAGAATCGCCAATAAGCCTATTGTAGAATTGAGATAGGCGCATAGCGCTTTTTCAGCTATTTCACCTAGTGAGTGCGGCTTGCACGGGACCCACGCCGAACCCAATGCCTGAACAGGTAAACGAACGCTAATCACACAGACAGTATTCAAGCGGGCGCGCATGGCTAACAGCAGTGTACCGCGTTGCGCCCACAAATTATCCGCTTGCCTTGTCTTGCCTTGTTTTGGGATGATGTATGTGTCGTGACACGCCGAAAGTTTTTGCATTGAATCAGTTTTATGGTCCCATAGAGCAATCCTCGCTTTGGAGTCCGGCACAACGGATCTAATGAACATGCCCCGAATGCCGCGACCATCGGGTGAAATATCTGCTATATCACCAAGTTCTCGAAAGGCGAAAAACTCGTCTTCCCGTAATTCAACGAATTTCTCGCAGAGATAAGGCGATAAAAACTGCACCCCGCCCCAATCGCCGTTCTCTATGCGGCTGCGGGGCCACTGTTGCACCGTGCCTTTAATGCGGTCCGTATGCCCTTCGGCAATATCCCGCGCCACGCCAAGCGCCGCGGCTGGAGTCGCCGGATTTTCGTAGAGATTGACGATGGTGGTGGGTGGAATAGCCCCCCACCCCCTAGCCCCCTCCCCCACAAGGAGGGAGGGGGAATTGAGGCGCGGGCTCATTGACGACGACGTAAGCCCCTCCCTCTTTATGGGATGCTCGCCATAGAGATGGCGAGAGAGGTTTGGGGTGGGGGGTGTAGTGGTGAACGCCGCGCGGATCTTGTCAAGCGCCGATTCGAGGTGATTTTCGACTTCGCTGTTAGACAAACGGACGAAGCGGATTCCGAGTGATTCGATGAGCTCTTGGCGAATTTGGTCGGCTTCTTCCTGCTGGTTATGAACAGGCCCATTGACTTCAATTGCCAGGCGCTCGGATGAGCAGTAGAAATCTACGACAAAAGCGCCGATAGCGACCTGACGACGGAATTTGCGGCCATCAAGCCGCTGCTTGCGAATTGCCTGCCAGAGCTTGTCTTCGGCGTCAGTCGGATTTTTCCGCAACGCACGCGCCACGACCTGCATGCGGCGCTCCAACTCGGGCGATATATCCCATTTATGTGGGGTTTTCTCCTCTTCCCTCATTTTGGGGGAAGGGGCCGGGGGATGGGGGCGCCGCCGACAGACCAGCAGCATTTCACCTATGCTCGTATTCTCCGAAAAATATATGCGCGTCGGATCGTGTGACGTAACAATCGTATCTACTTGAAAATGCTCTGCCAAGAATTTTCGAATTCCTAATGCAGAAGCGTTAGTCGCCGTTACAAGCGGCAAGATAGCCGCGATTCCTCCGAGTTGAGATTTTACAATCCAATCGGCTAGAACCAAAAAGGCATTTCCGTTGCTTGACAAATGCACCGGCAGCCCTGCAAACAACTCCTTCTCCCGCGCTTTGAGCTTCCGCTCTTGCGCCCGGCTGAACTGGTCATGTCGCAAACTGTCCCGCGTGAACGGCGGATTCATAATCACCAGGTCGGCGGCTTCGGCTTGGGCGACTTCCGCTTGCGTCTCGATTTGCTCGACGCCGGTGGGCCAGGGCAGCAGACGCGGCTGCCCATCTTTGCCCGCGTCCAGAAATTCCAGCGAACCCAGTTTGGCCTCATTGTTCTCGTCCACGCCCAGCAACGCGCGGAATATCTTCATATTCTCGAAGGTGGTCGTCGGCGACAGCAAGCCCAAGGTGGTCGCCGCCAGATGCGTCGCCGTCAGGTTGACGTCGAAGCCGGTCAAGACCTGCTCGATGAGCAGGCGGGAAACTTCCGCTTGATTCCCGGCCGCGCTGGTTAAATCGCGGATGCGCTCGGCCGCCGCCATCAAGAGCGTGCCCGTGCCGCAGGCGGGGTCGGTGACGCGCAGCTCGGCGATGGCGCGGTTGTCCGACCAGTCGAGCATATCGTCGCGGATTGCCAGGTTCGCCAGCAAGGTCGCGGCCGCGGTCGTGGTGTAGAAAGAGCCATCGTAGCGGGCGCTGTCGAGCACTTTGTGGAAGATGCGCCCCAGCAAATCATGACGCAAGCCGACGATGTTGCGCGTCACTTGCAAGGAGGCCCGCGCAACTAGCTTTACGGCGGCGGCGAATTCATTCGCGCCGGACAGAACTTGCAGCGCGCTTCGCGCCGTGTCGAAGATCGGCTTGTAGTCGACGGCGAGCCATAATTTCCAAGCATGAGAGAATGCGCCAATGGGATCATCGCTCTCAGCGCATTGGCTGGCGCTGGCGGGGGACCAGTCGCCCTCGAAGGCGCGTGGCTTGATTGTATGGCGATGTTTGTCCAATTGGCTGTGAAACATGACTGCGGTGGCGACGACCAGCATGGCGCGCTTGGCGGCTTGGTTGAATCGGCTGGTCAAGGCATAGCCGGGCTCAATTTTTGTGGGCTTGCCGGCCGGCAGATCCAGGCAGGCGGCTAAATCCTGCTTCTGGCTTTCACTGAGCCGCGCGACAGCGCGATCCAAGCTGAATGAAAGGCGATTGGCAATTTCGTCGGGGTCGCCAAGCTGGTCAGGAATTTTACGGATGACGCTGACCAGCTGCGCTATGCTATCCCGCTTCCAACTGGTTTTCTTCGCGGGCGGGCGTTCCTTATGCGCGCGAACGGTATGCAGCAGTTCGCATTCCGCAAGCGCAGCCGCCGAGCCCAATCCTGCTGGATAGCAAATCGCGACCGCGCAATCAGCCAAATCATCGCGCAGGCGGCTGTCTGCATCTTTTATCGCGGATGCGCGTTTTGTCGCGGAAAATCCTTGTTCCGCTTCCAGCGCGATTTTCAGCCCGTCGAGCGAGATTTCCACATCCAAACGTTTGCCGCCGCTTTGCCCGCTCTCCGCGCGAGCATCCAACCCGCGCTCTCGAAGGACAGCAGCCAGCCAAGTATTTAATGTGCTTTCATAAGCGCTCATTTCATTATTCCATGATTAAGGAATAAGCCCCCTCATCATCACACCTCCGCCTCATCTAATCTCACCGGTCGATTCTCCCGCAGCGAGCGCATGCCAGCCATCGCCATCACTACCGGGACGCGCCCGTCATTGCCCACCACCGGCACGGTCTTCCCGTTTGCAATCGCATCGACGAAGGCGATCATCTCGCTGACGTAGCTTTCAAAGTAGCGCTCGACGAAGAAGTGCAGCGGCAAATCACGCCGGACGCTCATCGCATCGCTGATCGTCACTGCGTTGGGATGCCAATTGCCGGTTGTCGCCGCGCCCTTGCTGCCGAAGACCTCGACGCGCTGATCATAACCATAAACCGCTTGCCGGCTGTTTTCGATGCTGCCGAAGGCGCCGCTCTCGAAACGCAGCATCACCTTGGCCGTGTCGATATCGCCCGCCTCGCCAATCGCCGGGTCCACCTTCACATCGCCCAGGGCGTAAATCTCTTCCACCTCGCCCAGCAGAAAGCGTGACAGATCGAAGTCGTGGATCATCATGTCCATCATCAATCCGCCCGACACCTTGATATAGTCAATCGGCGGGGGCGCAGGATCGCGACTGATGATCGTCATCGTATGCGCTTCGCCGATTTCGCCGCGCTCAATCGCCTGCTTAACGCGCGCGTGATTGGCGTCAAAACGCCGATTGAAGCCGATCTGCAACTGCACGCCAGCCTCATCGACGGCGGCCAGCGCCTCATCAATCTCAGCCAAGTCAAAGGCGATCGGCTTTTCGCAGAAGATTTGCTTTCCCGCGCGCGCCGCCTCGATGATGAAGCGGCAATGCGTATCGGTCGACGAGCAGATGACGATTGCGTCGACATCGCCGCTGCCGATCAGCTCGGACGGGTCGGTGGTAAAGTCGGGGATGCCGTAGTCTTCCGCCGCTGACTTGGCCGCGTCTTTAAAAATGTCGGCGACCACCAGCGTTTTCGCGCCCGGGATCCGCGTCGTCAAGGTATTGGCGTGCAAGCGTCCGACGCGCCCGGCGCCGATGATACCCAGCTTGATCGTCATATTTGCCCTCGCGCTGCTAGGATTAACGGCGCTAATCATAACGAACATCAGCTAATTATTGAATAGCGCGGCAGGGTTGGGTTACAATTACCGGCAAGGATGCAGGAGGCAGGCGATGAATCCCGATAAACTGAACCCGACTTTGCCGCAAGCGCCGTCAACCCTCGCAGAAGAAGACGACCGCGAACCGACGAAGGAAGAGTTGATGGAAGACATTCGCATTGGCATTATCCAGGCAAAAGCCGGTTATGGGAGGCCAGCGCGGGAGTCAATCGCAGAGCTTCGTCAGGAAATATACGGTGATGCCGAATACAGTTGAGCAGCTATAAAATGGAATAGGAAATTCAAAATGGATGGACCCAAGCTGAAGCCAACCGCGCTGGATTCGGTCGTAGCAGTTGACGACGACCGCGAGCCGACAAAAGAAGGAATAATGGATGATATTCGCCAGGGACTGCGCGATGTGATGGCCGGGTACAAAGGTCAGGACGCGATGGAATTCCTAGACGAGCTAGAAGGCGAAGCTATGGACGATGCCGACGAGAGTTGACACCCATCCTAGATTCCGTAAACGCACTAGGAGGCTGCGCCGCCGGTTTCCCTCGATTCATATTGATATACGCGCTTTAATCCTGCGCCTCCGGAACAATGAGCGACCCGGCCAGCTTGTCCCTCGCGTCGGGTACACTGTCTACAAAGTGCGCCTGCCCAATCGCGCGGCGCGGCGCGGCAAGAGCGGCGGTTTTCGTGTCATCTATTACGTCCAGTTCAGCGACGCGGTTACGCTGCTGACCATCTACAGCAAAACGGAAGAAACCGACATCAGCCTGCGGGAAATCCAGCAGTTGGCGCAAGAGGCTGATGAATTGATGACTTAAATTCCATCCAGGCGCATTTGACCCCCTTCTCGCAAGCGCCAGCGCCCGTCCGGCATTTCACGCGCCAGTTCTCGCAACACATTCAGGATCGTCTGCTCTTCGGGCGTGAGGCCGTTTTTCAGCATCGGCATGATGTCCTGCACAATCTCGCTGAAATCGGGGTCGACGCCCGCCTGTCGCTTGCGCGTGAGATAGGACAGCAGGAAATAACGCAGGCGCAGCTCGAGCGGGATAGCGCTTTTGAACTGCTTGTTTTTGGGCATATGATACTTTTGCGTTTCATCGTCCAAATCGAAATAACTGTCCAGCAGCGGCGATAGGTCGTCATATTTCTTGCTGAGCAAATCGAGAAAGCCTAGCTCAATGCCTTTGATGATGAGTTCGCTGTTGATTTCTTCAATGGTTGCGCCATTCCTTTCCGCGATGACATTCTCGGCCGTCTCCAAAATCAAATCGGTGGCGTCGTCGCCCAAATCGAGCTTCATAATCGCGCGGGGGCTGCGCGCCTTGCGAAAGTTGATAATCAGCTGCCCGCTCAAGACCGTCGATGGATGCTGCACTTTCTTGAACGAACGCGTACTGTTTGATTGCGGTACGGCGCCCATATACTCGAAACCAGCTTGCTCAGCGGTTTCTACGATGGTATGCCAATAGGATGGGTTCTTATCGGCAAAGACGAAGCTCATCCAGCGGTCGAATTTCAAGACGCGGTAAAGCTCGCGAATAGACTGCGCCATCAAATCGCTGTATTCATCGCGCGTTTTTTCCAGCCGCCCGCCCTCGATGATTTCCTGCTGGCGGTCAAAGTCGCTGACGGGCAGGTCGAGCCAGGCGTTCCACATTGTTGACAAGTCGAGGTATTGAATCTTCGCGCCATAAGGCGGGTCGGTGTAGACATAATCGACGCTTTCATCGGCGATGCGGTTCAAGTCCGTGGCTGTGCCTTGGTAGGCTTGAAAATTATGTATATTGCTTTCGTTAATCAATGGAGCCAGTTCTCTTTTGGCGCTGAGAATTGATTTATAGCGAACGCCAAAATAATGCAGTGCATCTGATAGTGTAGGATTCGGAGCAATCCGATAACGATAATAACGCATGACTCCACTATCTCCACCGCCATAGGTGTTAGTGTGGTAGGTGAGATTGATTCTGTTTAGCAACCCAGAAAACATAAGAAACAGATGATTGCGGATATACCCCTCGCCAATATTCACAATCAGATGTTTTAGTAGCGCCAATTCTGCTAGCTGCTTATCGCTGAAAAGCTGCTCAATGAATTCAACATCACTATCTCTAGGCAAAGTAATTCCGCGCGGATATGGATACCTCTGTAAAGTCGTCTGAATATCAATTTCCGATTTGGGGGCTAACCGTTCATATTCTTCCACAACCAATTCATACGCCGCCCCGAGTTCATTCAAATCAATTGGCTGAACAAGCGTTTTCGTAATGAATACCGAAAGCGGATTGATGTCGATGTGGATGCCCTTGCGACCAAGCACAACCGCTTCGATCGCGGTCACACCTGTTCCGCCGAAAGGATCTAGGATCAAGTCGCCGGGTTGTGAGAAATTCTTGATGTATTCCTGAACAACATTCCAAACCTGCCGAGTGAAGTACCGATGAACGCCAAAATATCTCTTAAGCGACCGTCTCTTTAAGTCTGTAATCTGCGGTAGAGGCTTGACATTTTCATAGAATTGGTGTGTGTGTGTGTGTGTGTGTGTGTGTGTGTGTCAGAACGTTAGTTCTAGCACCGTGCGCCTCGCCAGGTTGGAAACTGCGCGGACCCAGCAGAGCGTATAGCTCGTCCCAGTGCTGCGCGATCTCCGATATCTGAAAGTAGAGCGTTACGTCAGCGCCTTCGCGTTCGAACAAGGCAAATTCGCGTCCATTGCACAAGGCGAAATAACGGCTGCGGATTTCGGGATGCGTCGCGTAGCTGAAGGCTTGCTCGACATGCCCGCCGCTGGTGACTGCCTCGCCCGGCGCTTTAGCGTCCAGAACCCAAGCGGGCTTATTGGCAGCCAGCAGCAAGTAATCGGGTATGATGGTGACAGGGCGTTCCTGCGAGCCGATTTTGACGTAAGGATGACTTAGCGACCGGCTGCGCACGATGCGGTTCAAGCCGCCGGCACTGTAGCCCAGTTCTTTCAGAATAGGATGAATGATCTCTTCGCGGACGGCGTCTTCTTTGAATTCGCCCGTATTGAGCAGCTGAAAATCAAAGTCTTCTAAAGCGGTGAACATCCTAATATCCTTAGCGTTGCGCCTTGACGACTACTACATAGCTTATAGCATTCAATCGACTAGGGAAACAGCGTTAATCCATGCCCTGCCCCATCAGCAATGTCAGCGCCACCTTCGACCCGCTCGACCTAAGCGACCCCTTTCCCCCGCTCGCCCAAGCCCGCCGCGACGCCCCCGTCTTCTACAGCCCTGAAATCGACTACTGGGTCGTCAGCCGCCACGCCGACATCAAAGCCATCTTCCGCGACCACGAGACCTACACCGCCGCCAACACCATCGCGCCAATCGCGCCCTTTTCCGACGCCGTCCAGCAAATGCTCGCCAGCGGCGACTATAGCCCCGAACCCGTGTTATCCAACAACGTGCCGCCGAGCCACACCCGCATCCGCGCCCTGGTCAATCGCCTCTTCACGCCCCGCCGCATGAAGAGCTTCGCCCCAGCCATTCGCGACATCGCCCAGCGTGGCGTCGCTGGCCTCATCAATCAATCGCCAGTCGATATCGTTGCCGAACTGACCTACGAGTATCCGGCGCATGTCCTCTTCCACGTCTTGGGCGTGCCCGCTGCTGATGTGCCGCAGGTGAAAGCCTGGGCTGGCAATCGCATCAAGCTCTACTACGGGCGTCCATCCGCCGATGAGCAAATCGAAATGACGAAAAACCTCGTGCCCTTCTGGCGCTACGTCGTTGATCTCGTCGCGGAAAAAGCCCGCGAGCCGCAAGACGATCTCACCAGCGATCTCATTCGCATGCGCGCTGGCGACGACAGCGTTCTCACGCTCAACGAAATCGCCAGCTGCATGATCACCCTGCTGGTCGCCGGGCACGAAACCACCACCGCCCAGATCAACAACGCCCTGCTGCATCTGCTCTCTCAGCGGGAGTGCTGGGAAGCGCTCAGCCGCGCGCCCGACGCCATTCCCCAGATGCTGGAAGAAATGATGCGCTTCGACCCGTCCGTCTGCGCCTGGCGTCGGCTGGCGGTGAAGCCGTCCACAGTCGCCGGCGTCGAGATACCGGCGGGCGCCAATCTGCTGCTGATGCTCAACTCGGCCAATCGCGATGATGCTGTCTTCCCCGAGCCCGATCTCATCGTCGCGACTCGCGGCAACCTCAAAGATCATCTCGCCTTCGGCTACGGCATCCACTATTGCGTCGGCGCGCCCCTCGCCCGCCTGGAAATGGCCATCCTGCTTGAGACGCTAACGCGCGCGCTGCCGGAACTGCGGCTCCTGCCCGGGCAGCAGTTGGAATACACGCGCAATATCTCCTTCCGCGGTCCCGAATCTCTCTGGGTCGCCTGGTGACGCGCCAACGATTCCAAGTCTCGGTTCCGAGTTGTATAATCGGGCGCACTGTATAGCCACGCTAGCGAATGCCGACCAATGAGTGCAGCGCTTTTCGCCGACTTCGCCCCTTCTACCTATGAAGAATGGATTGAATCCGTACGCGCGTCTTTGCGCGGCGGCGCAATCGAGAGCTTGGCGAAGCGCAGCTGTGAGGGCATCGAAATTGATCCGCTGCCCCACGCCGATGACCTCGCCGGCATAATACACCACCACTCGCTGCCCGGTCAGTTCCCATTCGTCCGCGGAACCAGAGCCGCCGGTTACCGCGCCCGCCCCTGGCTGATCGCCGCTGAACTGGACATCAGCGATCCGCGCGAATTCAACGCGGCGCTGCGAGATGAGTTGGCAAACGGTCTGACGGCGATCACAATTCCTGACCAACTCTCGCTGAATACCGCCGCCGACATTCGACTGGCGCTCGCCGATATCGATTTGGCGCGTCATCCACTCATCATCCAGTCTGACGCGCGCGCGCCGGAAGTCTTCCATCTGCTCGGCGCGGCTCTAAGTGATGACGCGCTTTCGCAACTGCGCGGCTGCTGCGCCTATGACCCGCTCAGGCAACTTGCGACCAGCGGCGCTATGCTCACTGATGCCTCTGACCAACTGACAGCGCACGCGCAGACGGTCGCGGAACGCTCGCCCCAACTCGGCAGCATCGGTATCAGCACAGCGGCTTATCACGATGCTGGCGCGCACGCCGTCCAGGAATTGGCTTTGGCAATCGCCACCGGCGTCGCCTACTTGCGCGCGCTAAATCAACATGGTCTTGCTGTCGATATAGTTGCGCGCAAAATGCACCTATTCTTCAACATCGGCGAGAACTTATTCATCGAAATCGCCAAGTTCCGCGCCGCCAAGCTGCTATGGGCAAATGTGCTGCGTAGATTGGGCGCGGAAAAAGAAACGCGGAACCTGAAAATCCACGCGCGCGGCGGAAGGCGAAACAAGTCGCGCCTTGACGCCCACGTCAACTTGCTGCGCCTCACGACCGAAGCGCTTTCCGCGGCCATCGGCGGCGTCGATAGCATCTCGCTCATGCCTTTTGACGAGCCACTCGGCGCCTCAACTGCTTCCTCGCGGCGGCTATCGCGCAATCTGCAATTGATCCTGCAAGAAGAGCTGCGCCTGGTCGAGTTGATTGACCCGGCTGGCGGCGCCTGGCATGTGGAAAAACTCACCGACCAACTGGCGCGCGCAGCCTGGTCACGCTTTCAACAGATCGAAACGGCAGGCGGTCTGGTCGAATCACTGCAATCGGGGGTGATTCAGGCGGACATCAAGAGAACTGCGGCGCAGCGACAGCAGGATATTGCCAGCGGCGAGTCCGTACTGATCGGCGTCAATCGCTTCGTTGACCAGGCAACGATGACAGCGACCCAACCAAGCCCGGAAACAGTCGACGCCAACTGCGTTGCCGGCGCGGGCGCCCAGCCTTTGCCTCCCATCCGGCTGGCTGAGCCTTTTGAAACGCAACTGGCGAATGCCGGGAACGGCTTATGACCAGCTTCCCCGATTTCAGCAAGATTGATTTCGATCCGTCGGTCGAAGTCTCCATCGACCATTGGCGCGCCGCCATCGAGGCTGAGACCGGCGTCGCCGCCGACGAAAGCCTTTGGCGCACGCTTGAACAAATCAATATCAAGGCGCTGAACACCATCGCCGATCTGGAAGATGTCGAGCACCTGGGCTTTGTCGCCGGCCTCCCGCCCTTCCTGCGCGGACCCTATCCGGCGATGTACGCCCTGCGCCCCTGGACGATTCGCCAATACGCCGGTTACTCCACCGCCGAAGAGAGCAACGCCTTCTACCGCCGCAACCTGGCTGCAGGCCAAAAGGGACTGTCCGTCGCCTTCGACCTCGCCACCCATCGCGGCTACGACTCCGATCACCCGCGCGTTGTCGGCGATGTCGGCATGGCCGGCGTCGCCATCGATAGCGTACTCGATATGAATATCCTCTTTGCTGGCATCCCGCTCGATCAGATGTCCGTTTCGATGACGATGAACGGCGCCGTCCTGCCCGTGCTCGCCTTCTACATCATCGCCGCGGAAGAACAAGGCGTCCCCCCGGCGCAGCTCAGCGGCACCATCCAAAACGATATCCTCAAAGAGTATATGGTGCGCAACACCTATATCTATCCGCCAGCCCAGTCCATGCGCATCATCGCCGACATCTTCGCCTACACCGCCGCCGAGATGCCGAAATTCAACAGCATCAGCATAAGTGGCTACCACATACAGGAAGCCGGCGCGACCAGCGATATTGAGCTGGCATATACGCTGGCCGACGGCTTGGAATACTTGCGCGCTGGTCTGCAGGCGGGTTTGGATATTGATGCCTTCGCGCCTCGGCTGTCTTTCTTCTGGGGCATCGGCATGAACTTCTTCATGGAGATCGCCAAGATGCGGGCGGCGCGCATGCTCTGGGCGAAGCTCGTCAGACAGTTTAATCCGCGCAATCCCAAATCAATGGCTTTGCGCGCCCACTGCCAGACCTCCGGCTGGAGCCTGCAGCAGCGCGACCCCTTCAACAACATCGCGCGCACCTGCCTGGAAGCGCTGGCGGCCGCCTTCGGTGGCACGCAGTCCCTGCACACCAACGCGCTGGATGAAGCGATCGCCCTGCCTACCGATTTCAGCGCCCGCATCGCCCGCAATACGCAGCTCTTCCTGCAGCGCGAGACGGGCATCTGCGATGTCGTGGATCCCTGGGGCGGTTCCTTCTTGGTCGAGAAGCTGACTCATGATCTCGCCCAGCGCGCCTGGACCCATATTCAGGAAATTGAAGACCTGGGCGGCATGGCGAAAGCGCTGGAGACGGGCGCCCCCAAGATGCGCATTGAAGAAGCGGCCGCTCGCCGCCAAGCCCTTATCGACAGCGGCGCCGAGACCATCATCGGCGTCAACAAATATCCCCCCGCCCAAGAAACAGCAGTGGACTATCGCGAAGTCGATAATAGCGCCGTGCGCCTGGCGCAGATCGAAGGCCTGCGCAAACTGCGCGCCGACCGCGACGACAGCGCCGTAGAATCCGCGCTGAATGCCTTAACCGCATGCGCCCGCTCCGGCGAGGGCAATCTACTCGCCCTATCGGTCGCCGCGGCTCGCGCCCGCGCCACCAACGGCGAAATCTCGCTGGCGCTGGAAAAAGCCTGGGGCCGGCACAAAGCCGTCCTTCGGTCGGTAACGGGCGTATACCGCGCTGAATTCGGCGAGGAAGACGAAGTCGCGTCTGTTCGCCGTCTATCCGACGCCTTCGCCAGTAGCGAAGGACGCCGCCCACGGCTAATGGTGGCGAAAATGGGCCAGGATGGGCATGACCGCGGCGCCAAAGTTATCGCCACCGCCTTCGCCGATATGGGCTTCGATGTGGATATCGCGCCACTATTCCAGACGCCGGCCGAAGTGGCGAAACAGGCGATAGAAAACGATGTGCATGTGGTCGGCATCAGTTCGCTCGCCGCCGGACACAAGACCCTATTGCCTCAGTTGGTAGCAGAATTAGAGCGGCAGGGACGCGCCGACATGATGGTCGTTATCGGCGGTGTCATCCCCGCGCGCGATCACCAATTTCTCTATGAGCGCGGCGCCTCAGCTATCTTCGGTCCTGGCGCCGTTATCCCGATCGCGGCGAAAAAAGTGCTCGACGAACTGAACCAGCGCTTATACGCGGGCAAAACCGGGGCGGCGATCTGAATGCGGTCTAGCCCAATGAGGCGGCTCGATTCAGCGCCCGGTCGGTCTCCGCGCCGCTGAGCAGGATGGTTGTTTTGCCGGCTGAATAATGTCCCTTTGCCGTCATCGCCAGGACATAAGCCGCCATGCTCTCATTGTCCGGCATTTCAACCACCGCGATGAAATCGTATTCGCCAAAGGCGACCCAGGCATGTAATACCTTGCCGCCAAAATGCCCGGCGTTTGCATCGCCCGTGTCAAATAGCGCGGCGATATTCCCCGACACTTGATCTTTCCAGGCGGAAGACGTCAACGAAGTTTGCCACAAGTATTGCGCCATCATTTGCCTCCTCATCAAATTGTCACGCCTACAGTGTAACAGATAAGGTCTATACGGTATGATGAACACAACTGATCGACGCTGCCAATTCATTTATGGAAGAGACTGCGCCCAAGCCTTCAGCTGATCTAGTCATCCAGGCCCAAGGCGTTCTGGCTGGTGATCGCGCCGCGCTCGCCCGCGCCATCACCCTGGTTGAAAGCGCTGCGCCCCAACATCATGAAGCGGCGCAATCGCTGCTCACGCTATTGCTCCCGCACGCGGGAAACGCAATCCGCATCGGCGTCACTGGCCCCCCCGGCGCTGGCAAAAGCGCGTTCATCGAGACATTCGGCTGCTATCTCACCGATCGCGGACACAAGGTGGCTGTCTTGGCGATTGACCCAAGCAGCGCATTGACGCGCGGCAGCATTCTCGGCGACAAGACGCGCATGGAGCGCCTCTCGCGCGACAAAAACGCCTTCATCCGCCCCTCCCCAACTGGCGGCGTGCTCGGCGGCGTCGCCGGCAAAACGCGCGAGGCGATTCTGGTCTGCGAAGCGGCTGGTTACGATGTCATCCTGGTCGAAACCGTCGGCACGGGCCAGAGCGAAGTGACGCTGCGATCCATGGTGGACTTCTTGCTGCTCCTCTTGATCACCGGCGCCGGCGACGAACTGCAGGGCATCAAGAAGGGCGTGATCGAAATCGCCGACGCCGTCGTTATCAACAAAGCGGATGGCGACAATATCGCCGCGGCGAAAGACGCCCGCGCCCAATTCGAGCGCGCCTTGCGCTACGTCGCGCCCGCCACGGTCGGCTGGGGTACCCGCGCGCTGACCGCATCCGGCCTGACCGGCGCCGGCATTGCGGAAATCTGGACGACAGTCGGCGAGTTCATCGAGTCAACCAAGCAGAGCGGCCGCTTCGAGCAGCGGCGCGCGCAACAGCGCCGGGAGTGGTTGCACAGCGCCCTCGAAGGCAAACTGCGCGCTTATCTATATAAGCACGAGGCTGTGCAGGCGGCGCTTCCCGAAATCGAAGCGGCGGTCACGGCCGGCGAACTGCCTGCGGCACAAGCGGCGGAGACCTTGTTGCGCCTCATCCTGCCGCGCTGAAGTCGCCCATCGTGGCCAAAATCGCGCGCCCGGATGTCCACGCCCCGCAACGCTAGCCATATCGCTAGTCCGCCTGTACAATACCGCGCGTATCGCAATTGAGAGGAAGCCAATGGAAAACAAGAGGAAGCGTATGATCGTCACCACAACACCGAGCATTGAAGGACAGTCAGTTTCGGAATATCTGGGCATCGTCAGCGGCGAAGCGATCATGGGCGCGAATATGTTCAAGGATATGTTCGCCGGCATCCGTGATATCGTCGGCGGCCGCTCGGGCGCTTACGAAGAAGAATTGCGCCGAGCCAAAGACATCGCCATGCGCGAAATGCAAGACAATGCCATGCACAGGGGCGCCAACGCGATTCTAGGTGTCGATCTGGATTATGAAACCGTCGGCGCAAACGGCAGCATGTTGATGGTTACCGCGAGCGGGACCGCAGTTCGGCTCGGCTAAGCGACGCTTCTACAACTCAACCCGATGCCTGACGCGCAGAATCTCGATCGCGCGTTCTATCTCTTGCTCTTGCCGCGCGGGCGACCAGCACAGCGCCTCGGCCGCGATCTCAGCAAGTTCATGCAGCAGTTCGCGCGTCAACTCGCCCAGCATGGCAATCAGCGAGCGGCGCAGCAGCAGGTCGTCCAGCCGCGTCACTTTTTCCTCGCGCAAGAGGAACTTGATTTCGCGCCTGCTGTAACCGGCATGATGCCTCAGCGCGCAATCCTTCCCTGCGCCCAAATCGCTTGCGATGGCCTCGACGCGCGTGCCATAGCGCTCGAATAGCTGGCGCAACCTATCCGGCGGCAGTTCGCTCCTTCGCCCCAATTCGCCCAGCCATTGCGCGCGCGCCGCTTCGTCTCGCGGATAATCGCGCCCGCCCCCGATCGGCAGATTCGCCGTGCTCTTTCGCCGCGCCCGTCCTAAATCGCTCAGCGCAAGATCGCTCGTCTGCTCGGCGAAGGCGCGAAACGTCGTCCACTTGCCGCCGATCAGCGAGTGTATCGGATAACGCCGATCGCCAGTTGGCGCGATCGTCCGAATGCTGTGGTCGCGGCTGATCTGCCCGGTCGTCCCGCCTTCACTATAGGGCAGCGGCCTCACGCCAGAAAAGGTGAACACGATGTTCGACCGCTCAACCCTGACGCCTGGAAAGACCTTGTTCACCATCGCCAGCAAATAATCGATCTCGGCTTCGCTGGCGACCGCCTCGTCCGGCTTGTCGATGCGAATATCGGTGGTGCCGATCATGACTCGATTGAAGAAGGGCAGAATCAGCACCAGGCGCCCGTCTTCATGCTCGAAGTAAAATTCGCTGCCGCGCGTCGCTTCCAGCAGCGCCGGATGATGCAGAATCAGGTGTGATCCTTTTGTGCCGCCGATGAATCGCTGATGTTCCTGCCCCAGATCATCGTTGACCAAGTCAATCCAGGGCCCGGCCGCGTTGACAACTACCTTCGGCTTGACGCGCCAGGTCTCGCCAGTCAATTCATCGCGTAGTGTCACCGAATCGCCATCGCCAGCTATCGCGCTGACATAATTGAGCGCGTGGCAATGCTCGTTGCAGGCCTCGGCCTCCAGCGCCAGCTCCAGGCAAATTCGCTCGGGACAGGGCATCCAGGCGTCGTAATAAGTGGCGGCGCAGACTATCGCCGGATTCAAATGCGGATACTCGCGCAGCGCATCGGCTCGCAGCCGAAATTCATGCCGCGGCAGGAGACGACCGCTGCGGACCAGGAAGTCGTAGAAGGTCAAACCCAGCTTGACTGCCAGCGCGCCGCGTTCAGCCGGTCGGTCGAGCAAGCCGGCGAACTTCAGGGGCGCGTTCAGCAGCCCGGAAAACCAGCGGAAAATCGGAATCGTCGTGCGCAGCGGCTTGGCATAATGCGGCGCGTTCCGCAGCAATCGATCCCGCTCGCGCAAAGCCTCGTTGACCAGGCGGAACTCGCCGTTCTCCAGGTAGCGCAGCCCGCCGTGCAGCATGTGCGACGACGCCGCGCTCGTTCCGCTGCCGAAGTCGCCGCGCTCGATCAGCAGCGCATCCACCCCCTGCAGCGCCAAATCGCGGAAGGTCCCGATGCCATTGACGCCGCCGCCGATGATCAGCGCCGAGACATCGGGCTTGTCTCTGATGGCTTGCATCGTTTCGAGACGGTTCATTTCAGCGCTCGGATAGCGTCGGCTTCATTCCTTTATGCGATATGCCCGGATCAGGCTGCAGCCCGTCATCTCCGCCGGCTGCTCGACATCCATCAAATCCAGCACGGTCGGCGCCACATCGGCCAGCCGCCCCCAACTGTGCAAATCGTAGCAGCGCGCAGCATCAATCACGAATAAGGACACCGGTCCCACCGTATGGTAAGTATGCGGCTCGCCCGTCGCTTCGTCGATCATGCGCTCGCAATTGCCGTGGTCGGCGGTCACGATAGCGGCGCCCCCTTTCGCCAGCGCGGCGTCCACCAGCCGTCCAGCGCAAGCGTCAACCGCTTCCACCGCGCTGATTGCGGCCCGCAGCGAGCCCGTATGCCCGACCATATCCGGATTGGCGAAGTTCACCAGCAAGAAGTCATCGTCAGCCGCCGCTAGCCGCGCAAGCGTTTCCTCCGTCAACTCGAAAGCGCTCATCTCCGGCTGCAAGTCGTAGGTGGCGACCTTCGGCGACGGCACGATCTTACGCGTCTCGCCCTTGAATGGCGCCTCATTGCGCCCGTTGAAGAAAAACGTGACATGCGGATACTTCTCCGTCTCCGCCGCGTGATACTGCGTCAAGCCGGCTTCACTCAGCGTCTCCGCCAAAGTGTTGCGCAGCAGCTCCACCGGAAAGAGGATCTCGTCGGTCAGCCCGTCCATATACTCCGTCATCGTAGCCAGGCGCAGGTCAGCGATCGGCTGAAAGCGGTCGGCGCCATCGTAGCCTCGCTTGACAAAAGCTTGCGCCAACTGACGCATCCGGTCAGCGCGGAAATTGAAACAGAGCAGCGCATCGCCCGGCGCAATGCCCATGCCAGGCTCGTCTCCGATCACGGTTGGCGCGATGAACTCGTCCGTCACGCCTTGATCGTAAGACTGCTGAATCGCCGACTGCGGCGATAGCGCGCTCACTTCACTCCGGCGAAACGCCATCGCGTCATAGGCTTGCTGCGTCCGCTCCCAACGCCGGTCGCGATCCATCGCAAAGTAGCGTCCGCTCACTGTGGACACGCGCCCGCAGCCATCCCGCTCAATTTTGTCCATAAGCTCGGCGCAAAACCGGAGGCCCATCCGCGTCGGCGTATCGCGTCCATCGGTGATCAGATGCAATATGGGGTTCACGCCCTGAGCCGCGGCGATATCCAGCAGCGCATATAGGTGATCGGAGTGGCTGTGTACGCCTCCGTTGCCCAGCAAGCCAATCAAATGCAGCTTGCTGCCGCTCTGGCGCACATATCGCAGCGCGCCGCGCAAGGCGGCATTCTCTGCCAGCGAGCCACCAGCGATGGCATTGGCAATCCGCGAGATATCCTGATAGACAATCCGTCCGGCGCCCAAATTGAGATGACCAACTTCGGAATTGCCCATCTGACCGGGCGTCAGCCCCACATGCTCGCCAGAGGTATGCACAATGCAGCGCTCGTAAGTTCGCAGCCAGCGATCGAAATTTGGCGTCTCAGCCTGCGCCACCGCGTTGCCATGCTCCGTCGCGCGGATGCCCCAGCCATCCAAAACGATTAGCAGTACCGGTCTTCCTGTCATAGGCTTTTGCTCTTGCTCTGCATCTATTGTTATCCTGCTTCCCGCTGCCCCGCGCGCATGCGCCGGACATACCGCCTCATAGTCGCTCACTAACGCAGCGCGGCCGCCAGCATCGTGCGCGCCCGCGGCGGAAGCGGCGCGTCGGCATTATACAGCGCGCTTGCGTCATACGGCGCTTCAATCTCCAATCCTAGAAACGCGGCCGGTTCATCGACCAACGAAACGGAAAGATCTTCATATAGCTGAAACACAAGCGTACGCTGCATCAATTCTCCCGGCGACGCCGACGAAAAAAGCGTTTCGCTTCCGCTGAATTCGCCGCAATCGTCAATCGAATGGCAGAAGTAGGCAAATTCTGGCGCGCCGTCCTGGTAGAGAACACGAAGCGCGCTGTCCAGCATGTCGTTATTCAGGAACTCTCCAATGCCCCTCGCTCGCAGCTCCAAATGGTTCATCTCCGTTACCATTGCAATCTGCGTTTCTGGCGCCAACTCCGGGGCGATATCGAGCAACTGATGCAAGATACGCGCCTTCGAATGCGCGCTCTCAATGAATCCGCCATGCTGCGTGAAAAGCCGCGACCCAGCAGGCGCCAACAGCAGCAGGCATAGTCCCACTGCGATAACATTTCGGTGCAGATTGTCGCCTACTGGCGAGACGATCAGCAGTATCAGACTGAAGACAGCGACGGACCCGCCGATTGGCGCCAGCATATATATCCGCCAGGAATCGGCGCGATAGAACGGAACCCATATCAAAACGCCTATCGCGGCGATGATGAGCAAAAGCCCACAGCCCAACGCGATGACAATCTGGCGCGTGGTCGGCTGCTGCGCGTATTTATCCTCGCGGAGGTGAAACCAGGCGATGACGGCGACAGCAGCCAGCGTGATAAGAGTCGGCAACCACCACCGATTCCCGCCCAGAGCCGCCAATGCGTCCTGCCAGCCCAAAACAAATGCGCGCTCATAGACGACGCCCGCCACCTCAACAAAGGTATCAAGGACTGTGGCTTGCTCCTTCGGGTCCGCGCCGATGAGACCACTCTGATAAAAATCGCGTCCGCTCGCCAGCAGCAAAATGACGAATGCGATTTTGAAGGCCGGCGCCAGATACCAGACGGCGCTCAGGTTCAGGTTGCGCCGCCAATTGCGTCGCCCATGGCGCAGCCAAAGCAGCAGCGGCGCGATCAAGATAATACCGTAGCCCGTCTCGTTTGATCCGACGCAAAACAGCAGCCCCAGCCAGAGCCCGAGCAGCGTCAGGCGTCTCGGCTTTCGGCAATAATCCAGGAATAGGGAGCCGGCCAGCAATAGCGATACCGTGCTGAAATTGTTAGGCAGCCGCCGCAGACTCATGAAGTCGTCATTGACCGGATAGAACATGAACAGCATCGCCGTCAGGAAGGCGTATAGCGGCGCTACTCCCAACTGACGCAGAATGATGAAAAGCAGCGCCATGCTGCCGGCGTAGAATCCGTAATTGACCAGGTGATAGCCGACGAATGTCTCCGAGTTGATTAGATAAGCCAGGCTACGCGGCAGATTTACCCAAGGACGCGAGACCGCTTCGGTCGCGTAATAGCTCAGCGTCCCCCCTTCCGTGTATCCGTGGATGATCCACGCCTCCCAATGAGCGCTGCTGTCAAAGCCAAACGGCAGATAAAGGACAAATACAACAAGGAAACAACCGAAGATGGCAGCAGCGTCCGCCCGCGACTCACGACGCCGGAGCCGCTGCG
This sequence comes from Anaerolineae bacterium, assembly GCA_022821805.1. Lineage (GTDB taxonomy): Bacteria > Chloroflexota > Anaerolineae > Aggregatilineales > Phototrophicaceae > UBA6055. The sequence continues at coordinate 31,367 of JAJECX010000023.1, forward strand.
CATATCGCGCCGCCAATGGTCCAAAAATCAGCAGGCTCAGCGCGATTCCGACAAGCGATAAAGTAAGGTAGGGGGGCGGAACGGACCTTTGCGGGAAGAACGATCGAATGGGCAAACTGTAGGACGCGCTTGCTCCAGCTTCATTTTCCACTTCGAGACGCGCGGATTCGCCGTCTTCAGCGCAATGCTCGGCTTGCGCCGGGTTGTTCTCGCTCGCAATCACGTGCCCATTAAATCGCACGGACTGCGCGCCGACAACCGACCACCAGATATCGACGCATTCATGCGGAAACAAGATGCGATCATGCTCCGCCCACAAGTGAAGGGCGACGCCTCCCTTTGCCTCATCAATCGCGCGCGGCTCATAGGTCTGCAATCGCAGCCAGCCGCCCAGCACACTCAATGCCAGCGCGCCGATCGCCAGCCAATCGAGCGGCCGGGATCGTTCCGGCGAGCGCGAAAAGAAGTAATAGACAGCCAGCACGGGCGAGCCGACAAACGCGACAAAGCCCAACAGATAAAACAGCAGATCGGGCAAATGGCGGATATCCAGCCGGAAACTGCGATAGATCCCGTCCTGCGCCCGCGCCTCAAACAGCGGACTCGTGGCGTTGATCGCCGGACAGAAGCGCATCTCGTCGGCGCCGATCTTGCCCGCGCCATCGACGTGCAGCGACGCTATCCCTTCCAGCCGCCACCGAATGGTCAAGCAATCGCCGGGGAAGAAAGTCCAGGCTCGGTCCGCGCTGATGAAGATCGTCGTATCGTCATACGCGCGATTGATGCTTGGCGCCGGACTGTTTAGTACAGTTAGAATCAGAATGAGGCAAGTCGCCAGCGCCGCAGCAAATGACGTTAGCCGCCGCGGAGACGCGCCCGCAAGCGGTCCGTCCCACTTCATCCGATGACTTCCGACCGCTTGCGGCTGGCGTCCCAGCGAATATCGGGAATCAACAGTTCAGCGTGCGCTTCGATACGGCCTCGGTTGTCGCATAGATCCAATAGCATTTCTTTCACCACCAAACTGATATCGCGCGTCGGCTCATACCCGAGATCCAGCAAATGCTGACGATCGGGATTGTAGTAGTGCTCTTCCATCTCCGTCCGCGGATTGTCGTAACGTTTGATCTCAACCGCCAAGCCAATTTCCGCGGCGACATCCCTGACCAGACAGGCCAATTCGCTGATTGAATAAGCATTTTCAAATTGATTAAATACGCGGTATTCGCCCGCGGCCGGCGCGTTCTCCACCGCCAGCCCCAGGCAGCGCATTGAATCCGCCAGCGGCAGGAAGCCCCGCTTCTGTTTGCCCAGCCCGAAGAGCGTCAGCGGATGACCGATGACCGCCTGGCAGCAAAAACGATTGATCGCCGTGCCAAAGCACTGATCAAAGTCGAGCCGCGTGCGCATGCGCCAGTCGTCGCCCATCTCCGGGATCCGCGTCCCGAAGACGACGCCCTGCATGATATCCGTCGCCCGCGCGCCCCAAATCTTCGAGGCAAACTGTGTGTTATGCGAATCGTGCACCTTGCTCTGGTGATACCAACTGCCGGCTTGCCGCGGAAAGGGCAATCGGTCTTGCCGTCCGCGAAACTCGACTTCGAAGAAGCCTTCGGGAATGTCGACCGCAGGCGTGCCGTACTCGCCCATCGTGCCCAGCTTGATCAGATGCGCCTCCGGCACTACCTCCTTGATCGCCCATAAGATATTCAAATTGTTGATGACATTATTCCGCTGCGTCCAAACGCAATGCGCCTGATCCATCATCGAGTATGGCGCCGACGGCATCTGCCCCAGATGGATAACCGCCTCCGGCTGAAACTCCTCGAAGAAACCTTTGACGAAGGCATAATCCGTCAAATCCCCAACGCGGAAATCGAGCGCAAAACCCCGCGTCCCGCGGAAGGCCTCCAAGCGTTCCGCCCGGCTAGCGATCGGCAAAGCGCTGTCCCCGCCGACTTCCGCCACCCATTCACGCCGCAGCAGTAGATCAGCGCCGGCCACCTCGTGTCCGCGCGCGCTCAAATAGAGCGCCAGCGGCCAGCCCAAATAGCCGTCTATGCCGGCGATGAATACTCTCATCTGACGCTCCCGCCCTTCCGCATTATCCACTCCCGCAATGCAACCCAGGCGTCACAATCTTACAGAATCGGAGACGGATTTGAACAGACGCTATATGGCGGCTGAATACAGCCCTCGCGCAATGCCGTCTGCCACAAAGCAACTTCGCCTATTCACCGCTGTATTGTCTGCTCAAGTGTGCATATAATGCCCCGAGTCCGGGCTTGCCCGACGCGTTTTTCGAATATCCTGATTATATGCATGCCCGTGCCGCTTCCGCTGTCGGCGCGGTCTGCCATTTTGCGAGACAGCATTGAACAAGACTGATACGGGATCATCCGGTTACCTGCAGCTCATACGCGGCAACCGCGCTTTTCGTTATCTCTGGGCTGGGCAGGTCATCAGCTTGACCGGCGACTGGTTTAATCTAATCGCCTCGGCCGCGCTGATCGCGACCTTGACACAATCCGGCACCGCCATCGGCGGTCTCTTTGTCGTTCGGATGCTGGCGCCCTTCCTGGTCAGCCCAATCGCCGGCGTCGTCGCCGACCGCTACAACCGCCGCGCCGTCCTCATCATCACCGATGTGCTGCGCGGCTTCGTCGTTCTGGCTTTTGTGCTGGTGCGCGAGCCGCAGCATGTCTGGCTGATCTACGCGCTCACTGCGGTGCAGGCGGCTTCGCAAGGCTTTTACTTTCCCGCCTGGAATGCGCTCCTGCCCGATATCACCAAGCCGCAGGAGGTGGGCATCGCCAACGCCCTCTCGTCCGCCACCTGGTCAGTCATGCTGGCTTTTGGCTCGGCGCTGGGCGGCTTGGTCGCCGGCGTCGTCGGCGTCTATCCCGCCTTCGTGATTGATGCCGTCACCTTCCTGCTCAGCGCGCTCATCCTCCTGCGCATGCCTTATCAATCAACGCTAAAGTCCAAGCGCGACTCCGACCGATCCATGATGGCCGGCATCCAGCAATACCTCGACGGGCTGCGCTATCTGCGCCAACATATCGATACCTTCTCCATCGCCATCCAGAAAGCCGTTCTCGGTTTCTTCATCATCGGCTTCTTCCAGGTGGCGCAAGTCACAATTGCCGAGCAGCATTTCCCCATCGGCGAAGGCGGCAGCATCAGCATGGGCTTGATCTACGTCATGGCTGGCATCGGCTCGGGCCTTAGCCCAATTCTCGGACGCAATTGGGCGCGCGACCGCGATCGGCGCCTCCGCCTGATGATCGCCTTAGGCTATGTCTGTTCTTCCTTCGGCTTTCTAATATGCTCCACCTTGATCTCACTGCCCGTCGTGCTCATCGGGGCGCTCTTGCGCGGCGTCGGCGGCGGACTGGTCTGGGTCCTGGGCACGCAGCTGCTTTTGCAGATCGTGCCCAACGAAGTGCGCGGACGCGTATTCTCCACCGAGTTCGCCCTCTACACGCTCTTCGCCGCTGTATCTTCCGGCACAACCGGACGCCTCATTGATACCTCGCTTGGCGTCAGCGGCGTCCTGCAGCTTGGGTCGGTTATACTTGTCGTGCCGACAGCGCTCTGGCTGCTCTGGATCTTCCTCGGCAAGCGCGACCTGGTCAAAGCGAAGGCTGCCTGACCGCGGCGCGAAGCAGGCTTTCAACGAACCATCCTAATATCTCGACATGAGAGTCGGAAATCAACATACGAGGAAAGCGAGGACAAGCATGAAAATTCACGGCATCGTACCGCCAATGGTCACACCATTCGCGCAAGATGAGTCTGTAGACGAAGCGCTTCTGCGCGCCGAAATCGAATACCTGATTTCTACCGCCGGCGTACATGGCATCGCCGTCGGCGGCAGCACCGGCGAAGGACACGCGCTGACCACTGACGAACTTCGCCAGGTCGTGGCGACCGCCTGCGAAGTCGCTGCCGGCCGCGCGCCGGTCATCGCCGGCATCATCGTCGACAGCACACGCCAGGCGATAGAGAAAGCCCGCGCCCTGGCTGACCTGGAAATCGCCGCCCTGCAAGTAACGCCGGTGCATTACCTCTTCCGCCCCAGCGACGAGATGATGTTCGATCATTTCGCGCGATTGGCGCAACATGCCGCCCAGCCGGTGATGATCTACAATGTCGTGCCCTGGACCTACTGCTCGCCCGCCCTGCTCGATCGCATGATGCGCGAAATCGAAGGGCTCATCGGCGTCAAGCAAAGCGCCGGCGACCTGAAGTTGCTCGCCGACCTGCTCATGGCTTCCGCCGACGCCGGCGTAATCATGTCAGCCGTTGACGCGCTGATGTATCCCTCATTCGCGCTGGGGGCGCATGGCGCCATCGCCGCGATTCTGACAGCCGCGCCCGAGCTTTTTGTCAGGCTTTGGAATCAAGTCGCGGCGGGCGATCACATCTCCGCGCTGGATTCGCATCACAAGCTGCTGCCGATTTACAACGCGCTCGAAGGCGACAATATGCCAGCAAATGTCAAGACGGCGCTGGCTTTGCAGGGTCGCCCCGCCGGCCTTCCGCGCATGCCCATGCCGGAAAGCTCGGCCGAGCAGCGCGCCGCAATCGAAGCGGCATTGCTAAACGCGGGGGTCATGTTGCCTGCGGCGGCTTTCGCTTAGGCGGCCAAGCTAGTCAACCAGATAACGCTGCAAGGCATCGCGATTCAGCTCGATGCCCAATCCCGGCTTCTGCGGCAGCGGTATCTCGCCATCAACCATTTCCAGTTCATCGGCGACTAATTCATCGCGCAGCGCCGACTCTGACAGATGCGCCGGCAAGTACTCGATGTAAGGGCAGCAGGCGGTGGCGAAGCCCAAATGGGCGCTCGCTGCGATGCCGATGCCCGTCTTCCAGCAATGCGGCACGATCAATCGCCCATAATCGGCCGCCAGTTCTGTCACCTTGCGCGCCTCGCTGAAGCCGCCAACTCGTCCAATATCCGGCTGCAAAACATCCAGCTTGCCCCGATGCGCCAAATCGATGAATTCCCAATGCGTATTCTGCCACTCGCCAGCCGCGATGCGGATCGGCGAACGTTCGCTGATGAAGGCATAACCCGCCAGATCGTCGATATTGATCGGCGTCTCCAGGAAGAAAAGATCAAAGGGTTCCAGCTGCTTGATCACCCGCAGCGCCGTCCGCGCGTCGCCCCAGGCGTAAGCCACATCCACCATCAACGTCATCTCGGCGCCGACCGCGTCACGGCATTCAGCGACGATCTCAGCGATATGATCGTCATCTTCCTGCAAGGCGTTATGCGTGTAAGGTCCATTAATACAAATTTCCAGCTTGGCCGCCTTGAATCCGAATTCCCGCGCCTGCAGCAGTTTCTCCTTCAGTGATTCGCGATATTCCCCCAAGCTGTCCCCGGTGGGCAAGAGCGACGCGTAGGGTGTGATTGAATCCTTGACCGCGCCGCCCAGCAGCTTGTAAATCGGCAGGCTAAGCGCCTTTCCTTTGATGTCCCATAGCGCCATATCAATCGCGCCCATGGCGCAGATCAGCGCCCCGCGCCGCCCGTTCATCTTCGAGCCGCTGTACAGCTTTTGCCATATCGCTTCCGGCTGCAGCGGATCTTCGCCGATCAGCATCTCTTCCAAGCCCAAACCCATGATATGCGTGCCCATCGCTTTGATGCAGGCGCGCGCGATCCAGGGATTCACATCCGTCTCGCCGATGCCTACGATGCCTTCATCGGTGTGGATTTCAACGACCAGATTGTCCTGCGCCGATGAGCAGGCTTCAGTGTGAAATTCGGGAACGAGCAATACGTGACAGTCAATTCGAGTGATTTTCATGATGCGTCCTGTAAATTATCAATTTCACCACATAGGCACATAGGGCGCATAGATTCGCATGCTATACTAATTCTACACCGTTCAAGGCGAAAGCAGCACACATGCCAGGTTAGTACCTTCCACGCGAACCGATATCGCGTCCGCGCTCTCCTCAATGAGACCCTCTCCCAATAGATCGCGCGCTTTGCTGAAGCCATCTTTGCTGACGCGCTCCGTCACCGCCTGCGGCGTCGGATTGACGAAGAACCAGGCTTCCCGTCCCCGCCATTCTCGCCGCCGTCGCAACAATTGGCCGCAGCAATCGCCTTCAACGCCCGCTTTCCGCAGCAGCGCCTCCAAAAAGCCATCCGTACCCGCATCCGATTCGCGATAAGCCTTCGCGCCAAAGCCGAGGAAGGCGCCGATCAATATGCCCTGCCCGGCGCCAAAGCGATTCCGGACACCGACGACATCATCGCCATTCATCAGGATCGCTTCGCCAGTGGTCGGCTTGAGGCTCTGCAAGTAGAAGTTGGCGCGCGCTTCCCTGCCCGCCATTTCGCCACAGCCCGTCAATGGTTTTGGCGGATCAAACTCGCCGAAATGCCGTTCATCAGGCATCCAGCGTCGCTCCGCGCCCGGCTCGCTGACCATCGCCAGTTCCCGCTGCCGCGCGCCGAAGACTTCCTCGCCCCCATCCACCATCTGCTCCAGCGTAGTCCAGCCATACTTGTCCCAACGACCGGGACAGGCTTCCGCAATCAGCGTCCCGCCCGCCTCGACAAATTTGGCCAAATGCGCGAAGTAGTCGCCATCCAAACTAAGCGGCATCGTCAAGATTGCTGCTTGATAATGCGCCAGTTCGCCAGCTATGACTTCCTCGGCATCGAGGAAATCCACTGCGATCCCCATCCGCCACAGCCGCGCATACCAGCCGCGCATATTGTAGCGGTAATGATGAATCACATCGCCATTACTAGCCTGGAAAAAATGATATGTGTCCTCGTTCACCAGCAGCGCCACTTGCGCCCGCGGCGGCTGCGCCTGCGAAAAGAACTCGCCATGCTTTTGAATCGCCTTTCCGATTCGGCTTACCGCTTCCATGCGTTCGCTGCTGTCCCCAAGCGGATCCAGCAGCCCGAATCCATTCCCTTCCTTCCAGAAGCGCTCCACCCGATGATTCCAAAAACTAATGCCGGTCATGCCGCAAGCCAGCCCCGCTAGAACCCAAACGCGCAAATCATTCGGCGTCGGCTTTCGCCCAATATGCAGCGAAGTCGAAATCGGACCGCCCTGAAACTCGGCGCCCCAGAGCGCGCGATCGCGTCCGTTATTGCCGCGCGCCAAATCGGTGCAGAGCATCATCTCTTCCCAGATCTCGTTGAGCAGCGCCCCAGCTTCGCTCGCGACCGGATCGTCCCAGGGATGACCGTTATTCCACTTCGGGTAGTTGCTCGTTCCGAAAAAGTCGCCGACGCGCGCCCAGCGCCACTCCGCCCCCGAGCCGACCCGCGGCGTATCGGCGTGGCTGAAGACAGGCCGTTGAAAAGGGTCCTTGTCCTTTAGCGCCTTCGTCTTGAATGCCAATTGACGCGCCAGGTAAACGTCATCCATGAAATAGCGCCAGTCGATGAAGGGCGCCAGCGGCTCCTCGCGGCACGGCGGCTCGACCTCGTCCCAGTTGCCGTAATTGATCTGCCAGGTGGCGTTCAGCGCTTCCAGCGTCCCATACTTCTCCCGCAGCCATTCACGAAAACGCGCAAGTGTATGCGGGCAATAACAGAAACCCAGCTTCCCCGCCGTATTGGGCCAGAAGCCTATTTCCTGAAAGGTATTCCAAGCCCAGATATTCTTGTATTTTCCCAGCCTCCGCGCCAGCTCGCCGATAAAACGCGCCGCCGCTTCTCGAACACCCGGATGATCCCAACAAGGACCCGGCTTGCCATCCATCGGGATCGTGTACTGCGTCGGCTGATTGTGCCGTCTGCCATCGCTGTATACGAAGTGGCAATCGGGAAACTTGCGCCAGACCCAAGCCGGCGCCTGCTCCATCGTCAATCCCAGGTATACGCCCAGATCCAGCTCATCGGCGCGCCGCAGGACTTGCTCCACGCGCGAGAAATCGCATTCGCCCTCGCGCCTTTCATCCGCCGACCAGTGCTCCTGAATCTTGATCATGTTGAAACCATACTGTTTCAGCAGCGGCAAATCGCGCAGGACGCCGTCCAAATCCAAGCAGGGCTCGCGATATACATGCGTGCCGAAGGGGAAGACGCCATTGCCGAAGACGGGTTTCACGCTCATCAGCTACTCCTTCACCGCGCCCAGCCTGATGCCGGAGATGAAGTAGCGCTGCAAGAAGGGATAGACGGCCAAAATCGGCACGGTCGCCACAACAATCTGCGCGCCGCGGATCGCCCGGTCGGACAGCCGCTGCAAATCGCGCGGGTCGATGCCCACATTGGTCAAATCCAGCTCGACCACCACCGAGCGCAGGTAGGTCTGCATGGGATAATTGGCGGTGTCGGTCATATAGATCAGCGCGTCGAACCAGGCGTTCCAATGGTTGACGGCGGACAAGAGCGTCAAGGTGGCGATGGCGGGCAGCGAAAGCGGAATGTAGATATGCCAGAGCACGCGCCAGTGCGACGCGCCGTCAATCAGCGCCGATTCTTCCAACTCCTTGGGCACATTGCGGAAGAAATTCATCATCAGGATCATGCTGAAGATGGGCACGGCGTTGGGCAGAATCAGCGCGCCCAAAGTGTTCAGCAGCCCGACGCTGCGTACGACCAAGAAGGTTGGAATCAAGCCGCCGTGGAAGAGCATGGCGAAGACGAAGTACCAGATGAAGATCGTGCGCCCTTTGAAAACCCGCGGCGTCTTGGACAGCGGGTAGGCTGTCAGAATGATCAGCGCCATATTCAGGCTCGTGCCGGTGAGAACGCGAACGACAGAAATGATGAATGACCGCGAAAAAGTGCGCGAGCCCATAACCTCTTGATAATTCTCCAGCGTGAAGTCAATCGGCCAAAACGACACGAATCCGGCCGTCGCCGGCGCCCGCCCGCTCAGGGAGACGGCAAAAATATGCGCCATCGGCGCCAGGCAGAGCAGCGCGAACACAGTCAGAAAAACATAGTTGAAGCCATCAAACAATCGGCTGAACCAGCTTTTGTCGCGGATCATCAAGCGCCCCCTACAAAATGCGATAGCCGGCATAGCGATCCGCCAGCCAATAGGACAGGGCAATGAGGAAGAAGCCAATGAAGGATTTGAACAAACCTACCGCGCCCGCCAGGCTGTACTGCGCCGAGACCAAACCCACGCGGTAGACGTAGGTATCGATGATGTCGCCGGTGCGGTAGACGGCCGGGCTGTAGAGCGTCAGGATCTGCTCGAAGCCGGCTTCCAGCACATCGCCCAGGCTCAGCGCCGCCAGCAGCACGATCGTCGGGCGGATGCCGGGCAGAGTGATATGCCAGATGCGGCGCAAACGCCCCGCGCCGTCAATGGCGGCCGCTTCGTGCAGGACGGGGTTAATCGCCGTGAGCGCCGCCAGGTAGATGATGGTCGAAAAACCCACATTCTTCCAAAATCCCGACAGGATTATCGTGCCGCGGAACCAATCGTTGCTGCCCAGGAAGAGCTGTGGCTTGACGCCGAAGTTGCCAATCGCCTGATTGAGTATGCCATGGGGCGCGAGGACATCCAGCAGGATGCCGCCCAAGACGATCCAGGACAAGAAATACGGCAGGTAGATCAAGGTCTGGATGCTGCGGCGGAAGAAGAGAATGCGCGCCTCGTTCAGCAGCAGCGCCAGGATGATCGCCCCGATCTGGTCGGCGACAATTTTCGTTATGGCGATGATGAGCGTATTGCCGAAGGTGCGACCGAAATCCGGCAGGGAAAAGAAAAACTCAAAATTCTCCCAACCGACCCAGGGCGAATTGGCGAAACCCTTGGCCGGGCTGAAGTCTTGAAAGGCGATGACGATGCCGTACATGGGGTAGTAGCGGAAGAGCAGCACAAAGATGATGCCCGGCAGGATCATCACATAGAGGGGCCAGGCGCGCTTCATGTATTCGAGGAAGGTCATGCGCGGGCCGCCCCCACCCCAAACCCCTCCCCCACAAGGAGGGAGGGGCTTAAATCGCGCGAAACAAGGAATTCAGGCATATAAGCGGACTCGGGATTGTTGCGCTATTTTGCTGGTTGCGCGCGTACAACGCTTTCCCCCTCCCTCTTTATGGCTGAAGAGCGGACACCTTTTCATTTCGCAGGTTTTCGTTTCAAAATCTGATTATTCCGCGGCTATTTTCGGGCGACCCACGGGTCGCCCCTACGATTTTCGACATAAACGAACCTTGTAGGGGTCAGCCTTGGCTGACCCGTCGCAATCGCAGCGCCTTACTTCAAACGTGTCCGCTCCTCAGCTCTTTATGGGGAGGGGGCTAGGGGTGGACCGCCTACATCCCGCCGTGCCACCATTCGTT
>JAJECX010000031.1 GCA_022821805.1 Anaerolineae bacterium
CGGAGAACTTAGAAACGCTAATTGATTGCGGTTATGACTATGTTGAAGTGTCGCCTGCTTCCTGGCGTATGTGGGTTGGCGGCCGCGTTGATCAGCGACGCTTGAAGCAATTGGTCGCGGTGCTGGACAAGTTCCGTGATCGATTAGGCTACACCTTTCATCTCCCCGGCGAGACCAACATGTTTGACGTCGCCGATCTTGAATATCATCAGAGGCTGTTGGAGGCGGGCCTTGAGGTGGGTAAAGCCGTTGGCGCGACAGCACTGGCTTATCACGCCGGCTATCGACTTACGCTGCCGGCAGGAACGTCGAAGCCAATGCAGGAGCTGATGGCGCGCGAACGCGACATTTTGTTAAGTTATGCCGACGAAGTTGCCAGCTGGGGCGGGAATATCAGCATTGAAACACACGGCTTTATCGAAAATGCCAGTTACACCGCATTCCCTGAGATGCACGCGCGCTTCGTGGAATCGATTGACCATCCTGGAATTGGCGTTTGTATCGACTTTGGGCATTCATTTCTGTCATCACAGTGGAACGGTTTCGACTACTTGGAGGGAATTGCGCGCCTGGCGCCGCTGACCACGCATTTTCACGTTCAAGACAATATGGGCATCTCGGCCTATTCTGGCGGCAAAAGTTTCGCCCTGGGCCGAGGGGATCTGCACATGGGGCCGGGCGAAGGCGCTATCCCATTTGACGAGGTGTTCAGCGCCATCGACTTCCCCCAAGAGCCTGTGTTTATGCTGGAGGCGCTGCGCTATGACCTGCATGACGGCGCGCCAGAGCGCATGTATGCAGAAGCCAAGCGCTTGGCTGGGCTGCGCGGCTAGGGAGCTGAAGGAATGAGATCAATGTCGGTTGTCCCGACACGGTTAGCGCAATCCTTGGGCTGGTTTGCCCAGGTCTGGCGCAGCCTGCGCCGATCGCGGCAAGGCACAATTGGGCTGGTGATCGTCATCGTTCATATGTTCATCGCCGTGGCATCGCCTTATATCGTCCCTTATGCTCACCATGACATTGACGGCAAGAACAGGCTGGCGGCGCCTTCCGCCGATCATCCATTTGGCACTGATTCCTTCGGTCGCGATCTTTTTACGCGAGTCCTGCTCGGTGGGCGCGCGGCGATTGGCGTGGCTTTGCTGGCGGCGGCGATCGCGGTTTTATGGGGCGGGCTGCTCGGCATTTTGCTCGCGTTTATTGGCGGGCGAGTTGACGAAGTGGTTATGCGCCTGGTTGATGCCTTGCTGGCTATACCCGGCTTACTCGTCGTATTGCTTATTGTCGTGGCGCTTGGCACCGGATTCAGCGTGCTCATTCTAACCCTAGGCTACGCCTACGGTGTATCGACTGTTCGCGTAGCCCGCGGCGCTGCGCTATCCTTTGTCGCGAGTGATTTCATCACGGCGGCGCGCGCGCGTGGCGAACGCAAGACCAACATCGTCCTTCGCGAGTTGATACCCAATCTGTTGGATGTGCTTCTGGTCGAATACGTGATGCGGGCCTCTTGGGCGCTGACCGCCATCAGCTCGCTGTCCTACCTCGGCTTCGGCATTGCCCCGCCAACCCCGGATTGGGGGCGTATGGTTTTCGAGAATCAGGTTATGCTGGCGGTCTCTCCCTGGGGAACATTATTCCCGGTATTCGCCCTCGCCAGCCTGATCATTGGCATCAACCTGGCGGGTGACGCCCTGTCCAAAGCGATCGGCCTAGACCGCAGCCAGGAAGCGCCGACATGAGCCAAAAGCTGCTAGAGGTTGAGGGCTTGACGACCGGCTTCCGCACACAGGCGGGCCAGGTCGTGCCGGTGCTCCGCAATGTGTCGCTGGAGATGCAGCGGGGCGAGACGCTCGGCTTGGTGGGGGAGTCTGGCTGTGGCAAGACGACCTTTGGCATGACCCTGCTGGGGCATCTGCGGCCCGGCGGCCAGGTGATCGCTGGCTCGGTGCGCTTCGAGGGGGTGGATCTATTTGGTCTGGCGCCAGACGAATTGGCAAACATACGCGGGCAGCGGGTGGCTGTTATCCCTCAGAGCGCCAGTTCCGCGCTGACGCCGACCATGCGGGTGGGCGAGCAGATCGCCGAGGTCTTGACGCTCCATCTCGGTCTTGCGGGAACTGAGTTGCAAGAACGCGTTCTGGAGTTGCTGACCCAGGTCCACTTGCCGAAGGTGGACGAGCTTGTCCGGCGGTTCCCCCACGAACTCTCTGGCGGTCAGCTGCAAAGGGTTGCCATCGCCATGGGATTGGCCGGCAAGCCCGAATTGCTTGTGCTTGACGAGCCGACGACCGGCCTTGATGTGACCACGCAAGCCCACATCCTGGACTTGCTGCGGGAAATCCAGGAGTCGACGGGTACGGCGATGCTGTACATCAGCCACGACATGGGCGCGATCGCCCGCGTCTGTGACCGTCTGGCGGTGATGTACGCTGGCGAAATCGTCGAGGATGGGGGAATCGCCGAGGTTTTTGCCGATCCGGTGCACCCGTATACGCGCGGTCTGCTGGGTTCAGTGCCTCGTCTCTCATACGCTGGCTTGCCGCGTGCGATGGCTGGTCGGCCGCCGGCGCCAGGCGAAGACTCGGTTGGCTGCGCTTTCGTTCCGCGCTGCGCCTTCGCCGATGAGACTTGCAAGACTATTGACCCGGCGCTTGAACCAACGAGCCGCGCTGGGACCTTACCCCACTTGGTGCAATGTCATCATTGGCAGCGAGTCGTGGCGAGTGGGCATTCGGGCCAGATGCGCGACCTGAAGGTTGGGATCGACCAGGGCGTTCAACCAGAGCCGCTGCTTGACCTGGCCGAGGTGGATATTACTTATGCCAAGCGTGGTCTGGCCGCGCTGGTGGCGCGCTGGCGCGGCGAGCCCGAACCGCCGATGACGGTAAGTAGTTTTACCATCAGGATCCACCGCGGCGAGACGCTGGCTCTCGTTGGCGAGAGCGGCTCCGGCAAATCGACCATAGCGCGCGCCATCGCCGGATTGCTGCCGCCCCGTGAAGGTCGGATTGACTTCGGAGGGCAGGATCTTGCCTCAGTAGTCGAAAGCCGTCCGGCTGAAATGCATCGAAAAATCCAGATCATCTTCCAAAATCCTGACGCCTCTCTCAACCCTCGCCATACCGTCAAGCAGATTCTCGATGCCCCGCTGCGGCTTTACTTCGACATGGACCAAAAAGGGCGTCTTGACCGGTCTGGCGCGCTGCTGGAAGAGGTGCGGCTTACCCCACGCTATCTGGAACGGCATCCCGGCCAAATGTCCGGCGGCGAAAAACAGCGGGTTGCCGTCGCCCGCGCCTTTGCCGCCGAGCCGGACCTGGTGTTGTGCGACGAAGTGACCTCGGCGCTCGATGTTTCGGTTCAGGCTGCTGTACTGGAGCTGTTGGCGGGACTCCAGGCCGATCGGGGCGCAGCCTATCTCTTTATCTCGCACGACCTGGCCGTCGTCCGCGCTATCGCTGATCGGGTGGCTGTGCTCTATCAGGGCCGGATCTGCGAGGTGGGGCCAGTGGCGGATATCTACGCGCCGCCCTACCATCCCTACACCGAGACCTTGCTGGCAGCGGCGCCAGATCCGGCGCCGGGCGCGCGGGCGCAACTGCTCGCCAAGGACGTGCAGGAAGCGGAACCGCCGGTACGGGGTTGCTGTTTCCAGCGACGCTGTCCCCGCCGCATAGGGTCTATCTGCGATGACGAGACGCCCCCCAGCCAGTTTGCGGCCGCGGGCCACGTCATTCGCTGTCACATCCCGCTTGAGGAATTGCGGGAGTCACAAGTGGATCTCATTAGCCCATCCAGCGTCGCAACGCATGGGGTTGCGGTTGATGCGCAGTAACCTGGGCCCGCCGTTGCCGCATCATGAAGGGGTAATATGCTCGCCATTAACGCTGACTATATAGACTCTTATGGCAACCCGGAACCTCGCTTGAGGCAGATCGCTGACGCCGGGTTTTCACACGTTCATTGGTGCCATCATTTTGGCTCCGACTATCTTTATGCTGAGGATGAGATCGATCAGATCGATGGTTGGCTGCGATCCTACGAGCTAACTGTCAACGATCTTCATGCCTCGTCTGGCGAGAAAAAACACTACTACTCCGATGACGACGATATCCGCTTGGCCGGGCTGGAACTGGTCAAAAATCGCATTTATATGGCAAACCGACTCGGCACAGATGTAATCGCGCTGCATCTGCCGAGACAGCCCGACGAAGCTGACAAAAACGTCGCCTTTTGGGAGGCGGTCCATCGCTCAATGGATGAGCTGCTACCTTTTGCCAGGGAGAGGGGCGTTCGCATCGCATTTGAAAACCTCCTGAGCAACCACACGACACTGCATAAAGTATTGGCCGCTTATGACCCTGCAGATGTTGGCATCTGCTACGATCCCGGTCATGGCAATATGGCGGGTGACGGCTTGGATTTCGCTGAAGCGGTGAAAGATCGCTTGATCGCTTTTCATCTGAATGACAATGACAGCAGCGCCGATCAACACTGTCTGATTTTCTCCGGCACGGTCGACTGGGACAGATTGGCCCAAATTATTGCCGCATCCGCTTACGACAAGGAATATATGACGATAGAGCTCGCCATGCCGAAGGAACCGGGGAATATCTACGCCGGCGATGAAGCGGGTTTCCTCGCGCAAGCGATGGCGAGCGGGTTGGAGTTCCACAAGATGGTGACGGATGCGCGGCTTGGTTTAGGATGACCTTATTCTCCAGATGGTAGTGAAACCATGCGAAAGCGATTGCGGGATTTAGGCATCTCCATTGGACGGTTGCCTACGGGAAAGCACAACGCCATCACTGATGTGCCTGGTGTGCTTGTTGGGCACAAGACTTTGATTTTCGATGAGCCGCGAGTCGCCCGCACGGGCGTGACAGTCATACTGCCGCGCGAAGGATCGATTTGGAAAAACCATGCCTTCGCCGCCACCCACACCCTCAACGGCAGCGGCGAGATGACCGGCGTCCATTGGATCGCGGAGTCCGGGATGCTCACTTCGCCCATTGCCATTACCAACACGGCGCAGGTGGGCACCGTGCACGAAGCCTTGAACCGCTTCGCATACGAATTTGGCTGGACGGATGTTTGGGATCTTCCCGTAGTCGCCGAAACCTGGGACGGTTGGCTGAATGATATGGCTGCCTTTCACGTGACGAAGGACCATGTGTATCAAGCCATAGAATCCGCGCGAAGTGGACCAGTGGCGGAAGGCAATGTCGGTGGCGGAACCGGGATGATCTGTCACGAGTTCAAAGGCGGGATTGGAACGGCTTCGCGGATGGTCACCAGTCCCAGCGGGACTTACACCGTCGGCGCCTTGGCGCAGGCCAATTACGGCGAGCGGGAAGACCTGCGGGTGGACGGTGTCCCAGTCGGGCGGGAGATCACAACCGAAAAAGTCCCGTCAGGTCGGGCGGAACCGCCGAGCGGGAGTTCGATCATTGTTATCATCGCGACCGATGCGCCACTGGTGCATTCTCAGTGCAAACGCCTGGCGCAGCGTGCCACCATCGGCTTGGCGAGGGTAGGCGGGATGGGGTACCACGGCAGCGGCGACATCTTCCTGGCTTTCGCCACCGGCAACCAACTGGCGAGTGAAACGCAGAAGCCTTATGCGCTTCAAATGCTGCCGAACGATCAGCTCAACCTAAGCTTCCTGGGCGTAGTGGAAGCAGTCGAAGAAGCGATCTTGAACGCGCTGACGGCGGCGGAGACCATGACGGGATTCCGGGGGCGGACCGCCTACGAACTCCCGCTCGATGAGTTGCAGCGGGTTATGGCACGAGATCATTAATGAACAGAACGATTCCAAGCCAGGCTCAGGTCGTGATTATTGGTGGCGGCGTAATAGGCTGCAGCGTGGCCTATCACCTGGCTAAGTTGGGCATGGACGATGTTGTTTTGCTGGAAAGAAAAGTGCTTACCAGCGGTACAACCTGGCACGCGGCTGGTTTGGTCGGGCAATTGCGGGCGACACAGAATATGACAAAGTTGGCCCAATACACCACTGAGTTATTTCACGTCCTAGGAGAAGAGACTGGCCAGGACACTGGCTTTAAGCAGACCGGATCGATTTCAATTGCTGCGAATCAGGAGCGCTTTGAGGAACTGCTGCGCGGGGCTTCAATGGCTAAAGTTTTCGGGCTCGAGGTTGAAGTTGTCTCAATCAAAGAAGTAGCGGATATGTGGCCGATGATACGTGTTGACGACCTGGTTGGAGCGGTCTATCTGCCAGGCGATGGCCAAACAAACCCGATCGATACCACGCGCGCCTTTGCCAAAGGGGCAGAGATGAACGGCGCCTCGATTTTCGAAAACGTCAGGGTAACGGCTATTCATCGATGGGATGGGCGCGTGACTGGTGTGGCTACGGACCAAGGCGACATTCAGGCTGAATACGTCGTAAACTGCGCCGGAATGTGGAGTAGGGAAGTAGGAAAAATGGCGGGGGTACATATACCTTTACACGCTGCCGAGCACTTTTACCTCGTCACTGAATCCATACCTGACCTTGAACCAAATCGACCGGTATTAAGAGACCCGGGTGGCTGCGCCTATTACAGAGAAGAAGTCGGTGCGATTTTGGCCGGCTTTTTTGAACCCAAAGCCAAGCCCTGGGGCATGGAAGGCATTCCGCCCGATTTTGAGTTTGGCACGCTGGGTGAAGATTGGGAGCATATTGCCCCGACATTTGAAAAGGTCATCCACCGCATGCCACTAATGGAGAACGTTGGCATCCACACCTTCATGAATGGGCCCGAAAGCTTTACGCCCGATGACCGCTACCAACTGGGCGAAGCGCCGGAACTGAAAAACTTTTTTGTCGCGGCTGGATTTAACTCGATTGGTATTCAATCTTCTGGCGGGGTGGGCAAGGTGATGGCTGAGTGGATCATCCAGGGTCATCCGCCGCTGGATTTATGGGATGTCGATATCCGCCGCAATCTCCCCTTTCAAAATAACGGCAACTATTTGCGTGAGCGTGTTTCAGAATCATTGGGATTGCTTTACGACATGCACTGGCCCTTTCGCCAGTACGAGTCCAGCCGGGGCATTCGGAAATCGCCATTGCATGACCGCCTCGCGCAGCAGGGCGCTTGTTTTGGCGAGGCGGCCGGCTGGGAACGAGCCAACTGGTTTGCGCCGCCCGGTGTAGAGCCAGTGTACGAGTACAGCTATGGTCGACAAAACTGGTTTGACTACGCTGGCAACGAGCACCGTGCGGTGCGGGAGAAAGTTGGCCTGTTTGACCAGACATCCTTTGCCAAGTTCCTGCTTCAGGGTCGGGACGCGCTGCGAATTCTCAACTGCATCTGCGGCAACAATATAGACGTCCCAATAGGGAAAGTGGTTTACACCCAGCTATTAAACGAGCGCGGCGGCATAGAGGCGGATGTTACCATCACCAGAATAGAGCAGGACAGCTTCTTCATTGTCGACTCGGGTACAAGTCAAACCAAGACATTTCACTGGATAAAGCGCCAGATAGGTCACGATGACTTTGCGGTGTTAACTGATATGACCGCGGCTTTTGCGGTCCTGAGCGTGATGGGACCAAATTCAAGAGCGCTGTTACGAAACCTTACCGATGCCGATTTATCGACGGAGGCCTTTCCCTTTGGCAGCTCACAAGAAATAGATTTTGCCTATGCTCGGCTCAGAGCCACTAGAATGACTTATGTCGGCGAGTTGGGCTGGGAGTTGTATGTCCCGACGGATTTCGCCCAGCATGTGTACGACGCCATTGTACGCGAAGGCGCTGTCTTTGATCTGCTACACTGTGGCTACCACGCCCAAAACTCATTGCGCATTGAAAAGGGCTATCGACATTGGGGACACGACATTAGCGCTGAAGACAGTCCCATAGAGGCTGGTCTCGGATTTGCGGTCAACTTCAAAAAAGCTGTCAACTTTAACGGACGCGACATCTTACTCCAGCAGAAAGAGGTAGGCGTCAAGAAACGTTTGGTCATGTTTGCCCTCGAAGACAAAGAGCCTTTGCTTTACCACAGTGAGCCGATTTGGCGGAATAATCAGATTGTGGGTCATATTAGCTCTGGCATGTTTGGGTATACGATGGGCGCAGCGATAGGGATGGGCTTTATCACCAGCGATGAGGTCATTACACTAGATTACGTTACGGCCGGCGCCTATGAAGTTGAAGTCGCTGGCGAACGCATTCCAGCGAGAGCGTCGCTAAAGCCATTTTATGACCCCAAGAGCGCGCGCGTGCGGGCTTGAGAACCGGATTCGAATTGTTCAATCATTGGCCGACGGTGGATAATAACTACTGATACACTACTGCACCTGTTTGCACAAGCCCATCAGTGATTTCCCACTAGCCCGGTCAATTTCTTGCCCGGCAACATCCGAGGCGGTAACAATCACAAAGCTTCTTTAATAGTTGTGTAGTCCAGCAGTGGGATGGCTCGGCTCAGTATGAAAGTTTTCCGTATTTTCCGCCAGCCCGGCTATATGACACTCTCCAGCAGGTAGAATCTCTTCCGAAACGTCTTGCAATCCAGTGATTCATTTCGCTTCGCCCGGGTAGACGCTATCGGGAGCATTGCTCCAGCTTTGTAGCGTCTGCCCGCCGTCAATGAGGAGGGAAGCGCCGGTGATATGGCGCGCGTCATCGGAGGCGAGAAAAGCAACCGTAGCAGCCACATCCTCTGGCTGGCCGACCCGCCGCAGCGGAATCCGTTCGGCGAATCGGACGAAGAACCTTTCCCAGGCGGCCGGGTCGTCCTCCACCTGACGAAAGCTCAATTGCGTCTGAACGATGCCCGGGCAAACAGCGTTCACGCGGATGCGATGACGCGCGAGTTCCAGCGCCAAGTTACGCGCCAGCGCCTTGACCGCTTCTTTGCTTGTCATATAAGGACCGGCGCCGAGAATGGTATCCCAGCCGCCGGTGGACGACCCCATCAGCACGATTGAGCCGCCGCCAGCGTCAATTAAGGCGGGCGCCGCCGCCTTGCAGGTGAGCACAATGCCGCGCAGGTTTACGTCTATGACGCGATCCCACTCTTCCATCGGCATATGGACAAACTCAACTTTTTCGCCGCCGATGCCGGCATTGGCGAAGACGACATCCAGCTTTCCGAAGCTGCTTTGCGCCGCCTCAATCATGGCGATGCAGTCGTCTCTTTTGGTCACATCCGCTTGCACAGCGATGGCGTCGGAACCGATTTCAGCAGCGACCGCAGCCGGGCGCTCCAGATCAAGATCCGCGATGACGACGCGCGCGCCTTCCGCGGCGAAACGCAATGCGCTTGCTCGCCCCAAGGCGCCGCCGCCACCGGTCACCAAGGTCACTTTGCCGCGGAAGCGCTTCATGAACTTGCCTCCAACTGGCGCCTCGCCGGCGGCGTATTTCTACTTGCGCGCAGGACTAATTCGCCATCGATGATTACGCCGCAAATGCCCGGCGTATCGCCGATGCTGAGCGTCTCCAAGGCATTATCGGCGGCCCCGCCAATCGGCGCGTCCATGATGACCAGGTCGGCTTCAAGCCCGAGCGCGATTCTTCCGGCTGGCAGGTTGTAGATCGCCGCCGTCGTGCCGGTCGCCATTGCGATCGCTTGCGCTGGCGAGACATCACCCAAGGCGCTGACCCAGCTTATCGTGCGCAGCATCCCCAAGGGAATGACACCAGTGCCAGAGGGCATATCCGTACCAATAATGACGCGGTCGAGCGCATCGTGCTGCCGGGCAATATCGAGGATGCGGGGGGTGATGGCGGTGTTGCCACATTGAATGATTTCAAGGGCGGCATCAGTTTCTGCGATGATCCGCTCGATATCGGCGAGCGATGGCGCAGTCGGACCGCCATTGAGGTGAGATGCGATCTGCGGCTGCACTTTGATGGCATGCTCAGCGCCGATGGCATCACTGCCTGGTATGGATGCGCCGCCAATGTGCATCATAACCGTCATGCCGCAGCGCTTTGCCCAGCGCGCCATTTCGGCGATTCTGTCCCAATCGTGATACCCGCCCAACCCAACTTCGCCCAAATGCTTTACGCCGGCGCTTGCCATCTCCTCGAAGTCCGCTTCGGTTAGACCCTCCTGCAAGAGCAGCCCGCCACCCTGCACTTTCATGCCGCCGGGTCGGTAACTTTTCCAGGCGTTCGCGCCGACGATCGCCATCGCTTTTGTGCCGATCGCGCCGGTCGGACGGCCCGGCATATGAACCTCGCCTGCCGATATCATGCGGGTGACGCCACCATGGACGCAGCTGGCGATGAAGTCCACGACCTTCTGCCGCGGGCTGTAGTCGCCGATGACTGGATGCACATGCGAGTCGATCAATCCGGGAATCACCGTTGCCCCATTCGCGTTGATGGTGGTGGCATCGGCGCCAGCGGCGAGCCCGCTGCCGATCTCAGCGATCACGCCGTTGCGGATGAGAATCGAATCGCCCGGTAGAAGCGGAGCATGGAATACGCCGGAGACGATTTGGCCAATCGCCTGAATCAGCATTTCGCTCATCGGCCCGCGTCCCGTCTACGCTGAAGCGCGACCAATACATTCTCGAGATTGGTGACATCGCCATAATGCGTATCGATATCGTATAAGGTCACTTCCTGCGCATTCAGGCTGGTGGCCATCACCAGGTCTTCCGGCACCAAGACCTTATAACGCAGGAAAAAGGCATCGTGGACAGTGGAGCGCACACAGATATTCGTAACCACGCCGGTGACAATGACGGTATCGATGCCCCGTTCGCGCAAGGTGAGATCAAGCGTGGTTTGGAAGAATCCGCTGTAGCGCCGCTTGGGGATGACGATATCGCTTTCTTCCACTGGCAGCTCGTCGACAACTTCGGCGCCCCAAGACCCGGCAAGACAGTGAACTTTGCGCATTTGAAAGAGGCTGTCATCGTGCGGGAGGCTTTGGTTGAGCCATAGGACAGGCATGCCCCCGGCGCGCGCCGCCGCCAGAAGTCTCCGGTGTGGCGCATACAGCGCCTCGCCGCCTTCCAGAACCATCGCGCCGCCCTCCTTGAAGAAGTCCTTGAGCATATCGACCACGAGGACAGCGGTAGTCGCCGGGTCGAAATCGGTGATCTTCTGTCGCTGCTGATCCGACTGCTTCTCCGAAAATGTATTCTTGGTCCTTGTCATCCCGTCGGCCTCCTCGCTCAGCGTTCAATGCCGGTTGTCGAGTTGCGGCGTCATTTTATTTTGGACCATCGTCGCTTTTCATGTTACTCAGTTGGAGGCCGCCGACGCGCGCATGCGGTCGGCCGCCATCGGTTACCGCGACGATGACCACAATTTCGTCTGGCGCCGGGGCATCATCAATGTTGAATGTCATAGCGTCGAAATGCGAGCGCACGTACATCTCATCTTTGTGGTGCAGAGGCACATCGATAGTCGTGCCCGGTCCGCCTCTTTTCTTCGCCGACGGGATTATCGCCCGACCGCCGCCGACAGCTTCGCGCAGGGGCGCCCCCAATGACGGATGCAGCAGGGCGGCGGCCTGCTCGAGTTCGCCGTTCATGCCGACAATGGCCGCCTTGCCGAGCGCGGCGCCGGTCTCGTAGAGCTCGCTTAGATCTTCGACGTATCTCCCGGCAAAGGGATTCTTGATCACGGCGCCGGCGGCGACTCTGCGCAGTGGTTTTGGCAGGCGGCGGAATCCTTCGCTGTGAATGACATCGGCAATGGTCCGAATTCGGACTACGTCCATTCGTAATCCTCCCATGATAACTGTGCCTCATAACCGAGTCTGGCCTTCGCTTTGGAGGTGTCAAACAGAGATTGATTGCCAGCCAGACGCGACCTGGCTTTGGCTTGTGGATAGTACCTTTGCGCAAGCGAGGCGCTGTCCGTTTTCATGAAGGTGTTCCGCGCGCTAATGTAGAAAGCCTCGTGTCCGCTGATATCGGCTTCGAGCGCCAGCCGGCAGGCTCGCGCCACATCGCGCGTATCAATATAACCCCAAAGATTTGTCGCGCCACCAGCGGGATCATCCCACAGGGGAGTCAGAACGGACTTGAAAGTCGCCGGCGTGTGAATCCAGGGAAAGCGCAGACTGACCACAGATAGCGCGCCCGCCATCCGCCTTACGAAAGCCAGCGCAATATCTTCTCCGAGGGTCTTGGAGAGGGCATAGGCGTCCTGCGGCGCTTTAGGGTGCGCCTCATCAATCGGCAGGTATGAAAGGCGAATGGGCTTGTATGAGAACGGCAGCCCCAAGACCGACATGCTGCTGACGTAAACTACGCGGGGGATTCGCAGGGCGGCGGCCGCCTCGAAGATGTTGAAGGTCGCCATGATGTTGGCGCCGAAGACCTGATCGGGCGTATGGTGTATTGGCCGCGGAATGGCGGCGAGATGCGCGATGGCTTCGGCGTCGTGGCAGGCGCCGTAAACCTGGCCCAAGTCGGTACAGTCCACGAAGCGGAATTCCGCCAAAGGATATTGCGGCTCGACGCGGTCGATGCTGACGACATCAAAGCCCGCGTGAAGCAGATGCCACACGACAGCCGAGCCAGCAAGTCCGCTGCCGCCGGTGACTACGACTTTCATTCCGTTTAACCGCTTCTCGCTCCGACGACGGCGGCCATCAAGCCTCCGTCACCGGTTCCATCCAGTTGGGTCCGCCGACGGTCGTGATGCTCATGTGGGTCATGTTTGTGCCTTCGACCGCGCCATGCCAATGTCTTTCGCCCGGCGGGAAATGAATGACATCGTCCGTCTTGGCGACGCCGCCTTCACCGTCTTCATTGCCAAAACGACATTCGCCCGCGGTGACCAGCAGCACCTGCTCGCCCGGATGCGTATGCCAATGGGTGACGGCGCCGTCGGTGAAATGCACCAGCGCCACCGTCACGCCGCCTTCCGTCTGCGCGGATATCAGCCGCTCCAGCTGCGAGGTTCCGCCCGAAACGTAAATGTTTGCGCTAGATTCCCGCGCTTCTTTCGGCAGATGTTTCATCGTTAGCGCTCCTTGATTCTCAACTATGTTGAGCGCAGCAGCGCCCAACGCAAGTACAAAATGCCGGCGAGATAGAGCAGGGCGCCGGTCGCGATCAGCAAATAAGATTTGCGCGGCGCGCCTTTGAATTCGCCCGTCGCCAAGCCCCAGACATAAGTCCAAAGCTGCGACGTTGTGCCTATGGGCCAGGAGACGGCAGCAGTTAGGGCGCCGGTGGCGAAGGCGTTGATGATGTTGCCGCCATAGTGCGCGCCGGCGGCGATTAGCGAGTAGCGGTGCTTGGTCCAGCCCGCGCGGAGAAACAGCGACCATTGGCGGCGTTGCGTCAAAATGGCGCCGGACGCCAGAAGCGCGCCGATGAGCGAACCGGTCACCAAGACGATCATGTAGGAAAGCGGCGTCAGTCCGTATTCTCTGCCAGGCGCTCGCAACGAATAGGATAATCCGAGCGGGTAGGCGGTGATGATCGCCGACGCGAGGCTGACAAGCGCCATGTTCTTCGCGATCAAACGTCTACTTGTATCCCCAACGGCCCTGCGCAACTGACTTGCCGCTCCCTCGAAAAGCGAGCGGTCGCGAACGATTCTTGCCCAGACGGTTGCCATCGCGGCGGCGAATAGCAGCAAACAAGCGACCATCAGGTCAAGCGGGGCGAGAGCCGCCGGCCTGCCACCGACGAGCGCAGCCAGCGATGTGCCCAGGATCAGGCTCATGAAGGTCTGAATCGGCGCCGTCACCGATAAGCCGACAGCGGTGAATACCGTCAACGTGATCCGCACGCCAATGACAAATGTCCCGCCGACAGCCAGCGCGACGATGATGACCGCGGGCCGCTCGCGCCAAACTTGCGCCATCTCTTCAAACAGTTCCTCGCCCAGCACGATCCAGGCAAAAATCCACACGAAAACGAAGGAGAAGATATAGAGCCCCAGAAAAAAGGCGTCCAGCGGGTAGCCATCCAGCTTTTTGAGAACGACCGCCCACGATCCCCAAAGGAAAGCGTTAAACAGGCCGCCCAGTATCGCGACTTCCTGTGTCATCAGACGCGGATGGCGCGGATCATTTCGACTGCCAGCTCGACATCGGCATTGGCGTCGGCGCCGGTGGTGCGCGCTTCGCTATCCTCACGAATGCAATCGTAAAAGTGCAGCCATTCCAGTCGAAACGCTTCTTCGTGAGAGGCTGGAACCACCTTGGTAATTGGCGAGCCGTCTTCGTTTTCCTGAATGGTCACCGTTGTCGGCGCATATTTGACATATGGATTGGGGAAGACAATGCTTACGGTCTCGCTTTTGCCGTAAGCCGTGAGCTGCTCGTCCCACCACAGATAATCGGGCCAGACGCCCGCTTCAAAGACACAGCGGCGCTGCGGGCCGAAATCAAGCACGGACAGTATCTCGGTCGGCGAGATGGCATCGCTGAAGAGGACGCTCTCGGCTGCGCCAAACGCGCCGCGCAGGATGGCCAGATCATGGCTCGAAAGCATCAGCAGCATATTGTAAAGGCCCGAAAGATGCGCGTGACTTGCGCCCAAAGCCGCTTTGGACGCGGCGTCGATTTTCGCGGCGCCGTCAGTGAGGACATCCTGGGGAATATCATCGCCGGTGGCAAGCGTATAAAGGGGATCATGCACGGTGAAATCGCCAGCGAAATCGTGGACGCGGATCAGGCGCACATCCTCCATCGCCCGCATGCGCGCCATGCCATACTCATAACCGGGATCGTAACGTTTCATGTATCCGACCATGAGCTTGACGCCCGCGCGTTCAACCGCGTCCAAAACGCGATACCCTTCGGCTGGATTGAAGCAGAAGGGTTTTTCGACGAAAAGGTGCTTGCCGGCTTCGGCGGCGGCTTCGGCGATATCGCCGTGATCCATCGTCAGAACTGCGACGATATCGATATCGGGCAGGGCGAGCAAGTCTTTGTATTCGACAAAGCGATTGTCCA
Source organism: Anaerolineae bacterium (assembly GCA_022821805.1). Lineage (GTDB taxonomy): Bacteria > Chloroflexota > Anaerolineae > Aggregatilineales > Phototrophicaceae > UBA6055. Next base: position 14,907 of record JAJECX010000031.1, read on the forward strand.
CGCCATACCATGTGCCAACTGTATTCACGACTTTGGCCGAGATATCACAGACCGCGGCAATTTCATATTGCGGCAGCTCCATCAGATAGGGCAGATGCATGATCTGGGCGATCTGGCCACAGCCGATGATTCCTACGCGTAATCTGTCCAATTGGGACCTCCTTCTCCGCGATATCAAGTTTGTCGTGTTACAAAGCGGGCGAGCCAAGGCTCGCCCCTACAATTCGTTCGTGTGGCGCGCCTAGCTTTTGACGGCGCCGGCTGTTAAGCCTTCAATAAACCAGCGTTGCATTGCGACATAGAGAACGATGACCGGAATGGTGACCATGCTGAGCGCGGCGAAATAGAGCGTCCAGTCGGCTGAGTAACGATAAAAGAAGTTCACTAAACCCAAGGGAATCGTCTGCAGCTCCGCCTGGCGGATGAAGATGAAAGCCAGGAAGAATTCGTTCCAGAAGAACATGCCCTGAAAGATCGCGACCGTCGCCAGACCCGGGCGCGCCAAAGGCAGCACGACATGCCAGAATACTTGCAATCGATTGGCGCCATCGACCAGCGCCGCGTCTTCCAGTTCGGGCGGAATTGACATGAAGAAGCCACGCAGAAGAAAAATGCTGAAAGCCATGGACGTGCCGGCGTAGACAAATACCAGGCCGAAGCGGCTATTGAGTATGCCGAGCGTTCTGACCACGATGAAGAGCGGAATGACAGTAACCTCTGGCGGGATCATCATCGTCGCCAGAATGATGAGAAATATCGCTTGCCGCCCGGGGAATTGCAGGCGCGCCAGCGCATACGCGGCAATCGAAGATACGATCAAAAGAACGGTCAGGCTGAGTACCGTGATGATGATGCTGTTGCCAATTCGCGCGCCCAGGTCGGCGATGCGCCAGGCGTCGACATAATTCTGCCAAATCATCGTCCGAGGCGGTCCCCAGACATTGTTGAAGAGATCTGCGTCGGTCTTTAGGGAGCCGAAGACCATCCAGAAAAGTGGATAAATGGTTTGAGCGGTGGCGATAATCAATATGGCGTAGACCAGCAGAAGCTTGAGACGATCTGTGAGATGCTTGGAAAACAGATCGCCAAAGGTATCGGGATTCGTGTGTCTGGCGGCGGTTGCCATCTACTCTCCCAGCCTCAGAAGTTATATGTGCCGCTGCGGCCAATGCGAATATAGGTGAAGGCGATGACCGCCACGACAACAAACAGGGCGAATCCCATCGCCGAGGCGTAGCCCAGCTTGCCAAAGCGGAAGGCTTGCGTGACCAGATGCGTCAGCACGACCTCGGTGGTGTGATTGGGTCCGCCATCTGTCATCACAAAGACCAACTCGAAATTCCGAACGAAGGCGCCATTCAGCGACAAAAGGACGCTGATGAAGGTTACCGGGGCGAGCAGGGGCAAGGTGATGCGGGTGAGCCGCGCCCAGGCGTTGGCGCCGTCGATGATCGCCACTTCGTACAAATCCTTGGGGATGGATTGCAGCCCGGCGAGGAAAAGCACCATGTGAAAGCCGGTCCATTTCCAGATGTCGACGGTGATGATGGCGCCGAGCGCGGTCGCCTGATCACTAAGCCAGGCGCGAATCAAACTGTCCAGCCCCAGCAATTCCAGTCCCGCGTTGAGAAGGCCGAAGGTGGGATTATATATCCACGACCAGAGCAAACCGATCACGACAAACGAGAGCGTTACTGGCAGAAAGAGGGCGGTGCGAAAGAAGATAACGCCCTTTATCTTTTGGTTGACGAGCAGCGCCAGGAAGAGGCCCAATACGTTTTTGACCACCACGACCGAAATGGCGAAAATGATCGTATTCGTCACCGCCTTCAGGAACACATCGTCGCGTTCAATCAGCCGGATGTAGTTGCGCGCGCCGATGAAGACGGGCGAGCTGAATCCATCCCAGCGGTGAAAACTTAGGTAAAAGCCGTAGACTATTGGAATAATAACGAAGATGATCAATAGAATGATGGCCGGCGTAATCATCAAATAGGCGGAGAGATGCCGGTAAGCGCGCGGGTATTTGCGCCGCCTGAAGCGGACTTCGTCCTCCGCGGCGAATGATGCCTCATTCGTCTGGGTTGAAGGCGTCTTAATGATCGTTTATTCCCAAAAAGCTGTTCGCCTGCAGCGTGGCGGGGGGCTGGTGAAATGATCGCTAGCGCCAAGCCTCAGGACGACTGACTCCTCAACTGATATTCAGTTTTAAGCCCAGATCCTTCACAATATAATCAATGCTCTCGAGGCAGCTTTGCTCGGCTGTTTTGTGCGACGCGTCCAGTTCGATGAGCGCGAGCCCGTCGAATTCGCTTTCCAGCATAATCTCGACCATCGCGGGAAAGTCAACCACGCCGGCGCCTAGCTCGCAGAAGGAAAGATAGCGCGCGTAGCCTTCCAGCCCCTCAAAGTCCTTCGCGTCTTTGAAGTGAATGTAATCGATATGCTCCATATAGCTGCGCATGATGTCTACCGGGTCGGTATCTTTGATGACCAGGTGAGCGGGATCTATGCAAAGGCCGACCAGGTCCGTATCCACGATCGCCATGAAGCGGTCAAGCTGTTCGCGCGTTTCGATGAAACAGTCCAGATGCGGATGATAGACGGTGCGGATGCCGAGCTTGTTGCTGAAGGCGCCCAATTCTTCCAGCGCATTGGCAAAGCTTCTGAAGTCGTCATCGGTTTGGCGTTTTACGCCTACCGGCGGACCGCCGCCGCAGACCAGAATCTTGGAGCCGAAACCATGAAGGAAGCGCGTGACCGCCATGATGCAATCGCGCTCGTAAGGCCATAGCTCGGGATTCGTGTACTCTGCGTTGGCGTATAACGAAGACAGTCGCAAGCCATAGTCTTCTTGCGCTTTGTTGAAAAGATGAAACCGGCGCAAGAGTTCGGTATCGCTTAAGCTGGGCGGGAGGCCCACGTTGTCCAGCGTCATAAAGCGGCGGGCAAAATCGTCGCCCAGGCTATTGAATATCAGCGCTTCGTACCATACGAATCCAACATCGGCCAGGAAGGGAAAACCCTCTTCGGGCCGGCCTTCAAAGTCCCAGGTGTTGAGATGATAGCCTATCTCGAATTTCTGCTCTTTAGGCATAGATACTTGTCCTTTATGTTGCGGGTTCCACATCGAAAAAGTCTGGTGGATCCATCCCGGATTGCGGGATAGATCCACCTTTAGCGAATCGGAATCGATAGTCGACTATCCTAGCTAATCATCAAAGGAATAGCCGTCGAAGACGAGATCGTCGAAGACATCCTGAATCGAAGCCATGCCTTCTTCCGCCGTGATTGTACCGCCGACGATGCCTTGGATTGCGCTTTGGAATGCGTCATTAATCTCGGTGGGCCAGATCCAGTCAAGGAAGCGCGCGGTATTGGGGAAGTGGTTGGAGCGCAGGTCATCGGCGATATCGGATTCGACTACGGTAACGCCCTTGATTGAGGTGGCTAGCGGCTCCATGATGCCGAGATGCTTGTCGGCGATGTCGGGTCGCGAGAGATATTCGAGGAAGGCTACGGCGTGCGGCAATGCTTCGTCGCTAACACCACTGTAGATGCAGTAGCCCGAATCGGGACCGCCACCGTGCCCGCGCGAGCCAGACACATCGGCAAGCTGCGGGAACTCAAAGACACCCCATTCGAAATCGACGACATTCGCCTCGATCCAGGGAAGCTCCCAGGTGCCGCCATAATAGATGGCTGATTGCTGGAGGGCGAACGCGCTGCGCATGCCATCCCAATCGACGGAAAGCGAATCCCGGTCGAGGATGCCGTCATCGACGAATTGGCCGATCCGCGCCAGCGCTTCGACATCGGGGGCGTCCGTGAAGCTGGCTTCACCTCGCAGGTTTTGTATCGTCTTGGCGATGGAATCGCCCATGGTCTGCGAGGCTGTCTCAAAGTACCACATCGGCCACATCCAGACGTTCTTTCCCTGATGCAAGACGGGTATAAAACCCGCTTCGTCAAGCGCTGCCGCGACGGCGATGAAGTCATCATAGCTATCGGGTTCCGCCAGCCCGAGTTCATTGAATACATCGACGTTGTAGAAGAAGGACGAGGTGGAGACGGGCGATACCGGGATGCCGTATACGCGGCCGCCGATGGTGTATGCGTCCAGCGATGCTGGTTCGAAACGGTCGACCCAAGGCGCGATGTCGTCGGTAATATCGCGCAGAACGCCGCGGCGTACATAGGCGCCGTTGGTGGGATTGGCGGCGCAGCCAATGACATCCATGCGCTCGCCGGCGAGGTGCGCGGTCAATAGACGGGTCACGCCGCCATCGATAGGACCTTGCGCATCCCATACGACATCGGAAACGTCCGGGTTCTCCGCCAAGTATCCGTCGATGACCTCTTGCTCCACTTGCGCTTGGACGTCATCCGGCGCCATGGAGCCGAGGTTATCGAGCGAGGTGGGACCAAAGACATGGAGGACAAAGCCATCTTGAGCGGCGACACTGCCAAACGCGAGCAATGTCAATACGAGTAGAAGCGAATAACAGAGAAGTCTTTTCAACATTGGCCAAATGCCTTTCTTCTAGGACAACACTTCAGAAATCTTCTTGCGACTCGAATATAACACGTCGATTTCCGAGCGGCAAAATTCTGTTCCCAAGGCGGTGTATCCCTTTCGGTTGAAATTCAAATGAGCCGATATAGATTGAGGACTCGCGCGCTAGACGAAAACCAGATTTGGCATTGAAAAATCATTGGCAAAGGCGTCGTAACATCGTCAAACTTTTGACACATCAGCACTGTTCAGTTAGAGTATCTCTACGAGTTCTTATGGTCAAACTATATGATTTCTTGGAAGATGAGATGAATCGGCGCGTTCAAAATCTGCGTTTCATGCCGCAGCCCATCTCTAGATATACCGCAACACGATCCTCATTTGACGATAAGATCTGCACGGCGAGCGCCTCTCAACCTGTTGGGCGCGACCTGCGCGTTGTATAAGGACATATAAATGCGGCAGAGCGAGGTCCTGAAGGGCGCATACTTCAGTTATGTGTAATGCGATAACACCGAAAGAACAATAGACTGCAGGGAGGGTAAATGGTGTATTGAGTCTGTCGTGTCCTGTAGTTGTTTACGGGACGCAGTTAGGTCAATTGTTTAATTTGGAGGTCAAAGATGTTAAGACGTTTCCGTATCTTAGTTGTGCTGCTTCTGCCTTTTGCCGCGCTAGCGGCGCATATCACCACCGGACAGGGCATGGCATATAGTGAAGCGCCAGCGCTGGCGGAGATGGTCGCCAACGGCGATCTGCCGCCGGTCGAAGATCGTTTGCCAGCCAACCCCTTGGTCGTCGAGCCGATTGAACAAGTCGGCGTTTACGGCGGAACCTGGCTGACTTTCGGCGACAATATCAGCCGTCTGTCGAACCTGGTGATCTGGCAAGACATCGGCTTGCTGATGTGGAATAACGACCAAAACGCGACGGCGCCCAGCCTGGCGGAAAGCTGGGAGATCAGCGATGACAGCCAGGAATTCACCATCAAGCTGCGTGAAGGCTTGCGCTGGTCGGATGGCGCGCCGATGACGGCCGATGACATCATGTTCTGGTATGAAGATGTCATCAGCAATGACGAATTGCGTCCGGTCAAGCCGGGCTTTATGCGCACGCCAAATGGTCACGTCGGCGCGGTGGAGAAGATAGATGATCTCACGGTCGTCTTCAAGTTTCCCGAGCCGCATGGCATGTTCCTCACGCTGCTGACCAAGGAGTTCCACACCTACCTGCCCGCGCACTACATGAGGCAATTCCACAAGAACCACGTCTCCGAAGAGGAATTGCAGGCGGCGATCGATGAAGCGGGCGTCTCGAACTGGGTCGATCTCTTTTACCTACGCTGGAATACCTCGGGTGGCGGCAATAGCCGCGGGATGAACAATCCGAATCTGCCAACGATGCTGGCTTGGGCGCCAACCGTGGAGCCGCCGGGCGACCGCTTTGTATTTGAGCGAAATCCTTACTTCTTTGCTGTCGATACAGAAGGCAATCAATTGCCCTATATCGATCGGGTCGATTTCCGCGTTGTCGATGGCGAGGTCATGAAACTGCGTATTCTGGCGGGCGAGCCGAACTTCCAGGCGGCGCGCGCGCTGACCTTCGCCGACATGGCGCTCTACGTCGAAAATGCCGAAGCCAACGAATACGAAATCCTGCGCTGGGGCGACTTGCAAATCTCTGAAGCGGCGCTCTGGATCAACCTCAATACACCCGATCCGGTTGACCGCGAGCTATATCAGGATGTGCGATTCCGCCGCGCCATGTCATTGGCCATTAATCGCGAGCGTGTCAATGACACCTTGTACTTTGGCCAGGGTCAGGCGACAGCGGCGACATTGCCGCCCGTCGAATCGCGCTATTACAAGGAGGAATATGCGCGCGCCTACACTGACTACGATCCCGATCAAGCGAATGCGCTGCTAGACGAGATTGGCCTGACGGAGCGCGACGGCGATGGCTTCCGGCTTAAGCCAGACGGCAATCGTCTATCCATCGTTATCGAAGTGCCGAATAATCGACTTCCGATGATCGACAACCTGAATCTCATCCGCGACGATTATGCCGATGTTGGCGTCGATTTTATCATTCGGCCGATCGACAACGCCCTCTGGGGCCAGCGGATGCGCGCTGGCGAGATGCAATTTGTCGGCTGGCCGATGGCGAAAGCGGCCACTGAAACCGATCTCGTGCCAATCAGCACCAATACCGATTGGGCGCCGCTCTGGGGTCTCTGGTATCACACCAATGGCGAGCAAGGCGAGGAGCCGCCGCAGTACATCAAGGATCTGCAAAATGTCTGGACGCGAATCTTGGAAACGGCTGACCAAGAAGAACGTGACATGCTCTACGATACGATTCTGCGGACGCAAGCCGAAAACATGTGGGTGATCGGCGTCGTCGGGCCACTGCCGAAGCCGGTGATCAGGAAGACCTGGTTCCGCAACGTGAAGACCGACTGCACCTGGAGCTACCATCACGGCGGCTTCATCGGCTGCACCGATCCCTTCGCGTTCTGGATCGAGCCAGAGCATCAATAGTTTTGGCTGCGCCCATCAAAGCGCCAATTGTAGGGGCGGCCCGGCGGGTCGCCCGCTTGCAACATTCCGTGCCGGTCACTTGTTAGCGTGACAAACTGAGAATCAAAGAAACCAACGAAAGGCAAAGTCATGTCCGAATACGATATTCTGGCAAAGTATGAGGGATTGCGCTTGACAGACGTTTGTGACGGAATGGATGCGCTGAGGCGTCAGGACATCGGTTTGGTCGCCGGCGACATCCGTCCGCTCTGGCGCGATATTGAAAACTTCTCGCATCGTTTTTGCGGCTTGGCGTACACGGTACGATTCATGCCCACGGCGCGACCCGTCGACGCCTATGAGCCGGAGGACTTCGAAACCTGGAAGGGCAACTGGTATCGGACATATGCCGGTGGCCCGCCCGTTGACGAGATTCAGAAGGGCGATGTTATCGTCATAGACGGCGGCGAAATCGGCACCGTTGGCTTTATCGGTTCCAACAATGGCTTCGCCTGGATCGCAGCGGGCGCAGTCGGCATCGTGACTAACGGCGGCGCCCGCGATACCGATGAGCTAATCAAGCAGCGGGTCCCGGTATATTCGCGCCGCGTCACGCAGTCTATCCGCCCGGGCCGCCTCGAACTTGACTCGACACAAATTCCGGTCAACATCGGCGGTGTGCTCGTGCGTCCCAAAGACCTTGTTTTGGCGGACGGCGATGGCGTCATCGTCGTGCCCCTGGAAATCGCCGAAGAAGTGGCGAAGCACGCCTGGGTCGTCGCCGAAGGCGACAAACGCGGAAGGCGGCGCATCTACGAAAAGCTGGGTCGGGAACCGGATTGGACGGTCGACGTTTAGCTCGAACTGCGACAGCGACTTGCGGGCTTCGGCGCCGGGCGCGCGGAGCCCGCGTCGGGTGATTTGTCATGCCACAGTACATCGTCAAGCGCATACTGCTGATGATTCCGACGCTGGTTGCGTTGTCGATCTTCATCTTCGTGCTCACGCAGCTTCCGCCGGGTTCCTACCTCGATTCGATCGTCACCGAGCTTGAGTCGCAGGGCGAGTCCATCTCGCAAGACCAGATCGAGAGCCTCAAGGTGCGCTATGGCTTTGATGAGCCTTTGCATGTGCAATATCTCAAATGGGTGTCCGGCTGGCTGCGCGGTGATTTCGGCACGTCGTTCACCTATTACGGCCAGCAGAACCTGGAGGTTATCTCTCATTTCCTCGGCTACACCGTCCTGATTGCATTCAGCACACAGCTTTTCATATTGGTCGTCGGCATCGCCATTGGCATCTTTTCGGCGACGCGCCAATACACGCTGGGCGATCATTTCGCGACCTTCGTCGGCTTTATCGGCCTCTCGATCCCCAACTTCTTGCTGGCGCTGATCCTGATGTATATCGGGTATTTCGTGTTTGGCATTCCGGCGCTGGGCGGTCTGTTTTCCAATGAATACTTGGACGCTCCCTGGAGCATTGGCAAAGCGCTGGATTTGCTGGCGCATCTCTGGATTCCGGTTGTCGTGCTCGGTACAGCCGGCACCGCTGGCATCGCGCGGCGGATGCGCGGGAATCTGCTGGACGTTCTCAAGATGCAATACGTGGCGACGGCGCGCGCCAAGGGCTTGCGCGAAGGGGTTGTCGTCCGAAAGCACGCGACGATGAATGCCGTTTCGCCCATTATCATGGCGGTCGGCATGCGCTTCCCCGAAATACTGTCCGGTTCCACGATTGTGTCGATCGTTCTGTCGCTGCCTACTTTGGGACCCGTGCTATACAAAGCCTTAACCAATCAAGATATGTATCTGGCGGGAACAATTTTGTTCTTCCAGAGCCTGCTTCTGCTGATCGGAAACTTGCTCGCTGATATTGCGTTGGTCGCTGTTGACCCGCGAGTCGAGTTTGAATGAGGAAGCGCTCAATGTCTGAGGCATCACCCGGGCCGGCAAAACTGGCTCTTGGCAAACAGCAGGGCCTGTCGCAGTGGGATCTGATGTACATTAAATTCAGGCGGCATCGCCTGGCGATGTTCTCCGGCGTGTTTCTCATACTTGTTTATATCGTCATCTTGTTCGCTGAGTTTTTCTCGCCGTATCCAACAAATGAGAAGTTCGGCAAATTCGTGCACACGCCGCCGATGCCGATTCTGTTTTGGGACGGCGACGGCTTGTCGCGGCCCTTCGTTTATGGCTACAATCAAGAGCTTGATATCGAGACATTCCAGCGAACGTACGTGGCCGATACGACACAAAAATACTACCTGAAGTTTTTCACGAAGGGTTCCGAATACAGCCTGCTTGGCCTCGTCGCCACCGATATCCATTTCTTTGGCGTGGACGAACCGGGCTTGATATTCTTGTTCGGCACTGATCGTTTCGGGCAGGATGTATTCTCGCGTGTGCTCACTGGCGCGCAGGTCACGCTGACTGCGGGAATGCTAAGCGTCGCCATCAGTGTGGCGCTGGGCGCGGTCTTAGGTACGCTATCCGGCTATTATGGCGGCGTTGTCGATTTGATCGTCCAGCGCGTGATCGAATTCTTGAGTTCCATTCCGCGCATTCCCTTATGGATGACGCTGGCGGCCGTAATGCCGACCGATTGGTCTTCCGTGCGCATCTACTTCGGCATCATCACCATATTGGCTTTCTTGGGCTGGATGGGCATGGCGCGCGAGGTTCGCGGCAAGGTGCTCATATTGCGCAGCATGGATTATGTCATGGCGGCGAAAGCGGGCGGCGCATCAGGCGCTTACAACATTTTCAAACACATGCTGCCCAACGCGCTCAGCCATATCATCGTCGTCGCTACCTTGGCGGTGCCGGTCATGATTATCGTCGAGACCTCGCTGAGTTTCCTGGGCTTTGGGATCCAGCCGCCGATGACCAGCCTAGGCGCCTTGCTCCGCGAAGCGCAGAATGTGCAATCTGTGGTCAATTTCCCCTGGCTGTTCAGCCCGGCGATTGTCATCATCGTGACAACATTGGCCTTCAACTTCCTGGGCGATGGTCTGCGCGACGCTGCCGACCCCTATTCGCAATGACAGTGAAAGTCGTATGAAAGAAACTGACAAAGCGATAGCGAATTTGTACTTGCGAGCCGGTGGCTCGCCCACTCGTGTCAAACACATCCAATCAGTTTTCGCAGGCTTGACTTGGTACTACTGAGAATGACTGAGCAGCAAGACACGCTCCTTCGAGTGAGCGGCCTCAAAACTCACTTCCGCACCGAGCAAGGTACGATCCGCGCTGTTGATGGGATCGATTTCGAAATCAAACGAGGCGAGACCTTTGGCATAGTAGGGGAGAGCGGCTGTGGCAAGAGCGTAACGGCCTATTCAATCATGCAACTGATCGAACGCCCTCAAGGCGACATCGTCAGCGGCTCAATCGAATATATGGGTGAAGGCGCTCGCCCGATCGATATCGCGGCGCTGGACCCGAACGGCCCGGACATGCGTAATTTGCGCGGCAACGAGATTGGCATGATTTTCCAGGAACCGATGACCTCGCTCAATCCAATCTATACCATCGGCAATCAGATCATTGAAGCGATCGTGCTGCATCAGCGCGTGAGCAAGATGGAGGCGCGAAAGCGCGCAATCGAACTGCTGGATCGGGTTGGCTTGTCCGACCCGCGCAGCCAGATCGACGATTATCCGCACCAACTGTCCGGCGGCATGCGCCAGCGTGTGATGATTGCGATGGCTTTGTCTTGCAACCCCAGATTGCTAATCGCAGATGAACCAACCACCGCCTTGGATGTGACCGTTGAAGCGCAGATCCTCGATCTCATGCGCGATCTACAGCAAGACTTCGGCATGTCCATAATGTTGATCACTCATAATCTCGGGGTTGTAGCCGAAAACTGCGATCGCGTAATGGTGATGTATCTGGGCAAGGTCATCGAAGAAGGCAGCGCCGTTGATATATTCTATAATCCGCGCCATCCCTACACGCACGGCTTGCTAGAATCTATACCGCAGATCGGATTGAGTTCCCGACTTACGCCGATCGAAGGGGCTGTGCCCATGATGCAAGACATACCGACGGGTTGCACCTTTGCGCCGCGCTGTCCTCATGTCATGGCTATCTGCGAAGACGACCCGCCGATGTTATTCCCGTCGGATTCAGAGCGGACAAAATGCTGGCTTTATTCGGAAGAGGCGCTGCCGCAGCATGCCAAGTGAAACCGTCCTTCAAGTCCACGAATTGAAGAAGTATTTTCCCATACGGAAAGGCATACTCAAGCGGACGGTCGGCTGGATTCGGGCGGTCGATGAAGTCAGCTTTTCCGTGTCGGCGGGGCAGACGCTGGGTTTGGTCGGCGAAAGCGGTTGTGGCAAGACGACAACCGGGCGCTGCATTCTGCGGCTCTATGAACCGACCGCGGGCTCCATTCTTTATCGACTTGATGACCAACTCGAAAACATTGTTGAATTTAATCATGCGGAGATGAAACGCGTACGGCAGAAGCTGCAAATCATCTTTCAAGATCCTTTCTCGTCGCTAGATCCACGAATGACAATACATGACATCATCGCCGAGCCGCTGCGCATCAACCGCATTGGCACGCGAGCGCAACAGTCCGACCGCGTGGAAGAACTGATGGATTTGGTTGGACTCAATGCGTCGCAGATGAATCGGTATCCCCACGAATTTAGCGGCGGGCAGCGGCAGCGCATTGGCATCGCTCGCGCCCTGGCGCTAAATCCGGAAATGATTGTCTGCGACGAGCCGGTATCCGCCTTGGATGTATCGGTACAGGCGCAGGTCCTGAATCTGCTGATGGATCTGCAGGAGCGACTCAACCTGGCCTATCTGTTCATCGCCCATGACTTGAGTGTGGTGGAGTATATCAGCAAGCGAGTGGTTGTCATGTACTTGGGGAAAATTGTTGAGATTGCTGATGCGACTGATCTTTACCAGTCCCCGCGTCATCCGTATACCGAGGCGCTCTTGGGCGCCATTCCCATTCCCGACCCCTTGGCGAAACGGACGCGCAAGCCGTTGACAGGGACAGTTCCCAGCGCCGCCAATCCGCCAAGCGGCTGTAACTTTCGCACGCGCTGCGCCTATGCGCAAGATGTGTGCGCGCGTGAGGAGCCGCCTCTCACGCAAATTGACGGTGATCGTTCGGTCGCATGTCACTTTGCTGATGAACTCGAACTGACCGGTTTCTCCCGCGGCGGGACGTCACGGCTTCCTATTCATTCTGCGCTTCCAAATATGAATTATGGGTCCTCAATGGCAGGTGCGCCTGGGTGAGCCACTCCAATGCAGATCAGCGGCTGAAGGTAGAAGCGGCCAATCAGTTAGTGCAGCGCATCTTCGTCGCGGCCGGACTGCCTCAAGCCGACGCCGCCACGGTGACCGACAATCTTGTACAAGCCGATTTGCGCGGACATGCATCACATGGCATCTCCCGCGCGCGGGTGTATTGCAATCGCATACGCGATGGACTCGTGGCCACGGCGCCGGAGATCAAGGTTCTCAATGAAACGCCAGCCGCGTTCCATCTCGACGGCGGGCACGGTATGGGCGCGGTAGTCGCCGCCGAAGCCATGCGCATGTGCGTGGATAAGGCACGGTCCAGCGGCATCGCCATGTGCTCTTTGCGAGCGGGCGCGCATTTCGGCATCGCCTCATACTATACGATGCAAGCGGCTGAGAAAGACATGATCGGTTACGCTTGTTCCAACGCGCCGGCCACCATGGCGCCCTGGGGCGGCATCACGCCGATGCTGGGCACCAACCCCTTCAGCATGTCCGTTCCCGCTGGGAAGCATCGACCAATTGTATTCGACAGCTCCAGCAGCATCGTCGCGCGTGGCAAAATCAACCTGGCGGAGATTGAAGACTGCCCGATTCCACTGGGCTGGGCTATAGACGACAAAGGACGGCCCACGACCAATGCGACAGAGGCGCTAAAGGGCTCGGCGCTGCCCTTCGGAGAACACAAAGGATACGGCATCGCCCTAATGATCGACATCCTTGCCGGCGTTCTCAGCGGCGCCGGCTATGGCCCTCATCTCGGCCCGTTGTGGAATAACTCGGAAACGCATCAAAACCTTGGTTTTTTCCTCTTGGCGATCAATATCGCCTCTTTTCGAAACGTGGAGGAATTCAAGGCCGAGATCGACCAGATGATCGACGAGATCAAAGCGAGCAAGAAAGCGCCAAACACGGATGAGATTCTGATGCCGGGCGAGATTGAATATCGCAACGAACAATACAATCGCAGACATGGCATAGTAGTTGGTCCGGGCGTGCTGCGTGATCTGGAAGCGCTTCTGCGCGAATTCGAATTGGATATAGACCTCGCGGCGCATTTGCGTTCTGCCTGAGAACAGCTTTTATTTACCTAACAGATTGAGGAAACGATGACCATTATTCCGCCAAATCGTATGAAGTCTCTGCTGCGTTCGGGAAAATCGGTTGCTGGCACCATGTTGGCGGAGTTCCGGCAGCCGTCGGTCATGCAAGCGCTAAAGAACGCTGGCTTCGACTTCGCAACAATCGACATGGAGCACGGCGTCTTCGATTACGAATCGGTTGCTGATCTGAGCCGCTTCGGGCGCCATATCGGCATCACGCCGCTGGTAAGAGTGCCCGACAAACAATATCCCTATATCGCGCGCGCTCTGGATGTTGGCGCGCAAGGCATTATGGTTCCGCGACTGCGCTCCGCGGAAGATGTTCGGGAAGTCGTCAATGCCATCAAGTATCCACCGTTTGGCGAGCGCGGCTGTTCGTTTAACAGAGGACATACCGATTTCCATGGCGGACCACTGACTGAGAATATGCGAGCGGCAAACGAAGAAACGCTGCTCATCGTTCAAGTCGAGACGCGTGGCGCGCTGGACGAGATTGAAGATATCGCGTCGATAGCGGGAGTGGATGTGTTGCTCATCGGTCCGACAGACCTTTCGATTAACTTGGGTGTGGCTGGTCAATTGGATGCGCCGCCGCTGATTGAGGCGATTAAGCTGACCTTAGCAGTTTGCGAGAAACACGGTGTTGCCGCGGGCATCCAAATCACGAATCTGGAATGGTTAATTCACTGGGCAGAGCGGGGAATGCGTGTGCTCAGCTCGTTTTCTGAGGTGGCTTTGCTGCAGCGGGGCGGCATGTCCGTCACCCAAGAACTCGCGAGATTTCGCTAGTTAGCGTAACCTGTTCCTACCGAACTAAAGGTGTCTACGGGCCACAAGAGATGGCGGAAGGGGTTGCTCTCGACCCTCACTGCGACCTCCGTGTTTCCTCTCCGTCATCTGTAGTGAAAAAAAATCTCGCTGTCCGCAATAAAACTCGGTGAAGTTGGTCAGTCTCGGCGTGCCGTGTCTACGCGCCCTACGCAACCCTCGGTGGTGAAAGGCGCGGCTTCTCTCTTTGCTCGCGCCCGTCTCCGCTAAATCACCTCGAGATAATCGCGATCGGGCAATTCCGGAAAGGGCGCATGCGGCTCCGCCTGATACCAGAATGCCGTCGATGCGATATCATCTTGCAGCGGCAAATAACGCCACTCGTCAAAAGCCGCTTCGTGCAGCGAGCCCGAGCGCCAGCCGAGCGCCTGAATCGTCACCCGCAAGTCTTCTTCAAATCGAATCGGATCCGGTATATGCCAGCGATACATGCCAAAGCGCTGCTGGCTCTGGTAGAAGCCATCCGGCTTGATGACCTGGGGCAATCCCAGATAAGGCGTTGTGTAGGGCGTGTAGTAGCCGTCCTGATTGCCGAAGCACCAGGCGCCGCCGAAGTAATCTTCGGTGCCGGTGCCGCAGATGGTGGGGAAGTCGCTATCGCCATCCATATAAAACTTGATCTCGCCCTCGCCCCACCAGCCGCGGTTATTGCTGCCCCAAGCCATATACGTCCCGACATAATGCCCCATGCCCTTGACGCCATCGAGAATGGTATAGACCTCTTTGTAGGGCAACGGATTGCTGCGGCGCCATTGCGCGTGCAAGTAGCCGACATCCTCCGGCACATCGGTCAGCGTATAATCGAACTGATAGAAGAGCGGCTGTACCGGCACATCAAGCAGGTTTTCTATCGTGATCCGAGCGCTCTTGCGGAAGGGCATTTCCCAATAGCTGTTGAAGGCGCTGTGGGAATTGGCTGATATGGGCATGGAGTTGACCGGACAGAATTCCGTCCAGCCATTGCAGAAGAAGTCGCCAAACGGCGCTTCGATCGACGGCGTATCTTCATCGTCCCAATAAAAGCGCAGGATCAATGAGCGCCAGTATTTGGCATAGGTGGTGATCCAGATATGCTGAATGGCGCCCGGTCCCTCAATCTCAGCCAGCGTCGTGACGCTGTTGGCTTCCAGACCGATGCAGGGCGACACTTTCCAGCCCTGCCCCAGGTCTTGCGCCGCCGACGAAGAAAAGCCCTCCGTGGCCATGCCGCCCGCCCCTTTTTCGCCTTTGAAGTTCTCCGCAGTGATCGAGCGCGTCTTCGCCTTGGACAAGCGCGAGATATTGCCCATATTCAAATGCAATCCGTTGAAGTAATTCATTACGACGCCTCATTTATCATCTTTGCCGGATCAGGTTCGCCAAGCGATTAGCGATTGGGTATCTTTCGCTAGAGTGGACGAGCCAAGGCTCGCCCCTACAAGGTTTGGCGCTGGCGGGCGATTCACAGATTCGCCCCGGCAGGCTTGGCGGTCGCGTCTGGCTCGAAGTCGACCGGCTTGTAGCAAAGCGCTTGGCGCTCGGCCGACATTCGCACCATTGGCGGGATGGTATTTTCGCAGATCGCCTGTACATATTTGCAGCGTTTGGAGAATTTGCAGGCTTGCGCCTGAAACTCTTTGATTTCAATATCCGGCAGCGCCACCTGTCGTTCCCATTTGTGGTCGACGGTCGGGACGGAATCAAGCAGCAGCTCGGTGTAGGGATGCGCCGAATCGGTCAGAATCTGCTCCGATGGACCGTATTCCACCACGCTGCCGCGATACATGATGCCGATATAATCGCTGACATAGTAGGCGGTCGAGAGATCATGCGTGATATACACGAAGCTGACCTTGTATCGCTCCTTGAGTTCGAGGAAGAGGTTGACGATGTTCATGCGCAGCGAAGCGTCAATCATGCTGACCGGCTCATCGGCGACGATTAGTTTCGGCCGGGGGATGAGGCTGCGCGCGACCGAGATCCGCTGCAATTCACCGCCGGAGAATTGATTGGCGTACTTGCCTTCGACGCGGGACAGGTCCAAGCCCACCGATTCCAGCACTTCCGCTACGATCTCACGAGCCTCTTTGCGGTTCGCCGCGATCTTCAGCCGCAGCGCTGCATTGAAGAGATACTTGTCCACCCTTTTTCGCGCGCTGAACGCTTCAAAGGGATTCTGAAAGATCGGCTGCACCGCGCGGTAATAGTCTCTCCCCTTCAGCCCGGCGCCGCCTTTTTCGAATAGCGGGTGGCCCTCAATCAGCACATCGCCGGAAGTCGGATGCTCCAACTCCAGGATGATCCGCGCCAGCGTGGTCTTGCCGCTGCCGGATTCGCCGACGATGCTCAAAATCGATGGTTCAGCCGCCGGCAAGCTCAAGCTGACATCGTCGACCGCCACCAGCCGCGTGCCAAATACCAAGCCGCCGATGCGGAAGACCTTGCTCACATTGCGCAATTCGAGCAGATTCTCGCTCAAGAGGCTCGTTCCCCATAAAGGTGACAAGAGACAAAATGTTCCGGCTCGATCTGAAGCAGGGCTGGCGCCTCATGCGCGCAGTGGTCCATCACTTTGGGGCAGCGCGCGGCGAAGCGGCAGCCGGCCGGCGGGTTTACCAGATTTGGCGGCCGGCCCGAGATGCCCACCCGCTGCGTACGGTCGCCAACGCGCGGCAAAGACCCTATCAGCATCTGCGTATATGGATGGGCGGGATTATTGAAAATGGCATCGGTTGGTCCATATTCCACCAGCTTGCCAGCGTACATGATCGCCAGCCGGTCGCTGATCTGATAATGCACGCCCATATCATGCGAGACCACAACCAGCGTGTTTTCCATCTGCTGCTGCAATTCAGTCAACATCAGCAGGATGCCCTTCTGGACCACCACATCCAGCGCGGTCGTCGGCTCATCCGCCAGGACGATCTGCGGATGCAGGAAGGTGCCCAGCGCCACCAGCACGCGCTGTTTCATCCCGCCGCTCAGCTGATGCGGGTACGATTTCAACACCTCTACCGGCAATTCCAATTCCTTGAGATAAGCCGCCACCCGCTCGCGTATCGCGGTCTTGCCTACGGCTCGTAATGAATGGTCCCGCGGCACGGCGTCAAAGAATTGACTCTCGATGCGTATCACTGGATTGAGCACACTCATCGAACCCTGCGGAATATAAGAAATGAATTCCCACCAATGCTGCCGGATTTCGCCCGGTCCGATGGTCTTGACCTTGCCCTTGCCGTCAGGGAAATCGGCTTCGTAAGTGCCGGAGACGATCTGCAGCGGCGGCTGTATATAGTCGTAGAGCGCCTTTAGCAAGGTCGATTTGCCGCAGCCCGATTCGCCGGCGATGCCCAGCACTTCGTTCGGCTGTATATCAAAGGAGACGCCATCCACCGCCTGCACGACGCCGCGCGGCGTATCGTAGTAGCACTTTAGGTCGCGCAGCCTAAGCATCGCCATGCCCCCGCCGTTCCGCCGAGAGGTTGGATATGCCCGTCGATATCAGGAACAAGGCGATAAACAGCAAGATGATGGCGACCACAGGCGAGCCGATCCACCACCAGCGGCGTCCCAGCAATGCCTGGTGCTGCAGCGCCCAATAGATCGTGGTGCCCAGCGTCGCTTCTTCCAGACTCGACAAGCCGATCACCGCCAGGCCCGACTCGGTAGCGATGGCGACCAAGACCGTGTTGACGAAGTTGGCCATCGCCCAGCTGAAGATATGGGGCACGATCTCTTCCGCCAATATCTGAATGGTGCTCGAGCCAGAGAAGCGCGCTGTGTTTACGAACTGGCGCTCGCGCATGCTCAGCGCGATCGAACGCATCTGCCGCGCGGGCCAGGGCCAGTTGAACAGGATCAAAATGATGCTGATTAAAACCAGCGAGGCTCGTCCCTGCAGCAACGAAGACATCAAGATGAGAATGGGCAACGAAGGGACGACGATGAAGACATCTGCCAAGAGCGTGATGACGCGGTCCGGGATGCCGCCGAGGAAGCCGGCCCCCAGCCCGGCAAAGACACCGATGAGTGTAGCGAAGAAGGCGACGAACAAACCAATGAAGAGTGAATTCTGCGTAGCGTAGGACAGCAGCCAAAAGGTATCTTGCCCCAAATTGGTCGTGCCCAGCAGATGCTCGGCGCTCGGCTGCAGGTTGCGCGGGTGCCGGATCCAAGAGCGCGGGTCTTCCGGCGAAAAGAAGGGCAAGATGACGCCAAGAATGATGAAAGCGGCGAGCATGATCAAGCCGATGGTCAGCCGCGGGCTCCCCTTGCGCATCGCTATCGCTGCCTGATCCGCGGATCAAAGAAGGGATAAAGCAGGTCGATAATCAAGGTTGACGAGGCGACCGCAATAATGGAAATCGAAATCGTGCCCATCAGCAAGTTGTAATCGGCTTGCAAGACCGCGTTATAGGTGATCGTGCCCAAACCGGGATAACCAAAGAGAATCTCGGTAATCAGCGCGCCGTTGAAAATGGCGCCAATTTGCAGCGCCAATACCGTCACCTGCGGCAGAATCGCGTTGCGCAGGACGTAGGCGGTCATGATGCGCCCCTCGCCGGCGCCTTTGAGCTTGGCGAAATAGACGAAGTCTTCTTCCGAAATGCTTGACGAAAGCGCCTTCATGCTCAGCACCCACCAGCCGAAGCCGACGATGACAATCGAGGCGGCCGGCAGAACCGAGTTGTAGATCACGCTGGTGATGAACTCCAGGGAAGGCGGATCGCCGCGGATGGAGAAGAAGAGGGGAAAAATCGGATTGATATGGATGAACAAGATGATCAAGATGAGGGCGGTGATGTAATAGGGGATTGGGTAGACAAAGATAGCGATGACTTCCAAGGTGCGCGAGGAGAGCCAGCGGCTCTTGTAGCCGGCCAGCAAGCCGATGGCGTTGCCCAGGATCCAGGCGATAATCGTGGAACTCAGCAGCAAGCCAAGCGTCCAGGGGAGCGCGCGCCCGACCACTTCGTTCACCGGCGTGGGGAACAAGGACAGCGAGGGACCAAAGTCACGCGTGAGAAAGGTGCGGTGGAAGAAGCCAAAATATTGCTCTGCCAAGGTCCCCTCCAGGCCGAAAGCCTGCGTAAGCGTGGCGCGCATCGCCTCGACCTGTTCCGCTTCCATATAGGCGCCGCGGGTCATGATGCGCCCAAGCATTGACTCGACCGGATCGGACGGCATGAAGCGCGGCACGAAGAAGACCACGGTGATGCCGATCCAGATTACCAGCACATAAGCGATGACCCGCGTGACAACGAATTTCGCAAATTGCATCTTGCGCCCTCTACTAAAGGCGCCCCCATCTCAAATCCTTCCCCGACCGCCAGTGTCCACGCGGCGCATAAAGAGGGAAGGACTGTCTCCGAGCATCTACGCTGTCGAGATGTTCCCCTTCCCACCTTGTGAGGGCAAGGGGCCGGCTCACGTAGATACAGACCTTCGGGGGATGGGGGCAATCTGGACGCGCCCGTCAAAGCGCGCCCATTCATGAGAATTACCGATTCATTCTAGCCATCAGACTTCGGCTGAATGAATGGCATGTGGTACTTGAACAGCGACCACCACCACCAAGGTCCTTCGTAGAAGTAATCGGCTGTTGGCAAGCCGTCCCAGTAAGTCGTGATGACCGGCACGAATTTCGAGGTGCCGAACATCGGCAGCCAGGGCCGCTCGACGATGAACTGTTTCTCGAATTCGGTCAGCAGCGGGATGGTATCCGGGTGATCGCTCGGCAGCGGCGCGATCTGATCGAGGATACCGCTTAGCGCGTCGCTATCGTAACGCATGGCGTTGCCAGGCGCCGGCTGACCAATGGGCACGATGTGGCGCTTGTGCCAGAAGGCATCCAGCAGATCCCAGCTATCGGGCAAGGCGCCGCAACCGGGCCAGTAGGAGCCGGCGTCAAATTCGCCGCGGCTGTAATTGCTCCAGAAGGTGCCGGAGTCCATCTGCTGCACGGTGGCGTCGATGCCGAATGCGCGCCAGTTGTCGGCGACGGCGAAAGCCAGACGCTGCGACTGCACCTCGAAGTTTGAGGGCGAGTTAATGGTGATCTGCCAGGGGGAGCCATCGGGCTTGTGCCAAGCGCCATTTTCCAGCGCGAAGCCCTCGGCTTGCAGCATCTCGGTGGCTTTGTCCGGATCATGCTTCCACCAGCCCACGCCGAAGAGATCCACCAGCGCCTCTTCGTCTTCAGGCATGCCTTCGACGCCTTGCTCAGCCAGGATCGCAGCGATATCGACAGCATAATTGGGATCGAAGGGCTGGTAGCCGTCTTCAAATGCGAACTCGGTCATCCACTCGCGCATTGGCTTGTGGAAGGCATCGTGAATCACCTGCACCGGCGGCACCGCCAGCGGCGATACGCGCAGGATGCCGGCGAAGGTGGCCAAGCCGACGCTCTTGATATCGGTGGCCAGCGCTATCGCCCAGCGCACGTTTTGGTTATCCCAAGGTTCTTGCGAGTTCGAGAAGACGATGCCGCGCTCGCAGGGGTCATCAAAGTTGGCCCAGGGGAAGTTTTCGTGCCAGGCGCGCGCGTTCGGGTTGGCATCGCGCAAGATATCCCAGGCTTCCGGCGAGATGTCGGTGAAGATATCTAGCTGGTTTTGGATGCCGGCGATGATTCGGCGCTCTTCCGTGCCATAGAAACGGAAGAGGACGTGCTCCGGTCCGGGTTCGCCGAATATCTGGCCTACATCGGTATTCTCCCAGTCCGCGCGCTTGTTATAGAGGAACCAATTGCCGTTGGGATCGACATCCGCCAGCGTATAGGGTCCGCTGACGACCGGCGGATAATTCTGGAAGGTGGCTGGGTCTTCGTTTTCCCAGATATGCTTGGGCACCGGGCGGAAGTGATCGCCCCAGATGTGCACGCCGAGCGTATAACCCAGGCGCGGTTCCGACCGTTTGGTATTCAGAATCATCGTCAGGTCGTCCACCACCTCGTAGCTGTCCACCACTTGCGAGAGGAAGCCGCTATAGGGGAATTCCGGCGTGCCCAAAACCATGTCGATAGTGAAAGCGACGTCGGCGGTTGTGATCGGCTCGCCATCGCTCCAGCGCAGATTATCGCGCAGGGTAATGCGGAAGCTGGTGTAATCGTCGTTCAGCGCCTCCGGCATTTCAGCCGCCAGACCGGGGAATTGCTCGCCGGTCGCGGTGTTGATCTCCCACATATTGGAGTAAGCCAACTGGTGCAAGCCCTGGTTAAAGCGGGTGCCCGCCTGGTAGGGGTTGGTCTGCGTGGGATTGTCAATGCGGCCGTCCAACTGATCAACGATCAAGGTCGTCGCCCGTGGTGTACCGACTTCGGTCATCTCCTGCGCCGTGACCAGCGCGGTGGAAAACAAGACGACAGCCAGCAAAACTGCGACCGAAAGCAGCACCTTACGATTTTTCCTGATCATCAGAAATCTCCTTGGAATGATTATCGAATCGCTTTGAACTTAGATTATGGATCTGTTCGTCAATGTTCACCTTTCTCTCAATTTGCTTTCTGCCCACTCTAGCTCGCTGCCACGACAACTTCGACATTCAGCATAAGATAACATATTTGCCGTAGCTCAACAAAAAAGGCGACAGGCCCACCGGCTGAAAGTTTGTTTTCGCGCATCAGACAGTTTGGCCCGTCCTGAATCGAACTGCTGACCATATGCGACCTCTTGACACATGTCTCGCTGGACGCCATGCAGACCTTCGGGGATGCGCTTGCGTCCGCTCGAGCGCTGTCCGACCACAATGGCAGCGCGCTGCTGGCGGATGGCGGCATTGCTGACATCAGCTTTTGAATAGCGCGTTAACAGCAGATGAACGGACGGCGGGCCGAAAGGCAGTCATCTGCCGTCCCTTCAACGGCGACTTCTTCGTCCTGAGTTGCGCCTTGTAACACAAGCGCCGACGTTGGACAATGCGTCAACCGAGCTCCGCTGAAAGGCAGCTCTATGAAAAAGTATTCGCCGTCTAAGCCAGCGACAAGGCCGGCGCCGCCGTCTTCAACCCGATCCAATCCGGCGACCACGTCGGCTTTAATGGTGAATGCAGCGACCTCAAAGTGATCGCGCTGGACCCGACCGCAAGGCCGTGACGGCGGAATAACAGAAATGTAGGGGCGACTTTATTGCAGCCACAAAGGCGTATACATGTAGACGCGACCCTTGAGTCGCCCGCAGCCATCAAAAGGAGAACACCAACATGTCAGAATTCATGGGCTATCACCGACCAAACGGCGATGTCGGGATTCGCAATCATCTACTGATTTTGTCGGGCACGGTCTACGCCAATGGCGTCTGCGAGCGCGTCGCCGATAACATCCACGGCGCCGTGCCAATTACCCACGCCAACGGGCGCTGCCAGGTTGCGCCCGATCTGCGCGTGACCCGGCGCTTCCTCGCCGGCACCGCTATGAACCCCAATGTCGGCGCCGTCGTCATCATTGATCACTTCCAAGAGGAAGGCATGACCGCCGAAGACCTCGCGGACGATATCGCGCCAACGGGCAAAAGGATCGCCACGGTGAATATCCGCGGCGATGGCGGTTTCATCAGCGCGGTCGACAAGGCGACCCGTTACGCGCAGGACTTCGCCCGCCAGATCAGCCTGAATCCGCGCGAGGCGGCGCCGGTTAGCAAAATCCTTTTCGGCGCCGAATGCGGCACATCCGATACCACCTCTGGGCTGGCGAGCAACCCGGCAAATGGGCTCGCAGGCGAAATCTTGATCGCGCAGGGCGGCCGTATGCTGATGGCTGAATGCACTGAATGGATGGGCTGCGAAAATTGGCTGACCGATAAGGCAGCCAGCCCGGCGGTGGCGCAGGCGATCTTGGCCGGTGTGCAGCACATGGAGGCGCGCGCTTTGGCGAGCGGCGAGGATATCCGCGGCTCCCAACCCACCGGCGACAATATGGCGGGCGGACTTAGCACGATTGAAGAGAAATCGATGGGCGCGGTCAAGAAAATCGGCGACAGCGCAATCATCGAATACCTCGAAATCGCCGAAGCGCCGACCAAAACGGAGCCGGGCAACTACCTCATGTACGGACCGGGCATGGGCGCCGAAAGCATCAGCAGCATGGCGGCGGCCGGCTGCCAGGTTCTGACCTTCTGCACCGGCGGCGGACATACATCGAATCACCCGATTATGCCGACCATCAAGGTGACAGGCAATCGGCAGTCATTTGAACTCATGCGCGATACCGTCGATGTCGATGTCAGCGGCGTCTTCTACGATGAGATCACGCTGGCGGAAGCTGGGCAGATCGTCTATGACGAGGTCGAGCGCGTCTGCAATGGCTACCTCACCAAATCCGAGGCGCTGCGCGATAACAACAGTTTCGCCATTCATCGCGTCGGCCCCAGCATCTAGCGCCCTGCGCGTGAAAATGATAGCTATGTAGGGGCGGCCTATCAGGTCGCCCGCCACCCGCGAAATTGTATGGGTGACCGACTGTCAGCGTCAAAGGGTTGTGTCTACGCGTCCGACGCGAACCTTGGGTCACTCTCAGCATAGAAGGAAGCACAAGTCTCGTGCCGCAGTTCAGAATATCAGCAAATGCAGTTGAAGCTCCCCTACGGAACTAGCTATGTGACCGCTGAAGCGCCTGTGGGATACATGGCCGAGTACCTGCGGCCGCGTGACCAGCGAGCAGCGCGCGATCCGGCCGCCCTCGTCCGTGACGCAGTCTACAATCCTCTCGGCAATGCCTCGCCGCCGCGAGCCGGGCAGTCGGTCGCCATCGCCATCAACGACAAGACGCGGCCCGTTCCCCATGAGCATCTGCTGCCACCCGCGCTGCAGGGCATGCGCCACGCCGGCGTACGCGATGAAGATGTGCTATTCATCATCGCGACCGGCATACATCCGCGCATGCGTCCTTCCGAATACGGCGCTATCCTGCCATCCCAGATCCTGGAAACGTATCGCGTCGTCTGCCATGACGCCTATGACGAGGCGAACTTGGCATACCTAGGGGAGACTGCGCAAGGCACGCCTGTGCATATCAACCGCGATTACATGGCTGCCGACTACCGCATCGTGATCGGCAACATTGAGCCTCATCAATTTCAGGGTTTCTCGGGCGGGGTCAAGAGCGCGGCGATCGGCTTGGCAGGCGCCGAAACCATCAATCACAACCACGCCATGATGCGCCACGAAAACGCGCGGCTGGGCGAATTCGAGAAGAATCCGGCGCGGCAAGATGTCGAAGAAATCGGCCGCCTGGTCGGCATCAACTTCGCTGTCAACGCGCTGCTCAATTCCGAAAAGCGAATTGTCCGGGTTTTCGCTGGCGATCCCGCGGCGGTGATGCGCGCGGGCATCCCCCAGGCGCGGGCGCTTTACGAGGTGACGGTGGACGGGCCCTTCGACCTGATGATCGCCTCGCCCGGCGGGCATCCCAAGGATATCAACATCTACCAAGTGCAGAAGGGCTTGGCGCAGGCCGCCGCCGTGACCAAATCTGGCGGCGCGCTGATCCTTTGCGCCGCTTGCCCCGAAGGCAGTGGCAGCCGTGATTACGAGCATTGGATGTTGAATCCGCCAATGCGCTCGCACGAAGCGGTCATCAAGCGTTTCGAGCGCGAGGGTTTCCGGGTGGGGCGGCACAAGGCTTTTCAGATTTCGCGCGATGCGGCGCGGATCCATACAATGCTCGTTTCCGAACTCGAGGATGACTTCGCGCGGGCATTGCTGCTGCATCCGCAGCCGGACTTGCAGACGGCAGTCAGCCGCTCGCTTGAGCTGCTGCCGCGCGACGCGCGCATCGGCGTCATGCCGGCCGCGAATGCGACGATGGCGGTGTTTTTGCAGTAGGATGCTGATGATGCTAGGATTTGGGTGCGGAAATCTGTTGATTATGATGTGCTTCAAAGATTGATGGAGGAACGCCTATTGTCTGACATTTTGATGGGCCAGGAAGAGGCAGATTACTTGTTGACTATGGAAAAACGCCGAGTAGACGATTCAGTGAATCCCTTTCCATTGCATGGAAAGCAGATAGTGTTGCATCTTCAATCACTCGACTTGCGGGAGAACTTTCTGCTGGATTTATCACGAGGGCGTCGCAAAGAGCTTCGGATAAAACTGCAAACACGAGCGCGGACTGAGATACGACTTGTGAGGCTGGACTTGGGAGGTAGACCCCATCGCAACGATGACGGCACACTAGTTCAACCGCCCCATCTCCATCTGTATCGGGAGGGTTTTCACGATAGGTGGGCGATCACGCCGCCCTCTGACAAGTTTTCTGATCTTGACGATTTGCAGGTGACCTTGGACGATTTCATGCGTTTCTGCAATATCATTAGGCCGCCTTATATTCGGGTACAGAAAGGCTTAATCTGATGATTGATCAAATCAGACAGTTGACCGAAAAGTATCACAATTGGATGAGCGAGAGCACAACGCTGCGAACGATCGAGAATGGTGTAGAAATCACTACCCCATTCTTGGATCGACACAATGACATGATGCAAGTCTACGCAGAGCTTTCTGGCGACGAGATTGTTCTGACTGACGACGGCTACACGATTGAAGACCTAGAGTTCTGCGGCTTGACTGTGGAAAGTAAACTTTGCAGGAATTTGATGCAGTTAAACCTTAATGGATTTGGAGTGAAGCGGGAAGGCAATGACCTTGTGACGCGCGCAACAGCCAAAGACTTTGCATTGAAGTTGCATAATCTCGTGCAAGCGATGATTGCTGTCGATGATCTCCACTATATTGCGCCTCTTTCCAAGGACAAACATCGATTTGACGCGGGCATTGGAACTTGGCTGGATGCGTCCAATATTCGGTTTGACGCCAAGAGATTTAATGGGAAAAGCGGCTACAATGTGGATTACAAGTATGTCATTCCGCCTTCAGGCAATAAGCCACATCGAGTGCTCATCGGCATAAACAATCCTGGCCGCGGCGCGGTCGAGCAAGTGGCTTGGCGTTGGTGGGACATCCGCGATAGCAGGCCCAGTGGCGCGCGACTCTATCCTATCTTGAATGATGCGCAGCGCGAGAGCATTGAGACCGAAATGGATGCGTTGCGAAATCTCGCCATGAATCCTGTTCTTTGGTCTTCTCGACACGAGGCGCTTCCCGAACTCGCCGCCTGATTGATGACATCACAAGCCGGCGACCCCGTCCCCAGCGCCGCGCGCATTGTCGTCGTCTGCTTCCTGTCCATATTCATCATCTTTGGCATTCGCCTTTCGTTCTCGGTGTTCTTTGCCGAGTTCGTCCTTGCTGAAGGCTGGAGCAACGAAGCCGCCGCCGCCATCTTCAGCCTCAATATGCTGGTCTTCGCCGGTACGGCGCCGCTAGCTGGCATCGCGCTTGACCGCTGGGGACCGCGCCCGGTCTTTTGCCTCGGCGTACTCTTGATGACGCTCGGCTTGTGGCTCAGCAGCCGCGCGACTACGCTCAGCGATCTCCTTTTATCTTACGGCCTCATCGAGGGCGTCGGCTTGGGCGTCACCGGATTGGGACCGGTGGCATCGGTGATCGCCAGTTGGACGACGCCGGCGCAGCGTGGGCGCGCCCTCGGCATCGCATTTGCTGGCACCGGCATGGGGTCGCTGCTTTTTGTGCCGCTGGCGAATCGTCTGATTGACGCATTCGGCTGGCGCGACGCCTACCTGGCGCTGGCGCTGGTCTGTCTGTTTATCCTGCTGCCATTGATGGTGATCGGCTTGCACAGGCCACCGCCGTCGCTATTGTCCGAGAGCCATCGACGCGCGGCGCGCGTGAATTGGCGGCGGCTGCTTCGCAATCCCGTCTTCTGGGCGCTGATGATCGCCGCCGTAATGACCATGGGACCGGTGCGCAGCTTGACCGTGCATCAGATCGCCTACCTGGAGTTGGTCGGCGTCGAGCGTGCCGCGGCTGCCAATGTGGTCGGCTTGGCTGGTCTCTTAACCAGCGGATTCTTCGTCTTGCTTGGCTGGGTGTCGGATCGCTTCGGGCGCGCCACCGCCTACACCATCGGCGCGGCCGGCTTATTCGGCGCTGTCGGCATGCTGATTGCGATCCGCTCCGTTGACATGTCGTCGCTGCTGCTTCTATATGCGCTATTTTTCGCCATGGGCGAAGGCGCGCGCAGCAGCCAGACGACGGCGCTGGCCAGCGATGTCTTTCAGCGGCAAGGCTTGGGGCTGATAAACGGCTTGGTCGGCGGCTTGGGCGGTCTGGGCGCGGCGCTTGGTCCCTGGCTGGTGGGGCGACTGCGCGATGAAAGCGGCACATACGATGGCGGGCTGCTGGTGGTTGTCGTCATGGTCGCCGTATCGGTCATTGCGTACTGGTATGTTGCGCGGGCGCGGTAAATGGTGTGGGGGGCGACGTGTCAAGTCGTCCGAATCATCATTACAGATACTGATACGCTGGCAGCGTGAGAAACTCGCTGAAATCGTCCGCGCGGATCATCTCGTCAAATAGCTGCATCGCCCGCTGGAAGCAGCCCCTCTCAAAGCGCTCATCTCCGACCTCGCCGCGGATGGCATCCATTTCTTCTTCCAGCAGCTGCCCGTATAGCGCGATCGTCAGCGGGCGGCCATCTGCCAGCGTCGCTTTGTGATGCAGCCACTGCCAAACCTGCGCCCGGCTGATTTCGGCGGTGGCCGCGTCTTCCATCAAGTTATAGAGCGGTACGCAGCCATTGCCCCCAAGCCACGCCTCCAGGTATTGAATGCCAACTTTGAGATTCAGGCGCACGCCATCTTCGGTGATGTCGCCGGCGCTGGGCGTCAAAAGATCAGCCGCCGTTACTTGCACATCATCGCGCTGCCGCTCGACTTGATTCGCCTCCGGCATATACTCATCAAAAACATCCGTGGCGATTTGCACCAAGCCCGGATGCGCCACCCAGGTGCCGTCATGCCCCTCCTTCGCCTCGCGCAGCTTGTCGGCATGGACCTTGTCGAGGGCGGCTTGATTCGCCTCCGGGTCGTTGCGGATGGGAATCTGCGCCGCCATCCCGCCCATGGCATGAGCCCCGCGGCGGTGGCAGACCTTGATCACTTGCAGCGTATAGTTGCGCATGAATGGCACTGTCATGGTCACTTGCGCGCGATCCGGCAGCAGATAATCGCTATGCTTGCGCAGCTTCTTGATGTAGCTGAAGATATAATCCCAGCGGCCGCAATTCAAGCCCGCCGAGTGCTCGCGCAATTCGTAGAGGATTTCTTCCGCTTCAAAGGCTGCGGTAATCGTTTCGATCAGCACGGTCGCTTTGATCGCGCCTTGCGGAATGCCGAGCGCGTCTTGCGCATGGACGAAGACATCGTTCCAAAGGCGCGCTTCGAGGTAGCTCTCCAGCTTGGGCAGATAAAGGTAGGGACCAGTGCCGCGATCCAGCGCCGCCTGCGCATTATGGAAAAAGTAGAGACCAAAATCGAAAAGCCCGCCGGGAATCGGCGCGCCATCGACCAGAAAATGGCTCTCATCCAAATGCCAGCCGCGCGGCCGCACCAACAAAGTGGCCGTCTGCTCATTGAGTTGGTAAAAGCGGCCATCGGGATTGGTGAAGGTGATTGAGCCGTCTATGGCGTCGCGCAGGTTGATCTGCCCGCTAACCATATTTTCCCAGCTTGGCGCGTTGGCGTCTTCAAAATCGGCCATGAAGACTCTGGCCCCACAATTCAGCGCATTGATGACCATCTTGCGATCGGTGGGTCCGGTGATCTCGACGCGGCGATCTTGCAAATCTGCTGGGACCGGGGCGACGCGCCAAGAGAGATCGTCGCGGATGGCGGCGGTCTCGGGAAGAAAGTCCGGCAGCTGGCCCCCATCTATGGCGGCTTGCCTTGCTATGCGCGCCTCAAGCAGTTCGTTGCGGCGGGCGGTGAATCTCCGCGCCAAATCCGCCAGAAAACCGACCGCTTCTGGGCTAAGTAAGGCTTCATATTCGGGCGTAATTTCGCCGCCGATTTCGACGCCCGGGGGGAACTCCTGTGAATTCATATTTCTCTAATCCTTGCAATGTTAAGCGCTTGTGTGTGCAACTATAGGGCAAAATGCGATTGTCGAGTAGGGAATTTGCGCAAGGTTGTCTTTTGGGATAGGGAAACGGCAACTGTAAAGATGAGAGTACCTGTCGCAATACAAGCGCGGTATTCACCCAAGCGCTATTGCGCTTGGTCGTGGCTCGCGTTGTATAATCGTTCCACGAGCCCACGATTTGCTGCGGTGGACTGTGAAGCGCAATCCTGTCAGCAGCGCGCCAAAGCAATTCGCAGGGAATCTTTGTCGCCGCAACCGGCCCCGGTGAAGCAGATGCCATTCAACAGGTCAGGCCTTGTCAGTCAGCTGCGAAAACATCGCCATGTCTTGGTCATCGTCACGCTGCTGACGCTAGTGATGACTTTCCCCACCATCATTTACGTGTTTCGGACAGATGTCTTCTGGCTGCCGGGCGATAACTTTGACGTATTCATCAAATATTGGGATGTCTGGTACGGAAGACAGTTTTTGACGGGCCAAGCCGATCGCTTTTATACAGACCTAATGTTTTATCCGAAAGGCTTGTCCCTCAACTATCATCCATTCTTTATTCCGCAGATCATTGTGGTTAACGCGCTGAGCGTCTTTCTTCCGGTTCCAAATGTCATCAGCTTAACTTATCTTCTCATAACCGCGACCTGCGCTTTTTCCGCTTACGCTTACCTGCTCTGGTTGTTCAACGACAAGTGGATCGCGCTCTTCGGCGCTGTTGTCTTTGGATTCAGTCCTCACGTTGTAGGGCATCCATACCACCCTGACATTGCGTCTCTGTCAACGGCGCCTCTGGCGCTCTATTGCTTTCATTGCGGCGTCCGAGAACGGCGGACGCGGCTGATAATTCTAGGGGGCCTGCTGACCGGCTTAACTACTGTGATCAGCATGTACTTGTATGTCTGCATCTTGATCACGCTGGGTTTTTACCTTTGCGCCTTTGCCATTTCAAGGCTGCGAGACAGGCGCTTCTGGCAGGATGTTACACTGTTGTTCCTGGTTGTCGCCGTTTCTAGTATATGGCGCGTTTATCCTTTGATGGCCGGTTCAGCAGACATTGACGAGGTGGCGGCCTGGCACGGCGACGAGATCAGGTCCGACGCGTTGTCTTACCTGATCAATTATCGCAATCCCATTATCGGTCCTCTGGCTGAATCGATCAGCGAGTTTCCACCAGGTGGGAAAATCAGTACGACCAGCTATCTGGGATACCTGCCGCTGTTGTTGATTATCTTAGGACTTCTTGCTCATGCCACGCGACGGAGGATGCTGCCTTGGGCTTTGCTATGCGCCGTTTTTCTTGTCTTGCGCTTAGGATCCTATCTGAATGTAAACGGTACACTGTATCCGGATATTCTGCTTCCCAAGCACTATTTGGACCAGTTCTTGCCGGCTGTCTTTGAGTCCTTCTGGGAAGTTGACAACTTTATGATGGGCGCGCTCTTGCCGCTTGCTGTCTTGGCCTGTTTTGGTCTTGTCGCCATCCAAATGCGCTTTGCCATCGCTGCCAAGCCCGTGTTTATGTTGGCGCTTGTCGCGCTGGTAGCAGTCGAATACTGGATTCCGGTGCAGGGGAGGGTCATTTCAGACGAACAGGTCGCGTTTCTTGACTGGCTAGCCTCGGAAGAAGACACGCAGGACATTAGCGTGATCAACCTGCCAATGGGACGACGGAATTCGAAACTTTACAATCTTTACCAGGCGCTAAGCGGATATCCCCAATCCGAAGGCGCCATCAGCCGAACACCCGATCGTGCGTTCGATTATTTCAGAGCCAACTACTTGCTTACTGCATGGTACGATCGACGCCCGGTTCACTGTGATACGCCTGAACGGGACGCCTATCTCGCCGGATTAACCCAGCTTGAGCAAGACGGCTTTAGCCATGTTGTTTTTCATCGACAACGTCAAAACTGGCCTGAAGTCAGGGAGAGTTTCCAAGGCATCAAGCCATCTTACTTCGATGGCTTCGTGTCGATATACCGGCTGCAAGACCTGAGAGACAGCTGCCCGGCGCAATTGGATCCGCGTCAAAGGTTTGCCTTTACATACGCGGAGGCTTTCGTGAAGCCTTCAATCCTGGATGAACGAACTGCCAACGTGATCATCTTTCCGCCAACAGCGGAAGCAAACGACTATTTCATGCGTTATTTGCGTGTATATTCAGAAATAGACGCGACAGTCGTGACTGTCACTAGCGATGAGCAAGGGAGCGTCAACATCGAAGTTTCAGGCTTGCCGGATTCAGATATTGACCTGGAACAAAGCCATGCGATTTGGCTGGTCAATGATAATGCTGAATTCAACGCGGAGCGGACGGTGGCATATCAGGAGTGGTTCACCAAGCGCTTCAAATTCTGCGCGCGCTTCTATGAGGATGAGCGCATAACCATTGATGCCTACATAGCATTAGAATATCCCTGCGCGGCAGTGGACGGCCAGAGCCCTGATGAGATCCGTTATGACAGCGGTCTGCGGCTTCATCATGCCTCCTTTGATGTCCTTACGGACAAGATCCGTTTCTACCTGGCTTGGACACAGAACAGTAATGACACTATGGCATATTCAATTCAATTCATCGGCGAAGACGGGAACAAGGCTTGGCAGATCGACGAGGTGATTCATGATCAACTGTTGGCGGTTCATGAGGTAGAGACCACTGAGCTAATCGCGGGCGCCTACTCAGTGCAGCTGATCGTCTATGACTTCGAGACGCGGGCTAGTCAAGGCGGTGTGATCAGCGATACAGCAGAGCGCTTCGAACGCGAGTTCCAGTTAGGCCGGCTGGAGGCGCCGGGCTAGTCGAACGAATACATGTCGCGGGATTTGCCGAAACTCACGACTGCCAAGACACAGTCTCAACGCTATTCGGCAATTATTGAATCTATAGGACTGCCACTTGAAGCTTGTATTAAGGTGGCTGCGCGAGAATCACCACTTTGTCATCGTTATCACGTTGCTGACGCTGGTGGTGACTTTCCCCACAATTGTCCACGTCTTCCGGGCCGATATCTATTGGCATCCGGGCGGGGAGCACCCGGATAGTTTCATCAAACTCTGGGATGTATGGTATGGGAAGCTTTTCCTTTCGAGCCAAGCAGACCGCTTCTACACCGATTTGATGTTCTATCCCGAAGGCGTTTCCCTCGTTTACCACCCCTTTTTGCTTCCGCATATCGTTATCGTGAACGCCTTGAGTCTGGTCGTGCCGCTCCTCAGCGCATACAGCCTGGCTCATCTGCTGATCATCTGGTCCTCCGCGCTTTCAGCCTACCTATACTTGCTCTGGCTGTTCAAGGACAGGTGGATATCGCTATTCGGCGCCATTGTCTTCGGCTTCAGTCCTCATGTCGTCGGGCACCCCTATCATCCAGATATTGCAGCAATGGCGACCGTGCCATTGACCCTGTTTTGCCTGCATCGCGGTATCAATGAGGATCGACTCGCCCTGGTCGTTTTGGCCGGCCTGCTGACCGGGCTGACCACCGTAATCAGTCTGTACATGTATATATGCATCTTGATTCTGCTCGGCTTTTTCCTATGCGCCTTCGCCAAGTCAAGGTGGCGCGAGCGGCGCTTCTGGCTGTGCGTTATGCTGCTGGGCTTGTCGATCGCGGTTTCAAGTCTGTGGCGCATAGTTCCGCTCATGAGCAATAGCGAGTCCTTGGGCACGGCGATCGACTGGCATGGCGTGGACGAAATCAACTCCGATGCGCTTTCCTTTCTTGTCAATTATGGCAATCCATTTTATGGACGCCTGTTTGAACCGATAGCTGAGACATCCATCAGAAGCCATATCAGCACAACCAGCTTCTTAGGACTTCTGCCGCTGCTGCTCATCGGCGCCGGGCTATTCAAGACTGTAACGCGGCGCAAGATGCTGCCCTGGGTCTTCCTTTGCGCCGTCTTTCTCATCTTGCGGCTTGGCTCCCACCTCAACGTAAAAGGCAGCGCGTTTACGGACATTTTGCTTCCAAAATACTACTTGGATCAGATCGCGCCAAGCGTTTTCGGGGCATTCTGGGAGGTCGACAACTTCATGATGGGCGCGCTGCTGCCTTTTGCTGTCTTGGCTTGTTTCGGCCTGGTGGCGCTGCGGAAACGGTACGACATCGCGGCTAACCCCAAGTTCATTCTTGTGCTTGCTCTTCTTGTCGCCTTTGAGTACTACATTCCGATTGAGACCGATCACGTCTTCCCGGTTGGGGACGGCGCCATTAGCGAAGAACGGCTTGCCTTTCTCGACTGGCTCAATCAGGAAGACAGTGAATCGATACGGCTAGTTAACCTGCCAATGGGAAGAAGAAACTCGAAACTGTACAACCTGTACCAATTGCTAAGCGGTTATCCCCATTCCGAAGGCGCCATCAGCCGTACGCCCGAGAGCGCATACAGCTATATTCGCGGGAATCCCCTGCTTAATGCATGGCATAATCAGCAGCCGGTCAGCTGCGACCTGATTGATCGACAGACCTATCTCACGGCATTGGCGCAGCTTGAGGCTGATGGATTCACCCACGTTGTTTATCATCAGGAATTTAGAGACTGGTTGAAGATCGGCGATAGCTTCCGCTACCTTGTCCCAGCCTACCGCGACGAGTTCGTATCGATATTTCGGCTAAGCGGCCTGCGCGCCGGCTGCAGCGAAGAAGCAAGCGCCCGCCTCGCATTCACACGCGAATACGCCAAGGCTTTGCAGGGACCTTCTGTCCTGGACAATCGAATTGGGACCGTCGTTGTCTTTCCGCCGACCGCCGAGGCAGCCGATCATTTCTTGCGCTACCTGCCAAATACTGCGACGATCGGCAGGACCGTTCTGGCAATCGCCGGCGATGAGTCGGCGAATATTGACATTCGCAGTTCGGACATGCCCGGTTCAATTTTGCCCGACGACCTGGACAAAATAGCTGCGCTTTGGCTGGTCAACAACAGGCTGGCTTACGACGCGCAGCAGTCTGCGGCCTATCAAGATTGGTTCACGGAGCGATTCAGATTCTGCGGACGCTATTATGACGAGGCGCAAATTACCATCGACTTGCATCTGAGAAGCGATATCGCCTGCGCCGCCATTGACGATAGCAACGCCTTTGAAATTCGCTATGATGATGGCCTGCGCCTGCAAAATCTTTCCTATGAAATCGAATCGGATACGCTCCGCTTTTACTTAACATGGACCAATCCGACGAGTGACACATACGCTTTCTCCCTTCAGATTTTTAATCAAGATGGGAACAAGCGGCTGCAGCAAGACAAGGTCGTTTCCCGCCAACTGCTGCAAGTCGTTGAGATTGACGGCGCTTCGCTGCCAGCGGGCGCCTACCCGGTCCAGCTGATCGTCTATGATTTCGAGACGCAAATTAGCCGAGGCGGCACGGTATCCACGACGGGGGAGCGCTTTGAACGTGAGCTTGAAGTCGCCATCATCGAACTGGGACGCGAGTGAATGAACCTGCGCCATCAACCTGCAGACGAGAAGCGAGCGATCTCAACTTCGCGCTCGAATCGCCGGCCTCCTTCTACGATTGTTCCCGCCTGACTCTTATGCGAAACATAGTCGTACATAATCAGCTTGACGCCATAGGCGCCCGCCGGCAGGGATGAGATATCCAGGCGCCGCGCATAGAAGCCGCTATTGCCGATGAGATCGTCGGACTGTGGTCCCGCCTTGGCGCCGTCTCGATCGAATAGCTGGGTGGTGTAGGCGTAGAGGCCGAATTGAGTCCGCTGCCACCAGGCGTATACCCTTAGCGCAGCCTCGTCTTGCTCAACAACAATATTCGCCAGTTCGCTGCCATTATCGTAGCTGATCGCGAATGGCTGATTGCTGAGACGCAGCTCGCAGGGAATCCGGGCCGCAATATAGTACTCGATGATGTTTGCCTCAGATTCCAGGAAACGTTTGCAAGGCTTGTATTGTTGGATGAACCAATTCTTGTAGATCGGCAGGCTCTTCAGGTTGGTGTGCTTCGGGTTATGGATAAGCCAGAGGCCTTTGCTATTGGCGGCAATAGCATCCAGACTCGCGTAAGCCGGCATTCCGCTGAATATTCCTTCACCCTGATCGTCTTCTTGCCAAATGCTGACGATATCTTTCCAATCCGACAAGATCGGTCGATAGTATTGCAGTACCTTGCTTACGGAATGGTGGCGATTGTCGTCGGCGTGAATGCCAAGCAGCAGTTCCTTGCGTCCTGGCAGCTTCTGCGCCTGGTAGATGAAGTCCTGGAAGTGAAGCCCTGTTTCGTATAGTTGCCCCCGCAAAGCGGCATAGTTCGCAAACGCGTCCGAAGTCAGATACACAATGGACGCCGCAAGCCAGAGGACTAGCGCCGGAATCCGCAAGGTTTTCCAATGCGGAAGATATCGCAGCGCAGTAGCCAATGCGGCGCAGACCGGTAGCGCCAATACGGTCACGTAGCGCATTCGACTGGTGAAAAGAATCGGGGTCAACTCGTTCAAGAGCAGCGCCGCAAGAATCGAATAGATGCCCACGAGCATCAGATACCGCTCACGGCTATTCAGGCGTCGGCGATAGATTAGCGCCAGCGCTGCCGCCGCCAATAGCGGGAACAGCAGGCCGTTTGAAAGGATCGACGATACAGCATAAACTGATTCGATCAAAGACAACCGCACAGGTGGAAGCTCGGCGCCGCCTTCAAGCCCGCGAGCGACGACTGGCAGCCAAGGGGTAAACATCAGCCCGCCAGCCGCCATAACCATAACCGTCTTAAGCCAGCGCCTGTCCTTTCTTACATGAAAGAGCATATAGGCGCCCACGGCCGCGACCATCACGATACTGAAATAGTGGGCGTATATGATAGCTGTGATAGATAGAAACAGAGAAATCCATTTCCAGCGCGCCACTGATTCGCTGCTGCCGACAACTTGCCAACTTGACCAGACCAGCCAGCCGGCCAATATGGGCAGGAGCGTGTACATTCTGGCGATATGGCTGAAGAACAGGAAAAACGCCAGGCTCGAAAGCAAGATCGCCGCTGTCAGCGCGCTTTCGCGATGCCCGCTGATAAGCGCTATGCGATAGGCGACGGCAACCGCGATCGCAGCAAAATATACTGACAGCAGTCGCCAGACGAATAGATCCTCGCCCGCCAGCCAATGCCATAAGTTCAGGACGATGAAGTAAAGCGGACCATGCTGTGGGCTGCGTGTACTGACGCTTTCGAGCGTCTCAATGGCGTTGAACCGCTGGTCCATTGAAGTCGAAAACAGATTGAAGGCGGTGTTGGTTTCATCGTGCCCGACCGGATAAGTCTTGAGGTTGCTGACTCCGTAAGCGTAGACTAACAGCAGGCAAACCAATAAGATCATCAGTCGAATGTTGTGGCTGCCTGCTCGATTCATGCTTCTGTTCTCAGCTCATTCGGGCGACCCCGGCTGGCGCGTTAAAGTCCATTGCGCTAGCGAAGACAGTTGGCGCTTGCGCCGGTTGGGCCCCGCGGGAATAGACAAAGGTTCATTCCCCAATCGTGAACCTGCCAACCTCGATTTCGCGCTGAAAGCGAATCTGCGCGCCTAAAACGAGCCCGGGCTGGCTCTTTAAAGTCTTGCGATCATAAACAATTAGCTTGAGGGTGAACTCGCCAGCCGGCAAGGACGAAAGGTCCAGGCTTCGTAGATAGAATCCAACATTGCCGATTATGTCGTCTGACTGCTGAAGCGTCTTCATTCCGCCCTGGTCGAAGATCTGCAGCGAATATTTATAAACGCCGAAATCCGTCCGCGTCCACCATGTGTAAACATTTAGCGTATCGCCGTCTAGCTCAAGTACAATATTGCTCAGTTCCGTGTCGCTGCCATATTGTATGGCGAGCGGATCAGCGGCAGTTAACAGCGCGCAGGGCAGGTCCACCGGCGCGTAGCGCTCAACCATCGAGAGCGGCTTTTCGATGTAACGCGCGCAGAATTGGTAATGCTGCGCGAAAACATCCGAGTAAGCCGGTATCTCTTCCAAGTCAGTCTGCTCCGGATTGTAAACCAGCCAGACCGGGAATCTCCAGGCGTCGATGCTGTCCAGCGAGTTATATCTGCGGTCCAATGCCATGATCTCGCCGACGCCCTCGTCATTGGTCCATATATGGATGAGTCCCTGCACTCTTCCCGGAACATTGCCGTAATAGCCCAGGTATCTTGAAGGAATCGGCGAATCCGGATGGAAACTCACTATGAAGTCCGTTCCATTTGTGACGACCGCTGGTTCGTAGAAAACGTCCTGATAGTGAGGCACTTTCTGTTGATCCAGACTGAGCCAGTTGGTATAGACCAGCATCTCGTCCGAGCGGGCGTAGAAAGCGAAGGCTGCAATCCACAAAATGAAGAAGGGAATGCGCAAGTAGCGCCACGCTGGAAACAGGTTCAAGCCAATCGCAAGCGCGCAAGCCCCGGGCAATGCCAATATGATCGTATAGCGGAGCCGCCGCGCAACCACCACCGGAGCGAGTTCATTAGCCGCCAGCATGAGCAGGAAAATCGCGCCGGTTAGAATCAAGATGTACTTCTGCGCCGGGTTGAGCCCTCCGTAATATAGCGCTGCCGCGATCGCGGCGACCAGCGCGACTAAGGGCAGGCCGTTCGTGTAAGACGAAGCCAACGCGTAGATTGCCTCAATAAGGGAAAGAGCGTTGCCCGTCTCTACGATCCTGTTGGACAATCCCAACGCATTCACAGGCAGCCAAGGGACGATCAGCAGGGCAGCTCCAATCGATGCCAGGCTGATAAGAAGCCAGCGTCTTCCCTTTGGCGCAAAGATGAGATGATAAACACCAACCGCCGCAAGCAGGATCGCCCCGTAGTAATGCACCCATAGAATGGCGGCGCACGCGCTAATGTATGCGATCCAATAGTGGCGGGGAACCGAGCCCGCAACTGACGCGATCTTCCAGTAGGACCAGGCTACCCAGACAGATAGCATCGCAAGCAGACTGTACATTCTGATGTTGTAGCTGTAATAAACCACGAATGCGAGGCAGGCGGCCAACAGCGCCGCGTCGATCGCAGTGTCAGCGCGGCTGCTCTGCAGCGCCAGTCGATAGGTAAACGCAACCGCGATCAGGCCGAAATAAAGGGACAGCAAGCGCATGCTGAACATATCTTGGCCCGCCAGCCTGATCCATAAATTCATCAAGACGAAGTAACCGGGAACATGGACATTCGAGTTGATGACGCTTTCTACAGTCTCGGGAATGCTGTAGGGCGGGTCAAATCGCGAGTCTGACAGATGCCTGGCGGTCCAGGGTTCGTCTACCGCTATGGGAGAAGATTTGATATTGGAAAGGCCAAGCGTATAGCTTAAGACCAGGCACAGAACAACAACAGCGAAATGAGTCCTTGATCTGTGGAGCATATTCACCACGCATTACCCTTTGGTGTGAATGACGCTTTCAGCAGCGTGAAAAAGCGCCGTATGTTGACGCGGCGATATTTGAGAACGCAGCCGCGCGGGAAGCCATTTACTCTTGCGCCGGCTGCGGCATGCTGAGGCGCGCTAACGGTCAACCCTCGACACGGAAGCTGCCGACTTCGACTTCCCGCTGGAAACGAGCCTGCGCTCCAACAGCCAACCCCGGCTGGCTCTTCAGTGATACCGTATCATAAACAATTAGATTTACGACATATTCCCCCGCGGGCAGGGACGAGACATCCAAGCTGAGCGTATAGAACCCGCTGTCGCCGATCAGATTGTCGGTCTGCAAACCAGTCTGCGCTCCCTCTCGGTCGACGACCTGAAGCGAATAGGTGTAAATCCCAAAATCTGTCCGCGTCCACCAGGTATATACATTCAAGGAATCCGAATCCATCTCAATTTCGATGTTCGCCAATTCAGTTTCGTTGTCAAACTGAATGGCGAGCGGTTCAGGCGCCGTTAGCAGCGCGCAGGACACATCCACCGGCGCGTAGCGCTCGATTACGGACAGCGGCTTGTCAACGACGCGGCCGCATGATCGATAATGCTTCGCGAAGCCATCGGCGTACGCGGGAATGCTCTCCAAGTCAGTTTCCCGCGGGTTGTAAACCAGCCAGACCGGGAACCGCCAGTTTGCCATGCTTTCCACAGAGCCTAGCGTTGGGTCGGAACTGTAAAATGCGGGAATGCCGTC
Source organism: Anaerolineae bacterium (assembly GCA_022821805.1). Lineage (GTDB taxonomy): Bacteria > Chloroflexota > Anaerolineae > Aggregatilineales > Phototrophicaceae > UBA6055. The sequence continues at coordinate 54,231 of JAJECX010000031.1, forward strand.
GTCGGTCCATAGATGGATAAGCCCGGCCCACTTGCCCGGTATCTGGCCATAATAGCTGCGATATTGCCAGGAAAGTGGCAAATTAGGATGGAAGCTGACGATATAATCGGTTTCCTTCGTTACGACCGCTGATTCGTAGAGCAAATCCTGGTAGTGAGGCATCTTGTGCTGATTCTGCGTGAGCCAATTGGTGTATAGCAGCATCTCGTCGCTGCGGGAATAGGCGGTGAAGGCGCCTATCCATAGAATCAGTAGAGGAATGCGCCACCTCCGCCACCCGGGCAAGAGGCTCAGCGCAACTGCAAGCGCGCAAACCCAGGGCAAGGCGAATATGATCGTGTAGCGGATTCGCCGCGCAATCAGCAGCGGCGCGATTTCATTAGCCGCGAGCATCAGCAGGACAATGGCGCAGGCAAGAATCAAAATGTACTTTTGCGCTTGATCTAGCCGTCTGTAATTCACGGCGGCTAGGATTGCGACGACCGGCGCGACGAATGGCAGGCCGTTCGTGTAGATTGAAGCGATTGCCCGCGCCGAATCAACCAGGGACAAGGCATCGCTCCAGGGCACCTCTCTGCCCGCTGTTCCCGCCACAAAATACGGCAGTAGCGGCAAGAACAGCAGACCAGCCGCCATCGAAGCCAGGGAGATTTGAAGCCATCGTCTCGTTTTCGGCGCGAAGAATACATGGTAGACGCCAAGCGCCGCCAGAACGATCAACCCAAAATAGTGCACCCAGGTGATCGCGGCAGCGGCGCCGATGTAGTTTAGCCAGCGATATCGCGGAACCGTCCCCTCGCTGGAGGCAGTCTTCCAGTATGACCAGGCGACCCAAGCCGTCCCCATAGCCAGCAAACTATACATTCTGGCGGTGTAGCTGTAATAAACGAAATAGGCGAGACAGGCAGCGAGCAGCGCCGCCATTATTGCGGTGTCCGCGCCGCTGATTAGCAGCGCCAGTCGGTAGGTGAGGACAAGAGCAAAAAGACCAAAGAAAACGGAGAGCAGGCGCAGCGTGAAGAAATCGCGGCCCGTCAACCGGCTCCAAATATTCAAAAGCATCATATATCCCGGAGCGTGATCGGGGGAGCGGGCAAATACGCTCGCAAGAGTTTCAGGAATAGTTAAGGTTGGGCTCGAATGCGATATCCAGAGGTGTTTGATCGAGTTGGCTTCCGATTCAAAAACGGGATATGTCTTTAGGTTGGAGACGCCAAGAACATAGCTTAACGCCAGGCACAACAGAACCAAGGCGAAATGTGACTTCGATCTGCGCAACCTGTTCAAGTCCTGCCGCTCTGAAGCGAAGCGCTATGCTGTCAGAAAAGCCTATGACGCCTTGCCATGCAGCGCGCTCATCATCAGCAGTTCCATTTGGGCATAATTCATTCTTGCTCCGGCTGCAACTTGCGAAGAGGGGGCGCTGTCAATCCCTGATTGTGAAGCTGCCGACTTCGACTTCTCGCTGGAATCGAGTCTGCGGTCCAAGAACGACACCGGGCTGACTCTTCACTGACAAAGTGTCGTAAACAACTTGCCGGACTTCATACTCGCCCTTCGGCAGAGACGAGACATCCAGGCTGAGCGCATATAGCCCGCTGTCGCCGATTAGATTGTCTGTCTGTGGCGCGACCTTTTCTCCATCTTGGTCGAAAACCTGCAGCGAATAGGTGTATTTGCCGAAAACGGTCCGCGACCACCACGAATATACATGTAAGGTATCCGCGTCCAATTCAATATGGATATTCGCCAATCCAGCGCCATTGTCATAATCGATGGCCAGCGGATTAGCAGATGTTAAGAGGGCGCAGGACACATCTTTGGGGGCGTAACGCTCGATCACGGACGATGGCTTTTCAACGTAGCGTCCGCATGAGCGGTAATGCTTGGCGAAACCATCGGCGTAAGCGGGAATCGTCCCTAAGTCGGTCTCGCGCGGATTGTAAATCAGCCAGACGGTAAACCGCCAGGACGCCATGCTCTCCACTGAGCCTAATTCTGGGACGGAGCTATTAAATGCGGGGATGCCGTCAGGGGCGGTCCAGATATGAATGAGCCCGGACCATTTGCCCGGAATCTGGTTGTAATAATCGGGAAACTGCCAGGTGAGCGATGTGTCTGGATGAAAGCTGACAATGTAATCCGATTCGTTTGTGACCACCGCCGGTTCGTATAGCAAGTCCTGATAGTGCGGCATCTTGTGCTGATCCTGCGTAAGCCAGTTGGTGTAGAGCAGCAAGTCGTCGCTACCGGAATAGCCAACGAAACCCGCTATCCACAATATCAAGAATGGAATGCGGATGAGCCGCCAAGCGGGTATAAGGTTCAGAGCAATCGCGAGCGCGCATGCCCACGGCAAAGCGAATATGATTGTGTATCTGATCCGCCGGGCATACAGCAGGGTGGTGAATTCGTTAGCCACTAGCATCAGAAGAACCATAGCGCAGGCAAGTATCAAGATGTACTTCTGGGCTTGCCCAAGCCGTCGGTAATTGAAAGCCGCCGCAAGCCCGACGACGGGCGCGATGAAGGGCAGACCGTTCGTATAAATCGAAGCCATTGCCAACAGTGAGTCAACAGAGGACAGCGCATCGCTGTCCGGATTACTCTTTGCTGCGATACCGGCGATAAAGACTGGCAGCCAAGGCGCGAACAGAAGAACCGCCGCTATTAGAGCCAGACAAGTATGGAACCAGCGCCTGTTTTTGCGCGCGAAGATTAAATGATACACACCAACTGCCGCGAGCACGATCAACCCCAAGTAGTGCACCCATAAAACGGCAGATGACGCGCAAATGAATGCAATCCAGTAGCGGCGCGGAACCGGGCGCGTCATGCGCGTGACCTTCCAATAGCACCAGGCGACTGCGACGGACAACATCGCCAGCAATCCATACATTCTGACGGTATAGGTGAAATACACCGCAAAGGCGAGACTGGCCGCCAATAGCGCTGCGTCTATCGCAATATCAGCGCCGCCTGTCAGCAGAGCCAGTCTGTATGTGATGGCGACGGCGAATAGACCGAAGAAAACAGAGAGCAGGCGCAGCGCGAATAAATCTCGGCCCGCCAGGCGACTCCAGAGGTTCAATAAGACGACATAGCCGGGAGAATGGACTTTGTCGCTGACGACCGTATCGATGGTCTCGCCAAGGCTATACGAGGGACCAAATCGCGTCGCCGACAGATGCAGGGTGGAGTTGTATTCGGCGCCGACAATCGGAAAAGACTTTAGGTTCGAAACGCCCAGAACATAGGTCAAAGCCAAACATAATACAATCACCGCATAATGAGACCTTGTTCGGCGCAACTCGTTCAATGGACTTCACCCTTAATCGGCAGCAACGCCGCCCCCGCTTGGCAACCAGAAATCATTATACCTGAGCGTTTGATCCGCTGAAGCAGATAATGGCGCAAGAGACGTTCCTGAAAGGGCCGCCTTTGCAATCCTCTCGTTTTTTGACAGCGTCTTGGTCGCAGGACTATAATCGCTTTGACGCAGATAGATTGATTCAATTGCTTAGGAGAATTCTCATGAAGAGGTTGCTTTTGCTTGTTGTATTCAGTGTGGCGCTATTACTCGCGCTCGGAACAGCGGCAGCGCAGGACATGATGTACGGCGAAGCGCCCATGTTAGCCGCTCTGGTTGAAGCGGGTGAACTGCCGCCATTGGAAGAACGCTTGCCGGCCGAACCACTGGTCATCACGCCTGTTGAACGCATCGGCGACTACGGCGGCGAATGGCGCTCGGCGATGGTTGGCGGCTTGGATCATATCTGGATGATCCGCCTGATGGCGTACGAAAACCTGATCCGCTTCACGCCGGATTGGACGGGCCTGATGCCGGGCGTCGCCAAATCATTCTCGGGCAATGCGGAAGCGACCGAATTCACCTTTGAATTGCGCGAGGGGCTGCGCTGGTCGGATGGCGCGCCCTTCACCGCCGATGACATTACCTTCTGGTACGAAGATGTCCTGACCAATGAAGACTTGACGCCGACGATCGCCACCTGGCTCGTCTCTGGCGGCGAACCGCTGACGGTTGAAAAGATCGATGATTACACCGTCAAATTCCACTTCAGTACGCCAAACGGCTTGTTCCTGCAGAACTTGGCGTCAATCCTTGGCTGCGGACCGACCAGTTATCCCCGTCACTACCTCGAGCCCTTCCATGTCGACTATGCCGAAGACATGGACGCGCTGATTGAGGAGGCGGGCGCAAGCGACTGGGTTGAGGTATTCCAAGCCGCTGGCGGCGTTGAACCTTGCTTCTGGACCAATACCAGCTTCTGGCAGTCGGACACGGTCCCCACGCTCCATGCCTGGAGGCTGACAACAACTTATGGCGGCGGGACGGGCCGTGTGGTCGCCGAGCGCAATCCCTATTATTACAAGGTCGACCCGGAGGGCAATCAGCTGCCCTATATCGACACCATGATCTTCGACCAGCTTGAGGACAAGGAAACCCTGCTCCTGCAAGTCCTGAACGGCGATATCGATATGATGGCGCGCCATTTCAACTCGGCCGCCAACCGACCAATTGTCTACGACAACCGCGAGGCAGGCGACTATTACGCTTACGGCGTAGTCGGCGAAGACGCCAACATGACGGCGCTGGCGATCAACCTGACGCATTTGGATCCCGTCAAGCGCGAAATTTTCCAGAATAAAGACTTCCGCATCGGTCTCTCGCATGCGATCAACCGTCAGGAAATCGTTGATATCGTTTATCTTGGTCGCGGCGAGCCCAGGCAGATCGCGCCGCAGGCCGATTCGCCTTTCTACGACGAAGAATTCGCCCACCAGTACACCGAATACAGCGTCGACCTCGCGAACGAGCATTTGGACGCGGCCGGCTACAGCGAGCGCGATGACGAGGGCTATCGCTTGGGTCCGGACGGCAACCGCATCAGTATCGTCGTGGAAGCGGGCGACCTCTTTGGGCGCGGCTGGCCCGATGTCCTGGAATTGATACAAGGTTACTGGGAAGCGGTCGGCATTGATATGGAGATTCGCATTATCGACCGCTCGCTGCTGGTCTCGCGCAAGGTCAACAGCGAGCATGACGCCACCATCTGGGGCGCGTCAGGCGGGCTCGATGTATACCTCACGCCGATCTGGTACTTCCCCTCCGACCCGGTTGAAAGCGCCTACGCGCCGCTGTGGACCAAGTGGTACTTCGACCCCGAAACCGGCGAAGAGCCGCCCGAAGCCGCCCAGAAGCAGATGGCGCTTTTCGATCAGATTAAAGCCACCGGCGACCTCGACCTGCAAGCCGAGCTCATGGCGGAACTGCTGGCGATAGCGAAGGAAGAGTTCTACGTGATGGGCATCAACTCCAACCCGGGCGGCTACGGCATCGCCAGGAATTACTTCCGCAATGTGCCGGCAACATCGACCGGCTCGTGGAAATTCCCCTGGCCCGCGCCGATCAACACGACGCTCTTCTTCATCGAAGCGGGCGCTCAGCAGTAGATTGTTATACCGGATCGCCGGCAAAATGGGGAACTGTGGGGGCGGCCAACCTGGCCCCCGCCGTTGCCCAAGCTTCCGTTTTTGGGCGGCTGGATAGGTCGCGTAGGTCGCGTAGGTCGCGTAGACACCGACCGCCGGTCGCCCCTTATTTTCACATGTTGAGGAAGATTTAGGTGACCAGCCAGCGCCCCAATATTCTGTTCTTGATGAGCGACCAGCACCGCCCCGATGTCGTCGGTTACCAGGGCGACTCCGTCGTGCGAACGCCGGTACTGGATGAGTTGGCGCGTACGGGCGTCGCCTTCAACAAAGCTTATACGCCCGCCCCAATCTGCATCCCGGCGCGGCAGAGCATGGCCGCCGGTCAACTGCCGCGGACCTGCGGCTGCGAAGTATTCGGCGATGACCTTGCGCCGGGCCACATGACCTTCGCCCGCCGCCTGTCCCAATACGGCTATGCCACCGTCGCTTGCGGCAAACTGCATCACAGCGGTACCGATCAGATGCAGGGCTGGACGCGCCGCATCGGCGACGGCATGAGCGTGCGGCATGATTATATCGAGGGGCGCGACCTCGATGCCTTTCGCGATCTGCCCCTCGCCACCGAGCACAAATGGTCGCAGGCGAAAGAAGTCAAGCGCGCCGGCATCGGCCGCGGTCCCATCATCGGGCACGACGAATACACCATCGACGGCGCCCTGCGCTTTGTGGAAAGCTTTTTCGCCGCTCCCTACTATGACCGCGCCACGCCAACGCGTCCGTTGATGCTGATGGTGAGCTTCGTCCGGCCCCATGTCCCCTTCCTCACCTCGCACGATAAGTTCACCTATTACCTGAACCGCGTCAGGCCTTATGTGGACGAACAGGCTTTTGATCATCCCTTCCTTGGCAGCATGGCGGTCGAGCCAGGAGTAGACGTAAGCGAGCGCGAAATCCGGCGGGCGACGGCAGCCTATTACGGCATGGTCGAGGGTATCGACGAGGATTTCGGAAGGGTGCTAGCGGCGATGGAGCATATTGGCCAGAATCTGGACGACTGGATTATCATCTACACTAGCGACCATGGCGAGATGCTGGGCGAGCATCGGCTTTGGGAAAAGTCGAAGTTTTTCGAGGGCAGCGTCAAAGTTCCACTGATCATCCGCCTGCCCGGCGGCGCTAACGCGGGAAGAGTCGTTGAAGAAAACGTCAACTTATGCGACCTCTTCGCCACCCTATGCGAGCTGACCGATGTGCCCATCGTCGACGGGCTCGATAGCCGCAGCCTCGTTCCCTTGCTCCACGGCGACAGCGCGAACTGGATCAACGAATCAGTTTCGCACTTTGGCGGCATCTTTCTCGGGCATGAGGATGAATTCGAACGCTTTGGAAACCTGATGATCAAGCGCGATCATCTGAAATATCAATATTACGGACCAGAGATGCCCGAAGCGCTGTTTGACCTGGACGTCAACCCGGCGGAAACCGTCAATTACATTGATGATCCCCGTTACGCCGATGCGCTTGCCGATTTCCGCCGGCGCCGCGATGAATTGGGCTACGGACCAAATGCCGTCCCCAATTATAGAAACGCCGGCTATTAGCATGAGCCCGCTCTTATGAATAACCGCCATCCGAGAAGACCTGTGTACGGGCGAGCCACCGGCACGCCCATGCAGATTCCTGCTATCGATTTCGTTATTTGTGCGAGCCAAGTCGTGACTTGCGAGGGTCTGCTGAGGATAGCCTGACCGATGATTTGGTACATTGCGCGCCGGATTCTCTATCTCATCCCCACGCTGATCGTCGTGTCGATCATCGCTTTCCTGGTGATTCAGCTGCCGCCCGGCGATTTCCTCGCCTCTCTCATCAGCAAAGCCGAAGAAACGATTGATCAAGCCCAGGTTGACGCTTTGCGCGAACGCTACGGCTTGGACGAGCCCATTTATGTTCAATACTGGAAGTGGGTCAGCGGTATCGTCCTCCGCGGCGACTTCGGCGATTCCTTCGAGTGGAATCGGCCCGTCAGCGATCTGATTTGGGAGCGCCTCGGCTTAACGATGGTGATATCGCTGTTTACGCTCGCCTTCATCTGGGTCGTGGCGATTCCTATAGGCATTTATTCAGCAGTGAATCAATACACCATCGGCGATTATCTGGTGACAGTCGTCGGATTCATCGGCTTGGCGATACCAAATTTCCTCTTGGCGCTGGTGCTGATGTATATCGCCTTCCGCTATTTCGGGCAGAGCGTCGGCGGTCTGTTCTCGCCTGAATACATCGACGCCGATTGGACGCTGGAGCGCGCGCTCGACATGCTCAGCCACATCTGGCTGCCGGTCATCATTCTCGGCACCTCGGGCACAGCAGCGCTGATTCGCGTGATGCGCGCCAACCTGCTCGACGAATTGTCCAAGCTTTATGTGGATGCCGCTCGCGCGCGCGGCTTATCGGAATTGCGGCTGCTGTTCAAGTATCCGGTGCGGGTCGCGCTGAATCCGCTGGTGAGCGCGGTCGCCTGGGTCTTCCCCGCGCTGGTGTCCGGCTCCGCGATCACCTCTATCGTGCTGAATCTGCAGACGACGGGACCGCTGCTCTATCGCTCGCTGCAAGCGCAAGATATGTACCTAGCGGGCAGCTTGATTCTGCTGGTCAGCATCCTCACCATCATCGGCACGCTGGTGTCGGATATCCTGCTCGCCTGGATTGATCCCAGGATTCAACTCCAATGAGCAAGGCTCATGTATCGCCGGCCCAAGACAGGCCGTCGCCCGCAGACGCCCGCGCCGAAACGCGCGTGGTGGTCGCCAATCAATGGCAGCTGATATGGTGGAAGTTCCGCAAGCACCGCCTGGCGATGTTCGCTGGCGCCGTGACGATCTTCTTGTATGTGGTTGCCGTTTTCGCTGAGTTCTTCGCGCCCTACTCGTCGGGGACTTATAGCGCGGCGCATACCTTCATACCGCCGCAAAGCATCAAGCTCATTCAGCAGACCGATGCCGGTCCGCGCTTCTATCCCCACATCAATGGCTTCAAAGTGCAGGTGGATCAGGAGTCCTACAAACGCACTTACGTGATTGACGAGTCGATCATCTATCCTGTTGGCCTATTCGTCCGCGGCGAGGAATACGAGTTGTGGGGCGTTTTCACCACCGACCTGCATCTGATTGGGGCGGCGCAATTCGGCGATCCCGTTTATCTCTTGGGGACTGATCGCCTGGGGCGCGATGTGCTGAGCCGGACGATATACGGCACGCGCGTGTCGATGTCGGTCGGGCTGGTCGGCGTAGGCTTGAGTTTGCTGCTCGGCGTCATTCTGGGCGGCATCTCCGGTTATTATGGCGGCATGATCGACAACTTGATCCAGCGAACGATTGAGATCCTGCGCTCCTTGCCGACGATACCATTGTGGATGGGTCTCTCTGCCGCCATTCCCTTGACCTGGCCGCCGGTACGCGTCTATTTTGCCATCACCGTGCTCTTGTCGCTGATCGGCTGGACGACGCTGGCGCGCGAGGTCCGCGGTCGCTTTCTCTCGCTAAAGACCGAAGACTTTGTCATCGCCGCCCGCCTGGATGGCGTCCGCGAAATGCAGATCATTATCCGTCATATGGCGCCCTCAATGACGAGCCATATCATCGCCTCGGTCACCCTGGCGATACCGGGCATGATCCTGGCGGAGACGGCGCTCAGCTTCCTCGGCATCGGATTGCGGCCGCCGGTGGTAAGCTGGGGTGTGCTGCTGCAAGAGGCGCAGAATGTACGCTCCATCGCGACGGCGCCCTGGCTGCTCTTCCCCGGGGTCGCCGTGGTTACCGCCGTATTGGCGATGAATTTTCTGGGAGATGGACTGAGAGATGCAGCCGACCCCTACCAAGCTTGATTCAGCCGCTGATGCAATGATCAGCGCAGATGAATCCTTGCTCGCCGTCAAGGATCTCAAGACGCATTTCTTCACTGACGAAGGCGTGGTCAAGGCGGTCGACGGGGTGAACCTCTCGCTGAAGCGCGGCAAGACGCTCTGCGTCGTCGGCGAATCCGGCTGCGGCAAATCGGTGACGGCGCGCTCGATTTTGCGCATCGTGCCGGCGCCAGGCAGAATCGTCTCGGGCGAGATCAGCTTTCAGCAGCGCAATGGCGCAATGATTGATCTAGCACAGACGAACCCCAAAGGGCGCGAGATTCGCCAAATCCGCGGACGCGAAATCAGCATGATATTCCAGGAGCCCATGTCCTCGCTCAGTCCAGTGCATACCATCGGCAGCCAGATCATGGAGGCGATTCTGCTGCATCTGCCGGTTACCAGGCAAGAAGCGCGCAAACGAGCGGTTTCCATGCTGGAGCTGGTCGGCATTCCGCGCGCGAGCGAACAACTGGATTCTTACTCTTTTGAGCTGTCGGGCGGGATGCGCCAGCGTGCGATGATTGCGATCGCGCTGGCTTGCGAGCCGCAGCTGCTGATCGCCGATGAGCCGACCACCGCCTTGGATGTGACGACGCAGGCGAATATCCTCGACCTGATTCGCGACCTGCAGCAAGCCAGCGGCATGTCCGTGCTTTTCATCACGCATGACCTTGGCGTTGTCGCCGAGATCGCCGACGAAGTGGTCGTCATGTATCTCGGGCGCGATGTGGAAAGCGGGCCCGTCGATGCCATTTTCCACGATCCGAAGCATCCCTATACGCGAGCGCTGCTGCAGTCGATACCGCGTTACGACAGTCGCGATCGTGACCGACTGTATTCCTTGAAGGGAACGGTTCCCCATCCTTTCGATCGACCAAGCGGCTGTCCCTTTCATCCGCGCTGCGATGAATTCATCCACGAGCGATGCAATACGGTAGACCCGGATCGCTATGCCGCCGGCACAGCGGAAAGCGTCCGCTGCCTGCTTTACTCGCCCGATGAGGATTAGTATGCCAAAGGGGATTCAAAGTCTTGAGCATGGAAACTGACGCAAGCCTGACAGCTGACGGCGCGCGCCCGCTCTTGGAAGTGCGCAATCTTCACATGCAGTTTCCCATCAAGCGGGGGCTGCTTCGCCGGACGGTCGGTTTTGTGCATGCGGTCAACGATGTCAGCTTCAGCATCCGTCCCGGCGAAACCCTAAGCCTGGTGGGCGAATCCGGCTGCGGCAAGACGACCACGGGGCGCTGTATCGTGCGCGTATACAGCCCCTCGTCGGGCCAGATCCTGTATCAGCAGGACGAGCGCGAAAGCGTCGACCTGGCGCAATTCGACAATCGTGAACTGCGGCCATTTCGGCGCGAGATTCGCATGATCTTCCAGGACCCCTTTTCTTCTCTGAATCCGCGCTTGCCGATACTTCAAATCGTTGGCGAGCCGCTCCGCGCCAATCGCATCGCCAGCGGCTCGGAGTTGGAAGACCGCGTTGCGACGCTATTGCGCCGCGTAGGGCTGCGCCCCGAGTATATTCGACGCTACCCGCATGCCTTCAGCGGCGGCGAGCGCCAACGGATCGGCATTGCGCGCGCCCTCGCCCTGAATCCCCGCTTGATCGTCGCTGACGAAGCCGTGTCCGCCCTGGATGTATCGGTGCAAGCGCAAATTCTGAACTTATTGCAAGATCTTCAGGAAGAGTTCAAGCTGACCTATTTGTTCATCGCCCATGACCTCAGCGTCGTCGAGCATATCAGCCATCGCGTCGCCGTGATGTATGTCGGCAAGATCGTTGAACTCGCCAGCGCCGACGAACTCTTCGCCAATCCGCTGCACCCGTATACGGAAGCGCTGCTCTCAGCCGTGCCCAAGCCCGATCCACGTCTGCGGAACAAAGGCGTGCGAATCCGCCTGGAAGGCGAAGTCACCGACCCGAGCAATCCGCCCAGCGGCTGCTATTTTCACCCGCGCTGCCCCTACGCCCAGGACCGCTGCCAGCATGAAGAACCGCCCGTCCGCGAGATCGGCGCTGACCATTGGGTGGCTTGTCATTTCGCCGACGAGCTTGAGCTGCGCGGCTTCGAAGCGATCGGCGCGGGGACGGACGATTAACGAGCCAAGGAAAGTGCCAAAGCGGCGCAAAGCCTAGCCTTTGTATCCCGCCTAATGCAAGCGAGGTCTCCACAAAATGCTTGAACCTGCCGATCATTTTCCCGACCATGGCGGTTCCGCAGCGCCGCTATATTACGATCCGGATGTTTATCTGGTCGCGAACAGCATCGATAACGGCGTATTTCACTCCGCCTGGATGTCCGCCGATTACGCTGTTGCTCTGGTGGAGAGCGGTTCCCCGCAGGAAATCGAGCGCGCCGAAGCCGTCATCGACGCCGTCCTGATCTGCCAGGACATGGATCCGCGCTCGCCACACTACGGCAACTTCAGATGGGAATACGAAGATCTGGCGGTTGAGGACTTGAACGCGGTCCAGTTTGTGCTCGTTCGCCTGATTCCGCTGCTGCTGAATCGCGCCGATCGCCTGTCAGAATCGCTCGTCTCACGGGTTAGGGAAGGGATCCGCCTTGGGCTCGGCGAAATCCGTCGGATTGATGTTTCGCCCGTCTATTCGAACATCGTGGCGCAAGACATCGCCAACTCGATCTTGGGCGGCCAGCTGCTGCGCCATCCGGAATACAGCGGGCGCGGGTTGGCCAAATTGCGGACCTGGCTGAAGGTGATCGATCAAAGCGGCATTCCACACGAGTACAATAGTCCAACCTATTCCTTCGTCTGTATAGAGGCGCTGCACAAGATCGTCGCCTTTTCCGATCAGCCGGAGGCCGCCGCGCTGGCGCAATTGATCATCACCCGCATCGGATTGAGCGTCGCTCTCCGCATTCACCCCGTCACCGGGCGGCTCGCTCCGCCGCATTGCCGCGCCTATTATCCCGCTCTGGTTTGCCAAAGCCCGGCTGAAGCACATGCGCTCTCCCATGCGATTTCACAGGGCAAGCTGCCCAACTGGCTCGCGACCGCGCTGCATCAGCGTCCCGCTCCGCTGATGGTGACCGAAACATCCGACGCCGGCGCCGGAACTGTGATCAGCAGCTACCTCGATAGGGAGTTCAGCATTGGCGTCGCAACTGGGGAGTTGGCGACCCAATCGAACCGCTTCATCAGCAACCAGTCAAATGTCTTCTCGATCCATTACAGCCGAGAGAATGGGGCGGCGCCGGGCGTGGTATTCTCGCGCTACTTGATCAACGACAAATGGCTCGGCGATTACCGCTCGACGCCTTCCCGAACCAGCGATCATATCTTCCGCGATGAAGGCAGCTTCCGCGGCGTATTATCGGGAGCGCGCGCCATCGGCATGTATACATCGCCCGAAGTTGATGCTTGGTCGCGGGTGTCCAGCGCGAAAGCGGCGCTGATCTGGAATAACGCGGAAGATGTCGATGAGATTTGGGTTGATGGATCCCGCATCAAGCGCCTGCCTGCCGATCTATCCGAGGGCTCGGTCATCGTTGTAGGCTGCGCAAAGGTCTATATTGTCATTCGCCCGCTTGAACGGACCAGGCTGGGCGCCGAGGCGCCCGTCCGCATCATTGAGCATCGCGGCAGCCTGGTGATTGAGATGTACAATTATCTGGGACCGGCCAAGACCTTTTGGGAACTGGGCAATCCCGGCGCGTTTTTTCAAGGTGTAATCCACAACGGATTCTACGCCGAGGTGGTGGCGAAGAGTCAGTACGCCAGCGGACGAGCGGTCTATGAAGCCCATCTTGCTGGCGTCATGCGTGAGGAATTGGACGAGCCGCGTACCTTTGATGGCGACAATCAGCGCAAATGGAGCATCCGCTATCGCCGCGATGAGCGCTCCCTGGGAATCGAAATCGATCTCATGCGCTGGCGGATTCTCCGCCGCTGGGCGGACGGAGAGGCGCTCGGCTTCCCGATGCTTTCATCTCCCATTGCCCGCCAGGATCGCTCGGGCGAGATCGCGCTCGGCAACGCGCGCTTGCGCTGCGAGAAAGCGCCGGCTTGGCTGTTGGCCATTCCAGAGGCGGAGCTTTGGGTCGGCGCTTATCATGGACCCGAAGCGGCGGAATTTACGCTTGAGCTGCCCGACGGTCTGGTTCGGATTGAAGCGTTGGAGGCAGGCGCGGTGGTCTGGGACAAGGGGCAAGTCACGATTGACGCGATCGGTCTGCGAGGCGCGCCAGAGATTGCAGGCGCGCGCGAGGCGAACGTCATCCGCCGCCGATAGGGTGGGGTGACCGGCGAAATACCAATGGTGATTGCCGTGGACCCGCGCCGAACTTACAATCCGTTGATCGTATGAATACAGCGACGCGTAAATCTATCCCGACCGGAATACCAATTTTGCGGCAGCGCGTACCCTCGCGCGGATTGGAATGCTGAATGGCGCGCAACAAGCTCATAACGCTCGCGGCTAGCGCGGAACTGATCCCGGATCACGCAGTGGTTTCGGTGAGCTCTTCCAGCGGTCTGGGCTGCCCCGACGCGACCTTGAAGGCAATTGGCCAACGCTTCCAATCAACGGGCAGCCCGCGAGATATCACGACGATACATCCCATCGCGGCCGGCGATATGTACGGCATTGAGGGCATCGACCATATCGCGCGCAAGGGCTTGCTCAAGCGCGTCATCGCCGGTTCCTTTCCCAGCGGTCCCTCATCCAGAGAATCGCCGCGAATCTGGCAGATGATTCATGACAATGAGGTCGAAGCCTATAATCTGCCCAGCGGCATCATCTTCCACATGCAGCGAGAGGCGGCCGCGAAACGCCCCGGTGTTCTGACCAAAACCGGTTGGGACACTGTCGTCGATCCGATCCATCGCGGCGGCAAGATGAATCAAATCACCAAGGAAGACATCGTCTCCCGCGTTGAATTTGATGGCGATGATTGGCTCTACTACAAGTCGATAGCGGTTGATGTCGCCATTATTCGCGCGACAACCGCCGATGCCAATGGCAACCTGTCAATGGAGCACGAAGGCGCCTACCTGGGCGCGCTGGACCAGGCTTTAGCGGCGCGCAACAACGGCGGCTTGGTGATTGCCCAGGTCAAGCGCATCGCCTCTGACGCCGGTCTGCCGCCGCAATCCATTCGCGTGCCCGGCACATTGGTCGATTACATCGCGCTCGATCCTGAGCAAATGCAGACCACGCAAACAAGCTATGACCCCGCCATAAGCGGCGAGTCAGCCCGCCCTTTAACGAGTTTCTCGCCGGTGGAATGGAGCGTATCCAAAGTCATCGCTAGACGCGCCGCCATGACCATGCGAGCTGGCGAAACGGTTAATCTGGGCTTCGGCATTTCCGCGCTTGTGCCTTATATATTGCTGGAGGAGGGACTGCATGGCGCGGTCACCTGGGTTATCGAGCAAGGCGCGGTCGGCGGGCTGCCCCTCCAAGATTTCCAGTTTGGCTGCGCGTCCAACCTTGAAGCGATTGTCCCGTCCCCCGATCAATTCATCTTTTTTCAAGGCGGCGGTTTTGACCGCACCCTGCTTTCATTTATGGAATTGGACGCCAACGGCAGCGTCAATGTCTCGCGCCTGGCAGCAAAGCCTCATGTAACGGCTGGCATCGGCGGGTTTATCGATATCACAGCGCAGGCGAAGCATATCGTGTTCAGCAGCTATTTCACCGCCGGCGGCCTCAAGCTTGATATTGTCAGCGGAAAGCTCAAGATCTTGCAAGAAGGACGATTCAAGAAATTCGTGCCCCGCATTGAAGAAGTCACCTTCAGCGGCGGCCGCGCGCGCGAGACGGGCCAGCAGGTGACTTACATAACCGAACGCTGCGTTCTAAACTTGGGAACCGAAGGCTTAGTCGTCACCGAGATCGCGCCCGGCATTCGCCTGCAAGAGGATGTTCTCGACCAGGCGGGCATACCGCTGGGTGTTAGTCCGCAGCTGCGAGAGATGGACGCGCGCCTATTTTCGCCGCAGCCAATGCAGCTTGAGCTGGGAGAGAAGCGCCAGCGCCGTTGACTCAGCGGGCGAGAATCTGCAGGGCGCGGAGCAGCGCCGCATCGTCGCCGACGTTGCCCGGGAAAACCACATAAGCGCCGCCGGCATAATTGCTGCTGGAGTCGGGCTGCCAAACCGGAATACCCGGCAGAATTTGGCCCAAAACGCGCGCCCGCTTGATCGCCAGCGCGCCCGTAGCCAATTCGCTGGACGTGATGCCGCCTTTAGCGATGATGAAACGCGGCGCCAGCGGCAGCCCGCGCGTGACATCCACCAGGCATTGCGAGACGCGCCTTCCAATCGCCAGGCTGCTGTCGTCATCCTCGCCAATGACGACTTCACGGCTGGTATGCAGCGCCGCGTGCCTCCCGCTTTCCAGAATCTTTGTCAACCTGTCGATGAGTGAATCGACGAGCGAAGCCGAGTCTGTCGCCGTCAGTAATTCCTCAACCGGCAGCTCGACCCCGTCAACCATGCCGCTCCCCAGCAAGACCGCAAGCTGCTCTGTTGTCTTCTGCACGTATGATCCGACCACCACCAGGCCGCCATATTCTGACATGGCTGGCATATCCGCCGGGTCAAGCGTGGGACGAACGGAGATTCCGCCACGGATGCCAGCGAAGGATGCCGCTGTGCGATATATCAAGCGTTTTCCCGCCGCCTCAGCGCGGATGCAGGCGAAGGCAACCACCTCAAGATCCCGCTCGCTCACGGCATCAACCGCGCAAACAGCGCCACCACGCAGGCCACTTAGTATCGCCTCTACCGCTTCTGGGCCACCCGCGCGGATAGCGTCTATCGAAATGGACTTGACTTGTTCCGCGTCGATCCGGCCCGCGGTCTTCTCCTCGACCCATTTGGGCAAACTTGAGTGTCGGTAGCCAAAAACAGCGTCTTTCGCGTAGGGCGTTTGCGCCGCCGGCGCGAGCGCATCCCCCTCTTCAACATAATGGACGCCCCGTATGGTATATCGTCCCCCAGCCATAAAAGCCGGAATGATGAGCGCGCCGTCAGGTTGGGTCGAAAGCGCCTCAGCCAGCGCATCGGTTTCCGCCGGGTAATGCCCGCGCAAGGTTGAATCACTGCGGCTGATTACCGTGTAGGGTCTGCCTGTCAGTGCGGCCGCTGATTGCAGGTTTCCCGCAATCTCCTGGTTGAGCGCCACCGCTTGATCGGCGTTTACACTGCGCGAATTGGTCAGGATGTAACAGACTGGGTCGTCGTTTTCCAGTTCGCGACGCAGCGCTGACGGCGACCATTCAGTCAGCACGATGGTGTCGTGCACCGTCTGCGTCCCGGTGGGGTCGTCGTCAAGGACGAAGACTTTCTGCTTTGTTTCCCTCAGCAGCCGTTGAATCTCCGGCATCAAGTCATGCGCCCACTCGGCCGGCAAGCTGGCGAACAGCGCCGCTTTATTCACCGGCTGCGCGTCAGATTGTGATTGCAAGCGACACCTCTTTTTGGCGACATTGTTTGAATGGAATTTCGTTTCCTAAGCGAGAAAATGAGAATATTGGCGCAAGTTGGCGGCCGTTGCTACAAGTTCTAGCTTGGCTAAATTGTCTAGGTACTCGTCGACCGTGAACTTCTTCTTTTTGTGTCGTCGCCTTATTTTGCGGATTGCTTCACAGAAGTTGCCTGGAAAAAGATCAAGGTGATTTGCCAGAAATTCGTCCGGATGCTGTGCCGCAATGCCATATATTCCCAATTCGTCTTCTGGAAAATCTTTGAGATTGTAGGTGACTATGACATCGCAACGGCCAGCTATCGCGGCTGCCAATACGTGACGATCGTTTTCATCGGGCAAGCATAACGAATCAATCAAGTCTTCGTAGCCGCTTACGAGCGCGCCTCTTGTCTTCGCGTCCATTTGGTCGCGTCTCGATTCCAAGCGCTGTAGCGGAATATCGGGATATATTCTCTGCACAGCCTTAATCCATTCATTGTGAATATCTACCGTCCACTTTGCGCGAAAAAGATCATACACCGCGAGTTGAACAAATATGTCCGTCAGTCGAATCGGAACTAGGACGTTGGCGTCGAGTAGCGCTGAGTAACGGCTACGGCTAGTCATACAGCCCTAGTTCCTCAGCTTCAGCAACCATCTGATCAAGAATCAGCTCTCGTTGACGGTCAATTTCCTCTTTGTATTGCACTACGTCTTCAATGCGTACGCGGCGATGCCTTCCTACTTTGTGATATGGAATATCACCGGCTTCAAGCAACTTGATAAGATAGGGACGAGAGACATTTAACATGTCTGCCGCCTCCATAGTGGTGAGTTCGGCATGCTGCGGAAAAACCATGACTCCATGCCCGGCTGCCATCGCCTCCAATATGCTGTTGAACATCGCCAGCGATCCGGCCGGCAAGACAATCGACTCCTGCCCGTCCGTGAAAGTGAGATGAACTGTTTGCGGCTTTTGCGCACGGACGAAAGGTATAATCTTGGAGGATGCCGTCCTTGCGAGGTTAACATCCGACTCACTTGGGGGCAGTACTCTCAGGGCTTCCATAACACACTCCTTTATCTCTCAATTTCATCTTACTATACAAACGCAACAAACGCAATAAGTGAATTAAACGCAACGAAGCGTCTGTCAGCCGACGCTCAAAACCGTATCCCTCAAGATCTCAGCCAACACATCCACGAAGAGATCCACCTGCTCGCACCCAAAGCACATAGGCGGCTTCAGCTTGAGCACATTGTGCTGCGGTCCCTCAGTGCTGACGAGAATGCCGCGCTCCTTCATCCGCTCGACGATATAGCTTGCTTCCCAATCGGCCGGCTCAAGCGACACCGGATCGCGAACCAGCTCGATACCCAGAAACAGTCCGGCGCCGCGCGCCTGTCCGATGATAGGGTAAGATTCGGCTAAACCAGTTAAGCGCTGTATCCAGCAGGCGCCGATGTCGCGAGCCTTGCGCTGCAAGTTTTCGTCTTCGATGATCGACAGCACTTCCAAGCCAATTGCGCAAGAAACCGGATTGCCGCCGAAGGTATTGAAGTATTCCATACCGTTATCGAAAGCGGCCGCGATTTCCGGCGTGGTGACAACCGCGCCCAGCGGATGGCCGTTGCCCATCGGCTTGCCCATAGTGACGATATCGGGAACAACGCCGCTTAATTCGAATGACCAGAAATAGTCGCCGACGCGCCCGAAGCCGGTCTGCACTTCGTCGGCGATGCAAAGTCCGCCGGCCTCCCGCGCCATCTCGTACGCCCGCTTGAGATAGCCCGCGGGCAAGGGCATCTGGCCGCCGCAGCCCATGATCCCCTCGGCGATGAAGGCAGCCAGCTTCCTGTTTCCCGCTTGGATTGCAGCGATCTTGTCGGCGACTGAGCGGGCGTAATACGCGCCGGCGCGCGTGTCAAAGCTGCGCTGCCGTCCGCGAAAGCCATCTGGCATCTCAACGACTTCGACGTGAGCGGGCTTTCCCCGCCCACCCGGCCCGTCGAATTTGTAGGGACTGATGTCGATCAGCGCGCTGGTATGCCCATGATAAGCGTGGTCGATGACGATGAAGTCCGTGCCGCCGTTGTACGCGGTCGCTAGACGCAGCGCCAGTTCGTTGGCTTCGCTGCCGCTATTGACGAAGAAGCAGACCGTTAGCGGCTCGGGCAGCGTCTCCGTCAGCGTCTCGGCGTATTCCACAATCGCATCGTGCAGGTAACGCGTATTGGTGTTGAGCAGCGCCATCTGATCATGCGCGGCGCGGACGACGCGCGGGTGGCTGTGCCCAACATGGGCGACATTATTGACGCAATCCAAATAGGCCTGCCCATCTTCATCGTACAGGTGATGCATGAAGCCGCGCATGATCTTCAGCGGCGCCTGATAAGAAAGACTTAGCGCCGGGTTCAGCGCCTCGCGCCGTCGTCTAATCAAATCGGAACGCGTGGTTTTTGCTGGCGGCTCTATCGAATAGGGCAGGCGCAAGATGGCATTGGGATCGGGCGAGAGCGATGTCCACAGATCGCGTTGCTTCGGCGCGCCGACGCCCGGGAAATTATCGTCGTTGTCGAGCAGATCGACGACGATCTGAAAATGCAGGTGCGGCGTCCAATTGCCGTTGCGCGGATAGTCGCCGATGCGCGCCAGCAAATCGCCGGCTTCGACTCGCTGCCCGACGCGCCATTTCTCCAACACGCTCGGAGCCAGGTGCCCGTAGAGCGTGTAGAAACATAGGTCCGGCTTCGGCTCGTGCATCAGAATCAGTACAGGACCGTAATCTTGCTCGTCAGTGTAGTCGGCAAGGCTGTGGATCGCGCCCGCGAGCGGCGCGTAAATCGCCGTCTCCGGCGGCGCGAAGAGATCTGCGCCGATGTGGACCGTGCGGCGCTGATGATGATCAATGCCGAACATGTCAGCCAGATAAATCGGACGAACCTCCTTGTAGAAACCGACGCCGATCGTGTTTTCTCCCAGGCGACGGCGCAGCGGCTCGGTATATGTGACCGGATCAGCCAGGTCGGTCACGCGCGCCAGGATTGCGCTGGTCATGCCGAAATCGACGGTCTTGCTGTTGTAAGCTGTCAGCGGCCTGCCGACGATCGGCTCAAGCGTTTGAGCGTCAAGCCAATCAATCACGGCAGCCGTCTGCGGGCAGGCGGGCAAACCACATGCGCTGCGGAAATGGTAGTGGGCGTAACGCGGATTGATTTCACGCAACAGCTCCAACAGTTCCCAGGCGCCGCTTTCGCTGACGCTCAAATGGCGATTGTCCGGCTCTCGCTTCTGCTGATGCCAGGAGATGCACACGCTCAGGCAGAGGCGCGCGGCGATCAGCGGGAAGAGCAGACCAAGTTCCGCTTCACGCAGCGGGAAGGCGCCATGATAAGCGCGAACGACGGGCGTCGCTTTGTCCAGCGGACGATCGCGCCCCATCATGATGTAAGCCAGGGCGACGGCGAGATCCGCCACCGTCGGACCGTAGACCATGTCGCCAAAGTCGATCATGCCGGCGACCTGTGGCCGATCCGGACCCTGCGCGCGAACGAGGATATTGCTGTCGTTGGGATCGTTGTAGGTATGGCTGTGGCGCAGCTGCGGCAGGGTAGATGCGACCTCGTCCTCGTACAGGCGCAGAAAGGTTTCCAGAAGCGACTTCTTGGCTTGCGGCAGATCGCCTCCGTAGCGCGCGACCTGGCTGAGATTGCGAATGCTCCAGCGATAGTTCAGCCGTTTTTCGCCGTGGCTGAAGCCTTGCATCGCGGCGCTGAACTCGCCTAACCGCCTCCCGATGTCAGCGAGCAGCGCCTCCGAATGCGGGCGGAAGTCGCATAATGGGGCACCCTCGATATAGCGCAGCAGGCGGACGCGGTAGCCCGCGCCATCGTTGGCGCGGATGCGGATTGTGTCTTCGCCGCTCGCCGCCGGAATGACTTGCGGGAAGATGTCCATTGTTTCTCGCAGGTGTTTCAGCGTCTTGTTCTGCAGGTCAAGCGCGGAGTCGGAAACGCTGCGGTGGGCGATCTTGAGCACGTATCTCTCGCCGCTTGCGCTTTGCAGGCGATAGTTGCGGTCGAGCTCGGATGGCAGCGCGCGGATGGCGGTCGGTTCGATGCCATAACGCGTCTCGGCGATAGAATTCGCCGCCTCCGGCGAGATTGGCGGGCGGATGTTCTCTTCCATCGAGATCATGTGGCGCTCTCTTCCGCTGCGCTGTGGCTTTGTCTTCATCATAAGCGGCGGCGCGGGGTGGGGGAAGGGTTTGCGCTGACGGCGTTGCTGTCGAAAGCAATACTTGACAACTTCCCGGAGGCATCCATGCTAAAATGCTGGCGGTCAAATGCCCGCGGCTGCGGGAGGAACTGTGCCCCGACTTGCGCTTCCGATGATCATACTGCTCGGCTTGGCGCTGCGCATCGCTTACACCAGCTCGGTGTATGGGCTCACCCTCGACCTGGACTATCCGGGCGACTATTGGGATTACCACATCGCCGCAAAACAAATACTGCGGGGCGATACCGCCTTCACCCATCGCATCTTTCTCGTGCGTCCGCCGCTTTATCCCCTGGTCGTCGCCGCGCTAGAAGTGAATCGGCCGCTGCTGCTCATGCTGAACCAGTTGTTGGCGATCACGATCATCCCCTTGACTTATCGCCTGGCGCGTCAACTTTGTCTGTCGTATCAACTCGCGCTGCTGACGGCGCTAATCGTCGCGTTTGATCCCACCAGCATCAAGTACTCGGGCATCCTGCTGGCGGAGCCGCTGGCTAATCTGCTGCTGGCTTTGGCATTCGTCGCGCTGCTGGCGCTGAAGCGGGCTCAAATCCGGTCGATGATCCTATTTTGGGGCTTGATTGCCGGCGGCCTGATCGCGCTTTCCGCCTGGACGCGGCCCGCGGCCTATCTGCTCTGGATTCCGATGGCGGCTTGGATTCTCGGCACCCGCCGCGGCAAAGGTCTCCGCGGATTGGCTGCTTTGGCGCTTGCGCTGCCGGGCCTGTTTGGCATGGGTCTTTGGCAAAGCCACAATACGGCTGTCTTCAACAACGGCAGTTTCACCAGCATTGGCGCCTTCAACCTGCTCTATTACCGCGCTGCCGCCACGCTGCACCTGGCGCAGGGTCGGCAAGATATCGACGCGATCAAAATCAGCCTGGCGCGCCGCGTTGAAGAGCGGCTCGGCAACAGCGCCGACGATTTCGCCGAGGAATGGAGAGTCAGACATCGGGCGCCCGCCGCGCCGGGCGAGGCTGCCATGCGCGATGTTGCGCTCGATGTGATCACAGATCACCCGACTGAATTCGCGCTGGCGGCGCTCCTCGGCGCTCATCAGTCGCTGATTGAAGTATGGGGCGCGCTATCAATTCCGGGCGCGGTCTGGAATATCGCGTTGTTGATTGCAGCTGCGTTTGGACTCTGGTCGCTTTTCTGTCAACGCCGTTGGGTGGAGGCGATGTTTCTGGTTCTGCCCTGCCTGTATTTCCTTAGCGGCACGGCACTCGTCTGCACCACCTGCATGGACACCCGCGCCCGCGTGATGATCACGCCTTTGCTGGCTGTGATGGCCGCCTATGGCATCATGCATCTGCTCAACCGGCGAAGAGCGGCGTCGGCGTCCCCTTCACCCCCGGTTGATAGCTGAACAGGCTGCCCGCCAGCGGATATTGCGCCAGGTCTTCGTCCGACATGAAGGTGCTCGCCGATGTAATGTAAAGCGTCTCCAGTTCGGCGCCGGCGAAGGCGCAGCTGGTGATATTGGGCGCCGGCAGCGGAACCACTTCCAGGATGTCGCCAGCGGGCGAATAGCGCGTCAGACGAGCGCCGCCAAAATGCGCGACCCAGATGCAATCTTCGCTATCGACGGTCATGCCATCGGGAACGCCTTCCTCATCGCACGTGAATTGAGTGAAGACACGCTTGTTGCTCAGCGAGCCATCAGCGCCGATATCCAGCGCGTAAATGGTCCGCTTGATGCTGTCGGTGTGATAGATGACAGTGTTGTCGAGGTTGAAAGTGGGACCGTTGCAGATGATGTAATCGGTATCGACCTGCTGGGCGCTCAGATCAGCATCGAGGCGATAGAGCGAGCCGCTTTCGCCCGCTTGCTCGATATCCATTGTGCCCGCCCAATAACGCCCGCTGTTATCGACCTTGCCGTCGTTAAACCGATTGCCAGGCATATCCGCTTCCGGCAAGACGATCGGCGCGGCCGACAGCACATCGAAATCAATATAGGCGAAGCCATCATAAATCGTGCCGATGAAACCGCCGTCGCGCCGCGGATTCAGGCTGGTCACGGCGAAATCGAAGGTCCAGGTCGTCTTGGCGCCATCAGCCAGCGCATAGCGGTGGACCTTGTTGCTCATAATATCGACCCAGTAAACCGCGTTCTCCGCTTCTACCCAGAGCGGTCCCTCGCCAAGAACCGCGCGGATTTCCCACACCAATTGCACATCGCTCATCGTCTTTTCCTTATCTCCTCAATGCGCATTTTACCAATTTGTGACCGAGCCGTCAGGTCGGCGCAAATGTTGCAGTTCGCTCATCTCAAAGGGGTATTTGGCGAGCGCTTCCAGATTGAAGTCGATGCCCAAGCCCGGTGCTGTTGGCGGCAGCAGGTAGCCATCCTCCCACTCCGGCTGATTGAGCACCAGGTCTGGCAGGCTTTCACCCGGGCGGCGCGGTAATTCTTGCACAGCGAAGTTGGGCACGGACAGGCAGAGATGCAAGAAAGCCGAGGTGGCGACTGGTCCGATCGGGTTGTGTACGGCGAGATCGATATAATGCGTCTCGCAGGCGGCGGCGATCTTCTTGGCTTCGGTAAGCCCGCCGCAGACGCAAAGGTCGACGCGAGCGTAGTCAATCAGCTCTTCTTCGACAACCTGGCGGAATTCCCATTTCGAATTGTATTGTTCGCCGGCAGCCAGCGGGACCGTTGTGCGGCTGCGCAAGTTGCGATACGACTGCGTATTCTCCACCCGCAGCGGATCTTCCACGAAATAGGGGCGATATGGCTCGAATTCCTGGCAGAGCCAGATCGCGTCGGCAGGATCGAGACGCGTATGCAGATCGATCGCCAGCTTGACCTCATCGCCCAGCGCCAGCCGCAGCGCTTCAATCTCCTTGATCGCGAGGCGGACGGCTTTCTGTGGCTCGAGGATTCCGCGCGGCTCGTGCCCCAGCCCCCAGCGGAGCGCCTTCCAGCCCTCGTCCAGCGCCCGTTGGCAGCAGTCGACCAGTTCTTCCACAGTTTCGCCACCGTTGTGATTGTAGGTGAGAACGCGATCACGCGCCCGCCCGCCGAGCAAATCGTAAACCGGTACGCCCAGCGCCTTGCCTTTGATATCCCAAAGGGCGATGTCGATGGCGGCGATGGCGGCGGTCAAGATGCGCTGCGCCGGAAAGAATCCACCACGAAACAGCACTTGCCAAATATGCTCAGTGCGGAAAGGGTCCTGACCGATGAGCAATGGCTTGAAATGCTCGATCGCGCCCTGCACCGCCAACTCGCGCCCGGTGATGCCCGCTTCGCCGATTCCACTGATGCCTTCGTCAGTTTCGACGGCGACTAAGCAGAACGTCCGCCATTCTTTCGCCAGGTAGACTTTCACGTCTGTGATTTTCATCTTGAGCGCTCCTGGTTCATCGCTGAATCTTCTGATTGGATTCGGGCGAGCCACCGTCCCGCCCCTACAGCCACGAGCGAAATAATGTAGGGGCGACATATTAGGTCGCCCTCCATCTACCTAATATCGCAGCCCGAATCCGTACGGATACAGCGGATCCGCCGAATCATGCGGCAGATCCGGCTTCTGCGCGCGGACAGCCGCCATTGATGACGGCAGCTCGAACGGCAGCGTTGCGCTCGGCTTGAAACGCCCGAAAATAACATCCAGCGCTGCCGCATCGCTCGCGCCAAAGTTGGCGACAAGCCCGGCGGCCGCGGCGGCCAGCTCCGGCATGACCGCGGGGCGCTCCAGGTAGATGTCGATGATGGTTGGCGTTTGCGCCACAATCGCCTGAACACGGCGAATTTCCGCCTCATCGAATGCCAGGCTGCCGGCGTGGAAATGCTCTTCCAGGAAGTAATTGTCCCGCGGCTCAAAGGGCGTACTCAGGCGCAGGATGGCGAAATCGGACGCGCTCGGCTCATCAACCAAGTTACCATATTGCGCTGCGACATCAGCGTCAATATTTTCAGTGTAGAGCTTGGGACGCCCGCGCAGGGGCAGCAGTCCCGTATTCTTCAGCAGCACGATGGACCGGCGCTGCGCCAGATCACCGGCGGCGCGGAAGGCGGGGCTGCCAGCAATGTGAGCCGCGGCTTCTTCATCAACATTTGGCTGCTCAAACAAACCAAGTCGGAATTTGTCGCGCAGCAGCCGGCGCGCACTGAGATCGAGGCGGTCTTCGCTTACGCGACCACTGCGCACCAGTTCGACGAGCGCTTCCGCGCAATCTTCGCCGCCAAATTGATCAACGCCCGCCTCCAATGACTTAATGATGCGCTCAGGCAGGTCCAGATCTTCGACGCCCCATGCTCGCGCCGGGAATGGCTTGCCCATCACCTCCATATCGGTCAAGGCGCCCCAATCGGTGCAGACAACGCCATCAAAACCGTACTTGTCGCGCAGCAATCCGGTGATGATGCCCTTGTTGTAGGCGAAGCCGACCGGCTCGTACTGTGTGCCTACGGGCATGCTGTAATAGGGCATGATCATGGCGGCGCCGGCTTCAATCGCGGCTTCAAAGGGCAGCAGGTGGTAATCGAAATTATTCCCCGGGTAGATCTGCTCGCGTCCGTATTCAAAGTGCGAGTCTTCGCCGTCCTTCTGCGGTCCGCCGCCGGGGAAGTGTTTGGTCATGCAAGCGATGCTCTCGCTACCGATTTCCGCGCCTTGGAAACCGCGGATGTAGGCGGCGGTCAATTTCGCCGCCAGCTCAGCGTCCTCGCCGAAGGCGCCGTTGACACGCGCCCAGCGCGGCTCCGTCGCCAGATCCGCCATCGGATGCAGGGCAACGCGAATGCCGAGCGCAAGGTATTCTTGGCGGGCGATATCGGCGAATGCCTCCACCAGCGCCGCATCGCCAATCGCCGCCAAACCCGGCGGTTCGGGCCACTGCGAGAAAGCCGGCGTCGCGTTGAAAGCGCCCGGGTTGGTGGAAAAACTGTGCCGCGGATCGCTCGACAAGGTGGCCGGGATGCCCAGCCGGCACTCGCCAGCCAGCGCCTGCAGTTGATTGACCCAAGCCGCAGTCTGCCGCGCGCCGGCAGCGCCAGCCAGACCGAAATGATTGATATGCTTGTTCTTAAGCTCGCTTAGCGTAGCCCGGCCAAACGCGCTCATATTACTGTCGAATGCGCCATCCGGTGGAAGAAAAACCATCGGATGGAACATCAGGCCGGCTTTTTCTTCGATGGTCATTCGCGCAAGCAGATCTTCTGCGCGTTCCTCGACAGCGAGATGTCGGTCCTGGTAGGGTTTCACTCGGGTCATCGGCTTCGCCTTCGGTCGGTTAGTTCAAAGCGTAAAGATCAATGTATTTGTTTTCAAGATAAGCCAGCAGCGGCGCCGTATTCAGGCTCTCGCCGGAGACGCGTTTCAGCAGCTCGTCGGCGCGGTACGCTCGTCCATGGCGATAAATGTTCTCTGTCAGCCAGGTGAGCAGCGGCTGATAATCGCCGGCTGCCAGTTGCGCGGCTAAATCGGGCATCTGCTCGCGGGCAGCCGCCAGGACTTGCGCCGCCATGATATTGCCGATGGTGTAGGTGGGGAAGCTGCCAAAACCGCCGAATGACCAATGCACGTCTTGCAAGACGCCGCGCCGATCGTCGGGCGGAGTCAACCCGAGGTATTCTTGCATCTTGGCGTTCCAGACTTCCGGTAGATCGTCGACGGCGATTGCGCCTTCCAGCAGCGCTATTTCTATCTCCGTGCGCAGCATGATATGCAGGTTGTAAGTGACTTCGTCGGCTTCCACCCGTATCAAGCTCGGACGCACGCGATTGACCGCTCGATAAAAGAGTTCCGCATCGGCCGCTGCCAGCTGCTGTGGGAATGCCGCCCGCAGGCGCCCGAAATGACGCCCCCAGAATGCAGGGCTGCGCCCGATCTGATTCTCCCAAAGGCGTGATGAGAACTCATGGGCGCCAAAGCTCGCGCCGCCGACTGCGTACTGCCCGAGGAAATCGGCTGTCAGCGCCGTTCGCGTCAGCTCCGGTGCGATGTTCTGCTCGTAGAGTCCGTGGCCCGCTTCATGCAGCGCGGCGAAGAGCGACATCGGCAGATAGTTGGCGTCGTAGCGCGTCGTGATGCGCACATCGTCGCGCGTGAACGAGATCTCGAAGGGGTGCGGCGCGCTGTCCAGCCGGCCCCGGTCATAGTCAAATCCGATCAGCTCGGTCAGCTCGCGGCAGAGCTTCTTTTGCGCCGCGAGATCGTATTCCGCTTCCCAGAGGTCGATGGCTAGCGGCTCGTCGACGGCGACGATTCGCGCCAAGAGCGGTGAGATGCCGGCTTTCAATTCGGCGAAGATCTGATGCAGGCGAGCGGCGGTCATGCCCGGTTCGAATTGCAGGATCAGCGCGTCGAAGGGGTGGTCATCATAGCCAATTGCCTCCGCCAATTCGATGTTGAGCGCCAGCATACCCTTTAGGTAAGGCTTGAAGCGGGGGAAGTCGTTTTCGGCTCTCGCCTTCGCCCATACCGCTTCCGACTCGGCGCCAAGCGCCGCCATGCGAGCGACAAGTTCAGCAGGTATCCGCTTCTGAATCTCGTAGGCGTCGCGCGTTTGTCGCAGGGCGCGCGCCCGATAAGAATCGCTATCGGCGCTGGCGACTTCGTTTTCGGCCGCATCCAGCAAACGCGCCGTTTCGTCGCTGACGAAGATGGACTTGGCCAGGGTCGTCAGCGACGCCAGCTGCCGACCTCGGCTGGATGCGCCAGCGGCGGGCATCATCGTGCGCATATCCCACTTCAGCGTGTTCAATATGCAAAGCAGGTCGTGGTACTTGGCGATATGCGCCGTGAAGTCATCGTATGCGGTCATAGGCTTGTCCCATTTCCCTTAGAAGGACTGTAGGGGCGAGACTTGGGTCGCCCTAATGTCGTCGGATGCGGTAGGGCGAGACAAGGGGCGCGTAGACACGGCCCGTCTCTCGCCCCTACAGTTTCCACTTCGGTGAACGTCGGCTAAATCGACCGCATTGAGCCGCCATCGACGCGCAAGGTGGCGCCGGTGATATAGCTGGCGGCGGGCGAGAGCAGGAAGGCGCCGGCCGCGCCGAAGTCGTCGATCGTGCCATAACGCCCCAGCGGAATACTGGCGATGGCGCGCGCTTGCACCTCGTCCATGCTCATGCCCGTTTTCTCCGAGGTGACGGCGTCAAGCTGAGCGACGCGGTCGGTATCAATGCGCCCTGGTATCAAGTTGTTGACGCGAATGCCGTCACCGGCAAGCTCATCCGCCATGGTCTTGACCAGGCCGGCCACGCCGGCGCGCATGATGGTGGACAAGCCAAGACGAGGCGACGGCTCCTTGATCGAGCTGGAGGTGACCGTCAGTATTGATCCACCATTGGTCATGTGCGGAATCGCCATCCGCATCATGCGAAAGCTGCTGAGCAGGGTCAGCTCAAAGGCAGCCTGTAAGTCGTCATCGTTTACTTCCACGATGGTCATGGCGGGTGGTCCGCCAGCGTTGACCACCAGGCAATCGACGGCGCCCCAAGCGGCAGCGGTCTTATCCACCCAGGCTTGAATATCGGCGGCTGACCGCACATCGCAGGCGGTGGCGAGCGTCTCGACGCCGCAGTCATTGGCGAGCGTCGCGGCTGCTGCGGCGACTTCAGCGTCGCTGCGGCTGCAGAGCGATACCTTCGCGCCGTTGGCAGCCAGCGCCTTGGCAATGCCGTAACCCAAGCCCTTGCTCGACGCGGCCACCAATGCAGTCTTATCTTTTAATCCCAAATCCATGTTGCTTTCTCTCCTGTCACTTCACCAATTGCGTCAATAATCCTTGAACAGCATATACGTCTACACTGCGGTTGAACTTCTTTTTGATGGGCTGCGGATTGCTGCCGATCCAAAGTTTGCGTTCGGCGTCCAAATCAAACGCGCCGGTGGTCTCCACGCTGTACATCGTGATTTTGCCGTAGGGAATCGAAAGGTATTCCTTTTTCCGCCCGGTCATGCCTTGGACGTCCACCAATATAAGTCGGCTATCGGTGAAGGTCCAGGTGTCGCGGATGACCTTGAAGCCGGCGTATGCCTGCTCATGCTCAGCCAATAGCCTGCTGAAATCACGCTGCGGATTTTCGCTGCTTATAGCGCCTGCGTTGCTGAGCAATCTGCAAAACATGAGCGCTTCAATCCTCTTGTGCCTTAATTGTCGAGAGCGATTATATCGCTCGCGCGGCAATTGTTCAGTATGGAAACGCGGGCGATCGCCGGCCGACATCGCCGCGCTCGACTAGAGCTCATTGCTATTCTCGTCCACACAATATCGTTGCCGCTTCCAGTCGATCCCGGCATTACCCAGGTCAGGTTCCACTTGCGCAACCGTCATGCCGGGCTTCGCCGCGAGAATGAGCGCCTCAGGAATCAATTCGCGCGAATACCTCATTATCGATCTCCATCTGCCATGCTCGCCCGATTGTATTGGAGAAACTTGCTGTCCGCACAGTCGGGGCAAGTTCAGACCGCCTCATAGCCCGGTGAAGAGATTTCAAACCCCTCGTGTTGCTGGCTCTTCCGCGAAACTGGGTATTGGCGATTTGCCGGAGGCTATCTTCAATTTTTAATCTCCGGTCTCCTGACACGCGGCGATTTGGGCGTAAATGGCGGTTTCATCGGCCACCAGCCACTCACTCGCGATCATGCCATCATGTAATTCAAAATGGGAGATCCCCAGGATGGCTACCGGGGCATTTGTTGGCGCTCCATATCGACCGTGACCACCGTGCGTGCCGCAGAATGTCCAGCGTATTGCCACCCTAACAGCCCGATCATTCTGTTGGCGAACGATGACATGATGCGGCTCGAAGCGTCCGTCGGGCAGCGAGGCTGTTATGCTAGCAACCATATTGCTAATCGGTTCGCGACCGTAGCTAAGATGACCGCTTGGACCTTCAAACCGCGTCGCCGGCACATATTGTTCAGCAACAATGTTGAGATGCTTCCCGTTCCACAGCGCGTCATAAGCGTCGATAATGCGGTTGGCGATGGCGCTATCCCCTAGGATGGTCAAGCCGTTTTCGTCTGCCCAACGCTCGCGCATGGCTTCGTTGCCGATGGCGTAGGCCCGGGGATTGCGCTTGCCCAGGGAAAAGCCATGCGCCACCGGATCCATGCCGAGCTGCTGGACAAATGATGCATGGTCGCGCAGTTTCCATTCCTCGACGACCTGGTTGTCGCGGCACAGGCAGTCGGCGATGCCCAGGCCTTGGTAAGCGCGTCCGGTCGCCGGACCCAAGTCGCTGTCTCCCATGTGCCTGCCAACTGAACGCACGCGATGCGATGAATAGAAACCGCTGGGCTTGTCGCCAATGATGACGTCATCCGCCAGTGGTTTCCTGTTGGCGAAAATGTGCATCTGCTCCAGGGTTTCATTTAGTATTTCTTCGGCTGTGTTCATGACGCCATGCGGGGAGCGTATCGGGCAGACGGGCGCGTACCAATCACGAATGCGCCCCACATTTTCTTCTTCCCAAATGATGTAGGTAATGTCGATGATATATTGCTCCGGCGTTTCAAATTCCGGCGCAAAGTTTTCCATACCCATGCCGTTCTCCAATTCAGATTGAGGTTCTCAATATTGACCGGGCTCAACGGCGATGTCGGCGGCGATCGCAGAAATGTTTCACGTCCTCCGCGCCTTGGCGGCCCAGCCCGCGCCTATGCGTCCGCTGGCGGATGAACTGGCGTGCTTTGCTCGCCGCTTTCGAGCAGCTCCGTATACCGTTGATTCAGCAATTGCGTGATGGGGCCTGGCTTGCCGCCGCCAATCTGTCGCCCGTCTAGTTCTCTGACGGCGAAGATGCCGCCCGCTGTGCTGGTCAGGAAAACCTCGTCAGCGTTGTAGAGATCGAAGGCCGTCAATCTGCCAACGACGGTCTCCATTCCCGCCGCCGCCGCCAACTCCATGACAGTCTGTCGGGTCACGCCGACCA
The DNA here is from genome assembly GCA_022821805.1 of Anaerolineae bacterium. Classification (GTDB taxonomy): domain Bacteria; phylum Chloroflexota; class Anaerolineae; order Aggregatilineales; family Phototrophicaceae; genus UBA6055. Next base: position 85,207 of record JAJECX010000031.1, read on the forward strand.
GGATGTTCTCGCCCGGGGTGTACAACACGCCTTGCTTGGCGATGAAGACATTGTAGCCCGGCGCCTCGGCAACGTAGCCGCCGATGTCCAACTCAATTGCCTCGTCGAGCCCGGCTTCGTTGGCCTCCATGCGCATCAGGATGTGATTCAGGTAATTGCAGCACTTGATCTTTGCATCCAGGGACTCGGAAGGAATCCTGCGCATGGATGATATGCCGGCCCTGATGCCTTCTTGCTGTACGCCGCTGTCGATGAGGCTGAGGTAAGGGATGGCGAAGGCGATCAGGTTCGGCTCGCAATTATAGGGACTCATCAGGGGCATGCGTCCCACGCCGCGCGTGACGATGATTTTGATGTAGGCGCTTTCAAGCTTGTTGCGCCGCATGATCTCGAGAACGACCTCCCTGACGCCCGCCTTGTCGAGAGGGATTTCAATCTTCAGGGCGTGAGCGGATTCGAATAGCCGGTCGATATGTTCGTCCAGTTTGAACACCTTGCCGCCCCAGGCGCAGGCTGTGTCGAAAACGGCGTCGCCATAGAGCACGGCATGGTCAAAGATAGAGACCCGAGCCTCGTTTTCAGGGACATATTCCCCGCCAATGTAGACCTGGCGCTCCGCACTGCCTGTTCCAATGTTCATCCCGTTCGCCTCCCTGCGCGCTAATGTCTCGTCAGATTATGTCGGTTGTTCGTCGGCCAGACTGCCCGGACAACAAGCTGCTGGCGCGAAGACGGATTATGCGGCATGAGCGTCATCTGCGCCGCAATACGTCTGTCCGCATTTTGGATGCAGTATAATTTTAATCCAGTGTCAAGCAATAGGCGTTGCGCCTGCAAGGCATTAGACGCTTGGCGGTCGCGTAAGGCATTTATCAGACTATTGGCCCAGGAGATGAAGATATGTCAACGGAAAAAAGCAGAGAAGAACAGAACAAGGAGCTGATCGAGCGCCTGTACGTAGCGCTCAACAAAAGCGTACTCGGAATTATGGAGGAGTTTTGGACCGAGGACATGGCCTGGTACGGTCCGGCGGGCATCGGCACCCTGCGCGGCGTCAAGCAATTCGAGGAGGTCTTGCGCAAGCCCGCCATCAATGCGATTCCCGACAAGGTGGCGCGCGACGAGATCCGCATCGCTGAGGGCGACTATGTAGCCGCGCACGGTTATCAGCATGCTACCCACACCGGGGACTGGTTCGGTGTTCCCGCCAGCGGAAAGCCAATCAAGCTGCGCTATATGGATTTCTGGCGCGTCGAGGGGGATAAGTTGGCGGAGAACTGGGTGCTCATCGACATCCTCGGCTTTCTGGAGCAAGTGGGTTACGACATCGACAAGGTACTCGCTTTCATTGGCTCCAAGCCGCCTGAGTTCTTTGACAAGGTGGAGACAGACTGAAATTCGAGGACGCGCGCGAAAGCTGAAAATAGCTCGCCTGAGAACAGGCATGTCGCCTTTCAAGACTAGACCGATATGCAGTTGACGAATGATGTCGGTTCGCGTCCATGCTACCGATTTTACGCTCTTGCGGGCGACTCACAGAGTCGCCCCTGCACATTTGTCCGCGCGACTATAGACATACCTTCCGAGTCAGATCGTTAATGCCAACGCGCTTCAGCAGCCAATCGATTTCGGCTTCTGTGCCGGCGTCAATGGGATTGTAGGGCTCTCTGGGCGTGGCGTTGGCGATGGCGCCCCGCCGCTGGAGCAGCGCCTTTCGTATAGTCAGATTAATCACCGGTTGATTCTCGTACCGGATCAGCGGCAGGTATTTGTCAAATATCGCTTCCGCTTCGCGTTTTCGTCCGTCTTTGAATGCCTCGTAAACCGCCACCAGGATTTCGGTGAAGGCGAAGCCAGTCATCGTGCCGGAGGCGCCGCGTCCCAACTCTTCCAGCAGAAACATGCCGCCAAGCCCGCCGAAGATCTCGAACTTGTCCGTGCATCCCCGGATGGCGTCGATCTTTTGCATCAGCGGCGGATCCTCCAGTTTGAGGTAGCGCGCGTTGGGAATGGCTTCGGCGATTTGCGCCAGCGCTTGCGGCGACATGATCACATCGTTAACCGGTGGAAAGTCTTGCACCACGATGGGTCCGCTGATTGTCTCGGCGATCTCGCTGTACAAGGCGAGGATTGCCGGATCGGATTTGTCCTCCATCGGCGGCGGGGCGATCATCACGCCATCGGCGCCAGCGGCGAAAGCCGCTTCACTGAGCGAGATGCAGGTCTCAAGCTGGCTGTGGCTCGCGCCAACGACGATAGGGATAGCGCCAGCTACAGTCTTGACCACCGTGTCCATGACCGCTTTGCGTTCATCGACGCTGAGCTTGGCCGCCTCGCCCATGACGCCCAGGATGGTCAAGCCTTGCGCGCCCACGTCCATTTGGAAGCGCGCGAGCCGCCGCAAGCTGTCGTAATCGACGGCGTAATCGGCGCTGAAGGGCGTGGCGAGAATGTTGAAAATGCCGCTTATCTTGCCCACAACTCATGCTCCTATCATTTGTTTGCCAGCGACGTAAACCGCCTTGATGTGTTCCAGCGCATTGAGGTCAGCCAGCGGGTCGCCATTGATGACGATGATATCGGCCGCCTTGCCCGCTTCCAGGCTGCCCAGGCTTTCATCCAGCTTGTTGACTTTTGCCGCTACAATGGTGGCGCTGCGCAGGGCGTCGTAGTTGTCGCGCTTGACGCCCAACTCGACCATGAATTTGAGTTCAGGCGCGACGACATCATGGCCGACCACCGGGCTGCCGGCATCGGTGCCAAAAGCGATTGTCGCGCCCGCTTCCGCCGCTCTCACCAAGCCATTGAAGCGTTCGCGGCTGGCGACGGCGGCTTGACGCTCGGCGATTTTCCATGCGGGGATATCGTATTGACGCGCGATTTCCGCCTGCGCTTGCATTACCAGCGGCGCGAAGGTGGTTACGATGGGGATATCCTTATCCAGCAGCAATTGAATCGTCTCATCGCTCATGCCGCCGCCGTGCTCAATGACATCGACGCCGAATTCGGCGACGCGCCGAATGACGCTGTCGAAGGTGGCGTGCGCCGTTATCGTTAAGCCCATTCGATGTGTTTCATCAATGACGGCATGCAGCTCTTCGTCAGTGAATTCAATCGTATCGTGGCTGCCCATGATCTTGATGAGATCAGCGCCGCCCTTCACCTGATCACGCACCGCCCGCCGCATCTCGTCGGCGCCGCTCGCTTCGCGGCAGCACCAGAAAGTATGCCCGCCGGTTTGGATTATGGCTTCGCCGACGATGAGCAGGCGTGGTCCGGGAAAGATGCCTTGCTCCACCGCCTGCTTGGCGAAGAAGTTGCTTTGGTTCATGCCCAGGTCGCGCACCAGCGTGATGCCGGCGCGCAAGCTCTTCAGCATATTGCCGGCGCATTTGTACGCGCTGATCTCGGGCCGGTCGTCCAGCGATTGGCGCGCCAGATCATGCACGCCATCCCATGCCAGATGGGCGTGCGAGTTGATTAAACCCGGCATTATTGTCTTGCCGCTGCAGTCGATAACCTCGCCCGCGGCCTCGTCCAAATCGCTCATCGGTCCGACAGATTTGATTCGCCCGTCTTTGATCTCGACGAAGCCATTTGGGATGATTTCATCGCCGCGGCAGGTCAGCAGGCGCCCGTTCGCCAAGACGCGATGGGGCGCCGGGATATCGAACATTGGCTTGATGATTTTTTCGAAGCGCCAGGCTGGTGCTTCTGGCATGGGCTCATCCCTTTCTCAGGCGCCCCGGGCGTCAAAATACTTGTTGTACACGCGCCGCGTCCGGACGGACAAACTGTCCATCGCCGGGGGCTCCGACGATATCTCCGTCATGGAATACCGTTTTGCCGTTGACGATAGTTCGCTCCACTTTGCCTTTGAAGCTCATGCCATCGTAGAGCTTGTCGCAGTCGCGCGCTTGGGTGAAAAGCATGTCGCGATGGATGGTCGTCTCCGCTTCTGGATCGTAAATGACGAGGTCGGCGGCGGCGCCGACAGCGATAACGCCGCGCTCGGGATAAACGCCGAAGCGCTTCGCCCCGTTTGTCGCCACCAGTTCGATCGCTTTGTTGACGCTGATTCGCTTGCTCAGCGCTTCGTGCATGACGCCGAGCAGCAGTTCTTCCACGCCCGGCGCGCCTGGCGGCGCCGCCCATAAGTCCTCGCGCGCCCGCTCCTTTTCCTCCACCAGAAATGGCGAATGATCGGTCGTGATCGCCAGCAGCGTTCCATCGAGCAGCCCGTCCCAAATTGCCGCTTGGTCGGCTTCCTTTCGCAGAGGCGGATTGATCTTGGCGTAGGGACCGCAGCGTTCCAGGTCGGCTTCGGTGAAGAAGAGATAATGCGGGCAGGTCTCGGCGCTCACTGTTGAGCCCGTCGCCTTGAAGCGGCGGATGACCGCAAGCGCCTCGGCGCCACTGACGTGGGCGATATGCAGATTGGCGCCGATGCTTTCGTTCAGCGCAAGCAAAGTGGCGATCGCCAATGCCTCGACATGGGGCGGGCGAGATTCGCCATGCGCCGGCACATCATTGCGATTGGCTTGTATCAGCTGCGCCGTATGCCATTCCAGCAGTTGATTGTTTTCGGCATGCACGGCGCAAACCAAACCAGTTTCCGCGACCAGATTCAGCGCTTGATAAAGCTCTGGCGCCTGCGGCAGGCATAGCCCTTCAAACTCGTCATCTCGACCCTTTGGCGCCGCCGTCATAAAGATTTTGAAGCCGATCGCGCCTTCGCTTACCATGTCGTCGATTTCGCCGCGATCGAGCAGACCAGGCGCGCCATACAAGCCGAAATTTACGTAGGCGTCGCGCTCGCCTAGCGCCTTGCGCATGCGGAATACATCGCCAGTCGCGCAGCATGGTTTCGAGATCGGCATCTCAAATACAGTCGTGACGCCGCCGGCGGCCGCGGCGCGTGTCTCGGTGGCGAAGTCGCCGCGCTGTGGATAAGCGGGCGCGCGACAATGGAAATGAATATCGATGGCGCCCGGCAGCAGCAGTTTGCCCGCCGCGTCAATCGTCTCGTCGGCGCTGATGCCGGTGGAATCGGCGGCCAAGGCGATAATGCGCCCATCCCGAAGGCCGACATCCATTTCGGAAACATCAGTCTCCAGCGCCACCCGCGCATTCTTGATTAGCGTATCTACCTGCAAAACATTCCCCTTTAGTGAAGTGTTCGCACACTCGATCTAATATCGCGGCGATCCAATGGGTCGCCCGTCGTGATATAGCGTCCGTCGAACAAATTTTAGCAGTATGTCCGTGGTCGCCTGATAATCCGCCAGCAGCACATGCTCGTCGGCAGCATGCGCGACTTCGTAGCTGCCCGGTCCAAAGATGATCATATCGCCGCGCGCCAGATCCGTCAGATGCTTGGCGTCGCTGCCGGGCAAATAACCGATCGGGCCCGGATCGTCGTCAATCACCTCGCGCACGCAGGACATGAAAGCCTTCGCATAGTCAGAATCCAAAGCGGAATCAAACCAGGGCGAATAAACATAATCGCCGATATCGACAGACGCCGGCGCCAGATCGACCGCTTCAATGACCGAGCGCAATTCCGCTTTTACCGCCTCCGGGTCTTCACGCGGGATCATCCGGCGGTCCAAATATATCGCGCAGGAATCCGGCACGGCGTTGGCGGTGCTGCCGCCATCAATTACGCCGATATTGCAAGTGGGGAAGCCGACCACCGGGTGGACGCGTTTCGCCAGCTCTCGGTGATACGTATCAAGCGCGCCGATGACTTTGGACATCGCAACAATGGCGTTGACGCCGCGGTCAGGGTTGGTGGCGTGGACGGATTTGCCGCTGGCGCGGACGGTGGCGCGCATGACGCCTTTGTGGGCTATGGCGACCTTATTGCCCGTCTGCTCGCCGACGACGATGAAATCGCAAGCGGGCAAATGTCCCGAATCAGCTAGCCACTTCGTGCCCAACTGTCCGCCGACTTCTTCTTCGGCGGCGGCGACCAGGATTAGCGTCCCCGTCAGCGAGTCGCGCTCGGCGGCATCAATCATAGCCAGCATCATGGATGCGAGCGGCGCTTTGTCGTCAATGCTGCCCTTGCCATACAGCGCGCCGTCACGCAGCTCGCCCGCGTAGGGACTGACGCTCCATCTCTCCGCCTCGGTCGCGGCGATGGGCACAGTATCGATATGGGCGTGCAGCATTATCCGCGGCTCGCCGACGCCCAGTAGAGCCACTGTATTCAGCGCTTCCGGCTTGACATCAGGAGCATGTTGCCGCACCTCGCAGCCGATGGCGCGCATTTGGTCGGCCACGAAATCAGCCATGGCGCGGGTATCGCCCGGCGGGTTGGGCGAGGGGATCCGCACCAGGCGCTGCAAAAGCGCGATGCTATCCATCTATATGCCCTTGACGGATTTATACTCTTCCAGTTCTTCCGGCGTATAGACTTGCATTAGCTCCAGCTCGACGCCGCCGGCTTCTTGCTCCAGAAACGCCACCCAGCCTTCGGGATGGACGTGGCTGCCCGTGACCTTGCAGGCGGCGCATTCCTTGAGGGTAGCGCCTTTCGCTTGCGCCTCGTCGAGCGCGTCATCGATATTGGGCACGGCGTAGCAGATGTGATGCAAGCCTTCATAACCACGCTCCTTGATCCAGGCATCGTAGCGCCCGCCCGCGTCCATGGACTGGCAGAGCTGATATTCGACATCGCCCACGTTGAAGATAGCGGTGACATTGCGCGATTTCTCATAGTCATGAATTTCGGCATCGTGCCCGACGCCAAGAAACTCCTGATATTGCCGCAGCGACTCGCGCGCATCGTTGACCGCGAAAGCCATGTGTTTGATATACCGTTCGTGCATTTCAATCTCCTTTTAATGCGCATAGTCCAATTCTATTTGAAGCGTTCCCAATGTGTTAGGTCGCGCCAAGTGATCTTCTTCCAGGCGCGCATGCCCGGCTGGGCGGTTGACGCTCGGTGACCGATGCAGATGAACATCTCGGGCGAATAACTCTCGGGCAGATTGAGAATTTTCTTCACCGCCTCTTTGCTGTAAGAGGTGACGGGACCGGATGCCAAACCGAGCGCATGCGCCGCCAACATCATGGTCTGCGCGGCCGTGCCAACATCAATCAGTAATGCGCGGTCAGTCGGCGGCAAGTTGTGCTCGGCGGCGACATCCCAGTTAGTGCAGATGAGGATCAGGACGGGCGCCTCTTGGAACATGCCCGGCGAGACCAAGCGGATCAACCGGCGCGTCTCCGCATCCTGAATGACGATATAGCGATTTGGCCGCAAGTTGCCGCCACTGGGCGCCCAGCGCGCCGCTTCCAGGATGGCTTCAATCTGCTCGCGCGCGACCGGCTCGCCGGTCATTTCGCGCACGACACGCCGCGTTTTGATATTGTTCAGCACCGCCTCGCTCATTGTTATTCCTCCGGCAGCGAACTATGACGAAGAAGGCAAGCGGCGACCGCCCGACAGCGTTCATCGAGGGCGGCGGAGTAAGCGTCGACATCGGACATGCGCATGTGCATGTCCGGAATGCGATCGACATTTTCCTGCAGGAATTCCCGCGATTTTTCCGAAGCGCGTTCGACGATCATGCCGCTTAGACGCTCGGTTGCCGTCAGAAGGCGCAAGGGACCGTAATTCGCCGGCTCTTCCATTTGTATCCGCGCCGAAGTGATCAGCAGCGCTAAGAGTTCTACCGCTTCTTCTTCGGTTAGCACCCAGTTTTCGCTCATGTGCGTCGAACCCCGGGACACAGCCTTATGCAGTTCAGTCTGCTTGACAGCGCAATTTGCCCAGTCTATCATCGCAAGCGTCGAAGAGATTGTCTACCGACTGCAAGCGGACAGATTATAAGAAGCGCCGAAACCAGTGTCAAGCAAACTGGATGCTAAACCGAAAGGCGTGAAGAAGATGCGGCGAAGACATGTTTCGCTTGCTGGCGAACTCATCGCCCAAGATTGAGGGTTTATGTGATGAGGCGAGTCATCATCACCGGCGCCAACGGCTTTGTTGGCTCAAATATCGTCGGCGCCCTTCTTGATGCGGGCTTTGAAGTGGCCGCAGTAGATCTGAATTTTGACAATCCGGCTTATGCGAAGTTATCTGGCGAGAAGCTGCTGCTCGTTGAGTCGGACTGCGTCAATATGCCGCCCGTGCCTGCCGATGCGCTGATACACGCCGCATTTGTCACCGCGACGCCGGAAGAACGGGGCGAATCTCCCGAGCGCAACCTGGGCGCCAATATTGAGCCCTTTCTTGCGGTCCTGGAATACGCGCAGCGTCAGCGTATTAAACGGTCGATATATGTGAGTTCCGCGGCCGTGCTTCACGGCAGGCCCGAAACCACAATCTATGAGTCGTTCGCGCCACGCCCGCTAGGCGTTTACGGTGTCGCCAAGACCTTGATGGAGCAGACGGTCGAAACCATGCGACAGGTCCACGGTCGCGATTGCCTCTGCGTGCGTCCAGGAAGCATATATGGTCCTTTCGAGTTCACTCGCTCTACTCGACCGCGGCTGAGCGCCATCGCGCGGATGATTCAGTCGGCGCTTACCGCGGGCGAAATCATCGTCGATCAGCCGCAAGAGCAAAAAGAATGGACTTTTGCGCCGGATATCGGGCGGGCTTTAGTGGCGCTCCTCAAATCGGATTCGTTGAATCACGCCCTTTATCAACTTGCCAGCGGCGAGCATGTTTCGAACTTGGCTGTCGCTCGCATGATTCAGTCTTTTTTGCCGGGCCTGTCTCTGCGCGTTAAGCCGTCGGAAGCCGGATCAGATGGCGCGCAAATTCAGCCGCGCATCTTGGACAGGGAACGCTTGAGGCAGGATACCGGTTTCCGCAACTGGACGAAAATGAGCCAGGTCACGCTCAAGCGTACGCACGACAGCATCGCGCAGGTAATCCGCAATGCTTAAGGTACTCTTGGCGGGCCTTGGCGTGCGCGGGCGACACTGGGCACAAGTTATCGAGCGCTCTGAACGCGCTGAATTGCTCGCTTATGTCGATCCGTCCGCCGATGAGCTGGCGCGCGCTGCCGCCGAATTCGGCGAGCGACCTGCCTTCGCCAGCGTCATGGCGGCGCTGGATTCGCTTGACGATGTAGGGGCATTGGTGCTGGCGAATCCGCCAATGGGGCGCGAAGGCATCGTAAGAGCGGCGAGCGCGCGAAAGCTGCCGATGCTGATCGAAAAGCCGCTAGCGCTCAGCCTCGCTGAAGCGGCGACGATTTTGCGAATCGTCGAGAATGCCGGCATTCCGCTTATGGTTGGGCTGAACTTTCGCTACCTGGCGGTGACGCAGGCGACGAAGCGATTGCTGGCTCGGCAGACAGTCGGAAATCCTGAATTCGCGCGCTTCACCTATGAACGCTGGCGCGATGGGCGGCGTCCCGATCTCAATGATTATCCGCTGACGATGGCACATCCGATGCTCTGGGAGCAGACGATCCATCACTTCGATTTGATGCGTTATGTCTATGGTCAGGAACCCTTGCGGTTGCAATGCCAGACTTGGAATCCCTCCTGGAGTATGTACGCCGGCGACAGCAATGTCTCCGCCTTGATCGACTTTGATGGTGGACTGCGGGTGAATTATCAGGGAACTTGGCAGGGTAATTGGGCGGCGCCCGGCTTTGAATGGCGCACCGACTGCACAGACGGTATCATCTCGCAGCAGGACGAATTTGGCGCGCTCTACTATGCCAGACGCGATGACGCCGAATTGACCGCGGTTCCGCTTCCGCCGCATGAGCGCTGGATCAGCGAAACACGGGCGCTCTTTGCCGCCTTCGTCGCTCATGTCGTCGATGGAGCGGCGCTGCAATGCAGTGGTCGCGACCATCTGATGTCGCTGGCGATGCTGGAGGCCTGCATCCAATCGAGCGCGAGCGGCGGCGGCGCTGCCATCGATGAGGTTTTGCCGGAGATCTAAGCGATTGGAACTCAGCGGCGCGATCTGAGGGAGCATTGCCGCTGTCGGTTGCAATAGATATCCATTTGTGTCCGCACAATTAAGAAGCGAACTGTCATGAGCAAAACATTCGTCGGCATTCAAATAGGCGCGATTAGCTTCATTGATGAAGGCGTCGAGGAGGTCCTCGACATCTTACAAGAGAAAGCCGGTGTGAACGCGTTGATGATCTCGGCGCTGAGCTGGAGCATCGGCAATGCCGGGCGCGCCGCCTTTGGCTTCCCCGACCATGGCGCGAGAGAGCCCGACAACCTTCGCGGCGGCGCCTTCTTTGAACCCGACCCGCGCTACTACAGCAAGACCTTCATGAAGCAGTTCGCCGCGCCGGACGAGCTTTACATCGGCTTTGATACGCTGGCGGATGTCATACCGGCGGCGCGCCAGCGCGGCATCAATGTGTACACCTACTACTGCGAGACATCGAGTTCAGCGATTCGGTCGATTTGGCAGCCGGGTTTCCAGCATTTCCTTGATCGAGATCATCGAGGACGAATGGCGTCTCGTCCCTCGCTGCTGAACCTCGATTACAAGACCTTCTGGCATTCGGTTTTCGCCGATTGGCTGAACAACCACGACCTTCGCGGCATCATGTGGGGCATTGAGCGGCAGAGCCCGCTGATGGACATCTTCCGCGGCGACACATCAACCGGCTTTGATGAATTCTATGTGGCCGAAGCCCGCGCTCGTGGCATTGATGCGGAGCGGGCGATCGCCGGATACTGCACGATTGAAGACCTGCTGCAGCGGGCGCGCGGCGGAGACAAGCCGAAGGACGGCGCCTTCGTACTGCTGCTGCGGCAACTGCTGCGTTATCCCGAAGTTCTGCTCTGGGAGAAGATGTGGCTGGAATCGCACCATGCCTTTTACCGCGAGCTATATGGTTTGGTGAAATTCTTCGACCCGAGCTTCGAATTTGGCATCGGCATTTGGCAGGTGATCAACACGTATAATCCCTATTTGAGGGCGCAATATGACCAGGCGGAGTACGCGCCCTACGCGGACTGGTTCAAGCCGGTGCTTTATCACACGCCGGCCGGCGCGCGTTTCGCCGATTTCGCCGCTTCCTGGCATGCGGGCGTCTTGGCTGACGCTTCGCCCGATGGCGCTTATGACGCGCTAGCGACTGTGCTTGGCTTGGGCGATTTCGTCGCGCCGCGAGCGGAGGGAGCGATGGCTGGTTTCAGACCGGCTTACGTCAGAGAATGGACCGCGCGCTTGATCGAGGAGACGGGAAAACCCGTCTACCCCGGGATCGGCGTTGGCGTCGGGCATCACGGCGAAAGCAAAGAAATCACACCGCAAGAAATCCGCGAAGGCGTCCACGCGGGCTTTGATGGCGGCGCATCGGGCCTCATGATCTCGCGCAATTATTCGGAAGCGGAACTGCGCAATCTGGAGGCTGTCGGCGATGCCCTGCGCGCGCGTGGATTGATATAGGAGGCAGCGATGTCGATTCGAGTGGGCATTATTGGCGCTAGTTTCGCGCGCGAGGCTTATTTGCCGGCGCTGCGGACGATTGACGATGCTGAGCTGGTGGCGATTGCCAGCGCGCGACTATCCAGCGCGCAGTCGGCTGCGGACCAATTCAATATCCCGCATGTCTATGATGACTGGCAGCGGATGATCGGCGAGCATGAATTTGATCTGGTTTGCATCGCCACGCCGACCGTCTTCCACGCGCCGATGACGCTGGCGTCGTTGAGCGCAGGCGCGCACGTGCTCTGCGAAAAGCCGATGGCGATGAACCGGGACGAATCGGCCGAGATGCTGGAGCGGGCGGAAGCGTCGGGCCTGCTGCATATCATCGGCCACGAGCTGCGTTTCAATCCCAACCGGCGCAAGATCAAGTCGCTGATTGATAGCGGCGCAATAGGCGACCTTCGCTACCTGAACATCCATAACGTCTCCCCGTCGTGGGGCGATCGGGCATTCCGTCGTGCCGGAGACTGGTTGCTACGCGAAGATATGGGCGGCGGACGGCTGGGCGCCAGCGGCTCGCATATGATTGATTTGCTGCGCTTCTGGCTGGGTGACATCGGCGCCGTCAGCGGGCAAGTGGCGACCATGGCGCCTGAGCGCGTCGACAAGGATAGCGGCGCGCCCTGGCGCGCGACGGCGGATGATCACTTCAGCTTTACAGCGGAGATGCGAAATGGCGCGCTCTGTTCGGTCACGGTGAGTTTCATCGGCCGCTACGGCGGCGGCAGTCATACGCAGATTTTCGGTTCTGAGGGCGCGGTCATGCTGGCAGATAGCGACGAAAAGCTGCTAGTGGCGCGTGATGGCGAGGAATTTCAAGATATGAGTTTGCGCGATCGCAACGCGGATTTGCCGGGAATCCGACCCGGCATTTGGAATGTGTCGTTTGTGGGGCTCATGCAGGAGTTGACTGCCGCCATTCGTGAAGATCGACCGCTGGCTTGGGGCGCAAACTTTGGAGATGGCCATCAATGTCAAATCGTGTTGGACGCGCTGCGCCAGAGCAGCCGCGAGCGGCGCTGGGTTGCGCTGTGATGGCTTTCATGGTTTCGCCAATTTGCAATGCTATAATAGCTTCACACTAAGTGGGACGAGGACGAATCATGGTAATTGAGCGCGTCCGCCAGATGAACGTCGAAGAATTCCTGGATTTTGCGGAGAGCAGTGAATACCGCTATGAATACATTGATGGCGAGCCAATCAAGATGACCGGTGGAAGACTGAATCACTTTCGACTTATCAACCGACTTCAGTTTCTCTTGGAGAGTCTGCTATCCGAGTCCGATTGCGAAGTGCTCGGCAGTGGCATGCTTGTAAGAGTTGGGGAAGCGAGCCTTGTGGCGCCAGATGTGAGCGTCGTCTGCGGCCAAGCGCAGACCGAAGTCGACACCCGCATTCTGCTCAATCCGATTCTTGTCGTGGAAGTTATATCGCCCTCGTCAATTGATCATGACCGAGTCGTAAAGCGGGATTTCTACCATTCGGTCGATTCGATTCAAGCCTATTTGATTGTCGAACAGCGCCGTCCATTGGTCGAGCTCTACACGCGCAGCGAAACGGGCTGGCGCCGGCAAGCCTTCTCCGAGCTGGATGATGACGCGCCGCTTGAGGCGCTGGGTTGTCGGATTCCGCTGCAAGACATCTACCGGAACATCAAATTCGATGATGAGTCGGCTGCGCGCGCGAGCGATATGGACGGAGATTGAGCGGGGCTTTTCTCTCGAAGGCTCTGTCAAGCAGTGACTGGTAAAGGACGTAATATGGTCGTTGAGCAGGTTCGCCAGATGAGCGTCGAAGAATTCCTGGACCTTGCGGAACAGAGCGAGGATTGGTATGAGTATTTCGACGGCAAGATACATCGTATGACCAGCACGAAATTCAATCATAATGTCATAAGTCACAACCTGGGACTTTTGCTAGGGATTCGGCTGGCGGACACAGATTGTCAAGTCCTTGGCGCGGGACAAGGCATCAGAGCTGGCGAGGATAGTTACCTAATTCCGGATTTATCCGTCGTATGTGGCCACGCGGAAACGGAAATGGATACGCGCATTCTGCTCAATCCGATTCTTGTCGTGGAAGTTATATCGCCGTCGTCAGTTGATCATGACCGAATCGTAAAGCGGGATTTCTACCATTCGGTCGATTCGATTCAAGCCTATTTGATTGTCGAACAGCGCCGTCCATTGGTCGAGCTCTACACGCGCAGCGAAACGGGCTGGTGCCTGCAAGCCTTCTCCGAGCTGGATGATGACGCGCCGCTTGATGCGCTGGGTTGCCATCTACCATTGCGGGACATCTACCGACGCATTGAATTTGAAGAGGAACCGCCAACCACTCGGGCTGACGACGAATAATGCAAAAAGGGGCGGTTCGTCGAATCGCCCCTTTCCGTTGACCGTGAATCTTGCCCGCTCCCTAGCTCGAAGACGAGATATGGGGGGACTTACTCCGCTTCAATCAGCGTGACCTCGCCAAGCGTCTCCAACTGCTCCTGGATCGCGCTGGCGTCGCCAACCACGACTATGATGAAGTCTTCAGGCTGGATGTAGCTGTTGGCGATTTCCAGCACATCGTCGGTAGTGACATCTTTGATATGACCCAGCCACTTGTTGAGCCGGTCCAGTTCGACGCCACGGATCTTGTATGACGCCACCGCCTCGACGAAGTCTTGATAAGTCTCAAGTCCAAAGACCCACTCACCGACAATTCCATCGCGCGCGTCGATGAGTTCCTCGTCAGTGAGCGGCTCGGTTTGGATGCGTTCGATTTCCTTGAAGACCTCTTCCAGCGCCGGGGCGATGACATCATTGCGGACAGCGGCAGTGACTACAAAATATCCAACATCGGCTGGATAACTGAAGCCGGAACCGATGCTGTAGGTATAGCCTTTTTCTTCGCGGATGTTCTGCACCAGGCGCGAGGAGAAGGTACCGCCCAGAACATGGTTAAGCACGCGCGCCGGGAAGTAGTCGAGGCTGGCGCCCTGAATGCCGATATTGCCGATTCGGAAGGTCGCCTGCGTGCTGCCTGGGCGATCCACCAACAATATCTGCTGCCCGCTGTTCTCCGGCAAGGTCGGGTAGGTAATTGCCTCGGCGCTTCCTTCCCAATCGGCAAAGTGCTGCTCGGCGTAGGCGAGGCCTTCTTCGGTTGTGATGGCGCCGGCGATGATCAGCACGGCGTTATCCGGCGTACTGCGGGACTCATAAAAGGCGACGATGTCATCGCGTGTGATGGCTTCCAGCGATTCTTCGGTGTACAGATTTCCGTAGCCATGCTCGCTGCTGTAGAGCCGATTATCGAAGATGCGGCGGGCGACGAATCCGGGCTGAGCCATACCAGCTTCCAGGCTGCTGATCCACTCCGTCCGCTCGCGTTCGAATTCATTCTCGGGGAAGTTGGCGTTGAGAGCCATATCGGCGAGCAGGTCGAAAGCCAAATCGGCATCTTCGATCAGGGCAAACACGCCAAGCTGCAGACTATCGCTCCCGCCAACACTGTTGACGGCGCCGCCAACTTGTTCAATCGCGCCGGCGATGTCCTGGCTGCTGCGGGTTTCCGTGCCGCGGGAGATCAAGTAACCGGTAATGCCCGCCGTACCTGCCAAGTCCGTCGGCTGGGCAGTAGAACCACCGGCGAAGTAGACATCCAGCGAGATGATGGGCATGTTTGGCTGCTCAATCACGACGACTTCCAAGCCGTTGTCCAATACGTTTTCGGTAATGGTCGGGAAGTTAAACTCGTTCGAATCCAGAGGCGGCGGCGGTTCATCCTGTTCGATGACGTAGCGGTAATCCGGTTCGTGTTCAACCGTTTCTTCGGCGGCGTAGGGTTCTACAGGCGGCGGCGCTTCGGCATCGGTTTCCACGACATTGAAGACATGGCGATCAGATTCTTCAAGGTACTCAAGCGCTACCCGCTGAATATCCGCGCTGGTTACTGCTTCATAGCGATTGATGCCGGAGAATACCGCCTGCGGATCGCCGCTGTAGTAGTTAGCGCTTTGCACGCTTTCCGCCAATCCCAGCGCTGTTTCCAATCCCAGGATGTTTCTGCTCCGTATGCCTGCGATCACCTTGTCGAGTTCGTCTTGAGGCACGCCTTCATCAATGATCTTCTGCAGCTCTTCGTAGGAGGCTTCTTCAAGTTCGGCCAGGTCAACGCCGACATTGGCAAGCAGGATGAAGGCGAAATAGCCGGGACCGCGGTTGCCGGCTATCCAGGCGTCGGCCTGCAATGCTTTGCCGGTATCGACCAGTCGCTTCGCCAGGCGGCTTGAATCGCCGATGCTCAGGACGCGCGAGAGTACGCTTAGCGCTGGGTAGTCCTCATGAACCAGCGGCGGAATCTCGTAAGCGACCAGCAGGGCCGGTATGTTGATGAAGGGATCTTCAATGGTGATGAATTCGGCTTCCTCTTGGTCAGCCGGCACAAATTCCGGCAGCGCAGGCGGGTCGTCTCCACGCGGGATGGGACCGAACAGGTCTTCGATCATCGTCTTCGCGACTTCAAAGTCGATGTCGCCGGCGACGACCAGGGTGGCGTTGTTCGGGAGATAGTAGGTTCGGTGGAACTCAATGACATCTTCAATTTGCGCTGCATTGACATCGTCAATGTTGCCAATGGCGGGACGTTTGTAGGGTTCGTAGGAATAGGGCACGGTGATCAAGGCTTTCACCGCCGTGCCGTAGGGTCGGTTGTCATAACTCCTTTGCAGCTCCTCAATGACGATGGCGCGCTGATTATCGAGATTCTCCTGCGTCACGTCCAAGCCGGCCATGCGATCGGCTTCTATCCAGAGGGCCAGGGGCAGTTGATGCGAAGGAACAGTGTCGTAGTAGACGGTGTAATCGTTGTTGACGTAGGCATTCGACGAGCCGCCAACCGGCTCCAGCAACTGATCCATGCCGTTGTTTGGAATATGTGGCGAACCCTCGAACATCATGTGTTCAAAGAGATGTGCGAATCCACTCTTGCCTTCGGGATCGTTGGCGCTGCCGACGCGATACCAGATGTCCACGGCGACCGTTGGCGCTGTGGTATCCCGCGCCAGGATTACTTCGAGGCCGTTATCCAGCCAGTAATGCTCCAGATCAAGCGACTGTTCCGACTCGGCAAGACTGATCCCGCTGACCAGCAGCAGGACCAAGATTAACAGCATACGACGCTTCATTTGTACCTGTCTCCTTTCGATGCACAGTTTCACTGTAGTATGTATGAAAGACGTTCGTTACAAAGTCGTTGCGCCACTGTAAATCGTCTGTAAACCTCAGATGGGAATCGTCAGCGATTCGAGGTAGCGCAGATAGTAAGTGAGCAACTCGGCCAGCTGATGCGAAAATGCAACTCGCCTATAACCGGAATGCGCAAGAAAATGCTGGACCGCTTTGGCAGGCGCAAGAGCAAGTATCGAGGGACAATCCGCTGAATCTATGAAAGAGGAAGTTTATCGCACTTTCTCAATCGTCAGCGCCCAAGGCGCTGTTATTTGGCTGAGCTCGAGATAAAAGATGCAATCGCTTGCTGCTTCGACCAGGTTCTGCGCCCCGTGAGTGGCTTGCGAAGCGGAGAAACTGTGAATCACGCCATCTAATTCCTTGCCGCAGCCTTCAAGAGCGACGCTTTCGATTTTGGCAGATCCTTCCGTAGTCATTGTGACGATGTAATATCCCTCGGATACCTTCAGCGGTCCCAAGACCGGTTGCGCGCCTGGTAGGCCGCTGAACGAATCCTCATGCTCCGAACAGTCGCGCAAGCCACCTAGAGCCAAGGCAATGATCTCGCGGAAAGCGCCTATTGGGTCCTCATCCAGCGCAGCCAGTTGCGCTTGGATGTCTTCTTTCAGGCTGCTGGCGCCGCATTCATTTTCAGCTTGAAGCGGCGACACCGGCAATATGAGTATGATGCTGATCGCCAAGAGCAAATAGGATCGTTTCATGCTGCCCTCCGCAGTTGCAAATGAGCCAAATCAAAAGAACAACATAATGCCAAACGCTACCCATGCTGCGATCATTTTAGCCCCGCGAATCGTCCATTGGATTCAGGCGAACAGGCGGCGCAGTTCCAGCGAAAAACCGGGCAGGACCGATTCACCCGAGAGCGCGCCGTCTTCCGCAACAAACTCGCGCTCGACCTCTCCATTTGCATCAAGCCGGCAGACTTCTACGCCCCTCCTGTCGGGCATGACGATCCAGACCAACTGTGTTTCGCGCCGCAGATAGATAGCGGCCTTTTGCCTCAATTCCGCCAGCGTATTGCTCGGAGATTTGATCTCGACGGCAAGATCGGGCATCGTCGGCGCCCATTTCTTTTGCAGTGGCGGCGGAAACTCATCGGCGCGCCTGAATGCTACATCAGGACCAAGAACGGTGTTTCGGTCTTCTTGCGAGTAATAGCCAGCGTCCACTGTGAAGATGCCGAGCTTGCGATCCGAATCGAAAAGGCGAATATGAAAAGCAATCTCGCCCGCAATAAATCCATGCTCTTCGCCTGGAGCGGGCATCTCGACCAATTCTCCATTGATTAGCTCAAAGCGTTTATTTGCGTTTTCCGGCTGGCAGGCGAAGCGCCAAAACTCGTCAACATCGAAAACACGCTCTTGGACTTGCATAAATGTCTCCAGCGCTCAAGCATTTGTTAACATAATCCTACCACGCGGCGATGCGCGTTTCAAAATACTCGAGAATATCACAGGCAAAGGGCGAGCCAATGACTGCCGTCGCACATTCCTTGATTGAAGCGCTTCGGCTTACAGCACCGGCGCCCCAGCTGCCCGCGGGACGAACTGACCGGCGCCATTGCGGCCCAGCCACTGATCGCCATCGACCAGCTTCACGCCGCGCTGATAAACTTGCGCGGGAACGCCTTTGACCGTCATGCCCTCGTAGCAGTTGTAATCGACGCGCATGTGGTGCGTCTCCGCGCTGATCGTGTGTTCTTTCTCGGGATCCCAAACCAGGATATCAGCATCCGAGCCGACGGCGATCGTGCCCTTGCGCGGGTACATGCCGAAGATCTTGGCTGGATTGGTGCAGCAAAGCTCGACGAAACGCGTCGGCAAGAGCCGGCCACTGTTCACGCCCGAATCCCACATCACCATCATGCGGTCTTCGAGGCCGGGCATGCCGTTAGGGATCTTGGCGAAGTTGCCGATGCCCAATTCTTTGCCTGGTCGGCGATAAGATGGGTCCTGCTTCTCGTAGCCGACCCAATCCTTTCCGCCGGTCCGCTCGTTCCATTCCTGCCAGGGACCGTGCCCGCCGTCATACCAAAAGTCGCAATGGTCGGTGCTGACGATTTGCAGCGAGCCATCGCGAACGGCGCCCCATAAAACGGCATGATCATGCCTGCTCCTTATTGGCGGCGAGCAGACATATTTGCTGCCTTCAAAGCCGGGCGCGCCCAGGTGCTCGTCGACAGTCAGGAAGAAATATTGCACGCAGGTCTCGCCCATCACCGGATATCCCAGCGCGCGGCCACGCCGAATCGCCTCGACCGCCTGTTCACAAGTCACATGCACCACATAAAGCGGGCAGCCGGTCAAACCGGACATGACGACAGCGCGGTTTGTCGCTTCGCCTTCAATCTCTGGCGGCCGCGACGAGGCATGCCAAACCGGGTCGGTCTTGCCCGCCGCCAGCAGCGCCGGTGTCAGCGCCGCTTCGACATCGCCGTTCTCGGCATGAACCATGACGATCATGCCGTTATCCGCCGCCACCCGCATGGTATTGAAGAGCGTAGCGTCATCAATCATGAAGACATTCTTGTATGCCATGAAGAGTTTGAGACTGGTGATGCCTTCGTCAATCATCGTCGGAATCTCTTCCATGACAGCGTCATTGAGATCGGTAACCGCCATATGGAATGCGTAATCGATCTGGGCGAAATCGCGCGATTTCGCCCACCAGGTCTCCAGCCCGTCATGCAGGCTGCCGCCGATTGGCTGGACGACGAAGTCAATATGCGTGGTTGTGCCGCCGAATGCGGCCGCCATATGCCCGACATCAAAATCGTCATTGCTGATTGTGCCGCCAAAGGGCAGGTCAAGGTGGGTATGCACGTCGATGCCGCCCGGCATCAGGTACTTGCCGGAGCAGTCGACGACATCGTGATTGTCGCCGCTGATGTCCTGGCCGATAAGGGTGACAACTTCGCCTTCGACCAGGACGTCGGCGTCCACCATGTCGCTGGCGGTGATGATCGTTCCGTTTTTGAATAGGGTTCCCATGAGTTACTCCTTTAGCCAATCGCCGGGATGATCGTTACGCCGTATCCGGCCTCGTTAAAACTCGATGCCGGCATAGATTTCCGCTAGCGGCAATTCGCAATCCAGCGCCGGCAGCGGCACGATGGCGTCCAAGCCGGCGTATTCTTGTGACTGCCAGCGCCTGTCTTGACGCGAGTCCACTTCGACTTGGGCTTTGAATTGGTTGATGATCAGGTAGACCTGAAGCGAGCGGATGCTTTGGTACAAGTCGCGCTTGGAGCCGCGGTCTCTATCGGCTGTTGCGGGCGAGACCACTTCCGCAACCAGCGTAGGATTAAAGAGGTTGATGGCTTGCTCATCAAGCTCCGGTTCGCCACGGACGACGCTCAAGTCCGGATAAAGATAGCGCGCGGGACTGACGCGGACTCGCATAGCGCTGCTGTAAAAGTGAAAGTCGCCACCTCTCAGTCGCAGTTGCAGCGCAAAACCAACCTTCAACATGATTTCTGCGTGATAAGCTGTCCCACCTGTCATCGGGTAGGCTTCGCCGTCAATGTACTCATTCTTGTATTCGCTGGCTTCATCAAAGGCGAAGTATTCCTCGACTGTCATTTGGCGGAGGCTGTCGATTGCCATATTCTGCCCTCCTGAGTCCGGTGAAGCTGAACGAGCGTGGCAGTTTCAGTATAACCAATAAGTTCGCATAGAACTGCAAACGCGTGTTTTCTGATTTGACGGCGACTCACGAAGTCGCTCCTGCGAAACGCAGGCTTTAGCTGAGGGCCGGGATGATTTTCTCACCGTATTCGGCAACGATGCGCTCTTCCTCGCCGCACATCAAGTAGATATTGAACTGCGTCACGCCAGCCGCTTCCAACTCCTTTAGCTTGGCGATGTGATCATCGACGCTGCCCAGGATGCCAAAGGCGTCAACAATATCCTCGCTGATGAAATCGAGGTGATCGGCGTCTTTGTCGGCATGTTCCTTGTAGTCGTAACCCTTGCGCCCTTCAATATAGGCGGTCAGGCTGGCGGGGATATCGGGGCTGTCCATGCCATAACGCTCGACGATGTCGGCGACGTGGTTGCCAACCATCGCCGGGAACCAACGCGTCTGCTCGCGCGCCGCCTCCAGGTCTCCGACCCAAACCGGCGCCGCCGACATGATCTGGTAATCGGACATATCTTTGCCCGCGTCTTCGCCTCCGGCGATTGCCTGCTCGCTGAACCACTTGACCAAGCCGGGATCCGCCAACTGAATGACCAAGCCATCGCCACTGCGTCCGGCGCCGGCCAGCGCCTTGGGTCCATAGGCGGCGATCCAAATGGGCATCTCATAGCCATTTGCCCACGGGAGCTGCGCCGAGGTGTCGTCGTACGCGACCTCATCGCCGCGCGCCAGTCCGCGCAGCGCATCTGCGAAGCGCTCCATATTGGCGACCGTCATCGGCTTCTTGCCCAGCATGCGCCGCGAACTATCGCCGCGGCCGATGCCAACTTCAATGCGATTGCCGCTTTGCGCAGCCAGGGTGGCGTACATGCTGCCGGCCACCGACCATTCGCGCACGCCCGGGTTGGTCACCAGCGGACCGAAAATCATATCGTCTGTATGCGCCATGCAAAGCGCCATCGTCAAGTAGCACTCGCGCCATAAAACGTGCGAGTCGAAGAACCAGCCATATTTGAAGCCGGCGACTTCCGCCTGTTTGCAGAGCGCAACCGTCCGTTTGGGCGAAATATCGCCTTTGAATGTGATGCCGAATTCCATTGTTTAACTCCTGCGAAACAGATTCTGTTTATTCGGCGGGCGACTCACAGCCGCGCGTAGACACAGCGGGTCAGTCGCCCCTACAGTTCCCTGAGTGTGAGGGCGACCCATGGGTCGCGTAGACACTCACAGTCTGCCGCCCCTACATCCTCTTCATGAATCTGTAAGGGTTAGCCGGTGGCTAACCCGTGTTGTCGTTAAATGTTTTAGCTTACGCTCACAGTGTCCTGCACCAACTCGCCATATTGATCGGGACGGCGGTTGAAATAGAAATGCCAGGTATCGCGGACCTCTTGAATCATACTTAGATCGAGATCGCGCACGATCAACTCTTCATCATAGGCGCTGCCCAAATTGCCGATGAACTGCCCCTTGGGATCGCAAAAATAACTCTCGCCGTAGAAATCGTCATCGCCATGCTCTTCAATGCCGACGCGATTGATCGTGCCGACGTAGTAGGTGTTGAAGATGGCGTGCGATGTCTGCTCGATGCGCCAGAGATGCTGGCTTAAACCGCGCGATGTCGCCGACGGGATGAAGACCATCTCAGCGCCGTTCAGCCCTAGGGCGCGCGCCCCTTCCGGGAAGTGCCGGTCATGGCAAATGTAAACGCCCACCTTGCCAACGGCGGTCTCAAAGACGGGATAGCCGAGATTGCCCGGCCGGAAATAAAACTTTTCCCAAAAGCCGGGCAGGTGTGGGATATGTGTTTTCCGATACTTGCCCAGGTAGCTGCCATCGGCGTCGATCACAGCGGCCGTGTTGTAATAAACGCCGACGCCATCGCGCTCGTACAGCGGCACGATAAGGACCATGTTGACTTCGGCCGCCAATTGGCGGAAGCGCCGCGTGGTCGGTCCCGCCGGGATTTCTTCGGTGAAGGCGAAGAACTGCGGGTCTTGCACCTGGCAAAAATAGGGACCGTAAAATAGTTCTTGATAGCACATGATCTGCGCGCCCTGGTCGGCGGCTTGGCGCGTGTAGTCGATATGCTTTTGAATCATGGATTCTTTGTCGCCGGTCCAAGTCGCTTGCAGCAGCGCGGCGCGCACGATTCGGCTATCGGTCATGGTGATGTCCTTTCTGAAGGATACTCCTAGAGATATACCAGCAAGTTCTCCATCGATTCAGCTGTGCGGACGCGGTGCAAATCTCGCAACGCATTCACCAAAGCGCCAAGCTCGCTTCTCTTGTATCGAATGAAGGCAATGCCGCAGTGCGTCGGATGGGTCCTCGCCAAAACCTGGAAGTCCTTGTCCTGTGAACAGATTACACGTCCCTGCGTGGTGGCAAAACGCAGTTGCTCCAGATCTCCTGTGCCGCATCTCTTGGCCTTCTGGGTAGTCATGACATCAATACCTTGACTTGCTAGCTGAGTCGCAGCGGCTTCGGGCATGTTCTCGTCGAAGTAAAAGCGTATTTTCTGCTCAGACAAGCCGCTCTTGCTCCAGCCTGCCGGCTCTTGCAGCGAGGTCCGCGTCTATTTCAGCCTGATGCAAATAGTAATACGCCATTGCAGCATGAACTTGCGCCAAGCCTATCTTAAAGTGGGCGGCGGTCTCCTCATCATTGATTGCGCCTTGCAACTGGTGCAAGACGATATCCGCTACACATCTGTCGCTGCCGAGGAGGCAAGGGCGCCCGCCTTGAATCTTGGAATCGCGGTAGATTAAGTTGATGCTTTCAGTCCGGGGCGGCGCGTCTTTTGGCAAACCGTTTGCTGGAACTGCAAGGCTTACGTACCAGTCCTCCGCCGCTATTTCGCCCAAGGTATCCAGTTTCTCACTGAATATTCTGTCCTCTTCAAATTCGGAGTCGACTTCGGCCTGATGCAAGTAGTAGTAGGCGAGGGCGGAATGGACTTGCAGCAAGCTGAGACCATAAGTTTCGGCGATCTCTTGCGGGCCGCGCTTGTAAATACCGAGACGCCATTGGGCTACGTATTTCACCTTCAGCGATCTGCCAATTAGGCAAGGGCGGCCCGAGCGCCTCTTGCGATCGCGCCAAACGACGTCAATGCTTTCGATTGTCTTCATGACTCTTTTCCTCAGCGGGCGACCTACTAGGTCGCCCCTACAATCCTGAAATGAGCGGACGGCGGTCTAACCCCCATGCTCCTTGCCACAGCGCTCAAGCGCCCGCTGCGCCGCGCGCACGTTGATCTTCGGCGCCGCGTCACGATAGAATCGCGCCGCAATCCGAGCGGCCGCCGCTTGACCATCCGGCGAGCCATCGCTCAGGTCGAGCGCGTAGTCGTCCGCATCCAAACCAGCGATCGGCTCGAGCGTAATCTCCACAACGTTCTCGCGCCGGACGCGTTCCAGCTTCTTCCGCCGTTTGTCAGCCGCCTTCGCCATCGCCGAATCGCCGATGCCGCCATAGTAGGCGCTCAACTGCGCTTCCAACTCAATGGCGAAGGTGAAGACGGCGCCGAATGTATTCAGTGAGGCCATGCCTTAGACCCACCGTTCGATCACGATTTTGCGCTCGGTATAGAATTCGATCGAATCCATCCCCTGCCCGTGCAGATCGCCGAAGAACGAATCTTTCTGCCCGCCGAAGGGGAAGGAAGCCGATGGCGCCGCCACACCGATATTGACGCCGATATTGCCGGCGTTGACGCTGTACTTGAATTCGCGCGCATGCTTGCCATTGCTGGTGAAGATGCTGGCGGCATTGCCGTAACGGCTCTGATTAATGATGTCGACCGCTTCATCGAAATCATCCGCTTTCATCAATGAGAGGACCGGTCCGAAGACTTCTTCGGTTGCCATGACTGTATTAGGCTGCACATCGGCGATCAGCGTCGGGCCGACCCAGGATCCCTTTTCGTAACCGCTGACGTTGAAGTCGCGTCCATCAACGACTACTTCGGCGCCTTCGCCTTCGCTCTGCCCGATCATGGATTCAATGCGACCGACCGCCGCGTCGCTGATGACCGTGCCCATCTGCGTAGTCTCGTCCAAGCCGTAGCCAACCTTGAGCGCCGCCACCTGCGCCGCCAGCTCGTCCTTGAGCTGCTCGTAAGCATCGCCGACGCCGACAGCCACTGCCGCCGCCAAACAACGCTGGCCCGCGCAGCCATAAGCCGCGCCCAAGATATTCTTTACGCTGGCTTCGATATCGGCATCGGGCATGACGGCGATGTAATTCTTGGCGCCGCCTTGCGCTTGCACCCGCTTGCCGTTGCGCGTGCAGGTTTCGTAGATAATCTGCGCCACCGCGCTCGAGCCGACGAATGATACGCCGGTGACATCGGGATGCTCCATCAAAGCCGTCGCCGAGGGCACACCGCCATTCACCAGGCTGACCACCCCTTCCGGCAGGTCAAGTTCATCGAGCATTTCGAAGAGAAATTCGGTTGCGAGCGGCGTCTGCGGCGATGGTTTCAGGATGAAGGTATTGCCGCAGGTGATAGCGGTCGGCAAGAACCAGAGCGGCACCATGAAGGGGAAGTTGAAGGGCGTGATGGCGGCGAAAACGCCGGCCGGCTGCCGCACGGTCGTCTCGTCAATGCCGGAGCTGATATCTTCCAGCCCATCGCTGCGCATGAGCACCGGGACGCTCATGGCGAAGTCGATGCTTTCGATGCCGCGGCGCACCTCGCCCCGCGCTTCATCCATCGTCTTGCCGTGCTCGCGCACGACAATCTGCGAGACCTTTTCGAAATTGTCTTCCACCATCACTTTGAAATGGTGCATGTATTGCGCGCGCACCAAAACCGGTGTGCTTCGCCATTCATCAAAGGCGGCTTTCGCCGACCTCACCGCTACATCGACATCTTCGGCAGTGGAATCGGGACAATTCGCCAGCAACTCACAGGTCGCCGGGTCATGGACCGGGAAGAAGTCGGTCGCGCCCGATTCGACCCATTCACCATCCACATAATTCTTGACTGCTCGGCTCATCGCGCTCTCCTTAACTCAAGCTAACGGTCCTTGCCTGTATCATACTCGAACCATCAGCACTTTTTGGATACCCTGTGCCGCTATTGTACAATCTGCGGGGAGAACCATTGTACAACATCGTCAGGTACGCCGCGCTTGTACGGTTGCCGCGCTCGCTGCACCCGCCGCATTGTGTATGATTGGCGTCCAGCATCCTCGGTATTTTGCAACTGACGCGACCCAAAGATCGGCAAGTTATCGTACATAGTGTAGTAATTTACATCTCTATATTGGACACTATGTTGGAATATGTTAAACTATACGACATACGGTTGCGAGATTGCAATAGCAAAGTCGAAGGCTCAATTGGTGGATCGGCGCGGAACAGGAGAACATGAATGACATCCTCTGCTGAAATCATGGAACGCTATCGCCAGGTGATGTTTCCGGCCGCCGCGCCCTACCACGGCGATAATCCGCTAATCGCCGACCGCGCCAAAGATCAGTACATCTGGGACGTGGACGGCAAGCGATATCTCGACTTCTTCGGCGGCATCCTGACCGTTTCCGTCGGTCACTGCAACGACGAAATCACCGAGCGTACCATGGCGCAGCTAAAAAGGCTGCAGCATACTTCGACGATCTACGTCAACGAGAGCATGGTGCGGCTCGCGGAAAAAGTAGCTCAGCTAACGCCGGGCGCCCTGCAAAAGTGTTACTTCACCAATAGCGGCACCGAAGCCAACGAGACGGCGGCGCTGGCGGCGCGCATGTACACGGGCAATCCGGTCATCATCACGCTGCGCCACGCTTATTCGGGCCGCTCCATGTTGGCGATGAGCCTCTCCGCGCAGCAGCCTTGGCGCCTGGGCGGCGTAGTCGATCCTTACGTCAAGCATGTGCGCAATCCCTACACCTTCCGCGCGCCCGCTGGCTTGACCCAGGAGCAGGTGGTTGATCTC
This sequence comes from Anaerolineae bacterium, assembly GCA_022821805.1. Classification (GTDB taxonomy): domain Bacteria; phylum Chloroflexota; class Anaerolineae; order Aggregatilineales; family Phototrophicaceae; genus UBA6055. The sequence goes on from JAJECX010000031.1 coordinate 111,473, forward strand.
TGCGTGCAAGACCTGGAAGAGACCATCGCGACCAGCACCGAAGGGCGTATCGCCGCCTTCATGGCTGAGCCGATTCAAGGCGCCGGCGGCTTCATTGTGCCGCCCGAAGATTACTTCCGCCGCATCCTGCCGATCGTGCGCGACGCGGGTGGCATCTTCATCGCCGACGAAGTGCAGACAGGCTGGGGACGAACCGGCGAAAAATGGTTCGGCATTGAGCATTGGGGCGTCGAGCCCGATATCATGACCTTCGCCAAAGGCATGGGCAACGGCAGCCCCATCGGCTGTACCATCGCGACGTCGGAAATCGCCGATGCGCTCGCCGGACTGACCTTTTCCACTTTCGGCGGCAATCCGGTGACGATGGCGACGACGCTGGCGACCATCGAATATATGGAAGCGCACGATACGCCGAGCAATTGCGCCGAACAGGGCGAAAGAATGGCGGGCAAGCTGAACGAGTTTGCCGCCGAATTTCCCATCATCGGCGAGGCGCGCGGCCTGGGTTTGATGCAGGCGATTGAGATTGTGCGGCCGGGCGGCATTGAGCCGGACCCATCCCGTACCATTGCCTTCGTCGACGCCTGCAAAGGCAAGGGCTTGTTGCTGGGGAAGGGCGGCCTCTACGGCAATGTTGTGCGCATCGCGCCCCATCTAAATGTATCAGCGGAGGATATGGATACCGCAATGGATATCGTCGCCAGCGCTCTGGCCGAAGTGTCATAACCCAAACTGGGTCAAATGTAGGGGCGTTTCTTGGGTCGCCCGCCTTGAAACTAAGTCATACCGTATATTACGACTCATATTTTAATGACCGATATCACCGTAGAACCGCCAAATACGCACTCCCGCTTCCAACCTTTGCGTTTACCTTTTCTGCTCGCCTTGACGCTGCTGGCGCTGGCGATGGTCCTGAGCTTGTTGAGCAATCTTGGCGGCTTGGCGCTCAATGATGAGGTCTTGCTCGAATCCACCCTGGGCCGACTGGCGACTTGGATGGCGCATCAAACGGGAAACGATCCCGAGGAGATTCTTTCTCCCTGGGCTAAATACGCGGAAAACTGGGCGAACGAATTGGGCGCGGCGGAACTTGATCCCGATATCCTCTACACCGCCATGCGCAATTTGCGCATCGCATACTACGGATTGATTGTGCTGTTGCTGGTCTATACCCTTATGGCGATTGTCGTGCGGCCCCGACGCGCGCCCTCGCTCTTGTTTGTCATTCTGCTATTGCTCAATTTGCTCTTGTTTTTGATTCCGTCGCTCGAAGGCAGCAATGCATTGACGCCGCTCGTCTTTGCCATCTTGGCGGTGCTGGCCGCGACTGTGCTTTCGCCTGGCAATATCAACCGTGTGGTCGGCTTCTTCCTGGCGCTTTCTTTCCTCTTGGTCGGCTGGGAAGCCAGCAAAGCCATTGCCGATTCGCTGTCGTACAAAATCTTGCTGCCACAAAAGGCGTGGACTTATCAAACCGAAGAGACGATGGAAACTGCGCTGGCGGCGCTATCTGCTGGGACGGTGGATTATGTCATTGCCGATCGCAAGGATCTCGATGACTTGATGCCGCCGCATCCGCCCAAAGGCGATGATACGGCAGCGCTGCCTTATCAAGATCTGCGCTATCTGGCGAATCTGGATCGAAGCCAGGGCCTAGCCATACTGCCGATCGCGCCGGCTTTTCCCGGGCGATTGAGCATCGCAGTCCGCGCCGACGCCGCCACTAATGTGGCCTCCGTGCGCGATGTCTTCGGCGGAGAAATCGCGACCATCGCCGGCGATTTCGCCGATGAACGCTTCCTCAGTCAGCCGCGGAGCCTGGTGCTGCTTGATCTAAAGATCCTCAACGACTTGAATCTGCCGCATTTGCAGATGATCGCCGAAGCTTTCCTGCAGCCGGCGCGCCGCAATGGAGAATTGCTGCTCTTGCGCATCCTTACCGATGCCGGCATCTACACCTTCAGCGAGGCAATCTTCGGTTTTGTATTTGGCGCTGTTCTTGGTTTCATCCTGGGTTCGGTATTCGCCCACTCGCCGTTGATGGAGCGCGGATTGCTGCCTTATGTTGTAGCATCGCAAACGGTGCCAATCCTGGCGATAGCGCCGATGGTGGTCATTTGGCTCGGCGCCGGTCAGCTCTCGGTCGCGGTCATTGCCGCCTATCTGACCTTCTTCCCGGTGACGATCAATACCCTGCGCGGCTTGCAATCGCCGGCGGCTGAGCAAGTGGAATTGCTGCGATCCTACGCGGCGAGCCGCTGGACGATCATGTGGAAGCTGCGCCTGCCGGCGGCGCTGCCTTATATCTTTACCGCGCTGAAAGTGTCGGCGACGGCGAGCGTCGTTGGCGCGATCATCGGCGAGCTGCCCTCAGGCATCGGCGACGGGCTGGGGCGGGCGATCCTGGACTTCAGCTCGGATTACAGTATGGTGTCGACGCCGAAACTCTGGGCTTCAATCGTGATGGCGGCGACCGTCGGCATTCTCTTTTTCGTCGCGGTCAACCTGGCTGAGCGCTGGGCGCTGCGCCGTTATGTCCGTACTTTGGACGGGAGTGCATAAACTGTGATTCTCGCCTATTTTGCCCCCACCCCAAACCCTTCCCGCCATCTCTATGGCAGGCATCCTAAAATGAGGGAGGGGCTTAAGCAACTTATTAGCGGGCAGCATGCTCCCCTTCCCTCCCTGTGGGGGAAGGGGCTGGGGGATGGGGGACGCTTCTCATGATCGCCATCTCGGCGCAGGGCGTGAACAAGGTCTTCAATCCGGGCTCGGACGAAGAAGTGATCGCCTTGCAAGATATCCACCTGGAGATTCCGGCGGGTGAATTCATCTCTTTAATCGGACCCTCCGGCTGCGGCAAATCGACCTTGATGCGGCTGGTCGGCGATTTGATCCAACCGACCGATGGCGAACTGCTTGTCAATGGCAAGGCTCCGGACCGCGCCCGCCTGGATCGCGATTATGGCATGGTTTTTCAAGCGGCGACGCTCTACGAATGGCGCAGCGTGACCAAGAATGTGCAGCTCCCGCTGGAGATTATGGGCTATTCAAAGACAGAGCGACAAAAGCGCGCCCAAGCCATGCTGGATATGGTTGAGCTTGGCGCCTTCGCCAACCATTACCCCTGGCAGCTATCGGGCGGGATGCAGCAGCGCGTTTCGATTGCGCGGGCGCTGGCTTTTGACCCGTCGGTGCTGCTGATGGACGAGCCCTTTGGCGCCTTGGATGAATTCACCCGCGAGCGCATGAACCTTGAGCTGCTGAAGATCTGGCAGCAGACCGGCAAAACTATCATCTTTGTGACGCACAGCATCTCGGAAGCGGTCTTCCTGTCGAATCGCATTGTGGTGATGTCGCCGCGACCCGGACGCATCACCGAGATCGTCGGCAATACGCTGCCGTATCCGCGCGACTTCAACACACGCAATGACGCCGCTTATCATGAACTCGTCGCCAAAGTGCGCGATTTGCTGCGCGACGCTGGCGGGTCAGTGTCGGCGGGTCAGTCTCTAGGCGACCCTACGCGACCCCATGGAGTCGAATGATGGCACAAGCTGAAGCACGCGCTGCCGCAACGCTGACCGCGAACCTTCGCCGCCGGCTGACCTACTACTCCCCGACCATCGCCATCGCCGTCGGCGTCATTCTGCTCTGGGAGTTCATCGTCCTCATCTTCGATATTCAGCAATTCCTCTTGCCAAAGCCCTCCGCCATCTTCGCCGAATTTATGCTCCAGGTCGATTTGTGGCTGGCGCCTGGCGAACGATCTATCCTCTTCGAATCGAGCGGCGCCACATTTTGGGAGGCTTTTGGCGGGTTCTTCATCGGCTGCGGGGGCGGGATCCTGGTGGCGCTGATCACCTCGCGCTGGACCATCGTCAGCGAGGCGACCATGCCTTTCGCCATCGCCGCCAATTCGGTGCCCATCATCGCCTTCGCGCCGATAATGAACAATTGGTTCGGCATTACGAATCCGGCTTCAAAGATGGCGATCGTGGCGATCATCGTCTTTTTCCCCACTATGATAAACACGGTGCGCGGCTTAACGCTGGTCAATGCGGAGCAACTGGAATTGATGCGTTCCTATGCGGCGGCGCCGGCGCATATCCTGTTCAATCTGCGCATCCCGAACGCCCTGCCCTATATCTTCAGCGCCTTGCGCGTCGCCAGCGCGCTCAGCTTGATTGGCGCGGTGGTGGCGGAATTCTTCGGCGGACCGCGGGCGACGCTGGGCGTTTACATCACGCAGGAAGCCAGCGCCTTTGATTTTGCCAAAGCCTGGACGGCGATCATGATGGCTTCAATCATCGGCATTGCCTTTTATCTGGTCGTGCTGCTGGCCGAGCGCCGGCTGATGCCCTGGCATGTGTCTCTGCGCGGGGAAGGTTGATGCGCGTTGCCCAGTTATTTGTAGGGGCGACTCTGTGAGTCGCCCGCTTGCTAAATGCTGTACACAATAGGCGGCTCGGCGAGCCGCCCCCGGCGAAGGCGAGGCTAGCAATCCCAGGCATCCGAAAGCAATTTGCGCATCGCGTCTACAACAGGGTCCCAGCGCGCCCTACTGTATTTTTTCCGCATTTGCAGCGCTTCGTTCAAGTCCATTGGGTTGGCGTGGGTGGCGCGCCCCAGGCCGGCCAGCGCCCGCGTCCAGCGCTCGACATGGGCGCTGCCATGATGCGTCTCCGTTTGGTAGCTCTGCAAATCCTGAACCAAGCTTTCCGGTACGCAGTCATCGCCGCCGGCATTGCTATCATCCTCCGAATGGCTGCCCGTGCCGGCTTTTGGCGGCGGAACGTACAAGCCGAGGCCGGCTTCCACCTTGATCGCTGGGTAGTCCTTATAGGTAAAGTGTCCTTGAGGGCTTTTCGGGTTGCCGCCCGGCGGCTGGGAACGGCCATAGACGCGGACATTCACCGTGTAGACGCTGCCTTTGCGCAAGTTGCCGCAATCGGCTTTGCGCATCCTGCCGCTGTGATCGTCCTGGCCGCGACTATGGTGCCGCGCCGTGTTGCACTGCACGACATGGCCCCCCGCCGTCGCCGTCACGATGAAGTCATAGATCCAGGCTTCATTTTTGACGCCCGTGATACTGCCGCGGCTGTTGCGATTGTAAGAATGAAAAGCGCCGATGGGGTGGATGCTGCGTGTTCTGCTGCGTGTGTTGCTCGGGACCTTGAACGTAACGATCAATGAAGAATCGGTCACGCTGCTTTGGTCTATGGATGGCGTATCCAAGTGCTGTTGAGCGCTGGCAATGCCCGCAGGCAGCAAGAGCAGCGCCGCCGCGAAGAACCAGAACAAGTATTTCCGAAACATGATAGAATCTCCTTTTCCTGCAGATTTTGAATGAGCCATTTCCACAATAACGGAGGGCGGAATCGACATCAACAAAATCTTACCCGCCTTTATGCGCTGGCAACGCGAGCGTCAGGCTTCCGCTGGGCGAGCGGGTGAACATATCCGCCATTTCCTCGGCTTCCGACAAGCTCATCGGGTCGTCATGGCTGCCGCTGCCCAGCGCGTCCAGCGCCCGCGTCCAGCGCTCGACATGGGCATCGCCATGCTGCGTTTCGCCTTGATAGCCAATCAACGTGTTGATTAAGCTCTGCGGCACGGTATAAGCTTCTTTTTCCGGCTCCGGATCCGGCGGCGGCGGGACGGGCGTATTGGTCGGTGGCGGTGGCGGGACGGGCGTATTCGTTGGCGGCGGTGGCGGGATAGGTGTATTGGTCGGTGCTGGCGGCGGCTGCAATTGCGTCAGCGCGTCGACCACCGGCTGCCAGCGCGAGCGGGTGAATGTATCCATCATGTCCTTGGCTTCTTGCAAGGTCATCGGATTGGCATGCGAGCCCCAACCCAAGGCGGCCAGCGCTCGCTTCCAGCGTTCTTGATGCGCGTCGCCATAATCTTCCTGCGCATAGCTGATTAGCGTGCGAATCAAGCTGGCGTAGGGACCGCTTGGCTGCGGCAGTTGTTGTTGCTGCTGGTCTTGCTGCTGGTCATGCTGCATTTGATCTGGCTGCTGCATTTGATCTGGCTGGTCTTTCTGAGGCACGGGCGTCGGCGTCGGGGGAACCGGCGTATTGGTCGGCGTTGGCGGTGGCGGCGGATCAGCCATGCCAAAATGCGCCTCGCCACTGCGCTTGCCGCCATCTTGCAGGTAAGCCGTCAGATAGGCGGTGTAATCGGCGCCGGGGGTCAGCCCGTTGACGCGCTGGCTGGTCGCGCCCGCGCCCAGGTTGAAGGTATAGCTTTCGTTATTGCCGCCGCTGACTTGCAGCAGGTAACCGGTAGCGCCGCTGATGGCGCCCCAGGTCAGCGAGACATCGGTCAGGGGATTGCCGGGATAATCAACTTCGATGTAGATGGGGCTTGCGCTGGGGTTAAGCTCATTATCCTGAGAATCCTGCCCCAGCAGCTGGGGGGAGGGGATGGGCAGCGTCGAAATCTCGTGCTTTCTCGCGGCGATGCGCCTGGCTGAGTTGTCCTCATTTTCCCGCCATGCCTCCACCAGGACATAGAAAGTTGTGTCGGCGGCCAGATTGCAATAGTGGATACGAAATGGGTTGTTGTGCTGCATGGCGTCGCCAAATATGTTTCTTAAGTTATTAGTGTGTACGCGGCCATTTCTGTTGACGGGAGGCGGGTTGTAATAAACATTAGTTGCAGTTCTGAACTCACCTCTTTTTGGATCATAGACGCGCCGAGTGACCGAACGGGTAGTCCGGCAGGTATAACTGCCCCGGTCTACATCTCCAGAATGCTTTGAGACTCTGTGGAAGTCCGCCCCAGCGACCGGAACGATCTCGAAGCTGATGCTGTGATCTGTCCTCCACAAGTTGCGAATCTCGACACCGGGCAAGCCGGGACCTTGGCCCTTCGTCGTCACCGTCAAGGTGGCGCTGGCCAGGGCTGGACCTTGACGAAGAAAGCTTTTGGCTTCCAGTTTCACCGTGTAGCTTGTGTCGGGCTTGATGTACTCATTGTCCTCGTCAGCTAAACCATGTCCACCGATTGTTGCGCCAACGTTGACAGTAATGGGGACTGTTTTGTTGCCGAAGTACTTGCCCCAATTCGATGTGACGCCGCCGCCCGTCGCGATTGCGGAGACCATGATTGTATTCGCCGGAACTGCCGTGATTTCAATTTCAAATCGGTGCTTGGCGACATATATAACCTTGCCCGCGAAGCCGTTTTGGTTAAAACTTTGGGCTTGGGCGGGCAGTCTGGGCGCGAGCAAAACCAGACATAGCGCAGCGAAAAGGGCGATTCGAAAAACCTTCCCCGCTAGGGAAATCCGCTGCGAAAGAACACGAGACGAAATTAAGCTAAGCATTAGTTTTTTCTCCTTAAAGAGCTATATGCTTATTGGCGCCTTCCTATGTGGCGAACGATGGATAAACAGCCCAATGCCGAGCCGCGCGCGGATGCGAGAGCTTCAGTGAGAACAGAAAAACGCGCGGCGGCTTTGCGCGGACGCTTCTGGATTGCTGCGGAATTGTAGAACGTTCCGGGAATTAGAACAGATATTCGGGGGGGGGGGGGTAAGATTGCGTAAGGCTAATCATTTATTTTGCTCTATCTAACGCATAATAAAGTATTTGCTTTCCCAGCATCAATAGCGTACAGGCGCGATGGTAAATTGTCAAGCAATCGTAGGGCAAGCGTCAAGTTGCATTATTGTTTTGTCGCCCGACGCGCTGGAGCCGATTGCCCATTCGCGGCGATTGTCGGCTATAATGGCTGTGTCTTGTCAATTTTCTGCGCATAGGAGGAATCGCGTCATGCGTAAAGCTTTAGGATTGCTTATCTTTCTTGTTCTGCTTTTGGGGGTGGCGGCTGCCAGCGCCGATGGTCATCTGACGTCGGTCAATCTGCAATTGCAGTGGGTGGCGCAGTCGCAGTTCGCCGGCTACTTCGCCGCCGTCGACCTCGGCTTCTATGAAGAAGAAGGCTTGGACGTCACCATCCTGGAAGGCGCGGTGGAGATCGTGCCGCAGCAGGTGGTCGCTTCCGGCGGCGCGGAATTTGGCTTGGCTTGGGTGCCCAAGGTGCTCGAATCCAACGAGCAGGGCGTCAACCTGGTCAATATCGCCCAGGTCTTCCAACGCAGCGGCACGCTCGAGGTCTCCTTCGTGGATACCGGCATCGAATCGGTTGAGGACTTCGCCGGCATGCGCATCGGCACTTGGGGCTTCGGCAACGAGCATGAGCTCTTCGCCGCCATGCGCGCGGTCGATATCGACCCGGAAAACGCTGACGACGTGACCGTCATCCAGCAGCCATTCGATATGTCGCTGCTGCTTAATGGCGAGCTGGACGCGGCGCAAGCCATGACTTACAACGAATACGCCCAGGTCCTGGAAGCGGTCAACCCCGATACCGGCGAGCTCTATCAGCCGGAAGACCTGAACGTCATCGACTTCAACGATGTCGGCACCGCCATGCTGCAGGATCATGTCTTTGTCAACGCCGACTGGCTGGCGGAAGAAGGCAATGAAGATATTGCGGTCGCCTTCCTCAAGGCGAGCTTCCGCGGTTGGATCCACTGCCGCGACAATCCTGACGAATGCGTCGGCATTGTGCTGGATAACGGCTCGACCCTCGGCGAGAGCCACCAGACCTGGCAGCTCAACGAAATCAGCAAGCTGATCTGGCCCTCGCCCGCCGGCATCGGCATCATGGACGAGGATCTTTGGGCGCAGACTGTTGCCGTATCCATAGAAGGTCAGGTGCTCAGCGAAGAGCCGGGCATGGATGCCTACCGCAGCGATTTGGCGCAGGCGGCTTTGGATGCGCTGGCGCTGGACGAGGTCGATGTGGTCGGCGACATGTGGGCGCCGGTCGAGGTTGAGCTTCGTCCCGGCGGCGAATAGGCTCCCCCATCCCCCAGCCCCTCTCGCCATCTCTATGGCGAGCATCCCCAAAATGAGGGAAGGGGAACAAAATTACTGCAAATATGCGGTTAAAAGTCCCTCCCTCTTTGTGCGCCGCGTAGACACTGGCGGTCGGGGAGGGATTTAGGGTGGGGGAAACCGAGTATTTCAACAGACTGCGGCGGCTCGCCCGCATCTATTCAACATTTCACACGGGCGAGACTTGTCTCGCCCCTACTCTAATCCCTTTGCGGAAAACTACGCGAAATGAGTTTGACGCGATTGCTCTGGGCTTGCTACAAGCGAATCTTGACAATTTGGCTCACTGCGCAGAAAATATAGGCGAAGGAATATGAACGCTGAGGACAACATGTTGAACAGTAGCGCCGGCGGACGGACCATATCGTTGTCGCTAGAGACCATCGTCATGCTGCTGACAGCAGTTGTGCTGATGCTTACAATCGTGTTGACCAGCAGAGATCTTGAATACCGCCTGGATCAGCGGATTGAAGCGGTAAGGCTCGAACTAAAGGCTGACATCCAGCGCCTTGAAGACAGGCTTTTGCCCGTGGTTTTCCCCGCGAACGAGGAATAACGCTGCGCTAACTCCCGTGCATCGCCCGCTTCCGCGCCAGCATCTTCTCCCGCGCTTCCGGCGTGCCATCGTGGCTGGTGCCGAACCAGTGATCGAAAGGCATGCCCATCTCGCCATAATTGCATTCGAAGTAACGGTGGTGCAGCGAATGGTAGTAGGAGGCGCCTGACTGGACCTTCACACCGTCTTTGATCACGAAGTCGTCAAAGCCGCCATGCCCCAAAATCGCGGCGAAGGTGGCGTGCTGCCCATTCATCATCATGTGGATAGGATGCGAGGGCAGGACCCAGTGAATCAACATGCAGGTGTAATAAAGCAGATGCTCGATCGGGTGCATAGACAAGCCCGACCAGGGACCGATATCGATGTTCTTGTGGTGGACGTAGTGCGCGATTTTGTAAAAGAACTTCACATGCAGCAGGCGGTGCGCCCAGTAAAAGTGGAAATCACGCCACAAGGGAACAAGGACGAGAATCAGAATGAACCAAACTGGCTGCTGGCGCGGGTCCACAAAGTGGATGATGCCGTTGGCGTATGCCCATAGCATGACCACCTCGAAACCGGTCCAGATCGTGCCGGCGCTGACAACGCTCCAAAACACATTGTCGCGGACCTGGTCGTTCCACAGGAACTTCTTGCTCTTGCCCATCCAGTTTGGCGACCATTTGTATTGGTAGCCCTGTGATTTATTTGTCCACAAACGGACATGCAGAACGGTCGCCAGGGCGATCAGCATAACCTGATTGCGGATGAAAACCTCGAGGATCCAGCCGGCGCCGAACTCCTTCATGCGCGCCATCTCCGGCGTAAGGAACAGCCAGGTCGCCGTCGCCACGATCATGTACATCAGATTGATGGGCCAGATATATTCTTTGACCCACTTGGCGATTGCCTTGGGGTTCGGCGGCCAGGTAAATACGGGATTGGGAACGCCGAATTCTTTGTCCGGCTTCCAATAACCGCGCTTGTCACGCGGCATGCCGTCGGCTAAACCGTCTCTTTCTGCGCTTATTTCTGCCATCGTAATTCAACCTCAAAATATGTATTCGTTTCAATCATATCGCAGGGCTGCGCCCTCTGCAAATTTGCAGTGCATGATATGCGGATTGTTTACTCGCCCGCTGTGTTCAAAATCAAGCCCTGCATAAAATGCTTTTGAAGGGCAAAGAACAGTATGAGTGTCGGAATCGATGCTGTCAGCGCGCCAGCCATCTGCTGCGGGATGGTGCCCTTGCCGTAGGTGCCTGAGAGCGTCGCCAGCGATGTCATGACCGGTCGCACGTCGTCCGATTTCGCAAGAATCTGCCCAAAAAGAAAATCATTCCAGATCCAACTGAATTGCGTCACAAACAGAAAAAGAGCGGCTGTTTTCGCCATCGGCAGCACTATGTGCAGATAGGTTTGAAAGGAAGACGCCCCATCTAGCGATGCTGCTTCAATCACTTCCCCTTGCAGTCCGATGAAGTAGTTGCGAAAGACAAATATACAGAAAGGCACAGCAATGGCTGAGTAGAACAGCAGCATTCCAAACCGGGTATCGTAAAGCCCGACCGACTGGTACAGCCCAAACAAGGGCATTAGGTACATCTGAAAAGGGAAGATAGTGCCGCTGTAGATGATCAGAAACCAGAAGAACGGGAAACGGATTTTCAGCATGGCAATAGAGTATGCCGCGGATGACGCGGCGATGACGGCGGTCGCAGAACCGACGAATGCGTAAAGGAGACTGCTAAGCAGCCCGTTGCCGATGCCAGCTAATTCGGAAGCGGACGCAATGTTGTCGAGGATCATTGCGGCATTCTCTGGCAGCGCCAGGATTCCGCTTTGTGATTGCTCAATGGGGGTTTTCATACTGCTCAGCGCCACGATCGCCAGCGGGGTAACCCAAGCTATTGTGAACAGGCACAGCAGCGCCAGCACGAGGTAGCGTTCGAGAGCGCGGCGCCTTATAGACCATCTCTCAATCATAAGGCGCTTCGCTTCAAGGTTGCTCGCAAATAGAAGATAGAAAATGCAATAACAATCGTGGACAGAATCACCGCGACCGCCCCGGCGTACCCCATTCTCCACATGATAAAGGCTTGGCGGTACATCGTTACCGCCAGGGTTTCGGAGGAGCGTCCCGGTCCGCCTTGGGTCATGACCCAGACCAGATCAAAAGTCATAAAGCTTCCGATGACCGACATGATGACGACGATCGCTGTGATCGGTCGGAGCAGGGGCAGTTTGATGCGCCAGAAGAGTATTCGCTCGCCAGCGCCGTCGATCTTTGCCGCTTCAATGAGTTCCGGCGGTATGGTCTGCAAGCCAACGAGAAATAGCACCATGCTTGGTCCTAGCGCGCGCCAGGAGGATGCGACGATCATCGCCAGCGTGTTTGTCGGCGCAAAAACCAGCCATGGGCGCGCCATGGCGTCAAGACCGACCCAGCGCAGGGTTTCATTCAAGACGCCATTGTTGGTGTAGACATAGCTCCAGATAGCGGCGACCACCGTTGTAGACAATATCGCCGGCAGATAGATAAGCGTCTTCAAGACCCTCTGCCCGGGAATACGCTCCAAGACCACCGCCAACAGCAGGCCGCCCCCGACAGGCAGCAGCAAGCTTCCCGCGGTCCACGCCAAAGTATTTGTAAATGACCTTGTAAAAGTCGGATCACGGATGGCGTCAACGTAGTTTTTTAAGCCCACAAAACGGGGCGGGGTTATCAAATCCCAATCGGTGAAGCTGATAGCCAGGGTATGCCCGACCGAATAAAGCAGCAACCCGCCGACGAGCAAAAGCGCAGGCAATAGATAAAGATAAGGCTCAATCGTGCGCAACAGCGCCTGCGCGCGCGTGGGCGTTTCGACCGACGCCCGGCCCAGCGGTGCGACTGGAACCTCATGTCGAAGCGGATCAGTGCTCACGTAGTTTTGTATCGGACAACTCGCCCGCCTGCATTCAGAATGGTTGGAGAGGCGCTTGACAGGCCTCTCCAATTCCAGATTCTATTCTCCGCCGGCGCTTGCCCAATAATCCTGAGCAATCTGCTCGGCGCCGTCCAGAACCGTCTGTAAGGCAGCCGGATCCAACACAAACTGCCCGAGCAAATCAACCACCTGTTCGACGATTTGAGGCGGCGTGGCTTCCCAATATCGGGTATAGAGCTCGTATTCGCCATTGGCGACGGCATTGGCCAAATCGACCAGATGTCCCGGGCGCGTCTCTTCGGGCGCCAGCAGATTAGGCGAGTTGATCTCGCTGGTTTCCGCCCAGACCGTTTGCGCTTCGACACTCATGAAGTAGTCGGCAAACTCGAGCGCGACATCACGCTGCGGCGAGTTTGCGGCGATCAGCAAGGGACGTCCCTCAATGATCAGGCTGCGATTCCCCGCTTCTGTGATTCCTGGCATGACGAAAACGCCATAATCCTCACCGGCGACAAAACCGGCGCGCTCGAGCGAGCCTGTCCACCAGTCGCCAATCAGATACATGCCAAACTCGCCGTTCACAAATGGTTCCTCCCAATTATCGGAGAAGTCGCCCGGCTGCGAGAAGTAGCCCGCATCAAGCAGATCGCGCCACTGCTCCATAATGGCTACCACCTGGGGATCGTTGTAGGCTGTCTCGCCCGTCATCACGCTCTGATAAAGGGCAGGATCAACGCGCACCATCATTTCTTCAAACCAAATGAAGCTGCACCAGCGACATCCAACAACATCCAGACCAAAAGGGGTTACGCCATTGCTCGATAGCGTTTCCGCAACCGCCATCAGTTCGTCCCATGTGGCCGGCGCCTCGAGCCCGTTATCAGCAAAGACATGCTTGTTGTAAAAGACGACCCAGTAGTTGATCATCTTCGGCAAGCCATAGGCGCGCCCGTCAAAGCCAAAGGAACCCATCATGCTTGCCGGATATTCGCCCTTGTCAATATGCCTTTGCCAGATGTCGGTGACATCCGCAAGCAGCCCCGCATCCACCAGGTCTTTCATACGATAGCCAAACCACCAGTCAAACAGCGGGAAAGCGTCTTCAGTAGGCAGCGCGCCGCGCACGGCAGCCTGGTACGAGTCTGTCGAGGTGAAAATCACCGTGTTGACGCCGATGCCGGTTGCGCCAAGCGATGCCTCGCCGACAGCATCCTGACCGGCCTCGTGCCAAGCCGCGTCATTTGCCCAGTCGATCACGATGGGTTCATCCTGCGCCGCTATACTGCCTCCCAGTAACAGTGCTGGGATGAGCAGCAACGCCATTAGTCGTGGCAAAAATACGTTCTTGTTTCTATTCATTTCATTGTCTCCTTTTGTTGAATTCTTAGCTGGACAAACTTGACTCGCAGCGTCATAGGCCTTTCTCCTTTGGTGTAAGATTCAAGCTATATTTGCCGCCGCCGGTCTCTTGGCGAGATTGCTCCCCTTCCCTCGCTCTGGGGGAAGGGGCTGCGCCGCGTAGGTCGCGTAGACACTGACCGCCGACACTGGCATTCGGGATGGGGATTAACTGCCGTGCATCGCGCGCATCCGTGCCAGCATCTTCTCTCGCTGCTCCGGTGAACCGTCGCAGTTCGTGCCGAATAAATGATCAAGCGGAATGGTGGGTTCGCCGTAATTGCACTCGAAGAAGCGATGATGCAGCGAATGCCAATAGTTGCCATAAGAGATCTTCAAATCGTCCTTGACGACAATTTCTTCAAAGCCGCCATGACCGGTTATTGAACCAAAGGTCACCTGCTGCCCCTGGAACATCATATTGATCGGATGCGCGCCGATGAGCCAATGGATCAACATGCTTGAGTACATTACGACATGTTCAATCGGGTGCTGCGACAAGCCCGACCAGGGTCCGACTTCGATATTCCGGTGATGCACATGATGCACCGCTCGGTATAGAAACTTCACGTGCAGCAGGCGGTGTCCCCAATAGAAGTAAAAGTTGTACCAAAGCGGCGCTAGGAAGAGGATCAAGGCGAAAGCGACTGGATTCTCGCGCGGGTCAAGATAGGGGATGAAGCCGTTGGCATAGGCATAGTGCATCAGCGCTTCAAATCCCGTCCATATCGTGCCGGCGCTGACGATACTCCAGAACATGTTGTCTCGCACCTGATCGTTCCAGAGGAATTTGCGGCTTTTGCCCATCCACTTCAGCGACAGCTTGTATCGATAGCCCTGGGTCTTTAGCGTCCACATGCTGACATGCAGTACGGACGCGTAGGCAATCAACATGATTTGGTTGCGGAGGAAGATTTCGAGCATCCAGCCGGCGCGGAATTCGGACATCCGCGACATCTCTGGCGTCAGGTATAGCCAGGTTACAACCGCCACAATCATGAATAGGACATTCCAGGGCCAGAGGTATTCCTTCAGCCAGAGGGCGGCTGCGCGCGGCTTGGGGGGCCAGGTGAACCAGGGATTGGGCATGCCTACGTCGCCCTCGGGCCGCCAATACCCGCGCTCGTCACGCGGCATGCCGTCGGCGAGTCCGTCTCGTTGAGCCGAAATATTTTCCATCGTCCCTTATTCCTTTAACAAATTACACGCAATGCGCTATTTCCTCCGAGTGTACAGCACAGCGGCGCCAAAACCAAATTGTCGCCGCGGCGTCAGAATCTACATTGGTGGCTGCGAAAATAGGTAGGGGATGCTTGCCGCCAGCTGAATATAGAAGTTATACTTAGGCTACTAGAAAAAGTAGAATAGAGCAGGAAAAATGACTAGGTTCTGTTGACATTCTATCGTAACCAGATAAGAGCGCCGACAAAGTGGAGAAAACCGAGATACGAAGTATCCAGTTTCTCATATCGAGAAAAGACCCGCCGGAAATGCTTGATTTTATTGATAAAACATTCCA
>JAJECX010000024.1 GCA_022821805.1 Anaerolineae bacterium
CAGGCGAGTGGAGTGTTGGTGGCTAGAGCCGCGGGGGTACACCCGGAATCATCCCGAACCCGGAAGTTAAGCCCGCGAGCGCAGATGGTACTGCATTGGAGACGATGTGGGAGAGTATGCCGTCGCCAACACTTCTCTCGCCTGCTGGCCTGGCGCCCTTTTTTGCTTGGCAAGACCGATTCATATCAGGCGGATGTCGCCAGGGAGTTCAGTTCAGGAATCTCCCGTTGCCCTAGGACAGGCCCGCCGCCACGTTCTGCGCCCTCCACACTTTCGATGATTTACAGATAGTTTACAGCAACACCATAGCCACGAATCACATTTCCATTAAACTCTTCCAATCGTGCCCACAAAATACGATAGGACTGGAGACTTTATGGAAGTGATACTCGACTATTGGCTCCGCTTCGGCATCAACTTAGCGATAATTAGCCTCTTGATCGCCGCGCTCTATTGGCGGCGCAAACCCAACCGGAACTACGCGCTGGCAATGATCGTTGGCGGCACGCTGGTCTACGCGGTGATTCGCCTCCTGGTGCAATTTGAGATCAGCTTGGGTGTCGGCTTTGGCATCTTTGCCGTCTTCTCCTTGCTGCGTTTCCGCACCGTGGCAATCTCGCTGCGCGATATGACTTACCTCTTCGCCACCATCACCCTTTCCTTGGTCAACGCCATGTTGATGACTTTCGGCTCTTGGGAAGAGGTCGCCGCTGTCAACCTGGCGATCCTGGCGACCCTGTCCGTGCTGGAATACAGCCGCCTAATGCAAAATCGCGCCAATTTCACCTTGTCCTACGACAATCTAGAGTTGCTTCATCCCAGCAGACGCGCCGATCTTTTCGCCGATATCGCAAAGCGTACCGGCATCGAGCCTGTGCGCATATCCATTAACCGAATGAGCATCAAGAGCCAGACCGCTCGCCTGCGCGTCTGGTACATGGAAGAGGACGAATAACATGTCGAGCAATCATACTGGACTTTCATCGAAGGCCTTTGTCATCGCGCTATTGGCTTGGCTGTTTCTTGTCGCCATGGTGTTGCCTTCATCGGCGCAGACTGTGGAGCGCCCGTCCGGCTGGACCGACGAATCACACGGCAACCGCGTCCCCGCCAATTATGAAGTCGTCTTGCCAGACGACCGCATTAACGAGCTCTACATCACCTTCACGCCGGAAGCCTGGGCGGCTGAGGAAGCGGACATGATCGATCTATATGGGGAGCGCGGCAGCGGCGGCGGCCGATCTCGCGGCATGGCGCCGGGCCGTACGCCGGATTTCGCCCAGCTTGCCGCCCAGCTTGATCGCGCAGAAAGCGCCGTGAGAGCGGCATTCGCCTACTTCCCAGACTTTAACGCCATCGCCGTTGCCCTCGAGTTCAAACCTGACGAGCTTTTCCAAGCGCTTGGATTGCCGCCAGGCATACGTCCTCCAGCCGACCGCGCTCCCGCCGGCATCTCTTTCCTGGCGCCGGGCAGAAACCCCGACATGGAACGCATGCAGCTTGCCGCCCGCAATCCCATTTGGGCGCCGGTCACTGTGTCCTTCGAGGGCGAAACCTGGTGGCAAGTCGGTTTCCGCTACAAAGGCAATTCCACGCTTTCCATAGGTTGGGCCAGCGGGAAAGACGCGCTGCCCTTCAAGCTGGATTTCGATGAATTCGAAGACGAGCATCCCCATCTGGATAACCAGCGCTTCTTCGGGTTCAAACAGCTCAGCTTTAGCAACAACGACTTTGATCCATCTCTCCAGCGCGAGAAAGTCACCGCCGATATTTTCCGCGAGGCTGGCGTGCCTGCGCCACACACAGCCTTCTACGCGGTTTATGTTGACAAAGGCGACGGCCAAGGCGCGCATTATTGGGGGCTCTACACAGCAATTGAACTGCCCGATGACACGCTCATCGAAACGCAATTCGCCGACGACAGCGGCAACATGTACAAACCCGGCGGGGAAGGCGCCACTTTCGCCCGCGGCCGCTTCAACGAAACCAGCTTCGATAAAGAGACCAATCGCAGCAGTGACTATTCAGACATCCTGGCGGTTTTCGACGCCCTGCACGCCGAGACGCGGCTAAGCGATCCCGATGTCTGGCGCGCCGGTCTCGAGTCAGTCTTTGATGCTGCGGGGTTTCTGCGCTGGCTGGCAGCCAATACGCTGCTGCAAAACTTCGACACCTATGGCATTCTCGCCCACAACTATTATCTCTACGCCGACGAGACCACCGGGCAACTGGTCTGGATTCCCTGGGACAACAATATGGCGCTGCTGCCCTCCATCCAGATGAATGACGGCATCCGCGCCATGCGCCGGATGGCGCCCAACTTCGGCACGGCGCTGACGCTCGACCTCGACATCAATCCAGGGCGCTGGCCCCTCATCGGATACCTGCTGGATCAGACCGAATACCGCGAACTCTATATTGATGAGGTCGAGAGAATCAGCCAACAAGTATTCACGCCTGAGCGAATGATACCTGTATATGAGGCGAATTTCGCGCTGCTGGCGCAACATCTGGCGGAGTCAGGCGATGATGACGCGCTGGCTATTTTGCGCGCTGCGACTGACGAATTGATCGCGCATATTAACTCGCGCGTGGAGGCTGCAAATGCTTTCCTTCAAGCGCGATCTGCCGACTAGCGTTTACGACTCGTCGTTGCGTCGCGTATGCTAAGGATCTATGGCTGAGACCAGCAGTCTTTAGCGATTGACCGGCATCATCCCGCACCCGGCAGTGAAGCCCGCGAGCGCAGATGCTGCTGCATTGGCGACGATGTGGGAGGCTATGCCGCCGGCCAACACCTTTCTCACCCCATGACGCCCTTTTTGCTTGCGCCTCAAGCAATTGGGAATATGCTGTAAGAAGCCATCCACTGGCAATCCTGCTCAAATACCGGCCGAAATGATTTGAACAGCATTCTTGAAAGAGCATTAACGCTTCGTCACTCAGCCCAGTGGTGGCTTCTCTGTCTGGCTCTGGCCTTGCTCGTAACCGCTCTGTTCATCGTCTGGTATAGCAATCCTATGCCGATTGCGAAAAATGCTGCCTACTCAGAAACTACTATCGGTCTGACTGTCAGTCGAAGCGATATTCTCTTCCCCGGCGAATGCATCGTCATGCTGTGGAACGTCATGAACGCCCAGCGCGTCCTGTTCAACGATGAGCTTTTGTCCGCATCCGGCGAGAAAACACTGTGCGTCAATGCGGCGAAGCAGCCGACGCTTCAAGTCATGCTAATGGATGGCAGCGAGGTCACGATCACGCAGCCGGTGAACATTTTGCCGACGAATCCTCTGTTTTTGATCTCTGCTCTCTTCACATTTATGCTAGTTGTTTTGGGAATAGCTGGACCGCTCTTGCGAGCGCATCGCCATCTGGGAGCAAGTGAGACTGTCCGCTCGATTGCGCGAATTGTCTCTTGGATCGTGATTAGCGTCGGCATTGCGCTTCTGCTTATAGAGGTCCTGCTGCGAGTTTATCTTGGCGCCGCTGGCAGTCGTGAACAGAAAATCATGTATCTCTACTCGCTGGAGGAAATTCGCGCGCTGCAAAGCAATCTTATCCCGGTGCCATACATCAGCTACGTGCCCGATCCAGCCTACCCGGGGCACAACAGCCTTGGATATCGGGGATCGGAGATTGCGATTCCCAAGCCGCCGAGAACGTACCGGATTGTCTCAATGGGTGGCTCGACTACCTATAGCACTGGCACTACAGAAAAAGAATCTTACCCAGCCTTCCTGGAGTCGATCCTGCGCGATGATTACGGCTATAAGAATGTCGAAGTCATCAATGCAGGCGTAAGCGGCTACACATCGTGGGAAGTTCTCTCTAGTTTCGCCTTTCGCGTTTTGGAGCTTGAGCCGGACATGCTGATCTATTACGGCGCCCTCAACGATCTTACTGTGCGTGAATGGCTCAGTAGCGATTGCTATCGCGGTTTGAATCCACAGCGGGGCTTAAATGGGCAACGAGGCCTTTTCGTTGAACGCAATGCCGAGTTGCCGGTTTCAGCCCTTTATCGCCTGGTCGCGATTTCGCTGGACTGGATAAGCAATCCCTGGTCGCTGGATTCTTCGTTTGAACCTTCCCGGGTGCAATGCAAGCGCGATCCCGCCGATGCAACGCTGGAAAAGCGCCTCGTCGCGAATACACCAATCTACTTTGAACGAAACATACGGAATCTCATGACGCTGGCATTGGCGCATAATGTGCAACCGGTGATCTCCACATGGGTCTACAATGTTGAAGCAGACCGACCACAACTGTGGAGACAGTCTATAGCCCAGCACAACGCCATAACGCGCCAAATCGCTGCCGATATGAACATTCCTTACATCAATCTGGCAGCCGATTTTCCCGTCGACAGCAGTTATTGGGAACTTGATGGCGTTCATCTGGTGGCAGCTGGCGCCTACGAGCAAGCGAGTCGCTACGCGGCTTTTCTTGACGACGCTGAACTACTGCCGAAGACGGAAAACTTTGCAAGCCCCGGGGAATGAGTAACGCCGGCGAAATCCAAATGACGTTACTCGTACTCCGAAAGCACCCTTCACGCGCCTGATTTGACAAGTGTGCACTTACAGCAGATGGCTGCCCTCGCAACTGTTCGTCTCATGCGTAACGAGATAGACGACTTGATGCCATTTCTTTGTTTAAGCGTCTTATTGCCCATTGAGCGCTCGCAAAACATCGCATATCCTCGTCTTAGGTATAAAGAACGACGGATGCTCATGAGCTTGAAGAAACGCGAATCCGGCGCGAAGGGACCCGACTGGATCGCCGTCTACATCACACACAACCTGCAAGAGGCGCACATCATCGTCGGCAAGCTGCGCGCCTATGATATTCCCGTTATGATCCACCAGGAGGCTGGCGCGGCCGCGATCGGCATCACGCTTGGCAATCTTGGCGAGATCAAAGTTCTCGTATCGCCAAAAGACTACGAGAGCGCCGCTGATCTTCTCTATCCCGCGGCAAACGAACAGATTGAAGCCAGCAATGAAAAGATTCAGCTAATCTGGCAGGACGAAGGCGATAGCGGCGAGCAAGCAGACGATAATGACCGCGAATGATACATTAACTGCCGTCCCTGGCATCAAAGTCGGGCATTACACCGACCTTGATGCCATCACCGGCTGCACGGTTGTCAGGTGCCCGCCTGAGACCGCAGGCGCTGTCGATGTTCGCGGCGGCGCGCCCGGCACGCGCGAAACCGATCTCTTGCAGGCGCATAATTTGGTTGAGGAAGTGACCGCGGTTGTGCTATCCGGTGGCAGCGCCTTTGGCTTGGCGTCAGCCGACGGAGCCGTGCGTTGGCACGTCGAACGAGGCTTGGGTTATCAATCGCGGAGCGGCGTAGTTGTGCCGATTGTGCCCGCGGCCATCCTTTTCGACTTGACAATCGGTACGGCTCAAGTCCACCCCGGTCCCGAGGCCGGCTATGCCGCTTGCGAGGCCGCCACATCTGCGCCCGTCGCTATGGGCAGCGTCGGCGCTGGCGCCGGCGCGCGAGTCGCCGCCATTCGCGGCAATGCTCGGGCGAGCAAAGGCGGAATCGGGTCGGCGGCAATTGCATTGCCGAATGGCTTGGTCGTCGCTGCCTTGATGGCTGTGAACGCGGTGGGCAATGTAATAGATGAGAACGGTCAGGTGATCGCCGGGCTGCGAGCGACGGACGAGCCTGGCTTCGTCTCGGTACTGGACACGATGGTTGACCTCATGAACGAACCATCGACCGTTTCCGCCAACGAAAACACAGTCATTGGCGTGGTCGCTTCGAACGGCGCTCTCAACAAAGCCCAAGCCACAAAAGTGGCGCAGATGGCGCAGGACGGCGTCGCGCGGGCGGTGAACCCGGCGCATACGATGTATGACGGCGATACTATCTTCGCCCTGGCAACCGGCGAAGTCGCCGCTGACCCGACCATTGTCGGGGCTTATTCCGCGGAGATGGTGGCGCTTGCGATCCGCCGCGCCGTGCGCACAGCAACTTCACTCGGTGGCGTTCGCGCAGCCTCCGAGCCATAGCTTTGAGCTGCTAGTTCTGATACGTCTGTGGACCGCTTCGTATATTCCGGTCAAGAATTTTCGCGCCGAGTGCCGACTCAAGGCTCTTCACCAGCCTGTGCCGCCGCGACGTTTCATGGCAGTACATGGTTCAACTCCGTCGGGCTGCGATGTTTAAATGATGCGCTACATGACTTAACATAGATTTATAAGACTTCGAGTATGCTGAGTGCGCATACGGTCACATAATGGATGGCGATGGTGGCGAAGAAGATACTGCTGGTTGAAGACGAAGAAAAGCTGGTAGCCAATCTGTTGGACAAGCTGCGAGCGGAAGGATACGAAGTATTCACCGCGTTTGACGGCGATACCGGCTGGGACATGGCGCGCGGCGATGCTTACGACTTGATCGTGCTGGATATCATGCTGCCGCAGCTTGATGGGATTAGCCTCTGTCGCATGATTCGCAATGACAGCGCCTCCGCTGACGCGCCGATTATCATGCTCACCGCAAAGGGCACAGAACACGACAAGATTTTGGGCTTGGAAAGCGGCGCCGATGACTACATCGTCAAGCCCTTCGGCTTGGGCGAGTTTCTCGCGCGCGTCCGTGCGCAGATGCGGCGCCCGTCAACGGACCGCAGACTGAATCAGGATGAATTGACTGCGGGCGATTTGCGTCTGGACTTCACTGGCCGCCGCTTGTTCCGAGGCGATGTGGAGGTCAAACTTAGCAATAAGGAATTCGATCTATTGACTTTGTTCATGCGCAACGAGAATGCCGTATTGTCGCGTGATTTTATCCTGACCAACGTTTGGGGTCATGATTACTTTCCCATGGACAAGCGAACCGTCGATGTACACATCCGCTGGCTGCGCGAGAAGATTGAGGACAACCCGTCCAGCCCGGTGCGCATCAGCACTGTTCGCGGCGTCGGATACCGCTTCGAGGGCTAAGCATGGAGCTGGTTCTATTCGTCGCGCTTTCTTTTTCAGCGATTTTGGCATTTTGCGCGTACCGTCAGCGCCGCGAATTGCAAGACGTCGGATCGGCTATCGAGAGCCGAGATGAAGCGATCGGCGAACTGAAGGCGCAGGTGGAAACGCTTGAGCGCGACAAGATGGCGAGCCAAACGCTCGCCTCGACCGCCTCTGACGTCGCCTTCGACACGATTGTCTTGCTTGATGAAGACTTGCGAGTCGTCTTGGCAAATCGCGCGGCCGAGCGGCTTTTCGGACACAGCTGCCCAATCGGCAAGCGCCTGACCGATCTTGTCGACTCGCCAGAGTTGTACAATCTGGTACAAGTTGCCTTGCGCGAAGAAGAAAGCGTGGAAGAACAGTTTGCCATTGGCGGCAGCAACTATCGCGCTCGTTTTCAGGTGATTTCGCTAGGGCGGGCTGGCTCCTGCATCGGCATTGGCCTGCAAGACATCACCGAATTGGTCAATCTGAATCGCGCCCGGCGCGACCTTGTCGCCAATATCTCCCACGAACTGCGAACGCCAATCACGCGAATTCGCTTGATCATTGAGGGTTTATTCCTCGACGCCGACAAGCCGAAACGCAAGGCGAGCATCCAATCGCTTAAGGAAATTGCGATGGAAACCGATGCGCTGCTCTGGCTGGCGCAAGAGCTCCTCGATCTTTCGATGATCGAGTCGGGCGAAGCGATTCTGCGGCTGGTAAAAACGCCGCTGAAGCAGGTCGTGGATGACGCGATCGAACGTCTAGAGTCGCAAGCCACAATGAAAGACCTCAACATTGTAAGCCATGTGCCGCGAAAGTTTGACGTCCTTTGTGATGCAGACCAACTAAAACGAGTGCTGGGCAACCTGATTCACAACGCGATCAAGTGGTCGCCTCAGGGCGAGACGATCACCATCACCGCGTCCGAGCAAGATGATGAGATTACCGTATCAATATTCGACAATGGACCGGGCGTGCCTGATGATTTGCGCAGTCGAGTTTTTGAGCGCTTTTATCAAGCGGACGTATCGCGCTCTGGCGATGAAGGCGCCGGCTTGGGTCTGGCGATCTGCAAGCATATCATTGAAGCGCATGGCGGGCGTATTTGGGCTGAAGGCAACAGCCAGGGCAAAGGCGGTCATTTTCTCTTTACTGTGCTAAGAGCGGATGCCAACTTCGGGGAAGACGCGCCAGTTGCGGAGGCGCGCCGGGCGCAAGTAGCCCTCTCTGAATCCGCCTCTCCCCTGTAGATTGAATTCTCGTAGAATGTTGCTATACTCAAGCTGAATACAATCTAAACCAACCTTCGGGGCAGGGTGGAAGTCCCTACCGGCGGTGATGTGTGCTGCGGCATGCCTAGCCCGTGACCCTGGTCATCGTCGCTCTTGTGGCGATGCGTCGCAGTTCTA
The DNA here is from genome assembly GCA_022821805.1 of Anaerolineae bacterium. GTDB lineage: Bacteria > Chloroflexota > Anaerolineae > Aggregatilineales > Phototrophicaceae > UBA6055. The sequence continues at coordinate 8,385 of JAJECX010000024.1, forward strand.
TGCTGCGCAGGTGGATTCCGGTGCGATTCCGGAGCCGACGGTGATAGTCCGGATGGGAGAAGGGTAAGCAGGCTGTCAACATCGGCCCGCCTGGTTAGATATGCGAGAGACTTGTCTGGCGTCGACCTTGCGATCCGGGTTCGCGTATCGCCCTTCCACCGCGTAGTCCCTCGTGGACGGGCAGCATGCAGAAGAAAGTCAAGAGTAGCGCTGGGAATCAAGACAAGAATGCCAGTGTCCGGCGGGCAATGACGCTGCGCCGCGCGTCGCCATTCCTGACCGTTTTTGTCTTGCTGCTTGTCTGGCAATGGGTTAGCGCGCGAGAGATCATCTCGCATATCCTCGTGCCGCCGCCGGCCGACGTCTATCTGGCTTTCAGCAACGCTATGGCCGACGGCACGCTGCCGAAACACGCCTTGGTCACGCTGGAAGAAATGCTATATGGCTTGTTGATTGGCGTAGGGATCGGTCTCGTCATCGGTTACGCAATTGCCAAGGCGCCGCTGCTGGAGAGTATTCTCTCGCCGGTCATTGTTGGCTTTCAGTCGACCCCGATAGTGGCTTACGCGCCGCTACTGGTGATTTGGTTCGGGTCGGGCCTTGCCAGCAAGGTTGTGACCACCGCGGTGATTGTTTTCTTCCCGATGCTGGTCAATACGATCGTCGGCATCCGCGGCGTATCGCCGAATCTGCGCGATCTGTTGCGCTCGCTAAAGGCGGGACGCTGGCAGACCTTCCGCCATCTTGAAGTTCCGAGCGCGCTGCCCGTGGTTCTGGCTGGTCTGAAGACAAGCGCAACCCTGGCGGTGATAGGCGCTGTCGTCGGCGAATTCGTCAGCCAGGGCAGTGGCTTGGGTTTCCTCGTTACTTCGGCGCGCAATCTGTATGATACGCCGCTTGTTGTCGTGGCTGTACTCACAATGACGGCGATATCGCTGTCACTTTACGGGCTCGTCGCCTATGTGGAGTGGCGTTTTCTAGTCTGGCAACGCCGTTCGATCCTGTGAACCGCATTTCTGAGGAGAGTTGCTCATCATGTTGAATCGCATTCGTTGGCTGTTGCTTGTTACTTTAACCCTTGCCTCGACAACAGTCGCGCAGAACGAGACGGTAGATGAACGCATATTGCTGACTTTCATCCCGAATGTGCAATTCGCTCCCTTTTATGTCGGCATCGAAGGCGGCTACTTCGCCGACGCCGGCTTCAAGGTGACGCTGGACCATCTGCAAGAGCCCGAAGTCCTGGATCTGGTCGCCGTCGGCCAAGCCAACTATGGCATCGTCAGTGGCGAGCAAGTGATCCTGGCGCGCTCACGCGGACGCGATGTGGTTTATGTCTTCGAGTGGTTCCAGGAATATCCCGTCGGTTTGGTCTACAGCATCGAGCAGGACTTAAGCGATTTGAGAAATCTGCAGGGCATGACGGTAGGCATCCCGGGACGCTTTGGCGCTAGCTATAGCGGCTTGACAACGCTGCTGGGCAGCGCCGGGCTGTCTGAAACCGACATTGACCTGCGCGAAATCGGCTTTAACGCGCCGGAGGTGTTTTGTTTGGGTGTCGTCGACGCCGCTATCGTGTATGTCAACAATGAACCGCTGCAAATTCAGAATCTCGCGTCCGACGGCGATTGCGGCGATGTCACTACTGTGGATGTTATTTCTGTCGCATCGCAAGTCGATTTGGTTTCCAATGGCTTAATTGTAAGTCGGGCGCGACTGGACGAAGATCCTGAAGCTGTCGCTCGCATGATTGGCGGCTTAACAAGAGCGCTGCAAGCCGTCATCGAAAATCCGGCGGCGGCTTATCTCGCCAGCCTCGAACATGTCGAAAGCTTGCCGGCTGACCCGTCGCTGACGGGCGAGTTGGAGCTGGCTGCGAGCAAGCAAGAAGAATTCCTGGCGTCAAACCCTGATCGAGAGGCAGTCGCCAACTCTCGCCTTCAATTGGCGGCCGATTTGGCCGAGCGTTTCGACCGCGCCGCCTTAACGCAGTTCCGTGTCCTGCTGAGTACAGTTGAGCTGTGGGATGCCGAACGCTTGGGCTACAGCGACCTGGATTCATGGCAGGCGATGAGGGAAACGCTGTTGACGATGGGTTTCCTTGATGAAGATGCCGGCGATCTGGGAGAGGCGTTCACCAACCGGTTTGTCGCAGGAAATGACGCGTGAGGCTAAGCCTGCGCGATTTATCCGTTTCGTTTCCTGATCCCGCCGGCGATATGCGGCCGGCATTGGGACCGATCTCATTTGACGTCGCTGAGGAAGATTTCGTCTGTCTAGTCGGTCCCACCGGCTGTGGGAAGAGCAGCTTGATTCGCGTGCTGGCGGGTTTGCTGCCTCCGACATCCGGTTCCGCTCGCTACGGCGATGAAGCGATCGCAGGCCCAATGGACAGTTTCGCTATCATGTTTCAGGATGCGAATCTGATGCCCTGGCGAACCGTGCTCGACAATATCGCCTTGCCCTTGGAAATCGCCGGTCTGCCGCGTGACATTCGCCATGAAAAAGTCCAGACGCTGCTTTTGCAGCTTCACTTGGAGCAATTTGAATTGGCTTATCCAGCTGAACTATCGGGTGGCATGGCGCAGCGAGTGGCGCTGGGCCGTGTGATCGTCCAACAGCCGCGCGTCCTGCTGCTGGATGAACCCTTTGGCGCGCTCGACGCCTTAACGCGGGAGAGGCTTAGTCTTGAGCTGCTGCGTCTGCGCCAGCGCTACGTGCAAACCATCGTCATGGTAACCCACGACATCAGCGAGGCGGTCTTTCTGGCTGATCGCGTCATTGTCATGTCACGGCGACCGGGCCGGCTGGTAGCCGATATTTCTGTCGATTTACCGCGTCCGCGCTCGCCAGCGATGATCTATGAGCAGCGGTTTCTGCAGCTGACGAAGGAAGTTCGCGCCGGCATCGAAGATATACGAGCTTGATTCGGATTAAGCGCGAGATTTCGCGCAGAACAGAACCGCCAACGTTTTCGTAAACGAAAAATCCGAAGCGATGAAGCGGAAGTCGAAATACAAATACGCAGCCGCTTGGTCTATAGTACTGACCGTTACTGGTAGAGGCTCCGCTCTGGCGCAAAAGGTCAAATTATGAGTTTTCAGGCGGAAGCGATACGTCCGCATTTTCCGTCATTGAATATGCCCGCCGCCGACGGCTCACTGCCCATATTCCTGGACAATCCAGCCGGAACGCAAGTCCCGCTCAGTGTGATGCAAGCGGTGACCCAGTATTACCTGACGATGAACGCCAATTCAGGCGGCGTCTTTGCCACCAGCCGCCGAAACGACGAAATGGCTGGGCGGACGCGCGAAGCCATGGCCGACTTTCTCAATGCTTCAAGCGCGTCTGAAATCGTCATCGGTCCCAACATGACGAGTCTCAGCTTTAGTCTGAGTCGTTCGATCGCGCGGACGCTGGCGCCCGGTGATGAAATTGTCCTGACGCGCATGGACCACGATGCCAACGTCGCGCCTTGGCTGCTCATCGCGCGTGAAAACGACTTGCAAGTGAAGTGGGTCGATATCAATACTTCCGACTGCACGCTGGATATGGGATCGCTGGAGGAGGCGCTTAGCGAGCGCGTCAAAGTTGTGGCCACGGTGCAGGCCTCGAATGCGGTAGGCACAGTCAATCCGATCCAGCAAATCGCCGGCATGGCGCGCGCCGTCGGCGCCTTGCATATTGTCGACGCTGTGCAAAGCGCGCCCCACCTGCCGATTGATGTCCAGGAGATGGGCTGCGATTTTCTGCTCTGTTCGTCTTACAAATTCTACGGACCTCACCTCGGCATCATGTGGGGGCGCCAGGATCTGCTTGATTCTTTGCCCGCCTACAAGGTGCGCCCGGCAAAAGACGCGGCGCCAAATCGCTGGGAAAATGGCACGCCCAGTTACGAGACTTGGAATGGTTTGCTCGCTTGCCTCGAATACTGGGAGAGCCTCGGCGCTGATTTCGGCGATGCCATTTTGCCGCAAAACGATGGCGCCGGACGCCGCTGGAATATGAAACGCGGCGTCGTCGCCGTGCGGGATTATGAGCGTCAACTCGTCTCGGCGCTTATTGACGGGCTCTGCGCGATACCGGGTGTTTCTATCGCCGGCATCACCGACAGCGCTCGCTTCAATCAACGCGTCCCTACCGTGTCAATGGTCAAAGAAGGGCATAAGCCCGACGAAATCGCGCGCTACCTGGCTGACAATCATGTCTATGTTTGGAGCGGCAACTATTACGCCATGGAGATTATGCAGCGGCTGAATCGTCCGGACGGCATGGTTCGAATTGGCATCGGCCAATACAATACCATGGATGAAATCAGCAAGTTGCTAAACTTTCTGGACGCGCTCTAGCGTCGGGAAGGGCTTTGATCTGGCGAGCCGCATTCTTTTGATTGGCACTGCGCGCTGGGCGGCTACCCTGCGGCGCAATTATGAGGTAGCGCAGGCTCAAAGCGGTGTGCAAGCAAGAAACTATGCCGAACAGCGCTTCAGCCTTATTATCGTAGACGCCGCTTCAATGTATGTCTCGGGCGAGCGCATTTGTCGCGATATGAAGGCGCGCTTCCCCGATGCGACGGTGTTGCTAATCTCCGCTTCGGCAAATGCAGACTGTGCAGCCAACGCTGACGTAACCTTAAGCGCTCCCTTGACCGCGCGGACCTTGACCGCCGCCGTATCGCGTTTGCTGTTTGCTGATCCGAACGATATCATCCATTGTGGACCATTTATGCTGAATCGAACGGTGCGGATTCTACAAGCGTATGGCAAACACGCGCCGCTCAGTCCCAAGCTCGCAAGCTTAATTGAGCTTTTCCTGTCCCGACCCAACGAGACCTTGACGCGCGCCGATATTATGCGCGAGGTGTGGAAAACAGCCTACCTGGACGATACACGCACCTTGAGTGTTCACATCCGCCATGCGCGCAAGCTCTTGGAGACGAACCCGCATAAGCCAGCTTTCCTGAAGACGGTGCGCGGAATAGGTTATCGCCTGGAGATTGCGCCGGAATAAACGAAGAGCGGGCTTTCACAGCGTGACCCCATTTAGCCAGAAGACAGTTAGCGAGGCCTTACTTCTCCAGTTGAGCCAACTGTCTCATCAGCCGGCTCTTGCGCCGCGCTGCGTTTCGCTTGTGGACGACGCCGCGGCTCGCTAGTTTGTCCAGGTCGCGCACAGCGGCTTTGGTCGCGACGCGCGCTTCTTCTACGTCGCCGCTTTCGATCGCTGCGCGCGCCTTCTTGACCAATGTGCGCGCGCGATTCCGGTAGGTGCGGTTGTGAAGGCGCCGTTTCTCGTTCTGGCGGATACGCTTTATCGCTGATTTATGATTTGCCATTATTCGGGTTGCGAGGAAGACTGGCTTCCTGTCGCTCCTTTCCAAGTGTCGATTGAGCGCCGGGCGCCCGAATTGTTAGGAATGCAGCGTCTCATATTATCATGCGCTCGCCGCCCTGTCTATGGCGCATCCGGGGATTACGGATGTAACGTTGAAAGTATCAGTCTTGATTTAGTCGGCAATTTTCGGATCGAAAGCGTCGCGCAGTCCGTCCCCGATCACATACAGACAGAAAACGGTTACTGTGATGAGCAAACCAGGGAGTATCATCAGATGGGGACCGCGGCGCATATAATCCAGCGCGCTGGTAAGCATGTTGCCCCAGGTCGGCGTCGGCGCTTTGATGCCAAAGCCGATGAAGCTTAATGCCGATTCGGTCAAAATAAGCCCGCCGATGGACTGCGACAGAATGATGATTAGCAGCGAGAACATATTTGGAACAATGTGGAGGAACATAATCCGCAGGTTTGAAGCGCCTGTCGCCCGCGCGGCCAGTACGAAATCGCGCTCTTTAATCGATATCGTCTCGGCGCGCACGAGGCGGGCGACACCAGCCCAGCCAAGAATACCGAGTAGGAAAATCATGCTGAATGGGGTAAGCGAAAACAGCGAACTGACGATGACGAGCAGCAGGAGCCCAGGTATCGCGGTCCAGGTGGCGGTGAACCAGATGACGAAATCGTCCACGATCCCGCCATAAAAACCGGCGACCGAACCGACAGCCACGCCAATCCCCATGCCAAGAATGGCGGAGGAGATGGCGATGCCAAGCGAAATCTGCCCGGCGAAAAGAAGCCGCGCAAAATGATCGCGTCCTAGCTCGTCTGTGCCGAGCAGGTTGCCCTCCGTCCCCAGCGGCGCATAATTGTTGCGCACATCCTGCTCGATTGGGTCAAGCTCCAGCGTTTCGCTGATGAGCGGCGCCGTTAGCCCGATCAAAGAGAATATCATCAGAACCGCCAGGGCGACCATCGTCTGGCGATCACGCCGAATGCTGAGGAGCGCCCGCCGCCACAGCGTCTGCGCAGGCCGGTAAGCTTGGCCGCGCTTGCCAACAGGCAGAGTTGCGGTCTGCTTGCGCCCTTCGTTTTTCATGTGGCTGCTTTCGATTACGAAAAGCGGACGCGCGGGTCAAACAGGGCGAGCAAAATGTCCGAAAGTATCCAGCTCATCAAGCCAAGAAACGACCCAATGACTACCGAGGCCATGATCATTGGATGGTCGCGGCTGACCAAGGCGTCGAAGGTCAGCAAGCCCACGCCAGGCCAAGTGAAGACGCGCTCAATAATGACCGAGCCGCCGATCAAGCCCAAAAAGGTTGGCGCAAGAAAGACGGTGAAGGGAATAATGGCGTTGCGCAGGGCATGGCGAAACCACACTTGGCGATTCGTCAAGCCCTTGGACCAGGCAGTCTGGATGAAATCGCTGCTGATCGTCTCCAGCATGGATGCGCGCACTAAGCGTGACCAAACGGCGATCAACCCAAATGAGCTGACCAACGTTGGCAGCAGCAAGAAATGAATGCGCTCAAAGATTGGCGGGCAGCCGCCACGAACTGGCGGGCAACGCCCCCCCCATCGGCAGAAGGGGGCGCCCCTGGCCGATGCCGTAATCTTGCAGGATGCGGGGCAGGATTATCCCGAAGGTGACGATCGCCAGCAAGCCCAGCCAGAATGGCGGCGCCGAATCCCCAATGACAGCGAAGATGCGCGTGAACCGATCGAAGCCGCGCCCGCGATACACTGCCGCCAGCACACCAATCAAGATGCCATTGGTCAAGCCGAAGAGCAGCACCGCCAGGTTCAGCTCGATGGTGGCGCCCAGCCGTTCGCCGATGAGACGCAGCGGATTCGAGCCTCGAAACTTGAATGATGTGCCGAAATCGCCGCGCAGGATTCCGTAATTGTCGCCCCAAGAATCGCGTTCGTCTATGTGACCATCGTAATTGCTGTCGACGCGCATCCAGTCATCGCCGATAAGCCAGCGCAGATACTGCAGGTAGAAAGGGTCGTTAACGCCCAGCGATCGTGCCAGGCGCTCGCGTTCGTCTTGGCGAATCGTCGGGTCGAATGCCAATATCGCCACCGGATCGCCCGGCGCCAAGAGCATGATGGCATAGACGACAATTGTGATTCCGAAGAGGGTCGGGATCGCTTGCAGCAAGCGGCGGATGACGTATTTATTCATGGTTGTGGCATCGCCCGCTATGATGAAACAAGCGGCTGCCAGAGATCAAATACTCTCCGGCAGCATCGCTTTAGCTTGCCCCTAGGGAGTGGTCACAGCCGGCGATACCCAGGCGTCTTGCGAGTAGGTGCGCGAGAATGGTGTGGGGTTCCAATTCTGGGTGCCCGGCAATACCGCCGTCATCGACTCCGAGACGTACATGAAGAAGTAGGGCATGTCGTTGAAGAGGATCTCCTGTACGCGCTCGTAAAGCGCCGCGCGCGCTTCCGTATCGCAACCGGGCGCCACTCGCGCTTGGTCATTCAACTCGATCAATTCGGCGCTGTAATACGAACCGAAATTGAAGCCAGAGCCCGGCACATCCACTTCCGGATAATAGAATACTGATATATCCGGATCGACGGGCAAACCGAGGCTCCAGCCCAGCATATTCATGTCGAACTTCTGACCGACCAGCTCGGGCAGGAAGGCGCTGCCCCAATCAATCGCTTCGAAGATAGCGTTGAAGCCGACCTTGTTCATTTCCGCCTGGAAGAACAGCCCCATTTGCTCGCCGATGTCGGAACCGGTCGGCACGTGCAGGTCCAGCGTCAGTTCGCTGCCGTTATAGTCAGCGTCGACCTCGCGCGCGAAGAGGCAGTCATCGCAGATCCGCGCCGTGTCCGGATTATCATCGTGGTCAATCCAGCCCGCCTGCGTCAGCTTCTACATTGCCAGATCCGGGTTGTATTCGTATTGAAGCTCGGGATTGTAGACCCAGGATGTTGGGATCGTATGCGTGGCCACTTTGAAGCCATTGCCATCGCGGATGATTTGATACCATTAATTGGCTCTAAAGTTCCCCTCAAAACTGTAAACAACTAATCCCCGCGACTTGAAGAGATTCTGTTACAAGTGCATCTTATGCTGGGATAAACAAAAGAACAGCATAGTCCGATTGCTCATACTTCGACCCAACTGAAATATGCTCATACTCTCACCCAAGTGCAGTATCCAGCACCGTTGTGGTTGCACACTTGGACTTCGCAGTGGCTACCTGTCCATCGTTTAACACCACTACGATTCAAGCAAGCTCGGCGGCTGCGTTCCCGTTCTATCGACTTCCGTTGCTCATTTTGACGCCTAATGGCATCTCCGTCGTTTATAGCACCGCCGAGAGATATTATACATTCGCTAAATTGGGGCGAGCTTTGCACCACCATCCCTCCAAAACCGCAGGCATTGACCGGGGTGGTCGCACGGTGGGCAAAAAAAAGAACGAACAACGTCGCGATCGCCAAGATAGTGAAGAAAAGAGCGTGGGGCGTGGTACGGAGAAGATGTCGTTTCTCAGCTTTCATGAGTTGCAGGTTTCGATGTTCCAGAAGAAGTCTGTCATTTGACATGTTTCTGTCCTCGTCCATTAGTATTTTGGCACAATATCCGATAACACGGCTGTGTCAAGGCCCATATCATACACATGTCAGTCATTTGGGATGATACTCTATATATAGTCCATACATACACGTTCAGTGTTTTAATCTCTAATTTCTTGTAATTACTTGGGAAGCAGGATTTGTTGTTAAGGTTCAGCGCACCCCGCTTTCGAGAGATCAGTCGCAAATTATTGTTACATAGGACGCCAACCGCTAGCGATGTCAATACTTGAAAAACATTGGCTGAAATTCTCAGGTATCTGGATGGTGAGGGCATGCTAGCCCTACAATATCGTCATGCGATTTGCGATAATGCGCCGGAGTTGTCATTTGTGACGGATTTCTCAAAGCGGAACGGGAAGGCGAAAATGATCAATTGGCGGTCGCAAACGCTCGCGGTTTTTCAAAGCGCAAGAGGCGCCATCTTCGTCCTCGCTGTTTACGCATTGGCCGGTTGCGGAACAATAGTCTCGCCGGTCATGCAGGTGGCGACGGCGACGCCAGCGGTGAACGTCGTAGCAGTTGATGAGGCGACGGCCACGTCGCCGCCGACGGAAACCCCGCTGCCGCCGACGCATACGCCAAAGCCGCTGCCAACCGAGACGCCCACGCCGGCGCCATCGCCCAGTCCCGAACCGACGAAAGCCCCCGCGCTGTCCCCGATTGATCGTCTGGTAGCGGTCCGCGACGCCGAAAACGGCGCCATTCTCTTCGAGACTTTCCAGGAAGCGGCAAATTACGCCTGTTCAAACTGCCACCTTGCCGCGAGCGAAAAAACGAATCTTGGACCGGGGCTGCTCAATATCAAGGATCGCGCCTTGACGCGCGTCGAGGGCATGACCGCCGCCGAATACATTTATCAGTCCATTGTCGATTCCAAAGCCTATACTGTAGAGGGCTTCGACCCCGAGCTGATGCCGCAAAACTGGGCGGAGATTTACAGCGACCTGGAGATATTCGACATCGTCGCTTACTTGATGACGCTGGAAGGGCGCTCCGATATTGACGATCCCGACCCGGCGCCAACCGCCCAAGAATCTGACTAAATGGTCGGCCGGCCGGTCATCGACACTGAATTGACACCAATCAAACCGCCTACAAATCGCGTAGATCCTTGACCGCAGCCTGCAATTCACCTTCGGCCGCAGCCAGCGACGCGCCTACCGACTCCAGCCAGCGGCGATCTTCCGCTAGACTTTTGTCCTGAACCTGCAGGACCTTTGCCGTAGCGCTTGGCGCGGCGCCACCGGGCAGCGCGCGGGCATCGACGAATGCCTGCGGATCCAGCGCCTGCGCGAAAGCCTCGTCGCTTAAGGAAACCTCGGCGCCGATTTGATCCGACGCGACCCGCCGCAGCATAGCCGCCGTCAATTCTTGCGGTCGCAGGTGCTTGTCTTGCGCATAGCTCACAAGTGCCGAAACAACGCTGTGCGCCTGCCGGAAGGGCAGATCACACTCCCGTACCAGCGTATCCGCCAATTCGGTGACCGTCGTGAATCCCGAAATCGCTCGCGCGCGCAAGTGCGCAACCTGGACTTCAAGCGTTTCGATCACAGCGGCATAAAGCTGCAAGATCTCCCTTGCCGTTTCCAGCGATCCAAAGAGCGGCGGAATAATTTCATCTTCAATATCTACCGTGTCGCCGAAAGGAATGTTATGGCATTGAATGACGACGCCCTGCGCCTGCGCCAGCATACGGCTGATTTTCGCGCGCAGATGCTCCAGGACGACCGGATTGCGCTTCTGTGGCATGATTGAACTGATCTGGATGAAACTGTCATGGATGCGGATCGCGCCGCTTTCCTGCGTCGCCCAGAAAAGCATGTCATACGTGAAGCGGGACAGGTTGACACCCAGCGTAGAAAGCGCGCCCGCCACATCAGTGAGATTGTCGGACGCGCCGATGCTGTCGTAGGTGCTCAGTTGAATCTCATCGAAGCCAAGCAGACGCGCGCTGAGTTGGCGATCGATAGGGAATGCCGTGCCGGTCAGCGCCGCCGCGCCCAGCGGGCTATGATTATTGGTTTCATAGGCGAAACGTAATCGGGAAAAATCACGACCCAAGCCAGCCAGTACGCCGGCGACATAATGCGCCATTGTCGTCGGCTGCGCCGGCTGCGTATGCGTATAACCGGGCATTAGGGTATGCAGATGGGTCTCGGCAAAATTCAGCAGGACTTGGCGAAGCCCTAGCAAATCCTCAATTGCCTCCAACAGGAGCGGACGCAGGGCGAGCCGCGTAAGCGCATAGCCGAGGTCATTGCGACTGCGCGCCAGCTGCAAATTGCCGCCATACGTGGCGCCGGCCGATTCGATAAGCCTGTTCTCTATTGCGAAGAACAGGTCTTCTACGCCGCCGCCGAGCGTCAATTCGTCCGCGCCAGGCTCCTCTACCGCTTGCAGCGCGTCAAGCAGCGCCTTGGCGTTGGCTTCCGAGATGATCTTGCATCGGCAAAGCATGACCGCATGCGCGCGATTTGCCGCCAGCATCGGCGCGTAATAGTGTGTCTTGGCCGCCTCGTAAAAGGGCTGCAACACGTACTTGTCGTACAGCGGGTGAGGGAAGACAGAATCGTTACGCGACATGATCTAACCTTTCAGACCTGTCAAGGCGATCCCTTCGATTATGTAACGCTGAAAGATGATGACCACGATCAATAAAGGTACGACAGAAAGCGAGGCGCCGGTCATGATCAGATTCCAAGGTGTATCAGCCTCGGAAGAGAATTGCTGTATGCCGACGGGCAGCGTAAACATCTCGCTCCGAGTGGTGGCGATCAGTGGCCAGATAAAAGCGTTCCAATTGCCGAGGAAATTGAATATGCAGAGCGCGCCAATCGCCGGCAGGCTCAAAGGCACGGCGACGCGCCAATACAAGCCAAATTCGCTGACGCCGTCGATGCGCCCGGCGTCCAGCAGTTCGTCGGGTACGCCCTGCATGAATTGCCGCATGAGAAAAATGCCGGATGCCGTAATCACACCGGGAAACGCGATGCCCCAATAGGTATCGACCCAAGTGCCGCCGATCGGCGGATCGGACGACATAATGAACCAGGGAATGAGCAGCATCTCAGTCGGCACCATCAATGAGGTCAAGAAGATGATGAATATCGGGCGCTTGCCGGGAAAGTTGTATTTGGCAAAAACGAAACCCGCCAGCGAATCAAAAAATGCCACGCTGATGGTGCTCATCACCGCAACGATGAAGGAATTCTTATACCAAAGCGGCAGATCGGTCTTGTTGATCACATCGCTGTAATTGTCCAGCGTCGGCTCGATAGGAAAGACGTTTCGCCGCAGAATCTCTTTCTCCGGCTTGAAAGATGTCGAGATCATCCACATGAAGGGCACGATCATTGTGAAGGCGATCATCGTCAGCAGCAGGTACGAGAAGAATTTGTACTTCCAATCGTCGCTGGCTCTGCCGACCGTGGTTACTCGGCCCTGGTCCTTGAAAATATTCGAGGGCGTGATTGATTCCGCCATGCCTGCCTCAGTTGATTCGCCGCGATGTGACCGATAATTGAATGATCGTTACGCCAAGTATCAGCGCGAAAAGCACCACGGTCAGCGATGAGGCGTAACCCATATTGAAACTTTGAAAAGCCTCGCGATAGGTCTGCAGCACAACCGTTACCGTCGAGTCCAAAGGTCCGCCTCGTCCCTGTTCCGTCATCGCTATTACCGGCGCGAACATGCGCAGGAAGGAGATCGTTTGCAAAACGAGCAAATAGACGATGCTCGGATTCAACAAGGGAAAAGTGATATAGCGGAAGGTATGCCAGCGGCTGGCGCCATCGACTTCCGCCGCTTCGTAATAAGTGCGTGGAATCTGCTTGAGACCCGCCAAAAATATGATGATGGCGAAGCCCATGCCCTGCCAGATGACCAGAGCCAGCACCGACGGCAGCGCCTGCTGCGGGCTGCGCAAGAAGGGCTGCTGCGGCAGGGAGACGAGCTGCAAAATGACGTTGAACAGCCCGAAACGCGGCTGATACAACATGCGAAAGACCCAGGCGATTGCGATCGTAGACGTAACAAAGGGCAGGAAAAACATGACACGGTACAACGTGCTCATGAAGCGGATTTCGTTTAGCATCAGCGAAATCGCCAATGCCAAACAGAGTTGAATAGGTACGCCAAGCAGGACGTAATTGATCGTATTCTGGAATGCGGATTTGGTTTGGGACTTTCTCTTTCCCAGTTGTTCAAACAGTCTTTCGTAGTTTTCAAAGCCAACATAGGGCTGCTCAGCCGCCAGCGGGTTGTAATCATGCAAGCTCATCTGGAAGGCGAAGAGCGCCGGATACACGCGAATGTACGCGAAGAAGACGATCGGAATCGCCAGAAAAATATATGCCCAGAGGACTTTTTTCTTTGCGAGCGTCATTCGCTTGGTCCTAACGAGTCCGGACTGCTCCTCCATCCCAAACCCCTCCCCAGCGGGTCTGTGTGTGTCCACGCGACTCTGCGCGACCCCAAGAGGAGGGAGGGGCTTTGTGCGTTCCGACAGCTCTAGGAGGGCGCCTCCTCCCTCTCGGGGAGGGGGCTTGGGGGTGGGGGAAGCTGCTATTCCCGATCTGCCCAGAAGTTGTCGATTAGCTCTTGCTCAGCGGCCGCCGCTTCATCAAGCGCGTCGCAGGGATCCATGCCGCCCAGGCGGATATTGTCGTATGCGTCAATCAGCACCTGACGTTGAGCGCTTTCATCGACGAAGAAGGTCGCACTAGAGTATTCCAATCCGGCTGAAAAGGGGCCCAGTATCGGATCCATCAACAGTTCTTCGACGCTCGCCGATGCCAATTGCGCTGGCAATTCGCCCACTGTATTGACCCAGAGCGTGCCCGCTTCTGGCCTGGTGATGAATTCCAAAAACTTGACCGTCGCTTCAAGACGCGCCGGGTCGTCATTGGCGCGGCGGGTGATTCCGTGCGTCCAGTAGGAGCCGAAGGTGTGCTTTTCGCCATTGGGACCCACTGGCAATTCCGCTACGCCATAATTCAGGTCTGGATTATTCGCGCGAATTGTGCCCACGCGGAAAGAGCCATCTATATGCAGCGCAGTATCGCCATTGACAAAGGCGTTGGTGGCGCCATCAAGGATATCGTTGCTTCCGGTAAAGTGTTCTGTCGCGAAGGAAGTTAGCCAAGCATAAGCGGCGCAGCCTTCTTCACTGTTATATGTTACTGTGCGTCCGTCATCGCTATAGGGCTGACCACCATATTGCCTGATCAAGACATCGCGGAACCAGTGGTGATTCTGTCCAACCATGGTTGCGGCGAACCCTTGTCTAGTGATACTGTAGAGATCGCTTGGGTCTCCATCATTCTGGGTAGTCGCAATAGCGATTTCCTGGAATTCATCCAGTGTTGTTGGTGGTGACTCAGGATCGAATCCAGCATCGGCCAAGATGTCCTTATTCCAGAAGAGCGCTAGCGCGCGCACCGCCGTCGGTATAGCCCAGTATTCGCCTTGATACTTAGAATTCGCCACCATCGGTGAGAAGGTCTCTCGGATGAATTCCTCGCTGAAGGGATCTTCCGGCAACGGCACCAGATAGCCGGCATCGACGAACGAGGCGATCCAGCCAAAGTAGAGGGTTACGATATCAGGTCCGACGCCGGCCGGCGCGGACGCCGCCAGTTCAGTGCGGAAATCGGCGTAGGGGATGTCGCTGTTGTGAACGACCTTAATGCCCGGGTTTTCCGCTTCGAATTGCTCAATCAGCATGTTCATCGCGTCAACGCGGGCGCCAAAGTTGTACTGCCAATATTCGATTTCGACCATATCATCCTGCGCGCCGACCAGAGAGCCAAGCGACAGCAAGAGGATCAGAACGGCAAGAATTGCAAGTAGTCGTGACCGTAGCATTTTCTACTCCTTATGCATCTTCAATATTGAACTGACAGTTTCAGCGTAACGTATTTTGCCCCACGCCGCAAACACCGCGACAATGTTTCGCCGCCGCATTTGTGGACAGTCTACAAATCAATCTTCAACAGCCGCGCCGCATTGCCAGCGAAAATCAGTTGAATGTCGTCCTCGCGGTAATTGAGCTCGCGAACGTCACGAATCTGCTGATCAAGATAGGGCGCGGCGAATCCGCGCGGGAAGTAACTCGAATCGGTGCCGAAAATGATGCGCTCCGGCCCGATCGTCTCCATATATTTGCGGAAAAGCTTCTTAGTATCCCAATCGCCATCCACCCATTTCACCCATTGATTCGACCCGCTGGTGTCAATCGACACATTGCCGCAAGCCCAGCAGAGCTGCAGCGTCTCGCGGATCCAGGCGCAGCCGAAATGCGGCACCACGAAAGTGACGTCTGGGAAGTCTTTGGCGACATTGTGCAGCTTCAACGGGTTGATATTCTGATGCCAGGCGATGCCGCCGCCGCTGCCCTGAATGCCGAAGTGAATCAGCACCGGGATATCCAACTCGGCGCAGGCTTCCCAAACCGGATAAGCCTCTTCGTCCTCGACGGGCCGATCCAAAGCCGGCGCCAACAGCTTATACGCTTTCAAACCGTCTTCATTGACCGCGCGGCGCAGCTCATCGGCGGCGCCTTCGCTGAAAAGATAGTGATGGGCGAAGCCGATGAACTTGTCCGGGTGACGCCCGACGATATTTGCCAGATTCTTATTGCCGCCGCCGGTGACGAACCCGACCGCGCGCAAGCCGTGCTTTTCGATCTCGCTCGCCCAGCGATCGGCTTGCTCCTCGTCGGTGAAGGTATTGCGCTCCGGCGGGTCAAAGCCCCAGGTCGCGCGCCACTGACGGTTGTAATTCATTGCGTATTCGCGCGCGATCTTTGCGCGCCTTTCGCCCAGGCGCTCTACGTATCGCTGGCGCCAATTGGGACCGCGCTCGATGATCCAATGCGCCTGCGTCGGAAAGTGAACGTGAAAGTCGATAATCTCCAAGCCGTTGTACATTTCTGCCGTCCCTCCAAGCCAAACTGTTAAGTCGTGGCTGGCTATTCTCGCCGCTTAATGCCGCATCAATGATAGCCAATGCCACTATGAATTCCCAAACTTGCGCTTTATGCGCTGTGTCTTCCGCGAAGCGCCAAAAAGTCTCAGTCTGCGATGGCAAGCGCGCGGTATTGGTGCATGACGAAATGCTCGCTATACTTGTAACCATTGTCTAAACTGCGCTTGAAAGAATTCGTAAAGGAGACGTCATATGGCTAGACCAGTCACTTTATTCACCGGTCAGTGGGCGGACTTGCCCTTCGAGACCATGGCCGAGAAAGCCAAGAGCTTCGGCTACGATGGCTTGGAGCTGGCTTGCTGGGGTGATCATTTCGAGGTGGACCGCGCGCTTTCCGAGGACGGCTACATTCAGTCGCGCAAAGACGTGCTAGAAAAGCACGGCTTGCAGTATTTTTCCATCAGCAATCATCTAGTCGGTCAATGCGTCGCCGAAGCCACTATAGACGCGCGGCATCGTGACATCTTGCCCGATCGGCTCTGGGGCGATGGCGATACCGATGGCGTGCGCGAGCGCTGCGCCGAAGAAATGAAAGATACCGCGCGCGCCGCCAAAGCTTTTGGCGTCGATGTCGTTAACGGCTTTACCGGCAGCCCGGTCTGGCACATGATTTATCGCTTCCCGCCGACATCCGATGAGATGATCGACGCCGGCTATCAGGAATTCGCCGATCGCTGGAAGCCCGTGCTTGATGTCTTCGCTGCCGAGGGCGTCAAATTCGCCTTGGAGGCGCATCCTAGCGAGATCGCCTATGACATCTACACGGCGGAAAAGACGCTTGAAGCGCTGGATCACCACCCCTCGTTCGGCTTCAACTTTGATCCCAGCCACTTCATCCACCAGCTATTCGACCCGGTCAAATTCATCGACCGCTTCGCCGACCGCATCTTCCATGTCCACGTGAAAGACTCCAAGGTCACGCTAGACAACGTCACCAGCATTCTCTGCTCCCACCTCAACTTTGGCGACGCCCGCCGCGGCTGGGATTTTGTGTCGCCCGGGCATGGCGATCTGGATATCGACGCGATGATCCGCGCCTTGAATCGAGCCGGTTATCAAGGACCCTTGTCCGTCGAATGGGAAGACAGCGGCATGGATCGCGAATTCGGCGCGACCGAATCAGCAGCCTGGGTGAAGCAGAACGACTTCACCGCTTCGGCGGTCGCCTTCGATGCCGCCTTTGCCGAAGAATAAATCCAATACCGGACACCAATCAGGAGATATACGATGGCTGACGAAAAGCAAGTGAGCAGCACTTTCACCAGCATGGCCACCGAAAGCACGGACGCCGAGGCGCCCGAACTCGGTATTGGCATGTTGGGTTATGCCTTCATGGGCAAGGCGCATACCAACGCCTTCAAGAAAATTCCCTACATGATGTATCCGCCGGTGGCGATTCCGCGCCTGGTCGGGATCGCGGGGCGCAACAAAGCGGCGGTGAACGCGGCGGCGCAGCGCTACGGCTACGAGAATGCCTACACCGATTGGCGCGACATGATCGCCAACGATGATATCGACATCTTCGACAATGGCGGACCCAATGACGCCCATGCCGAACCTTGCAACGCGGCGGCGGCGGCCGGCATGCATGTCTTCTGCGAGAAGCCGCTGGCGCGCACCGCTGAAGAAGCGAAGTCAATGCTGGACGCGGTTGAAAGCGCCGGCGTCAAGCATATGGTCGCCTTCAACTACCGCTTTGTGCCCGCTATCCAGCAGGCGAAGAAGATCGTCGAAAGCGGCGCGCTGGGCCAGATCTATCATTGGCGCGCGGTTTACTTGCAGGAATGGGGCATGGACCGCGAGATGGAATCTACCTGGCGCTTTCAAAAAGATATCTGCGGCAGCGGCGCGCTAGGCGACCTCGGCGCTCACATCATCGATTTGGCGCGCTTCCTGGTCGGCGAGCCCAAAGCGGTTTCGGGTTTGGCGCAAACCTGGATCACGGAACGTCCGGACGGCTCAGGCGGCATGATCAAATCCGATGTCGATGACGGTTTCGTCGCGCTGCTGGACTTTGAAAACGGCGCCCTCGGCACCGTCGAGGCGACTCGCTTCGGCCGCGGACGCAAGAACTTCAACTGTTTCGAGATCAATGCCGAGAACGGGTCGATCCAATTCAATCTGGAACGATTGAACGAGCTCAATGTCTTCTGGAACGACGACAGCCCCGATACCACGCAGGGATTTCACAACGTGCTGGTGACCGAAGCGCATCATCCCTACTGGGAGAACTGGTGGCCCCATGGCCATATCATCGGCTGGGAACACAGCTTCGTGCACGAATTCCATCATTTCTTTGATGCGATCGTGAACGACAATGATGTCGCTCCCTACGGCGCCGACTTCGTCGATGGCTATCGCAATGCCGTCATCTGCGATGCGATCATGGCATCCGCCGGCTCCGGCAGCCACGTCGATATCCGCTACTAGACCGCAACGCATACCTAGAAAGCAAAAGGGGATGGCAACTGCGCCTCCTCTTTTTGTTGCTGTCACGTGCGTAATCACTAAGAAATTTCAATGACTTTCCCGTCCGTGCGCAGATGAATCGTACCGATCATGTCTGTGCGAAACAGGTGAACGCCAAGTAGTTTCACCAGCGTGTCAGGATGGGGGTCGCCGCGACGATTGGCAATATCACTTTGAAGCAGAGCAATCTGCGGCTGAACCGCGGCGAGGAAGTCATTGTCAATGGCGCGAGCCGTGCCATGCTGGGGAATCTGCATGACGCTCGCGTGCAATGCGCCGCCTTTGGCAAGCATCTCGCGCTGGGCGGCGACGCTCAGGTCGGAAGTCAATAGGAATGAGGCGCCGCCGTAACGCAAGCGCAGCACTAGCGCATTATCATTCAGTCGGTCGGTGATCTTGGGCTGCGTCTGCGGATGCAATACCTCAAGCTTGGCGCCATCAGCGAAGTCAATTTTGAATCCAGCCTTTACTTCCACGATCGGCGTGTCGGATTTCCGAAGCCGTTCAAAGATGCTTTCCACGTCGGGATCGCGATTCGGCTGTCCGTGATAAAGGACAGCGCCCACGGAATAGCGGTCTAACACGCTATTGAGGGCAGCGATATCCCAAGCATCGGGATGGGTGATTGCTAGAATCTCGATTTCGCGATCGTAGAAGGGCAGGCGATCGCCAATGGCGGACAGCAGCCGCGCGGGAAAGCGCCCGCCGTCGACGAGAATCTGCGCCCCTCCCGGCGTCTGCGCGAGCGCGGCGTTGCTATGGCCGACATCCAGCAGCCAGACATGCAACCGGCCGTCGGCTCGGCTCAAGGTCATGGCGCCCATCAGTATCAACGCTGTCGCCGAAGTCGCAATCATGGCGAGGATGACCGTATGTCGTCTGACAAAGTCCTGAACCCGTAGCCAGATTGGCGGGCGGGCGGCATATCCCATGGCGCCTCCGATCAGCAACAGATAAAAGGCTTGAATCAGTCTTCCGTCAAGATCCACGATTATCTCAGCGTATTCCAGGTTGACGAAAGCGCGTACGACCGCGATTGTCCAGGATACGAAGACCAAGTCCGCCCAATAGATCAGCGTGCCGATCACCGGAATGAATGCGTAAACGACCGCAGCCGTCATGCCTAGGAGCAGCGCCGCCGCCTGTACCGGTACGATGAGCAAGTTGACCGGTACGGCCACCAATGACAGCCGTCCGAAATACAGGACTATTAGCGGAAGGGTAGTAATCTGCGCTGCGATCGTTACGATAAGCGGCTCATTGAGAAAGCTATGCAGTACGGTAGCGGCGCGCGCAGGCAGAAGGATCTCCAGCAAGCGGCGGAATCGCGCGGAAAGCGGATCGGCAAACAGGCTGAGACCTAGCACAGCCATAAAACTGAGCTGGAAACCGATATCCAGCAGGACGCTCGGATCGCCAAGGGAAAGCAGCGCGGTGGCAAAAGCCAGCGATGTCGGCACAAATGTCTTTCGCTTTAGTTGACTGCCGACGACCAGTAATCCGCTCATCAGCGCGGCGCGCAGGATACCTGGGCTGGCGCCGACGAGCAGCGAATATACCGCGATCACGGAAAGCGCGTTCAGCGTGACAACGGTCTTATTGCGGCGAAACAGGCTCGACAGAACGCGCACGACGATTCCGCTGACAATGACCATGTTGAAGCCGCTAATTGCGACGACGTGCGAGGCGCCCACACGCGAAAAGTCGTCCTTCAATTCGGGTGAGATGCCGTCTTCGTCTCCGAGCAGTATGCCGGTAAGCAAGCCCGCTTGCGGCTCGGGAATCGCAGACGCAATGCTTTGCTGGACAATCGTCTTGAGTCGAAGAAGCGCAGCGATAAGCGGGTTGCCGTGACCGGAATCGACGACCTCAGGACCAGCGTTATGCATGATGCTGAAGACGCCTTGCCGGCCAAGATAGTCGGCGTAGGAGAAAGTATCCCAGGTAGCGGGACGAGCCAACATGCCGGTGGCGCGAATGCGGTCGCCATACTGGACCTCAGCGCGGCGATCAGTTTGCGCCAAAACCAAGCCACTCGTGCTGGTCAACTCGCTGTTGACGAAGATCTTTTCACTGTCAAGACGAAACTGAACGCGGACCCCGCGCAATCGCGGCTCAGAGACGACCAAGCCAGTTACAGTAGCGCTCTGGCCGTTGTACGCGGCGATGTCGCTGCTGGTTGGCGCCAGCGATTGACGGAATCCGCCAGCGACGAACGCGACCACGCTGACAAGAATCCACCAGGCGACGCGCCGCCTTAAGACTAGCCCGCCACATAGTGAAACGGCAATGGCGGCAAACCAAAGGGAGGGCAGCAGTGCCGGAAGCACACGGGAAATGCTGATGCCAACAGCCCAGGCAGACGCGAATACGATGAGCCGCATAAGTGGAGGAAGGTCATAAAATGACGGGAACCCGAATTATATCAGCGGATGTCGCCAAGGCAATCAAAACAGACATCACTGTCGCGATGCCCGTTTGATGGTTGTGTAATTGGGAAAGAAAGACTTTAGACGCGGCTGCCCGCCGGCGCTTGCGCAGGCCGGTCAAATTTTATCGGCTCTGGATTGGCCTCATTAGTCTGGACTTCGACCGATGGCTGCTCCAACTCTACTTCGACGGCGGCCGGCTCCTGATATTGCATGATCTGGATTCCGTTGCGGATTTCATCTAGCGTGTGGGCGAACTGCTGCTCCAACTGGCTGAGTTGAAGCATTACGTATTCGTCAGCTTCGCTCGTGATCTTCTCCGCTTCGATCTTGGCTTGCTCAATCACGTATTCGGCGCGTACTTTGGCTTGTTTCACCATTTCCTGATCGTCAATCAAGTCTTCGCTGTGCTGCCGAGCTTGCTGTACGATGCGCGCGGCTTCTTCGTTCGCTTCCGCCAAGACGCGGTCTCGCTGGTGAATCGTTCGGACGGCTTTCTCGATTTCTTCCGGCACCGATATCCGCATCTGATCAATGATTTCCAAGGCGCGTTCCTCGTCCACCATCGTATACTTGGTGCCGAAGAGATGCCGGCCCTCGTCTATCAAATCTTCCAAGCGATCCACGAGATGTTGAATATCCATTGAAACCCTCCCAGTGAAAGATCCTGCAATTGCTTACGAACTCAAGAGCCGAACTTCTTGCGCAACGCTTCCGAAATAATCGGCGGGACCATCGAACTGACGTCGCCGCCTAACTCTGCGATCTCACGAATTGTGCTCGAACTAATGTGCATATACTGCTCGTCAGACAAGATCGCGATCGTTTCCATCTCCGGGGCCAGCTTCTTGTTTGCCATACCCATCCGAAATTCGAACTCAAAATCACCAAACACTCGTAACCCCCGTATTAGGGCGATCGCGCCCACCGACTGTGCATATTCTACTGTGAGAATATTGTATTTCGCAACTGATATTGACGGGTAATTCTGAAATATGTCCTTCGCCAGCTTGACTCGTTCATCTACTTCAAACAATACGCGCTTCTTGTTAGGGTTAGCATATATAGCGACGATAAGCTCATCAAAGAATCGGGATGCTCGAATCGCAACATCTATATGGCCGTAGTGAATGGGGTCAAGCGATGCCGGATAAAGCGCGATTCCCTTTCCAACCATCTAATCTCTCCCAACGTTACGAGGGCATTCTAATAGCGCCTGGCGAATAGCGCCAATGAATTTGTTAGCAGATTCGTAATGCGAGGAGAAAGGATTTTAACGGTAGGGAACCGATGCCCCGCCACGGCGCGCGCGTCAACTCTTTGAGCTAGATGACGCGCTTTTCGTATGGCGCGCTGGGCAGGGCGCAAGGCGAAGGCTTGTCAAGTAAGAGTAAACGGCGAGACCGCTCAGCTAATGTCGCCAGGGTTAGCCCTGATCTCGCTTATGACTTGGGACAAAAGGAAATGCTCCGGCAGCGCCAAGGTCGGATCTTCTTCAAGAAGTGTGAGCGCTTCCCGCTGAGACAGCTCGGCCAAGTCCGAGTATTGGCGTCCTATCAATTGCAGATTGTTTTGGCCGCTCTGACGCCTGCCGAGCAAATCACCGATTCCGCGCAGTTTTAGATCAATCTCAGCCAAGTAAAAGCCGTCATTCGATTCTTCTATTGCGGCGAGGCGCTTTTCGGCGACGCTAAGCTCTTCGCCGCCGATTCGCTCCGCCTGATGGTCGCGTATACGATCAATGTTAATATCCTCACTAAGGTCCGGGATCAAAAAGCAATAAGATTGAGTTTCGCCTCGGCCAACGCGTCCGCGGAATTGATGCAGTTGCGCCAAGCCAAAGCGATTCGCGCCTTCAATCACCATTACATTGGCATTCGGTATATCGACCCCTACCTCAGCCACCGAGGTAGTGACCATCACATCGTAGCGCTTATCGGCGAACTCGCTCATCAGCGCGTCCTTTTCCGCCGGGCTCATGCGGCCGTGCAGCAAACAGACGCGGAATCGAAAGAAAACCTGCGAAAGGCGCTCGTACGCGCCGGTTGCATCGGCTGTTTCCAATGACTCCGATTCTTCAACCAGCGGATGGATGAAGAAGGCTTGCCGTCCCTGCTCCAATTGCGCTGTGATGAATCCGTACATTCGTTCACGCGCCACCGGCTCCATGATCTTGGTAAGGATTTCCCGACGTCCGGCTGGTTTCTCGTTTATCAGCGTAATATCCAAATCGGCATACAGCGTCAGCGCCAAAGTACGTGGAAAGGGAGTCGCGCTCATGAAAAGCAAATGCGGGTTCACGCCCTTGCCGCGCAGAGCCGCGCGTTGATCGACGCCGAAACGCTGCTGTTCATCAATGACGGCAATCGCCAAATCGTGAAATTCCACTCCTTCCTGGATGACCGCGTGCGTACCAACTACGATGTCAATCGATCCATCGGCGATGCCCCGATAGATTGATTCGCGCTCTGAAGCGTTTAAGGCGCTCGTCAAAAGCGCGACAACCGGCTTTACGCCAGTGGTTATGCGGCTGAATGTTTCGCTAACGGCGCGATAATGCTGTTCCGCCAGGATGCTGGTTGGCGCCATCATAGCCCCTTGCTTGCCATTGTGCAGCGCCATCGCCAGCGCGACTATCGCCACGGCTGTCTTGCCACAACCGACATCGCCCTGCAACAGACGATTCATCGGAATTGCGCTGGCCACATCGTCTTGAATTTCGGCGATAGCAGCTTGCTGCGCGCCAGTAAGCCGGTAGGGAAAAGCATCGGCGGCGAATCGTTCTAGAAAGTCGTTGCCAATGTTGAGACGCGGTCCGGGCGTCGATTGCCATTCGCGCCGATTTGCCAGTAAACCGAGCTGCAGGGTGAGCAGTTGGTCAAAGGCAAGCCGCCTATGCGCATGATCGCGATGATCCCAGCCATCGGGAAAATGCGCCTGGCGCAGCGCCCAGCCCAAATCTGCCAGTTCCGTCCGCTCCAGTATCGCTTGTGGCAATGGATCCGGCATCTTCCGCGACCATTCTTCGATCAGGGACTTGATAATGCGCCTGAATAGCCGCGGACGCAGGCCCTTCGTCATGCGATAGACCGGCACAATGCCAATCGTATGCAGGTTCTCGCTGTCTAGCTCCTCCCATTCCGGATTGGCCATTTGCTTCAAATTGCGAAAGAAGGTGATTTTGCCACTAAGGACGATCTGCATTCCGCGCTGCAGTTTCGCCGCCAGAAAGTCTTGCTGGAAGAAACGCACCGATATGGCGCCCGTGCCATCAGCGACATTTACCACAAGATCTCTGCGTCCTCGGCCAGTGGATACGACTCTTGTCCCGGTGATCGTGGCGATCACGGTCGCTTCTGTTTCCGCGGCTATATCCTTGATAGCGAGCAGGGCGGTATAATCGCGATACTGTCGCGGCAAGTTGAAAAGCAAGTCGCGAACGGTATGGATGTCCAACTGCCGCAGCAATTCGGCGAATTTGTTGCCGATGCCCTTAACTTCACTCGTCGGCGCATCCAAATTACCCTGCAAGGATCGTATTTCGTTATCTGTGTATTGTGGACGCGCCAGCCGCGGCGGGCTCGTTAACGCTGGCATTGGCGGTAGATCCAGCCGGGCAGCGCTAGGACCGCCAGTATAATCTTCGTCATAGGTAGCGCTGTCATAGGCGTATGAGCGCTTGTGCCCGCCAGAGTGCGGCGAGTTCGCCCGACGCCGGTCGGTATGCTCTCGCCGCGGGCGACGCCGGTCATTGCTCAATGGCGCGTCCGGGCGCGACTTAAGCTTGTCTTGCCAGGAAGGTATGCGCTCTCTATAGGCTTTCGGCGCGGGCGCGCGATTCGTCGCCCGATCCAGCAAGTAGTTGATCTTGTAAACCCGTTCATTTTCGTCTTCGAGCGATTCGTATGCTTCCAGTACGTCGACGATCTCGTCGATCAGTATTTGCTGCTCCGCGCGTCGCGCTTGCTCGCGCGCCTGCGGCTGCCATTTGGACAGGTAGGCGCCTAGCCCGCCGACCACCGCGGAATTCTTGCCGCCTTGCTCTCGCTCCAGCTTTAGGATTTTCACCATCGTTTCCAACGCTGATGGCATGGATTAACGTCTCCAGTCCCGGCTCAATGTCGCAACGCCGATTGAACCTGGACCTATGTGGGTTCCCAGGGTAGGCGTGGTTTCAATGACTAGTGTATCAGATGGCGCGATATCCCGAATGCTATCCAGGAATTTTTCGGCGCCGGCTCGATTCGAGACGTGCAAGACGGCCAGACGTTCCAGCGGACTCTGATCCTGCGTCAGCGATTGCAATCGCTGTTCAGCGCGCGACCAGGTTCGCAGCCGCGCGATAGATGTAACTTCGCCATCGCTAACGTCCACTATCGGCTTGATCTTGAGCAGGCCTCCGACGCTCGCCACCAGCGCATTGACTCGTCCGCTGCGGCGAAGATATTCCATCGTGTCAATTATCGCATAGACCCTTGTGCGCTGGCGAACGCGCTCGATCGCATCCAGTATGGCAGCGAGCTCGGCGCCATCCGCCGCGAGCTCCGCCGCCGCCCATACTTGATAGCCTATGCCGAATGTCAGTTGCAAGCTGTCCACCAGTGTTATTCTGTCCGCGCCGACCGCTTCCGCGCCCAGCCGCATCGCATTGAGCGTGCCGCTCAGCTTTTCCGGCACATGAATCGAAATGATGCGCGTGGCGCCATTGTCCAATATCGTACGATAGAACGTTTCGGCGTCGCCAGGAGAGGGCGCCGCTGTCGTCGGAAGGCTTCGCATGCCGGGCAGCTCGCGGAAGAATCGCTCGCGGTCCAGCGACCGGCCATCGTCCGGGATGCTTTCGCCCCCGATGTTCACATAGGTCGGAATGATGTGAACCTTTAGCGATTCAACGATATGGGCCGGCAGATCACAGACGCTGTCGGCGGCGATGTGAATCCGGCTAGAAGTCATAATCGAATTCGTCGACCTCGTTCTCCAGCACGGCGACTCCTGTCGCTTCCGTACCCAAATAACTGGCCATTGTGGCGCTGTACATCGTAAAAGGAAAATGCTGACCAGGGAACTCAAGAGCCAAGCGGTCTTGCATCACACGCGTTTCTTCCGTTATATGCTTTTGATCCTGCAGCACGACGGCGTCTTCCAATTCCGTGAATTCCACCAGGAACTCGACCAGGCGTTCGATGATCTCCCCACGAGTGCGCACTTTTTCTATAACAATGAGATTGCCATCTTCCAGGCTGATGAACGGTTTGATGCCCAGCTGCGTCGAAAGCACCGCATGCGACGGTTTCATGAAGCCGTTCGCGCGTAAAAAGTCTACATTGCGGACGCAGTAGACCGAATAAATCCGATTGACCGCCTGTCGAACGGTTTGGATGACTTCTTCGGCGGTTTCCTGTTCATGGGCGGCGCGCGCCGCGACGCGGATCAGCATTCCTTGCCCGGCGCAAAGGCTCTGCGAATCGACCACCGCGATCTCGCAGCTGCTGCTCACCTGCTGCGCTGCCAGCCGACCGTTGCTCCAACTGCTCGAAAGCTCGCGCGATGGATGCACCGAGATAATCGCGTCGCAAAAATGAGAAAGGCGCGCGTACTGTTCGGCGTAATCGTTTTCTGACGGCGGTTCGACAATCGGCGGCTTGCCGTGACTGGAAATTAGTTCGAATGCCTGGTCGACGTCAATGTCAACGCCTTCGAGATAACGCGCGCCCGCAATGTCAATGGTATTCGGCAGGATCGTCACCGGAAAATGCCGGACGAGGCGCGGGTTGGAGAAACGCGCTCCACTGTCAGTCACGATATGAATTCGCGGCATTATTCAACGCTTATTAGGAATGGATACAGCGGCTGGCCACCATAGATGGATTCACATTCTAATCCCTTAACAGCCGTTCTTATACGCCTAATCAGTTGCTCAGATTCTACCGCAGATACGCCAGCGCCGTAATAGACTGTAACCAGCTCAACATCCTCGATGTCAAAATTGGAAAACGCATCCAAGACTGCGGTCTCAGTATCTGTCGAAGCGGCGCAAATCATACCGTCGACAATTGCGATGTAGTCACCCTGATTGATCGACAAATCGCGAAACTTGCTGTCGCGAAGGGCTTGAGTAATCTCGATTGAGCGTATATCAGCGCTCGCCGCGCTCATTCGCTCCAGCACCGCCTCGAGCTCGGCGCCGCTATCGGTCGCGTCACCGAATGCGAGCATGGCGCCGATGCCTTGCAGTACGGTCTCCGTCGCTATGACCTCCACTTGTCGATCCGCTAACAGGTCGGCCGCCTGCTGCGCCGCCAAAACGATATTGCGATCGTTTGGCAAAATGATTGCGCAACTGGAAGCGAGGCGCTTGATGGCATTGATGAAGTCTTCCGTTGACGGATTTCGACCCGCTCCGCCGCTGATCAATATCGAGCAGTTCAAGCCGCGGAAGACCGCGTGCAAGCCATCGCCTTCCGCAACCGCAATAACAGCAACTTTAGACGAAACCGCGTCGATTTGTGCTTGCCGGTTCAAATCGATGGACAATTGCCGCCGATGCTGAAGTTCCATATTTTCAACGACGACGTCATCCAGCGCCGCGCCGGTCTTAACGGCGTAATCAAGCGGAATCGCCGGATTGTCAGCGTGTATATGCACCTTTATCGTTTCTTGATCCCCCACTACAATGACCGACCAGCCTAATGCTTCCAGTTCGCGGCGCGTCCGCGCCACATCAAGCCCTTCGCCAACCATGAGAAATTGCACATCGTAGCCGAATGACTCGGCGCCTTCGGCGGCCGCAGGAATGCTGCTGCCTGTCTCGGGCAAGTTTGTCCGCCGCCGCGCTCGACCACCGGGCATACCTCGCAAGAAACTGACCAGCCCCATCCCGCCGGCATCGACGACGCCCGCGTCCTTCAAAGCTGGAAGCAGATTTGGCGTATTCTCAAGAGAAGCTTGGGCTGCCCTGATAAGCGAAGTCAGCATCATTCGAGGGGAGGCGTTTTCCGCTTGGCGCAGACTTAAACTTTCACTTGCCTCGCGCGCGACCGTAAGGATGGTGCCTTCAGTCGGTTGCGATACCGACGCGTATCCTTGTGTAACGGCAGCGCCGCAAGAGCTTTTCAGCAGAGATGCCGTCAAAATCGGCGACTCGCCAAGACCATCGGCGAATCCCTTTAGCAATTGCGAAAGGATGGTCCCGCTATTTCCGCGCGCGCCCATCAGCGCTCCATGCGCGAAGCGCTGCGCGATCACGCTGATATCATCAGTCTCCAGCTCTTCGATTTCCTGATAAGCGCGATTAAGCGTGTGGAACATATTGATGCCCGTATCACCATCGGGCACTGGAAACACATTGTGCCGATTGATCAGTTCAATGTCATGGGAGAGGCTTTCCAAGCCCCGGCGGAACAGGCGTTTGAGCGCCTGACCGCCAATGCTAGCGACGGTCATTTTTTCTTGCCAGCGCTGCAGCCCGGCGCAGCTCCTCAATGCCCGCGGCGATTCCCTTCTCGTGCCGAAAAACGCAGGTGCCTGCTATCGCGATTGTGGCGCCCGCATCCTCCGCGATTGATATGGTCTCCGCATTGATGCCGCCGTCGACCTCAATCTCGATTTCGCTGCCGCTGCTTTCGACCATCGCGCGCAGTTCGCTGATCTTTCCGCTCATCCCGCTGATGAAGCGCTGCCCGCCAAAGCCCGGATTCACCGTCATCACATTGACGATTCGCACCATACCAATAACTTCGCGCAGCGCCGACGCTGTCGTATGCGGATTCAGCGCCACGCCAGGACGGCAGCCGGCATCGCTTATCTGATCCAGGACGCGATGCAAATGAGGGCAGGCTTCCAGATGAACGGTGATGAAATCAGCGCCGCTGTCGGCGAATCGTTGCACGAATCTGTCCGGCTCGACGATCATCAGATGCACATCCAGTGGAATCGTAGCCAGCGTTGCCAAGGCTTCGACAATTGCCGGACCCATCGTGATATTGGGAACGAAGCGCCCGTCCATTATGTCGATGTGGATGAGATCGGCCCCCGCATCTTGCGCCTGCGTCACTTGCTCGCCCAAGCGTGCGAAATCGGCGGCCAATATCGACGGAGCGATCTTTATCAATTCGCTCGCCCTCAATTGTTTCGAACTTCCGATAAACTCGCGTCTATGATCTTACAGTTTACTCGACGCTATCGCAACGGCGTCGGCGAAGCTAAGCGCTCGCGTCCCCCTGCCGCAGCCCCCTTGAATCAATCGGCGAGCGCCGCGTCACCACGGTGATCAGTTGCCCGCAGCCAGCCTCGATATCGATGCCGCGGCGGACGCGGACGGTGCTGCCCACCCCATATCCGCTTAATATGCGCGAGAAGCTCTTTATGGTGGCTTTTTGCGCCGGGACGCCCCCATAGTTTCCCGTTGGATTCAAGGGGATGATATTGACATGACAAAGCAGCCCGGAGAGCAATCGCCCCAGCCGATGCGCCTCATCGGCGGTGTCGTTTTCGCCGGCGATGGCCGCCCATTCAAATGTTATCCGCCGATTTGTTTGCTCGACATAGTAATGGCAGGCATTCATCAGTTCGTCTATCGCCCAGCGCCGGTTTACCGGCATCAATGCCGAACGCCGGGCGTCATCCGTTTGGTGCAGGCTGACAGCCAAATTGACCTGCAAATCTTCGTCGGCGAAGCGGCGGATCTGCGGCGCCAGCCCAACCGTGCTGACCGTGATGTGCCGCGCGCCGACTCTCAGTCGCGTCATCAGCTGTCGAACCGCCTCCAGAGAAGCATCGTAATTGTGGAAGGGCTCGCCCATGCCCATGAACACGACGTTGCTTAAGCGCTCGCCACGCGCCGCCAGTTCGCGCGCGAATACCATCGTCTGCTCAAAGATTTCGCCCGCAGTCAGGTTGCGTCCGAAGCCCATCTGTCCCGTCGCGCAAAACACGCAGCCCATGGCGCAGCCCGCTTGCGATGAGATGCAAGCGGTCATGCGCGCATCATCGTAGGGCATCAGCACCGATTCAATCAGTTGACCATCTCGGAGGCGGAAGATTCGTTTTTCGGCGCCATCGCGGCTTTGCTGCATTGCAACCAATCCGAGACTGCCTAGCGTCGCCGTTGCCTTCAATTTGGCAATCGTCGCGCGGGGCAAGTTGGTCATCGCCTGAAAGCGATCGACCCGTTGCGTATACATCCAAGTCCAGATTTGCTTGGCGCGGTAGCGGGCTTCGCCAAGCCTGGCGACAAAATCGCCCAGCTCTTGGCGGTTCAAGTCATACAGATTTACCTTCGGCTGATCAGTGGCGGCCGCATCCATAATTCGACTCTCAAGCGCGCAGCAAGCGCAGAAGCAGAAAGGGAAGAAAATTGTATGTCGCGTGGCAGATGATTGCTGCGCTTGTGCTGTAGCGTATTCTCACCAGCCCGAAACCGAGTCCGACGAAAAACAGAACCAGCAGCGCCGGACTCAAGCCGTATTGCAGATGTACAAGCGCAAAAACTAGCGACGAAATACACAAACCAAATACAGGCTGCAAGGCGCCGCGAAAGAGAATCTCTTCGCCGGTAGCGGCCAGTATCGCTACAATCAGGGCTGCTGGCAACGAACTCTGCAGGAGGACAATTAGCGGACGCGCGCCCGACGCATCAGCCGATCCGAGCGATCGCAGCGCGAGCATCGCCAGCATCATTCCGACAGACAGTAATGAGCCGAGAACCAACCCGGCAAGCCAGTCGCGACCCGTTGGGGGACGCAAGCCAAGCCGCTGCAAAACCGCCCGCCAATCGCGGCGCAGTAACCAACCCACGCCCAGCGCCGATAGCGTGATGTAGATGAAAGTCACCGCCGTGAGATTGAAGAGCAAGCCGCCCAAATCAGTCCCGAAGAAGGTTTGCTCGGGATCGCCGCGCGACGACAGCAACTGCCCGCAGTTCCAGGTTAGTTGCGCCAGCAAGAGCAGGGCGGCGGCGCGGTGAACCGGATTGCGTCGATCGAAACTCGGTTGCTGAAAAGGATTGAGTCGAGTTACCAGCTCGTCAATAACCGTCCACAACAAGTCCAACTGAGTGAGCCCTAGGCTAAGCAAGGCGGTCAAACGTTGGCTTTGCCGCGCGCGCCATTCATAATTCGCCGCCAAGATTAGCAAGAGGCCGTAAAGCAGGGCTGGGAGACTTAAGTACATTCGGGCGTCCGCTTCCGCAGTAAGCAGCTAGTCTAGCGGAGAAGGCTATTCGCTTCAATCCGTATGAACGTAGGCATCGCCATGTTGACAGCCGATGCCCGCTATGTTAGGATGACGCTCGCCGCATCGCAACTTTTTGAATTGTTGGAGAGGTGGCCGAGTGGTTTAAGGCGATGGTCTTGAAAACCATTGTACGGTTCTCCGTACCGCAGGTTCGAATCCTGTCCTCTCCGCCTTAACCGCATTTACAGTAGAATACCGATAACGGAGAGGTGCCAGAGTGGTTGATTGGGGCCGCCTGCTAAGCGGTTGTACCTGTTAAGGGTACCGCAGGTTCGAATCCTGTCCTCTCCGCCATCAATTTCATGCGTCACGTTCCGCTAAGTCGCCATCGCGGCAGCCATCCCGCCTGTGATCTCCTTGGTTACGTATCCACATGAACGCTTAGTTTTCCCCGTAAGCGCTCATGATTTGCTGCGCTTGGAGACAATATATGAGTGAAAGAATCACAGTTGAAGCGCTCGTCAATCGTGAACGAAGCGCTGTCTGGAAGCTCTGGAACGAGCCCAAGCATATCACGAATTGGAATTTCGCCTCCGACGATTGGTGTTGCCCCCGCGCCGAAAATGATCTAAGAGCAGGCGGCAGACTTTGCAATCGAATGGAAGCCAAAGACGGCAGCTTCGGCTTTGATTTCGAGGCGATTTATGATGAAGTGGTTCACGAAGCTAGAGTCGCTTACACGATGACCGATGGGCGACAAGCGGAAACGACCTTCGAAGACCGAGGAGACAGGACCCAAGTAAGGACGATATTTGACCCCGACGGCGAAAACCCGGCGGAAATGCAAAGAATGGGCTGGCAGGCGATTCTTGACAACTTCAAGCAATACGCTGAGTCCGCCCAAATATGAATTGGACCGAAGCGTAAGACCGAAGCGAGAAAACGTTCGCGTCTTCGCGCCAGCGATCGGTTCCACGTTTGCGGCATCCCTGCGCCAAAGAACTGGTTTGATGAATATCGGCGATAAGCTGTATAATTGCGTAGCATCGAAATTCATCGGGAACGCCTACGGGAGGCAAAGCCAATGAACAGTCCGATCAGACGCGGTCGCTTCATACTGGCATGGCTCGTCGCCGGCATCGCTGTCCTGCCGCTGTCGGCGGCGGTGACCTACATTGTCTTGGTTGCGGCTAGCCCAATGTTTGACTTTTTCGACAATTCGTTGCATTCGCATATAGCCGACGATCTTTTGCTTGCCCTTGCGATCTTCTGGTTGGCTAACGGATTCTGTATCGGATTCCTGCAGAAAGCGCTCGTGAAACGGTACTTGCACGTCGAACTCGGAAGTTGGAAAGTGTTCTCCGTGCTTGGCGCATTGTTGGCTGGCATCATCGCTTATCCTTGCCTGGATGGTAGTTGTGCGCCGTCACAGCTCTATGACTTTAGCTTCGCCCCTGATCTACATATGCGCATAGAGTTTTCAGTTATCGTTGCCATATATCTGACAGTTTTTTCTATTGTGCAATGTCTCGCGCTGAATCGAATTGCCAAATGGAGCTGGCGCTGGGTCGCGGCGCACCTCGGGTCTCTACTTCTTTCTGTGCTCGTATCCATGTACGCGCAAAACTCGTCGGACGCGGTGTACTACGACGCGATACTTTCTCTGGCGCTATGCGTGCTGGTCATCACCCTGTCCACGGGCATCGTAATGCTGCGCATGCTTTCTTCGCCGCGCCGCGCAGCCCAGGGCTCTCACGACGAATGGGCATACCAGCCGGCGCCTGTCGAAACGCCGTTGTCTGCCGAACGCTCTGTCTGGGATGACGCCGTTTAGCTAGCGCCATTGCCACGCGCCATGATCGTTATCGGCTTGATGTCCGGCACCTCCGCTGACGGCGTCGATGTCGCCATCTGCGAAATCCGCGGTCGTCCCGGCGATATGACCGTAGATCTGCTTCACGGCGATACCTTTGAATATCAGCCGGAAATGCGGCGCCGCATCTTCTCTTGCTGCGACCCCAGCGATAGCCGGGTGGATGAAATTGCCACGCTCCACGTTGACCTAGCCGAGGTATTCGCCGCTTGCGCGCTGGCCGCGCTTCAAAAGGCGGACATGAGGCTCGAGCAGGTCGACCTGATCGGCTCACATGGGCAGACCATCTGGCACAATGTCTTGCCGAGCGGGCAAGTAAATGTATCGTTGCAGATCGTTGAGGCGGCGGTGCTCGCCGAGCGCACGGGCATCACGACCATCAGCAACTTTCGCGCGCGCGATATTGCCGCCGGCGGGCAAGGGGCGCCGCTGACCAGTTATGTCGACTGGCTGCTGTTGCGGCACGCGACAAATTGGCGCGCCGTCCAGAATATCGGCGGCATGGGCAATGTGACCTTTCTTCCCCCGCTCGCCGATGAGACATCGCAACCAGTCGCCTTTGACACCGGTCCCGGCAACGCGCTGCTGGATGTCGCGGTCGCAAATTTCTCCGACGGTGAAATGAAATACGACCGCGACGGGCGTTTCGCCAAGCAGGGAAGAGTGAACGAGGAATGGCTGGACGAGCTTCTGCGTCATCCCTATTACGAGCGCGGTTATCCCAAGACGACCGGACGCGAAACATTCGGCACGGCGGCGGCGCTCGCGCTGTTGGAAGAAGCGCAAAATCGCGGCTTGCAAGCGGCTGAAATCATCGCCACGCTGACGGCGCTGACCGCCACCAATATCGCCGAGGCCTATCGCCGCTTTGCCCCGGCGACCATCCATGAAGTGATTCTCGGCGGAGGCGGCCGGCGCAACCCGGTTATGGTCGGCATGCTTCGCCAGTTGCTCGCGCCGGCGACGGTCATGACGCACGAAGACGTCGGCATGGATAGCGACTTCAAGGAAGCCTTGGTTTTCGCGCTGCTGGCTTGCGAGACCTGGCAGGGCCGGCCGGCTGCGCTGCCCGCATTCACCGGCGCGCGCAACGCTTCCATTCTGGGATCGATCACCCCCGGAATGAACTACCCCGAGCTAATGCGCCGCGCCTGACGCTAAACCCTCGCTCCGCGGACTGAAACCGGTCTCTCGTCAAAATCTCATGATATGCTGGGAAATGACGCGCGGTTCATCGCAAAAGGTTGAGGACCATTGAATGGGCGACCTCATATCGAAAGTACAAGCGTTGATCAGCCGCTGGTGGTCGACCCGCAGCCCGGCGACGCGTGAATTGCCTGTGGTTTTGCGAACGGCGCTTCACAACTTCAGCCGCTACAGTTCGCGTGAATCGGCGGCGCTGGCATTCTACGCCCTGTTCTCGATGTTTCCCTTGACGCTGATGCTGGCGGTTCTGATCGGAGGCTTGCTTGAGCCGGAGGCGGCGCAAGAGCAGGTCGCCAATGGCATCCGTTTTTTCTTGCCGGAAGACGAAGCCACCGTCGCCTTCGTCCGTGATATCCTGGGTGAATCGCTGGAACAGTCGCGTTCTTTTGGTTTCGTCGCAATTCTGGCGATCATTTGGTCGTCGCTGAGTCTCTTCTCCAACCTGACCGCGTCGCTGGACGAGATATTTGCTGTGCCAAATGGTCGCAATATCTGGAAGCTGCGCATACAAGCGGTCGGCATCGGCTTGGTGATGGTCTTTCTGGTGGTCGCCTCCTTCCTTACCTCCGGCGTCTTGCGCTTGCTCTCTGTACTCTTGCTGGATCAACCGAGCCTCTGGCTGCTGATCGGCATTCGCTTTCTTCCTTTTGGGCTCGATGTGGTCATATTCTGCCTGATGTTTCGCTTTGTGCCGGCGCGCTACGTTCATTGGGATGCCGTGTTGCCCGCCGCCATCTTCGGCGCTATCGGCTGGGAGGTCGCCAAAATGGCTTTTGCCTTGTTCCTGGGCACGGTTGCCGGCTTCCAATTCATCTACGGCGGTATCGCTACCGTCATAGTCTTTTTGTTTTGGGCGAATCTGATCGCCGCGATATTCTTGTTCAGCGCCGAACTTTGCGCTCGGATGAACGAGTGGATTGACCGTCAAGGTTCGCTAGCGCCGGAGGCTAGCCGAACCGTCAGCATAGCGATCCGCGAGGGGCAGATCCAGGTTCGTCTGCCGGAAAAAGCCGGGGGCCTGCGAGCCGAGAAGGGCTTCTTTGACTGAGGCAGACGCGAGCGATAGCGCAGATCAGTCAATCTACATGGATAAATCAGTTCTGTTGCGATACACTAGCGGCTGCTGGCGGCGCCCAGCGGAAAGCGAGGCATTTGTCAATTGGACCTCCTGGACGGCTTTCCTTTTGAGTTGGAAGACTTCAATCCGGAAGAAGATTTGATCACCTCCGAAGTGGTCGAGCTTGATATTGGCGCCGCCGATCGCTCGATTGCGCGCCGCGCCAGCCTGCAGATTCTTTACGAATTGGATACGACCGATCATGATGCAGCCGCCGTTCTTGAAGTACACTTCGCAGAACGCCCGGAGGCCTACGCCGTGCGCCAGGTCATTCGCCGGCTTGTGGGCGGTGTGATCGCCCACCGAGAGCCGATCGACGCCATTCTGCAGGAATACGCGCCGGAGTGGCCCATCGATCAGGTCGCCGTTGTCGACCGCAATATCTTGCGCATGGCGGTATTCGAACATTTGCTGCAAACCCGAGAAACGCCGATACCGGTGATCATCAATGAAGCGGTGCGTCTGGCGCAGCTTTTTGGCGCCGATCACTCGCACAGTTTTGTTCACGGCGTCTTGGGCGCAATCACGTCGGAAGCCAAGCAGAGCTTTGAAATAGCGGTCGAAGAGGTGGATGGCGCATGAATGTATTTGGCGTCGGCGCTTGGGAGTTGGTGGCGATCTTGCTGATTATGCTGGTGTTCGCCGGTCCCAAGCGCATGATTCACTGGTCCTATGTCTTGGGCCAGCATGTATCGAAGTTCCGCAAGATCTGGTCTGAAACGGTCGACCTGGTGCAAAAGGAGTTTGATGAGGCCGGCGTCGACATTAAGCTGCCTAAAGAGCCGCCGACGCGAAAAAATCTCAACCGTTCGCTGACCGACGCGGTGAAACCGATGACGAAGCCGGTTCAAGAT
The DNA here is from genome assembly GCA_022821805.1 of Anaerolineae bacterium. GTDB lineage: Bacteria > Chloroflexota > Anaerolineae > Aggregatilineales > Phototrophicaceae > UBA6055. The sequence goes on from JAJECX010000024.1 coordinate 44,436, forward strand.
TCACTGGACGAAGTCAAGTCTGATATGAATGCGCTGCAGGAAGTCAGCGATGAGCTGAACGAAAAGAAACCGAAGTCAGCATCCGCCGCCGCCAAGCCGGAAGCGCCTTCAACCGCGCCTGCAGTGAAAATGCCACAGAAGCCCGCCAAGCTCAAACCGCAGAGGACCAGTGCGCCAAGAGAGCGGGCGGAGCCGGTCAAGTTGGGAACCTGGAGCGGCGAATCGCCGGACAATACCAGCGACAATGGCAGCACAGTCGATTTGGGCACATGGTCGAATTCGGCTGACGGCGAGTAGGGTGACAAATGGCTGAGCAGCCCGAGCAGGCGGAATTCGAAGATGGTCATGAACTCCGTATGGGGTTTTTTGAGCATCTGGATGAACTGCGGCAACGGCTGACCAAAGCGGTCTTTTCGCTGGTCGTCGGCACTGCGGTCGGCGTTTTCGTCGCGACGCAAGTTCTGGTTTTGCTGCTGGAACCCTATTGCGCAATCGTTTCCGACTGCGAATTGGTAATCCTCGATCCAACCGGCAATATTCTGATCTATTTCAAAGTCGCCTTGATGGTCGGCGGCATCCTGTCTATACCTTTGGTCACTTACCAAATGTTGATGTTCATCTTGCCCGGCTTGACGCGCAAGGAAAAGCGCTACGTTTTGCTTTCGATCCCGGCGACGACCGCGTTATTCATTGTCGGCGTATTCTTCGCCTGGAAAATCCTGATGCCGCCGGCGCTCGGCTTTCTTCATGGATTCCAAGCGGAAATATTCGAGCCGGAATGGACCGCCGACGGTTATATCAGCTTTGTCACCTCGCTGCTATTTTGGATGGGCGTCGCATTCCAGACGCCTCTGATCTTCTTCATCATCTCCTTGATGGGCTTGGTCAGCGCGCGCACCTTGGTACGGCAGTGGCGCATCGCCATCGTAGGCGCCTCCATTGCCGCCGCGCTGATTACGCCGACGATCGACCCGGTGAATATGTTTCTGGTCATGGCGCCGCTATTGGCCCTCTACGCGCTGAGTATCGTGCTGGTCTTTTTCGGGCGCAAAATGTCCGGCATTGACAAGACCGACTGAGTGTCCACTGACGCAACCTCAATGGCTGTGCTAAAATGTCCGCGTTTTGCTGGCTTTAGAATTGCGTCCTTGTATCTTGCGGAGAGATGAATGATTGCTGAGAAAACGCGCTTAATTGCGCCTTACGGCGGCGAATTAATAGACCTGCTCGTTCCCAGAAAACAACTCGTCGAGCAAACCGCCTACGCCCGAACCTTGCCTTATGTGCAGATCAGTCCCCGCGTCGAATGCGATCTCGAACTGCTGGCAGTTGGCGCCTTCTCTCCCTTGACCGGCTTCATGAATCGCGCCGACTTTCAGAGCGTGCTGGATACGATGCGCCTCGCCGATGGCACGCTCTTCCCAATACCGATTACCCTGCCGATCGAACTTGGCGCGGATATGGAGCTCGGCGTCGACATCGCCTTGCGTGATCGCAAAAACAACATCCTCGCCATCATGACAATTGAAGAGATCTACGCCTGGGACCTGGAAGAGACGGCGGCAAAGGTTTTTGGCAAGTATGATACCCGTCATCCGATCATCGCCGAGATGCACCGCTGGGGCAGGGTAAATGTCGCCGGACCGCTACGGGTGCTGCGGCTGCCGCCCCATCTTGACTTCGCCGAGCTGCGCCGGACGCCGGCCGAGACGCGCGCCGTGCTGGCCCGCTATGGCCACCCCAATGTCGTCGCTTTTCAAACGCGCAATCCCTTGCATCGCGTCCACGAAGCGCTGACGAAACGCGCCGCCGCCAATATCGACGGTGTGCTGCTGCTGCATCCGGTGGTCGGCATGACGCAGCCCGGCGATGTCGATCACTATACGCGCGTGCGCGTTTACCGCACCTTGATCGACAACTATTATGAAGAAGACCGCAGCCTTTTATCGCTCTTGCCGCTGGCGATGCGCATGGCTGGTCCGCGCGAGGCGGTCTGGCATGCGATTATCCGGCGCAATTACGGCGCCAACCACCTGATCGTGGGCCGAGACCATGCCGGACCCGGCCCCGACTCGCGCGGAGAACCCTTCTACGGACCCTACGACGCCCAGGATATGATCATACAACATGCCGAAGAACTTGGCGTCAAGCCGGTGCCTTTCACCGAAATGGTCTATCTGGAAGACGAAGATCGCTACGAGGAAAACGCGAAACTGCCGAATGGCGCTAAAGTGCGGAAAATCTCCGGCACGCAAGTGCGCGAAGATTATCTTGGCAAGGGCGTTCCGCTGCCGCCTTGGTTCTCGCGCCCAGCGGTTGCGGAGATCCTGGCGGAGAGTTACCCGCCGCGCCACCGCAGAGGCGTCTGCTTGTGGTTCACCGGCTTGAGCGGCTCGGGCAAATCCACTACCGCCGAGCATATCGTCAACCTCTTGTTGGAAAAGGGCCGCAACGTTACCGTGCTCGACGGCGATGTGGTGCGGACGCATCTATCAAGAGGGCTTGGCTTTAGCAAGGAAGACCGAGATACCAATATTCGCCGGATTGGCTACGTGGCCAGCGAGATCGTGCGCCACGGCGGTATGGTGATCTGCGCCGCCATCAGTCCCTATCGCGCCACGCGAGAGGACGTGCGCAATTTAGTCGGAGAGGGCTTTTTTGAAATCCACATGGCGACGCCGCTGGAATTTGTCGAAGCGCGCGATATCAAGGGACTATATGCCAAGGCGCGACGCGGAGAAATCAAAGACTTCACCGGCATTGACGATCCCTACGAGCCGCCTCTCCATCCCGACTTTATCTTGACCGCAGAAAACACCCCCGTCGAAGATAACGCGCGCCGTGTCGTCGAACGACTGATCGAATTGGGATTCGTTCGCTCGGACTGAAATCCCCCAATGCGCGAAAACAGCAGGATAATCCCGCTTTTCGGCGGACCTAATCCTCGCCCCGCACTATTCATCTAGCTCGCGGCTGCCGCAGGCGCTGTCGTTTCCAGCCGCAGGACGCGCCGGAATACCAACTTTTCGACTTCTACGAACAGCAGAACGAATATGCCAGCCACTACACTGACGACTACGTGCGTTAAGTCCAGCGCCGCCGTGTCGAAAAGTCCCTGAAAGAATGGGATGTAAACGACAATCAGCTGCAGCAAGAACGTGGAAAGCACCGCCCAGAACAGGAGCGTATTGCCCTTGAAACCAGCCTGCCAGAATGTTACGCGGTCGCCGGCGTGGATCGCCATTACCTGAAACATCTGGGTGAACGCCAGCACGGTGAAGGCGATCGTGCGCGGAACGCGTTCTACTTGGTCCAGCAAGCGCCGCCCCGGATCTTTGCCTTCACCGTGCTCTTCCAGGAATCCGGCGCCCGCCTCAGTCTCAGCCACGCCGAGGAAAGCCACTCGCTCGTCCGCGTGCCATTCGCTCCAGGCTCCCGGCACCGCTTCTTCACCAGCCAGCGCGACCACGGCGCCGCGGTCCAGCGCCTCGATTCCAAGCGACGGGAGGGAGGCGTCAAGTCCGATCGTGCTGTATCCCCAAACGTAGCTGATCAAGGTCAGGATCGCGATTAAGATCCCGACCAGCACAATGTGAATTCCGGCGCCACCGGCGAAAATGCTTTCGTTGGTCGGCCGCGGTCGCCGGCTCATAACGCCTTTTTCCGCCGGTTCAAAACCCAGCGCGATGGCGGGCAAGCCATCGGTCACCAGGTTGATCCACAGAATCTGGATCGCGAGCAAGGGGATTGGCAAATTGATTAAGAGCGCCACAAACATCACCAAAATCTCGCCCACATTGGAACTCAGCATGTATTTGATAAACTTCTTGATGTTGTCGTATATGGCGCGGCCCTCTTCAATCGCCGCTACTATTGAACGGAAGTTGTCGTCCGTCAGAATCATCTCCGAGGCGCCCTTGCTGACATCGGCGCCCGTGATTCCCATTGCCACGCCGATATCGGCCTGCTTTAGCGCTGGCGCATCGTTGACCCCGTCGCCAGTCATTGCAACGATGTTGTTTTGCCCCTGCAATACTTGCACGAGCCGCAACTTATGCGCTGGCGAAACGCGCGCAAAGCAAGAAGTCTGCCGCGCGGACCTCTCCAGTCCCTCGTCGTCCAGCCCGTCCAGGTCGCTGCCGGTGATCGCTCGCTCGCCTTGGCCGATAATGCCGAGATCGCGGGCGATCGCTTCCGCCGTCAAGACATGATCTCCCGTGATCATGATGGTGCGAATGCCGGCTTCGCGCGCGCGCTGTACTGCCACTTTGGCTTCGGGACGAGCCGGGTCGAGAATGCCAATCAACCCGATCAATTCCAGGCTCCGCTCGATTGACGGCGTGATCTGTTCGGGCAATTCTTCTAGCGGGCGCCAGGCGATGCCCAGTACGCGCAATCCGTCATTGGCCATGGTATCGACGCGCTGCTGCCAGTCAAACCGCCGGCTTTCGCTCAGATCGACGACATCGTCGGGCCTCTGCTCGCTCGCCGACCATTCGATCAAGCGGTCGGGCGCTCCCTTTGTGATGGCGACATACTCCGTGCGGGGAAACAGGCGTTTAGCCGTTTCGCCAACTACTCTATGCACCGTCGTCATCGCCTTGCGCTCGCTGCTGAATGGCAGCTCCGCCACCCGTGGCATGTCCTCTTCCAGGCTTTCGCGCGTGAAGCCGATCTTTTGAGCGGCGACCAAGAGCGCCGCTTCGGTGCTGTCGCCGACTACCTTAACCTGGTCCGTGGCATCAATTGTCTCCAGGTAAACGTTGGTGGAAAGCGCCATCGCTTTTAGCATACGCTGCGCCGCATCATCGTTGTTCGCATCCACCGGTTTGCCCAGATTCGCTCGATCGTGTGTGCCAAGCGAAACCAAATTGCCCTCGGGGACGTAACCCGTGCCTTCGACCTTGATGTCATCGTGGCCCGGCAGCACAAGGTAAGTTGCCGTCATCTCATTCTTGGTCAAGGTGCCGGTCTTGTCGGAGCAGATTACATTGACCGAGCCGAGCGTCTCCACCGCTGGCAGACGGCGAATCAGCGCATTGCGCTTGACCATCCGGTTGGCCCCCAGGGATAAGCCGATCGTGACCAGCGCCGGCAGCCCTTCGGGCACCGCGGCGACCGCCAGACTGATGGCGATGAGGAACATTTGCTCGGCTGGTATGCCTTGCACCCAGAAACCAACGACAAATACAATGGCGACGACGATCAATGCGGCGGTCGCCAAAATGCGACCAAGATGATTGAGGCGGCGTTGTAGGGGCGTTGTTCCTTCCTCCACTTGCATCAGCATGGTGGCGATATTGCCGATCTCGGTGCTCAACCCGGTGTTGATCACAACCATCTCGCCGCGGCCGTAATTGACCGTCGTTCCCATGTATGCCATATTGACGCGGTCGCCCAGCGGGATCGCGCCGGGCGACGCGATGGCGTCGATGTCTTTCTCCACCGGCGCCGATTCGCCGGTCAAGGCGGCTTCTTCCACCTGCAGGTTGATTGACTCGACCAACCGCCCATCGGCGGGGATGCGATCGCCCTCGCCGATCAGAACGATATCACCCGGGACGAGCTCTTCCGCGCTGATCTCGTGAATCTGCCCCCCGCGCCGTACCCGCACCTGCGGCACTTGCAGCCGGCTCAAGGCCGCAAGCGCTTGCTCCGCCTGATATTCCTGATAAATGCCGAGCATCGCGTTCAGCGCGACGATCGCCAGGATGACGATGACATCGGTCGCTTCACCGAGCAGGGCGGAAATGAAGGCAGCCACGATGAGGATGATGACCATGACATCGATAAACTGCCCAAGGATGAGCTTTACCCAGTTGACGCCTGAGTCGGTCGGCAAGGTGTTTTTGCCGAATTCCTCTTGGCGCGACAGAATCTCGGCTTCGTCCAGCCCACGAGTCTTGTCGACGCCGAGCCCGGACAGGGTCGTCTGAATGTCCTGGCGATACGCTTCAGCCATGGTTTCTCCCCTATCCCGACTGTGGCTGCAATCACGCGCGGCATATTCGGTGTTGGCTTGGAACGCCCGGCGGCAACTATGCAATTCTCGCTGCATTGTACCGCAAAACCCGATGTCGGATTGTTTCCGTCTCCGCTATCACAATGGAGTCTTGCCAACTCTCATATATTGAGCGGCGATCGGCGTGTTGGCTTTCGCCATTGCGAATCGCTTCTTTCATGTCTAGTATCCAGTCAAGTTAGCGGACGACAGGATATATACCCAACAATGGATTATATTGACTTACGGAGCGATACGGTCTCGCATCCTACGCCATTGATGCGCGAAGCGATGGCCAAAGCGGCGGTGGGCGATGATGTCTATCACGACGATCCGACGGTGAATCAATTGGAGGCGGACGCCGCCAACATGCTGGGCAAAGAGGCGGCCGTCTTCGTTACCAGCGGCACCCAAGGCAATCTCTGCGCCTTGCTCGCGCATTGCCAGCGGGGCGATTCCATCATCGTCGGCGACAGCTCGCATATCTTTCGCTACGAGCAAGGCGGCATGGCGCAGTTTGGCGGATTGATTCCCCACACGGTTCCGGTCCAGGCTGATGCCACAATCGGGCTGGCTGACCTCAGAAACGCCATTAACCCGGATGACGAGCACAAACCAGTCACACGCCTGGTCGCGCTGGAAAACACGCACAATATGGCCGGCGGCGTGCCGATCTCGGCCGAATACACGGCAAAGGTCGCCGAATTCGCCCGCAGCCATGGATTGATCCTGCATATTGACGGCGCGCGGATTTTCAATGCGGCTGCGGCTTACTCCGTCGATGTCAAGGATTTAGTTGCGGGCGCAGACTCGGTGACGTTCTGCCTTTCCAAGGGGCTGTGCGCGCCGGTCGGCTCGGTGTTGGTCGGCAGCCAGGACTTTATTCGGCGGGCGCGCCGGGCGCGGAAAGCGCTGGGCGGCAGTTTGCGACAGGCTGGCGTCATGGCCGCCGCTGGGCTGATCGCGCTTCACGAAATGACCGATCGCCTGATCGAGGATCATCAGAACGCGCAGACGCTCGCAGAAGGCTTGAGCGAGATTCAGGGTTTGCATATTCAGGGGCAGAACACGAACTTCATTTTTTTCTCGCTCGCGCCCGACATTGGGTTGACCTTAGATGAGTTTGTCTGTGCATTGCGGGAAGAATATAATATCCGTATGTCGCCTTACAGCGGGGAAAAGAGCCTCATTCGGCTGCGTACGCATTATTGGATTGACCAGGCAGCGATCGCGAAAACCGTGTCGGCGGTGAGCGCAGTACTCTCATGATGCCAGATGCGCCATTTGATCCCTTGGCTGATGCGAAAGATCGAGCCGACGGCGAATTTGAGCCGCCAGAATCGATGGAATCCGCCGAGTTGCGGAATGGGCGCGGGCGGGGCGCTATGCGCGTCTCATACCGTGGCGCCAGCGATCCGCTTTTTGGTTTCATCATCGCCGCCGCCCTGAGCGTTGGTCTTACGCCGCTGCTGCCCGAAAGCGTCGAACTGCGCTATACGCTCGCTTGGGGCGCCTTGGCCGGGGTAAGTGTTCTGTCCTGGCTTTTCGGAAACATGGAACGCATCGGTCAGGAGCGGCCCGAAAACCTGGGATGGGGCTTGCTCTATGGCGTTCTCTTGGGCATTCCTTTTTTGGTCTTTCTCAGCCAGCACATTTTGGCGCCCGCTTCTAACCGCTTGTTCCCGGGCATGTCCGCCGGCAGCCTGCTCGCCTTTCTCGTCTTCGTCATGCCGCTCGCCGAAACCTTATTCTTCCGTGGGCTGCTGCAGAGCCAACTGGTTTTCTGGCTCGTCGGCTTGCTGGCGACCTTATGGAACATCGTGCTTTTCTTTCCTGTGATGTGGCAAACCATTACCGACCATCAGGCGGTCGCCCTGGTAATCGTCTTGCTGCTGCTGATGACGAATTTGCTCTACGTGTATGTGCGCGAGCGCAACGGGCTGGCATCGGCTTGGATTTGCCAAATCGTAACGAACCTCATCATCCTCTATATCCCATCGCTCTAGGTGAAAAGGGAGCGGCGCCGCCAATGCAAAAGCCGCGATGGGTTCCACCGCGGCTCTACGTTGGACTTGCAAGTTGAGAAAGGCTATTCCGCCAGATGCTCCAAGGGATCTGGCTTGGGCAGCGGTTTGATGAATCCGGCGATGAAGATAAAAAGCAGACCGGACAAGAAGCCGCCGATATGCGCCCAATGCGCCACATCGGTTTCCACGCCGATCCAGCCCACCTGCTGCAGCACATCCATCAGCAGCCAATAACCGAGGAAAAGGAAGGCCGGCGCCTTGATCGTCCACACGAATGGACGAAAGAAGCCGAGCATCGTCTTGACTTTCGCATTGGGCCGCAGAACCAGGAAGCCGCCCATCACTCCGGCGATCGCGCCGCTCGCGCCGATGACCACTCCGGTATCCGTCACCGTGCATACGGTGTTGCCAAATGCGACATGCGCCAAGGTCGCCAGCGCGCCAAAGCTCAGGTAGGCGAGCGCGAACTTGACGCTGCCGAGGTAGCGCTCGACCAGACCGCCGAAAAGGAAGAGGAACCACATATTGCCCAACAGATGGGCGACGCTGGCGTGCAAGAACATGCTGCGGAAAGAATCCAACCCAGTCGTGGCGATGGATTGCTCGCCGATCTTGCATACCTCCAAGCCGTAATTCTGCAGCGCCGCCTTCAAGAAACCCTCGCCCTTGGCGTCAACCGATAGCTCCCAGAGGAACACCAGCAGGTTAATGGCGATGATGACGACTGCCGCCTTGGGAATCTCTTTGTCTTGTCCAACTACCGTCAATGGAAACATATCGGCTGCCTCAACCTAGCTCATCACTAATACGGTATCACAAGCATTCGGTTTCACGCAAGCTTGCTCACGTCCCCGGCGGCAGCGTCAGCTTCACGGCGCCCTGGGTGGCTTGATGAAGAATGAGAATAGAAATATCAGCGCCAGCCCGGTGATGAAGCCGCCGACATGGCCCCAATGGACATTGATTCGCGGCGCCACCGAGCCCACTTGATTGAAAAACTGCAGGAAGAACCAATAAATGAGGTATACCCAAGCCGGGACGTTTACATCGTAGCCGAAGACTTTCAGGATGACGATCTTCGACTTGATCCGCGCCGTCGGGAAGAGAAACAGGAATGCCCCGATGATGCCGGAGATCGCGCCGCTGGATCCGATCATGTATTGCGGCTCGTTGCAAAGAGCGCCATCAAAGAGTAAATGTCCCAGATGACCGCCGAAGCCGACAAGCAGATAAAAGGCGAGGAAGCGCAAATGCCCAAGATGCTCTTCTATCCGCGCGCCGAATACATAAAAGATGATGATGTTTGAGGTTAGGTGCACGAAGCTCATGTGCAGGAAGATGCTGCGGACGCCGTCTGCCAGTGTTTCGCTCAGTGGCTGCCCGTGCACCGCGCATACATCAAGAGCGTACTGTCGATAAACTTCTTCAAGCGAAAGACCGCCAAGGAAGGCGTATGTGACGATGTAGACAAAAGCCAGCACATTGGCGACCGTTACAAAGAAGGCAATATAGGGTCGGTAATTGGATGTGCCGACGATCTTATAGGGGATCACGCTGCGAGTTCCGAGCCAGTCTCCTCGCTCAGATTAGCACAAGCTTTGGTCGGAAAGCAAACGATCGCATGGGGAAGCAATAGCGCCCGCATTTCTGCCCGCGCCTGCGAAAGGGGATGCTAACAACCTAGCGTTCGTCGATCGGCGTCCACTTGCGATCGCGCGGACCAACATAATTCGCCTTCGGACGAATCAAGCGGCCGCCCATCTGCGCGATGACGTGGGCCGACCAGCCGGCAATCCGAGACATGGCAAATAGAGGCGTGAACATATCGATATCGAGGTCCAGCGTGTACAAGACGATCGCGCTGTAGTAATCGACATTCGGATAGAGATTGCGTTTAATGAAGTACTCGTCAGCGCGCGCCGTCTCGGCCAGCTTCACTGCGATCTCATACCACTTGCGCTTGCCCGAGCTATCGGCAAGCGCCTCGGCGTGGCGGCGCAAAATGCCCGCGCGCGGATCGTTCGACTTGTATACGCGGTGGCCGATGCCCATGATTCGCCGCTGCCCCGACTTGACGTATTTCTTGAACCAGGGCGCGACATTGTCAAGTTCGCCAATTTCCAGGAACATGTTCATCGCCGCAGAATTAGCGCCGCCGTGCGATGGTCCCTTCAAGGCGCCGATGCCGGCGACGATCGCGCTGTGCATATCGGATCCAGTGGCAGTGACGACGCGCGTGGTAAAAGTGCTGGCATTCATGCCGTGCTCGGCCAGCAGCACCAGGTAGACATCGAGCGCGGCGCATGCGGTCGCGTCCGGTTCATCGCCGGATATCATGTAAACGAAGTTCTCCGCCACACTGAGGTCAGCTCGTGGCGCAACAGGTTCTTCCCCCTTCACGATGCGCATCCAGGCGGCGCAAATCGTGGTAATCTGACCGGTCAAACGAATCGCTTTCGCCTTGGCCGCTTCTTTGTCCGTGAGGTTTTCGCCATCGCTGTCAAATGCGGACAGCATGGAGACAGCCGTCCGCAGCGCCGCCATCGCCGCTGTGTCCTTGGGCAGCGACTTGAGCATTTGGACGACTTCAGCTGGAATCGCAGCGTTTTGCGCGATCGTGCTGCGCAAGCCATCGTATTCGGCGCGGTTGGGAAGGCGAGAGTTGAAGAGCAGAAACAAGATTTCTTCAAAGGTGGCGTACTCGGCCAGGTCTTCTATGGCGTAGCCGCAGTAGATCAATTCGCCGATGCCGCCGTCGATGAAGCTAGTGCTGATATCGGCAACGACGGCCTCCTCGAGCCCACCTTGTTCCGCCATAGAGTCGTACTCCTTCTTGAAGTTGAAACAGGTCACTTGTCGCCGAGCCGTTTGCCCATGAGAGGCAGCAATCTCGCGACGCCGAATATATCCCCATCAATATGGTAACGGGCGCTAGTATAGCACCCGCCATCACTAGCTACAATGTAGACAAATCGCGACGGAGTTGAAAGACTGCCGAAGTACCGCCAGACGCGATCCTGGCGAGCAGGAAAGTTGCCGTTGCGTGAAAATCGCCGATGTGCTAATCTGCTGCTCATGTCAGGTTTGGGCGCATTTGCGATGATCGATAAGCAGCGCTGTTGTTGCATGTGTACGGACGATACGGCAATCGGCCGCATCGGGATTTGCGCTGCTTGACACCCGCGCCTTACAGGCGAAGTGGATAGAGACAAGAGCCAGCCCATGCGGTTGGCTCTTTTTATGTTAGACGCAAAGCCAGGATCGTATCCATGAAGGTCAATCTTCGTATTGCTCTACAACGCGAAATCTTCGATCAGATGGAAGCCTCATACCCAAATGAGGGCGGCGGATTCCTGCTGGGCAGCGTGCAGGATGGAACGGTCACCGTTCAGGACATCATGCAAGTGGAGAACACTTTCGCCGAAGAGGAGCAATATCATAGATACGCCATGAGGCCGCAAGATTGGATGCGGCTGGAAGACGAAGCCGACGAACGCGGCCTCAGTTTAATCGGTTATTATCACAGTCATCCAGATTCGCCGGCGATCCCATCGGAATATGATCGAGAGCATGCCCTTCCGAACTTCGTCTACGTAATCACATCGGTGATGATGGCGAAGGCGACCGATATGCGTGTCTGGCGTCTACGACCAGATCGCAGCGCATTTGAAGGCGGGACGATTTCCATCACCTGATGCGCCCGCTCATCAAGTCTTCAGGGCGGGATTGAGATCGCCGTAGTGGGTAAGAACATTGCATGACAATTCGTTCATATAAGGATCACTGAGGCTAGGGAAGGGGAGAAGCAAACATGGCGACCATACGTATTCCGACGCCGCTGCGCGCCTACACTGACGGCGCGTCCGATATCGATGTCACTGGCGAAACCGTTGGCGAAGCGTTAAGCAATTTGGTGGATCGACATCCAGATCTGCGTGCGCACTTATTCCAGGACGATGAACTGCGCAGCTTCGTCAACATCTTCATCGGCGATGAAGATATCCGTTTCATGCAAGGCTTGGATACTGAAATTGATGCCGAGGACAGCCTGCGTATCATACCGAGCATCGCCGGCGGTCGCCGCTAGTCGCAAAGGGAGTAAAGAATGTCGTCTCTTCATCAGCGATTCGCTGACTTAACCAACGACGAAGTCAAACGCTACAGCCGCCATGTGATCATGCCTGAGGTCGGCATGGAAGGGCAGCGCCGCTTGAAAGCGTCCAGCGTCTTGCTCATCGGCACCGGCGGTTTGGGCAGCCCGCTCGCGCTGTATTTGGCTGCCGCCGGCATCGGGCGCATCGGCTTGGTTGATTATGATGTCGTCGACTTCACCAACCTGCAGCGCCAGGTCATCCACGGGGTCAGCACCGTTGGCGTTTCCAAGCTGGAAAGCGCCGAAGCGCGCATGCTGGACCTGAACCCCGATATTGAGGTGGTCAAATACAATGAGCCACTCACATCGGACAACGCCGAGCGCATCTTCAGTGAAGACTGGGACATTGTCATCGACGGAACCGACAACTTCCCGACGCGCTACCTCGTCAACGATGCTTGCGTCAAACTCGGGATTCCCAACGTCTACGGCAGCATCTTCCGCTTTGAAGGGCAACTCAGCGTGTTTTACGCCGAGGCAGGTCCCTGCTATCGCTGCATGTTCCCTGAGCCGCCGCCGCCGGGCTTGGTTCCCAGTTGCGCTGAAGGCGGTGTGCTGGGCATTTTGCCGGGCACAATCGGCACGATGCAAGCGACCGAAGCGATAAAGCTGCTGCTTGGCATCGGCGATCCCATGATCGGCCGCATGATGCTATATGACGCGCTTGAGATGAGTTTTCAGACGATCAAAGTGCGCAAGGATCCCAATTGCTTCGTTTGCGGAATCCCGGCGGAAAACATCGAGTTGATTGATTACGAGCAGTTCTGCGGCATGCCGGCGCATGATCACAGCGAATTCAGCTCGGTCGATGAGACCGAGAATCTCGATATCAAGACCGTTTCCGTGCATGATGTCAAATCCGCGCTGGACAACGGCGATGACGTAGTCGTGATTGATGTACGCGATCCGCATGAGTGGGACATCAGCGTCATCGACGGCACGGTGAAGATCCCCAAGCCGGATATTCAGTTGGCGAAGAACGGGATTCAGGGCGGCCGCCGGCTTTGGGAAGAGACGGTCTTAAAGGACATCCCCAAGGATAAGACCCTGTATTTGCATTGCCGCTCGGGCGTGCGCAGCGCCGATAGCATTGCCTTCCTGTCGGAAGTCGGCTACGACGTGGAGAAGATGTATAACGTCGAGGGTGGCATCCTGGCTTGGGCGGACGAGATTGATCCCGCGATGCCGAAGTATTAGGCTTCCAATAGCTTGTCGGGTGCTTGCAACTGAGGCACTATATTCTTGCTTTCGCCGGCAGCCCTGATGTTGTCAAGGTAAAGGCGTCTTGCCTTCCTTGCTCTGATAATATGGCGTCCTTGAACACGAACTCGGTCGCCAAAATATGGCTTCACCACGTCTTCCGCTAGGCCTTCAGGAACCACGATTTGCCACCATTTGCCATTGTCAGTTAGCAGTTTCACTTCGTCCTTGGTCGCGTCCGCATATTGCAGAACACCAACAACGATGTCTGGCTCATCTGTTATTTGATATTCGTCTGCGACTGATTCCTCTTCAATCGGCAGAATCATTTGATCCAACTCATCTCTAGTGCTATCAAATAATATGCTTTTGCGCTGTCCTTCAATGTCGGCTTCAATGCCAACCGATGTGATTACTTCTCCGTCTGGTGCCAGTTCTTTAGCGAGCCCGACCAGATTTTGAAAATACCTTTCATCTTGAAAACCGTTTCTCAGTTGTACTAGAGCGCCGCTATTGAAGAGCCTGAGATTTTCCAAGAATCTATGCCGCACTCCGTCAAAGTACGAAAGATCTGGAAACCGTTGTGGTCCGAGGTGGGTCATAGTCATACCGATTCTGTAACTTCCCGTAGACGGTACAGTTGCCAACACTCGATAATACTGGTCTACCTTGCCACGGTCTCGAAAGCTGTACCGATTGACACTTCCGATTGTGTTACGAATTAGCGTAGTAAAATTATTGATACGTTTCGTCAGCGAAGATGGCTCAATTAAGGTTCTGTTTGCTTCGATTCCCCGCAACGTCATGACCAAGTCTTCGACTTCAAGTTCGTCTACGCTCATCCCGTATTTTTGAGCTAGACGGACCTTATCCAGGAGACTATATAGTTCTTCTCGTAAACGACTTGCTACGCCTCGTTGCAATCCACATAGAACTAGGTCTTCGGCGGACTCATAATCGCCGCAACGATATGCCAAAGTTGCGGCGCTTCTATGCAGAATCGCAAACATATGATGAGACGGATCTTCGCGCAGAAGCTTCGCAGACTTGGATTCTTTGCGAAACGCCTGTTCAGTAAGATTCAAGTATTCGGCTTCATCACCATCAAACTGTGCAATTCGCGCTCTGTTAGCAAGCGCGGACGCTTCGCGATGAAGTCTAACGCTCTTCTTGAGATACGATTGCGCCGTCATGTTCAGGCATCCTTTGTGTAAAGTTCGCGACAGGAATTCTAAAGTCTACAACGATGATATAGGCGGGCGTTCCATCCCCGTCTGACAGCATTGAGCGCTCAATCTTGTTTTTCACACGTGAATTCAACGAACTTCTGGAATGCGCCAGGATTCCAGAAACTTCTAATCTTGCCAAGTGCTCCGGGAAATCTTCCTCGCTTTTGCAATCAAGGTCTTCCTTCGATCCCAGATAGTAGTCAATTCCTGTACCGCCTCCGGGTCTTGTATCGACTGCCGCCTGGTCTACTACGGTATAAGGAGTGAATTGCTCAACTAGCATAAAGGCAACGCCTTCCGCCGCCCATTCGCCGAGGCGCTGACGCTGTCTCCAAGAGCGTATTGCCGAGCGTTTTCCGAGTTCTCTCCATTGCAGAACAACCGTGAAGAGCGGTTTTTCTTGGTCCTCCACCTCGCATCTCACAGAAACAGGATGACCAGCCTCGCTTAGCGCAACCTGTGCAACTCGGCAGGCCGCGCTGCAATGATCAACGTCTATGCAGCCTACGCCGTTGCGCAACTGCTCAATTTCAAGTACACGAAAATTGCTCATTTGCTTCAAACCTGTCGGGGAAGTAAAACAGCATCCGTGACTCTGGAGGTAATCTATTGAAACTTGAAGCTTAGCACCTTTGCAAAGTAGCGAGTCAGCATGCCCCCTTCCTCACTTCCGGGGAGTGGCCTTTAATGAATGCTAGCCCGCCATCAGGCTCTGCATGACCTTGTCGAGCGCGCTCTTTGGCGGGCGCAGGTCGGCATCGTCCAGCAGCGCAAGCGGCCTATCGACCAGCTCTTCCGTATCCGCCAGCGTCGGACGCGGCTCTTCATAATAGATAAGGCCGGTCGAAAAGATCTGCTCGCGCATTGACCGCTCCAAGATCTCCATTGCCATGCGCCGATTGCGCGGGTCGTGGTCGTTGTCGAGCTTCTTCAGGCGGATGAAGCTGCCATCGTGCATCTCCACATCAATGATGTCGCCTTCGTCGTAATCCTCAATTGTGATCTCGTCTCGCTCCTCGACATAGTCAGGCGCCAGAATCTGGATTTCGTGCAGCGGAATCTCGTGATCTTTGCCGTAAGGATAACTCTTGGTTGATGTCGCGGCGTTGTTGAAGGTGACGCAGGGGCTGATGATATCGAGCACGGAAGTGCCCGGGTGGCGAACCGCCGCCTGCAGCAGCGCTTGCACTTGCTTGGCATCGCCGCTGAAGCTGCGCGCGACGAAGGTGCAGCCGGCGATCACCGCTTCCAGCGCCAGGTCAATCGGCGGCATATGATTGGTGCCGTAATACTTGAGGAATTGGCCCTCATCGGCGGTCGCCGAGAATTGCCCTTTGGTCAGCCCGTAAACGCCGTTGTTTTCGATGATATAGACGAAGGGCACATTGCGGCGGATGACATGCTTGAATTGCCCCATGCCGATTGATCCGGTATCGCCATCGCCACTAACGGCGATGCAGGAGAGCTCTTTGTTCGCGAGCAGAGCGCCGGTCGCCACCGACGGCATGCGGCCATGCAAGGCGTTGAATCCGTGCGAGCCGCCCAGAAAGTAAGCTGGCGTTTTGCTCGAGCAGCCGATGCCGCTCATCTTGATGATCTTGTGCTGCTCCAAGCCCAGCTCATACGCCATGCTGATTAGTTGATTGGAGATCGAATCATGCCCGCAGCCGGGGCAGAGCGTGCTCGGTCGCCCCTTGTATTCGTTGCGCGCCAAGCCGAGGTGATTTGTACGTGGTGGCATGTTTACCCTTCCTGTTCTTTCAGGCTGTCATAGATCCAGTCCGGCGTCATCGGCAAGCCATCGCCGAGCGCCAGCGGTCTGACGTGTGAGACGTTTTCCGGATGTTCCAGCCTGATCAATTGTGTCAGCTGGCCATCAAAGTTGTTCTCGATGACGAATACGCTCTTATGCGCGTCTATGAAATCACTGACCGATGAAGCCAGCGGCAGGGCGCGCACGCGAAGATAATTGGTCTTAATGCCATCATTCGCCAGCCAATCGCGCGCTTCACGAATGGCATCCTCGTTGGTTCCAAAGGTGATGATGCCGATATCGGCGCCGCTGCCGTTGTCGATGATGGGCTGTGGCAGCATATCCCGCGCCGTATCCATCTTCAGGCGCAGGCGCGTCATATTCTCGACCCAGTCATCGCTGCGCTCGCTGTAGACCGCCATTTCATCGTGGCCTGTGCCGCGCGCGAAGTACGCGGCGAAGCGATGATCCGTGCCGGGCAAGGTGCGATAAGCGATGCCGTCGCCATCGACATCCATGTATCGACCCCACTTGCCATGCTCATCAATGAATTCCTGCAGCGCATTGGCGTCCAGAACTTTGCCGCGGCTGATCGGCTTGTCGGGATAATCGAAGGGATCGGAGAGCCAATTGTTCATGCCCAGGTCGAGGTCGCTGACGACAAACACTGGCGTCTGCAAGTCTTCCGATATGTCGAAAGACTTCCAGCCAAATTCGAAAGCCTCTTTCAAATTGCCGGGCAACAGGCAGATCTGCCGGCTATCGCCATGACCGAGGAAATGCGTGAAGAGCAGGTCGCCCTGGCTGGTGCGCGTCGGCAGACCAGTGCTTGGTCCCATGCGCGTGATATTCCAGAATACCGCTGGAATCTCGGCGAAGTAAGCGAGCCCGGCGAACTCTGCCATCAGGCTGATGCCCGGTCCGCTGGTGGATGTGAGCGAGCGCCCGCCCGCCCAGCCAGCGCCGACCACGATGCCGGCGGCCGCCAACTCATCTTCCGCCTGCACGATGGCGATCGTATTCTCCTGGCTGTCATTCTGGCGCAAGCCGCGGAAGCCGATGATGCCATCGACAAAACTGGTTGACGGCGTGATCGGGTACCATGCCACCACGTTGACGCCGCCGAATACCGCGCCCAGCGCTCCGGCATCGTTGCCGGTCATCATGATCTTGCCATCGGCGCCGTCCATGTATTCAAAACGGTAGGGATCGGTCTTGACGATATTGTCCGCGGTCCAGTCATAAGCCAGCTTGACGACATTGTGATTCATCGCCGCCACCTTGACCTTGCCCTTGAAATTAGCCAGCAACACGTCATAGATGAGGTCCAGCGGGATATCGAAAAGCTGGGCGACCGCGCCGACGTAGGTCATGTTTTCCACTTGCTTGCGAAAGGCGGAGGGCACTTTGGTCTGCCGCATCAGTTTGGCGACGGGAATCTGATAGTAGGAGATATCGTCTCGCTGGCGGATCACGCGGGCGATTTTGTCGGTGGTGATGCAGACGCCGCCCGGCGGCAGATTGGCGACATCCTCGGTCGCGGTGCCATCGTTGTAGGCGACGACGATTTCGGTCAGCGCCTTGCGCGCCGTGTAGCCGTCTTTGCTGGCGCGGATGGTATACCAGGTCGGCAGCCCCTTGATATTGGAGGGGAAGAGGTTCTTGCCGTTGACCGGGATTCCCATTTGGAACAGCGACATCACCAGCACATTATTGGATGTCTGACTGCCGGAGCCGTTCTTGGTCGCCACCGAGAAAGCGAAATCGTTGATGACCGGCTCGCGGGTTTCTACTTTTGTTTGTGTTTGCGCGTTGATTGCCATGAGTATAGTACGCAAGTTTTGCGTATCACTCCTTTCACAATTTGTGAATCAATTTCCTGCTCGCATTATTCTTGATTTAGCCCCGTTCCAATTCCCAGGAGGCGTTATTCGGCTCGTGACGCAGCAGCCGCGTATGCTCGTGGAAGGCTTGCTGAGCCTCTTTGAATCTTCCGGCGCGGATCAACTCGAGTATGCGGGAATGATAATCCCAAACCTGACGCAGATAGCTGTAATCCATATAGCGGTTGACGCCGACTTCTTCGTACAGATCCCAGTAAGCCTCGAGGATTCCCAGCACAAAGGTATTCTCCAGGTTCCTGAAGACCGTGAGATGGAAGAGCCGATGTTCCGGATTGGGAATATGAATCGGCGGCGAATCCAGCTTTTGATTGGCGCTGTCGATGCAGCCCTGCATGACATTGAGATCGGCTTCGGTGAGCAGCGCGCAGGCTTCCTGCCAATAAGCCGATTCCACGTGATTGCGCAGCGAAGCGAAGTCTTCAAAACGCTCGCCGCAAGCCATGGCGTATAGCGCGCTCAAGCGCACCGCGGGCGTGAAGGCGTAGTCTTTTACCCGCGTTCCTCGCTTCGAGCGCACCTCCACCCAGCCCATTTGCCGCGCCACCTCAAGCTGTTCACGCACTTTGTTGGCGCTCATATCCAAATGCGTATCAGCCGTCAATTCCTGAATCGACGGCAAGCGATCGCCGGGCTGATAACCCTGCCTAATGATGTAATTGAGGAAGTCAGAGCCGAGATTGATATCCATGATTCATCAGATGAATACAATCAATCTACTGATACTATCAATTCTATCATTATACGATTGGCTTGTCTACAGTTTAGACAGCTTGAATTCTTAAGAAATCGTTTGAATTTGCGAACGGATTCATCGAGAGGCGGAAGAGCGGTTAGGCGCGCAGTTTTCTCATTCGCTCGGCCGCCCTTTCGAGGGTTTCATCGCTTTTGCAAAAGGCGAAGCGAACGTGATTTTCAGCGTGATGCCGGTGTTTGTCGCTGAAAAAGGCCGATGGCGGAATTGTCGCCACGCCAATGTCTTCAATCAGGTATTTGCAGAACTCGACATCGTTTCCTTCAAACACCTGCGAAAAATCGCCCATGATGAAATAGGTGCCTTCGGGCTGCATCGCCGACATGCCGGCGGCCTCGATCACTTGCATCACCAGATCGCGCTTATGCGAATACAGCGCCTGATATTCCTCGTAATAGCTGCTGCCGAGGGTGAAGGCGTAGGCGGTCGCCACTTGGGTGGGGTGGTTGGTGGCGAAGGTGATGAACTGATGCGAGCGCCAGACACCGGTGATCAATTCCGGCGGACCGTAGACCCAGCCGATTTTCCAGCCGGTCATGCCAAAGGTTTTGCCAGCGCTGCCGATGGTGACCGTGCGCTCGAACATGCCGTCGAGCGAAGCGATCGCGACATGCTGATGCCCCTCAAAGAAGAGATGCTCATACACTTCATCGGAGATGACGATGACATCGTGCTCTATGCACAGATCGGCAAAAAGCTGCAATTCCGCCCGTGTATAAACGCGCCCCGATGGATTGTTTGGCGTATTCAACAGCACGGCGCGCGTATTGTCGCTGAAGGCGGCGCGCAGCTCTTCCTCGTCGAAGGTCCAGTTCGGCGGGTGCATCGGCACATAGACCGGTTTGCCACCGGCCATCTGCACGCCGGGCACATAGCTGTCGTAATAGGGTTCAATGATGATGACCTCATCGCCGGGATCGACCAATCCCATGATCGCGCTGTATACGCCTTGCGTCGCCCCCGCAGTGACGATGACGCCGGCTTCCGGATCGACATCCATGCCATAGAATATGCTGGCGTGCCGCGCGACGCCCTCGCGCAGACTGGGCAGTCCCGGGCTGGGCGCGTATTGGTTGGCGCCATCGCTCTTGAGCGCGTCTATCGCCGCGTCGACAATCTCTTGCGGACCGTCAAAATCGGGACGACCCTGCCCGAGATTGACGGCATTGTGCCGCGCCGCCAGCTGATTGATTTCGGTGAAGATGGTGGTGCCAAATGGCGCTACCCGCTCGGCGTATGTGGGCATAAATGCTTTCCTAGTCTCGGATTGCCAATCATCGGACAACTATAACACAAGCGCCACGATCAGGCGCGGTTCAAGACTTCAGCTGTCAGTTCCTTGCCGCGTTGAAATCCCGGAATATCATCTCGCGACTTGACAAAGCGAAATTGAACCCGGCATCCTTCCGTCAGTTGCCGCAGCCGTTCCCAATGCTTCCGATACTTGACGGTTTCGCCGCTTCTCGTCTTCCATCTCTTTGCGATCCAACCATTCAACCACTGATTCATGCCTTTCGAAAGGTATTCCTGGGCGGTGAAGATGACGACATCCTGCGCCGCGGGCAGGCTCTCAAGGCAGTTGATGGCGCCGATCAGTGTGCCTTCCATTTCGTTTGTGTTTAACAGCGATCCGCAAATCTCCTTCTGATCCGCGCCGTCGTCGATGAGCGCCGCCCAAGCGGTCAACTTGCCTTTGCCAGAGTACCGAGTGGAAAGATAGATTTTCAGCGCTTCATTTGGAATAGGATCGGCGGTGGCGGATTTCGATACAGCCAATTTGTTCTTTTCTGCTACCGCCAGCCGGTCGCAGCGTTCATTGAGGACATTGCCGGAGTGCCCCGCTACATATTTCCAATCGATCTCATGCCTTTCCGCGTTTCGATAATACTCTTGCCAAAGACTCTTGTTCCGGGTTACTTTCTTCGCGCCGGTTGCGATGTCCATGACATAACGCGAATCCGTGAAGATTGTGACCTCAGTGGGCTCTTTCAACGCGCCAAGACCTTCGATCACCGCCTTCAATTCCATCTGATTGTTGGTAGTGTTTTCGGCGCCTCCGCTGATTTCCCTCTCCTTATTCACGTCGCCATTTTCGCCAACCGCCTGCAAAATTGCCGCCCAGCCTCCGGGTCGATTCTCAGCATGGATATCGCAAGCGCCATCAGTGTAAATTGTGATTCGCATAGTGTCTGCCACATCGCCTAAGATTGGCAAGCATTCTATCACAATTGCGCAACTGAGCACGCAAATTCAGCGTATGGAGAATCACACGGACCTGAATGCGGCGGGAAGAGACGAAGTCGCTGGCGGCTTTTATTACGCCGTGGACGAGGTGGCGCTTTATGGATGACGAACGCAATCTGGAAAAAATGCGCTACGATTCTTTTCTGAAGATCACGCGCACGATGGGCGGGGCAGCGCTAAGCGGCGCGGCGCCGACGCCGACGCTGGAACTAGCAAAGCAGCTGGGCATTTCCATTGCTGACGCCTGGATGTGCTTCGACATCTACAAAACCTACTTCGACAAAAACCTGTCAAAACAGGATTTAGCCAAAATGCTGCAGACGACCGGCGTCGTTGTTCTGGGCGGCGGCATTGCAGGATACGTCGGCATCCGCCTGGCGCAGGCGCTGTTAAGCGAGATTCTGGAGCAGCTTCCAATCGCCAATTCGATCATCACCGGCATCGCCTTTGGCAGCTCAACCTTCATCATCGGTCTCGCCTGGCTGGCGATCGTTGAACAGAGCTACTTCGCGCAAAGCGCCGATGAGATTTAAGCCGGCTTCATCGCCAACTGACGCAAGGTAAGCCTTCGTATCAGCGCCAGCAGCAGCAGCGCCAATACGCCCCCGCCCGCGCTTACAAATACGAAACCGCCCAAGCCGAATAGCACGCCCGAGCTCAAGGTGCCCAGCCCGGCGCAAAATGCGACCAGCATATCATTGAAGCCGGCTACGCGCGTTCGCTCGGCGCCGCTCAAGGCATCCGCCAGCATGGACGAGCCAGCTACATAACCGAAGTTCCAGCCCAATCCAAGCAGGAACAATCCCGATACCAGGTAAGGAAGTTGTGTCGAAAGAGGTGAAATTATCGTCGACGCAATCAACACGATCGCGGCGATGACCATCATGGTGACGCGCCCGTAGCGGTCGATCAGATAGCCGGTCAGGGGCGACAAGCCAAACATGCCCAGGACGTGAGCGCCGATCACCAGCGAAACCATTGCATTCGAGTGATCCGCCAGGTGCATATGCCAGGGCGTGATTGTCATCAGCGTGCTCATCACCGATTGGCAAATCACCATTGAGAGAATCGCCAACTGCACATTTGGCAGGCGCAGCAATTCGCTCAAACTGTGGCTGTCGCCGCGTTTGCTGTCTTCGATGTGTGGCTCCGAATACTGCCGCGCCACGATGGCTGGCTCAGGCCGGAGCAAGACGAAGGTAATCAAAAAAGATACGCCGGACAGGAAAAGAGCGACTACCCAAGGTCCGGTGGTCAATTCTTGCGCAATGCCGCCACTCGGCAGCAGCAGCTGCGCCAGCGGCGCTTGCATAAGCGGCGGACCGGTCACCAGTTCCAGCGACAAAAACCTCGCCAATTGGCTGCTTGGCTCAACGAGCGCGGGACCGAATATTGCGCCAATCGTGCCGGCAAAGACGATGCGCCCGATCATTTGGGCGCGTTTGTCGATTGGGAAGATCTCGCCGACGACGAAGCGGCTCATCTGCGTTCCGGCGCGCGCCATGCCCATACAGGCTGAGCTGATCAGAAGCAGGGGAAAGATGCCATGGAGCACTGAGATCAAGCCGAGGACGGCGCCGGCGAAGCCCAATGCGTAAGCCATGCATAAACCGATGCGCCGGCCGTAATTCCCCATGATGATGCCCATGAAGTAAGCCATGATCGAATGGGCGAAGGTGACCATGGTCGTAGGCAAGCCCGCTGCCGCGTCCGAACCGCCCAAGATGCCGGCTGCAATTGAATGCAGCGTGATGATGGAGATTTGCGCCGCCGAGAACAGGCTCTGGGCGACGAACATGGTGATGAGGAGCCGATGGCTGACGCGCAATGAATACAATGGACTTGCTCCGAATCGGGCTCTACCCGGATCAGTTTGTCATTTTAGCGCAAATGACGAAGCGCGCCCCGCTGGACGCGCCACCTGTGATGCGCCTGCATTGCTCTCATTCCGCCAGGAAATTGCGCAAGACCGTATGCAGGATGCCACCGTTGCGATAGTAGTCCACCTCGACCGGCGTATCCAGACGAACGGCGACATCAAAGCGTGTCGCCACCCCGTTCTCATCGGTCGCTGTTACCGTCAGCGTGTCCATCGGCTGGATGTCATCGCCAATCGGAATGTCGTAAGTCTCATGCCCGCTCAGTCCAAGCGACTTATATGACTCGCCCGCAGCGAAGGTCAGCGGCAGTACGCCCATCATCACCAGATTGCTGCGATGAATGCGCTCGATGCTCTCGGCGATAACAGCTTTGATCCCCAGCAGCAGCGTACCCTTCGCCGCCCAATCGCGCGATGAGCCCATGCCGTAATCCTTGCCGGCAATCACGATGAGCGGCGTACCGTCTTCCTGGTATTTCAGCGCCGCGTCGTAGATCGGCATCTCTTGCATCGTCGGCAGGTAATAAGTAACGCCGCCTTCGCTGCCCGGCACGAGCAGATTCCGCAGCCGCACATTGGCGAAGGTGCCGCGCGTCATCACCCGGTCGTTGCCGCGGCGCGAACCGAAGCTGTTGAAGTATTGCGGGCTGACATCGCGCTCCAGCAAATATTGTCCCGCCGGACCATTGATCGCGATTGCGCCGGCCGGCGAGATGTGGTCTGTCGTCACCGAGTCGCCGCCCTTGACCATGACGCGCGCGCCCATGATCGGCTCGATCGGCGGGGCGGCGGATGGCAAGTCTATGAAGAATGGCGGTTCCTGAATATAGGCGCTTGCCGCGCTCCACTCATACACCGGCTCGTCGGCGCTGGGGATCTCGTTCCATTGCTCGTTGCCATCGTAGACGTTGCCGTATTGTTCAAGATACATGCCCGCATCTAGGCTGTTCTGCACCGTTTGCACAATCTCGTCCTGGCTGGGCCAGATGTCGCGCAAGTAGACCGCGGCGCCATCCCGGTCAGTCGCGATCGGCTCGCGCTCGAGGTCAATATCGACCGTGCCCGCCAGCGCATAGGCAACCACCAAGGGCGGCGACGCCAAGAAGTTGGCGCGCACATCGGGTCCGATCCGTCCGCCAAAATTGCGGTTGCCGCTCAGCACCGAGGCGGCCACGATATCCGCTTCGTGGATGGCATCGCGCACCGGTTCGGGCAGTGGACCGCTGTTGCCGATGCAGGTTGTGCAGCCATAACCGACCGTATGGAAGCCAAGCGCTTCTAGATGCGGCGTCAGTCCCGCCCGGTCGAGGTATTCCGTCACCACTTTGGAGCCGGGCGCAAGGCTCGTTTTCACGTAGGGCTTGCGCGTCAACCCGCGCTCGCTGGCTTTCTTCGCCAGCAGACCGGCCGCGACCATGACCGAGGGATTGCTCGTATTGGTGCAAGAAGTGATGGCGGCGATGACAACCGATCCATGCTTGATCGTCGCGCTGTCGCCATTGGCGCGCACGTTTCCGCTGGCTTCAAGCTGGTTCACATCCAGGGCAAATCCTTGCGGACCCAAGGGCGCCGTCAACACGCGGTTAAAGGTCGGCTTGAGCTCGCGCAGGAGGATACGGTCTTGCGGCCGCAAGGGACCGGCGACGCTCGGCTCGACGGTGCTGAGATCCAAGTTGAGCCTGTCGTTGAACTCCGGATCATCGGTGTCATCGCTGCGGAAGAGTCCTTGTTCCTTGCAATAGGCTTCCACCAAATTGACCAGCCCTTCATCGCGGCCGGTGCGGCGCAGATAACTGAGCGCTTCGCCATCGACGGGGAAGAAACCCATCGTCGCGCCATACTCCGGCGCCATATTGGCGATGGTGGCGCGATCGGGCAAGGTCATGCTGCTCAATCCGGGTCCATAAAATTCGACGAATTTGCCGACTACGCCTTTTTCGCGCAGCATCTGAGTGACAACCAGCACGAGATCAGTTGCAGTCGCGCCCTCGGGCAACTGCCCGATCAGCTTGAAGCCAACGACTTCGGGCATCAGCATATAGATTGGCTGGCCCAGCATAGCCGCTTCCGCCTCAATGCCGCCGACGCCCCAGCCGAGCACGCCCAAGCCATTAATCATCGTCGTATGGCTGTCCGTGCCCACCAGCGAATCCGGCAGGGCAACCATGCCATCACCTTGCGGATCATCGTAGAGTTGCACAACTTTCGCCAGATATTCGAGATTGACTTGGTGCACGATGCCGGTGGCGGGCGGCACAACCTTGAGGTTCTCAAAGGCTTTCTGCCCCCAGTGCAAGAACTCGTAGCGTTCGCGATTGCGCACGAATTCCATCTCGGCGTTGCGCGTGATCGCGTCGGGACGGCCAAAGACATCCACCTGCACCGAATGGTCAATGACCAGATCCACCGGCGTCTTGGGGTTGATCTTTTGTGGATCCCCGCCCATTCGCGCCATCGCGCTGCGCAGCGCCGCCAGATCAACCAGCGAGGGCACGCCGGTGAAATCCTGCAAGATCACGCGCGCCGGACTGAAGGGGATCTCGACTGCGCGGTGATTTTGCGCATCCCAATTCGCCAGGTTCTGCACGTCTTCAGGCTGGAAGTGCCGTCCGTCCTGATTGCGCAGGGCGTTCTCCAGCAGAATCTTGATGCTGAATGGCAGTTGGTCGATAGCGCCGATTCCAGCTTCGCTTAGTTTGTTCAAACGGTAGACTATTGCCTTATCGCCGCCAACGCTGATTGATCCGCGTGTGCCGAAACTGTCGCCCATGCACATTTTCCCTTTGTCTACATCGTCAAGCGAACGCGCCGTCGCCGGCACCTTATATTCGTCGATATCTCAGTCGCTTCTTGCAAATGCGTCAAAAGATTCTACCAGAGATTATGCCCAATCGAAACCGAGCGACAGGTCATGATTTAGCGGACGTCAAAGTTTGGACAGTTACGAGCGAGCCCGCATGGGTGGCAGCGAGAAGCCGACAACTTGTCATTTTACAAAATCAAAGCCGTCAAGTAGACTTGCCGCATTTGCAAGTTACTGGAAGTAACGCAGTTCGACAGGTTGCGAAACTATGGCAAAACGAAGCCGCACGCGCGAAGCTCGGCAACGGCGTCAAAAGCAGCGCCGCCAGAATAAACGGCTGCTATTCCTGGCTCTGGTGGTGGCGGCGGCCATCGTCGGCATCGCTGTTGTTGTCGTTTCCAATCAGCCGGTCGAAGCGCATATTCCGGACGATCTGTCATCCCGTTACGAGGGCATAGAGCGCAGCAATTCACCGGAAGGCTATCCGCGCCTTGGCAACCCCGACGCGCCTGTGACCATAGAAGAATATGCCAGTTTCGCCTGCCCGGGCTGCGAGGCTTTTCACAGTGACAGCCTGGATGCCGTGCTTGAACGCGTGAAGGACCAGCAGGTTTTATACACCTATGTGCCCCTCAACACCGGCTCGATTCCCAATGCGCCCGGCGCGTCGCGCGCCGCTCTTTGTGTTGGGCAGCAGGGTATGTTTTGGGAAATGCACGATGTGCTCTTCGACTGGCAAACGCGTTACGGGAATACGGCTTTCTCCCAGAACCGTCTATTGACCGGCGTTGAACAGCTCGGATTAAGCAGCGACGCATTCACCGCTTGCTTCAACTCGGCGGCAATCAGCCGCACGCTTGATGCTGCCGCCAATGAAGGGGTTTCCACGACGCCGACTATTCGCGTGAACGGAGTGACGGTTGTGTCAAGCCAGGCTGGGGCGATCCCGTCGGCGGCCACAATCCTGCAAGCAATCGATGACGCCACTCCAGCTGACTGGGGGCAGGCGAGCGCGCCGACCCAAACTGCGCCGCCCACCGTTACTGCGGTTGCGATCGACGCGGTACAGCCAACCGCCACCGCCTCTCTGACGCTTGAAGCGACGGCGACGGTGGAACAGGCGGTTTCGACGGTTGCCCCGGCGGCTACCGCGAGCCAATAAGTTGCGCGCGGGATTCTGCGGGGCTAGGCGAATTCACTTCTTCGCCAACATCGGTCCAAGGCTGCGGCCGCCCAATATGTGCATGTGCAGGTGGAAAACTTCCTGCCCGCCGTCTTCATTGCAGTTGACAATTAGGCGGTAGCCTTGCTTCGCAATGCCTTCATCCCGCGCAATCTGCGTCGCAGTGGTAAACAGACGTCCCAAAACCGCTTCATCAGCCGCCTCGACATCGTTGGCGGTTGGGATCTCCTTTTTTGGGGTGATCAGGATATGGACCGGCGCCTGCGGGGCGATGTCGCGAAAAGCCAATACGAGATCGTCTTCGTAAACGATGTCGGCCGGGATTTCCTTGGCGATGATCTTGGAAAAAATGGTGCTCATTTTTGATCTCCATTCCAATGCGTTGCCGCAAATCACATGACCATGCCGCCATCGACGACCAGCGTCTGCCCGGTGATATAATCAGCCTCATCCGATGCCAGAAACACTACTGCCTTTGCGATATCCTGCGTCGCGCCCATCCGGCCAAGCGGGATCGCTTCAATCGCTTTTTGTCGGATTTCGTCGGATAGGTCGGCCGTCATATCGGTCTCGACAAAGCCGGGCGCAACCGCATTGACACGGACGCCGCGCGCGGCAACCTCCTTTGCCAGCGATTTGGTCAGCCCGATGATGCCCGCTTTGCTGGCGGCGTAATTTGTCTGTCCGCCGTTGCCCGCTATGCCGACCACGCTGGTGATGTTGATGACGCTCCCGCTTCTCTTCCGCATCATCGTGCGCGCCGCCGTCTTGCAGCAGAGCCAGCAGCTGCGCAGATTCGTTTCGATCACCGCGTCAAAGTCGTCGGGCTTCATCATCATGATGACATTGTCGCGCGTCATGCCGGCGTTATTGACCAAAATATCGATTGTGCCGAAGTCGGAAACGATCGCCTTGAACATCGCCGTAACTTGCTCCGAATCGCTGACATCCGCCTGTACGTCTTGGGCGGCGCCGCCAGCTTTATCAATCTGCGCGACAACTTCCGCAGCGGCAGCGCCACTTCGGTTGTAATTCACAATAACGGTCGCGCCGCGCGCCGCCAATTCCAGGCAGATCGCGCGCCCGATGCCGCGTCCTCCGCCAGTGACGAGCGCGATCTTGCCTTCGAGATTGGACATATTGTTTCGCCCCAGATCGGTCATTCATGCCAACTGTCAATATACTGCCTGCCTGTCAATATCGCTATGGTCCGCCGCCGACCCAGCCAATAAGCTTCACTTGCCCGCGCAGATCGCGCGTCAGGCTCGTCGCGCCGAAGCCGTTATAGCTGGCGATGTAGATATCGTTCCTACCATCTACTGACGGGTTGACGCCGGAAAACGCGATATACTGCCCGTCGGGCGAAAACTGCGGATCACACATCGTCGGCGGCGGACCTCCGCTGGCGACATTTCCAAAGCCGAGATTCTTGACGCGGATGCCGAACGGACACTGGCCCGCGGTACCGCCAATGGCAATTCGTTCGCCATCGGGCGACCAGCTTGCGACCATGCCAAAGCGCGGGAGATCCAGTTCGCTGTCCCGCCCAAGAATCTGCCCGGCTGCGTTAAGCATAACGATTTCGTTCGTGCTGTCGGCGACCTGAATTACAACGCGATTTCCGTAAGGCGACCATGAATCGGACAGATAGCTGGCCCTTGCGGAGGTCCCCGCAGCGCGCACCTCGCGTACGTCTCCTGTCTCAATATTTGCGCGCCAGATTCGACGCTGCGGATTCTGCAGATCAAAGGGGCTGCCGCTGGCGAAAGCCAGAAGTGAAGCGCTTATCCAACTGGGCGCTTCGGAAACCACTACTTCCGACAGTTGCTGCGCGCGACCGCTCGCAACTTCGTAAAGATAGACATGACCGCCAGTTGGTGGCGGCATTGTCAAAGCGTCGCAGAAGTTTGCCTCGCCCGGTATCCAACTGGGGCAAATCGCGCGGTCGGATACAAAGGCGATGTGTCGGCCATCCGGCGACCAGCGGGGCCACCAGTCATACGAGCCTCTGTCGCTGATATTCTTCGGTGAAGAACCGTCAGTGTTGACGAGGAACAGGTCAATATCATAACCGGTGGCAACAGCCATCGCCATACTGCTGCCATCGGGCGACCAGTCGGGCGACATATAGAAGCCCCGCTGCACCAGCGGATTCTCACCTGGCAGCAATCTCGCGCTGAATCCGTTTTTCAAATCCAGGATATACAAGCCGCTCGTGCGGGGATCGTCGTTCGTCTTGACATACGCCAGCGAATTGCCCGGGCGTGACGGGAAGACCTCCAGGCTCTTGGTCGAAATCAACTCCAGCACGGGAATGCGCCGCCTCGTTCCGGTTGGCGAAACAAAATACACCGTTTGCACGCCGGTGAAGGGCTGAGCCGTCGCGATATTGGCGATGCTCTGGCGGTTGTTGGCGCTGGTGAAAGCGATCATCGGGCTGGATACGCCATCGGCGATCGACGCCGGGATATCAACCACATCCCAGTTGTCGAAGACGAAGCCGAATACGGGAAGCGGCGTGATCGTCGGCGTCAAAGTCGGCGAAGGCGTCGCCGTTGGCGTTGCGCTCAAAGTCGCGGTGGGGCTGGCGGTTGCAGAGGGCGTCGTTGTCGGTGTCGCGGTAGGCGCCGGAGTCGCGGTATCCATCGGCGTCGGGCTCGGCGGCGGCGACGGAATCAATGTATTCGTCGGCGCCAAGGTCAGCGTCGGGCTGGGCGTCACGGTGGGCTGGCTGAGTGCGCTGCAGGCCGCGAGAAGCATCACGATGATCGGTAGGAGGATTCGCGCTGTCCTGTGATTGACCGAAAAGGCGAAAGCAGAAGTGTTCACGTGTTGGCGACCGCTGCGCCAGATGCTTGGCTTGCCTTAGCGAAGAATGCTTTTGTCAAATTTGCCGATTTTCCGGGACTGCCAGCGTCAGGTCTAACCTTCCTTGCGTTCTCGCTCATCATTCGCTTGACGTCGCTTTTCGGATTCACAATCGCGGCTTCGGATTGACGGTGGCTGCAGCAAAACCAACTCCAAAACCTCGCTCATATCTTCGACAAATGTGATTGAGACATCACGCCGCGCCGCCTTGGGAAGGTCATGCAAATCTTTCTGGTTGTCCCTCGGCAGGATAATTCGCGGTATGCTGCGGCGACGGGCGGCCAATATCTTTTCCACGACGCCGCCAACCGGCAAGATATGACCTCGCAGCGTGATCTCCCCGGTCATCGCATATGACGCGTTCGCCTGCCGTTCGGTGAATGCCGAAATGAGCGCGGTAGCCAGCGTGATGCCGGCCGATGGTCCATCCTTGGGCACAGCGCCCTCCGGCATGTGAACGTGAAGATCATAGTTATCGAAATCATCGGCGGGCAAGCCAAACTCGTTTGCTCGCGCGCGTAGATAGCTCAGGGCGATATGCGCCGACTCTTGCAGCACATCGCCAAGCTGGCCCGTCAGCATCAGGTTGCCTTTGCCCGGCACCAGCGAAACTTCAACCGTCTGAATATCTCCGCCGTTGGGCGTCCAGACCAGGCCGCTGACGATGCCAATTGCGTCGCCCCGATTGACACGCGAGTCCAGTATCTGCGGCGGACCCAGGTGCTTCTCAATGATTGCCGGCGTGATGCGCCGCGGGAATCCACGCTCGGAGGCGACTTTCCGCGCGATTCTGCGACACATTCTGGCGATTTCGCGCTCGAGATTGCGAACGCCGCTTTCGTACGTATAGTGCCGGATGATATGCTGCAGCGCGGCAGTCGAAAAGCGAATCCGCACATCGGCGATGCCATTCGCCTCAAGCTGTTTCGGGATCAAGAATCGGCGCGCGATTTCAATCTTCTCTTCTTCGGAATACCCCTTGAATTCGATGACCTCGAGGCGATCTTCCAGCGCTTCTGGAATCGAATACAGATCATTGGCGGTGGTGATAAACGTCACCTTGGAAAGGTCATAAGGCACTTCAAGATAGTGATCGACAAAGTTGATATTCTGCTCAGGATCGAGCACTTCAAGCAGCGCCGAGGCTGGATCGCCCCGAAAGTCCGAGCTCATCTTGTCAATCTCATCGAGCATAAAGACGGGATTCACCGTCTCCGCGCGCTCCATCTGCTGCAGGATTCGCCCCGGCATGGATCCAATATAGGTGCGGCGGTGACCGCGGATTTCGGCTTCATCGCGAACGCCGCCCAGGCTGATGCGCAGGAATTTGCAGCCGAGCGCATCAGATATGCTCTTCCCCAATGATGTCTTGCCGACGCCTGGCGGTCCCACGAAGCATAGAATCGGGTTCTTCATTTTGTCCTTCGCCAGCTTGCGCACGGCGATATGCTCGATTATCCGCGCCTTGACCTTGGACAATCCATAATGGGCGCGCTCGAGAATATCCTCGGCATTTTGCAAATTGAGATTCTCATCGCTGATGACATTCCAGGGCAGGGTCAGCAAGCGGTCGAGATAGGTGTGAATCACGCCCGACTCCGGCGACATCGGCGGAACGACGCTCAAACGCGACATTTCTTTCATCGCCTTTTCTTCGACTTCGCTCGGAAAGTTCGCGGCGCGGATACGCTCGGATAGCTCGCGCATCTCCTGCTGGAAAATATCGCCATCACCCAGTTCCTGCTGAATAATGCGGACTTGCTCTCGAAGATACATCTCGCGCTGATTGGCGGCGATCTCATCCTGCAGGCGCGCGTGAACCTCGTCATGGATTTCGTTGTCATGCAAATCAGATGTCAGCAGCACCGCCAGCAACTCAAGTCGCTTTGCGACATCTTCCTGCTCGAGCAGCTGCTGCAGATCATCCGCTGGCAGCGGCAATATCGAAGCGAGCGAGTCACAGAGTTGCCCCGGATCCTCCAGTGACAGAATATGTTTGATGATGCTGTCGGGCATGACCTCGTTGTACTGGCTGCTGTGTTTGAACAATTCCTTCAACGCGTTCGCCAAGGATTCCAGCTTCTGAGGCTCAACGGTTTCTTCAGCCATTACGCTGGCTCTGGCCACCGGGTAGGCGCCCGCTTGCCGAACCTCGAGAATGCGCACCCGCCGCCGGCCCTGCGCCAGCAGCTGCAAACTCTCGTCCGCCATCTCCCTGGAATTGCCAGGCGCGACTTCCGTGCCAACCGTATGTATCCGGTTGATCAGACCTTCACCATCTTGGTTTGGCTTGAGCTTGCAGGCGATTAAGGTACGCTCTTGTTCGCGCGAGAAACTGGCTGCGTTGATCTGTGCCTTTGTCGTTAGCGGGATCAGGCTCAACACGCGCGGAAAGAGCACTTGCGCGTCCAGCGGCAATAATGGAAGCTCAAACACGCCGCCGGATTGCGCTTCCGCGTTGTCGATGTGGTTGAAGTCAAATGTCGTGTCTGATGCCAAGAATAAATCTTTCGCCTATTGCGCGATTCGAAACCTTGGGCTGGCAAGTGTAGCTCAATTCCAGGGCAAAAGTAAGTCCTGCTGGGCAACTCGATATCCGGGCTACATCTCGCGTATAGCTATGCGAATCACAATGCCGCCGCGCCGGCAAATGCCGTAAATTCGATATAGACTTGCTCGCGACGAATCCCATCAGTAGACTTAAACTGCGCTTGCCGTTTACGGGAATTCCGCCCATGCGTTTGCCTCGCTTGGTCACGCTGTTTGCCGCCGCCTTTGGCGCGGTGACCGTCTTAGCAGTCGGCAGCCTGTTGCTCAGGCCGCCTTTGCCCTTGATTGGCGCAGCGGGCTTCGACCGGCCAACGATAAGCCCCAACGCCGATGGCGAAGACGATATTGCCGTTTTCGAATACAGCTTGTCGCGCCCGGCGACGGTCAGCCTGTCTCTCACTTCGGAGCCGGGGAGGCAGTTTTATTTCCGACAGCGTCAAGCGCGCGATGATGGCGAATACCGCGTGCTTTTCAGTGGCATCGTCGATGGATTTCTAAACGACGGCGAAGTGGTATACGGCGAGATCGAGCGGCGTCTGATTCCAAATGGAAATTACAGCTGGCTGCTGGAGGCGGAAACGGACGACGGTAATTCTATGAGCGCGCATGGCAGCCTGCTGGTTGAGGCGGGCGATACGCCCCTGCCAATTATGTCGGAGTTTTCGATATCGCCGGCAGTATTCTCGCCGAATCAGGATGGCATCGCCGATCGCGTCGGCATCAACATCTATCTGGAAAAGGATGTGGAGCGTCTCGATGTGTTTCTGCTTGGCGCCGAAGGGTTGAGGATTCCAATATCCGCTCGCGTCGAAGAGCGTCAATACGGTGAAGCCGGTCGTCACCTGTTCGATTACGAAGGCGGCATCGACCTCGGCGTCGATCCGCCTCCGGACGGCACGTATACGGTCGCTGCGCTGGCGCAGGACAAGGTCGGGCAGCGCGTCCGAATGGAGGGCGACCTCACCATTAAGACGGGCGGCAAGCCTTTTGCCGAGATTAAGCCCCAAGCGCCCGGCGTCGATGTCGCCTTCGCTGTGCAGCCCTATGACGAGAATTGGTTTTCACATGCCGGCAATCTTGGTGACTTGCTCCCGCAGCCTGACGACACGCTGTCGCTGGCTTATTCGCAGCAGATAACCGTGCCCTTGGGCGATATGCTCGTCTTTCGCTTGACCGTCGAAAACTATGGTCCTGTGCCGATTCGCACCAGCGGCCCAGCGCCCGGCGCCGTTTATCAACAGGATCAGCTTGCGGGTGCCTTAGGCTATTTCGATGAGTCGGGGGCATGGCGCGTCGGCATTCAATGCGAGACTTCCATCACCAGTTTCCCTTATCGTTGGGCGGTCGCGCGCGACGAATTGCTGCAAGAAGTTTACGATGAGGCGAGCGAGAATACCTACCGCTACCTGGCGCCGGGAGCGCGCGCGGTGGTCTGGGGCGCCATCCGCATGACCGAAGTTAAGGCGCGCAATCCGCAGAATTGCTGGGCTGGCCTCATCCATGAGGATGTCGCCATCAGTCTTCGCAATAATCACGTCGGCATGCGTTCAATCATGGTCGTCGATCCAGAAGGCGGCTCTGCAAGTTGAATGCGGACAGCCTTTCGACGACCGATCTAGCCGTTGTCATCGTCACCTGGAACAACGCTGCCGTCGTTGGCGACGCGCTGCGCAGCCTGTTCGACGACTTAAGAGAAAGCGGTTTGCGACACCAAGTCTGGCTAGTTGATTCCGCGTCCGATGACCAAACCGCCGAAATCGTGCGCCGCGACTTTCCAGCGGTAAAGCTGATTGAATGCGAAAGAAACATCGGCTTCGCTGCGGCCAACAATCTGGCGCTGCGACGGCTGGGCTTCGGCGACGCGCCGCTAGAACGGGAGCGACCCACTGCCGTATACTTGCTGAATCCCGACACGGTCACTCATCCGGGCGCGACCAAGCGGCTCTACGATGAATTGCTGTCTCGCCCTGAAGCGGGGGTGGTCGGCGCCAGGCTGACATTCGCCGATGGCAGTTTCCAGCACAGCGCCTTTCGCTTTCCCGGTCTGCGCCAGATATGGGCTGAGCTATTCCCAACTGCCGGGCGATTGCTTGAGGGTTCGTTCAACGGGCGTTACTCGCGTTCCCTTTACGCGGGCAACCGAGCTTTTGACGTAGATTTCACCCTCGGCGCCACGATGATGCTCAAACGCGAAGTCATTGAACAGTCGGGCTTGTTTGACGAAGACTTCTTCCTCTATTGCGAGGAGGTCGACTGGGCTTGGCGCATCAAGAATTTGGGTTGGCGCATCTTGTGCGTGCCATCTGCGCATGTGACGCATATCGGCGGCGGCAGTACATCGCAAGCTCGCCCGAGCAGCCTAATTCAATTGTGGAAAAGTAGGCTATTATTGTATGACAAACATTATCCGACTTGGAAACGCAGGCTGGCGCGCCAACTGGTGATCTGGGGCATACGGCTGAAAATGCGACGCTTGAGCGCCGCTGATGCCGAGTTGGCGGCCGCCTGCCGCACTGTCATTGAGTTGGCGAAAGCATGACGCACCTCACAGCCATCGTATTGACGCACAATGAGTCCGAGCAGATCGCCGACTGCATAAAGACGCTGCGATTTGCCGATCGCGTTATCGTATTCGACTCGTACAGCAACGATGACACCGTAGCGATTGCTCAGCGTTCCGGCGCCGATATATTCCAGCATGAGTTTGCTGACTACAGCGAACAGCGAAATGCCGCGCTTGATGCCGCTGATGAGATGACGGACTGGGTGCTTTTTGTCGATGCGGATGAACGAGTCACCGATGCGCTGGCTGAAGAGATCCGAAACAAGATCAGGCTGCCGGATTACGCCGGCTGGCGGATTCCTCGACACAATTACATCTTTGGAGTCTTGACCAAGGGGGCCGGCTGGTATCCCGATTATCAAACGCGCTTGCTGCGGGTGGGGCAGGCTTACTACGATACGCGCCGGAAAGTGCACGAAGTGGTGAAGCTTTTTGGCGCGGAAGGCACGATTCGGCACCCGCTGGTTCATTACAATTATCGGGACATGGCGCAATTCAAAACCAAGCAGGAGCATTACGCCCGCTTTGACGCGCAGAGCCTGTATTCGCAAGGCGTTCGCCCGAAGCAGCGCAACTTCGTCCTGCAGCCGCTCCGTCATTTCTACTGGCGATACGTAACGCTGGCTGGCTACCGCGACCGTTGGCACGGACTAAGACTGTCGTTGCTCATGGCTTGGTACGAATATCGCAAATACCAGGAACTCGCTGGCTTGTGGCAACGGTAAGGGCAGTTGCTCCCCAGCCCGGCGCTGCTGGAAAGTTAGCTACAGCGGGATCAGAATGCCGTAGCCACCGCTTTCGCGCCGATACAGCACATTGACCTGCTCGCTTTCGGCATTCATGAACATATAGAAATTGTGGTCTAGCAGTTCTAGCTGTTCGATCGCTTCTTCTTCGTTCATCGGCATCATTTCAATCTGCTTGCGCCGATAAATCTCAGATGTCGCATCGGACTCTTCCGCTTCATTCAGGGCGTACACCGGAACATCTTCAGCCAGGTCAAGCTCGGCGACCGTCGCCCGGTAACGGTCGCGCACCTTCTGATTTTTCGATTTGCGTTTGCTCTTGAATCGGTCGATCTGTCGATGCAGTTTGTCCACCGCCTTGTTGATGGCGAAGCGAATCGTATCGCGATTCTCGATATTCATCTTTTCTT
Organism: Anaerolineae bacterium; assembly: GCA_022821805.1. Classification (GTDB taxonomy): domain Bacteria; phylum Chloroflexota; class Anaerolineae; order Aggregatilineales; family Phototrophicaceae; genus UBA6055. The sequence goes on from JAJECX010000024.1 coordinate 80,700, forward strand.
CCGCGCGCAAGATGGCGCCGCGAGCGTGCTGGACCGTGATCTGCGCGATTGCGAGATCAGCGCCACGATGGGTGCGGATAATCGAAAGCTCAACGCCTACCTGGGAAATATTGGGCAGGTAACGGTCAAGCTTGTCGACTTTCGAGCGGGTATAGTTGTCCAGCGCATCCGAGATCCTGATGCCATCTCCATGAATAGTGATATTCATCATCTTCCTCCTGCCGAATTTACCGGGTGGTTAGGCGTGACTGACGGCGATGCCGTAGACGGCGCCCGCCCCTTTTTCTTTCAGCGCGATGGCGCATGCACGGAGCGTCGAGCCGGTCGTCACCACGTCATCCACCAGCAATACCGCGTGCCCCTTCACGGCTTCGCACGCCTCAAACGCGTCCCGTACATTTGATTGCCGCTCCTCTGGCGTCAACAGCGCCTGCTGGCTCGTTTCTCTGACGCGCTTGAGGCTATCCGCGCTGTATATTACGCCCATCTCCGCCGACAAATGCCGCCCCAAGAGCGCCGCCTGATTGTAACCTCTTTCCGCTTCTCTATCAGCGAAAAGAGGCACTGGCACAATCACGTCTACCTTCCACTGCAAGCCGCGAAGCGCCTTGACCATTCGCGCGGCCAATGGCTCTGCAAGCTCGGTCGCGCCATCATATTTGAAGGCTCGCACCGCGTTTCGCAAGATATGGCGATGCTTGCCCGTCGCGAATACCTCGTGCAACTCATTAAGCTCTTTAGAATAGTCTTTGAGCGGCAGCAGATCCAGTTCGCGCCGGCAGCCAGCACAAAGGCGAAAGTCAACCCGACCGCAAATGCCACAGGCCGGTGGGAAAATCAGATCTAGCAGCCAATGCCAGGCGCGAGCCGCGCTTCGTTCAAGTTGCAGCAGCAGGCTGTCCGGGGACGGAGTTGTAGCAATGCTGACTTCATTGTTCACTCTAGACACCGATCCTATTGAAATCGATTGTAGCACAGATGCCCGGGGAATCGGCTAATCTGCAACGCCTTGATTCGCCTTGCGACCGACCGAAGAGACGCGCTGTCCGCGACCTTGCGAAGTCCCTGGCCCCTGCTAGCGGTAAAGCTTGGAAACTCAAATCGTGCTATAGTTAGACGGTGCGCTGATAGCCAATTAACGTATGCGGAGAGGGGCTTTCCAATTGGAGAAAATCGGTCGCGCAGGCTTGACCTTTTATCGAAACGAAGCCTGGGCTGACCTTCGGCACGGCATTTTTACCCGCCATGGCGGCGTCAGTCATTCACCATGGCGCTCGCTGAATATGGGCGCTTCCATTGGCGATTGCCCGGAGGCGGTGAAGGAAAATCATTCGCGCGTTTACCGAGCGCTTGATGTCAATGGAGACCGCGCCGCAAGCTGCTGGCTGGTTCACAGCGCCGACACGCTCATTGTGGCGGAGGATTTCCGGCGCAATGGTCGCCCGCAGAAGGCCGACGCGATCATTACCAATCAGCGCGATACGCCGCTCGTCATGCGCTATGCGGATTGCGTTCCGCTGCTATTCTATGATAGAGCCAAGCGGGCGATTGGGCTGGGGCACGCCGGCTGGCGCGGGACCGTGAAAGGCATGGCGTCCAGCGTGGTTCGCATGATGCGGAAGACCTACGGAAGTCGCGCGGCTGATATCGAGGTTCTAATCGGTCCCGCGATCTCACGGCGAAATTACGCCGTAGGAGAAGAAGTAGTCGGTCAAGCAGATGCCTACTTTGGCGATGACGCTGGCGTGATTTGGCGCGATTCAACCGCTGGCGCGGCGCGCTTGGATCTCTGGCGCGCCAATCGCATCGATCTGGAACGAAGCGGTGTGACGAATATCAAGCTGCTCGGCATCTGCACATACGACAATACGGACGACTTTTATTCTCATCGCCGTGAAAATGGCGCGACCGGTCGATTCGCTGTGGTGATGTCTCTGTGAGCATCCGCGACAATATCAAGCGCGTTGAGGATCGCATTGCCGATGCCTGCGCCAACGTTCAGCGCAATCCGGCCGATATCACGCTGGTCGCGGTCACCAAGCAGAAGACCGTGCCCGAAATCCTCGAAGCCGTCGACGCTGGATTGCGACAATTGGGAGAAAACCGCGTAGAAGAAGGTATGGCAAAGATTCCGTTAGTTAATGACGCCGCCAATGATAAACCGACATGGCACATGGTCGGGCATGTGCAAAGCAGAAAAGCCAAGCATGTAGTTCCGCAATTTGACATGGTACAGTCTGTGGACAGCTTGAAGCTGGCAAGACGTCTCTCGCGGCTGGCGGACGAAAAGGAGCGGCGGCTCAAGGTCCTTTTGGAGATAAATGTTTCCGGAGAAGCATCGAAATATGGATTTGCGGGTTACAATTGGTGTCGGGACAGTTCGGTTCGGGATGACTTGTGGCGCGAGGTCGGCGAGATTGCAGCATATCCTCATCTGGAGCTGGCGGGTCTGATGACGATGGCGCCCTATGACGCGGACGAAGCCATCATTCGGCGCGTGTTTGCTGATTTGCGCGCCTTGCGAGACGCGCTCGCTGATGAATTGAAGCTGCGGCTGCCCGAATTGAGCATGGGAATGACAAACGATTATCCAATTGCGATTGAAGAAGGCGCGACAATGGTTCGCATTGGACGCGCGATTTTTGGCGAACGAGTTTGATTAAGAAATCGGAAGAAAGGTCCAAACAGCGATGAATCCACTTTTTGCCGTATTATATTGGCTGCTGCAGGTGTATCAGATGATCCTGGTGGCGCGAGTCTTGATAAGTTGGATACCCAACCTCGATCCAAACAATCCGATCGCTCGCGTGCTGTATCAATTGACCGAGCCGGTTCTGGCGCCGATTCGCAGCGCGCTGCCGCCAATGGGTGGCATTGATCTGAGCCCGCTGGTTGTCTTCCTGGGTATCTTCATTTTGATGCAACTGGTGTAAACCGCCGAATCGACCATGCGGCGATTGTTCATTCAAGGGCGTCGTCTCGCTATAGCCGGATCAAGATTCGCCCGCAGTTTTGACAGTTCACCATACCTTCGCCGCGGTTGATGGCGGTGATTACGATGCTGTTCTGTTCGATTCCGCAGATGGTGCAGGCTTTTTCTCGAAGCACGGCAACCGGTCGATTTGACTTCGCCACCCTCATGCGATTATAGGTCTTGAATGATTCCTCAGGAATCGCCGCTACCGATTTCTTGCGCCGCGCCAGCTTTTGATTCACGGATTCGGTCAGGGTTTCCTTTTCCTTCAGCAGTTCTTTGCTTTCCCGTTCGTGCAGCTCACGGGCTTCGTTGCAGCGCGCTTCCGTTTCTTCCGCCTTGTCACGCAGTTCATCCCGCTCAGAGCTGAGTTTCTGCAGCTCATCATCCAACACGGATTTGCGCCGGGTCAACGATTCCACTTCCAATTGCATATCCTGCAATTCTTTGGGATTCGTAACCTCGCCACTGTACAAACGGGTTTCAGCATTTTGCCTCTTTTCGACCGACGAGGCGATTTCCAACTCCATGTCACGAACGCGCGCCTCGGCCGCCTGATACGATTCTTGCGCTGCCTCGTTCTCGGCAGCAGACTCGCGCAGCGCTTCATCGTCGTCCAACTGGGCGTTAATCGCCTTGATCCTTTTCGCGCGTTCGATAATGTCAAGCTCAAGCTCTTGAAGACGATACAGGGCTACTACATCTGACATGTCCCGGTTCCTCGCGTGAAATCTACAGTGTCTATCAAGGTATATAATAACGCATGTTTTTGCCAGTCAATGAACGGAATGTCGAATCGCATCCTAAGCCTGCTTCAATGCGGCTGAAATTGCGAGTGAACGGCGGCATTGTTGGCGATTTCAACTTTCGGGCGCGAAACACGAGGCGAAAATGTCTTTCTTGCTGCGACTTACCACCGAGCGTGCGGCAATAGCGATCGCCTTCACGCTTCTTTTCGCAATGGCAAGTCGTGTTTCTGTCGACCCCGATATGTGGTGGCATATCCGTCTCGGAGAGCACATCCTTGAAACGAGCCAGCCTGTATACGCCGACACCTTCTCGCACACACATGCGGGCTTGGTTCACCGGAATCATAGCTGGCTGGCGCAGGTGGTCATGGTTGCTGCCTGGCGCCTGGCTGGACACCTTGGCTTAACGCTCTTCGTGTCGCTGCTTGCTACCGGCGGTATGTTCTTCTTGTATCGCGCCGGGGCCGGCGTCATTTATATGCAGGGCTTCGTGCTGGTCATCGGCGCCGCTTGCGCGGCCGCCTTCTGGTCTCCGCGTCCGCAGATGTTCACCTTTTTCTTCAGCGCCGTCTTGATCTACCTCTTGTTTGAACTTAAACGTAAAGGGCGGGACCGCCTCTGGCTGCTTCCGCCGATGCTGTGGCTCTGGGGAAATTGCCACGGCGGATTCATATTCGCTTTCATCTTGATCGGCGCCTTTGCCTTCGGCGAATGGATCAATTGTCGCTTCGCCCTTGGCGAATCCCGCGCGCCGCCGCGCGCGATTGGCAAACTGCTTTGGATCACTTTGCTGTCGCTGGCGCTAATGCCTCTCAATCCGCTTGGACTCGAGGTCTTCGCGACGCCGTTTGAAACGATCGGCATCAGCGGTCTGCGCAATTACATTCAGGAATGGCAATCGCCCGATTTCGGCCAGGCGCAAAGCTGGGGCTTCATTCTGCTTTTGGGAACGCTCTTGGGCGCCATCTCCGCAAGTCGGCGTCGTCTGGATGCGACGGAGTCCCTCCTGATTATTGGGACCCTCTTCTTGGCGCTGTTATCAGGGCGAAACCTGTCTCTCTTCGCTGTCGTCGCCGCGCCAATTGCGTCCATTCATATTGATCAAGCGCTTTCGCGCAAGGGCTGGCTGATCCAAGGCCGAATCCGCGAATCACCTCGCCGCGTCGCTGTAAATCTCACGCTGATTGCGCTGGTTGCTTTTGGCGCGATTTTCCACGTGGAATACGTCACGAACGACAAGACTATCAGAAGGGCGCTGTTGCTGAACTTTCCCGTTAACGCGGTTCGCCACCTAACCGCCGCGCCGCTTGAGGGCAAGCTCTTCAACAGCTACAACTGGGGCGGTTATCTCATTTTCGCAGCGCCGCGGCATCCGGTGTTCATTGATGGCAGGACCGACCTGTATCGTGATTTTCTCGACGATTACGTCGCTGCGTTCCGCGACGATTCCTGGCGGAGTCTCTTCAATCTGTGGGACATTCGCATCGCCTTGATTGAATCGGCTAGTCAATTGGCAATGCAGCTTGACAATGCCGTAGACTGGCGGCGCGAATACTCCGATGAGCTCGCCAGCATATTTGTGAGGTCAGATCAATGAAGCGCGCTTATCGCGAACGCGCAATGAACCGTTTGTACGCGGAACTAAAGAGCGCCGATTTCGATACGCGCGAAAATGCGCTGTTCCAGCTCGCGCTGATGCTGCGGCGCTCGCAGAACGCCAGGCCCTCCGCCGACTGGACGGATTACGACAGCGAGCATCTTTCGCGAGACCTGCTGCGTATTCGCTTGTCGCCTGCGGATCAAGAGCGAATCGCCAGACATCTGGCGCAAATGATGACGACTTGCGCCGATAGCCGCGCCTCGGTGTTTTGGGCGCTGAGTGAAGTCTCTGCGCCTGTGGGATTTGCCACAGTCATGTCGGCGACCGCCGAGTTTGGCGACCAGCTAAACGATGAAGCAGCGTTTCAAGCTTGTCGCGCGTTGCTGAAGTGGCTGGAGACGGACGAGGCGGCGACGATACTCGCGCGGAATCTGCTCGCCGGCTCCGATCACTTGCCAATGCTCAGGCGCTGGTCGCGCTCGACCGAGTTCCGACTGGCGAAAAGCGCGGATGCGGTCATCAAGCTGGCGCAGCGGCTGTCTGAGTGACGTGAACCCTCAGCGGCGCAGTCAATTGCTCTTCACCCTTGCAACCTTGCTGGCAGCGCTATGCACGGCTCGTGGATACGTCGCGCAGCCCTCCAGGAACCAAAACCGGGCTGCCGATTTGAGTGGGACGGAGATTCCCGATTGCCAGGAGCAATCTTAGGACAAGGCGGCAATCTGCACTATAATGGGTACGGGCGCAAAGCGGCAAGACGCGAGACGACTTCATGTCTGATCTTTTTGAGAAAATTTCCACCCTGATAAACGCGCAGCTCAGTGATTTCCTGGGCAAGAACCCGCGGTCGCCATTGGCGCGCATCCGGTTGGACGCGGACGAAGCGGAAGAGAATCCGCAGCGGTCGGCGCGAAGCTTGCGTCAGCGCCTCGACCAGGCGATCGACTACGAGGATGAGCTGCAAGCGAGAATCGACCAGCGAATGCGCGAAGTTGTGGAGCTCGACAAGCTGGTGGACGACATGCTGCGCAGCGGCGACGAACACTCGGCGCAGCGCCTGCAAGGGCAGCTCAATATGAAACAGCAGCAATTGACCATCGCCGAATCGGAGCTCCGTGACCATCGCTTGATGACGCAGCATCTTATGCAGGAACTGGGCGCGCTCGAGATGGCGCTGGACAATCAGCAACGGCGCGAGCAAGCGCAAAGCGGGGGCGGCTCGTCTTCGGGCGGACGGACGCGCATCCCGATCGACGGCGTCGCATCGTCTGGCAGACAAAGCGGAAGCGCCGACCGGACGATCCTGGATACGATGTCCGAGAAATTCGAGGAGACGCGCGCAAACCTCGAAAGTCTACTGAACAATTCGCCAGCCTCTGAGCGTACGACGCCGCCCGGCCGCGCGCAACGATTCGAAATCGTCGACGAAGAGCCCGATCCACGTAAGCCCAAGCCCCGCAAAAAAGACGAGCCCGATATGAGCGCGCGCTTGTCACGCCTTAGCAAACCGTCTGAAGACGAATAGCCTTCAAGACCAGCCGATCCTTTGACGATCGGACTCCAGCGGTTCGATAAGATCCTGCATCGAACGCTCGATATAGGGGAAGCCCAGCCAGGCGCTCATCAAGCCGAATAGCCCGCCAGTGAAGATGCGAAATATTGGCGCCGTCTCTCGCACAGGCCAAAACTCGAATGGCGGGTAGCTCAGGAGCTGGCTGAACCCGTCCAGCCCAACAGGACCCAAACCAGCAAATACGTACAGCCAAAATGGCAGTGGACGGATCCGCCAGCGATAACGGCGATAGATCACGCCGCCAACAAAGATCATCGTGTAGATTGCGAGGTCGCGCGCGCATAGGCTCGTCTTGTAGCCGAAGGATTCGTCGCCGATGAAATGACGCGCGGCGAACTGTTGGGCGATGCTGAAGTCGCCTAGTCCCTCAACATTCGCCGGCGGAGCTGGCGCTCGCCCCTCATAAAAGCGCGACCAATAGCGATACTGCTCCAAAAACGCTCCTGATTGACTGGCGTAGGCTTCAAACGATTGGTAGCCGGTGCCGGCGGCGCCGCGCGGATAAAAGGCTTGCTCGCCAAACAGAAACGGCGACCGAAAGGCAAATTGGTGGCAGAATGGACTATAGAGCGTGTAAATGATATCGGCTGGCGCTTTCAGTCCCAGCTTCGCCAGCGTCGGCGCGACCCAGGGCAAGCTGATGTAAATCGCCAACGCGACCAAAGCGAAACGCAGCCAATTGCGCGCGAAACCCAAGAATACGCGCTTGCTATAAACTTCCGCAGTTCTCAAGGCTCTTCGCAGCCTGGAAATCGATCAAGCCTTTCTGCCGAAGCGGGCGAGATCGCCCTGCAGGGATTTCAACCGCACTGGTCCGTAATGCACGCGTCGAATGACATGGGCTTTATCCAGCACAAAAGTCGTAGGCAGTCCACGAACCTGATAAAGATGGGACACCGCTCCGCGAGCGTCCAGCAGAATGTCAAACGTCAATCCGAGGTTAGCAGCCCAGTCGCGAACAGCGTGAACGTTGTCGCCGACATTGACCGCCAGGATTCGCAGGTCATCGGGATAAATCTCGTAGAGCGCCTGCAACTCGCGCATTTCGCGCTGGCACGGCTCGCACCAGGTCGCCCAGAAGTTGATTATGGTGAACGCGCCACGCGCCTCTTCCAGCGCAAGCGCGCGCGACGATGGGGTCAAGAGTGTGAACGGCGGCGCGGGCCAACCCTCTTCCGGCGCGACAGCGCGTGCGCCGCCACGCCGAAACCCAGAGTAATCGGCGCGGTCGGGCAATCCCGCGTGGATCAAAACAGCCAATGCCGCGCCCAGCGTAAGGAACGCGGCAAGCAAATGCAGGACCCGATTCAGCTTGGACATGCTACGGAATCACGGTTGCGCGAAAGCCTCATGCAGCAATTCGCTGAGTTGCGATTCGGTCATGATACCAAAGTGCCGCGCCAGAATGACACCGTCTCTGTCGATCAAATAGGAACTCGGTCGGGTCTGGATTCCATAGGCGTCATTGATTTCGCCACTGTCATCCAGCGCCAGCGAAAAGCTTAAGCCGAATTCATCGCGAAACGACTCCATCGCCGCCTCGGTGTCGTTGTAGGCGATGGCGAGGATCTCAAACCCTTGCTCGTTCCATTCCTCGTAGGCTTTTTGGAATTCCGGCATTTCTCGCCGGCAGGGACCGCACCAGGTTCCCCAGAAGTTCAGTAGGACGACATGATCGCGCAAGTCAGAAAGCGCGACAAGCTCATCGGCGAGCGTCTCAATTGTGAATGCGGGCGCGCGATTGCCCTCCGCCAATCCAATCGCTGGCGCCAGATCATCGGCGATATCGGTAAGACTGGTCATCGCATCATCAGCGGCTGCGGTCTCAACTTCAGGCGCTTCTGGCTCGCTTTCAGGCGAAACCGCGGATGCCGCCTCGAACGGCTCAGCATCGCGCGCCCTTACGCGAAAGCGCGCGCTTTCGCCGGCCGCAGAATGGCGCAGCGCCAGACGATACATGCCATCGCCGTCAAGCTCGAAGCCGGTCAGCGGATAAAATCGACCATCGGACTCCAGACTGTCGGCCTGGCTCGCGCGCGCCAGCTCCTCGTCGGCGGGACCATAGAGCATCATGTCGAATTCCGGAACAGCTTCGTTGACGCTGCGCACTTCAATATCAATGATGCGCCCCGCCTCTCCATGAAAGAGGTACTGGAGCTCCGGCATATCAGGCGCGAACTGACCGCTGGCGCTCTGGTTAATCGCCACCGGTACCAGCGAGCCGCTCAAGCAGGCGCCGACGTGGCTCAAAGCCAATTCGCCATCGAAAAAGCCGACTCCGCACTCCTCAACGCGGAAGGTGAAATCAGCGAACTCGCCCTGCGAAAACGTTTGGCTCAGGCTCTGCAGCTGTCCGCTGGCGACCAACACGCCAATGGCGATCAAGAGCGAACCGCTGATGAGCTCAATCTTGTGCATATGGCGCTGCAGTCGGCGGAGCAGGCCTTGCGCGCTGTTCATGAGCAGGGCGGTGATAACAAAGGGAATGCCCAAGCCGATGGAGTAGGCGGCCAATAGCAGCATGCCCTGGACGATATCGCTGCTGGTGGCGCCGCTCGCCGCCGCCACCGTCAAGATTGTTCCCAGCAGCGGACCGATGCAAGGCGTCCAGCCGGCGGAAAACACCATGCCCATAAACGTGGAGCCGATCAAGCCGTCGCGTCCGCCGCCGCCGATATCGGCGCGCGTATCGGAATACAGCATGGATTCGAGCCCTTCCAATGCGCCGTGCCAGAACTTCGCCGGCTCGCTGAAGGCGCCCTTGAAGAATAGCGCGGCGAGCAGGATCGCGATCAAGGGCAGCGCGATGGCTGATTGTTCGAGCAGGCTCCAGTAGATCATTGCGCTGGCGAGAACGGAGAATCCAATGCTGAACAGGATGTTGTCCAAGATTCCCGCTTGCCCTTTCTTTCGCAGCCAGCTGAAGAAGCGCGGCAAAACCCCCATGAACTGGAAGCCGAAGAAAATGATCACCACGCCGCCGACTCGCCCAAGAATCTCGGTGAACGCGCTGACGTGCTGGCCCGCCAGGCTAGAAAGGGCAGTTGTGAAGAGACCGATCAATACAAAGACGATGGTGAAGCCGAGGACGAAAGCAATGCCGTGCAGCAGCATTTGCAGCCGAAGCGCGAGGCTAACGCTGGCGGTCGTTCCTGAGGCGGTCTGTCGACTGACATTATGCGTCAGGCGCCCGCCCATATATCCGATATAAGCCGGCACCAGTGGCAGAACACAAGGAGAAATGAAGGACAGAATGCCCGCCACTAGCGCCAATCCAATTGTGACATTATCCATTTGCGAAACCTCCGCTCTTCCGAGGCGCCTGAGGAGCCTCATTTCTGGGTACCGATATCAGCCAGTTTGACGCCAACTGATTACGAGAGCCTTGCTCAAGCCTAAATGATTCCTTATCGTCCTGTATTCGACGCCTGAACCCACACCGTACTAGCTTACTGTTAACGGGAACTGTCTTGGTCGGCAATTGCTGCCTGTCGCTTGCCGGAATTCAGTCAGCCGCATCCAGAAGCTTTTGCAGCAACTGCCGCTCTTCTTCCACCGAACGCACATCGCCGTCAATCCAGGCGAAGCGCAGCCGGTCCAGGATGCGGCGGTAACGCGGTCCCGGCGTCATTCCCCTTGCTTTGAGATCATTCCCGCTTGTCGAGGGAACCCGCTGACGCCAATCGGAGGCATAAGCGGCAATCAATTCTTGCGCTTGCGGGTTTTCCGCGGCAAGCAGCCAAGCCGCCTGTAATGCTATATCGGGAAACTCATCTAGAATCTTTGTGATCTGGCTCGGGCGAAGCGAGCGATACTCGAGGCGGCTGATTTGCGCTCCCAGCCTTGCGCTCGAAGTAATCGAACGCGTAAGCGAATTCGTCAGTGCCAGGCGTTCGCAAACGCCCTGCGCCTCATCAGCGTCGATTCCGGTAAAGAGCGTTATCCAGCGGAGTGTCTGACGATCAACGACAGCAGACGGCCATGGCGGCGTGATTTCGTTGCAGCGCTCAATCAATTCAGGCAGCTGCGAATTGACGCGAAACGCCGAGTGAATCTTTGCCAAGGCGCCCATATTTTGCAGCCGCAGCGTCACTTCGCCAGCGCGCCCTTCGCGCAAGATGAGGTCGATTTCGTTGCGAAGTCGCTGTCCGCTGACTCGTCCAAGCAGTGGAAGCGCCGCTCGCATCCATTGGTCCGTTGTCGCTTCAATTGCGAATTCAAGCCGCGAAGCGTAGCGCGCCGCGCGCAGAATCCTTGTCGGATCGTCCACAAAGCTGTTTTCATGCAAAGCGCGAATCAGTCGCCGCTTGAGGTCATCGCCGCCACCACAGCCATCAAGCAGAATTTCCAAGCGTTGCGCCGGGCTTAACTGGATCGCCAGCGCGTTGATGCTAAAGTCACGCCGCTGCATATCGCGCTGAATGTCACTCGCAGACACCGCGGGCAGCGCGGCCGGATGCGCGTAGGTTTCGCAGCGCGCCGTGACGAAGTCCACATGAGCTGGCGTCTCGCCCGTTGCCAGCGTCAGCTTGTCGGCGGCGGGCGCATCCAGCGTCCAGGTGGCTGTTCCGAATGGCTTGTATTCTTTTAATGTACCGCCGCAGTCGATTGTGAGCGACTTGGCAAAGGCGGTTGCGTCGCCCTCGACGACGAAATCAAGATCAAGGTTGCGCCGACCCAGCATCAAGTCGCGAACCACGCCTCCGGCCAGGTACAGCGGCAAATCCTTGTCTTGCGCTCGCCGAGCGATGCAATCAATCAAGGAGGCAGCTTGTTCACCAAGAACGCGCTTCATCTCGCTAAGTGGATACCTTGGCGCGCCGCTGGCGCCTCCCGGATTGGGCATGGCTCAAACCAGCATCGGGTTTACGCTGGCGCTACCCACGGTCCGACCAGCTCTCTCTCCATCATGCTGAGCGAGGTGGTGAAGTTGAAGAAAGCCAATAAGGCGTAGGAGAGGGCAGCGCGCTGGTCATCACGACCGCTCATCAGGCTGAACAAGCCCGGCATGATGATCGCTAGCCACAACATATAGAGTACATAGACGACAACGCGTCCGGAGCGCGGCTGCAATCCAGAAGCGAGCAGCGCAGCGCCAACCACTAGCGTCACAGCCGCCAGCAGCGCATAAGTAGCCACTGCGCCGATATAATGTCCGGAGATCGCCGCTTGCCGGGTAGCGATATAAGCCGCCCAGATCCCCAAAGCCAGCGAATACAGGATGTGCATATTGAAGAGAATCTGATGAATTTCCGCCATTTGCCGCTGCTATGGAATCTCGAGTACAAAGCCATTTTATCACATAGCGCCGCTCTGCCGCTTAAAGGATTGTGATCAGCCCCATATTGGACGCCAGCCAAACCAGCGCCAGCAGGTTGGCGACGATCAACCCGGGCCGCTGCACATTTCCGCCGTCGCTCGCCAGATTGCCGCGCATATCTAACTCCCAGGGGAAGATAACTGTTGTGATGACGCCGATGACCAGTATCGTGCCGAGCCACGCTGGAAAGAGCCCCTGCAAGATGGCGGCGAGCATGCAGAGCAGCGCGACCGCTATGGACAGATGCCCCAGAATTGACGTTGGTCCCTTGCCCAGGAGCACGGCGGTATTCTTCAAACCCGCCTCTTTGTCCACATCGTAATCGACTACTTGATTGTAGAATTGCCCGTAGGCTGAAAAAAGGCTCGCCGCGGTTATCACCAGCCAAACTTCGCGCGGTTCAGCGCCATAAGTGAAATAGCCGACAGCGACCAATAATCCGCTCAGCATCAGCGCGTGTGATATAACATCAGTGAGCGGACGCGCCTTAAAGCGAAACGGATGCGCCGAATACAGGTAACAGAGCGCGAGTGTTACGCCGCCGATGACGAGCGTCAAAACGCCGCTCGCCAAATACAAACCAAGCGCAGCGGCGAAGGCAATGATTGTAAACCAAACGCCCTCGCGGCGGCTCAGTTGGCCGTTGCTGATGACATTCCGCCGCATTTTCTGCGGATCCAGCGCGTCATCGCGCGCGTCTTCAATATTGTTCAGCATAAAGGCAAAAGACATCGTCAATACGTTGCCAGCCAAGACGGCGAACAGGCGCCAGTCGGCAGCCGCCGCCTGTGGCTCGAGCGCCAACAAGCCGCCGAAGACCGTCAGCGGGATCGTGTAGGGCACGTGCTCGCGCCAGCGCGACAAGCGGATGACGGCGACGAACTTGCTGTCTTTTTTTGTTGCGTCAGTTTTCATTATGTCGAATCCGACGGCTGCGGCACGATTGGTCGACACAGTCTGATAAGCATAGCATAAGACGACGCAACCATGTTACGCTGCGCTTGCGAACGCGGAATAATCTACGAGAATAGAGCCTAGTATGATGTCGAATACATTCCGTCTGTTCTCTCTGTGCATCGCTGGCGCTATGGCGCTGGCTGGCTGCAATCTCGCCAAGGATTCGCCTCTTTTTGCCACAGTTGCGGCGGGCAACGGGCATGTCCGTTTGGAAGCGAGCCCATTATCGCCAACGGATTCCGCCGACGCTTTGGCGATAGACGCAATCATAGGCGGGAGCGCCACCGTGACAGCTTCTCCGGCCGCTCCCGCGCGCTGTAACATTGTGGAAGTCGCGAAGCCCGCCAGGCGCGTCCGCGCCGATATCCACATTGACTACGAATCCAAAACCGCCGATGTTGTCCAATCGAATGTATTCCACAATCGCGAAATCAACTCGCTCGCTGCGATCGTCCTGGATGTTCAGGCGAACCAATGGGCCGAAGGCTTTGCGCTGATGGATTTGACCGTCAACGACGAGCCAGCCGCTTATGAGCTTGACCTGAATCGACTTCATGTCATGCTGGACGAGCCTTTGGAAAGCGGCTGCTGGCTTGAGATCGGCTTGTCGTTCCGCCTGCAACCGGCGGAGATTCGCGATGGATTGCGTTCGTACCGCGGGTTCTACGGCTACAGTCCGCGTCAGCTCAACCTGGGTCACTTCCTGCCGACCATAGCGGCGCGATTGGATGGCGACTGGCGGATTCATGAACCGATCGGCATCGGCGAACAGGTGGTCTATGACGTAGCCGACTGGCACGTAGAATTGTCCGTCGACAATGCTCCCGATGGTCTCATTCTTGCCGCGCCCGGAAGCGTCAATGCGCTTGGCTCGAACGCATGGGAGATCGCGCTGGCAAATTCGCGCGATTTCGCCATCAGCTTGAGCGATCAGATGATTGCCTCCGAATTGCAAGTCAGCGATAAGCTGGCGGTCGAGGTATATTCCTTCGCCGATGCGCAGATCAACGCCAACGGCATCCGACTGAATGGCGCTGAGCACGCGCTGCGAGAGGCGGAAAAGGCGCTGAGCCTGTATGAACGGCAATTTGGACCTTATGCCCGTGAGCGATTTGTCATCGTCCAGGGAGACTTTCCCGATGGCATGGAATTCACCGGTCTTGTTTTTGTCGGCGGCGCCTGGTTCACAAATTTTGACGGCGGCACGAGGAATTACCTGACGCTGATTTCCGTGCACGAAATCGCCCATCAATGGTGGTATGCGCGGATCGGCAACGATTCAGCGCTTAATCCCTGGCTGGACGAAGCCTTGGCGACCTACAGCGAATACCTCTTCATCGAAGAACATTATCCGGCGGACAAGAACTGGTGGTGGACCTTCCGCGTCGCCGGCTTTTTCCCGCAGGGCAAGGTGGACAGCAACGTGTATGAATTCGCCACCGCGCGCGCTTATATCAATGCGGTTTATCTGCGCGGTGTGCAGATGCTGCATAATCTGCGCGTCGACATTGGCGACGATGAATTCTTCAAGTTGCTGCGCCAGTATCTTGCCGCCGGCGACGGCAAGATCGCCGATCCGACGCTGTTTTGGCGCCAGCTCCCGACCGAGCATCGCGCATTGACACAGGCGACGCGTAATGAATACTTGCGTTACGCGGACGATGATGCGCTCTTTGGCGAAGCCCAAAGCGGAATCCCAAGGGAAGAGCCCGCCGGTCAGGAGGAGTCGCCATGAACGCCGCCCCGCTGGATGCCCAGATTACATTTCTTTATACGCGCGATCTAAGCCGCTCGGCGCGATTCTACGAGGATGTGCTCGGTTTCGAGCTCGCGGTTGACCAGGGTTCCTGTCGAATCTATCGCGTCCAGGAGCGCTGCGCCTTCTTGGGTATCTGCCAGCGCGACGACGCGCCTGAGGACGCTGCGAGCCTGATCTTTACCTTGGTCACGAATGAGGTGGACCTGTGGCACGAGCGGATCATCGTGCGTGGCTGGAATTGCGAGCATCCGCCACGCCACAACGCGACTTACGGAATCTACCACTTCTTTCTGCGGGACCCGTCGGGTTATCTCATCGAAATTCAGCGTTTTGACCGAGTAAACTGGGACCGTTCGTGAGCGGCGCCTAGCCGGTTGTCTTCATGCCGGCGGCGATGCCATTGATGGTCGCCAGCGTGGCATCCAAGACGGGCCGCCAGTGGTCATCGTCTTCGTCCAGTTGTCGCAACTCGCGCAATAAGGCGACTTGCATAAAATTCAGCGGATCGACATAAGGGTTGCGCCGCTCAATTGAGGTCTTGATGGCGGACATATTCGCCAGGAGGCCGTCCTGCTCGGTCACGCGCATGATCATCTCGCTGCTGAGTTGGTGCTCATCCTTGATCCAATTGAAAAACCGCTCGCGCAGTTCAATTGGCTCGACCAGCGACGCGTATAGCTCGGCGATTCCCATATCGGCTTTTGCGACATCGAGCTGGGCATTGTCTATCAGCGAGCTGAAAAATGACCAGTTGCCATACATCTCCCGCAGAATCCGCATTCCTCTCGGTTCCGCTTCGGCGTATGTCGCAAAAGCCGTTCCCAGCCCGAACCAACTCGGCACGATCGCGCGGCTCTGCATCCAGCTGAACATCCAGGGAATCGCGCGCATGGCTGAAAAACCGCCGGCCGCCTTGCGCTTGGCGGGCCGAGAGCTAATCTGCATCCGCGCCAACTCATTGATTGGCGTCGCTTGCTGCCAATAATCCAGAAATCCGTCGCTCTCGTATACAAACTTGCGATAATACTGCTGGCTGATCTCTGACAAGCGCGCCATCACATCGTAGTAGTTGGATGGCGCGTGATGCCGCTCCTGCATGCCCATGCCCATCAGCACCGCGTTTAACACCTGATTTAGATGGCGATGCCCGATGCCCCGATTGCTGTAACGATAAGCGATCACTTCGCCCTGTTCCGTAATCTTGACGCCGCCGCGCAAGGATTCGGGCGGTTGCGAAAGTATCGCGCGGTTGGTTGGTCCGCCGCCCCGGCCAATGCTGCCGCCGCGCCCATGAAAGAGCTCGAGCGAGACGCCTTTGTCCACGCACTTCTGGCTTAGAATGCGCTGCGCATTGTACAGATTCCAATTCGACGCCAGGTAACCGCCGTCTTTGCTGCTGTCGGAATATCCGATCATCACCTGCTGTCGCAGCCCCCGTTTGCCAGCGCGCGCCACCAGATGCTTGTGATATTCGGCATTGTCGAAGAGCTGCTCCATAATCGCGGTTGACCGGTAGAGGTCGTCGATCGTCTCAAATAGGGGCACGATATATACATCATTGTCGATGCCGACTTCACGCGCGAACAAGAGCATCGCCAGCGCATCGCTCGGCTGCCTTGTCATGCTCGCGATGACAGTGTCGATGACAATTGAATCGTACTTGGCATGCGCTTCCGCAATCATGCGCCAGGTACGAATGATTCGCTGCGTTGTCTCGGTGAAAACGCTGATGTCATTGGGGAAGAGCGGGCGCTTGCTGCGAATCTCAGCCGCGAGCAACTTTTGCTTCTCGCCCTCGGGCAAGCCGCTGTAATGCCGCGCAATGTCGTAGTGATCAAAAAGCTCGTCGAGCGCGGCTATGTGCAGGTTGGCGTCTTCGCGCACTTCAAGCGGGACCAGGTGCAAACCGAAGAGCCGAACCTTGCGCACCAGTCGCTGCACCGCGCCCATGGCGGCGCGCCTTCCACGATGCGATTTGAGACTGTCTTGAATCAGCAGCAGATCGCTCAGCAATTCCCGGCTGGATCGATATTGATCCTGCTCAAGCTTGGCGCGGATAATCGCCAGCATCTGGCGATAGACTTCGCCCGGGTATAGCTCGCTGGCTGATCCCGCCGCCGATACCGCCCGCCGCAGTTCATCCGACACGCCAAAGTGACTGGTATCTTGTGTCAGATTTTGCGTCAGCGATTCGATCTCTTCCAGATAAATCTGGCGCGCTGTATCGCGCAAGGTCGCCAGCGTCTGCAGCGTGACATCTGTGGTCACATTGGGATTGCCATCGCGGTCGCCGCCAATCCACGACGCGTAGCGCAATACCGGTGGCAGCTCCGACCAATCCTCATTCGGATAATACCGTTCGAGCGCCAATTGCAGGTCTTCATAGATGTCGATCACAACCTCAACGATGACCGAGCGAATGAAATAAATGCCGAAGTCGACCTCATCCGAGACCTGCTTCTTGGATGCGCGCACTTGCCGCGTCTGCCAGAGCTCTTCCACCTCCTCAGCCAGATTGCTCTCCAGCTTGCGCAGCTCGCGCGGCAATAGATTGTGGCGGTCTCGCATTTCCATCATCTGGGCGATCTGTCGCAAAATGACCAGAATCTCTTGCCGCTTGGCTTCAGACGGATGCGCCGTCAGCACTAGCCGCAGCCGCGCCTGTTCCAGCAGCGAACGGATATCGTCGGCCGTTTTACCGCTGTCGCGCAAGCGGCCTATCGCATTGACGATGGATTCCCGCAGTGTGCTTCTGGCTTCGCGCTGGCGGATTACGCGGATGCGTTGCAAGTCTTCGGCGATATTGATCAGTTGAAAATAATTGGAGAAGGCTTTGATCAGAATGTTCTTGGCATCCAGCGGCAGGTTCTCCAGGCGCCGCGCCAGCTTGAAGGCGGCTTCTGAATCGCCGCTGCGCCGCGCTTTGGATATCGCGCGGATCTCCTCGACCAACTCGTACGCGTGCATGCCATTCTGTTCTTGGATGATGACGCCAAGCCAGTTGCCAAGCGTACGGATATCCTCGCTGAGGGATGAATTGTTTGCCATCCGTCTTCGCGCTCCCGTCAGCGAAACGATTCACTGACCTTTCGTTGCGGCTCGCATCGCACTATAGTGCAACTTAGAATCGTATTCCAGTAGGAGATGAAAGACGGAGAGCTCATGCCTGTTTCACGCATTCTGTTGCTGCTTTCATTCTTCTGCAAGGAGTAAGCTCTTTTATGGAGAAGCTAGTTGAATGCGTCGCCAACATTTCTGAAGGGCGGCGCGCGCATGTCGTCGACGAAATCGTAGGCGCGATCGCCGGGCAGGCTGGCGTTTGCTTGCTCGGCGCCGAGAGCGACATCGATCATAATCGCTCCGTCGTGACCTTTGTTGGCGCGCCACAAGACGTATCCGCTGCCGCCTTCGCTGGAATCCGCGTCTCGGCCGAGCTCATCGACATGACCCGCCACCGGGGCCAGCATCCGCGGATCGGCGCCGCCGATGTCACACCCTTTGTGCCGCTGCGTAATATCTCCATGGAAGAATGCATCGAATTGGCGCGGTCGCTTGGCGCGCGCGTCGGGCGCGAGCTGCGCCTGCCGGTCTTTCTCTATGCCGATGCCGCCTTGCAGGAAAGCAACCGAAAACTCTCGGCGATTCGGCGCGCCGGCTACGAACGACTTCGAGACTCGATCAAAACGGGGAAGGCGCCGCAGCCCGATTACGGACCGCGCAACTTGGGCAGCGCTGGCGGCTGCGCCATTGGGGCGCGCGATATCCTCATCGCCTTTAACGTATACCTGACGACAGCGGATCTTGCCGTCGGCCAGGCAATTGCGCATGCGATACGCGCGTCTTCCGGCGGGCTGCCTCACGTACAGGCGCTTGGTTTCTTCGTCAAGGGCAGGGCGCAGGTCTCGATGAACCTGACCAATTATCGCGCGACCTCAATGCGCGATGTTGTCGAGCGGATTCGCCACGAGGCCCGCGGTTTCCATGTCGCGATCGAAGGTTCCGAGATCATCGGCTTGCTGCCGCGCGCGGCGCTCGCGGGCGCATCGGCATCGCAACTGCAAATCGCCAATTTTAGCCCGGAGCGCCTCCTTGAATTCCATCTGGGCGCTTTGGACTGAGACGCGCTGGGCGGCGCGCCGTTTGTTTGAGCCGAAGGGCTGTGATATAATCCAAGCCTCTATCGAGACTGCGTACACTGGCAAGAGAAATACAATCGCAAAAGGATGACGCACATGAAACGGCTACTGCTTTTCTGCATCGCGCTTTCGCTGCTGTTGACGCCCCTGTTTGTATCGGTTGCGCAAGACCGCAACGTATTCGTCTACGGGCATCCCGTCGCTTTTCCTAACCTTGATCCCAGCTCGGGCAATTCAAATGAAAACGTCGTGATGGGCAACGTTTATGAAACTCTCACCTTTTACAACGCGCCCGGTAGCGACGAGATTCTCAGCCCCAAATTGGCGGTATCTTGGGAAGCCTCCGAAGACTCGCTGACCTGGACCTTCAATCTGCGCGAAGGCGTAACCTTTCATGACGGCGCCGCCCTGAACGCCGAGGCGGTCAAAAAAGCGCTGGACCGCACCATTTCCATCGGCGAAGGCTCCGCCTGGATATTCTGGATGATTGACTCCATTGAAGCTGCCGACGAACTTGTCGTGCAATTCAATTTGAATACGCCGGCGCCGCTTGATCTTGTCCTTTCGGCTGGCTATGCCGCCTGGATCATGAGCCCGAACGCGGCCGACCAGGACAACGCCTGGTTCAACGACGGCAACGCCGCCGGCACCGGACCCTATATGATCGCCAGCAATGAACCGGGCCAGCGCATGGTCTTGGAGGCCTATCCCGACTATTGGGGCGGTTGGACCGTGGGCCAGTTCGACACCATCGTCTTCGAAATCGTGGAAGATCCCACCGTGCTCGAACAGATGATTCGCTCCGGCGACGCCGATTTCACCTATAGCTTGCCCTTCGACAATTACGGTCCGCTGGCCGATGCTTCCGGCGTTTCTGTGGTCGTGACGCCGTCATTCCAGAACCTGCTGATTCTTTTGAACACGGTCAAGGAACCGACCAGCAACAAATTGGTGCGGCAGGCGCTTTCGTATAGCTTCCCCTACGCTGATGTGGTAACCAATTTGTACGCTGGCATGGGTACCCAGGCTCGCGGTCCAATTCCGGCAAACATGTGGGGGCACGGCGCGGGGCTCTTGCAATACAGCCAAGATCTGGACAAAGCGCGTGAGCTGCTGGCCGAAGCCGGTTATCCCGACGGTGGATTCTCCCTGGTTTATACTCACGTGGCCAGCGATCTGGATGAACAGCAGGTCGGTGAATTGTGGCGCGCCAGCCTGGCTGAGATCGGCGTCGATCTGGAGATCCGGGGCCTCGCCTGGGAAGCGCAGTGGGACCTGGCGATCAACGATCCCGCCAGCGCCCAGGAGGCTTTTGGTTTCTACTGGTGGCCCGATTACATCACACCCAATTCATGGCTGACTGGCATGTTCGTCAGCGAAGAAGAGCCCTTCTTCAACCTCAGCTACTACAGCAACCCGGACTTTGATAGTCTGGTTGCTGGCGCTTCGGCCATTAGCGGTACCGATCGCGTCGCTGCCGAGGCAATGTACGTGGCGGCGCAGGAACTGCTGCTAAACGACGCCGCGGCCATATATGTCGTGGACCTGCCTGACATCCACGTGGTCCGCGATGACGTCAGCGGCTACGTCAACAATCCTGGTTATCCGCATGTCGTATTCTTCTACGACCTGACGCGGTAGACCTATAGTCTGGGTCCGGCGCAGGGGGCGCTGCTCCGGGCCCGCTTCCGCAGCCATTCAGCGGATATGGTTTACCTTAGCTTTCTCCTCCGCCGTATGGGACTATCGGTCTTCGTCCTGGTCGGCGTCTTGATACTGACCTTCATCGTCTCGCGCGTTATTCCAAGCAATCCGGCAGCGCTTTATGCTGGCGCTCGGCCGCGGCCGGAACAGGTCGAGGAGATCGAAAAGAAACTTGGCTTGGACAAACCGCTAACTGAGCAGTTTCGCGTTTATCTTGCCGACTTACTCGACGGCGACCTTGGCGAATCCTATCACTCGCGGCGCTCAATCAACACCGACTTGAGCATTTTCCTGCCGGCCACGCTGGAATTGGTCATCGCTGCTGTCGTCATCGCGCTCGTCTTCGGCATTCCCATCGGTACGCTTGCTGGCGCCTATCCCCGCAGCCCCTTCGACTATGCCACACGCTTTGTGGCGATCGCCGGTGTGTCGGTACCCTCGTTCTGGCTGGCGCTGATCGCCCAGTCGGTATTCTTCAGCCAGTTGGGATGGCTGCCGCTGGGCAGCCGCATCAGCCGCGACGCCACTCTCTTTTATCCCATCGCCGCGCAGACCGGCTTCTACCTGATTGACGCCGCTATCAGCGGCAACTGGGATGCCTGGTTTGACGCCTTGCATCATTTGATTCTGCCGGCGCTGGTATTATCAGCCTATCCCTTGGGCGTCACCATTCGCATGACGCAAGCCTCCATGCTGGAGGTGCTTTCCGAGACCTACATCACCGCGGCGCGGGCGGCTGGCTTGTCGCGCCCGGTCATCCTCTTCAAGCTCGCCCTGAAGAACGCGATCATGCCGGCGCTCACCGTGGTGGGTTTGTCATTCGCTTATTCGATCACCGGCGCTTTCTTGGTGGAGGTCATATTTTCCTGGCCCGGCGTTGGAAAGTACGTCACCGAAGCGGTGCTCAATGTTGATTTTCCGGTGATCATCGCCGTAACCCTTGTCGTGACCGTATTCTACATCGGCGTTAACCTGGCCGTGGATCTGATTCAGGCGCTGCTCGATCCGCGCGTGCGTTTGATTTGAAGGGACGAGCCTTGGCGCGCATCGAAGTTGGCTCAAGCGCCTGGTTTCTCATTCGAGACCGGGCCGCCCTCATCAGCATGGCGTTTCTCCTGCTGATTGCCGTTTCGGCGATCTTTGCGCCGCTCCTGACGCCCTACGCCAAACAGGGAATGGGCGATCCCGATTTGACCGCCAAGTTCAAGCCGCCCAGCATCGAGCATCCTCTCGGCGCCGATAGCCTTGGACGCGACCAGGTCGCCCGTCTGATGTTCGGCGCGCGCCGATCGCTGTCGATGGGTTTGCTCGTCGTGCTGATCGCCATTGCAATTGGCGCGCCGCTGGGCATGATCGCCGGTTACCTTGGCGGCTGGATCGACGAAGCGATCATGCGCGTCACCGATGTTTTTCTGGCTTTCCCGCCGCTGCTTCTGGCAATCGCGATCGCTGCCGCCTTGGGCGCCAGTTATATCAACGCGGTGATGGCGATCGCGGTGACCTGGTGGCCCTGGTACGCCCGCCTGGCGCGCGCGCAAACGCTGAGCGTCCGAGAGCGCGCCTACATCGAGGCGGCGAATAGCATCGGCGTTCGCGATCGTGTCATCATCAGGCGGCATATTCTGCCCAATATCATGACGCCGATTATCGTGCAAGGCACATTGGATGTCGGTACCGCGATCCTGGTCGCCGCCGGATTGAGCTTCATCGGTTTGGGCACACAAGCGCCCTTCGCCGACTGGGGCGTGATGATCAGCGATGGACGGCTGTTCTTCCTTTCGGGCCGCTGGTGGCTTTCGACTTTTCCCGGTCTGGCGATTTTCCTCACGGCGATGGCTTTCAATTTTCTCGGCGACGGAGTGCGCGTCGCCGCCGATCCGCGCTTGCGAAGGCTGCTCTAATGGCGATTTTGACCGTCGAGAATCTTCGCGTCCAGTTCAAGACGCCTTATGGCGCTGTCTATGCCCTGCGCGGGATCGATTTAGCCTTGGCGAAAGGGGATATCCTGGGGCTGGTGGGCGAGACCGGCTGTGGCAAATCGGTGACGGGCCGCAGCATCATCCGCCTGCTGGATGAAAACGCGCAGATCACCGACGGCAAAATCATTTTTGAAGACAATGACCTTCTGCAAGTGGACGATGCCGAAATGCGCCGTATCCGCGGCAACCGGATCGCCATGATCTTTCAAGACCCAGCCGCGGCCTTGAATCCGCTTTTCACCATTGGACAGCAGATCAACGATGTGCTGCGCGCTCACGCGTCAGAAGCCCGCGAAGATCGCCGGAATCGAATCGTTGAATTGCTTGCGAGCGTGGGATTGCCCGATCCGGCGCAAATGGTGGACGTGTATCCGCACCAGCTTTCAGGCGGCCAGCAGCAGCGCGCCATGATCGCGCAAAGCCTGGCGGCTGAACCAGATGTGATTATCGCCGATGAACCGACCACCGCGCTTGATGTGACGATTCAAGCCCAAATCCTTGACTTGCTCCGAAAGCTGCAGCGGGAGCGGGCGATCAGCGTCATCCTCATTACCCATGATCTGGGCATTGTGGCTGAGACCTGTCAGCATGTCGTAGTCCTTTACGCCGGTCGCGTTGTCGAACAGGGTTCTGTCGCCGCCATTTTTGCCGATCCGCAGCACCCCTACACCCGGGGCCTGCTGGCGGCGCTGCCGCGACCAGGCGGCCGCGGCGCTGATCTAAAGGTCATACCGGGCAGCGTCCCCAGTGGATTGGAACGTATCGTTGGCTGCGCTTTCGCCCCGCGCTGCGAGCATGTGATGGAACGCTGTCGCCAGCAGCAACCGGCGCTCGCCGAAATGGGATCCGCGCATCTGTCAGCCTGCTTCTTGCACGCGAGCGCGCAATATGACTGATAGCCTGCTGATTGTGCGCGATCTGTCAATGACCTTCCGGCGCCGGTCCGGCCTTTTCGGTCGCCGCGCCCAGCAGATCAACGCCTTGAGCCAAGTCAGTTTCGCCATCGAAGCGGGTGAAACCCTCGGCATCGTCGGCGAATCCGGCTGCGGCAAAAGCACGCTGGCGCGCTGTTTGCTCCGCCTGCTGCGACCGACCGGCGGCAGCGTGCGCTTCGACGGAGTTGAACTTCTCGCCCTCGGCGATGAAGACATGCGGCGAATGCGTCAACAGATGCAAATCGTCCTGCAGAATCCTTTTTCTTCGCTGAATCCGCGTTTGAACGGCTTCGATTTGATCGCCGAACCGCTGCGTACGCACACGGAAATGTCGCGGAAAGAAATGACCGACAGAGTCGCATCGCTGCTGGCGGAGGTCGGCTTATCCAGCGAATTCATGAGCCGGCATCCGCACCAATTGAGTGGCGGGCAGGCGCAGCGAATTGCTCTCGCGCGCGCATTGGCGCTGAATCCCGCCTTCCTCATCCTTGACGAGCCCACCTCCTCATTAGATGTATCGGTGCAGGCGCAGATAATCAATCTGCTCTTTCGCCTGCAGCGCCAGCGCGGCCTGACCTATTTGTTCATCACCCATGACCTTGGCGTGATACAGCATATCAGTGACCGGATCGCTGTCATGTACCTGGGAAGAATCGTCGAGGAAACTACCAGCGAAGAAATCTTCGCTCATCCGCAACATCCCTACACGCAAGCGCTGCTATCCTCGACGCCCGTGCCTGATCCGGCAAGTGGGGGGCAGCGGATCATCCTGCCGGGCACGGCGCCAAGCGCCGCCAATCCGCCGGCTGGCTGCGCCTTTCATCCGCGCTGCTCGCAGGTGATGGAGGAATGTCGAACACTGTTTCCGACGCCAAGAGCTACCGCGCCGGATCATCAGGTTAGTTGCCATCTATACGACTTTGCGCAGTATCAGCGGATAGCGCCAACGATCACAATTCCAGAGGAGGAACGACAGCAATGACGCGCCAGCGGCTGGCAATAGATGTGGGCGGAACATTCGTTGATTTCGTCTCGCTGGATGAAGATACGGGCGATGTGAGGATTGAGAAATCGCCTTCATTTGGCTCTCTGGAAGAGCGCTTTTTTGAAGGCATCGATAATCTTGCCCTGGATCTCATGTCGCTCCAGACGATCATTCACGGCTCAACTTTGGTGATTAACACGATTGTGCAAGAAAAGGGCGCGCGCGTCGGCTTGATTACAACCAAGGGTTTTCGCGATGTGCTGGAGCTCGGCCGCGGCAACCGCGAGGAAATCTACAACTTATTCTATCGACCGCCTGCGCCATTGGTCGAGCGCTACCTGCGGCTGGAAGTCAGCGAGCGCCTCGACGCGAGGGGCGAAGTGGTAACTCCGCTGGACGAAAACGAAGCGCGCGCCGCCATTCGGCAGCTGCAGGCGGAAGGCGTCGAAGGCATCGCCATCATCTTCTTGCATTCGTATCTGAATCCAGCTCATGAAGAGCGCATGCGCGCCCTGGTTGATGAAGAAGCCCCCGACCTGGAAGTGACCATCTCGTCGGAAATCTGCCGCGAGTGGCGCGAATTCGAACGCGCGTCTACCACCGTGCTCAATGCCTACGCCAAGCCCAAGCTTGCGAGCTATCTGTCAGGGCTGAAGCGTCGGTTGGACCGCCGCCGATTTGCCGGAACGCTCAGCATCATGCAGTCATCGGGCGGCATTACCTCGCTGCGAGCGGCGAGCGAGGGTCCGGTGCGCACCATCGTTTCGGGGCCGGCTGGCGGCGTAATCGGCGTGGCCGCGCTCGGGCGTCAACTGGGCGAAAGCAATCTGGTCGCGGCTGATGTCGGCGGCACGACTTTCGATGTGGCGCTCATCACCGACGGGAAGCCCCTGGAGCAGACCGAACACCGCATCAATCGGCGGCCCGTTCTCCAGCCGACTATCGACATCGTGTCGATCGGCGCCGGCGGCGGCAGCATCGCCTGGCTGGACAATACTGGCGGATTGCAGATCGGGCCACAAAGCGTGGAGGCCGATCCAGGACCAGCCTGTCTCGATTTGGGCGGTCATTTGGCGACTGTCACCGACGCTCAACTGCTGCTCGGTTACCTGGATCCCGACTATTATCTGGGCGAGCGTATGAGCCTGAACCTTAGCCGCGCCGAGCAGGTTATCCAGGAGCAAGTGGCGGACAAGCTGGATTTGAGTTTGGCCGATGCCGCCGCCGGCATCGTACAACTGGCCAACATGAATATGGCTTATGCAATCCGCAATATCACCATTGAGCGCGGCCATGATCCGCGTGAATTCACGCTGGTTTGCTACGGCGGCGGTGGCGGCTTATTTGCCGGCTTTCTGCTTAACGAGCTGGGCGCGGCCCGCGCGATCATTCCGCAAAATCCGGCGACCTTTTCCGCCTGGGGCTTGCTCAACGCCGATTACCGCGAAGATTACCTGCGCACTTACTTGATTGCTTTTGAAAACCTCTCAGTCGAAGCGCTGCAAGCGGAACTCGAGGCTTTGGAAGCTGAAGTACGCGATCGCTTCGCGGTGAACGGCATCGCCCCCGCGCATACGGTCGTCTCGTTTCATGCGGCGATGCGCTATCACGGGCAGGAGCATACGGTGAAGGTAGCGATCATGCCTGACGATCTTTGCCAGGATCTGGTCCCGCTGCGCCGGCGTCTTGATGAGGCGCATGAGCGCGCTTATTCGCTTAAGCTGCCGGAATCAGCCGCCGAAATTGTCAACCTGCAAGCGTCGATTCTGGGCATCGCCAGCAAGCCGGTTATGAAGCGAATCAATGCCGCTGTCGCCTGCCAGCCGCTGAAGGGCGAGCGCCCTGTCACCATCCGCGGATACGGCGCCGATCTGCCCGCGCAAGTATATGATCGCGAAGAGCTATCCGTCGGAACCATCATCGTCGGTCCCGCCATCATCGAAGAATGGACATCCACGATCCTCATCCTGCCCGATCAGTCGGCAATTGTTGATGAATTTGGCAATCTGAACATAAAGCGAGCGTAAAAATGAATCGAGTCGATCCGATAACCACGCAGGTGATTCGTAACGCGCTGAAGGCGGCTGCTGATGAAATGATGATCAGCCTGATTAAGACGGCGCATAATCCCCTTATCTACGAAGTCCAGGATTTCGGATTGGCGATCACCAATCATCGTGGAGAGATGCTTGCCGAAGGTTCGGGCTTGCCTGGTTTCATGGGCTGCCTCGGTCCCACCGTGCGCAGCGGTATTCGCGAGCTCGGCTGCGATGGCTTCAGCGAAGGAGACATCCTGCTGGCGAACGATCCTTACGAAACCGGTACCCATATCAGCGATACTGCCGTCTACATGCCGATTTTCTATGAGGGCAAGCTGGTCGCGTTTTCGGCGCTGATGGCGCACTGGGCTGATATCGGCGGCAAGACGCCCGGCGGCTGGTGTCCCGATACCACCGATGTTCACCAAGAAGGCTTGATCTTCTTCCACGATAAGCTGGTCGAAGCAGGCGCGCTCAATCAGACGTTCATGCGCTTTATCTTGAATAATGTGCGCTTTCCCGATTTGGTGCATGGCGATTTGAATGCCATGATCGCCGCTTGTCGCACCGGCACGAGACGTTACATCGCTCTCTGCGAACGATACGGCGCCGACACCATCCAGCGCGCCATGGATCAGGTCTTCGACCAATCGGAAGCGATGATGCGCGCCAAAATCGGCGAGATCCCCGACGGCGCCTACTCCGCCAGCGTTTACATGGATCACGATGGCGTCGAGCTGGACAAGCCCTATAAAATCGCCGTCACCGTCGAAGTCGACAATGACGAAATGCGCATCGACTGGACCGGCACCGACCCAACCGTTACCGGACCCACCAATCATCCATTTATCGGAACGGTCGCGATGTCGGAATGCGTCTTGAAGTCGCTGACAATGCCCTTTGATCCGATGAATCACGGGCATACGCGCCCGCTGACGGTAACCGCGCCCGATAATACGGCGGTCAGCCCGCTCTATCCGGCGCCGACCGATTCCTATGGTTACGTCGCTGAAATGGTCGTGCATCTGATTGTCAAAGCGCTATCCGATGCGATTCCCGATCGCTGTCCGGCCGCCTCCTACCAAATGTTCGGCTGCGTCTTCTATCGTATGGATCCGCTGCACGGCGAGCCTTTTATCTTCATTGAGCCGCTCGATGGCGGCGGCGGCGCCTTCCCGCATGCCGATGGACCCAGCGGGCTGGTATTCGTCGGCAACGGCAACGCGCCCAATACGCCGACCGAGGTAATCGAGGGCCGCTATCCCTTAAGAGTGACTCGGCATACTTTCAATCTGGAGGGGGCGGGCGCGGGCAAGTACCGCGGCGGTTTCGGCGTCATCCGCGAATACGAAATGCTGGAAGACAATATCCTAATCCAGACCATGAATGAGAATACGATTAACACGCCCTGGGGACTGCATGGCGGCGGCGATTCCGGCGTCAGCCGGGCGATCGCCTGGGTGGGCAGCGAGCGAGAAGAAGCAATCACGAAACGCGTTTACTTCTACGGTCCCTTCAATCGGGGCGATATTGTCACCCAGATTTCGGCTGGCGGCGGCGGCTGGGGCGACCCCGCCGAGCGCGAACCGGCCCTGATCGAATACGACCGGCGCAACGGTTACCTCCAGCCTGAAACAACGTAGTCAGTGACGAATTTGCCAGTGTCACTCAACCGGCGGGCGATATTGCAGCGCCTCGGCGATATGCGGCACCTGGATATCGGCTGCGCGATCGAGGTCGGCGATTGTGCGGCTAAGCTTGAGCACGCGGTGATAGCTGCGCGCGCTCAGTTGGAGCTTCCTCACCGACAGCGTCAGGATCTGGCGCGCTTCTTCGTTCAGCGGGCAAAACTGGTCGATTTCGCTGACGCTCATATCGGCATTGGCGAATAGCCCAGTATGCGCATCAAAGCGATCAATTTGACGGCGCCGCGCTTCCTCCACCCGCTGGCGTATATCGCCCGAGCTTTCTGCTTTGGCGTCGCCCAGCAGTTTGTCAAAGTCCACACGCGGCACATCGACATGGATATCAATACGGTCGAGGAGAGGACCGGAAATCCGCGATTGATACCGCTGTATCTGATGCGGTGTGCAGGTGCAGGCTTGCAGCGAATCGCCATAAAAGCCGCAGGGGCAGGGGTTGCGCGCGCCCACCAAGAGGAAGTTCGCTGGAAATGTGATGCTGCCCTTGGCTCGGCTGATCGTTACGACTTTGTCCTCTATCGGCTGGCGCAGCACCTCCAGCACTTTGCTCGAATGCTCGTTGATCTCATCCAGAAACAGGACGCCGCGATGCGCCAGGCTGATCTCGCCCGGTTTTGGTATCGTGCCGCCGCCGACCAGCCCAACCTGGGAGATCGTGTGGTGGGGCGCGCGAAAAGGTCGCTGACGAACAAGGGGCTCGTCCTGCGATAGCATGTCCACAATAGAGTAGATTCGGGTCACCTCAAGCGCTTCCTGCATCGTCAAGGCCGGCAAGATGCCTGCCAACGCCCGCGCCTGCAAGCTCTTGCCCGCGCCGGGCGGTCCCGACATCAAGATATTGTGATTGCCAGCGGCCGCCACTTCCAAGGCCCGCTTGACATGCTCCTGCCCGCGGATGTCAGCGAAATCTTCAACGCCATCGGCCAGCAATCTCCCGGCCTCTCGCTCAGCGAGATCGGAACGATAAGGCTCAATCGGATTCAGTTGATATAGATGTTCCACCAACTGCCCAACCGATTGCACCGGGATGATCGAAATGTCTTGAATCAGCGCGGCTTCGGCCGCGTCCGCTTCCGGCACATACACCGTGTCCAAGCCCTGCTGCATGGCGGTGTAGACCATCGGCAGCACACCCTGCACATGCCGGATGCTGCCATCCAGCGAAAGCTCACCGATGAACATGGCATTGTCCAGCACGTGAAGTGGGATCTGGTCGGTGGCGGCTAGCACGCCGATGGCAATCGCCAGATCATACGAGGGACCGTGCTTGTGAATATCCGCTGGCGAAAGATTGACCACATAGGCTTTATTGGGGAAGCGGAGACCGCTGTTGCGGATCGCCGAACGGGCGCGGTCCTTGCTTTCGCGGACGGCGGCGCCAGGCAATCCAACCAGGTTAAAACTGGGCAGCGCCGCGCGCGGATTGAAATCCGTTTGCACTTCGACGATATGCCCGTCCAATCCGATGACGGCGCAGGTGTTGACGATGGCTAGCATAGGCGCTCCACGGCAAACCTTGATTTCGAAACAATTCTACCGCTGAATGTTTCGATAATCACCGGCAAAGATTTGTCAGGACGCGCTCAGCCTTGCCCCTGCAAATAAGCGATTATCCCGCCCGCATCCAGTATCCGCCGAACTTGCTCGGGCAGGGAAGAGAATGAAAGGGCGTGGTTATTCAAGTGTATCCGCGCCGCCTCCATATCGATCTCGATCGAATCGCCGCTCTCGACGAGGTCGACAAGCTGCGGGCAGGCAATAACCAGCAAGCCATTGTTGATGGCGTTGCGATAATATATGCGCGCAAAGCTTTTCGCGATGACCGCGTGGACGCCTGCGGCGACTAAACAGGTGACAGCCTGCTCGCGACTGCTGCCGTTGCCCCAGTTGCGCCCGGCGACGATGACATCGCCAGCTCGCGCGCCATTGGCGAAACTTGGGTCGAGGTCTTCCAGCGCGTGGCGCGCCAATTCCGCCGGGTCGTGGCTGATGGTGTAGGTGAATTTGCCCGGGAAGATCACATCGGTGTTTACGTTGTCGCCGTATTTCCAGACGCGATGCTTGCTGCGAGTCATTGCTCGACCATTTTCCTAAACGTTGTGTTTTCTATGCGAGCTAGCTTTCGTCAGCCAAATCAGCCGGATGTATCAAACGTCCGGCTGCGCAACTGGCCGCCACTACCGCCGGATTCGCCAAGTAGATTTCGGCATCGGGCTCGCCCATGCGCCCGCGGAAGTTCCGATTGGCGCTGCTGATGCAGACTTCGCCCGGCGCCAAAACACCCATATGCACGCCCATGCAGGGTCCGCAGCCGGGTGTGCCGAAGGTCGCGCCTGCTTCAACCAGGTCGGCGACATAACCGGCTTCGGCTGCCTCGCGCAACACCATTGACGATGCAGGAATGACGATCAAACGCGCCCGCAATCGCCGGCCCCGCAGAACTTCGGCCGCAGCGGCGATGTCTTCCAGGCGACCATTCGTGCAGGTGCCGATGAAGCCGACATCTACCCTCGTATTCGCCACTTCTGAAAGTGGACGAATATTGTCAACAGCATGCGGACAGGAGACGACCGGTTCAATCTCACTCAAATCTATTTGAAGACGCGCGGCGTAAACGGCGCCGCGGTCGGGATAGAGCGAGCGCTCTCGAAAGGACTCCAGGCGCTCCGCATGGTCATGGGGACGGGTCCGCTTCAAGGTTTTGCTCAGCCACCGCCATGTCGCGTCGTCCGGCGCGATGCAGGCGTTTTTGGCGCCCATTTCCGCCATCATATTTGTCAGTACAGTGCGCGAATCCGGCGAAAGCGCGGCGACGCCGTCACCGTCGAACTCGACCGCCATATACGTCGCGCCGTCAGACGACAGCCGCCCGATCAGGCTTATCGTCAAATCCTTTGTGGTGACTCCAGACTCAAGCTTGCCTTTGAGCGTGATGCGCATTGTCTCGGGCACACGAAGCCACAATTGACCCGTCGCCCAAAGCGCGGCCACCTCGCTTCGCCCGATGCCGGCGCTGAAGGCGCCCAGCCAGCCATAATGCGTGCTGTGGCTGTCCGCGCCCAACAGCGTCATGCCCGGCCCGACGACGCCTTCTTCGCAAAGCACCTGATGGCAGATGCCGCGACCCACTTCAAAGAAATTCCGAACGCCTTGCTCGCGAACGAAATCTCGGACGCGTGCGTGATTCCGCGCGTGCTTGGCGCTGGGCGGCGGAACCGCGTGGTCAAGCGTGATCGCCAGCCGCTCCGGATATCTGACGCGCTTATGCGGTAGCCGCTTGAAGATCTCCGCAATGGCGGCAGTATTGTCGTGGCTCAGCGCGACATCCGGCTCAATGTCGACGATCTCGCCGGGTTTAACCGTGGTTCGTCCGCCAGCGCGCGCCAGCAGTTTTTCCGTCAGCGTCTGCAGGCTCAAGATTGCCTCGCTTGCATTAGCGGAAGTCCCGATTCCGTCACGCCGAGTTGCTTTCGCGAATCAATCAATTGCGCTTCACTTTCTCCGTATGCCGAAGGCTACTGTCTGCTACAATTGCCGCTTGGCTCGAAACAAGCCCGCTTGGCATCCTCATGCTGCCGCAAGATCTTCGCGACAAACTTCGTCACAACACTTTTGTCAACCTCTGGGACGGCAGCCTGTTCGGCTTTGGCGTTTCGGGCTTGGCATCATATGTTACCATAATCCCGCTTTTCCTGTCTTTCCTCACCGAATCGACCGCCCTCATCGGCTTCGTCGCCACGCTCTTCCACATCGGCTGGCAAGTGCCGCAATTGCTCACTTCCAGCTATGTCGCCAGCATGCGGCGTTACAAGCCAATGGTGCTGGCGGCGACCCTGGCAGAGCGCGTGCCCTACTTTGGTTTGGCGCTACTGGCGCTAGCGATTCCCACCATCGGCATTGATATTGCGCTGATCTTGGCGCTTATTCTGCTGACGCTGCAATCCCTCGCTGGCGGCTTCACCGGAACCGCCTGGCAGAGCATGATCAGCAAAATCATGCCGCCCCACCGCCTTGGATCCTTCTTCGGCATACAGTCCGCCTGTGTCAATCTTTTTGGCGCGGCCGGCGCCTTGCTCGCCAGCCTAATTCTGGAACGGCTCGACTTTCCAGAAAGTTTCTCGCTCCTCTTCACACTTGCCGGCATCAGCCTTCTGCTGTCTTTCGTGGGTTTGGCTTTGACCTACGAGCCAAAGAGCCCGCCGCATAATATCGCCGAGCCGGTCAAATTGCGCCAATTTGGCGGACGGCTGCGGCAGATCCTGCGCGGCGACGACAACTTCCGCTGGTTCCTCATCGCGCGCGGGCTCACCGCCGTCAGCTTGACCGCCATCTCTTTCTACACCATCTATGGCATTCGCCGCTTCGATATGTCGCCCGAATTCGTCGGCATATTGACGAGCGTCCTGTTGGTTTCAAATACGTTCAGCAGCTCGGTCATCGGCTGGATCGGCGACCGCTGGGGGCATCGACGGGTCTTGATCGCCGCGAATGCGCTGACCGTGCTGGCGATCACGATTGCCCTGTCTGCAACTGAGGTGAGCTGGTTTTTCGCCGTCTTTGCCCTGACCGGCGTGGTCAACTCGGCGCAGTGGACGACGATCATGACGATAACGGTGCAATTTGGTTCAGTCGCGGAGCGCCCCTACTACATCGGCATGGCGAACACCTTCATTGCGCCGGTGACGATATTCGCGCCCATCATCGGCGGCTGGCTGGTGGACGCGGTCAACTTTGAACTGACCTTCGGCATCTTCGCGCTGGCGGGAATACTGTCAGTATTGGTCTACCTCATGCTTATGGATGACCCGCAAAATGTGACCAGCGTCGCGAAGCGGAAAGTCGCCACCGCCGACTAATCGTCGAGCGGCAGCATCATTTTCGACAGGATTCTGTCCACATCTTCCAGCGTGATCGGTCCTTCGTCCGCCATGAGCTTGACCTGCGCCGTCGCCAGGTTGAGTACATCCTCGGGTAGCGCAAGGCCGCCGCGGGCGGCGTATTCGCGGATGGCGTTGCGCCCGACCAGGCGATGCGCCACATCAATGACGCGCGACATACCAAAGTCTTCCGGGTTGATCGCCTCATAAGTCATCGGGTTCTTCAAAACGGCATTGGTATGGACGCCCGCTTTATGATGAAAGGCAACCTCGCCCGTGATTGGGGTATTGTAGGGAATCTCGATGCCCAGCTTTTCGGCGACGACCCTTTCAATCTCGGGCAGCAGACAAAGATCATATTTGTCCACCAGCGCCTTGTCGCAGGTATAGAGACGGCCCACCAGCGCGCCCATCGGTGTTATGCCATTGCGTTCGCCGATGCCAAGTATAGTGGTGTCGATGTGGGTCGCCCCCGCCTGCAGGGCGCAGAAGGCGTTGGCCACCGCGCAACTGCTGTCGTTATGTCCGTGAAACTCAATATCGCAGCTGACCACATCGCGCAGGTTGGAGATGAGATTGTAGGTTTGCATCGGGTCGGCGATGCCCACTGTATCGGCGACGCCGACGCGGTCCACCCCCGCCAAATCCATCGCGCGGTACACCGTCATCACATCGGCGAAATTGCTGCGAAAGGTGTCCTCGGTGCTGAAGCGCGTTTCGATGTCTTGTTCATTGAGATAGGCGACCACCTTCTGGCCAATCTCGATGACCTGTTCCAGGCTCTTGCCATGGCTGTATTCACGCATATAGTTGGAGGTCCCGATATATACGTCCGCGCCATCAATGCCGCAGTCAACCGCCAGCTTGGCATCGTCCATATTCGCGCGGATATGCGTGAGCAGCTTGTAGCGGCGCCGCATATCGGCAAGCGTGCGGATCGCATCGGCGCTCTGCGGGCTGGCCACCGGCGTCGATAGTTCCATATACTCCACACCGAATCGATCCAGCAGCGAGGCGATTTCGCGCTTGTCATCAATGCTGAAGTGCGTGCCGCGGAATTGTTCGCCTTCGCGCAAGGTGGAATCAATGAAGTTAAATTCGTGTATAGAGTTGTTTCGACTGCGCATTGGGTCACCCGGTTACCGTCAGATGGTCTCAAGGACTGTTTTCAATATGTCTATCGCCCGCAAGTAATCGTCGAGGTTGGTATGTTCATCCGGAGTATGATCCAGCGCCGAATCGCCCGGTCCATAAGCGACAATCGGGCAATCCCAGCGTGGACCAACGATGTTCATGTCGGAGGTGCCGGTCTTGTAAACGAAGCGCGGAACGCCGCAAGAAGCGCGAATGGCGCGCCGAAACTGCCGGCTCAGGGCGCTATTCTTGTCTCCGCGAAAGGCGCATTCCGCGCCCCTCGCCCTAACCGCTGCGCCGTCGCCGGCGGGAAACTCGCGCGCGATCTGAGCCGGCGCTACATTTGGCGGCAGACGAAAGCCGATCGTCATCTCGGCGATGCCATTGACACCCTCCTGCCAGGTATTGATATCGCGGATCGACGCGTCAAGGCGCGCAAACAGCGAGGAGATGCCTTCATTGAAATCGTTACAGTATGATTCGATGCCCCGCCAGTACCGCAGCGCGCGTTCGGCCGGGCTGGGCGCTTCGCCCGCGCTATGCGCTAAGCCGCCTTCCCAACGCCAGTCGAGCAGCAGCCGTCCCTTGTAACCCAGGGTGATGCGGTCCCATTGCGACGGCTCGCCGATGACGCAGAAATCCGGCTGGTACTGGCTTAAGGCGTAATGCGCGCCGCGGCTCGTGGCCGCCTCTTCTTCCACCGCGCCAATGACGATGACTCTTAAATCGTCAGGCAGCCTGGCTCGGCTCGCCGCCACCGCGAAGGCGCATAGCGGACCCTTGGCGTCGACCGCGCCGCGGCCGTACAACTGCCGTCCCGCCAGCCGAACCGGCGGGAAACCGGCGAAGGTATCAATATGCCCTAGCAGAACGATATGCCGCGCGCCCGAACCCATGATGCCGACAGCGTTGCCAGCCTCATCAACGAAGCTTTCGTCGTAGGCTTTGCTCGCCATCCAGGTGGTAAGGAATTCGGCCGCCTCCGCCTCTTGACGCGATGGACTGGGAATGGCTACCAGATCGCGCAGCAGTTCTTCGGCTTTGCGGTCAGATACTCCGCTCATGCCTATCCCAATACTTCTGCAATGGCTGCTGTTATCAGCGAAAGTTGCTCCCGACTGATGATAAGCGGCGGCAGCAGGCGCAAGGTATTGAGTCCGGCGGGCAGGGCGAGTGCACCCTCTTCCTGCAGCGCCTTCAAAACGGGCGTCACGCGCCCTCGTAACTCCAAGCCCACCATCAAGCCTCGTCCGCGCGCCTGGCGCACGGCGCGCAATTCAAGCGCGGCCAGCTCCTTGATGAACCACTCGCCATTCACGCGCGCCTTCTCCACCAGACCTTCATCGCGAATCGCCGAGATTGCGGCGACCGCGGCGGCGCAAGCCAGCGGGTTGCCGCCGAAGGTGCTGCCGTGGGTAGCGCGCCCGATGGGACCATGAGACTCGCGCCAGCAAACCGCGCCCATCGGCACGCCGCCGGCGATCGCCTTGCCAACCGCTATGATGTCGGGCACGATGCCCGCGTGTTCAAAGCCAAACCACCTCCCAGTTCGCCCGAACCCGGTTTGGATCTCATCGATAATCAACATGGCGCCCGTCTGGTCGCAGCGTTCTCGCAGCGCCTGCAAATAGCCCTCAGCGGCGGGATGCACGCCACCTTCGCCTTGGATCGGTTCGACGACAAGAGCCGCTGTCGACTCGCTGATGGCGCCTCGCGCCGCGTCGATATCGTTGTAGGCGACATATTCGACGGTCGGCAGCCACTCTTGAAAAGGCTTGCGATATTTCTGCGTCCAGGTCAGCGAAAGCGCTCCGGCGGTACGACCATGAAATGAGCGCTTGGCCGCGACGATGCCATCGCGTCCCGTCAGCAGTTTCGCCACTTTCAGCGCGCCTTCGATCGCTTCGGCGCCGCTGTTGCATAAGAAAAATCGATTGAGATCCGCTGGCGTGACGCTGGCTAACAAGGGGTAAAGTTCCGCCCGCCGGTCGTTGTAGAAGGATTCGTGGCTCGTGATCAGCCTGGCTGCTTGCTCGCTGATCGCCGCGACGACCGCCGGATGGCAATGCCCCAGTGCCGCCACGCCTTGACCGCTGGTTGCGTCCAGATAGCGATTGCCCAACTGATCAAAGGCGTACACGCCTTCTCCGCGCACAAGCGCAGTCGGGCGTTTGCCGTAGGCGCCAGAACCGTATTGATCTTCGACTTCGAATAGCGTTGCCGTTTCAATCATGCGCTAAACCTCGTGCCAGCTCCAGAAAGCGCCCGCGATACCGGATCCTTAACTCTTCCATCAGCGATGATGACGCGCCCTACACCCTGCGTCAGCGCCTCCTGCGCGGCGAGCACCTTTCGTTTCATGCGACCCTGCGCCCAATCCAAGGCGCTGTCAATCCGCGTCAAGGGCACTTCAGCGACCAACGACGATTCATCCGGGAAGCGGCGGTACAGCCCGCCAACATTGCTCAAGATGACGAGCGCTTCGGCTGCGAGCGCGCCGGCCACCGCGGCCGCCGCGCGGTCGCCATCGACATTGAGCAAACCATCGCTGCTCTGCGCCATCGGCGGCAGCACCGGCGCCTGCGCCTGGGCCAGCGCCCTTCGCAGCAGCGCCGCATCGACATCAGTGATGGAACCGCTGTGATCATCACGGACTACGCGCACCCGTCCCTTCACAACCGCGCGGATCGCCGTCTTGCGCTTGCCTAACAGCGCCACATCTTCGCCGACGAATCCGATCGCCTTTATCCCGCGCTCTCGCAAGGCAGTTTCCACCTGCGCATTCGCCAATTCGGAGGCGCGAACGTAAATGTCGCGCACCGCCGGCGGCGTATAACGCGAGCTGTGCCCGGAAGGCGATGTAAGCGATTGCACCTTGACGCCACTTTCGCGACAAAGTTGATTCATAATCGCGCTGACGCCATGGACAACCACGATAGGACGCCGCTTCCCGATTGCCGCCAGATCATCGCAAGCGGCGTGAAGATCCAAGCCTTCGCCGCCGCCCAGCTTCACCACCAGCAGTCCTGCTCCCGACATTGCCGCGCCGCCCTCTAGGGATAAATGCCGGGAAACTCGAGCCCGGCAGTTTCTTCCAGCTCGTACATGAGGTTCATCGATTGCACGGCGCTGCCGGCCGCGCCCTTGCCCAAATTGTCCAGCGCCGCGATGACAACCAGGTGTTTCCCGTCGTCATCGAGCTCGAAGCCAATATCGCAGAAGTTCGTTCCCGCCACGACGCGCGGTTCAGGCAGGCGGTGCAAGCCCGCCTTGCCGCTCACCAGGCGCAGGAATGGCTCATCCCGATATTGCCCGCGGTAGAGCCGCCATATATCGCGCTCCACTTTGGCTTCCTTCAAATAGCAATGCGCCAGCAAATGTACGCCGCGCACCATCTCAATCGCGGTGACAGAAAAATGTATCGGTATGTCTTCGCCCAATACCAACTGCGCCTCCGCCAGGTGGCGGTGTCCGGTGGCTTTATAACTGCGGACGGCGCCGCTGCGAATTGGATGATGCGATCCGGGATTGCTTTTGTTGCCGCCCTCGGATGAACCGACCTTTATCTCGATGGCGGCGCGCTCAAGGATGCCCGCCCGCGCCAGCGGCAGCAGCGCCAGATTGACCGCCGTGGCGTTGCAGCCAACCCCGCTGACGTATTTCGCGCCGCGCAGGGACTCGCGATTGACCTCGGGCAAGCCGTAGATGAAGCGGAAGAGCCAGCGCGGCGCCGGATGCGCTTGGCCATAAAATCGCTCATAGGTGGCGGCGCAATCGAGGCGAAAATCAGCAGAGAGATCAATCAACTTGTCCGCCAGATTCGCGTAATGTTCAATGTTGCGCGCGACCGCGCCATGCGGCAGCGCCAAAAACAGGAGATCGCATGCTTCCAAAGCATCGGGATGAATGAACTTCAGTCGAGAGACGTCGCGCAGATTCGGATGTACTGTGTGCGCGTAGCGCCCCGCATGTTCGCGGCTGGTGATCTGCGTCGCCTCGACCTGCGGGTGAAAGCGCAGCAGGCGCAGCAGTTCGCCGCCGGTATAGCCGCTGCCGCCAACGATGCCGGCGCGAATCACGCCACCACTCCGATTTGCCCGATGACGAAGTCTATGACCTCTTGCGCGATGTCGACGCCGGTGGGTTGGCTGCTGTTGCGAAATTCCATCGTATGGTTGATCTCGTTGACGACGAAATTGCCGCGCGCGTCTTCCAGCAAATCAACCGCAAGAATGCCGCCGCCGACCGCATCAGCCGCGCGCGCGCAGATATCATCGAGCTCGTCGGTCACCGGGCAATTGGTCGCCAATCCACCGCGAGCGGTATTGGTGATCCAGTGATTGGATTCGCGGTAGATCGCGGCAATCGTGCGGTTGCCAACCACGAAAGCGCGGATATCGCGTCCCGGCTTGTCAACATATTCTTGCACGTAATAAGTGTGATGATTGTAATCGCCCAAGGTCTGCCGATGCTCCAATATCGCCTCGGCGCTGTCGCGGTTGTGGACGCGCGCCAGCAGTCGGCCCCAGGAGCCGGTCACCGGCTTCAGCACCGCTGGATACTTGACATCTTCAATCGCCTGCATCGCGCTCTCCGGCGTGAAGGCGACGCGCGTATGCGGCTGCGGGATGCCGCGCTTCATGAAGGCGATGCTCGTCCGCAGCTTGTCGCTGCACGTCGCCGCCGTCTCATACGTGTTGAACGCGCGCAATCCCCAACTATTGAGAATCGCCAGCGCGTACATGCCGCGCGATGTGCTTACGCAACGCTCGAAGACCAGGTCGTATTCGCGCCAGGCAATGCCAGAGGGCGCCAACTGCTGGGCGCCACAAGTGATATCGAAGTTTAATTCGCGATCGAGGATGATGTCCGGGCTGATGTCGCGCTTGTTAAACGCAGCCAGTATCAATTTTTCTTCCGCGCGTATATGGGTGACGAGCAGGGCGATTCTCATGTGAGCTATTCTCCCCAGTCCTCTTCCACCTCGGGCGCCAACTCAAGTTCAATCGGCGCCAGGCACATAATTTCGAGCTCGGTACCGCATTCGGCGCAAGACACCAACTCATTCTCCATGGCGTCAGACGGGATATAGACTACGCCATCGCATACCGGACAAATTGGCATTTGATTAGTCATCGCGCATTCTCCTGAGGCACTGCCGCACAACAAAAAACCCGCCGTATGGGCGGGCGCGTGTTCGATTTCTTCATCCAGCGCAATCAAGCCCATACTTAGCGGGTGCGGGTCTTCTTCACCTTCTTGCTGCCGTTTGCACTGCTGATCGCGCTCATCTTTACTTGCCACGAATCTCCGAGCCGATTCAAGCGCTAACTTTATCGCTTGTAACGCGTTTCCACTATAATCACTTTGTACGAAAA
Source organism: Anaerolineae bacterium (assembly GCA_022821805.1). Classification (GTDB taxonomy): domain Bacteria; phylum Chloroflexota; class Anaerolineae; order Aggregatilineales; family Phototrophicaceae; genus UBA6055. Next base: position 120,502 of record JAJECX010000024.1, read on the forward strand.
AAGCAACACTTTATACCGTATTCTAACTAACTTTCGAATTTCGCTATCGTCTCATGTAAAGGTGGCAAGTATTTTGCGCCAAATATGATCAAATGTATGAGCAGGGGATACAGATTGTAAATGTGGCGTCTCGTCGTATAGAAGTCATCTTCAATCGGGATCTTCGCCGCGTAGGCGCGAAAGAACTCGTCCCCCGTGCCGCTGAACAAGGTCATGTAAGCGAGCTCCATTTCGTTATGCGCGTAATATAAGGCTGGATCGATTATGCCCGCCACCCGGCCAGCGCGGGAAATCACATTCGTCTTCCACATATCGCCGTGGATAAGCGCCGGCGCCGACGGCTCAACGAGAAACAGATGCAAACGCTCGGCAATCGCATAAAGCCGCCGCTCAAACTCGGCAGGCAGTTCACCCGACGCCCGCGCAAGGCCGATCATGTAAAGCAGCCGCCTCTCGCGGAAAAACTCGATCCAGGATCCCATCTGCCCATTGGGCTGATGCAGTGGACCGATCAAGGTATCGCGTTCATGGCCATAACGTGAACTCGTCGCCTGATGGCAGCGGGCGAGCAATTCGCCGAGATGACGCAGGCTTTCGCCTTCCCATTCGATTCGCCCCTCCACGAACTCCATCAGCAGCAGGTTCGCCTCAGCGTGCAAAACTTCGGGAACGGGCAATCCGGAATGCTCGCGCAAATAGCGCAGCATATACGCTTCGATTCTCAGGTCGTGGCCGCCATCGCCGATTTTAGCCACGACCGATTCGCCCTTTTCCAAATCGACGCGCATAACCTGGCTGATCATGCCGCCGGCGAGAGGCTGCCACGCGATAACGCGCCGCTGAAGCGCTCGCTCAATTGTTCACTGATTCGCCCGATCGATGATGCCCTCCATATGTCCTCTTCAATGACATTCGGCTTGACAGCCACGCCTGCCAACCTGTACAATGCGCCGATTATGCTCGATATCAGGCAGGAGTAAAGATATGGGTCCGCTACCAAAGCGCAAAGTCTCGAAATCTCGGCGAGACCGCCGCCGCGCCCACGACGCCTTGACGCTCAAGCATCTGGTGGAGTGCGTGAATTGTGGCGAGTACCATATCGCGCACCGCGTCTGCCCCAAATGCGGCTTCTATCGTGGTGAACTGGTCTTCGAGGTAGATAACGATTAGAGCGCGGCGACCAATCGCAAGACAATGACAAAGGACCGTGCCGCTGCAGCGCGGTTTTTTTGCCCCTCCGCGCCTCGCTAACTAAGGCGCTGTAAAGCATAATGATGACAGATAGATGAAGATCCAAGCTGCGAGATAATGGATTGGAAGACCTGCGCCGCTCTTTTCCCCGGGCAAGGCTCGCAAATCGTCGGCATGGGCGCCGATTTCGCGCGCGAATACGAAATCGCGCGCGATACGTTTGGGCAGGCTGATGAAATCCTTCGCTTCGACCTTTCGCGAATCTGTTTCGACGGACCGCGAGACCAACTGGATCAGACCAAGGTTACACAGCCGGCGCTCTACGTTTGCAGCGTTGCCATTTGGCGCGTTTTGCAGCAGCAGTTGCCCGCAGCGCAGCCAGCATGGATGGCTGGGCACAGCCTCGGCGAATTCTCCGCCTTGACCGCCGCCGACGCCTTAGCGTTTGAGAATGGCTTGCGGCTGGTGCATGCCCGCGGTCGCTTCATGCAACAGGCGGGAGACGTGAAGCCCGGCGCTATGGCGGCGATATTGGCGCTTGATATCGCGCAAGTTGTGTCGCTTTGCGCCGAGGTTTCAGCGGACTCAGACGGCGCCGTCGTGCTCGCCAATGACAATTGCCCGGGCCAAGCCGTCGTTTCCGGCGATATCGATGCAGTTGAGCGTCTAATTGAACGCGCGACCGCCGCCGGCGCCAGAAGGGCGGTCAAGCTGTCAGTCAGCGTGGCCGCGCATTCGCCTTTGATGGCGGCGGCGTCAGATGGCTTTCAAGAGGTCGTGCATCGTACAGAGTTTTCGCCGCCACAGGTACGGGTTATCGGCAACGTATTGGCGCAGCCCCTTGAAACGGTGGCGGAAATCCGGACGGAGTTGGATCAACAGTTGACAGAATCCGTGCGCTGGACCGAGTCGATGCGCGCGCTTGTCGATGAGGGCGCCGATACCTTCATCGAGATTGGCTCAGGAAACGTGCTCACCGGTCTGATGCGCCGCATTGATCGGTCAAAGAGGCGCGTCAGCCTCAATACAGTAGAGACACTTGACGCTTTTTTGGAGTCGCTCTCGTGAGCTTTCAGACAGCTGGAGGCGCAGTAGATGTCTGATCAGATTCTTGTTCGGCGCGCGGGCTTGGTCTTTGAAGTTACGCTCAATCGTCCGAATGAGCGCAACGCCATCAACGACGAGATGATGAATGCGCTTGCGGATGCCTTCGACCGAGCCGAGCGCGAATTCCATGACGGCGCGCGTGTTGTGCTCTTGCGCGGCGCCGGGCGCGCTTTTTCTTCGGGCATTGACCTCAGTCAGTTCCTGACGCTGGATGAGGACCTTCGCGATAACCTTTTCCCTTTTACCGCCCGCTATCAAGCGATTCTCAACAAGATTGAACGCTGCTCGCCGCCGGTCATCTGCGTGTTGCAGGGATACTGCCTCGGGCTGGCGCTAGAATTGGCGCTCGCCTGCGATTTTCGCATTGCGGCGCAGCGCACGAAGCTGGGGCTGCCGGAAGCGCGCTTGGGCATCATTCCGGATGTTGGCGGAACTGTGCGTCTAATCAAGCTCATCGGTCCCTCTCGCGCCAAGGATCTGATCCTGACCGGACGCACTATCGACTTGTCACAGGCGCTTGAATGGGGACTGGTGAATGCCGTTTTGCCCAAGGCAGAGCTGGAGCAGGGCGTCAAAGCTTTCGTCGAGGCGCTGGCTGCGTCGGCGCCGCTGGCGGTCAGCTATGGCAAGCGGGTTGTCAACGACATCATGGACAACGCGGCCGGATTGCAGCTGGAAGCTTGGGCGCAGGCGCAGCTATTCCGCACGAACGACTTTCAAAATGCCATACGAGCAATGATGGACAAGACCTACCCGATAGACTGGGAGGGCAAATAGGAGCGCGCCTACTCCGCGACATCGCTGATGACAGCGCGAAGTTTCCCGCTGGCGCCTTCCAATAATAGGCGCGCCTCATCGTATTCGACGCCCAGGCGCGTCATCACCACCGCTGCCTTCACCTCGTTGTTCGCCCCTGCCAGCAGCTCCCGCGCGCGCTCGGCATCCGCGCCTGTCAGACGCATGATCAATTGGCAGGCGCGCTCAGCCAGCTTCTGATTGGACACCTTCACATCGACCATCAGATTGCCGTAGACCTTGCCCAGGCGGATCATCGCGCCGCTGCTGAGCATATTGAGGATCATCTTTTGCGCCGTGCCCGCCTTCATGCGGGTTGAGCCGGCGATCACCTCGGGCCCGACATCAACGCCAATCGAGATATCCGCCAGCGCTCCAATGGGCGAGTCCATGTTGCAGGCGATGGCGATCGTCTTGGCGCCCAGCGATCTGGCGTATTGCAAGCCTCCAATGACGTAGGGCGTGCGACCGCTGGCGGCGATTCCGCATACCACATCGGCTGCGGTCAGCCCGCGCTGCTCAAGATTTTGCCGCGCCAGTTCGGGTTGATCTTCCGCGCCTTCGATCGAGCGCGTAACCGCTGGTCCACCGCCGGCGATTAGACCTTGCACTATGTCGGGTGGCGCGCTGAAAGTCGGGACGCATTCGACCGCATCCAAAATGCCCAGGCGGCCGCTGGTGCCGGCGCCAATGTATAACAGGCGTCCGCCGCCTGCTATCGCCTCGGCGATGACATCGACCGCTTCGGCGATTTCAGGCAGCGCAATTCGCACGGCGGCCGCTACTTTGGCGTCTTCGCGATTGATCAGGTTGACGATCTCGAGGGAATTCATCTGATCGATCGTCGCGCTTTCGGGATTGGCTTGCTCTGTCGTCAAATTCGTCATTTCTTTGCCGTGCCCCATTCCATTTTCGCCAGCATTGCCGCGCCGATCACTGGCGGACGCTTGGCGACCGGGCGTTTTGCCAGCGCGAGTCGTCGCGTGACATCTTTCGACAGCCAGTTGTCGTTGTCCAGCAGCCCGCCAGCAAAGGCGATCGGCGCCTCCGCGTAATCCAGCCTCCGCCGCAGCGTCCGCACTTGATCGGCCAGATATCCCGAAGCGCGTCGCAGAATGTGCCTCGCCTGCTCATCGCCATCAGCCGCCCGCGCCAGAACCAATGGCGCCAAGCCCCCAATTCTAACCGCCGGCGCCGCATCAGACTGGTACACCCATGCCACCAACTCCCGCGGATGCGATAGTCCAAGCTCGTCAAGGCAGGCGCGAGCCAACGTGGCTTCGTTCGAATCCAAACCCAAATCATATTCCTGCAATGCCTGCCGCAGCAGCTCGCGTCCGATCCAGTAACTGCCGCCTTCGTCGCCGAGCAGGTATCCCCAGCCGCCCACTTGCAAGCGAATGTCCCCGGACTTATATCCGTAGGCGCCACTGCCTGTGCCGGCCAGCAGCAAGATGCCGTGACGCGCTTCCAATGCGCCAACCAGCGCAATCTCGAGGTCGGAACTCGGTACGAGATGACTTGTTGGCAAGAGGGGCTTCAGCGATTCGAGCAGCCATCGCTCGCTGTGAAGATTGGACGCGCCAGCGATGCCGATGCCCGCAGCGCTTATGCGCTTCGGCTGAAAGTTCGCCTCGTCCAGGGCAGCGAGGACGCCGCGTTGGATCCGCGCCCGCGCCTCGGCATGCCCGACGACGCTTGGATTGACGGCACCAGCCTTCAGCGACGACAACTCATCCAGCTTGGCATTGACGATGGCGATTCTCAGCGTGCTTCCGCCGCCGTCAATGCCCATAAACAGCGGCTCGTTCATCGCCCGTCAACGCTTTCGACAATGAGATCATGGAACGCCCGGCGAAAAGCATGAATGCCCTCGTCGTGCCGCCCGTGATAGACGCGATTCGTCAGCGCCGCGCTGACCAACTGCCGTTCCGGATCAATCCATAGCGATGTGCCGGTGAATCCGGTGTGCCCGTAGGCGCTTCCACTATAAAGGTCACCGGCTGAAGAGTCGCTGTCCGCTTTCAGCATCCAGCCCAAGCCCATTCGATACTGCCCGGCAACCTGTAGACGGTTTGCTTCAGCGCGCAGTTCGGCGCCGATGCCCAGGCGCTCGTCGCCGGCGAGCCAGGCTTGACCAAAACGGGCGACATCCAACGCCGTCGCAAAGAGCCCGGCATGTCCTGCGATGCCGCCGACGCCGCAGGCGTTTTCATCGTGAACCTCGCCCCAGGCGCGCCGCTGCCGCCAGTGATTGTCCAATTCCGTCGGAGCGATTCGATCGCGCTCTGCCCCATTCAGCATCGGATTGTACGTGAATGAGTCCAGTCCCAGCGGTTGCAGCGCCAAGTCATTGACCGCCGTATCCAGCCTGCTTCCATGCAAGCGCGCAACCGCTTCGCCAAGCAGCATGATGCCGATGTCGGTATAACGAATGGTGTCACCGATTGTTCCAGCGAAGGGAAAACCGACCATGGCGCGTAAGCCGCTCCGCCAGCGCGCCTCATCATAGTGACGAACATGAGTGGGCGGTGGCGGCGGCCGATCAGCCGCCAGCAGGTAGACCGAAAACCAGGGTGGCAAGCCCGAGCTGTGCGTGAGCAGATGTTTGAACGCGACGTCGCCAGGATCAACCGACATGCCGCGGAAACGCCCTTCCACCGGCAGACGGGCGCGCGTATGCGGATCTTGCCCGCTGGCGATTTCGCGCGGATTCAACCGGCCGAATTCGGGCACGATGTCCACCAGGCGACTCTCCAAGCCGATGGCGCCCGCCTCGACCAGCGCCAGAAAGCTTGTCTCGACGATAAGCTTGGTCACCGAAGCGAGATCAAAGAGCGTGTCGGTGGTAACCGGCATCGTTTGATCATCCGGATCAATCCAGCCCCAGGCATCCTGCCAGACCTTCTCTCCCCGATGAATGACGCAGATGCTCAGCGCGGGAAATGTCCCCGGCAAATGACGTTCCAGGAGTCGTGCGAAAGAAGGGTGATCGGCGAAACAAGTCATCAGATCTCCACCGTAAGTTTGCCAGTTGGGATGGTTTCGCCGCAGATCGCGTCTACTGCCGCCAGCAACGAGGGTTTGCTGTCGCCATTTGTGCAGATGATTGTATCGGCGCCCTTGAGCAGTCCCGCGTCGTATGGATTGCGCGCGCAGACCAGGATTACCTTGCGGGCGCGCTCGCAGACTAACTGAGCCGACTGCAATTGCGCCGGCTGCATATGCGCGTTGCGCGTAACCAGGATGATCCTGTCCGCAACCCTTGCCATGCTGTCTACGTCCGCCGTCCGATTCGCCGCTTCCGACGAAGGATCAATCTTGACGCATTTGACACCGGGCAGCCGCCGCGACAGATAAGCGGCGAATTGGCTTGGAACCTCCGCTGCGGCGCCGTCGGCAGCTTGCGGAGCAGAGAATTCAATCAAGCCAACTTGCGCCGAATCCGCGTCCAGGGGAAGCGCCTCGCCTTGTCTCAAAAGCGCGAGGCCAGCGCGAGCGGCTCTTGCCGCCAGCGACCGATGCGCATCGCAGCCGACAATCTCGATAGGCGGCGCGTCATCAAGCGGGAAGCGTCGTTTAAGCATCCGGATCCGCCTTACTGACTGGTCAATTCGCTCCGCTGACCAGCGCCCGCTTCGCGCTGAGGCCAGCGCCGCTTCGTAAGCCGCTGTCTGCGCCGCGCGCGTATGAGAAAACAAGACCATATCCACACCCGCCTCGATCGCGAGCGCGGCCGATTCTCCCGCGCCAAACTCGTCGGTGATCGCCTTCATTTCCATACAGTCGGTGCAGACCACGCCATCATAGCCGAATTCATCCCGCAGCAAACCGCTTGCGATTCGCGGCGACAGCGTCGCGGGCCGCTTGGCGTCAAGCTGGTCGTAAATGACGTGCGTCAGCATTATACAGCCGACATCGGCGGCGATTGCCGCGCGAAAGGGCGCAAGGTCTTCTTGAAAGAGGTCGTTTAACGAGCCCTTCGTTTTGGCTGGCGCATCGTGTGTGTCGATTACGGAGCTGCCAAGGCCGGGGAAATGTTTTGCCGTCGCCGCCGCGCCAGCGCGCTGAAAGCCTCGTATCTGCGCCGCGACCGTATCGCTGACCAATTGCGGATCGCGCCCAAGCGCGCGTGTGCCAATCGAAGGGTTGTCTCGCTGGCGCGCGAGATCAGCGACTGGCGCGAGATTCCAATTGAAGCCCAGCGCAGCCAGCTCGCGCCCCATCATATAGGCGATATCTTCGGCTAGCTGGAGATCGCCGGCAGCGCCAAGCGACATCGCTCCAGGACTTTCCGTGAAGCCCTCGCGCAGACGGGCGACTGCGCCCCCTTCTTGATCAATGCCCACCAAGATCGGTTGTTTCGCCGCTGCCCGGCAATCCGTGACCAGCCGCTTGACCTGCGTCGGCGAAGCGACATTCCGCGCGAAAAGATAGACCCCGCCGATGCGCCCGCTCGCGAGCCAATGCAAGATATGCCGTGGCGGCCTCAGCCCTTCAAAGCCCACCATCATTAGCTGCCCGACTTTTCCCGCAAGCGATTCCATCGCCTGAGCCTATCGCGTCGCCGCGAAAATCTTCCGCGCTTCCCAGCGGATCATGAATTCATAAAGCGCCACCATCAGCAGCGCGCCCAGGAAAATGAAAAAGCTGATCGACTCCGGACCGACATATTCCGCAAATACGCCGCCCATGCCCGCCAGCGCCGCGCCACCCAAACCGGCGCAGCCAACTTGAAAACCAATTGCGTTTACCGCGTGGTCGCGCCCGACCCGGTCGTTGGTCTGCAGAATCAGGATCGGGAATACCGCCGCCAGACCGAATCCGATCCCGATGAGACCGAGGAGGCTGAGAACATCGCTAACATTGAGGAAGAGCAGCAGCGCGCCGATGACGGTGAAGCCGAAGCAGATATTCAGCAGCGTTCGGTCGCCCAGGCGCATGGCGAGCAGCCCCATCGTAATGCGCCCCACCGTGAAACTGGCCCAATATGCGCTGACCCAGCTGCTCGCGATCTCCTGCGGCAGGCTGCGCGCTTCGATTAACAATGTATTAGCCAGCTGCCCGGTGCCGATCTCAACGCCGCCATAAAGGAAGAAAAACACCAGCCCAAGGATCACAATTGGCCGGCGCAATGTATAGCGCGCGGACGGACGAGCCTGGGCTTGCGTTGCAGTATCGCTCGATTGCCGGATTCTCCAGAGCGGCAAGCTGAGCAGTATGACCAGTCCAATCAGCAGCAAGATGATGCCGACGAGCACATAACTGGATTGCCAGCCACTGCCCTCGTAAATCACGAAATGCGTTACGATCGCCGGCGCAATCGTCAAGCCGATGCCCCAGCAAGCGTGCAGCCAGTTCATCACGCTGGCGCCATAATTCGCCGAGGCGAAATTGTTCAAGCCGGCGTCCATCGTGCCTTTGCCGATGCTGGCGATGAAAGCGACGCCGAGCAGGACGATCCAGGCGGGCGCAATGGCGTAACCGAGAATGCCGATTCCCGCGAATACCATGCCGCCGACAAGCACCGGACCAATAGAAAACCGGCTGATAATCGAGCCGCTGAGAAATGCGGCGAACAAACCGCCCAGCATCGCCGCCGGCGCCAGAGCCGCCAGCGAATCATGCGATACCTTGAACGTGTCCTGCATATAGGTCCAGGAGATATTCAGCAATCCCGACGCGATGCCAATCACGATGAAAATCAGGTAGGCGACCAGGATGGGGAAGGTCTTCTTGAATTTCAATTGAGCTCGTTTCGATTAGAGCAATGCAATCTATCATACTTTGTCCGAACGGTCGCGCAATGGTTTCGTGGCTGCTTTCCCGGCTGGTACAGTGCCCGGTCGCGCGTCAATCCAGTCGCCTTTTGTCCGGCTGGTATGCTTTCATGAATACGCAGCGCGTCTCAACCGACAATTGCTGCCTAAAGCTCGCGCTTCGCATTTCGCCAGTCTTTGTGCACTTGGTCCCTTTGTGGTTAACTTAAGTTAGTTGCCGACAGGATTGATCCGCTGGAACAGAAGAAATGGCGCGAACGAATGAGCAAGACCTGATTGAAGTACGCCCCGATGAGGGATTTGACGAAGCGCGACTGCAGCGCTATCTGCGGGGAAAGCTGCCGGGCGCCGAAAATGCGATGAACGTGCGGCAGTTCGCCGGCGGCAAAGCCAACCTGACCTATCTACTGACCTTCGGCGAATCCGTGGAATACGTCTTGCGCCGCCCGCCGCTGGGGACCTACGCGCCATCTGCTCACGACATGGGGCGCGAAAACCGCGTGCTGTCCGTATTGCCCGATGCCTTTCCCTTCGCGCCGCGTGTACACCATTATTGTGAGGATGAAGCGGTAATCGAGGCTCCTTTTACCATCATGCAGCGCTGCCATGGCACTGTAATCCGCGGCGCCATGCCCGCCCGCTTCGCCGCCAACCCGCGTGCTCCGCAATTGCTAAGCCGGGCGCTCGTCGATACGCTGGCCGCTTTCCATGCAGTCGACTATCAGGCGCTGGGCTTGTCCCAGTTAGGAAGACCCGACGGTTTTATCAAACGGCAAGTGGAAGGCTGGTGGCGGCGCTGGAACGCGGCGGCGCCGGATGAGAACCCGCATGTTAACCGGATCTATCGCTGGCTGGCTCATCATCTGCCCGATTCCGACTATCACTCGCTGGTACACAACGATTACAAGCTGGATAACACCATGTTCGACGCTGACGATCCCGCCCGCGTTGTCGCCATCCTTGATTGGGATATGTGTACGCTTGGCGATCCGCTGTCTGATGTCGGCACGCTCCTGACTTACTGGACGCAGCCAGACGATTCGGAACCCGTACGGGCGATCGGCGCCATGCCCGCCGGCGATTATGACTTTTACAGTCGCGAGCAGATTCTACAACGCTATGCTGAACAGAGCGGGCGCGACCTGTCAAATATCCAGTTCTATCAACTGCTGGGGATCTTCCGGCTGCTTGTTATCATGCAGCAAATCTACATTCGCTACCTAAAGGGATTTACCAAAGACCAGCGATTTGCCAGTCTGGGTGATGCGGTCAACGGATTGGTGGCATGGGCGCTGGAGGTAATGGAAAGCCGCCAGGATTGACCTCAGCCGCCGGGCGCGACGAATTCGAGGCAATCGGTGGCAGCGTTTTCGATATCGCTGTAATAGCCGCGCAGATAGGCGTATTCGTCGGGCATGGTCAGCGCCAATTGATGCATGGCTTGTGTGATCATTTTGGCCAGTTCCGTCCGCCGCGCCCGTCTCGCTCCTTGCGCGCGAAAGCGAAAAGGCTTGCCGAATACGACCTTGGCATAAGCGCGGCGAAAGCGCTTCAAACGCCGCCGCCAATCTTCCGCGCCGCAGATCGCCGTCGGTACGATGACGGCATCGGCTTTGGTGGCGATATAAGCCAAGCCCTCCTTCGCCTGCTGCATGCCGGCCGGATGGCGCGTGCCCTCGGGCGCCATCAGCACCATCTGTCCGCTCTTCAGCAGCGCGATAGTCTGCCTGAGCGCGCGCCGGTCATATTCGCCGCGGTGAATCGGATAATGCCCCCATTGCCGCAAGAACCAACCGGCCACCGGTATGCTGAAGTTTTCCGCCTTGGACAGCGAGATTGTATAACGAAACGGGATGCCTAAGGTTACGACGATCGGATCGAGATAGGAGACGTGATTGATCATCAGGCAGGTAGGTCCCTGCCGCGGAACATTTTCCAGCCCGCAGACATCGACCTTGCAGAATGACGGCGCCAACGCTCGCAGAAGCGGATGCATGATGCGCCGCGCCCTGTCATACTGGGGCTGCCGCGCGATGTATTCTTCTATGCTCAATTCATGAGACATGAGGCTGATCGCTCGAAATCACCGGCGCGTCTTGCGCTTGCGTTCGCGCCGCTTGCTTCGGATCGCGCTCAATTCGGCAGCGGGTGTCAGCATGGCGCTGACTTCTTCTTCGTCAAGTTGATACCAGGCGCCTTTGCGCAGCGTCCCCAAGCCCAGCTGTCCAATATGCGTGCGGACGAGGCGAATGACCGGATGGCCCAAGGTCGCGGCGACGCGTTTGATCTGACGCTTGCGGCCCTCGGTCATCACCAGGCGCAGAATTGAGGATCGCTTGGACGATTGCAGCATCGTGACGGAGCAAGCGGCGGTGCGGCTGTCGTCAAGCCAAATGCCGCTCTCCCAGGCATTAACCGTGTCTTTGGACACCTTGCCCTTCACGGTGACTTTGTAGGTCTTCGTATGTTCGTAACGCGGATGCGAGATTCTGTTGGCAAGCGCGCCATCGTTGGTCAGGATCATCAAACCTTCGCTGTCGGCATCCAGCCGGCCGATGGTGAAAAGATGACCCGGCACGTCGATCATTTCACGGATCGTCGGGCGCTCATCGCCTTTCTCAGCCTTATTCGTGCTGAGCACGCCCTTCGGCTTGTTGACAACGATGTATAGCGGCTCGAAAGAATCCGTGATTCGCTCGCCATCAACGAGGATGACGTCCTTAAGGGGGTCGGCGCTGGCGCCGACTTCGATGACCTTGCCATTCACCCGCACCCGTCCGGCGCGGATGATCGCTTCGCATTTCCGCCGCGAGCCGATATCCGCCTGCGCCATGATCTTATGCACGCGCTGCCTTGGCACGGTCCGTCCTTTCTCCCACGTCATCGCGTCGCGCTCCAAGTCCAATAATAGGGAAGGCTGTTGTTTCGCGCTAGGGAGGTTTCGAAGCGCGCCGGGCGCTCACTTAGGCAGCTGGGCAGTTAGCTTACTTTTCGGTGGATTTCTCAGTGACGATGAATTGCAGGGGGATTCCTAGTAGCAGACGCGTCTGCGCCACCAAAGTGGGCAAGGCGACCACGAACAGAGTCAGGAGCAGCATGAAGGGAATGCTCAGCAGTTCCAACACCGACTCGCCAAATGTATAGGGAGAAACGCGTGGCGGACGGATACGATAATCTTGCACCTGAAACACTACGACCAGCACGAGCATGACGATGCCAGAAACGGCCAGCAGCGCCCAAGCCGGGTGGCTCGCGGCGAAGCCGTCCATTACATAGGTCAGTTTGTCACCGGCGGCCAGCAGCCCGTCGACCTTGATTGGCGCAATTTTGGGATGAAAGAAGACCGGAAGCTGTGAACCGACGGTCAGGATGATCCAGCCGGCGCCCGCCAGCAAGATATCATGGGCGATGCGCAGGAGCAGCTTAAAGGAGCTGAAGGAGACGACTTGCGGGTTTTCGATCAATTTCGCGAGCATATAGCCGACTTCTTTGCTGCCCCAGGCATGACGAAGCGTCTGGCTGTAGCGATTCTTGATCGACTCGAAGATATTCGATCCAGTTGTTGAATCGGCAAGGAAGGGCAGGTAAATGTGCTCCAGCTTCACCTGTCCTCCGGTGGCGAAATAAGCTTTGATCAACATGTGCCACTCGTCGGCGATAACATCGGTATCCCAGTTGCCGCTTTGCTCCAGCAGTTTCAGACTCAACGAGTATGACGACATCGGCATCGCCATCCACCAGGGCGCCGCCAGATAAGCCAGCTCGAAGGCGGTGGCGTAGGTGTTGATAATGCGCATCAGCGGATTCACTTGCCAGATGTTGCCGTGATAGCGAATCGGCGCTTGCCAAAACGCGCGATGGCGATTCTCGTTGATGGCGAAGTGATAGGTCAGCGCGGCAAAGTGTTTGTCGTGCCAGCGCGTATCGGCATCCATTGTCGTCAGCACATAGTTCTCGACATCCAACCCTTCGTCGTCGACGATATTGTCGAAGAAGCGATTGATTGCCCAGGCGAGATTCGCCGACTTGCATTGCATTTCGCCGATGAGTCCGCGCGGATGCACCGTGAAGTACATATTGGCGAAATGACCGGCAAACTGACGGTGCAGGCTTTGCGCCTTCTGGTAGCTGTCGGGTTCGGCCGCTTCCATCGCCAGCAAAACTGATATTTGTGTCGTTGCGTTTTCCTGCAAGCTTAGTTGGTCGAGCGTGCGAATAAGAATCTTCATCGATTCGTTGTATATGGGGATGATGACCAGGTGGTGGACGCTGTTCCAGTCGAGAGATTTGGATCCCTTGTCTTGAAGATATTTGCGATACCAGTCTGTCGCTTCCCATTCTTTGATTCGGCGAATGCCCATGGCGTTTGCAATGCCCGCGAGAAAAAAGCGGAATGCCGTGTAAGTGGCCACCAGCGCCGCCGTAAGCATCAGCGTAAGCGGAAACGCGACTGCGCTGGCGATGGACACCAGTAACGCGAGCCAGGCGAAGAATCCAGGGATGCCATCCAGAAAGCGCTCGGGAATTGGTGGCAGCGGCGCGCCACCCCAAAGTGAGCGACCTACATCAGATGGGCGTGGAGGGCGCGGGTTACTCGATGTATATGGCACAGCAACCTTTGGCGGATGAACGACAGGAACATAGCGGGGGAAGCCATTCTGGGCGCGATGAAAGCATTAATCTGCCGAAGCATTCCCGACAATGAAATGCATAATGCGTTGAGTGGCTCATGCCTTAGGCTAACCCAAATCGCCGTAATCATATCATAGCGGTTACTGCTCACAAGTCACATACATGAGGTGAATTGAAACGGCAGCGCTCGCCGCCGGCGGATTCATTTGGCGGATTTGCTCCTTTTAACTCCTCGCTGGCTGGCGACATCTATCAGGTTGGTTTCGTATTCGTAGATGTTTCGACGTTTTTCCGCATGCGCGTCAAGAGCCAGCTGCGCCAGCTTCTGAACAAGATCGGCCGATGTGTAGCCATCTTCACGCCACAGATAGAATGCGAGTGAACCGGGCATGGTATTGATTTCGTTGAGGTAAAGGGCGCTGGCTTCAGGTCGCGCGAGGTAGTCAATTCGCGCGATGCCACGGCCATCAACTGTCTTGAAAGCGGCAATGCTCGTCTGCTTAATGCGCTCGGTAAACTCAGGACTAATTGGCGCCGGAACGAGTCGCTCCGCGCTCTTCATGCCTTCGCCTCCGCGCAGGTATTTGTCTTCGTAGGAAAGGAATTCATCCCAAGACATTGGCTGTTCCAGCGTGGACGCTTCAACCTCATCGCCGTAGCCAATGACCGAGCAGTTGATCTCGATCCCATCGGTCAGCGCCGGTTCAATGAGGATGCGGCGGTCGAAGTTGGCGGCGATATCAATACTTGCTCGCAGCATCGTCTCCGAATCGGCGCGCCCGATGCCGATGCTTGACCCCAGTGTCGCCGGCTTTATAAATAGCGGAAACGCGAATCTCTCGAGCAAGATGTCAACGACAATATCGGGGTCGTCAAACCACTGGTCGCGGGTGACCCAGTGATCATCCAAGACCGGAATACGGGCTTGCCTCAGGATTTGCTTGGTTATGATTTTGTCGTTGGTCAAGGCGGAGCCGAGGGTTGCGTAGCCAACGTAGGGGATATCCGCCAATTCAAACAGCCCTTGTACGCTGCCATCCTCGCCATGGCTGCCATGCAAGGCGGGAAAGGCGACATCGATACGCCGTACATCGCTTTTGCGGAAGCGCCCAGCCAGTGGATCGACAATCAAGCCATGATGTCGTGTATCGGGCGAAAGCAAGCAGGCGCGTATGTCATCGCGGCTCAATAGATTTTCGTCTTTGAAGCTGTCGAGCTTGGCGAGCGCCTCGCCAGTGAACCAACGTCCGTCGCGCGAAATATAGACGGGAACGACTTCGTAGCGCTCGGTAGGAAAGGCATTCATGATCTGATGCCCGGTGACGATGGAGACGTCGTGCTCAACGCTGCGGCCCCCAAATATTACCGCAACCGTTGTGCGGCGCCGACTGCTCATTTTGCCTTCCTCTTTGTCCGGTTCATCGTCAATAGGTATCAGGCAAGTCATTCAAAAATAGCACGGTATCGCCCGCTTTCAGATTATGCTGATACCACTCGACTGATTCCTGCAGAGTCTCTACGACGCGCAAACGCGACCGGTCAAACGCGGTGGATTGTATGGCTTCGACGATCGGCTGCGTCTGCAATTTGCCGATCAAGATGATATCGGTCGCATGTTGGGCGGCGAGAAGTCCCAGTTTGCGGTTCTCTTCATCCTGCAACTCGCCAAGTTCAATCATACCTGGCGTGATTAACAAGCGCGTCCCCGTTTCATGCATACCCAGTATTTTCAAGGCGCTGACTATGCCTTTTGGATTGGCGCTGTATGCGTCATTGATGATTGTGATCCCGGCCGCGGTCTCCTGCAGCGCGAGGCGGCTCTCGGCCGGCTGGAGACCGCGGATGCGCATGGCGACATCGCGCAGGGCGATGCCCTCATGACAGGCGACGGCAATACAGAGGAGCAGGTTGGTCACGTTGTGCTCGCCGACGATACGGGTCTTGATCTGCGCTCTCTCGCCGGACTCAACGCGCCACGCGTTAAACTGTAGACCTTCGAGCGTCTCACAGGTTTCGCTCGCGACCCAAGTGACATTTCGTTCTTGCGCCGCCTCCAAAGAAAGTTCGCGGCTAACGGTCAAAATCTTGCTTGGATAGCCATGCGCGGCCATCTCGCGTATGTAGGGATTGTCCCAATTCAAGACGGCGACGCCATCCGCTGGCAGATTCTTGACCAACTCGTATTTTGCCTTGCGAACGTTCTCCAGCGATCCGAAGCGCTCCAGGTGCTGCGGTCCAACTTCGGTGACAATGGCGATATCGGGCGGCGTCAGTTGGCAGATGCGGTCGATTTCGCCTTCGACATAAGCGCCCATTTCGCTGATGAAATACTCCGTCCGGTAATCGTCAGCCAGGTCGCGATTGATCGCCAGCGAAATCCCCATCAAGGTGTTGTAGCTTTTGGGCGTGGCATAGGCGCTGAAGCGGGCGCTAAGGATGTCGCGCAAGAAGCTTTTGGTTGTTGTCTTGCCATAGCTGCCGGTGATGCCGATCACCTTTGGCTTGATTTTGTCCAGCGTGTTAGCCGCTTGACGCAGGTAGCGCCGGCGCAGGGCGGCTTCCAGCGGCTGCAACATCAGATTGCCCGCGATCAGCCATATCGGCGCCAACAGAAAGACGGTCAAACCTGTTGTATTGGTCGCGAATAGGTGCAAAAGGCTCAACTCAAGGGGCAGGCGCGCGCTGAACAGGCCGATAGCTAGCGCCCAGGCAATGGCGCTCGCCAGCCAGGCGCCCGCCAGCAGGCGTTTCATGCGCGCGGTAGCGGCGAACGACTTCTTCATCTCACCCTGTCGCTGCGGGAATACAGCCGCCAGAGCGGCAAGTAAGGCGACGATGACAGGCAAGTCGCTTCCCGGCGCTTCCGCCATGAGCGCGCCAATCGCCAGCCCGAGTATTGCGGCTGCGATTGCGCGGGCTGGCAGCAATCGAGAGCGATCCGTCCAAACCCAGCGCAAATAGCGCCAACTCATGTACTCTTCGATCTGATAAAAGCGCGCTTGTTGATAGACGCGATGCCAAGCGCCTAGCAGCCAGATCGCGGCCAATACAGGCAGCAGAATCTCCGCCATTTGCTTTCCTGCCAGTTCAGTACATCAGCATTATAGAGTGTAACCGAGGCGCGGGAAACAGGAGCGGAGATTCCATACCAGCGCAAAGGTCTACTGGCTGCGGTAGAGGGCGTCGATGATGCTCGCTGTCTTTTCAGGGAAGTCGAGATAAGCGTAATGACCGGCGCCCGGATGAACGATTAGCGCGGCGTCCGCAATGGTTTGCTCCAGCTTCTTTCCCATCCAGAGCGGCGTCTCTTCGTCTTTGTCGCCCCATACCAGTATAGTCGGGACGGCCACGCGTTTCGCGTAGCTCAGCAAGTCCTCATTGACGACATTGATCAGCGTCCGCCTCATGATTGGCGAGGCTGTTTTGTAATCGTCGGAACCGAAACGCCGGCTGTATTTTTTGCGCATGCTATCAGACACTGATTTGGCGCCAACGCGCTCGAGAGTCTGCCGCGCAGACTGATAGGCGCGCAAGCGAAGCCGGGCGCCGAGCGGCGCTTTCGGTTTGATGCCGGCGCTGTTCGAAAGCGCAAGCTTACCGATTCGGTCGCTGTAATCCGATCCAAGAATCAAGCCGATGCGCCCGCCGAGCGAATGACCGAAGAAGTTGACCGCTCCCAGTTGATGGTGATCCAGGTAGGCAAGGCAGAAGGCCGCATAGTCAAATATGGTCAGGGGTTCGCGCGGCTCGTCGCTTTCGCCGAAACCGGGCAGATCGAAAGCGTAGCATTGATGCCCGAGGCGGCTAAGGCATAGCGCGAGTGGCGCCATGAGCTCCAGGCTGGCGCCCCAGCCGTGAACCAAGAGCGCCGGCGCCCCGTCGCCGATGATGAATTCTCTGATGCGGATTCCGTTGATTTCGACCTTGCCGCGTGGGACCACAGAACGCTAGCCAATTGCGCTTAAGGGGATTTCAGCATGACGGGCGCGCCGCCGTTCACTAATCGGCGTTACCGGCGGGCATTCCCACGCCATGTCTTCGGTTGTCGAGCGTTCCTTGGCGAACTTGGGCAGTATCCCGCAGGCGAAGCACTTATCGCGACAGTCGACCCGCGTTTCGCGCCTGATGCTCATCAAGTAATCTTCGCGCAGAAACTTCTTGTGTATGCCGACATCAATATGATCCCAGGGAAATACTTCGTCCAAATCACGTTCGCGGAAGTTGTAGAAGTTTGGGTCGATTCCGGACTCTTCAAAGGCTTGCAGCCATTCGCGGTGCTTGTGCTGATCCTGCCAGGCGTCGAATTTGCAGCCGAGTTTCCAAGCGCGCAAAATCACCCTTCCGAGGCGTCGATCACCGCGGCTCAGCCAGCCTTCAAACTCGCTGTCCTCGTAATTGTTCCAGCGCAGGTGCATGCCGCCGCGGCGCATCTGCTGCTTGAGAAGGCGCTGCTTGCGGCTGACGTTTTCGAAAGTATCTTGCGGCGCCCACTGGAAGGGCGTATGCGGCTTGGGAATGAATGTGCTTACCCCAACATTAAGCGTCGCCTTCTTGCCCAGAATCCGCTTGCCTTCTTGCAGCGTCTTCATGCACAAGTCGACAATCGCCTGCACGTCTTCCAGCGACTCTTCCGGATGACCAATCATGAAGTAGAACTTTATCGTGCGCCAACCCCGCGAGTATACGTCTCTGGCGGTTTGCAGCACTTGGTCATCGGGCACGTATTTGTTTATCAGATCGCGCATTTTCTCAGTGGCCGCTTCTGGCGCGAAGGTGAAGCCGCTACGGCGCGTGCCGCCGATCTTTTCCAGCAGGTCGGCGCTGGCGCTTTCGATGCGCAGGCTGGGCAGGCTGAGGCTGAGGCCGGCGTCCTTGTAAACGCGATTGACTTCTTCCGCCAACTCCTCAACCCAAACATAGTCCGAAGACGAAAGACTGAGCAGGCTAATCTCTTCAAAGCCAGTGTGTTGGACGATTTCATCAATGGCTGCCATGATTTCTTGCACGGGCCGTTCGCGCACCGGGCGCGTCACCATGCCAGCGTGGCAGAAGCGGCAGCCGCGCGTGCAGCCGCGCATAATCTCGATCGGCGCGCGATTATGTACTGTATCGATATTGGGCACGATGAATTTGGTGAATGGCTTCGGCAAGGTGATAACAATGCGTTTCAATACACGCTCCGGTATGCCCGGCTCATTCGGCGCTATCGAGCGAACGGCGCCATCATCCTGATACTCCACATCGTAAAAGCGAGGCACATACATGCCCTGTATTTTCGCGATCGCGCGCAATTGCTCATGGCGCGATTTGCCGCGCAACTCGCCGACAACCCTGGCGATCTCGACGATGATCTCTTCGCCCTCGCCGATGACAAATGCGTCAATAAAGTCGGCCATTGGCTCCGGATTGAAACAGGCGTGACCGCCGGCGATGACCAGTGGGAAGCGCTCGTCTCGCTCGCGGCTCAAGACTGGCATATCGCCCAGCTCGAGCAGATTGAGCGCGTTGGTATATAGCTGTTCGTAAGGCAAGCTGATCCCGAGCAGATCGAATTCGCGAAGGGGATGCTTGGTCTCCAGCGAATACAAGGGTATGTCCTGCTTGCGCATCAGCGCTTCCATATCGAGCCAGGGCGAGAAAACCCGTTCCGCCAGCATGTCCGGCTGCATGTTCACTTGATGGTAGAGGTTCATGATGCCCAAATTGGACATGCCCAGATCGTAGATATCGGGGAAAGCCAGCGCGACCTTGATGTCAACGCTTGCCCAGTCTTTGACGACGCTGTTGTATTCGCCGCCGACATAACGGCCGGGTTTTTCCACTTGAAGCAGGTGGCGTTCCAATTTACGCTCGATCAACTGCGTTCGCATGATGCGCGCTCCGTCAGGAACCCATGCGGCGAGACGACATGATTGTAGCAGAAGCAGCACTGCCTGCCTAGCGAAGACGCGAGTTGGCAAGAGCGGTCGCAATTTGGACAAGGATGGCTGATATAGAAGGGATAATGGCCGGCATTAGTCCAGGGCTGCGGCGCCGGCTTTGATATCTGGCAGGTTCAAGCGGAAGGATGCGGATGGGCTATGGATGGTAACGCTATTGGGAGACTGTTGCATTATCATTTCGGCATGTTTGAGCGAGTCTGGGAATGCGCAAATGATTTGACCGGCAGCCAATTTGTCGCCGAGTCAGATTATTCGTTTGGCTCGGTTCGCAACCACTTTGTTCACTGCCTGAACGTGGACCGGCGCTGGCTCGCGCGATTGGAAGGCGGCGCGCCTCCGCCGCGCTTGAACCCCGGTGACTATGCTGACCAGGACGCGCTACGCGATCGCTGGGAGCAAGTTCGTCAGCGCGTCCTCGCTTACGTGGGCAGCTTGACCGAGCAAGAGCTAAACGAGACGGTACACGTCGAACTGGGGGGGCGCAATCTGGAAGCGCGGCGATTCCAGCGCTGGGAAATCTTGCTGCATATGGCGAACCATGGAACCGATCACCGGGCGCAGATTCTTGCGCGGCTCCACGAATTGGGCGCGGAAACGATCGAACAAGATCTGATTCTTCACTGGTGGCGGGATGAAGGACAAGGACCTACAGGCGGCTGAGCTCCAACGCGATCTCGCCAGCGACGCGCGCATTGTTGATGAGAAGCGCGATGTTCGCCGCCATCGACGCGCCATCAGTAAGCTCGCTGACGCGATTCAGTACATAGGGGGTAATGTCCTTGCCACCGACGCCGGCCGCTTCCGCTTCTTGCGTGGCTCGCGCGATGGCAGCTTCGGCGGTGGCGGCATCGAGCTCTTTGTCTGGGGGAACCGGCGCCGCAACCAGGATTCCGTTTCGGGCGCCAATATCCGCTGAGGCGCGAATGACGGCTGCGGCCTCGGCCGCCGACTCGATGCGCTGGTCGATAGGAAGCTCCGTTCGCGCCGAGTAAAATGCGGGCAGCACATCTGTCTGGTAGCCCAGGATCGGCACACCGTTCGTTTCCAGCACCTCGAGCGTAAGCGGCAAGTCGAGAATTGACTTGGCGCCAGACGAGACGACCGTTACCGGCGTTTTGCCGAATTCGGACAAGTCAGCTGATACATCATGCGGCTGGCCTCGGTGCACGCCGCCGATGCCACCGGTGGCGAATATTTTGATGCCTGCCATATGCGCGATGATCATAGTACTGGCGACCGTCGTCGCGCCGTCGCATCCTCTGGCAATCGCGATCGCCAAATCTCGCCGGCTGCATTTCCTCACTTCGTGAGCTGGCATTTGCGCCAGCGCTTCGATATCAGCGGGGCTAATGCCGACAGTTATCTTTCCCTTCAGAATGGCGATGGTTGCAGGAACAGCCGCCGATTCGCGTACGGCCGCTTCCATCGCCAGCGCCGTTTCTACATTCTTCGGGTAGGGCAGGCCGTGCGTGATCAGGGTCGATTCCAAGGCGACAACCGGCTTTCCGCCTTCGAGCGCAGCCTTCACTTCAGCGTTGATCATCAAAGGAATTGGCATTTGCTTCGCCTTCTCTCGTTATTGAATCTGGTCACTGGCGCCGACTGCGATTCCAACTTGGCGCGCAGATCCGCGGCTACTCCGCAAGGAAGTGTAGCTTGAAACGATGGACCGTGTGATGCAAGTCCTTCAGTCCAAGTAATTCAATCAGATGATCGGGTCGCAGGTTGCCGCGGTCGCCAACGGATAGATGGGCGACCAAGCTGCCCCCGCTTTCAACTCGCAGCCCCAAAATCAAGGGGCGAATATCCATTACGCTGCGCTTGCGCCGGCGCGTTCGGTCTACGATGATCGACTCGCGGTTGAGCAGGTCATCGATCTTTCGCTGCAGATCTGGTCTTTCTGCATCGTCCAGAAAACGAATTCGGTATTCGGCGCTATTGACCAGCGAGTGCAAGGTTGACGCGCGTCTGTCGACTTCGGCGATCGCGCCAATTGTCAGTCCTTGCGGTGATACCGAAAGCAGGCGCTTGCGAAGCTGCTCTTCGCAGATGTCGATTCGCTCGCGAAGCGAAATCTCGATGATCTCGCATTCGCTTGAGATTCCGAGCGGGAGCGGCATCGCCAGGGAAATCCGCGGGCGCGTATTGAATCCCTTCGTATAAAGAATTGGCAGGTCAGCGCGCCGCAGCACACGCTCCCAGATTTTGGCTGTATCTAGGTTGCTTGTGTAAACAAGCGGACCCGCTTTGCCAAAAGTGACCCGCACGCGCTGCGCGACCGGAGAAATATGGCTCATTTGTTCCAAAACCTGCCTGGAATCTCAGCTGCGGTTACGTTACAATATTGTAGGCGGTAGGCTTGAATGATGGAAGGTGAATGAGCCAGCCCGACGAGCATAGCGAGGAAGCGCGCGAATTGCGATATCTGGCAAGGCGGCGCGCAGAACGGCGCCGGATTTGGTGGAGTGTGCTGCTGCCTTTCATGGTTGTGCTGGTTGTCGCGCTGGCGATTATCGGTACTGTACTGTCGTTGCGGTCGCCGGTTCAAGTGTCGCTGCTGTCCGATTCAATGCTGACGGTGCTGGTGCTTTGTCCGCTCGCGCTTTGCATGTTCCCGCTCGTCATTTTGAGCATCGCTCTAGTGACCTTGCTCAATCGTTGGCGCCCGCAATCAAGGTCTCCATTGCGGCGTCTGGAAGCCTGGACGGCGCTGATGGAGCAGAATGTTGAGAAGTGGCTTGGGAACGTGGACGAGCGCGTACTGAACTGGGCGGTTCGACTTGCGCCGTTGCGACAGTTGCTGACCACCTTCGACCCGCCGGCAGCCGAATCAAGTGAAGAGGGAGTCGAATGAGCGATGCGGAGAGCGGTAAACAAACGGAATCCCTTGGCGAGCGCAGGGCGCAAATCATTATCGCTGGCGCGGCTTTAGGCGCCGTGCTCGGCTTGATATCAAGCTACCTGTATACGCGCGCGGCCGAAGAAAACGGCAACGTAGAAGCGGGCGCGCCGGGCTCTGTTTCAACCGGACAGCTGCTTGCCGTCCTCTTGGCCATTCTCGGGCTGGTGCGGCAGATCGCTGAACTTGGCAAGCCGAAAAAAGACGACAAAGACGGAAAGAAGTAGGCAATGTGCGGACGCTATACCCTGACCGCTGATGCCGAATCTATTCAGCTCGCCTTCAATTTGGATGACATTGACGGTTGGACGGAGCCGCGTTTCAATATAGCGCCAACGCAGCAAGTGGCTGTCATCACTGATCGAGACCCGAAGTCGCTTTCCTTTATGCGATGGGGTCTGGCGACATCCTGGGCGAAGGATCCCAAGATCGGCAATCGCATGATCAATGCCCGCTCGGAGACGGCGGCGGAGAAACCGTCGTTCCGTACCGCCTTCAAACGGCGGCGCTGCCTGATTCCCGCGGATGGTTATTATGAGTGGAAGAAGCAGGGCAAGAAAAAGATTCCGATGTACATTCAGCACGCCGATCGCGCAATCTTCGCTTTCGCCGGCTTGTGGGAAAGCTGGAAGGATCCGGCTGGCGACTGGCTGCAAACCTGCGCGATCTTGACCACCGAAACTGACGCCGCTTATCTGATCGCGCTTGAATACGTGCCGCCGGACGAGCGAGATCGTCATGACTGACGAACAGATCGCGGATATTCTTGGTGGCACATGGCCCGAATGGCTTTCAAGAAGGCAATCCGTTCGCAACACATCCTGACAGGCCTGCGACGGTGTGCCCGGGAGGTCCCTGTTAGCCAGCGCTGTTTGACGCCCTTGGCAGATTTATACGATCGTTGACATTGCACAGGTGCGGGACAAGCGTCTGATCGGAACGGTACTGCTAGCGCGCCTGACGGGTGACCAGGTGGTCATTGAACTAGGATCGGCATGACAAGTTACTGGTGGACGCGCTGCAGGCCTGTGGCGAGCCGGAATCACGGATTGTTCTCGCCTATCGTGAGGATGCGCTCCCCGCCTAAACGCTTTGTCGCGGATTTTCCAAGTTAACTACGGAGAAACGCCAGCAGTTGCGCGGTTATCTCAAACAGGTTCCTCAGAGCACGCCCCTTCCTTCTAAGCCCTGAAGAAAGAATGCAGCGCTTGACTGCGGAACCGGAAGTCCTTGTTTGGTGGAGGCGGCGAACTACGCGCATATCGCTACAATCGCTGGATGTTCGCAGCACCGATGTATAATGAAGAAGGTTGCATCACCGAGCGTGTTAAGGTGCGCTATGTACAAGACATTTCGAGTCAAGAATTTCCGCTGTTTCAAAGACCTGCAAATCAACGATCTTGGTCGAGTGAATCTGATTGCGGGAGCGAACAACACGGGCAAGACGGCCTTAATGGAGGCAATGTATTTGCATACGAGGCCCTTCTCGCCTGGGGATCTGTCGAATCTACAGCAAGTGCGCGGTATCAATTTCAGCGATGACAACAGAGTGAGCAACTGGAGACAATTCTTTTACCGATTGGATCCTGACACACCTATAGAGATTGAGGGACAGCGCATTCTTCCGGAGCCGCGCCCCATCCTTTGCATAGAGGAATTGGCGAATACGATTGAAAACGAGGCGGAATTCCAACTCTACGCCAAGAATCTGCAATTGTTGGGCATGACTCAAATTGATGCGGCCAAGGCGGCGAGTGAGTTGGATATAGTTCTCCACTTTTTGGAGCGAGATGAAAAAACAACGCATGGATCTGCGTTCCTGCCCTCCAACCCGAAGCTGCCTGTCATTGGGTTCAAGGATAGAAAGGAAGATTCCCAGTTTTTCCCGGTACAAGGCAGGCCGACTAGCGAAGACCTCACTGACAAATACAGCCTGCTCAGATTTGAAAACAGACATTCTGCCATAGACAGCGCGCTGAAGCGGCTTGAGCCGAAGCTGACGAATGTAGAGGTCTTGTCGCCTGACGGACAGCGAAGAATTTGGGCAACGGTTGACGGCGTCATAATGCCATTTCACTTGCTCGGCGAAGGTTCAATTCGTTTCGCCAGTCTCCTGATGGTGATGTGCGGGGATAAACCTGAATATCTTTTCATCGATGAGATCGAGAATGGCATCCACTACTCGGTTCAACAGGATGTATGGAAGGACATCGGCAAAGCCGCGCGCGAGCACGACATACAGGTCTTTGCCACCACACACAGCTGGGAAATGATCGAGGCTGCCCACGAAGCCTTCAAGAGCGATCACAACTATGAATTCCGTTTCCATCGCCTTGACAGAAGCCTGCAAACGGGCGATATAGAAGCGGTGACATACAATGAGTTTGGCATGGATGCGGTGACCAGTATCAGTTATGAGGTTCGCGGGTGAGGAATATCAAGATCGATGAAAGGTATGGTCGCCTGCTGTTTGTCGAGGGCCGCGATGATGAGGTTTTCTTTCTCAAGCTTTTCGAGCATATGGGCATCAGTGGTGACATTCATATCGTTGTCTACGGCGGCAAGGACAATCTTCAGCGTCATCTTCTCGCGATCCTGAGCGACGCAAATTACTCGATCAATCGGCAGCACATCGGCATCGTTCGCGATGCCGATTACAATACCGACGCGTTTGACTCGATTGTTTCCGCGCTCAGGCACGCTAACGAACATCGAGGCACACGACACCAGTTTTCTATTCCAGGAACAGCGCAGGCGCGATCGGAAGCAGCGCCCTATGTATCGGTCTTGGTATTGCCGCCGGATGGTGAGGGTACGCTGGAAGACCTTGTCGTCGATGTGCTCAAGACCGAACCTGTCATGACTTGCGTCGACCAGTATTTTGAATGTTTGACCGAGAATGGAATTAGCATATCCAGGGAGCGGTTCTCCAAGAGCAAGCTCAGCGTCTTCATATCGGGAGCGGCGGTTGATACCGATTATGCAACCAATAGAGACTCGCGCCGGAAGTTTCTGCGGGAAGCTGTGGCCATGCATTGGTGGCGTGCTGCGCTCTGGCAACATGACAACTTCAGAGTGATACAAGACTTTCTCACGCAACTTCGCACAGACCAACCCTCGTCCGCGACCTAATGCTGAACGCTCGCTGATGCGTCCATAAAACCTTTCATATAATGACGGTCGTAATCGTTGCTGTGAACGAGGTCATTGGGTAAACGGCAACGGACACCATTCCGGGATCAGCCACGGAATATATTGCTATACACCAGACCGGCGCGTCATCAATTCTGTCAGATTTGAGCGACAAAAATCGCGAAAAATAATAGGACGTAAATAATCCGGTACACGCAGATATCGGTGATGTCTTCCGGTGTGCCCTTCGGCGCCGAGCGGAAGTTCGATGAGAAGCGGTAGCGACCGTGAATGGGCAAGACGCGGTGCCAGGTGTGCCCATGCAAAAGAAGCAAGGTACCCTTCTGCGGAGAAATGACCACCTGATTTTCTAAATCCGCGTGGGGGTCACCAGCGGCAGCAGGCCCTTTTTGTGCGTACCGTGCATGACAACTGTCTGACCGCCGATGCTCTCATCAATAGAATGCGTATACACAAGCCGGTTGAGGTTGAATTGCGCGAGGTCCTCTGGCGCGCAATCTTGATGCCACGCCTGACCCTTGGAGCCCTGCCGCGAGAACATCATTATGCAATACTGTTCTTGCCATTCTTCTCCGATGATCTCAGCCGTGAGGCGGTGCAGGCGCGGGTCGTCGGCCAGGATATCAAAGTCAGTGATCCCTTCGCGCTGAGGGAACCAGGGGATCACTTCCACCTGCGATTTTGTCAAGAACTCGTCATTATGCCAGTAGTCTGGCGCCAGGCCGAAGTAGTCTAGGATCAGTTGATTGAGACGATCTATGACGTCGACCTCGAAGAAGTCTTCCAAAATGAGGTAACCGTCTCGCCAAAATTGCTGTGACAGCTGCCCTATGCTTTGCATCACCCCTTCCATTCGCTCGGTCTAGCCCGGCGCGCCTTCAACTCATTAAGCAATCTTATACGTATTTGGCTCGATACAGCAAGGCTTCTGCGTTAGCCAAGACTGCGATACAAAGCTGAATACGGACTGCGCGGCAACCGCTCCGTGCATTGTGTGTGCCGCAGATGCGCGAAAGTTACGCGCCTTCAGCGCAAATGTTATGCCGTGTAAAGCTTCCTCGCCCGAGATTCAAACATCCATTTCCCGCGCCCCGGCGGCGTAGATGGGCCAAGGGGCACAGCTCAAAGCCTACGCGCCTCGCCGTCGAGGATGAAACTCTGTCTCGCAACCGCATATCGAGCCTTGTTCACTCGAAGAGCATGCGGGTTTTCTCTCGCCGCGCCTGAGCATTCGGTTCGTCCCGCCACACTATCAGGAGCCGAGTCACTCCGTGCCGCTTCAAGACCTGCTTGACCTGATAGGGACGATCCCTAGCGCTGTCCTCAGTTTTACTTTTAGAACTGACCTTACCGCTTCGAAATGCTGTTCATAACGTTCTCTGTCGGCAATGGCCTGCGCTTTCAAGGCCTTGCGCATATGACTGAGCCGGTTTTGACACGCCGTCTCGGCCTATTCTGCCTGAAAGATAAATGACCGCACATGGACGTAAGTCTCTACGCATACCACTGAAAAGGAACGGTGGCCATTTTTTCTATGACTGGGGCTCGCTCATACCAGCATTGCAGATCGGCGAAAGTGAGGGGACGTATCCGGAAACCCTAAGGTGTCGTATATTTATCCCAATGCGACACTTTAAGGTTTACCGATGCGCTCTTACATTGATGCCGACGTGGGCTGCCGTTGTGAAGAAATTCCGCGCCTGGGAGTAAAGAACCTGCATGCCTGCTTCTAGTATGCAAAAGATTAGCTTACGCATATACTGACCGCTGTGTATGGTGCTTTGTCTACCGTCCGCCAGGATCAGGGCAATCGCATCAAATTGAAATTGCGCTGGCATTGACTATTTTCCCCGCAACTTTGGTGATCTGTAGGGGCGATTCGGTGAATCGTCCGAAATTTACAGACCATTTTCAACGAGCGTCTCACGAAAAGCCTCTGGATTTTCGCAATTTTCGTGGCGAACGGCGCATTATGATTTTGATGCGATTGCCCCGCCGCCAGGATGGAATCACTTGTGTGTGAGTCATTCAATGTGTTATAGTCCAGATGAGCTAGCCGTCTAAATTCGCGGATGTGGTGTCATGGAAGTCGCAAAGCCTCTCAAAGACGATTTGGTGCGCCGACCAAAACGCCGGCGTTCTGCAGCAGCGAGCGACGAACCAACTAAAGAGGAAATAATGGAAGATATCCGCGTCGGCTTGCAGCAGGCAGCGGCTGGTGAAGGCCGGCCTGCGCGTGAAGCATTCCGAGAACTCCGCCGGAAAATCGCAAGCGATGCCCACGCTCGTTAAAACACTACCGAAATTCGAAGATCGACTCGAAGCTCTCGAAAAGAAATACCACAACGCAATCAAGCAAGCTGAGAAGTTCACCCGGCGCTTGGAAAGAGGTGAGCGTCCTGGAGATGTAGTTCCTGGCGTCGGTGCCGCCGTCTACAAAGCGCAGGTGCGAAACCCGGCGGTGCGAGGGGGACCGCCCAAGGGCTACCGCATCATATACTACGTCATAATGCGGAATCAGATATACCTGCTCACGATGTACAGCAAAAGCCAGCAGAAGGACATCAGTACTGCTGAACTAAAACGGCTCGTGGCAGCGGCTAAACGGCATCACAGCACTTAAAAACCGCCTTTGAAATGTCCACCTGTCCTCTACTGTCGACATTTCGTATAGTATTGGCCTGTTCTTTCAGAGCGCGATTCCACGTTTTCAATCCAACATAGGCCAAGTTTGAGTCCGGCGCTGAGAAACATCGTCGTTTGACGCACCGAATACTTATCGACTCACGTCATTTACGCTACCGATAACAGTCAATGGTACATCAATTGTCTCTCTGAGATAAAGCTCGGTTGCCCTGAGTAGATCGAGGATATCCTTCTCTATATGCAGCACATGAAACGATAGGACGGTACACCCCCACGCCTGTGGGGACAACTGGAAGTGAAGCTGTCATGGATTGACGCTTTGACGGTTCACCCCCACGCCTGTGGGGACAACTGAACCGGCGCCTGGAAGCGTACGAGGGTCAACGGTTCACCCCCACGCCTGTGGGGACAACGTCAGATTTAATCCCGAACCGATTCTTGATGTGCGGTTCACCCCCACGCCTGTGGGGACAACGGTCGCGCACCCGCGGCGCCAGAGGACGCACAACGGTTCACCCCCACGCCTGTGGGGACAACAATCGGTCTGGCGCCGGCGGAGATTTTGTTCTCCGGTTCACCCCCACGCCTGTGGGGACAACAATCGGTCTGGCGCCGGCGGAGATTTTGTTCTCCGGTTCACCCCCACGCCTGTGGGGACAACCAGAACCCCTTCCATGAAACTGCGCACGTCACTCGGTTCACCCCCACGCCTGTGGGGACAACCTCTCTCGAATCGCCAACGCGAGACGATGCCACGGTTCACCCCCACGCCTGTGGGGACAACGGGGAAGAGCCGCCGAAGGAATTGGCGGAGCGCGGTTCACCCCCACGCCTGTGGGGACAACGCATCTGGCGTTGGAGGAGAGTGACCACGGACGGTTCACCCCCACGCCTGTGGGGACAACTCATCCTGCGGTGTTGGTTGTGCGGGTTGGAGCGGTTCACCCCCACGCCTGTGGGGACAACCTCGTCACGAAACTGCTGCAACCCGCCGCTGCCGGTTCACCCCCACGCCTGTGGGGACAACGGGGCAACGCCCTGAATTAAGGCTGCGCGAAAACGGTTCACCCCCACGCCTGTGGGGACAACGCCGCCAGCGTGGAGGGGAATAATGTGATCCACTGGTTCACCCCCACGCCTGTGGGGACAACGCCGCCAGCGTGGAGGGGAATAATGTGATCCACTGGTTCACCCCCACGCCTGTGGGGACAACTGCGCGGCGCTGGATGTGTCTATCGCAATCGACGGTTCACCCCCACGCCTGTGGGGACAACGATGGCACGCTAGTACCCTGCTTCAACCACAACGGTTCACCCCCACGCCTGTGGGGACAACGCTTGCATCTACACGTACTCGATTGGGAGTGGCGGTTCACCCCCACGCCTGTGGGGACAACGCTTGCATCTACACGTACTCGATTGGGAGTGGCGGTTCACCCCCACGCCTGTGGGGACAACTCGGGGCTGCGCGGGGCTGTCGTAGGCCGATCAGCGGTTCACCCCCACGCCTGTGGGGACAACTCTGATTTCTCGATGGCGGCATTATTACCCACCGGTTCACCCCCACGCCTGTGGGGACAACGATGGGGGCGGGGGCGCCTCGAAAACGGGAGCGCGGTTCAGCCCCACGCCTGTGGGGACAACGCCTTGGTTCGTTTTT
>JAJECX010000028.1 GCA_022821805.1 Anaerolineae bacterium
CTTCATCCAAGCCTACAACTTTGCCAAACGGCTCAAGACATTGCAGGGGCGAAGTCCCTACGAGTTTATCTGCGATCGCTGGCGGGAAAACCCGGAAAACTTTCATGCTGAGCCGAACCATCTCACTGCTGGACCATACAACTAGAGATGGAAGACGCATCCTGGCGCGAGGAACGAGAGACGCTGTAGACTCTGAATCGTTGCGCCTTACGCAACAATTGAATTCAAGATCGTCAACATAATCAACCAGGTTACCCTACGGCGAAGCGCTATCGCGCGCATAAGCTAATATCGCTGCCGCAGGAGACAACTCTAAAGGAGCGCCACTTATGATTAACAAGATGCTCATAGACGGACAATGGACGGACGCTGCCGATGGCGCGACCTGGCAGGTGGTCAACCCGGCGACGGAAGCGCCGATCGCCGATGTGCCCTACGGCGGCGCGGAGGAGACGACGCGGGCGATCAACGCGGCGCAAAAGGCCTTAGCGCGCTGGCAAGCGATGACCGCTTACGAGCGTTGCGGCATCCTGCGCGATATCGCCGATGCTTTGCGCGCGCGCGTCGATGAACTGGCGCCCATCATGACAGCCGAATGCGGAAAGCCGCTGGGCGAAGCGGCCGGCGAATGGGGCGCTTGCGCCGATCTCTTTGACTGGTTTGCCGAAGAAGGCAAGCGCGCCTACGGCCGCACGATCCCGGCGCGCAAACCTGGCAAACGCTTGCTCTCGATACCGCAGCCCGTCGGCGTCGTCGCCACGATCACCGCCTGGAACTTCCCGGCTTATCTGCTGGCGCGGAAGTGGGCGGGCGCGCTGGCCGCCGGCTGCGCCATCGTGGGCCGCCCCAGCGAATTGACGCCGCTGAGCGCGATGGCGCTGGTCAACGTGATGGTGGAGGCGGGCTTGCCAAAGGGGGTGGTTAATCTCATCAACGGCGAGCCGGCGGTCATGGGCGAAACCATCTTGCGCGACCCGCGCGTGCAAAAGCTCAGCTTCACCGGCTCCCAGCGAGTCGGCCAGATTCTGATGCGCGGCGCCGCTGACAGCATCAAAAAGCTGAGCCTGGAGCTGGGCGGCAGCGCGCCCGTGCTGGTCTTCGCCGATAGCGATATGCATTGGGCGGCGCAGCAAGGCGTCATGGCCAAGTTTCGCAACAATGGCCAAGTCTGTATTTCGCCGACTCGCTTCTATGTCGAACAGCCCGCATTTGAGGAGTTCGTCGATGCGGTGAAGAACGAAACCGAGAAGCTGGTCGTCGGCGATGGCATGCTCGCGCATGTGACCAACGGACCGATGGTCAGCGAAGCCGGACGCGACAAGGTTGAGGGTTTCGTCGATGACGCGCGGGAGAAACGGGCCGCGCTCGTCGCTGGTGGCGGACGCCCTGCCATTGAGAAAGGCTATTTCTATAATCCGACGGTCTTGACCGATGTCACTAGCGACATGCGGATCGGCTGCGACGAAGTCTTTGGTCCGGTGATGGCGGTCAGCGCTTTCTCGACGCTTGAAGAGGCGCTGCAGCTGGCCAATGACACGCCCTATGGCTTGGCTGGCTATGTGATGACCAAGGACCTGTCGACGGCGACGCGCGTCTACGAGGGGCTGGAATTCGGCATCGTTGGGGTCAATGACATGGTGCCGGCGACGGCGGAAGCGCCTTTCGGCGGCGTTAAGACCAGCGGCTTCGGACGCGAGGCTGGGCAAGAGGGCTTGCAGGAATACATGACACCGAAGTTCGTTTCGATTGGGCTGGATTAGGGTGAATCGCCGCCGGCGTCATATCCCCCCAGACCCAGTCAGCTAGCAGCGGCTCTTGATTATGTTGTCATGTGGCGGACGCCCTAGCCGCAGTCGCCCTCCATGCGCACATAATGGGCGCTGATCCAGCCGCTTGTCCCATCCTCTTCGTGCTCCACCTCAAACCAAGCCGGCGTCCGCGCCCTGGCGGCAAATGTCGTTTGGTAGCTGGCGACTCCGATGATATTGCCCCAGGGACCATCGCGGAAGTTGAGGTTATGGGTGGGGGTCACGCGGCAATCGGACAGGACTGCGACAACAGGCATCGTTTCAAGCGCGCCAAGATCGCAGCCATTGCCCAGCGGACGCGGCGTACCGATCTGGTCGGCCTCAGTGCAGACTTCCGGGTAGCCGGCGTCAATCGCCGGGCTGCCAGCGCTCAGCGCGACAATCGTGGCTGACTCAGCCGTTTGCTCAAACATCGGATCGCCGCTGAACATCGGCGAGCAGGAACCGTCTTCGATCAAGTTGTGAAGGTTTTGGCTAAGGCGGCCGTCGCATAGCACGTATGTTTCGCGCTCGGGTCCCGCGATAACGCTGTTTTGCAACCTGAACGCGATAGCCGTATAGCTGTTTCTTTCGGCAATCCATATCGCCATGCCTTCGCGGGCATGATTATCCAACATGGTCACATGCGTGAGCCGGACCGGTACCGCGGTGGTTCTGCCCTCGCTGTCGGAATTGCTGCCATCGACCGAAATCGCGCCGCCTTTGCTGCCGCCTGAATTGTCGACGAAGGTGCTGTTGCTGATGGCGAGCCCGCCGGACATGCTGCCAATGGCGCCGCCTTCCCCGCCGGAATTCTGTACAAAGCTGCTGTTTGAGATTCTGGCGAAACCACCGCCGTTCATGCTGATCGCCCCGCCGCGGTAACTCGCGCTGTTCCTAACGAAGCTGCTGTTGTTGACCTCGATATATACAGGGAAAAACGACCCGATCGCGCCGCCATCACTCGCCCGGTTGCCGATGAAGCTCACACTATTGGCGATCGCCGTCCCGCCATTTTGCAGCCTGATCGCGCCGCCGAAAGGCGAGCCTCTGCCCTTGGCGAGCGTCGCGTTGTTGATCGTCAGCTTGCCGCCATCGACATCAAAGATGCGGAAGCGAGAGTTCCCGTCAATCGTGTGCCCATTGCCTTCTATGGTGATATCTGTCTTGATCGCCTCAAGCGGTTCGCTGAGTACGTAGTCGCGGACCATATAGATGATGTCGGCGCCATTCCCGGCCGGGCAGGCTCGATACGCTCTGTCGGTGTTGGCGGCAACGATTTGATCCTGCAGGGTACAGATCGTCGGCGCAGGCGTCGGTCCCGGCATGGCGGTTGTCGTCTCGATCGCGCCGATATCGCAGCCGCCGCCATGAGGCCGCGCCGTGCCGATTTGATCCGTCTCCAGGCAGAATTCCGGGTCGGCAGTATCGACCGCCGGGCTTTGATCCAGCAATGGCAAGTAGGCCGGCGAACCGGTCAAATCGCCAAGGCGGGGGGCATGGCTCCGCTCGAAACCGCATGTTCCGTCGGCGCTGAGATTGCCGCTGTAGCGATCCAATCCGCCGAAACAGTCTTCGCCTCCGCGACCCGCGACGATGCTGTTATGCAGGCTGACTGTGTTGTCTCCTGGCGCAAACGATTGCTTGGTTATGGTATTGCCGGAACTGCTGTATGGACTCGTGAGGAAGTTGCTCGCCATGGTCACATGAATGAGCGATATATCGCCGCTGAATACCTGCAAAACGCCGGCGTCATGTCTCGCCGAATTGTTGTAGAAGGTGCTGTTTTCAATCCGGGTCGTACTATTTGAATTGGTGATCGCGCCGCCGTAATCGTCAGAGTGGTTTCCCTGGAAGCTGCTATTCGATATCGCAACCGTCCCGCCGGCGATTTCCAGCGCGCCGGCATGCAATGCCGCTCGATTGTTGAGGAAGCTGCTGCTTTCAATGGTCAGGGGTTCCGATGGCCGCCGACCTGGGTGATCGCGCCGCCGTAAACGGCTGAATTATGGGAAAGGGTGGAGTGCGAAATGATGACTTCCGAGCCGCCTTGAAGGCGGATCGCGCCGCCATACTCGGCTTTGCCATCGCGCAGCGTCAGGTTCTTAATGGTGACATTCGCGCCATTCACATCAAATATCCGAAACTGGCCGTCCCCGCTGATCGTGTATCCGCCGCCATTGATTGTGATCGTGCCGGTGATCGGCGGCAGCGGCTCGGTGAGGGTGACGTCCTCGGTGAGCGTGATGACATCGTGGCTCGTCCCCGCCGGGCAGAAGCCGACCGCCGTGTTCGTATTCGCTGACCGGATGTGGTCGGCAAGCGTGCAGACCGAGGCGGACACAGAAGCCGCGGAACCTGCGACCAGCCCGAGGACGGCGATGAGCATGATGCTTCGGATCTGCTGGCTCAAAAAACGAAGCGTCATTTGCAATCTCCTTTTCCACGACAGTTTCCCGTTGCGCGTCTTAGCCGCAATCGCCCGCCGTCACCACATAGTCAGCGCTGATCCAGCCTTCGGCGCCCTGATATTCCACGTTGAACCAGCCATCCGTCCTTGCCATAGGCGCCAGCGTTTCTTCGATCAGAACAGTTCCGACGACCTTTCCGTTGGGATCATCGCGAAGATTCAGACCGTGGGTGGTGGTCACGCTGCAATCGGATAGCGACTGCCGAAACGGAATGGATTCAACCGCCCCGATATCGCAGCGCCCTACGATCGCGCGGGCTCGGCCGATTTGATCGGAATCGGGGCAGAATCTTGCGTCCGCTGTTTTGATCGCCGGGCTGCCAGCCTCTAGCTCAAGATAAGCGGGCGAACCGGTCGCTTCCGCCAGCATGGGGTCGCCGCTGAGCATTGGCGAGCAGGAACCGTCTTTGATCAAATTGCCGATATTCTGCGTTAGCTGAGCACAGTATTCAGGAGGAATCTTCCCGCCGACAAGGATAC
The DNA here is from genome assembly GCA_022821805.1 of Anaerolineae bacterium. Taxonomy (GTDB): domain Bacteria; phylum Chloroflexota; class Anaerolineae; order Aggregatilineales; family Phototrophicaceae; genus UBA6055. Next base: position 4,738 of record JAJECX010000028.1, read on the forward strand.
TGTTGCGCAGATTTACCCTGCTTGGCGAATCAAAACTGTATCGGCTCAGCCGTATCGGAGCGGTGTAACGGTCGTAAATCGTCACGTGCGTGAGCGTGACGGTGGTTCCGTTTTCCGCGGACAGAGCAGACGGACCATTGCCGATGAACGTGCTGTTTTCGACATCAACCCTGGTGGAATGATTGACTGCGCCAATCGCGCCGCTCGAGTTATGGACGAAACTGCTGTCGCTGACTGAGATTCTGCCGCTGCCGGCAAAGAGAGCGCCGCCTCCGCTCGTTGCGAAATTATCGCGGAAGCTGCTGTTGTTCACAGTCATCCAGGAGTTGTCCGCGCCCTGCCAACCGATGAAAATCGCGCCGCCTTCGCTCGCCGAGTTTTTGATGAAGCGGGAATCGCTGACGGCCACTCGCCCGTTGTTCTGCAGCCGGATGGCGCCGCCGCCATCCGAGCCCCGGCCCCTTGTCATGGTCAAGTTCTTGACTGTCAGCATCCCGCCATCGACATCAAATATGCGGAACTTATTGTCGCCGCTAATCGTGTAGCCGTTGCCTTCAATGGTGATATGGCTGGTGATCGGCTGGAGTTTTTCGCTGAGGACAAAATCCCGGATGAGATAGATGGTATCGGCGCCATTGCCGGCTGGACAGGCTCGGTAGGGTCTATCGGTGTTGGCGGCGATGATTTGGTCGGGCAAGGGGCAGAAGGGCTGCGCCTCGATCTGAGCCGGCGCCGCCGTCGTCGATTCAATCGCGCCGATGTCGCAGCCGCCGCCCTGTGGTCGCTCGGTACCCAGCTGATCAGTTCCCAGGCAATACTCCGCGACGGCGACGTCAACCGCCGGGCTGAGATCCAGCGGCGCGTAATAAGCCGGCGAGCCGGTTAATTCATCGAGCCGGGCTTCGCTGCCGAGCGGGATGCCGCAGGTTCGGTCTGGGCTCAGGTTGCCGATGTCTTGATCCAAGCCGCCGACGCAATCATCGGCGCCTCCCTCGCTTACAGTGATGCTGTTGCGCAGAAACAGCGTCCCGTCCGTCTTTCTAATCGCATCGCCCTCTCCCCGCGCCCGATTATCGACAAAGGTCGCGTGGGTAACGGTGACCGTGGCGTCCCAACCGACTTGCAAGGCGCCGCCATTGCCGTCCGTATGGTTTTCGCTGAAGGTGCTGTTGCTGATATCCATTGCCCTGTGCCTGGCATCAATTGCCCCGGCCGCATTCCCCGCGGAGTTATCGACGAAGCTGCTGTTGCTAATGGCGCTTGTGCCGCCGCCGGACCAAACAGCCCCGATTGCGCCCCCAATATCGCTTGCGCGATTGCCAAAGAAGCTGCTCCCGTTGACGACCAGCCTGTCGGCGCGGCTGGATGTCGAAATCGCCCCGCCATAAGTCGCTCGGTTATCGGTAAAGGCGGAGTTCTCGACAATGGCTTGGGCGCCATTCAGCAGTCGGATCGCGCCGCCATCGACATTGAGCTGGAGCTCGCCATCAGCCTCCGAGCGCGTATAACTGACACGTACACAGCCGTCGGCGTCGACAGAACGCGAATCCCTATCAACGCCTTCAATGAGGGCGTAGGTGGCAAGCTGGGCGCAGTTATCCTCGAACATGCTGTTTCTAATCTCGAGCGTTCCGCCGTTGGCATAAATCGCGCCCGCGCTTTTTTCCGTTCTATTGCCGACGAAGCTGCTGTCGTAGACGAAGAGGCTGCCCGCTTGCAGGCGGACGGCGCCGCCATGGTCGGCTCTGCCTTCTCTCAGTGTCAAGTTTTTGATCGTAAGATCCCCGCCCTGTACATCAAAGATGCGGAACTGCTGATCGCCGCTGATGGTATGCCCGCCGCCTTCAATCGTGATCGTGTCCGTTATCGGCGGCAGTGCTTCCGTAAGCGTGATGTCTTCGGCAATGGTGATGATGTCGTGGCTCGTCCCCGCGGGGCAGAAGCCGACGGCAGTGTTGGTGTTGGCTGACCGAATGTGGTCGGCAAGGGTACAGACAGAGGCGGACGCTGGCGCGGTAGCAGCGAACAGCGCGGCGACGGCGATAAGCGTGATGACCCGGACGCGCTTACTCAAACGATGGATATTCATGGTTATCGCTCCGTAACTGAATCCTCGTTGCCATGTACTGCCTTAGCCGCAATCGCCTTCGGTGACCACGTAATCCGCGCTGATCCAACCGGATTTGCCCCGATAATCCACTTTGAACCAGCCGGGCTCGCGCGCCATCGCCTCGAGCGTCGTCCGGCTTGGGACGAGACCGATGCGAACCCCATTTGGACCATCGCGGAAATTGAGGTTGTGGGTGGTGGTCACCGTACATTCGCTTTGAGCGTCTTCGGTCGTCGCGGATGCCACGCGCAGCGGTCCGGCAACTTTGAATTCGATTGCGCCGATGTCGCAGCCGCCGCCTTGAGGTCGTGGTGTGCCAATCTGGTCGGTCGCGGCGCAAAAGCGCTGGTCGGCCGCGTCAATCGCCGGGCTGCCGGGTGAGAGCGGCAAATGGAGCGGCAAACCTGTCGCTTCAGCAAGCACGGGTTCGCCGCTAAGCGCCGGAGTCCCGCAAGAATCATCGCTGATCAAGTTGCCTTGGCTTTCCTGCAAGGGACGCCCGCCGCAATGCCGCACGCTTGACCATTCGCTGAAAACAATGCTGTTGCGCAGCCTGATCTGCCCCGGGAAGGCTTCGTAACTGTGGATTGCTCCGCCGCCTTCGCTTCCAGAGGCCACATTGTTCAGCATGGTGACATGGCTCAAGTTGATCTTTGCGCCACCGGAATACACCGCGCCGCCATCCTTGGCTTGGTTGCGGTAGAAGCTGCTGTTGCTGATGTTGATCTCGCCATGAAGCCAGCTGGAGACCGCGCCGCCGATGACTTCCGCCAGGTTGTCGACGAAGCTGCTGTCGCTGACGGCAATCATTCCGTTTTTCATGTCGATCGCGCCGCCAGCGCCGTGGCTGTTTGCTCGGTTGCGTATGAAGCTGCTGTTGTTCACGACTAACTTGGAGTTGGCCGATCCTATCCAGATTGCGCCGCCTTCCTTCGCCGTATTCTGGCGGAAGGTGACATTGCTCAGGTCGACGCGGCCGCCGTTGTCTATCTTGATGGCGCCGCCCCGTTCCTTTGGCGCAATGCCTTTGATCAGCGTCGCATTGTTGAGCGTGAGCGCGCCGCCAACCACGTTAAAGATGCGAAACTGGTCATTGCCGCTGATGGTGTAGCCGTTGCCCTCTATTGTGATATCGCTGGTGATGCGCGGGAGCGCGCTGCTGAGCGTGAGATCCCGAATGAGATAAATGGTATCGGCGCCGTCGCCCGCGGCGCAGTTGCCAACCGCCGCATCCGTATTGGCGGCCACGATCTGATCGTGCAGGGGACAGACTGGCGGCGCGCTTTGCACAGCCGGTTTGGCGTCAAGGGACTCGATCGCGCCGACATCACAGCCGCCGCCTTGCGGACGCGGCCTGCCCAGTTGGTCTATTTCCGGGCAGTGCTCGTCGAGCGCGGAGTCAATCGCCGGGCTGCCATCCTTCAGCTCAAAATGATCGGGCTGGTCGGAGTCGTAACTGAGCATGAGATCGTTGGTCAGCGCCGCCGAACAAGTGCCATCCCGGCTCAAATTGCCGCCCTCCCGCGTCAAGCCGCCGCTGCAATCTTCGATCTTTCCCCGGTTCGATACCAGGCTGTTGTATAGCTCGACCGCGCCGCCCGCGCGGTAGATGGTGTCGCCGCCGAGGTAATATGATTCATTGTTGACCATCGTGACATGGGTCAAGCTTGACTGGCCCGAAAGCGAACTCAAGACGCCGCCGGCGAGACTCTTGTTGCCGACGAAGGTGCTGTTCGTCGCCGAAAGCCTGCTGTTCTCCGCATAAAAGACCCCGCCCCAGGCTCTTTCGGACAGGTTGTTCCGAAAGCTGCTTCTGGCGATATTGACAGCGCCGCCCTGAAGATAAAACACGCCGCCCTGTAGTTCCGATTCATTGTTGACGAAATGACTATTGTCCACCGTGATGCTGGCGCTGGCGCTCAGCGACGAGATTGCGCCGCCTTGATTTCCCCAATTCATGCTAAGTGTAGCGTTCTCAATCGCGAGCTTGCCGCCGCCGCGCAGGCGAATAGCGCCGCCACTCTGAGCCTTGCCGTCGGTCAGCGTCAAATTCCTGATTGCGAGATTGCCACCGTTTACGTCAAAGATGCGAAACTTCCCATCCCCGCTGATCGTATGGCCCCCGCCTTCGATTGTGATTGTGCCGGTGATCGGCGGCAGCGGCTCGGTCAAGGTGATGTCTTGGGCGATGGTGATGATGTCGTGACTCGTCCCCGCGGGGCAGAAACCAATTGCCGTATTTGTGTTGGCTGAGCGGATGTGGTCGGCAAGCGTGCAGACCGACGCTAGCGCCGGCCCCGCGGGACCGGCGAATGCCAAGAGCAGAACTACCCAAACAAGCTGTCTTGAACGATTTAAGACCATCGTATTTACTCCAGTTTTCAACGTTACATGCAACCGTCGGAATCATGTCGCTGGCTAGGTGTCAGAGAAATGGTTAGTTGATCTGCCTAGACAAGAGTAGGAATTGCCGTCGAAATGAGTCGTCACATCAGTCCCCGCTGCGGTGGCTGTGGGCGCGCCAGCCCTATTGCGCCGGAAAACGCCGTTGTCGCTGTCGCCGCAGCCGCCGTTGTTCCAGATTGCGCCGCCTTTGTCCGCAGCCATATTGTCGTAGAAGTAACTGTCGAATACTGCAAGGCGGCTGTCATCTTCTGAGGAGATGGCGCCGCCATAGCGTGCTTTGTTCCCTCGGAACGCAACACCGGAGACGGTGAGTGTAGCGCTGTTGCGCAACGCAACCGCGCCGCCATAGCCGTTAGGATGCTTGCTCGTATTGTTGCCGTTGACGATTATCATATTCTTCAGCGTCACCCGACCCGACTCGATATCGAAGATTCGAAAGCGATTGTCACCGTCAATTGTGTGCCCCTGGCCGTCGATTGTGAGATCGCTGGCGATCGACGGAAGCGCTTCGTCTAAGGTAATGCTGCTGTTGACGTCAATGGAATCAGCGCCGTTTCCGGCTGGGCAGCTGCCGGCGGGCGCGTCGGTGTTGGCGGCGATGATTTGGTCGGCCAGGGTACAGTTTGCCGGCGGACCCGTCTTTGGCGCCGGTGTGTAGTTGGGTTCGCGCGCAGATTCAATCGCGCCGATGTCGCAATGCGGGCGCGGGTTGCCGAGTTGGTCGGTCGCCAGGCAGAATGCGGGGTCAGCCGCTCCATGCGCCGCGCTGGCGTCCGATAAGGGATAATGCGCCGGAGATTCTATCAAATCCCGTAGCAGCGGATCGCCGCCGACTTTTGTCGCGCAGGTTCCATCCTGGCTGAAATTGCCGCGATTCTGATCCAGCGGGCCAGAGCAGTCGTCACCGCTTCCGCTGCCGGCGACGATGCTGTTTCGCAAAAAGACGGCGCCCGCATCCCGATATATCCCGGCGCCAATAATACGGATTGCCCGGTTGTCAAATAGAGTAAGATGTGTCAGCGTGGTCTCGCCGCCAAGGGCATAAACGCCACCGCCCTTCAGCGCCTCGCTGCCGCTAAGCGTACTGTTGGAAATAGTTGCCCGTCCGCTTGAAGTTGCGATCGCGCCGCCATACTGCTGCGCTCGATTGTCAATGAAGGCGCTTTCACTGACGCGGACGCTGCCACCATCGATCATCATAGCGCCACCGGTCGTATTGGCGCTATTGCGCTCGAAGCTGCTATCGCTGACTTCCAGCCGGTTGTTGTCGCCGGCCGTCGCAATCGCGCCGCCGAAGAAGGCTGTGTTCGTTCTGAATGTGACATTCTCCACGCTAGCTATGCCGCCATTCTTCAGCAAAATGGCGCCGCCATTTGAGCCGCTGCCTTCGGTCAAGGTCACATTGCTGATCGTCAGCGCGCCGCCGTCGACTTCAAAGATGCTGAAGAGGTTGTCGCCGCTTATTTTGTAGCCATTGCCGTCTATCGTTATGTCGCTGGTAATTGGGGGTAGCTTTTCGCTGAGTGTGAAGTCCCGAATCAAATAGAGGGTATCGGCGCCGTTTCCAGCCGGGCAATTGCCCACCGCCGTGTCTGTATTGGCGGCGATGATCTGGTCCGGCAAGGGACAGACTGCCGGCACGGCGGCAGGCGCGGGAAGGGCGGTCCTTGATTCAAACGCGCCGATGTCGCAACCGCCGCCCTGTGGTCTGGACGTTCCAAGCTGGTCGGTCTCGGTGCAGAAGCGCGCGTCAGCGGCATCCAGCGCCGGGCTGCCATCCAGCAGTGGAAAATGCGCGAGCGCGCCGGTCATCTTCCCCAGCATTGGATCGCCGCTTGTGCCAGACGCGCAGCTGCCGTCCTCGATGAAGTTGCCGATGTTCTCATTTAATGGTCCGTCGCATTTGCCGGAGGGCGAGTCGGCTCTTAAAGGCGTCCCGGCAATGATGCTGTTGCGCAGGTTGAAGTTTTTGTCGCTAGCGCCAATTGATATGCCCTGTCCCGCCTTCTTTGCATAGTTTTTCATTATGGTCACGTGTGTCAATGTGGTTGTGGAAGGGATGAGACGACCGCCGGGCGTCCTAACCCGTGAAGCCACAGCCCCGCCTCTATCCGCTGAATTGCCAATGAAGCTGCTGTTTTTCACCTCGAGCTTCACGCCGATACTGACGAGAATCGCGCCGCCAAATTCCAGACTATGACTCGCGCTGTTGTAGACAAAGCTGCTGTTGGCGATGTCGCCCGTACTGTGCCAGAACTTAATGGCGCCGCCGCCAGCCCTCGCGTGGTTGCTCACAAAACTGCTCTTGTTGACGACGAGCGTACTGTGGAATACGGCAATCGCGCCGCCGCTGCCGCCGCTGTAATTTTGCGAAAAGACAGAATCGTTGACGGCAACCCGGGCACCGCCTGATATTTCGATTGCGCCGCCGCTGCCGCCCGGTCCGCTCATGTCAAACACCGGTTTGCCCTTGGTCAAGGTCAAGTTGTTAATCGTAAGATTGCCGCCAATGACCTCGAAAATCCGGAATGCATTGCCCCCGCTGATGGTATGCCCGCCGCCTTCGATCGTGATCGTGCCTGTGATCGGCGGCAGCGGCTCGGTCAAGGTGATGTCTTGGGCGATGGTGATGATGTCGTGACTCGTCCCCGCGGGGCAGAAACCAATTGCCGTATTTGTGTTGGCTGAGCGGATGTGGTCGCCCAAGGTACAGACGGAGGCGCTTGAAGGCGCCGCTGGCAGCGCGAGCAAAGAAGCGACTGCGATAAGCGCGATGACCCGGACTCGCTGTTTCAACCGATTTGTAAGCATAAGGTTCTCCCTTATCATGGTGGATTCGCCGTTTTCCGTCCGACCCAGGCAGCCATGCGGCCGACTTAGGAGTCAGAATAATAATTCATCACATCGGATGCGCATTGCCTTGCCGCGCCATCCAGGTGAACGAGCGTTTGCAGGCCGCTCTCGTCCTGCTTGGCGGAGGGAGCGCCCGCGCGACTGCCGCGGAATTGATTGTTGTCGATATTGCCGCAGGCGCCGCTGTTCCAAATCGAGCCGCCGCTTATTGCAGCCGCGTTATTGACAAATACGCTGTCGAATACATGGAGGACAGTCCTGTCAGCGGCCGCGATTGCGCCGCCGTAGCGCGCCCGATTATTGCGGAAGTTGACGTTCGCGACCGTGAGCTCTGCGTTTTGTCGCAGCGAGATCGCGCCGCCATTGCCTTCGGTTTTGCTGCCATTGACCAGGGTCATGTTCTTGATAACCACAGAGCCGCCTTCAATCACGAAGATGGGCGCGCGGTTGTTTCCGTCCAGCGTATGCCCGTTGCCGTCGATGGTGATATCGCTGGTGATCGTCGGCAAGGCTTCGGCAAGAGTAATGCTGCGTCTAAGCGTGATTGTATCGACACCCGCGCCAGCAGGGCAGGCGCCGACGGGCGCGTCCGTGTTGGCGGCGATGATCTGGTCCGCCAGGGTACAATCGTCTGGCAGGCTCACCGCTGGCGCCGGCGCATAATTGGGATCGCGCGCCGTTTCAATCGCGCCAATGTCGCAATGCGCGCGCGGATTGCCAAGCTGGTCTGTCGGCAGGCAGAATGCCGGGTCCCCCGCGCCATGCGCCGCGCTGGCATCCAATAGCGGATGATACGCAGGCGAGCCAACCAGGTCGCCGAGCTGGGGATCGCCCCCGGCCGAGTTCGAACAGGCGCCATCCTCGCTGAAGTTCCCGCGATTCTGGTCAAGGGTTCCAAAACAGTCGATGCCCTTTCCACTGCCGCCGACGATGCTATTGCGTAAACGCGCGTCACCCCATTCAGCGTATATCCCGGCGCCAACCAAGCGCTCGGCGATGTTGTTCATCATGGTCAGGTGGGTGAGTGTCGCTTCTGCCCCGCTGACATAGATGGCGCCGCCTCTTTGCGCTTGATTGCCGTTCAAGGTGCTGTTGGAGATTGTTGCCTGTCCCTGCGTTGCCGCGATTGCGCCGCCTTTCTCCCGCGCCTGATTACCGATGAAGGCGCTGCGGCTGACCAAAGCCTGCCCTCCATCAACCAGCAGCGCGCCGCCAATGGTCAGAGAGGCGTTTTCGACAAAGCTGCTCTCCTCTATTGTTAGCCGGTCGCGCTCGCTTTCCGTCGATACTGCGCCGCCTGCTGTCGCCTCGTTGCGCTTGAAGATGACATTGGTCGCGGTGACGGATGCGCCGTTATGCAGCCGGATAGCCGCGCCTCTGCTCCCTTTGCCTTCGGTCAGCGTCGCGTTGCTGATCGTCAGTTTCCCGCCATCGACATCAAATATGTGGAAACGCCTGTTTGCGCTGATCGTGTAGCCATTGCCCTCAATGGTGATTTCGCTGGTGATGCCAGGCAGCGGTTCGCTGAGTTCGTAGTCGCGGATCATATGAATGGCGTCGGCGCCCTTCCCAGCCGGGCAGGCTTTATACGCTCTGTCGGTGTTTGCGGCGATGATCTGGTCGGGCAAGGCGCAGAACGTTGCCACCGGCGTCGGCGCCGGGACCGCCGTCATCGATTCGATGGCGCCGATATCGCAGCCGCCGCCTTGCGGTCTGGGCGCGCCAATTTGGTCGGTTGCCGGGCAGAATCTCGCGTCAGCCGCGTCAAGCGCCGGGCTGCCGTCCCGCAGTGGAAAATGCGCGAGCGCGCCGGTTAAATCGGCGACCAGCGCATCCCGGCTCGCCGCCGACGAGTTGGCGCTGTCCACAAATAGATTGCCAATGTTCTGATTGAATTGCCCAGATACGTTGCTGATGCCGGTGCTGGCAACGATGCTGTTGCGCAGGTTGAAAGTATGGTCTCTTGGGTCGATGAATATGCTGTCGCCGCTGGTGGCGCGATTGTCGATCATCGTCACATGGGTCAGTCTCGTCGAGGCGGGCCCGTGGGAGGTATAATCCGTGCCCACCGCGCCGCCTTCTGTGGCGAAATTGCGGTGGAAAGTGCTGTTTGAGATCTCAAGCTTCGATCGAAAGCCGGTATAGACGCCGCCGCCCCTGGCAAGCAAGCCCCGGGTGCTATTGTCGACGAAAGCGCTATTGGCGATTGTCGCCACGCTGTCCCAAACATAGATCGCGCCGCCTTGCCCGTTCGAGCGGTTCTTTACGAAGCTGCTGTTATTGACGGACAGTGTACCCCGGTCCACCGCGATCGCCGCGCCGTGGCCTCGGCCGCTGCGATTGTTGATGAATACGGAGTTGTTTACATACAGTTTGCCGCCATTGCGCGCTTGAATGCCGCCGGCCCCCGCCCAGCCTGTCTCCCAGGACCCTTCGAAGTAGCCTTCCGTCAGCGTTAAATTATTGACGGCGAGCCATCCGCCGTTGACCACAAAAATAGGGAATGATTCGTCCCCGCTGATGGTATGCCCGCCGCCTTCGATCGTGATCGTGCCGGTGATCGGCGGCAGCGGCTCGGTGAGGGTGACGTCCTCGGTGAGCGTGATGACATCGTGGCTGGTCCCCGCCGGGCAGAAGCCGACCGCCGTGTTCGTATTGGCTGAGCGGATGTGATCGGCAAGCGTGCAGACAGAGGCGGACACAGAGGCTGCGGAACCGGCGACCAGCCCGAGGACGGCGATGAGCATGATGCTTCGGATGCGCTGGCTCGCTTGTTGAAGAGGCATTTGTAAGCTCCTTTGCTGCAATCGCTTTTGTTGCGCAGGGTCAATTTTCCCGCGGGCATTCTAGCCGCAAAGGCCCTGCGTTACCACATAGTCGGCGCTTATCCAGCCCGATAAACCCTGGTATTCTACATTGAACCAGCCGTACGCGCTTGCCTTGGCCGCAAAGCTGGCCTGGCGCGGAACGCCGCCGATGCGAACCCCATTTGGACCATCGCGGAGATTAAGATCGTGCGTTGTCGTCACCGCGCAGTCGGATAATTCCTGCTCGGCGGCCGAGGATTCCAGCGGCGTCGGGCTGTCAGTATGGAATTCAATCGCGCCGACATCGCAGCCGCCGCCTTGGGGCCGGGGCTTGCCGATTTGGTCGGTTGCCAGGCAGAATGCGGAGATTGCCGAATTACGCGCTGGGCTGGTCGCCTGAAGTGGAAGGTATGCCGGCGAGCCAGTCAATTCAGCCAGCATGGGATCGCCGCTCAATGCCGGCGAGCAGGAGCCGTCTTCGATCAGATTACCGATGTTCTGCGCCAAGTTGCCGAAGCAGGCGGTATAGTGTCTGCGCGCGCCGGCGATTATGCTGTTGCGCAAGCTGACGCCTTTAGTATCCTCGCGCATCCACATGGCGGTTCCAATTAAGGCTGTGTTTTCTAGCATCGTCACGTGTGTGATCGTGGTGACTGCGCCACTGTTGGACAGCGCGCCGCCGTACTTCGCGTGGTTGCCGCTGAAGGTGCTGTTCGTGATGTCGACCCGTCCCCCGTTTGCTGTATTGATTGCGCCGCCGCTTCTAGCCCGGTTATCGACAAAGGAACTGTTCGCGATCTTCACTTGCCCCGTGTTTGATGTATCAATGGCGCCCGCCTTCAAATTGCGCCTGATTGTTTACGAAGCTGCTGTTGGAGATCGCGCTTGAGGGGCCATGGGAAAGTATGGCGCCGCCGCTGCCGTCTGTTGAGCTGTCTTCGGTTCGATTTCCGACGAAGCTGCTGTTGTTGACGACCAGCTCGCTGCCGGAACTTCGTATCAGAATCGCGCCGCCCCCGCCCGAACTGAAGTTGTCAATGAAGCGGGAGTTGTTCACGTATACATCGCCGCCGTTCACTGCCTTGATTGCGCCTTTGCCCTCGGTCAAGGTCAAGTTGTTGATGCTGAGCTTGCCGCCATCGACCAGGAAGATCAGATATCTGTGTTGACCCCCGCTGATCGTGTAGCCATTGCCTTCTATAGTGATGTCGCTCGTGATGCGCGGCAGCGGACCCTCCAGCGTGAAATCGCGAAGAAGATGAATGGTATCGGCGCCATTGCCGGCCGCGCAATTGCCAAGCGCTTGGTCTCGGTTCGCGGCGACAATCTGATCGGGCAAGGGACAAACTTCGGGCTCGCTTTGCTCGGCTGCTATGGCGTTGGTTGATTCAATCGCGCCAATGTCGCAGCCGCCGCCTTGTGGCCGCGGCGTCCCGATCTGATCAGTCTCCAGGCAATAGCGCGCGTCCGCGGCGTCAATAGCCGGGCTCCCATCCAGCAGCGGATAATAGGCGGGCGAGCCTTCAGCGCTGCCAAGCATGGGATCGCCGCTCGCCTGATCAGCACAAGAAATGTCGAGACTGAGATTGCCGACGGCTTCCGTAATTCCGCCCTCGCAATCGTCGAACTTGTTGCTGTTGGCGATAATGCTATTGCGCAAGATAATGGATCCCCGAGACCGAAATATGGCGTCGGGTCCATTGCCTTGGCCGCCGCGATTGTCAATCATGGTGACGTGGGTCATCGTAGTGACGCCGCCGCTGGCATACAAGACGGCGCCGCCTACAAGCGCGCTATTTCTGTCAAATGTTGTATTGGAGACATTGACATGCGTCAGCGACTTGATTGCGCCGCCAAAGAATCCGCCATAGTTTTCGCTGAAGCGGCTGCTGCTGATTTCCACACTGCCCGCTTCCGCCAGTATCGCGCCGCCATCGTGGCCATTTGCGCTCTTATTGCCGACGAAGCTGCTTCTGTTGATCTTTAGCTGGTCGCCCGCGTCGGTGGTGACAATCCCGCCGCCGCTCGTAGAGAAGTTCTCGCTAATTGTGGCGTCCTCGATAGCGACATAGGCGCTGTTCTGAAGCCTAATCGCGGCGCCATTCTCGGCAAAGCCCTTCGTCAGCGTCAGGTTCTTGATTGTCAGTCGCCCGCCAATCACATCGAAAATACGGAATTGCTGATCGCCGCTGATCGTATGCCCGCCGCCTTCAATCGTGATCGTGCCGGTGATCGGCGGCAGCGGCTCGGTCAAGGTGAGGTCTTCGGCGATGGTGATGATGTCGTGGCTGGTCCCGGCCGGGCAGAAGCCGACGGCTGTATTCGTATTCGCTGACCGGATGTGGTCGGCTAGCGCGCAGACCGATGCGGAGGCCGGCGCGGAAGCGGCGAACAGCGCGGCGACGGCGATAAACATGAAGATTCGGATGCGCTGACTCAATCGAATTTGCCTCATGTGCAATCTCCTTTGCCGGGCCGATCATCCGATAGGCGAGCTAGCGGCAGTCGCCCTGCGTGACTACATAGTCAGCGCTTATCCAGCCAGAATTGCCCCGATATTCTACATTGAACCAGCCGTCGCTTCGGTTGATGGGCGTCAGCGTCTCGCCGGGCCGCACGAGGCCGATGCGCCGGCCGCTTAGGCTGGGCTCTTCGCGGAAGTTGAGCATGTGCGTCGTGGTTATGGCGCAGCCGGCTTGCAGCGCGCTGCCCCCGCTTGCCGTCGCTTCCAGCGCGCCCGCTTCAAATGCGCCGATATCGCAGCCGCCGCCTTGGGGCCGGGGCTTGCCGATTTGGTCGCGCGGCAGGCAATAGCGCGGGTCGGCCGCGTCAATCGCCGGGCTGCCTTCCAGCAGCGCGTGATAGCTCTGCTCGTCGTTCAGTTCAGCCAGCATCGGGTCGCCGCTGGCGCTGGACGGGCAGGAGCCATCGGCAAAGAGATTGCCGCTGTTCTCCGACAGCCGTTCGGAGCAATGCGGGTCGCTGTCGCTGCCGGCGATGATGCTGTTGCGCAGCCGCAGCCAGCCGCGTTCGCCTTGGTTGCGGTATATGAGATCGGCTGCAACCGTCGAATGCGTATCCAGCACGGTAAGATGCGTCAGCGTGACCTTGCCCCAATCGCCTACGCTCAGCCAGCTTCCATCGCCATAGGACTGATTCCCGCTGAAGGTGCTGTTGGCGATATCGAGGCGCAGGTCGTTATAGGCGCCAATGACGCCGGCTTTGTACATGCCGCCGTTATCGATAAAGCTGCTGTTGCTGATGCTAATTTGACGATCGCGCGCCAATGCCGAGGCGATCGCGCTGCCGTCAATTTCGGCTTTATTGCCGGAGAAGCGGCTGTTGTTGATGGTCAGGCTGTGGCTGTCGAATTCCATCCAGATCGCGCCACCGCTGCCGCCCGCCGAGTTATCGATGAAGCCCGTATTATTTGCGATTACTCTTCCGCCTCTGCCCACGCGGATGCCCGCGCCATTCTCGTTGGTATCCGTCCAGCCATCGCTTATGGTCACATTATTGAGCGTCAGCCGCCCGCCTCTTACGTCAAAGATGCGGAACTTTCTGCCCGCGCTTATGACATGTCCGTTGCCTTCAATGGTGATTGCGCTGGTGATCTCCGGCAGGCGCAAACTGAGCGTGACGTCCTCGCGCAAGCGGATGGTGTCGGCGCCATTCCCCGCGGGGCAGGCGCCCTGGGCGCGGTCGGTGTTGGCGGCGACAATCTGGTCGTAAAAGCTGCAAACCACTGGGGCGGGACTTGGCGCGGCTGGCGCTGCCGTCAGGGATTCTATCGCGCCAATGTCGCAGCTGTCGCCATAGGGACGCGGCGTCCCGATCTGGTCGCTCGCCGGGCAGAACTCCTCCAGGGCGGCATCCACCGCCGGGCTGTCATCCAATAGCGGGTGATAGGCGAGCGCGCCAGTCAATTCGCCAAGCAGCGGGTCCGCGCTTGCCCGAGCCGCGCAGGACCCGTCCGGGCTTAGGTTGCCTTTGCTTTCTGTTATGCCGCCATCGCAATCCGCGCTATCGTCCGCGCTGTGAACGATGCTGTTCAGCAACGTGATGCTGCCTTCATTATTGACAATCGCATCGCCGCCCGTTTGTGTCGCTTGGTTGTCCAGCATGGTAACGTGGGTCAGATTGACCTTGCCGAAATGCACATTCAGCGCCCCGCCGCCGGCAGCGATATTGCCGTGGAAGGTGCTGTTGATCGCGTCGATACTGCCATATTCCGCATGGAGCGCCCCGCCTCCAAAGGTTTCGGCTCGATTCCGAGTGAAGCTGCTGTTCGCCAGGCTGATGTTGCCATGCAGCGCATAGATGGCGCCGCCGTAGTCTTCGGCGCTGTTATGGAAGAAACTGCTGTTGCTGATGCTTGCGCTGGCGCCGTCGCTCAAAGTCGCGATTGCCCCGCCAGTAGCCGCGGAATTGTTGCGGAAAGTGACCTGCTCCGCCTCGATTCGGCCGCCTTCACGCAGGCGGATCGCGCCGCCGCTACTGCTTTTGCCATCCGCCAGCGTTACATTCCGTAACGTTAGCGTCCCGCCGGCGACGTCAAAGATGCGATGCTTGCCAATGCCGCTTATCGTGTAACCATTGCCTTCAATGATGATTTCGCTGCTGATGGCGGGCAGCGGCTCGCTATGATCGTAATCGCGCACCATGAGAATGGTATCGACGCCATCCCCGGCGGGGCAATCGTTATAGGCGGCGTCGGTGTTGGCGGCGACGATTTGGTCATGTAAGGTGCAGATGACAGGCTCAGCCGTTGGCGCCGGTATAGCGCTGGCCGATTCAATCGCGCCGATGTCGCAGCCCGCGCCTTGGGGCCGCGGCCTCCCCCGTTGGTCGGTCGGCAGGCAGAAGGCTGGGTCGGCTGCATCCAGCGCGGGGCTGCCATCCAGCAGCGGATACCAGGCGGGCGAGCCGGTCAATTCGCCGAGCATGGGATCGGTTTTCGCCTCCAATAGGGCGCATGAACCATCTTGGCTCAGGTTGCTTCGCGCTTCGGTCAAGCGGCCCGTGCAGCCTTTTGCGCCGCCCACGATGCTGTTGCGCAAGGTAAGGACCCCAGCCGTCCGGTGTATCGCATTGCCGTGGGAATAGTTCGCCACGTTATGCATCATCGTCACGTGCGTGAGCGTTACATCGGCGGCGAAAGCTTCCAATGCGCCGCCGCCGTAGGCTACGTTGCCGGCGAAGGTGCTGTTGCTAACCGACATCGCGCCCTCGTGCGCGGCGATCGCCCCGCCATAATACTCAGCCCAATTCTTCTGAAAGCTACTCTTGCTGATGTCGACCAGGCTGCCTTCCACCCAGAGCGCGCCGGCGTAACTGTCCGAGCGATTGCCCAGGAAGCTGCTGTTATCGATGCTCAGGCGGGTACCGTCTCCGCTCGCGGCGATTGCGCCTCCCTGAAAAGCGGCATTGTTGCTGAAGCTGACGCCATGAACGGCAACCCGCGCCCCCCGCCCCAGCCATAAGGCGCCGCCGTCTTCCCCGGTCGGCGCTTTGCCCTCGGTCAAGGTCAGATGCTTGAGCGTCAGATCGCCGCCTTGCACATCGAAAATACGGAATTGCTGATCGCCGCTGATCGTATGCCCGCCGCCTTCAATCGTGATCGTGCCGGTGATCGGCGGCAGCGGCTCGGTCAAGGTGATGTCTTCGGCGATGGTGATGACATCGTGGCTGGTCCCGGCCGGGCAGAAGCCGACAGCCGTATTCGTATTCGCTGACCGGATGTGGTCAGCCAGCGCGCAGACCGACGCGGAGGCCGGCGGCGCGGAAGCGGCGAACAGCGCCGCGACGGCGATGAACATGATGAATCTGATGTGCTGGCTCACTCGAATTTGCCTCATTTGCAATCTCCTTTGCCGTGCCGATTATCCGATAGGCGAGCTAGCGGCAGTCGCCCTGAGTGACTACATAGTCGGCGCTGATCCAGCCTGATACGCCTTGGTATTCCACATTAAACCAGCCATCTGTCCTTGCCAAAGGCGCCAGCGTTTCCTCGTTCAGAATGGTTCCGACGATCTTGCCATTGGGATCTTCGCGGAGGTTCAGGCCGTGGGTCGTGGTCACGCTGCAATCGGATAGCGCTTGCCAAACCGGCACGGACTCAACCGCGCCGATATCGCAGCGCCCGACGATTGCGCGGGCTCGGCCGATTTGGTCGGTATCGGGGCAGAACCGCGCGTCAGCCGCTTGTATCGCCGGGCTGCCAGCTCGCAGATCCAGATAGGCGGACGACTCCGTCGCTTCCGCCAGCATGGGGTCGCCGCTGAGCATCGGCGAGCAAGAGTCGTCTTCGATCAAATTGCCGATGTTCTGCTTCAAATTGTCGCAGTCCTCAGGATCGAATCCCCGGCCCGCGATGATGCTGTTGCGCAGGTTTAGCCTAACGGGATCGTGCCCGTATTTGGGCAGGATCACTGCCGGTCTGCCGAGATCTTGAATCGTGACGTGCGTGAGCGTGACGGTGGCGTCATTTTCGGCGGACAATGCTGAGGGACCATTACCAATGAAAGTACTGTTATTGACATCAGCGCGGACAGCATTGATCATGCCGATCGCGCCGCTGTTATGCCCGGCCGAGTTATTGACGAAGCTGCTGTTGCTGACGGAAATCCGGCCCGCGCCGGCATAGAGCGCGCCGCCGCCGCCGAGACTTGCGCGATTATTGACGAAGCTGCTATTGTCGATGGTCATCCAGGAATTGGGCGATAACCAGGGGATGAAGATGGCGCCGCCGTTCTCCGCATCATTATTGACAAAGCGGGAATCGCTGACCAGCGCCCGACCGCCATTCTGCAGCCTGATAGCGCCGCCGCCCGCCCCACTGTTGCCCTTTGTCATGGTCAAGTTCTTGACGGTAAGCATCCCGCCATCGACATCAAAGATGCGGAACTTACGGTTACCGCTTATCGTATAGCCGTTGCCCTCGATGGTGATATCGCTGGTGATCGGCTGGAGATTGTCGCTGAGGGTGATATCGCGGATAAGATAGATGGTATCGGCGCCATTGCCGGCCGGGCAGGCTCGGTAGGGTCTATCGGTGTTGGCGGCGATGATCTGGTCGGGCAAGGGGCAGAAGGGCTGCGCCTCAATTTCAGCCGGTTTCGCCGTCGTCGATTCAATCGCGCCGATGTCGCAGCCGCTGCCTTGCGGCCTTGGCGTCCCCAGTTGATCGGTCCCGAGACAGTATTCCGCTGCGGCTGCATCGACGGCCGGGCTGTGATCCAAGGGCGGATGATAGGCGGGCGAACCCGTTAGCTCACCCAGCATGACATCGTCGCCGAGCGGCAGGCCGCAAGACCGGTCCGGGCTCAAGTTGCCGATGTTTTGATTCAAGCCGCCGACGCAATCGCCGTTGGTTCCCGGGCTGACAACGATGCTGTTGCGCAGGTACAGCTTCCCGTCGTCTCGGCTAATCGCGGCGCCCTCATATCGCGCCCGGTTTTCGCTGAAGGTCGCGTGGGTGACGGTGACCTCTGCCTCCAGGTCGACATGCAAAGCGCCGCCTTCGCCGTCACTCTTATTGTCGCTGAAGGTAGTGTTGCTGATGTCAAGCCTGATCTTTGAGGCGCTGATGGCGCCCCCGCCAGAGAACCCGGACCGGTTCTTCACGAAGCTGCTGTTGCTGATTGAGGTTGACCCGCCGCCGGACCAGAGGGCCCCGAATGCGCCCCCGCTTTCACTGGCCTGATTGCCAAGGAAGCTGCTCCCCTTGACGACCAGCCGGGCGTCGCCGCTGGATATCGAAATCGCTCCGCCGTCGGTCGCTTTGTTGTTGGAAAAAGTTGTGCGCTCAATAGTGGCTTGGGCGCCGTTCAGCAGCCGTATCGCGCCCCCATCAACATCGGTCTGGGGATCCCAACTATTAAAGCTCCCCTTGGTGAACGAGGGGGCATAAATGATCTGTACACAGCCGTCGGCGTCGACGGAGCGCTCATCCTGATTTAAGGATCTACGGCTGCGATAAATGGCGAGCTGGGCGCAGTTATCTTCGAATCGGCTGTCGCTTATGTCGAGCGTGCCGCCGTTCGCATAAATCGCGCCCGCGCTTTTTTCCGTTCTATTGCCGACGAAGCTGCTGTCGAAGACGAACAGGCTGCCCGCTTGCAGGCGGACAGCGGCGCCATGGTCGGCTCTGCCTTCTCTCAGCGTCAGGTTTTTGATCGTAAGATTGCCGCCCTGAACATTGAAAATGCGGAACTGCTGATCGCCACTTATCGTATGCCCGCCGCCTTCAATTGTGATCGTGCCGGTGATCGGCGGCAGCGGCTCCGTCAGCGTAATATCTTCGGCGATGGTGATGATGTCGTGGCTGGTCCCCGCCGGGCAGAAGCCGACGGCGGTGTTCGTATTCGCTGACCGGATGTGGTCGGCTAGTGTGCAGACCGACGCGGAGGCCGGCGCCATCGGCGCGGAAGCAAACAGCAGCGCAAACAGGGCGGCGAGCAAAGCGCTTCTGAACAGTCTCAATTGTGTTACAAGCGTCGTCTTCATCACGTTTCTCCTTGCGTTCAGCGGGGCGAATTGAAACTCCAGATCGCCGAAAACATGCGAGCCAGATACTAAATGGTAACGCATTGGGCGGACGAGGCAAAGCGAGGAACCGACAGCCAGCCCTCCCGCATTGCGGCGCCTTCGCTGATGTTTTACACTCCTTTGAATCTGCCCTGCGTATCCAATCAAATGAGAGCAGCATGACAAAACTATCCATCAGCCTGGGTCAAATGCATATCAAGCTCGCCCGTGTCGAAGACAATCTCGCTACCGCCGAGCGCATGATCGCCGAAGCGGCGCAGCGCGACTCGCAGTTGATCGTACTGCCCGAGCTTTGGTCGACCGGCTACGACCTGGAAAACGCTGGCGACTACGCCGATAAAGTAGGCGATGGCATGTTCGCCCAGCTTTCCCGCAGGGCGAAAGACCATTCAATCGCGGTCTTGGGCTCGATCCTGGAGCGGCGCGGCGCCGACTTCATGAATTGCGCCGCCTATTACGACGCTGGGGGAAGCCTCGCCAGCGTTTATCGCAAGATTCACCTTTTCCGCCTTTTTGATGAGCATAAGTGGCTGGGGGAGGGCGAAACGCCGACAATGCTTGCTCAGCCCTGGGGCGACGCCGGGCTCGCGATTTGCTATGATTTGCGCTTTCCCGAGTTATTTCGCCGCTATGCCGTGGAGCATGGCGCGAAGCTGATCTTGCTCTGCGCCGAGTGGCCCCTCGCCCGCGTCGAGCATTGGCGTACTTTGCTAATCGCTCGCGCGATCGAAAATCAGTGTTTTGTCGCCGCGACCAATTCTTGTGGCGATACTGGCGGGACGGTATTTGGGGGCCATTCAATGGTCGTCGATCCCTGGGGCCTGGTGATCGCCGAGGCGGGCGAAGACGAATGCCTGCTGACAGCCGAGATCAATCTGAACGAAGTTGACCGCGTCCGGCGCACGATTCCCGTCTTTGAAGACCGCCGCCCCGATGCCTATCTGACCGGCTGAAGCCCGCAAACAGGGGAGGCTTGAATAGCGCGCGCTGGCGTGTTATACTCGCCCTGTGAGAAAATTTGTAGCGGTCGCAAGCCTTTACGTATTGCCTAATAGAATTGCATCCCCTCGGTTCATCAACAAAGCAATTGATGTGAATTCGCGTTGCGCCCCCTTGGACGGCAGTCGTTTTGCCGCGCTGTACACGGAAACGCAAACCGGCTTCACCCCGTATTATATATTGAATCAATCAGCGGGAGATTAGATATGTATTCAAGAGGCGACCAGATCATCCATCCCCGTTATGGCGCCGGTACGGTCGTCGGCAAAAAGAAGCTGACTTTCAAAGGCAAAACCCGCAATTACCACATCGTTGAGTTGGTGGGGGATCGCGGCGAGGTGATGATCCCGGTCGAAGCGGCGACCGATATGAATATCCGGCCCGCGATTGAAGATCTATCGATTATCGAACAGTCTTTCGCCTTGCCGCCATCCCAATTGTCGGATGATTACCGTTCGCGGCAGGCGGCGATTCAGAAGCAGATTCAAGACCGCGATCCGGAAGCGATGGCGACGGCGCTGCGCGACCTCTTTTGGCGAGAGCAAACGGACAAGCTCACATCGGTGGAACTCAAGATCAAGAGCAGTTTGATGAAGATGCTCAGCCACGAGATCGCCGTTATCTGCGCCGACATGACGATTGACCAAGCCAATAGCCACCTCACGCAGATGCTCTATCGCATGGTGCAGGAACCGAAGGACGCGCCGCCGGAAGAGGGCACCGAGGCGCTCTAGTTGCCCAGCTTTCGCTGAATTCCGCGCTCAAAGCGCTTTGAAGCACTCGAGGCTGAAACTGCCGATTCCCCCTTGAAAGTCGATTTCAATTGGATGATCCGCATCGGCGAAGTCGGGCGTCTCCCAGATTCCGCTCATCCCTTTGTCCGCGCCGTCGACGCGCGCTATGCCCTCGGGCAAATTGAAACGACCCAATCCGGTCTTGGCATTCATTCGAACCGCTGCCCTGGGCGCGACCGAGACGCAGAAGGCGCCGACCCCGCCGATAACTTCAAGCTGAGCTGGACTGCCCGCTGGAATCGTAATGTCAGCCTTGCCGACCCCGCCTTTGACCTGCGCGGAGAAGCCTTTTTGCCGCATGGGTGTCGTCAGCATCACCTGTCCCAGGCCCGTTTCGACCGTGGCGCGCTCAACGCTTAAGCCGCTTAGATCAAGGTCGCTGGCGCCGAGGCCGCCTTTCAGCGTCAGCGACAAGGGAATGCCGGGCGCCAGGGCGATATCCCAATGCAGTTCCTCCTCGTCGTTCAAAATCGCCGCCATCGCGCTCGGCGCGCTTGACTTTTGCCGCAGCGAAATGACGCGCTCCGCTTCTCCGCTCACTTCGTATTCCAATTCGCCGACATAACGCAGTTCGGCGCGGAAGAGAAGGGGCGACCCGACATCAAGCGCGCTGATCGTCGCTCGCCCGAGCGAGAATTCGATAGCGATCCGCGCTGAGGCAGCGTCGTCTTTCTGTTCTTGAAAGGTCGCCCGCTTCACTTGGGCCGGCTCGCCCATCGCCTCGCTGACAAATTGCCCGGCGCGCGCGCGCATATTCTCCAAATCCAGCGACCACTCGACCTTGCGCTCTTCCTTGCTCATAGATGGTTCCTTTCCAGCCGAAACCGCCGTCGACCTATGCGCCTTATACGAGTAATGGCGATCCAAGTTGCCACGATTCGCGGGGGCAACGACGTTTGCTGATTTACGGATTTCGCGCAACCCGGTTCGACAGGCAGCGCGATCTCGCAACGCTCGGTGACAAAACACCAGTACGAAGCTAGTTAAAGGGAATTTGAACGCGCTGTTCGCAATGGCGCAATCTGACTGCCACTTGTCGCTTCTGGCGAAAACGCACTATACTTATCGACGGAGTTGCAAATGAGGAATAGCGAGACATGGAAAACAATTCCGCCGTCAAATGGGTGACGCAGCACCCTCGTTTCAGCGCCTGGGTAGTCTTGGCTGCCGGCATGGTCGCCTTGTTGGTCCATGAGGCGCGCAACGTTGGCCTGCTGCCCTCGCAGTGGGTCGCCTTGATTGTGGCCACGATTCTGGTTGCCGGCGCCTGCATCTGGATCATTAGCTGGGAAGACAAGGACAACCCCGAAGACGAAGCCGAAGTCAGCGCATCCGAAACCGAAGAGCAAGACCCCGAAAACGCGGCATAACACCCATCCAAACATGGTGAAAATGTTGGGGCGCCTTGGCAGGTCGCCCGTCGAAACAGCTGCGCCCGCCGCAACTGTTGAATCGATGTTCGCTCTCCGCGCGCCGACCAGGAAATCTTCTGATGACCCGAGAGAAAGCCTTCCTCGCCCGCCCGAGCGAGCGCTACAAAGATAGCTTCATTGCAGCCGTCTATGAATACATTCGCGAAAAGCGCACGATCACCTGGCATCCGGAAATCTTGCGGACGCGCTTTGACGAATACCTGCGCGTCGTGCGACAGGCGGAGACCGAGCCGCTGGCCGGTTATGTGCCGGCATCGCAATTCTGGCTGATCGCCGACGGCGCCGGCTATATCGGCGATGTCGATATCCGCCATTGTCTAAACGAGAGTTTGAAGCGCTACGGCGGGCACATCGGTTACAAGATACGCCCGTCATTTCGTCAGCGCGGCTTTGGTACCCTGATCTGCAAATTAGGGATCGAGCGGGCGCGCCGGCTCGGCATCGGCGACATCCTCATCACCTGCGATGACGACAATATCGGCTCAGCCAGGATCATCGAAGCCAACGGCGGCGTCCTGCGCGACCGGGTCGATAACGGCCGCGGCGTATTGACGCGGCGCTACTGGATCGGCGCCGGCGATTGAAGCGCCATCATTGCAGCATCTCGCAGCTGCCATCAGCGCAATCTGGCAGTTCCTTGCCGAGCAGCGCATTGATGCGGTAGCGGCGGCGGGCGATGAAGCGATAGGCGCGCGCTCCGAGCCCGTCCGCACCGGGCAGCTGCAGCAGCAGCCACAGCGGGAAACCGAGCGGCGCTTCCTTTAACATGCGCCGAGTTGCTTTGAAGCCGGCGTAGACCCGGCTCTCCGCGTCGATCACGTGGATCTCATGCATCAGCTGCTCAATCGTCAGATTAGGGCAGCGTTCCCGCCAGGCGCCGCTTTCATGCAGATCGACAAACTTAATCCGCTTCCGCCAATCCAGGGCGCGCATCGCCTCGCAGGTGGATCGGCAGACAACGCAGTTGCCGTCATAGAGCGCCGTCAGCATGGTGTCCATTTCTTTCGCTTCTCATACAGATTATACCCTCTCCCGCCGGTCCGCAGTATGGAGGCGACTGTTCAGGTCGACCGCCCGCCAATACGCCCTCGTCCTCGGTGTTCTCTGTTTGCCTCTGCGTCTTCCGTGGTTACAATGAGTCAGGTTGCCCGCCATCTTTGGTGCCACGCATGCTCCCTATCCGTCTGGAATTGCGCAATTTTCTCGCGTATCGCGCGCCTGAGCCCATTGTTTTCAGCGGCATCGAGCTGGCTTGCTTGACCGGGGGCAACGGCGTCGGCAAGTCCTCGCTGCTGGACGCCATCACCTGGGCATTATGGGGCAAGGCGCGGGCGCGGCGCGATGAAGACTTGATCCACCTCGGTCAGAATGAGTTGAGCGTGCAGCTCGACTTTGAGCAGGAGGGGCTGCGCTACCGCGTCGTACGGAAGCGGGCGCGCGCTGGGCGGGGAAGCCGCGGCGCGCTTGATCTGATGGTCTACGGCGCCGGCGAGTTTCCGCGGCTCATCAACGAAGACGGCACGCGCCGCACGCAGGAGAAGATCAACGAGATCTTGCGCCTTGATTACGAAACTTTCGTGCATTCCGCTTTCCTGCAGCAAGGTCGCGCCAACGCCTTCACGCTCAAGACGGCGGCCGAGCGCAAACGCATCCTCGCCGATATCCTCGGGCTTGACCAGTGGAGCGAGTACGAAGAGGTCGCCAAGGAGCGCTTGCAGGGCATCAACTCTCGTATCGACCTCATTCAGCATGACATCAAGCGCATTGAAGAAGAAATCGCGCGCGAACCGCAGCTCGCCTCCGAGCGCGACGAGGTCCTGACGATGCTAGCGGAAGCGCTGGCGCGGCAGGCGCGAGCCGATGAAGAATACAGCCGCGTGGTCCAGGCGGCGGCGGCTTTGCGGCGTGAACGGGAGCGGCGCGCTGAACGGGAGCGGCTGATCGCCAATCGGCAGAGTGATATGGCGGCGGCGCAAGCTGAGGTCGAGCGTCAGGAGGCAAAAATCGCCGAGTATCAGGAAACGATCGCGCGCAGCGACAGCATCGAAGCCGGTTTCTCGCAATTGCAAGATGCCCGCGAAAGCCAGAGCGCCATCGCCGAACAGTTATCGCGGCAAGGCGAGCTCGACCGGCGGGCGCATGAGCTAGAGCGGGCGCTGGAGCGGAAACGCGCGGCGCTCGCGAGCGATGTCGATGTCCGGCGCGAGCGTATCCGAAGCTTGGAAGCGCAACTGGCGGCAGCCGCCGATAGCGATATCGAGACGCTGCGCCGTGAGCTGGGCGCGCTGCAAGCGCTGGATTCGGAACGCGACGCCGCCACAAAAGAGATTCAGCGGATGCGAGAACGCCGCTCCCGCCTGGGTGCGCAAACGGAAACTTTAATCGCCGAGGGGCGGGCGTTGAACGAGCGGCTGGCGCGGCTGGATCAAGCTGACGGCGCAACCTGTCCGCTCTGCGGGCAAGCGCTGACCGCCGAGCACCGCGCCGAAATCTTGGCGCAACTGACGGAAGAGCGCGATCATATGCGCGAGCAATACCGCCAGTGCAGCGCCGAACTGGAGGACATCAGCGCGCGTAGCGCCCGGCGGCAGGTGGAGGTGGATGGATGGGCGGGGCAGCTAAAAGACCTGCCCGCGATGCAGCAGCGCCTGGGCGCGCTCGCTGAAAGCCAAGGCCGGGCGGAAGAAGCGGAAGCGGCGCTGCCGGGGGAAAAGCGTCAGTTGCGCCAGCTTGAAACGCGCCTGACAGAAGAAGACTTCGGCGCGGAATTGCGGCGGCAGCTGGAGCAACTGGAGCGCCAGCGGGCAAACATCGGTTATGATCCGGCATCGCATGCCGATATCCGCGCGCAACTAGATTCTTTCGCCGAATACGAGCGCCAGCACACGCTGCTGGAATTCGCCCGCATCAGCCTGCCCGAAGCGCGGAAGATCCGCGATGACACGTCCGCGCGCCTCGCTGCCATGCGCGCCGCCCAAAAAGAAGACGAAGAGCGGCTCAAGCGCGTCAGCGGCGAAATCGCCGCATTAGAAGAACAAGCGCTGCAGGAGCGGGAACTGCGCCAATCCGTCGAACGCGTCCGCGCCGAAGCGCAGCGCTTGAATGAGCGCAAGACCATCCTTGAGCAGGAATTAAGCGCAATCGCGGCGGGCCGCGAAAGCAAGAAGCGCTTGAATGCGCGCCTGGGCGCGGCGCAGCATGAGCGGGGATTGTACAATGAACTGCGCGCCGCCTTCGGGCGCAATGGGCTGCCAGCGCTGATCATCGAGACCGCCATCCCCGAATTGGAAGCGGAAGCCGATGATTTGCTGGGGCGCATGACCGATGGCCGTATGCGCCTGCGCCTCAGCACCCAGCGCGAAAAAGTCAGCGGCGGCGTCGCCGAAACCCTCGACATCGAAATCGCCGATGAATTGGGCGCGCGCGACTACGAGCTATACAGCGGCGGCGAAGCCTTCCGCATCAATTTCGCGCTGCGCATCGCGCTTTCAAAGCTGCTGGCGCGGCGGGCGGGCGCTCAGCTGCGCACGCTCTTCATTGACGAAGGCTTTGGCTCGCAAGATGAAGACGGCCGCGACAAACTGGTTGACGCCATCAACAAAATTCAAAGCGACTTCGATCTTATTTTGGTGATCACCCATATCGACGAATTGCGCGATTCTTTTCCCGTACATCTGCTGGTGGAAAAAACCGCCGCTGGCAGCCAGGTGACGATACGCTAAACTCTCATGCGAATCTGCGCCGGGGCGATCAATGGATCGTCCGCCTAATTGTGGAAACTGAAGGGGCGTTCTGTCATGTCGTCCGCTTGGAGCCAAAATGCGCGAAACCGATGCCATGAACCAACTGACCCGCAAAGAAGTCGAATTCTTCGTCGAAAACGGCTACCTCGGTCCCTACGCCGCCATGAGCCCGGACGAAATGGCGCTGGTCCGGCGCGAAATCGAGGAGAAGGTCCTGACCACGGACGGACCCAATCCGCGCTCCCGCGCCCAATCGCGCCACATGGATCAGCCGGTGGTCTACGACCTCGCCACCCATCCCGCCATCCTCGACCGCATCGCCGGCTTGCTGGGACCCGACCTTATCGTCTGGGCGACCAACTTCTGGCTCAAGCCACCGGACGGCGTCGAGATCCCCTGGCATCAGGACATCAACTTCTGGCCGCTGGAGCCGCCGCTGAACACCTCTGCCTGGATCGCCATCGACGAGGTCACGGTAGAGAACTCCTGCGTGCAGATCATCCCCGGCTCGCATCGCCAATCGCTGAATCACGTCAAAGCCGACGAAGGGGTGGCTTTCGGCAAAATGGCTGACCCCGATTCTTTCGATGCTGCCGGCGCCATCAACATGGAACTGAAGCCGGGCGAATTCTTCATCTTCAGCGAACGCACGCTGCATCGTTCCAGCGTCAACACGTCGGACAAGCGGCGCCTCGGCATATCGATACGCGTGACCCTGCCAATCGTACACGTCTTCCAGGATGGACCGCCGCTGCACGCGGGACATACCGCTATCCTGGCAAGGGGAAAAGATGTGATGGGCTTCAATCGCTATGGGGACCGCCCGTAGCGCCACCAAAACAATTGCGCTGTAGGGGCGGACCATTGGATCGCCCGCCTGACCTCGAGGAGAACCCATGCAGTCAAATGAATCGATGCACCGCTTAACTCGCGCCGAAGTCGATTTCTACATCGAAAATGGCTACCTGGGACCATACGCCGCCATGACCCCGGCCCAAATGGCGGACATCCGCGCGGAAATCGAGGCGAAAATGCTCAAGACCGACGGTCCAAATCCGCGCCGCCCCATGCAATCGCGGCATATGGACCAGCCGGCGGTCTACGACTTGGCGGCTCATCCCGCCATCATCAATCGCATCGCCGGTCTGCTCGGTCCCGATATCGTCGTATGGACGACCAATTTCTGGCTGAAAGAACCTGGCGGCGCCGAAATCCCCTGGCACCAAGACATCAACTTCTGGCCCATTGAGCCACCGGTCAACGTTTCCGCCTGGATCGCGATCGACGAAGCAACTGCCGATAACTCGTGCGTGCGGATCATCCCCGGCTCGCACCGCCAATTCTTGCCGCACCAGCAAGCGCCGGGTGAGATGGCAATTGGCGAAATGGTGGATCCGCGGTCTTACGATGCGGGCTCAGCGGTCGATATGGAGTTGAAGCCGGGCGAATTCTTTCTTTTCAGCGAACGCGCGCTGCACGCTTCCGGGGCAAACACATCGCAAAAGCGCCGCCTCGGCTTGTCCGTTCGCGTCACGGCGCCCTTCGTGCACATCTTCCAGGACAGTCATCTTCATCCTGGGCATACTGCCATCCTGGCGAAGGGGAAAGATGTGATGGGATTCAATCGCTACGCCGGAAGGCCCTCTAGCGCTTGATTTTCTCTGTTCCTCGTGTATTCAACCCCCCAGCCCCTCCCCCTCGGTCCAAGTCTACGTGATCCAAAGCGTCAGGGAGGAAAGTTTTCTTGGGCGACTTGCGCTGAATGTGCGAAAAAGTCTCCCCCTAATGCATTGGGGGAGATTTAGAGGGGGTAATGTCGGCAGCCTCTAACTCAACTTCCGCCGCAGCTCTTCCATCGCGTCTTTGGAGCGGCGCCGCAGCTTGGCGCGGAAGTGGGCCGCTTCAATCGCGCTGTATTTGCTGCGGACGATACTGACGATGACCTCTGTGCATTCCTTGCAGAAGACATTCTCCGGATCAGAAAAAGCCGATGGCGGCAATTCCTGCTCACAGCGGACGCACGGTTTGAGTTCCGTCAAATCGCCTTTCCCTTTCGGCTAACGGGTCATTGTACGCGCATCCGCTAGCGAATGGAATATGGTCTTGGCGGGCGGTCGCGCTTCGGCGGGCGACTTGATAAGTCGCCCCTACATCTCTCTCATAGAGGCAAAATTCGACAAACGGCGCGCGATGTGACACAATATGCGCAGCGTCAAAATGAACAAGTAGAGCAGGCTCTTCTTAGCGCGGCTATTTATTTTCCTTTGTTTCCAAATGCAGCGCTGGCGCCAGTTTGCGGGCGATCGCGCGAACCGTGACGAGGAGAATCTGCTGTGAAGTTATGTGTCATCAAGGGCGACGGCATCGGCCACGAAGTGGTTCCGGCGGCGGTGCGCGTCTTGCGCCAATTGATGCCGGAACTTGAAGTCCTCAGCGCTGAAGCCGGTTGGGACCGATTCGAGAAGACGGGCGAAGCTTTGCCCGAAGATACGGTGGCGCTTGCCAAAGAGGCGGGCGCCGTTTTGTTTGGCGCTTGCAGTTCGCCATCGTATCCGGTCGCCGGATATTCTTCGCCGATCGTCAGCCTGCGCAAGCGGATGGAGACCTTCGCCAACCTGCGTCCGACGCGCTTCTTGCCCGTGCCAACGGCGCGCGCCGGCGTCGACCTCGTTGTCGTGCGCGAAAACACGGAAGATCTCTACATTGGCGATGAGCATACCGACGACGCCGGCGATACCGGCACCGCCACCAAACGCATCACCCGCGCGGCTACTGAGCGCATCGCCCATACCGCCTTCCGCCTGGCGCTCAACGAAAAGCGCCGCCGCGTCACCATCGTGCACAAGGGCAATGTGCTGCCGCAAACCGATGGTTTGTTCCGCCGCGTGGCTTACGAAGTCGCCAAAGTTTACGGCGATATCGAAACTGACGAGTTGCTGGTGGATACAGCCGCTTACTGGATGGTCAAGGATCCGGCGCGTTTTGATGTGGTGCTGACGCCCAATCTGTACGGCGATATCCTGTCGGATATGGCGGCCGCTTGGGGCGGCGGCTTGGGGCTGGCGCCGGCGCTGAACATCGGCGCCGAAGTCGCCATTGCCGAGCCGATTCACGGCTCCGCGCCCGATATCGCCGGTCAGGGCATCGCCAACCCGACCGCCGTCATCCTCAGCGCCGCCATGCTCGCGCGCCATCATTGGAACAAGCCGGCAATCGCCGACCGCATCGACGCCGCCGTCAACGAAGCTCTGGGCAAGGGCGATTACACCGCCGATATCCTCGGCGCGAACGGCATGAGTACGTCCGAATTCGCCGATTTGATCTGCGGCAAACTGGGCTGATTCCCTCAAACGCGCTGCGTAAACCTGCTTAGACAATTCGACTCAGACTTGTTCCCGCAATGTCGGGTTCGGCGCGCGACGCCCGGACAATCCGCAGACGGAATGAAGCCGCATTCGAAACACTATCCCACAGAACAGAGGAACAGCAAAAAATGCGCTGAGGCAGTATTGGGCGTCAGATGGGCAACGGCGCTAGCGCTTTCATCATAAAATTATTCTTAACTTGTCCGGCGCATATTAGGATGCCTCATGCTTACTTGTTTTGGTTTTACGCAATGCCGCCTGTTCCTCTCCATCGGCCTGCTACTGCTCGCGATGCCGTTGTCGGTCGGGCTGAGCCTGGCGCAGCGAATGAACGCTCCGGCAATACTGCCGGCTGCGCCCGTCCTCCAACTCCTCGCCTACGACGTCAATTGGCTGCGCTACGATAACGCGGACGAAGACGACGTTCCCAAGCTAGCGGTCGCTGGCTTCAGCCGCTTCCCTTTCCGTTATGTGGTCAGCGTCTTCCCGCAGGGAGTGGCTGAACTGGAAAGCGCCGTGGCAACTGGCGATCTATTCGAAAAATATGACCTGGCATACGATGAATCTCTGATTGCCGGCTACTGCGATAGCGAAAAGCTGAGTTACAAGAGCACAGATGTCATTTGCGTTCCCGGTCCTTGCCATATGCCAGTCGGTTACGTTTTTCTCGCGCTGTATCACCCTGATACCTCGGCTCTGATTTCCTTGACGACGACAATTGACAACGCTGAGGGCGCGGCCATCCGCGCCAGCTCCTGCCCGATTCCCCAGATAGCCTTTGAAGCCAGCGGCGAAGCGACGGTCAACGGCCAAGCGCAAGTCAATGGCCAAGCGCAAGTCAACGGCCAAGCACAAGTCAATGGCCAAGCGCAAGTCAACAGCCAATCACAAGGCTGCGGACCCTACGTCCCTGGACAGTGGATCAAACAGGCTGATTATGCCGCCTTGGGCTTGAACCTGCCGGTTGTTATGGATGAATTAGCCAGCCAAATCACTGATTATCAGTGCATCGCGCCTGGCGATGGCGCGAGGTCTTACCTGCGCGCTTACACCATAGTCCCTCCCCCCCGAGCGGCGTCAAGTGGAGAGCCTGACGGACGGCAGCGACGGCAAGAGGAAGTTGTTGCAGAAATAGATTGTTAGCGAGATCAGCATGGCCGCTGCCGGCGAGCCAAGCGAAAACGGCTATGCCGAGCGGCTGATCTGCACCATCAAGGAGGAGGAAGCGCGCCTAAGCGATTACCAGAGCATGGCGGAAGCGCGGGAGGAACTTGGGCGCTTCATTGAGGCAGTCTACAATCAGTTACGCCCACACAGCGCTCTAGACTACCAGACACCGGCAGAATTTGAGGCAGTGTGGCCGCAGCGCAACTCCCTCAAAGTTTCTGAGATTTTGTGTCCAATAAAGTAGGACCACTACAGTCCGCCGCTCGCAATGTAAACAGGGGCGATGCTGGTGCGACACCATTGGAATAAACCCGACATTGCCGACCGCATCGACGCCGCCGTCCACGCCACCCTCAGCAAAGGCGATTATACCGCCGATATCCTCGGCGCTAATGGCATGAGCACGCGCGAGTTCGCCGATCTCATTTGTGAGCAGCTAAGCTAAGATCCCGGGCTCGCGGCGGCCGCCCCGCATTAGCCTTTCAGCGCGGCATACTGATGACAGTCATTGTGCGGGATGATCAATATCTGTCCCTCTTCCAGCCGATCATCGGAAAGCAGTTTGTTGAAGTTGGACATCTCGCGCACGGTCAGCTCGTATTTCAAGGCGATTCGATAGAGATTCTCGCCATAAGCGACAACATGCAGGCAATAATTTGGGATGCCAGGCACGATGTTTGCGCTGGGCGTTTCGGTTGCCGCCGGCGTCGCTGTCTTGGTTAAATCGGGCGTCCCGCTTACCGTGGCCAAGGCGGTGGCGGTGCCGTCCGGCGTCAGCGAAGCGGTGGCGGTGTTAGTTGGCGTTTCGCCGGGGTCGTTTACGCGTTTCGTAGGGCTTGGGGTCGGGAATTCATCGTTATCGTCCGAGGGCGGGAAGTTTGGATTGTCTGGCGGGTCGTTCGGGTCATCTGGCGGGTCGTCTGGGTCATCTGGATCATCGGGCGGGTCGTCGTTTATGGGCGGGTCATTCGGGTCATCGGGCGGCTCTTCGTTATCGTCCGAATCGCATTGCTGCGCCGCCAAGCCCGCAAATTCAATGGTGATGTCGCTGGTGATGCTCGGCAATGCGCCAAGCTGCAATTTGACGTTACGGGTCAAGATCAAGGTGTCCGCGCCGGCGCCGGCCGAGCAACCGAAGACTGCCTGGTCGGTGTTCGCCGCTCGAATCGCATCCGACAATTGGCAAGCGACGCCGTCGATGTGAATTTCAGCCGCCTGCGCCACCCCGGCGCTCAGCAGTAGGCCGAGCAATAGGACGTAGCGGGCGTCCGGCACAAGCGGGAGTCGGCTAAGCGCTTCTTGTAGCGTAAAGCGGAGGAGTGGAATCATCGTTTTCCCTCTTCGCAACCTGCACTGTCCGCATTCTAGCATCATGCCAGTTTCGCTGCGTTGCTTCTGGGCGCGTGTGGTGTATAGGCTTGGCGATGGCTTGGCAAACGTTATCGGTCGAACGCAGGCGCTAAACCCAGCCGCGTTTGAGCGCCTATGCGCTAAAATAGGCGCATAGGGCAATCATCGAATAAGGAGATGGACGGCATGGCTTCATTCACCCGCCAAGAAGCGCTCGATTATCACCGCCGGGGCCGGCCGGGGAAAATCCAGATCGCGCCCACCAAGCCGCTCGACAGCCAGCTTCATCTCTCGCTGGCCTATTCGCCGGGCGTGGCGGAAGCGGTGCTCGAGATTGACAAGGATCCGCTGGCCGCCTACGAGATGACCGCGCGCGCCAACCTGGTTGCTGTCATCTCCAACGGCAGCGCCATCCTGGGCTTGGGCGACCTCGGTCCGCTGGCGTCAAAACCAGTGATGGAAGGCAAGGGCGTGCTCTTCAAGAAATTCGCCGATGTCGATGTCTTCGATATCGAGATCACCTCGCAGAGCGTGGAAGAAATCATTGATGTCTGTAAAGCGCTGGCGCCCACCTTCGGCGGCATCAACCTGGAAGACATCAAAGCGCCAGAATGTTTCGAAATCGAGGAACGGCTCAATGAAGAGCTGGATATCCCCGTCTTCCATGATGATCAGCACGGCACCGCCATCATTTCGGGGGCGGCTTTGCTTAACGCGCTGGAGATCACCGGCAAGAAAATGGAAGACATCAAAGTGGTGATCAACGGCGCCGGCGCCAGCGCCATCGCCAGCGGCAAATTCTTCAAATCGCTGGGCGTCGCCCGCGAGAATATCCTGATGCTCGATTCGCGCGGCGTCATCCACCACCAGCGCGAAGACAATATGAATATTCACAAGACGGAATTCGCCATCCCCACCAACGCGCGCAGCTTGCGCGATGCCTTGCAGGGGGCGGACGCGCTCATCGGCTTGTCGATCGCCGGCTCGGTGACGCAGGAGATGATCATGGGCATGGCGCCCGATCCTTTGCTATTTGTGTTGGCCAACCCCACGCCCGAGATCATGCCCGAGCTGGCGCTGGAAGTCCGCCCAGACGCCATCATCGGCACAGGCCGCAGCGATTATGTCAATCAAGTGAATAATGTGCTGGGCTTCCCTTTTATCTTCCGCGGCGCGCTTGATGTCTATGCCAGCGGCATCAACGAAGAGATGAAGATGGCGGCCGCGCGCGCCCTGGCGGCGCTCACCCACGAGGATGTGCCCGACAGCGTGCTCATGGCTTATGGGGAAGAGTCGATCAAATTCGGCAAAGATTATCTCATTCCCAAACCGCTGGATCCGCGCGTGATGCTATGGGTGGCGCCGGCGGTGGCGGAAGCGGCGATGCAATCCGGCGTCGCCCGCCGCCAAATCGACATTGAGGAGTACCGGGGCGAGCTGATCAATCGCCAGGGGAGCGGACGCCAGGTGCGGCAGAATATCGTCAATCGGGCGCGCGCCGGGCAGCTTCAGCGCATCGTCTTCCCCGAAGGCGAAGAGCCCAAGATCATCCGCGCCGCCATGCAAGTCCGCGATGAGGGCATCGGCGAACCGATTCTGCTGGGCCGCCCCGAGCGCATCCGCGGCGTCATCGACAACCTCGGCTTGAATTACGCGCCCAACTGCTTTGACCATTATCAAGCCGAAAACCTCGACGATTATGGCGATTTGCTTTACGAATTGCGCCATCGCAAGGGCTTCACACTGGGCAAGGCGCGCTCGCTCGCTCGGCAGCGCAATTATTACGCTTCGCTGATGGTCCACAAAGGCGATGCCGACGCCATGGTCAGCGGCCTGGCCTACGAATACCCCGATGTCATCCGGCCGGCGCTGCAAGTCTTCGGCACGCGCGACGGCGCCACCCGCGCCGCCGGCGTCTACCTGATGATCGTGGATGGCCGCACCTACCTGTTCAGCGACGCCACCGTCAATATCGACCCCGATGCCGAAACGCTGGCCGAGATCGCGGCGCTCGCCAACGACTTCGCCCTAACGCTGGGTTTGGATCCGCGTGTGGCTATGCTGTCCTTCTCGAACTTCGGCTCCACGCCGCATCCGCACAGCGACAAAGTGGGGCGCGCCGTGCAACTGGTGCGGGGGCGCCGCCCTGATATCACCGTCGATGGCGAGATGCAAGCTGATACCGCCGTCGTCATCGACATCATTGAAGAGCGCTACCCCTTCAGCAGCGTCCGCGATGCCAATGTGTTGGTTTTCCCCAATCTGGACGCGGCCAATATCTCGTACAAGCTGCTCTCGCGCTTGACGGAGGCGGAGGCGATTGGTCCCATCCTGCTGGGCATGGGCGCGCCGGCGCATGTGCTGCAAGCGGGCGATGATGTCGAGGATATTGTGGCGATCGCGGCGGTCGCGGCGATGGATGCGCACGCTCGGGAGAGTTGAAGCCGACCACACTCTTCGCGCAAAGCTACGATTACACTACCAAACATAGCCAAGGAATAGCGTTATGACTGTTATGACTTTAGAGCTATTGCTGTCTAAAATTGACGTAATCATTGAGAAAGTTGACGATTTTCCTGATGATTTACGTGAAACAGGAATGCGCCTCATGGTAGATGCTCTTCTGGAGCGTAGTACTCCACTGGCCTATACGGAAGAGCCTGTCGCGCATAGTGTTCCTGCAGAATCACTTGGCAATACAGTGGTTCAGGCGCAAGATTCTAGGAATTACGCCACCGAAATTCATCAGTACTACAGCGTGTACGGACTGGACAAGAGAAACGACATGGAGGTGGCATCGTTTTTGGCGCATTATCTAATCAATCTCGCTCCGGAAGATGCAAGAGTTGAGGCAATAGAACCAGAGAATTTTGAGGACTTGTGTAAGATTACTGGTCGAGCGCTTCCAAAGGACGCTAGGTCAACACTTAGTAACGCGAAAAACAAGAGAAAGTACTTGGAAAGCGACGGCAAGGGCGGGTTCACGTTATCGACCATTGGAGAACACTATGTTAAACATACGCTACTAAAGAAGAATGATGAGTGAGTCCGCGGATACCAGGGAAAAAACGGCAGTCCATTGCGAGTTGGTACGATTTGTGTAAGGTTCGGGAACAGTATTGGAAGGTGCGCGATGAGTATAGAGCACTACGAGCTATTGATTGGTGAAATCGACAACATTGTGGCCGCAGTGAAAAAATTTCCTGAACAGGCGCAGGGAGCTGCATGTAGTAACCTTATGTCCGCACTTGTGATGGAGATCGAGTCTTCGAAATATGATGTTGCAGGGCAAGTGGGTCATGCTGCTAGCAGTCCAGATTCTGCTGACGTGCGTGACCTGGAATGGTATGCCGACAACTTCAACCTGAAGTCAATGTCTAATCCCAAGTTTCTGGCTTTCATCTCGTGCTATCACTGCGAATTGGCACCTGATGGCGAGCGGCTGGATGCAATCGACGAACAGGCGCTAACGACCGCATACGACATTGCCGATCGAGAGATCCCGACTTCACTTACTCAGATTCTCAGTAATACAAAGAATAGGAACAGATACATTGAATCTAACAGTGAGGGAAAGCTCACACCGGCCCCTCGTGGAAGACGTTTTGTAAGAGAATTCTTGAAAGGAAAGAGAAATTGAGCGTCATATTCCATCATGGCTTCACGATTGTTACCGTAGAAATTAGTAGGTGCCTTGAGAATGGATGTATCGAGAAAAGTCTTTGTTACGAGTGTCGGATTTGCAGTGCAAGATAGCGTGAGGTGAGCAATGAGTAACGAACAACTTGACATGGTAGAACGCAAGATGGACACGATAGTGGCAAGTATCGAGAAGTATCCGAGTCACTTGCAGCCGATGGTTCTGAGAATCTACTGGGATGAGTTGAACGGGTCCTCCCAAAGCGTTTCAAACGCTGCGGGCACGGTGGTGCGTGAACAATCAGTAAATGGATCGAGCATGGTGCCCGTAAATGAACATGCAACGGATTGGGACTACCGTCGTGGCCTCGACCAGATCGCCGAACAGCACGAGATCGACTTGAAGTCACCATTTGACTACGTGTACGCGCTTATCCTGTCTCATGTACTCCAGTTTCTGAGTCCAGCGGACTACGATTGTGACACATTGACGACCGAACTCGTGAATGACGCGTGGAGGCATGCAGACCGGGATTTACCGAACCGTCCTCGACAACCCATTAACGATGCAGTCAAGAAAGGCTTGCTTGAAAAGGCAAAGGGCAAGCCAGGTTATGTTCTAACGCCAAAGGGCGAAAACTATGTTAAGAAGCTGCTCGCAGATGGCAAGTTGTGATGAGTGTCCATTGTTGGCTTATGAAGGAGGAAAACCATGAATGAGGAAGAACGCATTATTGAAGTGACAGGCTACAGCAAGCGCATGCCCGAACATTTCACCTTCACCAGAAAATCCAAGAAGCGAAAGGAGAAACTAGCTGAGAGCAATAACAATCTCACCAATCCGCTCTCGAAATTCCGCGACCGATCGCAGATCCGACCGCTTCTTGGTCAACTTAAACGTAGCCGACGAACCTCTGTCCATCGTAACCAAGCGCCCGGCTTTTCCCTCCGACACATCACCTTTTCGCCAAGCATCAAACAGAACGGTGTCGGGAGCAATACCCAGACACAGCACCGCCTGATAATCTCGATGGTGTCGAATGTGATTAAACTGGAAATTGCCATTTGTATCTTCGGTAGCTGTCTTCACCTCGAAAGTAACACCCTCAATGCGAGCGTCCCACGCGCTTTGGCGGCTGCCCGTACTTTCCCAAGATAACCCCAATTGGCGACACCATTCCTCCACAAAATTTTGGCCTATATCGCCAATGTGCGTGTTGCTGAGAGACTTCACATCGCCTAGTGGAGCGTTTACCCATTTGTTGTCATTCGCATACCTGGCAATCACAGACTGCATCAAGTCAACGGCGTTAGTCATCTGTAAAACCCCCGTGTATCACAGCTTGCCGTATGTGATACATGGATATGTGACGGCAGTTGTGCATGGCGAGGTTGGAATATTTTCGCCAGTCTGTTTCATTTAGCAGTTGAACTATGGATTCCGGCTGCTGCTTCAACACTATGCCGTATCCGCAGCCATAGCGCACTTCCGCGAAATCCTTAACAAGTTTGGGCGGTTCTCCATAGTATGTTCTTTGCAGGAAGTAATCAGCTTCGTTCAGCCGATTATGCCCGCAGAGACGCTCTTTACGGATATCCACTGTGAATAGGTCTACCCAGTCATTACAAGTTTGTGGTGGGGGGATGTTATTGACGCCGCGGCGCCATATCTGCCATAGCGCGTTGATCTTTACCGGATTGCCGCTTTGATCTACGAATGCATCCGACGGCAATGGATTAGAGTGTATAAGCTCCGCCCCCTGAACACGGTGTTTAGGACTGCCCTTCCCGTCGCTCTGAAAACCCATCGGCAATATGAGTCCCATATAATCGGCAAAGTGCGCCGAGTGATTGACAAAGGCGAGAGCCAGCCAAGCTCGATAGCCAAAGGGCGGATTGCCTAAAACCGCGTACTGTTGCCCGCCTTTTGGCGTCCACGTCAAGTAATCGTGAGCTATAAACTCGGAGCGGGAGGGCAGTATATCTATCCCGATACGTCGGCCCGCTGGCATCAAATCATAGAATACACCTGTCCCTGCCCCAGGATCTATGAAATGGTAGTTGTCAAGATCAGCGAAATCGTCGCGCATAGCCGTATACAAGTTTTCACTACATTCCATTGCTACTTCAGGCCGAGTGTAAAAGCGGTCAAGCCCCACACCCTTGCGGTCAACCCACGTGGGAATCAACGAACAGTTCTCCCACGCTCGGTTACGTCTTAGTTTTGCCTGTTCAATTTCCTGCGTAGGATGGATTCTAATGGGATTCTTCTTTTTGACCTTACTGACGACCCTGGTGGTTGCAGGCAGTGGAATTTGATTCATTTGAAACCCCTACTTTTGGGTCCGACTATGACACTGATTCCTCAATTTTAACCCGTGTAAGTTTATAACCTACAATACATAATATAGCAAATTTGTGCGAGTATGTTAAGCACATGATTGTCTTCAAAATGCGAGTCTTCGTGAGAAGGCATAAACGAATTTCGGCTCGTTTCGCATCCTGTTGACGCAGAAGGAGGAAAACCATGAATTAAGGAAGAGCGCATCATTGAAGTAGGAGATAAAGATGTGCGCACGCCAATCACCTGGGTCAAGGACCCGACGCGTCACCTCCTCAAGATCAAAGCCGTCAACGCGAAGGACAGCGACGACGCCGACCCGAAACCATCTCAGCCGGACGAGTTGGCGCAAGACAAGTCCAGCAATCAGCTCCGCGCCGACTAAGCGGCTCATGTACTGACACTAGCAGCCCCGCCTCAGCGCGAGGTTTTTCTTTTGCCGCATTCCCCGCGTCCTTCCACTCGCCACCAGCGCGAGGCGTCGGAACCAATTCGCGGATGATAGCCAAATATGTGCTATCATAAGCGGATAGAAAAACTATTGAGGATAAACTCATGCGATATGTATTTCTGACCCTTATTCTGTTCCTTTGCTTGGCGCCAGCGCTCGCAACCGATTACACGCTGGACGAAAACTGTACGCTCGCCGATGCCATCAGAGCGGCAAACGCCGACGAAGAGCGCGGCGAATGCCCCGCCGGCGAGGGCGCCGACTTGATCACGCTCAGCGCCGACATCACCCTGGAAGGCGAACTGCCGCGTGTTCTCTCTGAAATCACCATTGATGGCGCCGGCTTTAGCATCAGCGGCGACGAGCAGTTCCGCATCTTCTACGTCGATAGCGGCGGCGCGCTCACCCTGCAAAACGTGCATCTTACGGCGGGTCTGGCGCACAATGAAGTCAGCTTCACCTTCGTTGATGGCGTGACGGGCCGGAGCAAGAGCGGCGGCGCCATCCTGGTCAACCGCGGCAGCCGGCTGGACTTGGTGAACAGCCGTTTCACCAACAATGTGGCCGAGGCTTACGGCGGCGCGCTGGATAGCTGGGACAGCGAAATCAACATCGTCGACAGCGAATTCAGCGGCAATATGGCGGGGGATGGCGGCGCGATCGGCTCGGCTTTCAGCGTGGTCACCATAAGCAATAGCAGCTTTGACGGCAACACAGCCCAGAGCACCGGCGGCGCGCTGCAGGTGTTTAACGGCAGTGCCCATGTCACTGATACGACCTTCAACGGCAATTCAGCGGCTGAAGACGGGGGAGTGATCAACGTCTTTGCCGGCACGGTGGAACAGAGCGGCAACAGCTTTAGCGACAACGCAGGCGGTGATTGCGCTGGCTGCGAATAAGCGCGCCATATTGCTACATGCTCGCTAAGGCAATTTAGAGATCAACGCAGACCGACACCGATGGCGCATTCTCACAAGCAGAGCCACCATCATCATCACGACGATGGTGGCCACCACCACCACAGCGTCAACCCCCTCGTCAAGGTCGCGCAGGCGCTGCATCTGCCCGGCTTCACCCACGACCACAGCCACGCCGATCTCGCCGCCGACCGCGCCTTCCTGGACAACCGCCTCGCCGTCCGCACCGTCTGGATCGCCCTCATCGCCCTCGGCTTGACCACCGCCCTGCAAATCGTCATCTATATCGCCAGCGGCAGCGTCGCCTTGTTGGCCGATACCGTGCACAACCTTGGCGACGCGCTCAACTCGATTCCGCTGCTCTTCGCCTTTTATGTCGCCCGGCGCGCCGCCAACAAGCGCTACACCTACGGCTACGGACGTCTGGAAGATATCGCCGGCGTCTTTATCGTCATCTCCATCGGTTTCAGCGCCGCCTATATCATCTATGAATCAGTCCAGCGCTTGCTCAATCCGCTGCCGCTGGAGAACCTGGAATGGATCGCGCTGGCAGCGCTGGTGGGTTTCGTCGGCAACGAACTGGTGGCGCTGATGCAGATCCGCGTGGGCAGACGCATCGGCTCCGACGCCATGATCGCCGATGGTCAGCATGCGCTCATTGATGGCTTGACCTCGCTGGCGGTGCTGATCGCCGTGGTCGGCACGCTCATCGGCCTCCCCATCCTTGATCCCATCGTCGGCGTCGTCATCGGCTTCGCCATCGTTGGCATCACCTGGAACGCGATCAAGGCGATTTGGTATCGGATGATGGACGCGGTTGATCCGCATTTGGTTGAGCATGTCGAAGCTCATGCGCGCGGCGTCGATGGCGTCGATGAGGTGCTGAACCTGCGGCTGCGCTGGGTCGGGCATCGCATGTACGGTGTGATGAAAATTGCTGTTCCTGCCGATACGACGCTGGAAGCGAGCGGAGAAATCGTGCGCGCCGTCCAGCACGAAGCAAGCCACGTCATTCCTCAACTGGAAGAGCTGATTGTAGAGGTGGTGCAAAGCGACACCTGATGATTCTTGTAGGGGCGACCTATCAGCGCGCGTAGACACTGCGCGTCGGTCGCCCGTTCTCGCACATAGGAGATGGCGTATCGCCAGCCGAAGCCCTACCAGCCTGCCATGCGCAATTCGGCATTGGTGTTGTAGAAGCGGCCGAGCGACTCGACTTCGGCTTCAAGGGAAGGCAGTATCGCCGGGTCAAGCGCTTCGAAAGGCTCGACGACAACGCGAATGCCTAGCCGCCGCTTCTCCAGCTTCCAGTTCGCTTTCGCCTCGCCATCGACGAGCAGGCAGGCGCGGATCAGTCCGCCGCCGGGATGCGCGCGTTTGGCGTAGGCGTCGGCGACCATGAAGCGGCGGCTCTCGTAGCCCAGCAGGTAGCTGTCATAGCGGGGCAGCAGGCGGACGATTGGCTCTGTGGGTGAGGACTCAAGCAGTGGGTCCTGCCGCTCCAGCAGCAGCGCATCGCCGTCGGGAAGGGACAGCGAATGGCATTCGGCGCCTATGGCGGCCCAAGCCCGCTTCACCTGCGCCGCTGTCAAGCCCGACCAGCGCTTGAAATCCGCCATTGTCGCCGGACCGTAAGCGGCCAGGTAGCGCCGCGCGAATTCACGCAAGGGGTCGGCCACTGGCGGCGCAACTGCGCCAGTCGGCAGCCAGTCGTCGAGCAGGACATAGGTCAAGTCGCCGTTTGCTTCGGCGCCGAGGCAGATCAAGCCACACAGGGCGGCGAAGCGCACGAGATGATGAATGGCTTGCCCGGCGACCGGGATCCCGCGCGCCGCAAGCGAATCGGCCAGCTGCGCGCGCGTCAAAGCCTTGTCCCGCGCGAGGATCTCTTGCATCGCGGCGAGCGCTGATTCGCGCAGGTCCTCGGTCAAGCCGAGCTGCTTATAACGACTGCGAGTTCCGCGGATGGCGGGCGGTCCGCAGAGCGCGACCAGCCAGCGGACATCTCCGGCGGAGACCAAATGCAGCGTGCCGCGCAAAGACCAGGTTAAGACAAAACTGCGTTCAATTTCCCGCGCGCGAATCACATCCGCCTGCGCGATGTCCTGGGAGCGAGCGTGGATCGCCAATTGCGCCGAGTGCCATTCCTGCGCTTGCAGGGCGAACAGCTTGCGAACTACCGCTGCCGGGCTGTGTAACCGCGAGCCTGGGTGCAGGCATTGGCAGCGGGCGCGGAGGCGGCGCAACTGCGCCAAGGTCAGTTCAGGGGTCATTGGACGGGAGTGTCTAATTGGGTGGATATGCCAGCATTTGCCCCCACCCTAAATCCCTCCCCGAGAGGGAGGGACTTCAAACGTAGTTTCGCTCCCCTTCCGACGGTCAGTGCCTGCGCGACCCTCATTTTGGGGATGCCCGCAATAGAGATTGCGGGAAGGGGCCGGGGGATGGGGGCAGAACGCGCTAGCCGTCTTGCGCGTCCAGTTGCGCTTGCTCGGCGGCGATGCGCTCTGCGCTGCAGCCCTGGCTTTGCAGGAAGAAGAGGAAGCCCTCGTCGCCCGGCATGCGCTCGTCCAATGGCACGATATCGCCGGCCGCGCGCATCTGCTCGCTGACGCGCTCGTTGACCGACGACTCGCCAGCTTCGACCACCACATCAGCCTGCTCCAGGATGGCGGGCGTGATGTCAATGCCCTGTTCCATCGCCGCGTCCAGGTTTACGCCGATCGCTTCGCTGCTTTGCTCAAGGATGGGCGTAACCGCCAGGTCAATCTGGCCATTGAGATACGCCGCCAGGATGCGCCCGATATTCTCGCCCTGGGCATAGAAGCTGTAGAAGCCCGCGCTGAGCGCCGCGCCCGATTCCACCGAGAAGAGCGCGGGATGGAAGACGGGGATGCCGTTTTCGTTGCTCAAGGCGACCAGGATGGGCAAGCCAGCCGCGTCCATGCGCAGGTCGATCGGCATGACGAAGGCTTGCACGCCCTTGTCGAGCAGGCTTTCAGCCGCCACGATGAGCTCGTCGACGCCTGTGATGCCCGCCGCTTCCACGGTCATGTCCCAGTATTCGGCGATGCGCTTGATCTCGCTGGCGCCGACGACGCCGGAAGCTTGCGAAGTATTGAAGACGGTGCCGATGGTCTCGATATAGGGATAATGCGTCAGCATCAGGTCCAGCAAGTCTTCGTAAGGCGTGGTGGAGAGCGCGCCGGTAACGTGATCGGGCTTGATGCAGGGCGATTCGGCGATGCCAGCCTCGAAGGGATTGAAGACCGAGGTGAACATGATGGCCGGCGGGTCCTCCATACCTTCGGTGGCGTTCACCGCCATCTGCGTCACGGTGGCGCTGAGCGTCACCAGCACATCGGGCTCTTCGTCCAGCGCCTGCTGCACCATCAGGTTGGCGGTGGGCAGGTCGAAGTTGGCGCTGCCCCAGAAAATGTGAATATGCTCGCCATCCAGGTCCGCGCGGCTGCGCAGGGTCTCGCCCTCGTCGGCGCTGAAGAAGCCATACGATTCCAAGATATCGAGAATCGCGCCTTCGGTAACATCGTTGGTGGGCAGCTCGCCGAAACTGAGGATGGCGACGGTCGGTCCGTCGGCT
This sequence comes from Anaerolineae bacterium, assembly GCA_022821805.1. Lineage (GTDB taxonomy): Bacteria > Chloroflexota > Anaerolineae > Aggregatilineales > Phototrophicaceae > UBA6055. The sequence goes on from JAJECX010000028.1 coordinate 47,264, forward strand.
TGCGCCGCCAGCGGCAGCAGCAGCGCCAAGATAACTAAAATCGCAAGATGTTTACGCATGTCCAGTCTCCTTTTTTGCGCTTGGGATTTCATTTTTGCTGATTATTTCACTAGCCGCAGTATAGCGCAGCAGGGCGTATCCCCCCACCCTAAATCCCTCCCCGGCGGGTCAGTGTCCACGCGACCCCAAAATGAGGGAGGGACTTTCGTCGCCATTGGCGAGTCTGCCAGACCTTAGCGCCCCTTCCCTCTTGATGGGGGTCACGTAGACATAGACCTTCGGCAAGGGGCCGGGGGATGGGGGTGGAATAGCCCGCCGCTAGCTTGAGCCGGGCGAGTCCGAGAGGCTTTGATTGACATAGGCATAGGGCGTCAGGCTGGTGTCTTTCAGCAGCAAGCGCACACGGATCTTCAAGAGATCGCCGGTATATTCATACAAGGAATAGTTGGGAAAACTCAGGAAGGTGCGATTGCCTTGGATCAGGGTAGACCTATTCTGGCTGCTTACCGATGTCCAGTCGTTCACAGAGCTGCCATCTTTGACCTGCAGCTTGTTGACGCTGTCCCAATTCGGGACGGTTTTCCAGCTAATCACCATCATGTCGTTCGGGTAGACGCCTTCGTACTTCAAATCCTGGATGGTAACGCTGTTGTTCGTCTGCGCATTTAATGGCAGGGCGAACATGCCGATCAGCGCGATGAGCAAGCTGATGATGACGGCAAGTCGACGATGTTTCACTTCACGCCTCCTTTCGATTGAGATGAATAAAATGTCGGCGCGCATGCTAGGCCTTGAGTGTCTGCTCTATCTCTTCCCAGCCCGTCCAGCGGACTGCTAATCGGGAGTGGCTAACAAAGTGGATATTCGTGCCAGCCCCCCATCCCCCGTCCCCACCTTGCCATCTCAATGGCAAGCATCCCCAAAATGAGGGAAGGGGAGATATACTTTGTTTTGAAGTCCCTCCCTCTTTATGGGAAAATGCGCTATTAGAGATGGCGCATGCATTTAGGGTGGGGGAAAACGCTGGTGTATCCACACATTTAGACACTCCCGCTAATCAAAGGTATGGCTGGTTCTTGCCCAACCGTCACTGGTGCAGACGGTCGCGGTGGGACCGCTGTTGCAAGCCCACTGCATCACGCTGCAAGAGCCGTCGGCGAAGCATTGCGTCACTGCGAGGCGGAAATAGTAGGTGCCGCTGGGATTGTTGCTCAGCGGGTTGAATGCCACATTTGTCCGCGAGTTGCCTTGATTGATAGAAGTACTCCAAATTGTGGTAAAGACATTGGTAATGCCACCGCCCTTGTATTGGGTGACCACGCCGGCCAAATTAGGTACATTGTCAAAGTTGATATTCCATTGGCTATTCTTGACTTCGAACTTGGTGTTGTTCACGGCCGTGTTTTCGCTTGCATGGATGAACAGGGCGGCGAAAAAGACGATAACCGCCAAAGCGATGCCGATTATTGAGAATCGCGGGGGGGGGGGGGAGATATTCATGGTTTGCTCCTTCAGGTCTTGTCCGTACTTTCATCGTATGCTAATTCCGCTGGTGATGTCAAATACGCCTCCTTGATGGGAGTGGCTAAATGCGTGGATTCTCGAAATAGCCCCCATCCCCCGGCCCCTTGCCCCCAAAATGAGGGAAGGGGAGCAATACTACGTTTTGAAGTCCCTCCCTCTTTATGCGCCGCGTAGACACTGGCGGTCGTGGAGGGGTTTGGGGTGGGGGTAAATGCTGCTGCGCCTTTCGATTCGCGCGTATAGCCTAATTAAAATCATGCGTCAGCTTCGCCCAGGCGGTTTTGCTGCCATCGCTCAGCTTGAGCTTCAAACGGAAGCGCCACTTGCTGCCTGCCGTCCAAGAGACCGAATTGACCAGCGCATAGGTTTTGCCATCGTTATTCCAGACATCCTTCAGGTAGACCGACTTCCAGCTATTCAGCCAGCCGCCGCCTTTGATCTGGAATTTCCGCACAGACGAGCCGTCGATGCTATCCCAACTGAAGACCCAGCGGCTAGCGCTGTCGGTGTATTCATACTGAAAATTGCTGACGCTGACTTCGTTGTTCATCTGCGCTTGTACAGGCAGGGCAAACATGGCGATCAAGGCGATGAACAGGCTGCTGATGATGGCAACTCGACGATTCTTCATTTCGCGCTTCCTTTCCTTTGGGGAGTGGCTAACAAAGTGGATATTCGCGCCATCCCCCGCCCCCTTGCCCCCAAAATGAGGGAAGGGGAGAAATGCTTTGTTTTGAAGTCCCTCCCTCTTTATGCGCCGCGTAGACACTGGCGGTCGGGGAGGGACTTAGGGTGGGGGCGCGGTGGCTACGCCGCGCCGGTTTTACCGCTAATCGTCAAACTCGACTTCCAGCTCGGTCCAGCCATAGGTGCTTCGACTCATGCATACGCCATCCCCCTCCGCTTGGTTACAGCCCTTGACTTTCGCGCGGAAAGTGAAGGTTTGGCCCGATGGATCGTTGGACAGGGCCGGGCTGGTCACATGCGTTCGGTTTCCCTTGCGCGCCCATTGCAGGTTGCTCAGCGTGGTCCAGGTGTCGGGGTTGGTCTCATATTGAACGGTAGCCCAATATTCGCCTGTCACGGTCTGCCAACTGAATTCCCACCTGCCCGAATCGCTGTCGACGCCTTCCCATTTGAAGTCGGGCACAGCGGCGGCGAGCGCGGTTAGAACGGCGAAAAAGGCGATTAACGCGATGAACAGGCTGCTGATGACGGTAACTCGACGATTCTTCACTTCACACTTCCTTTGCGATTGAGATGAATAAAATGCCGGCGCGATGCTGGAGTTAGCGCCGCGCCGGATTGACAACTAATCAAATTCGACTTCCAACTCGGTCCAGCCATAGGTGTCGACGGCATCAAAGCCTGGGTCGTCGCACCAGTCGTTTTCTTCAGATGGCTCCGTGCAAGCTTTGACGAGCGCGCGGAATTTGAAGGTCTTGCCCGATGGATTGTTATGCAGCGCCGGGCTGCTTACATGCGTTCGTTGTCCAGAGCGCGACCATTGCAGGTTGCTTAGCGTGGCCCAGGTATCGGGATTGGTCTCATATTGAAGTTGCGACCAATATTCGCCCTCGGTGGTCTTCCAACTGAATCCCCATCTGCCCGAATCGCTGTCGACGCCTTCCCATTTGAATTCGGGCACATCGGCGGCGAGCGCCGGCAGCGCGGCGAAGAGTAGCATCAGCGCCAGCAGCAGACTGATGAAGACTAAAATTCGCTGATTGTTCACTTCACAATCCTTTCGGCAGGCGCGCCGCGGCTAATTGAAGTTATGCGAGGTCGTCGCATAGGATGTATAGACATCGTTGCCCAATCCCAGCCTCACCCGAAATTGCAAGCTGTAGCCCGGCGCGGAATAGACGGGGCTTACGACCGCCTTGGTGGTGCCGCTGCTTTTGCTCCAGCTAATCACATACATCGAGGTATATACCTTTTGCCAGCCGCCGCCCTTAAATTGAAAGCGATCAATGGAGTGTTTGTCCGGGTAGGTGTCCCAGGTGAAGACCCATTTGCCCGCGGAGTTGGTATGGCTGTATTTGAAATTGCTGATGCTTCCATTGCCGCTCGCCTGCGTCAGCGCCGGCAGGGCGGCGAAAAGCGTAATCAGCGCCAGCAGCAGGCTGATGAACATAACTCGTCGATGCTTCAATTCACTCTTCCTTTCCTTTGTCAAACCTTTACAAAACGAAGCCCCTCGTTTTGCCCGAGGGGCATTACCGCGCTATCCGCCTGTTGCGAAAGCGAGCTCGCTAGAAGGTTACGCTTATTTTCGCCCAGTTGTACCAGGTCTCTTGCACGCAGTTGCCGGCGGCGTCAGTAAAATTACAGAACTTGGCGCGCACGCGGAACTTGAAGGTCTTGCCCGCCGGCGCGTTGTGCAGCGGCGGGGTGGCGACAACCTCTCTTGTGCTTCTGGCCCCAGCAGAGATCAGGCTACTCACCGAAGTCCAGACATTGACGCCGCCGCCCTTGTAGTCAAACTCAAATTCAAACCAGAAGCCTTGGCCGGGAATCTGCCAACTGAATTTCCATTCACCGTCCGCGGTTAAGCCATCATATTTGAAGTCGGGCACGCTGCCTTGCCATTGCGCCTGCGCCGGCATTGCCGCGCCAAAAAGCAGCAGCGCCAGCAGCAGGCTGATGACGGTAACTCGTCGATGTTTCACTTCACACTTCCTTTCGTTTGGGCTCGACCGCTAATCAAATTTTACTTCCAGTTCTGTCCAGCCATAGGTGCGATCATCCATGCAATATCGGCCTATCTCATCTTCATGCCATTGTGGGCAAGCCTTCACCTTCATACGGAAATTGAAGGTTTGGCCCGATGGATCGTTGGACAGGGCCGGGCTGCTTACAAGCGTTCGGCTCCCCTCGCGCGACCATTGCAGGTTGCTCAAGGTGGTCCAGGTGTCGGGGTTGGTTTCGTATTGTACCGTTGCCCAATACTCGCCGTCGGTGGTCTTCCAACTGAATTCCCATCGGCCGTCGGGCATCGACGCCTTCCCAATTCAGTTCGGGCACAGCTTCCGCGAGCGCGGGCAGGGCGGCGAATATTAGCGCCAATACGACGAACAATCGGAAACAGGCTCTTTTTTTGAGATTTTGCATGCTCCACATCTCTTTCAGTAAATTTGTCAAGTCCTCTGCCGCGCGGCTGGCTCAACCTTGGAAGATTATCGTGATCTTCGCCCAGCCAATGATTATGCAATTGCCTTGGGCGTTCTTGCCTTCAACCGCAACCCTAAAGTCATAGATGTTCCCGGTCGGATTGTTGGACAGCGAATCGGCGCTTAAATAGGTTTTGCCATTTTCGCGGTCGATATCGAAATTCGATACCGACAGCCATACTTGGGAGATGTCGCCCCCCTTCACTTCGAAATAGACCGTCGATTCACTCGTGATCGTATCCCAGCTGAAGTTCCAATCGCCAATGATATCAATGCCGTGAAATGCGAAATTGTCGACCTTGGAATTATAAACCCAGAAGCATTGCGCCTGGGCCGGCAAGGCGGCGAGAAAGAGGCAGCATAGCGCCAGCGCCCATAGGGAAGCTCTTACAACTGAGCGCGTTGTCATCGTGCCGCTCCTTTCTTTTTTCGCTCGTCCGCGGACGCCGCGCCGGATTGAGCGTTAATCAAATTCGACTTCCAATTTAGTCCAGCCGTAGGTTTTTACGCGGGTGCAATCATCGGTTTCTTCATGGCGCTGTGTACAAGCCTTGACTTCCACGCGGAAAGTGAAGGTTAAACCCGATGGGGCGTTTGACAGCGGCGGGCTGGACACATGCGTCCGGTTTCCCTCTCGCGACCATTGCAAGTTGCTCAGCGTGGTCCAGAAGTCGGGGTCGGATTCGTATTGTACAGTTGCCCAATACTCGCCCGTGGTGGTCTCCCAACTGAATTCCCATCGGCCGGAATCCTCATCGACGCCTTCCCATTTCAGGTCGGGCACAGCTTCCGCGAGCGCGGGCAGGGCAGCGATCAAGACGATGCACAGGCTGATGATGATAGCTATTCGGCGATTCTTCATTTCTCACTTCCATTCTCTCGTATTTTTAAGCCCCTACCTATTCATGGGGAGGGGTTTGGGGTTGGGCTAATCAAATTCGACTTCCAATGTCGCCCAGTCGGTTTTTTGCCTTTCGTCGCATTCGCCCTCATCATCATAGCTCGTGCAAATCCAGGCTCGCACCTGGAACTTCAAAGTATTGCCAGACAGGTCGGAAGGCGACGAGGTCAGCGGCGCGGTGGTGATATTGCTGCGGCCATCGTCAAACCAATGGTTATTGATCCATACCGAGAGCCAGACGCTGGTGATGTCCCCGCCCACAAATTGCAGCGCCGCCGCATTAACCTCGTCATCAGCGGTCTTCCAACTGAAGTTGAGATTGCCCGAGCTGGACATGCTGTCATATTTGAAATCTTCGGGCTTGTCGCTCGACTGCGCCTGCATGGGCAGGGCAACGGCGAAGAGGGCTAGCAACAGGCTGATGATGACAGAGGCGCGGTTTTTCATGTTGCGTTTCCTTGCTTACGCGATTGGATACATTGCCGGCGCGGAACTGATCCACGCCGGCGAACGGCTTCGCTGCCTAAGCGTATGAGAATGTTACTTCGATCTCGGCCGGGTCTGTCCGGTAGGAGCTCAGGCAGCCGCCGCTGCTGTTGTAATTCGTGCAGATATTGACCGCCACGCTGAACTGGAAGGTCTGGTCGTGGTAGTTGTTGGTCAAAGCCGGGACTTCGATTCTCGTGCGGCCATCGCTGTAGGACAAGCCGGTCAGGTAGGACGAGGTCCAGACATTGGTCACGCCCCCGCCTTTGAACATGAAGGAAGTGGTGTCATAGACTTCGTTGGTCGCGGTCTTCCAACTGAATTTCAATTTGCCGTCAGAATACATGCCGTCGTATTGGAAGCCTTCCACAGCGGTGCTGCTCGTTTGCGCTTGCAGCGGCAGGGCGGCGAAGAGGACGAGCGCGAGCAGCGCCAGCGCCAGGCTGATGATTCGGACTATCTTTCGGACTGGATATTGTGTGAACATGAGATTGCTCCTTAATTTATTTTTGGCGTTCACAAATTGCTCGCTCGTCTTGCTCGCTGGCGCGCCTAGAAGGAATGTTGAATTTCGACATACCGGGTGGTCGCATAGTTCAAACAAACATTGGCCTGCGTCCGGGACCATATCTTGCAGACACCGACGGTCAGGCGGAATTGGAATGTTTGCCCCGATAGATTATTGGAGGGCCGATTAGTCAGAACATGGGTCTTGCCATCCGCAGTGCCGGCAGGGCTTAGTGAGGCAGTGGTCCAGTTGGGGAATGCGGGGATCAATGCGGTGCCGCCGCCCTTGTATTGGATTTTGGCGGCGACCTCGTTATCAATGGTCTTCCAACTGAATTTCAAAGCGCCGGTGAGGCTCTCGCCGTCATAGGTGAAGTCCTCGGCTGGATTCAGGAACCCCGCTTGCAGCGGCAAAGCGGCGAAGAAAAATATCAGCGCAATCGTGACGCTGGCAATCCTGCTGACGGGGCGAATGCTCATCCCAATACTCCGTTTGTGAAATCTCTTACTTTCATGATACGCGAGTTTCTGATGTCAAGTCAATCAAATCGTCGATTCGGCAGGGACGAATTTTTGCGCGCATACAATTCTTATTGCGAACCGGGCACAGGTTCTTCACCGCAGAACTGCTCGCCTGTTTCAGAAACAAAACAAAGGCAGATAATCAGACGCATTGATGCGCTTGAGCCCCTCCCTCATTATGCGCCGCGTAGACACTGGCGGTCGGGGAGGGGTTTGGGGCGGGGGTGATTTTCAGCGAGCGCTGGCTAGAAGCTCGCGTCCAGGTAAGCCCAGTCGGTCGTGTAAGACGAGTCGCATGTGCCTTCGTTTTCCGCGGTGCATACCGTTACCCTGACGCGAAAACTGAGGGTTTCGCCCGAAAGGCTTGCTGGGTCGCTAGATATGGCATTGATGATAATCCCGGTCGTGCCGGTGCTGGAGCTGTACTGAACGTCGTTGACGGTCAAGGTCGTATAGACATTGCTGATGTTGCCGCCTTTGACCTGGATTTTATTGTCGTACTCGCCGTCAATGGTCGTCCAATGGAATTTCATTTGGCCGTTGGTGTAGACATGGTCAAGCACGAAATTACTGACGCTTTGATTGCCTTGCGCTTGCGAGATCAGCGCGCCGACGAGGACAATCAGCGCCAGCGCGACGGCGATGATGGTGAAGCCTCGTATCTTCATTTTTTCCTCCGAATTTCAACTGCTGCTACTCTCATCATAAGCGAATTACTGATGCCAAGTCAAACAAGTCGTCGATTCGGCAGGGACGAATTTTTGCGCGCATACAATTCTCATTGCGAACCGGGCGCAGGTTTTTCCGAACCATTACAACCCCCATCCCCCAGCCCCTTGCCCCCAGAACGAGGGTCGCGTAGACACTGACCGTCGGAAGGGGAGCAAAGCCTGGGTATGTTGTGTTTAATCCCCCTCCCTCATTTTGGGATGCTCGCCATAGAGATGGCGAGAGAGGGTTTGGGGTGGGGGGATTTTCAGCAAGTGCTGGCAGCGGCGGAAGCTAGGTGGCGTGGAAGTCAATTTCAATGACATCGCTGTAGGGCGAGTTGCCTACTTTGACGCGGAATTTCAGCGGGATGCCGGCCACGTTGTTAAACGGCGTAATGCCCGCCTTGGTGGTGCCGGATTCATGGCTGACATAGTTGGAGTTAACGTACACGCTAGACCAATTGCCGACAATGCCGCCGCCTTTGATTTGAATCTTGATGCCGCTGCAGTTCACCGTATCCCAGCTAAAATAGTCGAGAGAGTTTTCGTAGCCGACGTATTTGAAGTTGTCGGGCTTCGAGCAGCTTGAGCTTGCCAAACTGGACAAAGCGGAAAATACAAATAGCAGCGCAATCAGCGCGATTGCGATTGAGAGAAACTTGCGAATCTTCATGGGACCACCGCCTGTTTTCTAGTTGCCTACCTTCAGCGTAATTGAGTTCTGCGCCCGCTGTCAAGCAAGTCGAGGCTGGTCGGCGAGGGCGCGCCAAGCACGATACGCTTGAGTAATGTCGCCTCTCCTGTGTATAGTCAGGGATGCGCCAAGCCCGCCACCTTAGCGAAACGACTGTGATGAACGCCGACCAGCCTGCCAGCGCGCATGATTCCGACCTCCAAGACGGCTTGCCCGGCGAGCAGGAACGCACCAATGCGCGCCTCGCCGGCGCCAGCGGGATTTTGGCGCTGGGCAATATTTGCAGCCGCCTTCTTGGCCTCGTGCGGGAGATTGTGCTCACCTACCTGTTTGGCGCCAGCGGAGCGGTGGATGCCCTGCAGGTCGCCATAATTGTGCCCAAAGCCATCTATGACTTGCTAATCGGCGGGCATATCAATGGCGCGTTGGTACCGGTGCTAAGCGATGTGATTACGACTCGCGGCAAAGCTGAGTTGTGGCGCGTTGTTTCCGCCTTGATCAGCCTCGTTATCGTATTGGTGGCGCTCCTCGTATTGCTGCTCGAGCTGTTCGCGCCGCAGATTGTGCCGCTGATGGCGCCCGGCGCCGATTTGGCGACGCAGCGTCTCGCCGTTGACCTCCTCCGCTTGACCGCGCCGGCATTAATCTTCATGAGCCTTTTCGCGGTATTCAGCGGCACGCTCTTCGCCTTGCGCTCCTTCACCTTGCCCGCTTTCGCCGGCGTCGTCTTTAATGCCTGCATCGTGATCGTGACCTTGGCGCTGGCGCCATCGCTGGCTTTGATTCCGCATTTGGAGCGCGGTTCCTTGGTCACGCCATTTTTTGTCGCGCGGCCCGCGGATGGCATCATGGTGGTGGCGGCGGGTTGGCTGGCCGGCGCCCTCGCCCAGATGCTGCTGCAAATGCCCGGCTTGCGTTTGCGGCGGCTGCGCTTCAGTTTTGAATGGCGTCATCCGGCGTTGAAGAGCATTGGGCTGCTTTACATACCGGTGATGCTGTCGCTGGTCATGGACACGCTGATCATCCGTCCCTTCAGCTACAACCTAGCCAGCCAGACGATCGAAGGCGGCATCGCCATCATGAATTGGGCGACCACGCTGGTCCAGTTCCCGCAGGGGCTGGTGGCGACCGCCATCAGCGTGGCCATATTGCCGACCTTGGCGCGGCAGTCGGCGGAAATGACCGAGGCGGCGCAGCGCGCCTTCAAAGACACGCTGGGGCTTGGCTTGCGGCTCACTTCCACGCTGATCCTGCCGGCCGCAACCGGCTTATTCGTGCTGGCGGTACCAATCATCGCGCTGCTCTTTGAGAATGGCGCTTTCCTCGCGGCCGATACCCAGGTTACAGCGACGGCGCTGCGACTGTATCTGATCGGCTTGCCCTTCGCCGCGCTTGACCTGCTGCTGGTTTATGCCTTTTACGCGCGCAAGGACACGTTGACGCCGGCGCTGGTCGGCATCGTAAGCCTGGTATGTTATTTGGCAGCCGCCCTCCTTCTATTCGAGCGCTTTGGCTTGTTCAGCCTGATGATCGCCGACACTGTCAAGCACTTCGCGCATGCGTCGATCAGTGGCGTATTGCTTTGGCGGCGGCTGGATGGCTTCGGTTCGCAGCGGCTGGCGCGCACCAGCTTCAAGTCGGCGCTGGCTTCGCTGATCATGGCCGGTTTCGCCCTCGTCAGCCTGCCGGCGTTAACGCAGTGGATCGGTGAGACGAGCATCGCGCGGGAGGCGCTGCTGGTGGGGGTCTGCGCGTTGCTTTATGGCGGCGTGTTTTTGCTTTCCGCTCGCATGCTCGGGATACAGGAGCTGTCCTGGCTGTTGAAGCTGCTGCGCGAGCGGTTGTCGGGTTAGTCATTGAAGGGCGGGCCGGCGCCTCGCCCTCATCTCGAATCGAAAAGAGCGGGCGACTCAACGAGTCGCCCCTACATCTTGATTGCTCTGAGACGGGACGATCGGTTGCGATGCCCTCATTCTTCGCCACTCCCGGTGTGAGCAGACTATAGCCCGCGCGCCGAAACTCGGATACACTCGCGCGATTATGCCCGCCGCCGCTAGCGAAGCTGCGGATTGCGCCGCTTATGATCTTCTTTTAGGGCTGAATGTATGCGTTTTCGAATTGCGGATGACCCAGGCGATCTGTGGATAGTGTCCTGTCTTATCTTCGTTATTGGCGGCCTCGGCGCGGGCACGCTTGGCGTTGTCTGGATTTATATTGAAGCCGACTTCAATGTCACGCTGAGCGCGCTGGGCGCGATGCTGACCGCCGCCACCATCGGCCGCACGCTCACCAGCATGATGAGCGGACCGATCATCGGTCGATTCGGCATCGGCTGGGTAATGATGGGCGGCGCTTTCATTGGCATTTTCAGCCAGCTAGGCCTCGCTCTCTCGCTGTCGTGGCCGATGTTCATGGTCGCCGCCGTCGGTCACGGCTTTGGATCGGGCGTCATGGGCGTTGGATTGAACGCATTCGGCGCCGTGCATTTCAGCGCGCGCCGCATGAATTGGCTGCATGGGAGCTTTGGCATCGGCTCCACTATAGGTCCCTTTCTCGTCACGACGATCGTTATTGACTTGGCTATCGAGTGGCGCTGGATATACGCGCTGTTCGCGGGCACGCGCGTACTTATGTTTGTAATATTTTATCTAACCAGGGATCAGTGGCGAATCAGCGAGGCGATAAAGAGCGGCGGCGGAAAGACCCAAGCCAGCATGCGGCAGACCTTGCGCCTGCCCGTCATGTGGCTGCTGGCGGGCGCCTGGCTGATGGCTACTGGAAACGAACTGGTCGCTGGTCAGTTTGCCAACAGCTTTCTGATTGGCGCGCGCTCGATTGAACCCAAGGTCGCAGCGACCTGGGTCAGCATCTACTGGGCGAGCTTGACGGTCAGCCGCTTCTTCACCGGCGTCATCATCACGCGAATCAGCAGCAGCAGCTTCCTTCGTCTGAACAATATCAGCGTCATGGTTGGCGCGGGTTTGCTGTCCTTGAATCTGAGCCCTCAGATGAGCTTGTTCGGCTTGGCGCTGATCGGTTTTTCGATTGCGCCATTCGCTCCCTTGATGACATCGAACACGCCGTTAATGGTGGGCAGCGGGCATACCGCCAACGCGATGGGGCTGCAATTAACTGGCGCCAGCCTGGGTAGGGTATGGCGCTCTTGCCCTGGCTGGGCGGCATAGTGGCGGAGACGGTCGGTCTGGAAGTCATCCCGCAGTTCGTCTTTGTTATCGCGCTGATCACTCTCTTCATGTACGAAGTCATCCTTTGGCGTGATTTCAAGCGGCCACGGGCGAAGGCATTGTAAGGACTTGGCGGGGGTCGTGACTTCAGATATTGGAAGGAAGAGTGGGCGACTCACAGAGTCGCCCCTACGTGTTTAGGAATTGGCGGGCGAACTGATAGGTCGCCCCTACAATTCTCGTTGAATTTGATACTTTTGATTACTGGCATGCCACTCTTTTGGCTACTCGCCTGTGTCAGGTCAATTGCTTAACCGCCTCGACCAGCGCCATGATATAGCCAGTCGAATAGGCATGCCCGCGATGCCGCCAGCCGTCGTCATTGATCATTTCCGGCACGTGATCATCGATGATGAAGCCGGTGAATCCGACATCTTTTAGCGTTCGGATTGCCGCGACCACGTTCATATTGCCCTCGCCGGGAAAGCATTCTTGGAACTTGGGCACGCAGCCTTGCACATCGCGAAAGTGCACATAGAAGATCTTGCCGCGCTCGCCGAAGTAGCGGATCGCGTCGAGCACGCCATCGTTATTGCTTTGGTCGGCATAGACCATCTCGGAGAAGCAGCCCATGCAGAAGTCGAGACCGTGATTGGGGCTGGGCACAGCCTCCAGCGCCCGCTTGAAGTTCTCCGGCTTGTAGAAGACGCGCGCGATGCCGCCGAGCGAAGGCACTGGCGGGTCATCGGGGTGCAGCGCGATCTTGACGCCGGCTTCTTCGGCGACCGGGATCACCGCCTCCATGAAAGCTATGTAGTTGTCGAAGATTTCGTCTTCACTGTATTCGCGGTCTTCCGCTTCCGGCACCCGGGTGATGCCGGAGATGACCTCGCCCGCCAGCGCGCGCTCCAGGTCAAAGGCTGTCACTTTGACGCCGCCGCGCCCGACCGCCATCGGCGTGCGCCAGACCAGATTCGGCATCCAGGCGATTCCCAAAATGGGGATGCCAGCTTCGCCCATATTGCGTACGATCGTCTGATAATTGGCGGTTTGCTCGGCGCGGCGCGGACCATTCAGTATGGCTTCGGCGTAGAAATGCCGCGGCACATTCTCGATCGCTTCCAACTCCAAGCCGTAGTCGTTGACACGCTGCTTCAAGCGCTTGAGATCGTCGACCTCCCAATAGCCTTTGTCATCAGGCAGGTCCATATCTTCGGGGATTAAGTCGATGCCCTTGCCGATCATATTGAATTGCACGCCGCCAACGCCCAGTTGTTTGGCGAAGGTTAAGTATTCGTGCGTCGCTGCTGAATGCTGCCCCAGCGCTACGCGCATTTCACCTGTCACGATTCGTTTCCTCCGTTCTTGGTCCGATTTACGGATTCTAGTGTAACGCATTTGGCGGCGCGCCCAACTGCCAGGCGAGCGCGGCGGTGAATCCGGCATGCAGGGGCTATACTGTGCAGATAGCGTGGCAGGCTCATCGCCGTTGCGTAACCGGCGAAGCAACATCGAGAAGGTACATGTCCAACTTGACTAAAGTCATTGCTTGCATCGTTGTATCGGCGCTCTGTTGCTTGGCATATCCTGTGTTTGGACAAGAGTCGGCGACCGAGTTTTACGTCATTGACCGCATAGTCGGCAATTTGAAGCAGCCGACAGGCATCGCCTATTCGCCGGATGGTCTTCTCTTCATCACCGAACGCGCCGGGCGAATTCTGGTCTTGGAGGACGGCGAGGTCTTGCGTGTGCCCTTCCTCGATTTGCGCGAGAAGGTTGATGCGGAGGCAAGCTTTGAGCAGGGATTGCTCGGCTTGGCGTTTGACCCGGCTTACGCTGATAACGGCTTCTTCTATATCAGCTACTCGGATGTCGATTTCACCGTTCATCTGGAACGTTATCAGGTTTCGCCATATCGCTATGTCGCCTTGCCCGGCTCGGGCGAACGTCTCCTTTCCGTGCCTCAAGCCTCTTCGCTGCATAAGGGCGGGCATTTGCGCTTTGGTCCCGATGGCTATCTGTATATGTCGTTGGGCGATGGTGGTTTGTCGGAAGACTTGGAATCAACTGGCCAAAACATTGATGACCTGCGAGGGAAAATCCTGCGGATTGATGTGAGCGGGGCGCCGTCATACGCGATTCCTGAAGACAATCCCTTCGTCGGGCGCCAAGGATACCGCCCGGAAATCTGGCTGATGGGCTTGCGCAACGCTTGGAAATTCAGTTTCGCGCCGGGCTCGCGGGCGCTTTTCATCGCCGATGTCGGCTGGTCGAATCACGAAGAGATCAATTACCTGCCGGCCGAGCACACCGGCGGCGCTAATTTCGGCTGGCGGATATTCGAGGGCGACGCGCTCGTTGAAGGGGAAGGCTCGTCGGCGCAATCGGCGGAGGAGTTGGCTGTGGGACTGAGTTTTCCCGTCTATTCTTATCCACACCTGAAGCCGCTCGGTTATGACGGCAGTTTTCCGGTCGGCTGCGCGGTGATTGGCGGGCCCGTCTATCGCGGCGAAGCGATGCCGGAGCTAAAAGGCAGGTACATCTACAGCGATTATTGTCATGGTGACCTGTGGACGCTATGGCAAGAGGGGGACGGCTGGCGTTCGCGGAAGCTGCTGGACACCGATCTGAACGTGACGGCGATCGAAGAAGATCTTCAGGGGGAGATTTACATCACCAGCATCAATGGCATCGTACACAAACTGATTCACGCGCCGGAGGGGGACAATGATTATGATGGCCTGCCCAACGCCGAAGACAACTGTCCGCAGGCGGCCAACCCGGACCAGGCTGATCATTGGGGCGCTGTGGGCGTCGGCGATGCCTGCGACCAGGACTTTTTCTTCAGCAAGCGGGGCGAAACCGAAGTGAAAATGTTTCAGCAGCATCATGGCGAATTCCATATATACGCCTGCAACAGCGGCGGCTGCGGTTTCGTCGCCAATCTTGAGCCGGCAACTCTGACCGCCGAGGGTGGCGCGCGGCTGCAGAATGAGCAGTTTGGGTGGACGATTGAAGCGGCCTTTGCCGGAGAATCGGCTGAAGGCGCCGTATTTGACGTGACGATATTCGATGGCGATGGCGCTTATTTTGTCGATGACTTGCAGCTTGTCATTACGCAAGCGAGCCTGTCATGGAGATATGCGGACTGATATGAGCGGCTCAAAAGGAGATATGAGCGATGGCGGGTAAGAAAGTTCTGGTCAGCGGATCGGACGGGCGGATTGGTCGCGCGACGGTCGAGGAGCTGCAGGCGCACGGCTACGATGTAACGCCGGCGGATCTGAACGCGACCCAGCCGTGGGAGACGCAGATCGTCGATTTCACTGATCTGGGTCAGGTCATCGGCGTTATGCAGGGGCACGACGCCGTCATCCATCTGGCTGCCATTCCCTCGCCGGATGTCCATACCGCCGAAGTCGTCTTTCACACGAATGTCATTTCGACCTTCAATGTGCTGGAGGCGGCGACGATTCTCGGTATAAGCAACATCACGATGGCCAGCAGTATTTCGGCGCTGGGATACGCCTTTCGTCATCGCCCCTTCAATCCGCTGTACGTGCCGATTGACGAAGCGCATCCGCTGCTTTCGCAGGATTGCTACGGGCTGTCGAAAATGATAGGCGAGGAACTGGCGGAAGGATATTTGCGGCGGAATCCCGAGATGTCCCTGGCGAGCTTGCGCTTCACCTTCGTTGTTGACGAGTCAGCGCAGTCATGGCTGCCGGCGGCGCGCGAGCAGCCGACGGACGATGTGTCCACTTATGGCGCCTTCTGGACTTTCGTCGATGTCCGTGATGCCGCGGCCGCGTGTCGTCTGGCGCTGGAATACGAGGCGCCGGGACACGAAGCCTTTTATATCTGCGCGCCGACCATTTACCGGCCCGATGACATTCGGGATTTGATGGCGAAGCACTTCCCTGGCGATTATCCCATTGTCGATTCCTTGCGCGGGGCCGCAAGCCCGGTCGATGTCAGCAAGGCGGCGCGGCTGCTGGGCTGGCGGGCGCGTTTCAATTGGGACCGGTCGCCATTGGCTTAACATCCTTGATTTGCATAAAGCGGTTTCGCTGTGGTACACTGTCGCCACTGTGTCAAATTAGTGCTTAAAAGCTAGTGGACGACCCTGTCGAGCCTCCTTCTCGGAGTCCCACGCACATAGTAAACGCGACAGCCGTGCATGAGTATTCGTGGCCGGTCGTTTTGGCTTTAGCGGCGAACGCGGATTGGGTGGCGGCTGATGGATGAGCGTAGCGCTCAGTTGCTGCTGCTTTGTGTGGCGCTAGGCATCCACGCGGCCGTGAGCTTGATGAACGCGGCTTTGCAGAGCGTGTCGGACGCCGCCATGCGCGAGCGGGCGCAAGATGGCGACGCGACGGCGCGGCGTTATCTGGCATTGACCGAAGACTCGCTCCGGCTGAGCATGACCGTCAGCATCACTCATATCTTGACGCGCTTCGCCTTTGCTGTATTGCTCGTCCTTTTGGTGATTGAACCCTTCGCCAGTGGCGACGCGGGCGCTCGCCTCGTTTTGGCAGTTGCGACCGTCTTCGGTGGCGCGGGCCTGACCCTGATCGTCGGCGACCTGGCGCCAGAGGCGATCGGCAGCGCCCATTCCGAGAGCATTTTCGCTCGGTCAATCACGCCGATGCGCGTCTTGCATCTGATCATCTCGCCCTTGACCGCCTTCGTGTTGCTGATCAGCCGCTTGCTGTCGCGCATATTTGGCGGCGATGCCCTGGCGATGGTCAATCTGGTCACGGAAGAGGAGATCATGAGCCTGGTCCATGCGGGCCACAGCGGCGGCGCAATCGAAGAAGATGAAAAGGACATGATCGCATCGGTGCTGCAATTGGATGAGAGCAGCGCCCGCGAATTGATGACGCCGCGCATAGACATTGTCGCGCTGGAGGCGGACGCGACCCTGGGGGAAGCGCTTTCCGCCTTTGCCGGATCGGGATTTTCGCGCATACCCGTCTATGAAGAGAGCATCGACAGCATCAAGGGCTTGCTTTACGCTAAAGATATCCTGACCGTGGTCAAGAATGGCGAGGACTTCGCCCGGCGCGAGATAGGCGATCTCGCCCGAGCGGCCTATTTTGTGCCGGAGACGAAGCCGGCTGACGCGCTGCTGAAAGAACTGCAAGAGAAGAACGTGCACCTGGCGATCGTGGTCGATGAATACGGCGGCACGTCGGGCTTGGTCACGATCGAGAATCTGATTGAAGAGATCGTCGGCGATATCCGCGACGAGCATGACTTCGCGGAAGAAGAAGATTATATCGAAGTCGGCGATGGCTCTTATCTGATCGAAGCGAGCATGGACCTAGATGACATCAACGCGCTGCTCGGCTGTTCCATCGACACCAGCGCCGCGGATACTTTGGGCGGTTATATTTACTTGACGCTGGGGCGGGTGCCGCGGGCGGATGAGACGATTGAAACGGATATCCTGCGCATGACGGTCCAGTCCATTGAGGGCCACCGCATCCGCAAGGTCCACGCGCGCAAGATACAGAGTGTATCCGCCCCTAGCGAGCGGCCGCTGCCGACGGATGTCATAGAGGGCGGCAAGGTCTCGCCGGCTCATTCCAAGTAGGAAGCTGCCATGCCCATCCCCAGCGACCAGCAATTGATCGATGCCGCCATCGCCGCCAGCGAGCACGCCTATATGCCCTACAGCAATTATCGCGTCGGCGCGGCGCTGTTGACGGCGGACGGCGCTGTTTACGGCGGCTGCAATATCGAGAGCGTCAGCTTCACGCCGACAGTCTGCGCCGAGCGCACTGCCGTCTTCAAAGCGGTCAGCGAAGGGCATCGCGAGTTCAGCGCGATTGCCGTGGTCACGCGCGACGCTGGCTCGCCATGTGGCGTCTGTCGCCAGATGATGTACGAATTCGCGCCCGATCTGCGCGTCATCCTCGCGGATCTGGATGGGAAGGCGCATTTGGTCACGACGCTGCGCGAGCTGCTGCCGCATGGCTTTGGACCGATGCGCCTCGATACCGGCTGACCATAGCGGGATCTTAACTGGAATGCCCAAGATCACTGTGAACGCCGATTGCGGGGACGCGCCGGAGAAGGCGCTGCTGCGCGACCTCAATATCGCCTTCGCCAAAGCCGATGTCGAGGGCATCCTCGCCTACTTCACTAACGACATCCGCTGGCAGATCATGGGCGGGATCGACCTCCATGGCAAAGTTGCGGCGCGCGCAGCCTTGGAAGCGATGAAAGATGTGGTCACGCGCGAGCTGGTCATCGATTCGATAATCACGCAGGGGCGCGAGGGCGCGATCAGCGGTGTGATCACCACCGAGCAGGGCGGATCGGTCGCATTCTGTGACGTCTGTCAATTTGTGTCGGCAGGTGGTAATTTGATTGAGTCGATGAAGTCGTACGCTATCGAAATCAACGACGGAGGACTAGCCCATGCAGAAAATCGTCACCTATCTGTGGTTTGATGGTCGGATCGAAGAGGCGCTGGAATTCTATACTTCGCTCCTGCCCGATTCCCGCGTTCTAGAGATCATCCATTACAGCGAGGTTGGGCCGGGCTCACCCGACGAAATCATGTTCGCGGAATTCGAGCTGGCCGGTCAGCGATTTACCATTGTCAACGGCAACACCTTCTTCAAGCCCAATGCCGCTATGTCGCTCTGCATCAACTGTGACAGTCAAGCCGAGATTGACCGACTCTGGGATATGATGACGACGGATGGAGGCGCAGAAAGCGTCGCCGGCTGGCTGACCGATCGCTTCGGCGTTTCCTGGCAGGTTTCGTCCACGCGATTGCATGAGATGCTCGCCAGCGATGACGCGGCGGCGGTGGCGCGCGTCACCAGAGCCTTTATGGAAATGAAGAAGCTCGATATCGCCAAGTTGGAACGGGCGTTTGGCGGTGAGTAGTCCTACGGCGAGCCATCGTTCGCCTATGCGCCCACTGCGCTAAAGATAGTTCTTGTTCTTTGCCGAATGCAAGAGCGCGGGGTTGATCTTGCCGTCCATGTTGACCACGGTCTGATAGCGCTGGATGCGCTGCGGGTTCAAGTCTGGACTGTCGAAGCGCGAGGAATTGACGCCGCTGACCGTGCGCGGACGGGTTGAGGCGATCAGCCATTCGAGCAGCTCGCCCCGCAGGTCTTCGACTACATGTTGATAGCCCGATTCAAAGTACAAATTGCGCATCTCCCAGGGGTCGGCCGCCAGATCATATAATTCGCCGAAGCCGTCCGGGTATTCGTTGGGGAAGAAGGCCTGCGGATAGCGCACCAGCCGATACTGTCCCTTGCGGACGCTCTTGCTCCAGGCGAATTCGGTGACGCCGATGCGATCTTCGCCGCGCTCTTCACCGGCTAGCAGCCGCGAGATGTCCTGTCCGTCGCTAGTCTCCATAAGATCGATGTCCGCGAGCGAGCAGAGCGTATTGGCGATATCGACCAGTTCGACGACATCATCGACGGCGCCGCCGGCATTGATGCGGCTCGGCGCCCACCAGATCAATGGAACGCGGGTGATGGCGTCGCTGCAGATCCCTGGCGCTTTCTCCATGATGCCATGCTCGGTCGCGTAATCGCCGTGGTCGGATGTGTAGACGACGATGGTGTTTTCCGCCAAGCCGGTCTCGCGCAGATAGTCAAGCAGCATACCAACCGCCGCGTCCACTTGACTGACGGCGCCGAGGTAACCGTGCAGCTTGCGCCGCCGGCCCGCTTCAAAAGTCTTCGGCTCGAATAGCTGCCAGTCACTCTCGCGCCAGCGCCGCGCCGACGCGATCATATGCGGCGCCTTTTGCGCCCCCGCCAGATCGTAATCGGCGTTGGGCGGTAGCCTCAGCTCCGCTTGATCATACAAGTCCCAAAACTGCTGGCAGGGCGTCGTGCATTGATGTGGACGGGGGAAGCTTACGTGCAGCAGGAAAGGCTGCTCGCGGTCAGCCGCTCGCTTCATCGTTTGTATCGCGGTATTCGCCAGCCAGCCTTCCTGCGATTCGTCGAAAGCCAAGGGGCTGGGGCGCCCCTCTACGCTTTGCCGGCCGCGGTCGCCGAATTCCGGCAGCAGGATGTGATCTTCGAGCTCTTCCACGCCTCGCCTTTGCAGGAAGCGCGTATAGTCTTTCGAGCGCCCGACGATGCTGCCGGCCTGCCAGGAATTGCTCTCGTGGAAGACATCGCATTCGTCTTCCACCCAGTATTCGGGGCAGTGGATCTTGCCCATGGCGGCGGTGAAGTAACCGGAGCGGCGAAAATGCCCGAAGATATTGGGCAGCCCGGCGGGATTGGGTCCGCTCAAGCTGTAGTAGCCGTGATTGTGGGGGTATTGCCCGCTGAGGAAGGAGACGCGACTGGGACTGCAAATGGGGTTCTGGGTGATGGCGTTTTCACAGCGCGTACCCTCGCGCGCCATCCGGTCCAGGTTCGGTGTTTGGGCGTTTGGGTGTCCCCGGTGGCCAAGCGCTTTGGCGTTGTGCTGGTCGGCGACGAGGAAGAGGATGTTGGGTTGGGTCATTGATTGATGACATCTCGGTTGCCAACCCCGCCCCCGGCCCACTCCCCGAAGCATCAGGGAGGGGGCGCGTCGCCAACGTATCTGTAGGATTACGCCAAGAAAACAGAGGTTCGTCTCGCAATCACTGTATTTACGATGGACAAGTCTCCCCCCATTGCAATGGGGGGAGATTTAGAGGGGGTTGTGTGGGCCTACCCGCCGTACTGCGCGTCGTAGGCGGTCTGATAGATCTCCGCCAGGCGATTGATGCCCAGGCTTTCGAGGGTGGCGACGAAATTATCCCAGCCGGCGTCTATATCCTGCCGACCGAGGACAAATTCCGCTGTCATCTGCGCCACGTAATCGGTGATGCCCAAGCGCAGCTCAGTGACTTCGGCCGCCTGCGCGGTGGTGAACGCCAAGGGCGGGATTAGATCTTCGATGTCGCGGGCGTAGGGCTCGTAAGCGACGCGGGTCTCTTCCAGTAGCACAACTTCCAAGCCGCCGGCATCTTCGCGCCGAACCTCGCCCAGGCGCAGGTGGTTCGGTCGATAGCTAGGTCCGCGCTGCGCCCAGTGGACGTTTTGCAGCGAACCAAAGGTGGAGAGCCGGCGCCAGATCGTCTCGAATTCGTCGCCGCCCAGCGCGGGTTCGCCTTCTTCCGCCCAACGCCATTGGCCATCTTCGCCTTCAGCCGCTTCCCATTGCGGGATGCCGAAGACGGAGCGCAGGGTCGTCTCGCGCTCGTACAAGCCATCGCACCATTTGAACGCGGCTACCGGGTGTTCCGTCCGGCTGTTGATGGTGCATTGCCCGGAGCCAACGCCCCAGGGATTGAAAGGCGCCTGGCGCAAGCCAGTTGGACCTTCCAACGAGGGAACCGCGACATATTTCAGCCAGCGGTCGCCGCCGATATTGGCGAAGTTGGGATGCGCGCCCGAGATGACCACGCCGATCGTCGGCGCGTCGCCGCCCTCGACCTGCTGCTTGATCTGATCCATCGGCTGGGTGAAGCTTTCTTCCCCGAAGAGCCCGGCTGCGAAGAGCCGATGCAGATAACGCAAGCCCTCGCGATAGCCCTCGCTGGTGACGGTCTGCGAGATGACGCCGTCATTCTGTTCAAAGAAACGATTCTGTCCAGTGAACTCACTAAGGACAAAGGGGTTCAGCAGGAAGCCGTCGATATTGCCGTTCCAGCCGGTGGTGGCGGCCGCCAAGGGAATCTCATCGTTCGGGTCGCCATTGCCATTGGCGTCTTGCTCTTTGAAGGCGGTCAGCACATCGACGAACTCCTCGGTCGTCTGTGGAACGTCCATGCCGACATTCGCCAGCCAATCAGAGTTGATCCAGGCGCGCTGCGAGTAGAAGCAGTGGTAGCATTCGTTGACTTGCGGCAGGCCATAGATTTCGCCATCTGGCGAAGTGACCAGCGGGCGCACCTGCGGCGAGCCTTCAAAGACCTCATGGATGAAGTGACCGTGCTCTTCGATCAAGCCGCTGAGGGGCAGGAACAAGCCCTGGGGGCCAAAGAGCGCCAAGGTCGACGGATCGACGGTGAAGCCGACGATGATATCCGGCAGGTCGCCGCTGGCGATGGTCAAGTTAAGCACTTCCTGCCATTCATTGGGCGGCGCGATATCGAAGTTGAGATTTATGCCAGTGCGTTCGCTGTACCAGTGGGTGAAGGTATTGGTGTTGAAGTCTTCCACAATGGCGTGACCCAACATCAGAATATCCAGCGTGATGGGTTCTTCGACGATGGGGAATTCGCCGGGCGCCGAAACCATCTCCTGTCCCGAAGCGGTCAAGGGCAGCGCCAATACCAGTACCATTAGCGCCAGCGCAAGAATTTTCTTACTCATGTCAGTTCCTTTCTTGTGAAATCGAATGATGATTCGTGAACGAAAAGATCGATAGCCGGACTCCTTTCGGTGTTTCGCAATTTGCCTACTTTACTGAGCCAATCATCATGCCCTTGACGAAGTGCCGCTGCACAAAGGGATAGATGATCATAACGGGTACGCTTGCCACGACTATTAGCGAAAACTTCAAGAGATCGCGCAAGCCTTCGCGCGCCACCAGGTCTTCAACATCAATCAGCATGGAGGCGTCAATCGAGTTCTGGATCAAGATTTCGCGCAGGACGATTTGCAGCGGGAAAAGATCTTGATCTTTCAAATAGATCAGCGCCTGAAAATAAGTGTTCCAATGC
Organism: Anaerolineae bacterium; assembly: GCA_022821805.1. GTDB lineage: Bacteria > Chloroflexota > Anaerolineae > Aggregatilineales > Phototrophicaceae > UBA6055. The sequence goes on from JAJECX010000028.1 coordinate 69,662, forward strand.
GTATTGACGGCGTAGAAGAGCGTCAGCACGGCGATGATCGGGCGCGCCAGCGGCAAGATGACGCTGCGAAAGGTGCGGAAGTCGCTGGCGCCATCGATGCGGGCTGCTTCGATGAGCTCGGGCGGGATCGTCGTGCGGAAGAACGTGATGGTGATCAGCAGGTTGAAGGGTCCGATGCCGGTGGGCAGGATCATCGCCCAGCGCGTGTTAAGCAAGCCCAGATCGCGCACGACCATATAGGTGGGGATCAGACCGCCGCTGAAAAGCATGGTGAAGATGAAGGCGAAAGTAATGAAGCGCCGCCCGACCAGGTCGTTTCGCGACAAGGGGTAGGCGGCGATAATTGTCATGATGACGTTGAAGATCGTGCCAAAGAAGGTATAGAAGATCGAATTGGCGAAGCCATTCCAAACTTTCTTGTGCTCGAAGATAGTTTCGTATCCGAGCAGGCTGAAATCGACGGGCCACAAGGTGACCTTGCCGGCGATCACAGCTTCGGCGGAACTGAAAGACGCGGAGACGATGTAAACGAGGGGCAGCAAAATGATGGTGGTGACGACGAGCAGCAAGGTCGTGTTGCTCATCAAGAATATGCGGTCGATATAAGATTCGTTGACCGTGTTGATATTGCTCTCGTAACTCTTCATGGTCGCCATATCTCGGTCCTCTACCAGACGCTATTCTCGGTCAAGCGTCGGGCGGCGTGGTTGACAGCGATGATAAGGACCAGCCCAACGATGCCCTTCAGCAAGCCAATAGCGGTCGAATACGAAAAATCGAGAATCGGCGACAGCAAGCCCACTTTATAAACGTAGGTATTGATCACTTCTGAAACAGCGAGATTAAGCGGGCTCTGCATCAGATAGACTTTTTCGAAGGAGATTTCCAGCACGCGCCCGGTGGATAATACCAGCAGCACCATCGCCGTGGGCATCAAGCCCGGGATATCGATATAACGAATGCGCTGTAAGCGGCTGGCGCCATCGACGACCGCCGCTTCGTGCAAAGATGGGTCGATGGTCGAAAGCACGGCGAGATAGATGATTGCGCCGAAGCCCATCTCCTGCCAGACGCCGGACCAGACGAATATATGACGGAAGGCGCCCGGGTCGCCCATCCAGTTTGGGGCGTTTAAGCCCAGCGCATTCGCTAGCACAGCGGTGAAGCCGACGCGCGGATGCAGAAACTGGAAGAGCATGCCCACGATCACAACGGTGGAGATGAAATGAGGCGCGTAGGTGATCATCTGGACGCTGCTGCGGAAAAGGCGCGCTTTGACCTGGTTCAGGCTCAGCGCCAGGATAATTGGAATGGGAAAGCCGGCGATCAGGGAATAGAAGCTAAGGACGAGCGTATTGATGATGACTGGCTCGAATTTGGGCGAATTGAAGAAGCGCACGAAGTTGGCAAAGCCGACCCATGGGCTGCCCTCAATACCGAAGGCGGGCGAGTATTGACGAAAGGCGATCTGCGCGCCATACATCGGGGCGTAGCGAAATACGATCAGCCAGACAATAGGCAGAAACAGCAAGACGTAGAGTTGCCAGTTGCGGCGGATGCGCAGCCACAAACGATATGCGCGTTCTTCAGATGCCGAACGACCGCTGCCGCGCTTTGCCTTGGTTTCCATAAGCTATAACATCTTGAAATCGGTCACCCTCAGCGGAAGTATATCACGTGCGCCCAGCCTTGTCTAAGACGGATTCGCTTGCGAGGGCGGAGTCTCCGCGCCCGCTCAAGCCGACGGCGTGATTTGCCGCGCGTCGAATAGGCGGAAACCGGCGATGACGATGCAAGCCCCGATCGCGCACATGAGCGCGTTCAGGCTGAAGAATGGCGCCGGACCCAGGTTGTCGTATGCCCAGCCGAAGAGCGACCCGGTCAAGAGCAGCGCGATGCTCGGCATCGTCACTTGCAGGATGGCTTGGTTGGTGGCGGCGTTGCGCGGGTGGCTGATGGCGTTGACCAGCGTGAAGGAAGAAAGCTGATAGCAGGGCCAAACCAAACCGCGCAGGATCAGCAGCGGCGCAAGCAGCAGCGTGCTTTCCACGACGCCGAGCAAGAAGGCGAAGAGCGCCGTGCCAAGCATGCCAATGATATAGGCGACGCGTATGCGGAATCTGGGCAAAATGGCGTCCATCAGAAAGAAGAAGGGGAACTCCACCGCGCCCATCAGCGCCGCCCACAAGCCGATATGCGCCGATGCCACGTCCAGGTTTTGATTGAAATGGATGAATATGAAGCTGTACATATTGTATGTGCCCATGGATACGAAGAATTGGCTGGCAGCCATGACATAGAAGCCGCGATTGCGCGGCTGTTTGCCGCCATCCTCGACTTTGGCTTTGTCTTGCGAGCCCTCGGGGAAGATGGTAGACGACAGCATCGTGAGCAGCGCGATGGCCGCCGCCACCCAGAATAGCAGGGGATAACCGCCCATAGCGAAAAGCTGCCCGGCAAGCAGGCTTGCCAAGGTAAATCCAAGTGAAGCGAAGGAGCGCAACTGACCCAGGACGGCTTTTCCGCGGCTCAGCAAAAAGGTGATCGTCAGTTGCATGCCCAGCGTCAGACTGGGGCTGATCGTGAGCCGGGAAAGCAGCACGGCAAGCGCAAGCAGCAGGTGATGCGGCGCCAATGCGAAGGTGATGTTCGCCAGCGCGAAGCCGCCCATATAGATCATGAAGAGGCGGCGATGCAGCATAAGCCGGTCGGCGATTTGGTTGAAAAGCGGCGTCAGCGCCAGCGAAAGCAAGGCGCCGGCGCTCCCGAGCGTGCCGATCAGTGTGCCGGAAAAGCCTTGGTCGGTCAGGAATACGTTGACATAGGGCCAGACGATGCCGATGCCCCCCAGGCTCAGAAACTGAAGCGCGATCAGGCGGACGGAGCCGAATCGATTGCGAAGGATGAAGAGCTTCGACACGGAGGAGCCTGTTTCCAGCGGGCTTGCCTGTGCGACTGATGATTCACATTATACGCCGCGAGACGGCGAAAACCTACGATTGTCTCGCCGCCTTGGTGATTGATCAGGCGCGCTGAGTCTGTTGGCGGGTGTCAAAGAGGCGGAAGCCGGCGATCACGATGACTACGCCAACAGCGGCGGCCAGCGCGCACAAGGCAAAAAAGGCGCCAGCGCCAAATTGATCGTAGGCATAGCCGTAAAGCGAGCCGGCGAGCAGAAGCGCGAGCCCTGGCATGGTCACCTGCACGATGGCTTGGTTGGTGGCGACATTGCGCGGATGGCTGATCTCGTTCATCAGGCGGTAGCATGACAATTGATAAGCGGGCCAGGACAAGCCGCGGAAGACGAAGATCATCAGCAGCAAAGGCAAGCTCGGCACGATGCCAATGCAGAGCGTCGTCAGGGAAATGCCAACAATGCCAAGAATGTAGGTGATGCGCAGCCGCACACGGGGCAGCAGGGCGTCGGTCAAATAATAGAAGGGGAACTCCACGACGGCGAGAAGCGCCGCCCATACGCCGATATGGGAAATGTTGACGCCCAGATTCTGGCTCAGGTGGATGAACAGAAAGGCGAAAGCGTTGTGCGTGCACATGGCGACGAAGAACTGGCTGGCAGCCAGGACATAGATGCCGCGGTTTCGCGGCTGTTTGGGTCCGGCCTCCGGTTTTGCTTTTTCTTTTGGCTTGGCGGGGAAAATAGTGGACAGTTGAATGCTGATTAATGACAGAATCGCGCCGGCGGTGAAGGTCAGGGAATACCCGCCGAGGGCGAAGACCTGCCCAGCCAGCGCGCTGGAAGCGGCGAAACCCAGGGCGGAGAACGAGCGCATCTGGCCAAATATCGTCTTGCCGCTGCGCAGCAGCTGCGTCAGCGTCAATTGCGCGCCGAGGGTCATGCTTGGACCAGTTGTGATCCGGAACAGCAGTACGCCAAGGATCACCAGCCAGTGACTGCGGGTCGTGGCGAAAAGAATGCTCGCAAGCGCGAATCCACCAAAATAGAGCATCAAGAGACTGCGATGCAGCATGAAGCGGTCGGCGATTTGATTGAGCAGCGGAGTAAGCGCGAGCGTTAGTATCGCGCCGGCGCTGGCGAGCGTCCCGATCAAGGCGCCGGAAAACTCGAGCTCGGTGAGATAAAGATTGATATAGGGGTAGGCCATACCCAGCCCGGCGGTGCTGAACAATTGCAGCGCGACCAGTCGCATTGAGCCGAAGTGATTCCGCAGGGCTAGCAGTGCTGACATAGGTCCTCGGCTCGGCAAATGGCGGCGGACTGTTATCTGGCTTGGACGCTGTGACCGGTCGAAATCATACCGATAAGGCTGAAACAAGCGCGAATTGAACCGCAGTAGCATAAATGATATGCTCAATCAAATGAAGATTCCATATATGGCGACAAGCTGATGACACTGGAAAAGCAAGGCGAAACGCTCTTCTCGGGCTTTGACTTTTACAATTGCGATATGCACTTCACCGACAAGCAGAAGGCGCTGCGCCAGGAAGTGCGCGATTTTGTCGAATACGAAGTGTTGCCTAGCATCAACCCTTATTGGGAAAGAGCTGAATTCCCTTGGGAGATCGCGCGCAAGATGGTTGATCTGCCGATCATTGGCGGCGCATTGCGCGAACATGGCGCCGCTGGACTTGATTTCGTTGAGATGGGCTTGGTCATGTATGAGCTGGGCAAGGGCGATGGCAGCATCAGCACCTTCTATGGCGTACATTCGGGCTTGGCGATGGGCTCGATCGGCTTGCTTGGCGATGCCGAGCAGAAGGCGCGCTGGCTGCCTGAAATGGTCAAGCTGGAGAAGATCGGCGCCTTCGCTTTGACCGAGCCCGATGTCGGCTCCAACGCGGCGCAAGTGAAGACGCGCGCCCGCAAAGACGGCGATGGCTTCATCCTCAACGGCGCCAAGCGCTGGATCGGCAATGCTTCCATCGCCGATATCTTGATCATTTGGGCGCGTGATGAAGAGACCAAGGACTTCGGCGGCTATGTCATCGAGAATCCCAATCAAACGGAGGGCCTCAGCATCAATGATATCTGGGGCAAGATTGGCATGCGCGCCGTGCTCAACGCCGAGATCGCGCTGCAGGATGTTTACTTGCCGGCGGCGAACAAGCTGGCTTACGCGAATCGCTTCAGCGATATGGCGCAGGTGTTGGGCTTGGGGCGCTATGGCGTCGCCTGGAAAGCGGCGGGAGTAGCGGCTGGCGCTTTTGAACTGGCGCTGAAATATACGAAGGAACGCGAACAATTCGGCAAGCCGATCGCCGGCTTTCAGTTGATTCAGCAAAAGCTGGTGGAAATGGCGACCGAGGTCACGCTAATGCAGACGCTCTGCCTGCAGCTGTCGCATTTGATCAACAGCGGGCAGCTAACGGCCGGCACAGCTTCGCTGGCGAAGTACAACAATGCGCGAAAGGCGCGTTATGTCACGCAGTTGGCCCGCGAATGCCTGGGCGGCAACGGCATCGTCATCGACAATCACATCGCGCGGCTGATGCTTGATGCCGAGGTGATTTACACGTATGAAGGCACGAATGAAGTCAATTTGCTGCTGGTCGGGCGGGAGTTGACTGGGCTGAACGCGTTTGTGTGACTCAATCTTCGAGAGAATGCTTGTAAGTTCATACATACGTCTGGCAGCGCCCATTTTTTGTCGTAGAAATCGTAGCTGGCAAATCACGTCGATTTAGACTTGAAATAGGTGTGCCAATTGCCTTAGAATACGCAGTATTGTCGGAAAAAATAAGGGAAAATATATGGGAAATTCTTATGTATGTTTACAGGCATCCGTTGCCAAGTGTGAAGTAAACACTAGCCTTTACAGTATGTGTAGAGATCTTAGCGGAATAAAAGGCGGAAAATACTCTGGAAAAGCAATCGGAAAAACTGCTGGAAAATCCTTGATCGGTTTTAGTCGTTGAGGATTGACAGAGCGGAAATGAAGTCACACAGATTCATTAGATTTCCTCCTTATGAACTAGTACCTACTGCGTCAGTAATGATGTTACTAGGAGAGGTACAAGCGAAGATCGAGCATATACGTAATATTCCCATTCTTCCTGGCGATCGCGACGAATTGAAAATCCTGTACTTTAGCAGAGCGGTGCATGGTACTACGTCAATTGAAGGCAATACTCTTTCGGCGGAAGCCGTCGAAACTATTGTGAGAGAGCCTCGCGAGCGCAAACTGTCGAATGATTATGACGAACAAGAAGTTCATAACGTCATTGATGCTCTGAATTCGATAGCCTCAGATGTATTGCACGGCATGAACGAAGAATTCTCCGTCGAATACTTAAACAGGTATCATCGAATTCTGATTTCAGATACCGGTAGCCTCAACTGCGACGAAACGGAAATCGGCACTATTCGGCAGCAAGAAGTCACAGTTGGGCGGTATAGAGGTGCACCTGCCAAGGAATGTTCTCGGTTAATGACGAAGTTCTGCGATTGGCTAAACGAAGCCTCATACGAACCGCGAGGATACGTCAAAGGGTGCGATTTAGCCTGGCAAACTGTTAAGGCGATAATTGCTCATTTGTATTTTGAATGGATTCATCCATATTGTGACGGTAATGGTCGCATGGGGCGTCTTATAGAGTTCCAGATATTGTATCGCGCTGGGGTTCCGGACATAGCGGCGCATCTATTCAGCAATATGTATAACAAGCGGAGACCACAATACTTGGAAGAGCTGCAGGATTCACATGGAGACTACAACGACGGTTCGTATCCGTCGGAGGCGAATATCCAAAGATTCGTAGAATTTGCTCTTGAGGGGTACCGACGTGAACTTGATGAGCAGAGCTCTTCAATATATAGCGCGCAGACTACAGTGATGTGGCACGACTTTATTCATTCGAGATTTCCCAAGAATCCGTCAAACGTTGAACAGCGGCGAAAACGTCTGGCTTTAGATCTCACGCATCCCCGATTTCAGAACAGGTCAGTATCCTTTACCGAAATACGCGAATTGACACCGGCACTTGCGATTGCGTATTTGAACAAGACCGATAGGACAATTCGAAATGATATCTATGCACTCTTAGAGATGAAGTTGTTGCAGCAGGATAAGAACGGATACAAGCCCAACATGGAAATACTGCAGGGATTCTTCAGTCCGTCCAATTCAAATGTAGACTAGGTTCTGTTGACATTCTATCGTAACCAGATAAGAGCGCCGACAAAGTGGAGAAAACCGAGATACGAAGTATCCAGTTTCTCATATCGAGAAAAGACCCGCCGGAAATGCTTGATTTTATTGATAAAACATTCCACCA
>JAJECX010000018.1 GCA_022821805.1 Anaerolineae bacterium
AACGAATGGTGGCACGGCGGGATGTAGGCGGTCCACCCCTAGCCCCCTCCCCATAAAGAGCTGAGGAGCGGACACGTTTGAAGTAAGGCGCTGCGATTGCGACGGGTCAGCCAAGGCTGACCCCTACAAGGTTCGTTTATGGCGAAAATCGTAGGGGCGACCCTTGGGTCGCCCGAAAATTGCCGCGGAATGATCAGATTTTGTAACGAAATCCTGCGAAATGAAAAGGTGTCCGCTCTTCAGCTCCTTGTGGGGGAAGGGGACGGGGGATGGGGGCAGAAAGGAAACACACCATGCACTACTTGATGGGACTTGATATCAGCACGACCGGCGCCAAAGCGCTGATTATCGACGAAGCGGGCGCCGTTATCGCCAACGCCAATGCGCCGCAGCCGATCAGCCAGCCTAAGCCGCTCTGGAGCGAGCAAAATCCGTCCGACTGGTGGGATGGCATCAGCGCCAGCATCCGTCAGGCGCTGCTCCAGTCGGGCTTGCGCGGCGACGACATCAGCTCCATCGGGCTAACCGGCCAAATGCATGGTCTGGTGTTGCTGGACGCGAAGGGCGAGGTGCTGCGTCCATCAATCCTCTGGAACGACCAACGCACACAGGCGCAATGCGACTATATGACCGAAGTTATCGGCGCCGATCGCCTGCTTGAGCTGACCGGCAACCCGGCGGTGACCGGTTTCACCGCGCCAAAGATCCTTTGGGTGCGCGACAATGAGCCTGACATCTACGCCAAGATTGACCAGATCCTGCTGCCAAAAGATTACATTCGTTTCATGCTCAGTACTGACTACGCCACCGACCTGGCCGGCGCCTCGGGCACGAGCCTGCTTAATGTGGCGGAACGCGCCTGGTCGGACGAGGTGCTGGATGCGCTCGAGATCCCACGCGAGTGGCTGCCCCCGGTCCACGAAGGCACGGACTTCACAGCAACCGTTAGCGGCGAAGCGGCCGACCTGACCGGGCTGTCGAATGGCACAGCCATTGTCGGCGGCGGCGGCGATCAAGCGGCCGGCGCCATCGGCATGGGCTGCGTTACGCCCGATGTCATCGGCGTCACCGTCGGCACATCCGGCGTCGTCTTCGCGCCGCTCAGCAGCTACGCCTTTGAGCCGGAAGGTCGCTTGCACGCCTTCTGCCACGCCGTGCCCGATACCTGGCATTTCATGGGCGTGATGCTCAGCGCGGCCGGCAGCTTGCAATGGTATAAAGACAGCTTCGCCCCCGAGCTGGATTTCGACGCCCTCTTGGCTGAAGCGGATGAGGTCGCCGCGGGCAGCGAGGGACTCTTCTTCCTGCCCTATCTCACCGGCGAGCGCACGCCTCATCCCGATCCACTGGCGCGGGGGGCATTCATCGGCATGACCAGCCGCCACAACCGCGGGCACATGACGCGCGCCGTCCTGGAGGGCGTCGCTTTTGGCTTGAAGGATTCCTTCACGCTGATCGACCAAGCCGGCCTGCCTGATGAATTTGAAGTGCGGATCAGCGGCGGGGGCGCCAAGAGCCCAATCTGGCAGCGGATCATCGCCGATGTGCTGGCGGCGCCGCTGGTTAATATCAATACGACCGAAGGCGGCGCATTCGGCGCGGCGATTCTCGCCTCCGTGGCAGCCGGCGTCTTCAAAGATGCGGCTGTCGCCTGCGCGGCAATGATCCAGGAGGGCGAAACGGTGGCGGTTGGCGACGATGTCGCTGCCTATGCCGAGCGCTATAAGATTTATCAGTCGCTCTATCCCACGCTGAAGGATACGTTCGCGCGGCTTTGAATTAGAAATCAGGCGGGTGACCCAATTGCTCGCCCGTACATAAGCCTCGCGTTCGTGAATATTGTAGGGGCGATTCTGTGAATCGCCCGCACAATTCCTGAGACTTATAGCGCATGTGTCAAGACCAGAACCCGCGTCGTCTCCGGCAGATCCTCCCGACTCAATTCCACTTCCCAATTCGATTGAAAGTCAATATCAGCATCATTGAAATGGTGCAGGAATGCCGTAATCCACTGCATATTCCGCGGCTTGTACCGCAGCGTGCGGAAGTGCATCGGGATGACCAGCTTCGGCTGCACGCGGTCGACTGCCTGCTTGAGATCGGGCAGCCGGATAGTCGGCACATCGCCCGCCAAGACCAGGAAAACATCGAGCCCTTCAAAGAAGGCAAACTCCTCCTCAGTGAAGGGATTGCCGACATCGCCCATATGCCCAATGCTGATGCCATCCATCTCCCAGCGATACATTGCGCATTTATCGGGCTCGTGATAGGGGTGCTCGTACATCTCCGACGATTCGATGCCCTTGAACACCAGTCCAGCCGCTTCAATCTCTCCGCCGCTGCGCGCGACATCCAACATGTTGATGCGAACCGGGTCGCCCAGTATCAGGTCGGAGCGATCGTGAAAGTCGTCATTCAGCGACGAAGTAAGCACCACATCAGGAACATCGGAAATCGGCTGATAACCCGATGTCTCTGGCGTATAGGGGTCGGTGATCACCGAGACGCCATCGCTGGCGGTGATGATAAAAGCCGCGTGTCCATACCATTTGATCTTCATTGCTCTAAGCTCCATTTATCGCCGGAATCACTTCTTCGGTAAACATGCCGATGATCTCCTCATCAGGCGCGTCGATGATATCGATCATGAAATAGTCGACGCCTTCTTCGACAAACTCACTCATCAATTCGGCGACGCGCTGCGGACTTCCCACAAAGGAATTGTATTCCGTCCATTGTGGAATCCGCGATTTTCCGCGCGCCTCCGCCTCGGCTTCCGTCCGGCCCAGCGAAACGCGCCCGAACCAGCTGAGGCGCAGCGTGGCCGGATCGCGATCGATATCGTCCAGGTGCCGCCGCAGAATCGCTTGACGCTCCAAATATCGCCCCAGGGGCGAATCGGGATAGTTCCAGATGTCGGCATACTTTGCCGCGTGTTTCATCGTCGTGTATCCGCCACCGCCGACCAATATGGGAATCTTCGTTTCCGGCTTCGGCTCGCACCAGGCGTCCCTGATGCTGTAATGCGCGCCTTCAAAGCTGACCTGACCGGGCTCTTCCCACATCTTCTTGAGGATGATCAGCGTTTCTTCCAGTTGTTGGAGACGTATCCGCGGCGACGGATATTCATAGTCGTAAGCGAGGTATTCATCTTCTTTCCAACCAGCGCCAATGCCCATGATAAAACGGCCGCCGGAGAGCGCCTGCAAGCTCGCCGCCATCAGCGCTAGCAAGGCAGGATTGCGATAATTCTGCCCCAGCACCATCGGTCCGACCTCAAAATCGGGGTAACGCGCCAATATATAGCTCATCACCGTCCAGGCTTCAAATGTCGGCTGGCCCTCCCACTGGAAATGGTCGGTCATCCAGATGCTGCGGAAGCTTCCCCGAATCTGTGACAAGGTCTTATCCAAATCAGCCAGAAAAAGGTCGTTCTGCCCCTTCGGCGGACCGTGCAGCAGACCCAATCCAAAATCGACCATCGCATCGCTCCTTGAATCCATACGTTTGGGCTATTGTACTGTCTTTCGCGGGAAATCTCCGCCTTCAGTTTTGCGGCGAATATCTGTTGAAATGGGTAACATCAACCATCGGAGCGACCGAGATATGTGGAGCCGCAAATGACGACTAGACCGAATATCCTGTGGTACTGCGCCGACCAGCAGCGCTTCGACACCATCGCCGCTTTGGGCAATGAACATATCAACACGCCGAATCTCGATCGATTCGTGGGCGAATCGGCAGTTTTCACCCACGCCTTCTGTCAATCGCCGATCTGCACGCCGAGCCGCGCCAGCTTTCTGACCGGCATGTACCCCAGCGCGGTCGGCGTTAATGGCAATGGCTTCCATAAATTCCCGCGCCATTACGAAGATCGCTTGGTCCCCCACAGGCTGCGGAACGCGGGTTACGACTGCGGGCTGATTGGCAAGCTGCATCTGGCCAGCGCTTTCCTGCGCCGCGAAGAGCGCGTCGACGATGGCTACGACTACTTTCAATACAGCCACGACCATAAAGGCGGCAATGAACGGGGCAACGAATATGTCGAATGGATCAAGGCGCAGGGTATCGATCACAACACGGTACTGCGGGCGCGCGGCATCGCATCGCTAGACGACTATCGCAACTCGCAAGAGCATAAGGGCTTTGGCGGCTTCATGGAGCCGACGGCGGAGAATGACAATGTGCCGCCGCACTTGCATCAGACGCATTGGTGCACCGAAAAGGCGATCGAATTTATCAAGCGTAATCGCGAGCCGGACAAACCCTGGCTGCTGAGCGTCAATCCCTTTGACCCGCATCCGCCCTTCGACGCGCCCTACGAGTATTATCGGCGTTACGATCCCGCAACCTTGCCCGGCGCCCGCTTCCAAGACAGCGATATCGCGCATCAGCGCCAACTGGAAGCGGCAAACATTGACTTTCAGAATCGCGCCCGCCATCCCGACCAGTTGCAGCACAAGCATATCCAAGCTTCGTATTACGCTATGATCGAGTTCCTCGACGAAGAGTTTGGCCGACTCCTCGACTACCTTGACGACTCCGGACAGCGCGAGAATACGATCATTATCTTTATGAGTGACCACGGTGAGATGCTCGGCGATCACGGGCTCGCGCTCAAAGGCTGCCGCTTTTACGAGAGCTTGGTACGCGTGCCACTGATGATCTCCTGGCTCGGGCATGTTCAGCCGCAGGTGACTGACGAGCTTGTCGAGCTGGTCGATATCGTGCCGACCCTTTATGAATTGCTCGGAATGGAGGCGCCGCCTTGGGTGCAAGGTCGGTCGACAGCGGCGCTGCTGGCAGGCGACAAGCGATCGGCGCCACACCGCGAAGCCGTGCGCACGGAGCATTACGCCGCGACCAATCTCGCCGACGCGACCCACGCCACCATGTACCGCGATCGCCGCTGGAAATTGGTCATGTACCATCAGAAAGATCTCTGTGAACTGTATGACCTGGAAAACGACCCCTGGGAACACCATGATCTGTCACAAGATCCGGCATACGCCAATGTCAAATGGGAACTGATGCGGAAGAGCTTCGACGCCACCGTATTCGCCCGTCCGGCGCAAACCGACCGATACGGTCCATTTTGATTAGGGAATTAGCGCGTCCTGATTCCTTGCGCTACAGTCTGCTTGTACCTAGCGAAATCTAAAAGGAAGGTGCAGCATGGCAACAATTCCGACACTGCCCGGCATCAACGCGAGAACGGTCAGCAGCGAGCGTCTTACAACTCGCGTCCTCTTTGCCGGCGACCCGGACGGACAGCCCGTCATCTTCATTCACGGCAATCTGACATCCGCGACATTCTGGGAAGAGACCATGCTGGCAATGCCGGCCGGCTATCACTGCGTCGCCCTCGATCAGCGCGGTTTCGGTGAATCAGATCCTGACGCGGCGGTAGATGGCAGCCGCGGACTGGCCGATATGTCCGATGACGTGCTCGCGCTGATGGATACCCTTGGCATCAACCAAGCGCATGTTGTTGGCCACTCCATGGGTGGCGGCGTGCTTTGGAATCTGCTGGCGGACGCGCCCGAGCGGCTCTTGAGCGCTACTTTGGTCGCGCCCGTTTCGCCATATGGCTTCGGCGGCGCCAAAGACGCCGAGGGAACGCTCTGCGCCGAAGACGCGGCCGGTTCAGGAGGCGGCGTCGCCAACCCGCAATACACGCAGATGCTCAAAGATGGCGAGCGCGGCGATGGCGAAATGACGCCGCGCATGGTCATGAACAACTTCTATTGGAAGCCGCCCTTTACTTCGGAGCGCGAAGAAGACTTGCTGACATCGGTATTGCAGACGCATACAGGCGAGCGCGATTACCCAGGAGATTCAACCGCTTCGGAGAATTGGCCCGGCGTCGCGCCCGGGCGCTGGGGCGCGCTCAACGGCATGGCGCCTAATAACCAGCCTGATGCGAGCCGGCTCTACGCCATCGACCCCAAGCCGCCAGTGCTCTGGCTGCGCGGAGACAGCGACCAAGTTATCGCCGATATTTCGATGTTCGATCTGGCGACATTTGGCAAACTCGGGGTGGTCCCTGGCTGGCCCGGCGACGAAATCTGCCCGCCCCAGCCGATGATCGCACAGACACGGCACGTGCTAGACAACTACGCGGCGGCGGGCGGCAAAGTGCAAGAAGTTGTAATCGAAGACTGCGGACACACACCCTTCATCGAAAAGGCGGACCAGTTCAATCAGGCTTTGCGCCAGTATCTCGCTCAGACCTGAACGAGACGGTCCAGTCTATTGCGCGGGGCGAGCGGTAGGCTATAATTCGCCGCGAGTCACTTTTGTCTTGTATTTGAATTGAGTTCAGAGAGGAAAACCTTGTGCGTAAGCGATTGCTTGTAGTGTCAATTCTCGTCCTGATGTTCGGCGCATTCGCCGGGCAGGCGGAAGATGAGATCACCATCTTCGCCACGGTAGGCGGCTACTATCCCGATGAGCCGACCGAGAACAATCCCAATCCGCCCAAGATGATGAACGAGATCGTCGCCGAATACGAAGCAGCCAACCCGGGCGTCAACATCGAATTGGTTGATGTGCCCTCCAACATCTCCGGCGACCAGTGGCGCAGCACCGTCTTCAACGGCCAGAACGAGCCGCATATCATCGTCAACAATTACATCCGCGTCTGGCAGGAGCAGGGCAACGACTGGTATGTGCCGCTCAATGATTACGTTGAGGCGCCCAACCCGCACATTCCAGAAGGCACGCCGGGCCACGAACGCTGGGCGGACAGCATCCCCGATGTCGTCTGGAACACCACCTACCACACCGGCAGCGGCAATCAATACGTCGTGACGGTCAACGCGGTGGCGGTCGGTTTCTTCTACAACATCGACATGCTGGAAGCGAATGGCATCGATACCGAATTCGACATCTCCTACTCGCTCTGGGAAGACTGGGAGACCATGATCGCTGAAATGGGCGCGCTGGCGGAAGCCGGCTACGAACCCCTGGCGCTGAGCATGTCCACCGCCACGCCTTATACCTACAACTGGTTTGATGGCACCAGCTTGACCAGCATGTATATCGATCACATCGAGAGTTGGTGGGAGCCGGGCGCCAGTTGGCACGCGCTGAACCAACGCGAATTCTCCTGCGCCATTCAGAACGGCTTGATCAGCGCGCATGACGACGCCTTCGCCGATTGGCTGCAGCTGCTGGCTGATTTCGAGCCGATGTGGGTGGACGGCTACGCCACTATGACCTGGGACGAAGCCTATCGCCTTTTCATCACCGGCGAGGCGCCTTTCCTGTTAGGCAACGCCGCCAGCAACACGCTCCAGGTCAACCGCGACGCCGACTTCAACTGGAGCGTCAGTTACTTCCCGCCCGTCACCGAAACCACCAGCCCGCATGCCGCCAATAACGAAAGCGCCTATCTGGTCGGCGGCTTCACCTCCGGCTTCACCGTGACCGACCGCGCCCGGCGGGAAGGCATTGAAGAGCAAGTGGTCGACTTCCTGATGTTCATGACCGCGCAGCCGCAATGGGGACGCGTCGTCAGCGATTCGCCGCGTAGCATTCCGACGCAGTTTGGCTTGGATGTGCCCGACGCGCTTAGCGCGGCGCTGGCATTCCTCGATTTGCCGATTCGCGCGCTGAAAGACCCGGACCCGCGCCTCAGCCGCCGCTATGGCGAAGACCATCGCCGCTTGATGCAGGAATACTTCACCAATCAGATCGATCTGGAAACGCTGATCGCCGAAGAAGACCGCCTGATGACGCGGGAAGCGCGTGTCGTCATCGCCGAAAACGAATGGACCTGCGACTTCCAGATGGAGTAAGTCTGGACCGAATTTGGATATACGGAGCGGGCGAGTCACCGACTCGCCCCTACACGCGCCTTTTACATTTACAACTGTAGACACACGCGCGGTGAAACCGCCGCCCACGCAAAAGACTTTGCGACACACTGTGGGCAAGGAACTGGATGAATACAGTGCTCGCAAGGTTTAGCTCCCCTTCCCTAGCTCGCTTGGGAAGGGGCCGGGGGATGGGGTTTGCCGCTGGCAAAGAAAACAGGGGCGGCCCACCGGGTCGCCCGCGCTGAAATTCACAACTCCGTCATGCTACGACGTCTAGCCACAAACCCGTCTATGAGGGTCAGCAAACGCGACGGCCATAGCCCGCTGCTCATTCGCATGTGGTGGGCGAAATGGCTCTATCTGGCGCTGCTTGTACCAGTCGCGATGCTGCTCATCTTTGAATGGCTGCCCGCTTTCAGCGCCCTCTACAACTCGCTCTACATCTGGAACGGCGGCAAAGTCCATTTCTACGTCGGGCTTGAGCACTACGAGCGCATGCTCAGCGACCGCACCTTCCGCGTCGCCATCACCAATCTGGTCGGCTTCGTCTTCTTCCGCGTAATCATGCAGACGGTGCTGCCCTTCTTCGCCGCCGAGATGATCATCAATCTGCGCAGCGCGCGCTGGTCGTACTGGTGGAAGATCATCTTCGTCTTTCCCATGGTGGTGCCGACCATCCTCAATTACCTGATATGGCGCTTCATCTATAACCCGCAAGTCGGCTTGCTCAACGAAGCCTTGACGCTAATCGGCTTGGAGCAATACACCCACGCCTGGCTAGGCGACCCCCTTACGGTGATGTGGGCGCTGGCCTTTGTGCGCTTTCCCTGGCTGCCGACGCTGCAATTTCTCATCATCCTCGGCGGCTTGCAGACGATCCCGCAGGAAGTGCATGAGAGCGCAGCCATCGACGGCGCCGGCTTCTGGCGGCGGCTCTTCTACATCGACATTCCCATGACCAAGCGGCAAATCACGCTCGCCATGATCTTGACCATGCTCTTCATGACCCAACGCTTCGATCTATTTCTGGTGATGACCGATGGCGGACCCGGCTACAGCAGCATGGTGCCGGCGCTGCAACTTTACCAATCCGCCTTCCACTTTCTGGAATTCGGTTACGCTTCCGCCATTGGCGTCGTGCTATTCGTCGCCATGCTCGCCTTGACCATCATTAACCTGCGCGTCTCCGCCGGCGCCGCCAACGATTGATGCAGGGGCGTCGCGGCCGCTCGCACTTGGGAAATCTGTAGGGGCGACCTATCAGGTCGCCCGACGCAATACTGGGAGCCTTACTTGATAAATCGAAAACGCCTCCGCATCGCCAATCACGACCTGCCCTTCCAACTGGCGCTGGTCGCCTTCGGCATCGTGACTTTCTTCCCGCTGGCGCTGGTGGTCATCACCTCATTCAAGAGCAATACGCAGTTCTACCACAATTTTTGGCTGCCCGAGCTGCCTCTCCACTTGGGCAACTACTCGTCCGCGTTTCGGATCATTTGGCGCTACATCGTCAATAGCGTACTCTACTCTGGCTCAACCATTTGCCTGATCGCCATAATCGCCTCGGTCGCCGGTTATGTCTTCGCCCGTTTTCGCTTCCCTTTCAAAACAGCTCTTTTCCTTGGTTTCATCACCTTGATTATGGTGCCCGGCGTGCTGACATTGGCGCCACGCTTCGTGCTAGTGCGCGACCTGGGTTTGGTCAATACGCCCGGCGCGCTGATTTCCGTCTGGGTCAGCGGCGGCTTGGTGCTCTCCACCTGGCTGATGCGCAGTTATTTCGAGTCGCTGCCGCGAGAACTCTTCGACGCCGCCTATGTCGATGGCGCCGCCGAGTGGCAGGTCTTCATCTACGTGTCAGTTCCCCTCGCCCGCCCCATGATCGCCACGGTGGCGATGACGACGCTGATCAGCACCTGGAACGATCTCATCTGGCCCCTGGTTACCATCACCGACAAGGACAAGATGCCGCTGGCGATGGGACTGATGCAATTCTCCTCCGATTTCGAGACCGACTGGGGCACGCTCTTCGCCGGCTATGTCATCTCATCGATCCCGCTGCTTTGCGTATTTGCCGTGGCGATGCGCCAATTCATCAGCGGCTTGACCAGCGGTTCGATCAAGGCTTGATTTGCGGCGCTTCCGACATTCGCGCTATAATCTCAATCGCTCGACAGAAGCCGCAGCGCCGGCTGCATTGAGTGTTTCGATCAGCATTGTGTAACCGTCCAAATTACTGATAGGGGAAAGTCATGAAAAAGCTGAAAGCAGTCCTTTTCTTGCTCATCGGGAGTGTGCTATTGAGCGTCGCCGCGCCGGTAGCGGCGCAGGAGCTGGAGCTCTGGACCTTCGTCGACACACACGCTCGCTGGTTCCAAGAACAAGCCGAACGCTACGCCGAAGAAGTCAACGCCGATTTCTCGCTGAACGTCGTCCAGATCGCTTACGGAGACATGCACGACCGCCTGCAGATATCGATTCAGTCCGGAGGCGTGGGCGCGCCCGATATCTCCGATGTCGAGCAGGGACGCTTTGGCGGCTTCCTGCGCGGCGGCGGCGACCCGGGTTTCGTCGAGTTGAACGCCCTGCTTGATGGGGGAGGGCACACCGAGAATCTCGTCAGCGCCCGGCAAGCGCTCTATACCTCAATGGGCTCGGTCTACGGCATCGAACACGCCTTGACGCCCGTTGTGCTGTATTACCGCGCCGATGTCTGGGAAGGCGCTGGCTTTGACCCGCAAGAGTTCGTCACTTGGGACGACTTCGTGGATGCCGCGCGCGCCATCGTGGCGGAGAATTCAGATGTCGTGCCGCTGCCAATTTTCGAACGCCTGCCGGTGGTGCTGCTGCGGCAGCAAGGCGCCGACTGGTTCAATGCCGATGGCGAAGTCACAATGGATTCCGCAGAATCGATCGCGGTCATGGACTGGCTGCTGGCTCTGAAAGACGAAGGCATCGCAGCCCAGACGCCAGCGGGTGACGCGCTTTGGGCGGCTTTCAAAGACGGAACAATGATCTCAATGGTTGGCGCGGACTGGTATGGCGGTTTCTTCAAGGACAACGCCCCCGAGCTTACTGGCAAATGGAAAGCGGCGCCTCTGCCCGCTTTTGAAGAGGGCGGTCGCCGCACCAGCGTATACGGCGGTACCGGCGCAACAGTCGTGGCGACCAGCGACCACGTCGAAGAGGCGCTTAGCTTCCTGGAATTTGCCATGCTTTCGATAGAAGGCAACGTGCGTCGTTTTGAGTTGACCACATTGTGGCCCCCCTACATTCCGGCGATGGCCGATGACCGCTTGCACGCCGCTGACGAGTATTTCTCGGGCCAAGACCTGGGCGCTCTCTTCGCTGATGTGGGACCGGAGGCGCCGCCGCAATGGCAAAGCGCATTCCGCTCACAGTTGAACAGTCTGTATGCTGCCGCCTTTCAAGACATCATCGACGGCAACCGCAGTCCGGAAGAGGTCTTCACCGAGATAGCTGATACCATCCGCGACGAGATGGAATTCGAAAGCTAGATTGGATTACTGTTGCGGTGGCGGGCAGAAGCTCGCCACTGCACGCTCCCGCCACACAAACGCAACCTGAGAACCAATCATGTTCGGACGCGGCCGCAAGATCGCGCCATATCTCTTCATCAGCCCTTTCTTCGTCGGCTACGCCATCTTCTTTTTGTACCCCGTCATTCAGTCGCTTCAGCTGAGCTTTTACCGCCAAGTCGGCCTCACAAACGCGCCCCGCTTCATCGGCTTTGACAATTACATCCGACTGGTCAGCAAAGACGCCCTCTTCATCAAGGCGCTTAGCAACACCACCTATTACGCCTTGGGCAGCATTCTCATCATCGTGCCGCTGGCGCTGCTGCTGGCGCTGATCCTGCATAGCCCCAAGCTCCGTTTTCGCGAATTCTTTCGCTTTCTCTATTTCACGCCCAATATCACCGCCGGCGTCGTTGTCGGCATCATCTTCGGTCTCGTCTTTGAAGAACAGTACGGCTTGGTCAATAACCTGCTGCTGGCGCCGCTGGGCATCGACAATGTGCGCTGGCTGCGCGATTCGCGCTGGATCATGCCGGCGGTCATCCTGCTCGGCGTCTGGAAATGGACCGGCATCAACGCTATTTATTTCATGGTAGGCTTGCAGAATATCCCGCCTGAGCTGAAAGAGGCGGCGCGCGTCGATGGCGCCACCCGCCCCCAGGTCTTCTGGCATGTGACCTTGCCGCTGCTGCGCCCGATCCTGGCTTTTGTGCTCACCGTCGCCATCATCGGCTCTTACAACCTCTTCGCCGAGCCGGCCATCCTCGTTGGTCCCGAAGGCGGTCCCAACAACGCTGGCATGACCATGACCATGTATCTCTACAATCGCGGATTCCGTGAGCTCAAGATGGGCTACGCTTCAGCCATCGGCTATTCGCTCGCGGTCATCATCCTGATTCTGAGCGTGATTCAATTGATTCTAAT
Organism: Anaerolineae bacterium; assembly: GCA_022821805.1. GTDB lineage: Bacteria > Chloroflexota > Anaerolineae > Aggregatilineales > Phototrophicaceae > UBA6055. The sequence continues at coordinate 12,287 of JAJECX010000018.1, forward strand.
CCGGGCTTTCCGCGAGGATTGAAAGAAATGAGACTCGCCATATTGCGCCCCGCGGATTCCAACGAGCGCAAATCGCTCTATATGAAACTTGTGGAAGCGACGATTATTTACGCTGTGCTCTTTTTCTTTGCTCTGCTCGTCGGCATCCCCTTTCTCTATATGTTCACCGGCTCGTTCAAAACCAACGGTCAACTCTTCTCTTGGCCCGTCAATCTGCTCGCGCCTGAGCCGACCATGAACAACTACGAACGGCTGCTTAGCGGCGAAGAAATCCCCTACTTGCGCCAGATGGTCAACAGCGTCATCATCGCCGTCAGCCAAAGCGCCTTGACGCTGCTTTTCGCCTCGATGGTCGGCTGGGGCTTCGCCAAATATGAATTCCGCGGCAAGGCCTTCCTGACCATCTTTCTGTTATTCACCTTCGCCATACCTTTTCAGGTGACGCTGGTGCCGCTCTTTCAAATGATCGTGCGCCTGGGTCTGCTGGACAGCTTCCTCGGCGTCATTTTGCCTAGTTCGGTCAGCGCATTCGGCGCCTTCTTCATGCGGCAGGCGATGGTATCGATTCCTGGCGAACTGCTTGATGCCGGGCGCATTGACGGCGCCAGCGAATGGGGGCTCTTCTGGCGCATCGGCATTCCGCTCTCGCGCGGCGCCCTCTCCATACTCTGCGTGCTTGTCTTCTTGACGGCGTGGAACGATTACCTCTGGCCCCTGATCGTCCTGCGCACGCCGGAGAATTTCACCTATCCGATCGGCTTGGCCACGCTGGATGGCTTGTACAAGGTCGAATACGGCATGATCCTCGGCGGCGCCTTCATCGCCACCCTGCCAATCGTGCTGATCTTCGTCGCCGGACGCAATCAAATCCTCGACAACTTGACCATCGGCGCGGTCAAGCAGTGACCATCACCACGTTTCATTGTAGGGGCGACTCGGTGAGTCGCCCGATTTCAACGTAATCCCGTGATAGAAGCGGGCGACATACAATGTCGCCCCTACACCGGCGTGAGGAGATGCAGTTCCATCAGGTGCAAGTCGAAGTAGCGCCCGTCGACCCTGAGCTCCCGCCTTGCCGTGCCGACTATCTCAAAGCCGAGATTCTCACAAATCCGAACCGCCGCATTATCGCTGGTGACCCCCAAGCTCACTTTTTCGATAACCCCCAGTGAACGAAGCCCATCGAGCAATCTCCTCATCAGTGCCGAGGCGAGTCCGCAGCCGCGCATCTCGCATCTCAGGCGCGACATACACGCCATAGACTTCCGCCACATGGCGCAGCTTGGCTCTCGCCGGCCAGTTCGCCCCCGCCATGCCAACCAGCGCGCCATCTACTTCCGCAAAGAAGGTAATATTCCCGTCCCGCTCGAAGGCCGTCGTCAGGCGATCGATCCAGACTTCTTCGGGCAAAGCCGCTTCCTCTTCGTAACTTGATGCGAAGGCAGTCGGCGTGTCGAGCAGCGCTTCAAGGCGCAGTTGCTTGACATCCCGCCAGCACTCCGGCGGCAATGTGATGATCGCGGATTTCGAAATTTGGCTGATCCGTTTGACCATTGTGGGTTAACAGGGTATTATCCTAAAAGTTATTGGCGGTTGCCAAGCGACGACATGCGGGGCTTGCAGAAGGCAGTAACTAGATTCTCGCAATGGAATGATAAGGAGATAACGATGTCTGAAAAGAAACTTTCGCGCCGCGATTTTTTGAAAGCGGCATCAACCGCGCTGGCGGCTTCCGGCTTTGCCGCGCTGCCGGTTGGCGTGGTCCGCGCCCAGGACGAAGAAGTCAATCTCGTGCTTTGGGGCTTCGCCAGCAACCGCGTTGAATGGATGCAGAATGTGGTTGACGAACTTTGGTCCGACATGCATCCGAATGTCGGCTTCACCTTCGAGCAGACGCCCTATTGGGATCTTTGGCCCAAGCTGACGGCGGCCTTTGTCGGCGGCGCCGGCATCCCCGATATGGTCGATATCGAGATCAACCAGACGGGCCAATATGTGCGCGAACCGGGCAACGAGCCTTTCGCCGCCATGAATGACCTGCTGGGCGAGGACCTGGACAGCCTTTCAATCCCCTCAGCCACCGCGCCCTGGACCGTCCGCGGCAATATCTATGGCCTCGGCAACGAAGTCAACCCGCTGCTGATGCTCTACCGCGTCGATGTCATGGAAGAACTGGGCGTGGATGCCGAAGCGCCGGTGAGTTGGGAAGAGTGGATCGAGCAAGTTGGCGGTCCCGTCCACGATTCGGGCACGGCGCTGGCGACTTTCGACAGAGGCGCTGGCAGCTGGCGCGAATTGAACAACGTCCTCAACGCGGCTGGCGGCCAATTCTTTGATGGCGACGGCAATGTAACCGTGCTGGACGACGACCTGGCTGTTGACATCTTGACTTGGCAGAAAGGGCACGTCGATTCCGGCATGTTCCTGGTATCGGACGCCGACTGGTGGGGGCTGGTGGGCGATTCTGCCTTAGTCAGTATGTACGCCGCGCCTTGGCTGCAGGGCTTTATGAAGCAGAATGTGCCCGACATGGAAGGTCAGTGGCGGATGCGCCACCTGCCGAGATGGAGTCCCGACAGCCCCAAAACCTCCCCCTATGGCGGCACGGGCATGGGCATCACCGCCGCCTCCGAAAACAAGCCGGAGTCCTATGAGTTCATCCGCGTCTGCAATATCACCGCCGAGGGTTCGTTGCTGGCTTTCCGCCGCATGAACCTCTTCCCGTCCTATACGCCGGTCTGGGATAGCGAGGAATTGCTGCGCTCCGATGATTACTTTGGCGGGCAAATACCGGGTCAATACATCGCGGAAGCTGCCGCCGAAATGGCCGTCGTCAACGTCGATCCCTATTGGGGCCTCTTCGGTGATATCGTCAATCGCTTGGTCATGGATCCGGTCTTTGAGGCGGATGCCGACCCGCGCGCCGCGCTGGAAGAAGCGATCGAAGAATTCGAGTTCAGCAAGTAGGCGAATTGCCCCCCATCCCCCGGCCCCTTCCCGAAGTGCAGTGTCTACGCGCACCCACAAGGAGGAAGGGGAGCTTTCTGACTGCTCATACCGTTGGAATGCCCCTCCCTCTTCATGGGGGAGGGGTTGGCTGGGGGAAAGCAAGGAGATCTCCGCTTGTCCGCTCACACATTGACCGCCGCTAAGAAACCGCAGCCTTTCTCTCTCGGGGACTGGTGGTCGCGCAATCAGCGCAAGGTCATTCCCTATATCTTCCTGGCGCCCTTTCTGCTTTCATTCGCAATCTTCACCGTTTACCCGGCCGGCGTCGCCCTCTTCTTGAGCTTCCAGCGCACGCGCGGCTTCCAACAGGCGGAGCAAGGCGGCGGAGTCGTGCTCGAATACAAGGGCTGGGCGAATTACGAGCGCCTGCTGACCAAGGACAAGCGTTTTCGCGAAGCCATGATCAATGGCGCCGAATTCTGGCTGGGCACCTTGCTGGTGCAGATGCCGCTGGCCCTGGCCGTGGCGCTGGCTCTGAACTCGCCGAATATACGCTTCAGAGTATTGGGGCGATTAGCCTTCTTCGCGCCCTATATCACTTCGGCCGTCGTCGTCGGCTGGATATTTAGATTTGTCTACGACCAAAATTTCGGCTGGATGAATTCGGCGTTGGCGCAAATGGGCATAGAAGGCCCCGCCTGGATTCGCGATGTCAATTTCGTGATGCCGTCGCTGATCATCCTCGGTTTGTGGACCTGGGTCGGCTTTAACTCGCTCTTCTTCCTGGCCGGCTTGCAAAATGTGCCCGATGATCTGAAGGAAGCGGCGCGCATCGACGGCGCGAGTACCATCCGCGTCTTCTGGCATATCACGATACCTTTCCTGCGCCCGGTATTCGTCTTCGTGGTCGTCACCGGCGGCATCGGCTCCTTCAGCCTCTTCAGCCAGCCCTACCTGCTGTTGGATTTCCCCAACACCGGTCCCTTCGATAGCGGCTTGTTCCCGCTGATGTATCTCTATGACATGGGATTCTTGAATATCCGTATGGGTTATGCCTCGGCGATTGGCTATATCTTGACCGTGGTCATTCTCATCATCACCGGCATGCAGTTGCTCTTGTTCCGTCTGTGGAAGGTCTGAGGCAACATGTTTAATTCGGAACGCAAAAGCGCAATGGGCGCCAGCCGGGTCAATATCCTGTCTATGAACACCATTGTGCTCGTCGGCGTTTTGCTCTGCGCGATTCCCTTCGTCTATATGATTTCAGCGAGTTTCCGCCGCGAGGGCGATCTTTATAAGCTGCCGGTGACGGTCTATCCGCGCGAGTGGACCATGCACAATTTCCACACGCTCTTCGACAAGACGGAATATGTGCGCTGGTACGGCAATACCATCTTCACCGCCAGCATACGCACGGTCGTCGGCGTCTATTTGGCCGCTTTGGCCGGCGCCGCTTTCGCCAAATATGAGTTTCGCTTCAAGCGCTTCTTTTTCTTCCTTGTCTTGGCGACATTAACGCTGCCCTTCCACATGCTGCTGATACCGCTTTTTCTATTGATGCGCGATTTTGGCTGGGTGGATAACTATCTCGCCATCATCGTGCCCGGGATGGTGAATGCCTTCAACATCTTCCTCATGCGCCAATACATCGAGTCGGTGCCCGGTGAACTGATGGACGCCGCGCGCATCGACGGCGCTTCGGAAATCGGCATGTTCCACCGCATTATCCTGCCGCTGGTGCGCCCGGCCCTCGGCGTCGTCGGCATCCTCACTTTCGTCTGGACCTGGAACGATTTCCTCTGGCCCCTGGTCGTCCTGCACGATGACGCGAAGTACCTGCTCTCCAACGGCATCGCCACAATGGATGGACCTTATGAAGTCGAGACCGGCGCGATCATGGCCGGCTCCTTCCTCGCCACCCTCCCCATAATCATCATCTTCATCTTGATGCAGCGGCAAATCATCGCGGGCCTCACGCAAGGGGCGATCCGCGGTTGACTATCCATCTTCGGACCGCCTTCGCCCAAGCCGTCACCGAAGTACCTTGTAGGGGCGAGACAAGTCTCGCCCGCTTGAGCCTCGGTCCTCCAACAGCATTGCCAAACCCATGCGCAGAACGGGCGACTCGCCGAGTCGCCTCTACATTAAATTCTTGCGGGGTTGGATAGTGGCGCCTGTGACTGAACGCTTGGTCTTTCAACCGGATGCCTCCCTCAGCTTGCAGCGCGGCATCAATCTGATCGTCGACGCCATCCGCCCGACGCTCGGACCCATCCCGCGAACGGTCGCCGTCAGTCAAGCCCTCGACGGCAAGCCGCCCGAACTGCTGGACAAAGGCGGTCTCATCGCGCGGCGCATTAGCGACCTGCCCGATCGCGATGCCGATATGGGCGCCATGCTGCTGCGGCAGATGCTTTGGCAACTCTATGAAGAATGCGGCGATGGCGCCGCGACCGCCGCCGTCATCTTCCAATCGATCTACAACGATGGCTTAAAATACCTCGTCGCTGGCGGGAACGCCATGCGGCTGCGGCAGTGTCTCGCGGAGTGCCTTGATATCGTTCTTGCCGCGCTCGCCGAGATGACTGCGCCGATATCGGGGGTAGAGCAATTGGCGCAACTGGCGGAGTGCATCTGCCATGACCGCGAACTCTCCGAGAAACTGGGCGAGATTTTCGACTTCATCGGCGAGCACGGACAGCTTGATGTACGGCGGGGCCATACGCGCGCCATCGAGCGCGACTACATGAAGGGCATGTATTGGAGGCGCGGCGCTGTCTCGCGGGCGATGCTCAGCGGTGGCAAAGAGACGGATCGCATCGTCATGAACGACGCCGCCATCCTGCTCAGCGATCTCGATATCGAGGACCCGCGCGACCTGCTGCCCGTTATCAGCATGCTCATGCGCGCCGGCGCCAAGTCGCTGCTCCTGGTGGGCGAGAAATTCTCCGAGCCGGTCATCAACTTCATCCTCAACAACAAGAAGCCGGACGAATTCCGCCTTGTCGCGGTCAAAACGCCAGGCAGCACCCCCGACGAGCGGCGCGCCCACTTGAGCGACATGGCGGTGATCACCGGCGCGATTCCGCTTTTCAAAGCGGCGGGCGATACGCTTGCGTCGCCGCTTACCCCGCCCCCGGCCCCTCCCCGAAGCATCAGGGGTCGCGTAGACACAGACCCGTCGAAGGGGAGAACTTCCCCCCAATGCTTTGGGGGGACTGAGGGGGGTAGCCACAGCAGGAATAGCCATTTTGGACAAGCGAAACAGGTCTGGGTCGAGCGGACCATGTTCGGCTTGGTCTCCGACCGCGAAGACCAGACGGAACTCACTGAGCATTTGGCCGATCTGCTTGAACTGGTGGAATACGCCACCGACCAAGAATCGGAAGCATTCCTGCGCGAGCGAATCGGCAAGATATTGGGCGGGGTAGCGATTCTGCGCATCGGGGATGCCGTGCCGACGCGGATGCACAGCCGCATCGCAATCGCAAAAGAGACGGCAAAGTCACTGCGCCGCGCTTTACGCGATGGCATCGTTCCGGGCGGCGGCGTCGCCCTGCTGGCTTGTCGCGACGCGCTGGAATCGGCGCAATACCTCGCCAGCGACAGCGATGCGCGCGCTGCCAAGCGCATATTGCTGCAAGCATTGGAGCAGCCAATCCACACGATATGCCATAACGCCGGCTTCGACTCAGCCAAGCTCGCCGAGTTACATGGCAATCCCGGCGGATACGGTATCGACGTCCGCAGTGGCGCCATCGTCGATGTATTCGAAGCAGGCATTGTCGACGTTGCCTCAGTGCTTGAGTCGGCTCTGCGCGGCGCGGTCACCAGTGCGGCGCTAGCCTTGACCATTGATGTGCTGCTGCATCACAAATCGCCCGAGCAAAGCTATACGCCCTGATCGTCGCGTCCAAGCGCGATCAGCCGCGTATGCTTTGACGCGCCGCCAACTTCCGCTAAGATACCCATACAGGCATTGCTTTCACGGAGCTTTCGCAACATGCTTTCTTGGCGTCTCTGGCGCACCATCGCCGACGTAGACATCAACGATCCCATCATCCGGCGCGTCAGCCAAATCCAGCGGCTCTCCGTCCGCTCAATGCCACGTTGGAAAATGTCGCGGCTCGGCTGGCTGATCGCCGCCCTCAGCGCCAGTTTCGCCCTCGTCCTGGCGCCGCAAATGCTGGCTCTCGTACTGGTCACGCCGATGATCATGATCTCGCTGATCGTGGCGGCGCCCGCTTACCTGCCCGCTCTCGTTGTGCTGGCGGGCGCGTATTCCACCGGCGAAATCATCAGCGGCATCTATCGCGAAAAACATCAATACACCTACGATCTCATCTGCGCATCCACCTTGGGCAAGCTCAACGCCAGCTGGTCCTTCGCCACCGGCATCCTTCATCGCGGCGCCTATTTTCTGCCACTGCGCTGGGGGACGCGGATCTCGCTGCGCTTTGGCGCGGCGGCGCTCGCCGGAGTAACGATGGTGACGCTGCTATTCGCCTTGACCGGCCGCGCTTTTTTTGGCATTGAGCAGCTGCGCCTGCTGCTGCTGCCGCTGCTGACCCTGGCGGTATATTTCACCAATATGACGCAGACCTTCGCGCTCAGCCACATCATCGGCCTGCTGGCCAGCAGCTTCGATTTGGCGAAACGCGACGCCATGCTGGCCGGCTTGGTCGGCTACGCGCTGCTCAACACGCTGCCGCTGGTCGGCGCTGCGTTCTTGTATTTTCCTTTTCGCTGGTGCGTCTTCGAGCCGCATCCGCTGGCGCAGTTGGCGGTAGAGGCATCTGCGCTGTTGCTGATTGTCGCCGGGCGCGAGCTGGTGATCGTGGCGCTGTGGTCGGCGCTGAAGCGGCGGATGGAGTGGGGGCGAGTGCCCAAGATTCCTAGCTTGTATCCTCAGCATACTCCAGCAATTTCTTTATTTTGAAGGTAACGTTTACCACCGAGGGGTCTTCTAGTTCTGGGAACGGATATCTATGTATGTAACATAATTTCTGTGGTTTGTCGTCTTCTACGTAGACAAGCGCTAGTATGTAGTTTTCGTTTTCGCTACAGTTTAACGCCGTATTCAGTTCGTTTCTTGTGAGTGTAACTGTTGGTGCGTCTGCTCGACGGCCTTTTACCTCTATAAAACGTAAGTCGCCATCCTTGTCTCGGCTCTCGATGTCATAACCGCGATTCTTTTCGCTGACGTCTTCTGGTAGATTTCCTAGAGAGATTTCTTTGTCCATGACTGCTTGCATGGCGATATTTTCTGTAAATTTTTTCTCGCTTGCCTCATTACCAGACTGATGTCCACAAACCAATAAACTGGCAGGAACAATATAAGCGGCACTCTTTACTTTCGGGGGGATTACTCTAGTCGAATGTGCATTTTCTAACTGCTGTAGCTTCTGTTCTAGGTGTAACTCAACTTCCTTTAGTTGCTGTAGGTTTTTCTCCGGAGGGACTGCATCTTCTAGGCTTTCATCCGATCGGTCTAATTGATTTTGTATGTCTTCCAGTTCCTCTTGAATCCACAGCTTTTGCGCCGTCTTGGACCAGTCATTCTGTCCTTTCCATTTATCAGATTTGCGAGTCAACGATTCTTGCCGAGCCAATAGGACTTCATATCGACTGAGGCGTCTAGTTCGTTTCTCCATATGGTCACGTTCTTCCGACTTCCTATACTGCCTCAATTGCGAAATTCGTTCACTAATGGCCGCCTTTTCCTTATTCACGCGTTTCAGTCGACGCGCTTCAACTTCTTCTCTATGAGCCGGGACAAAGTCATCCCTAACGTATTCCTCGGCTTTCCTTGCAGCGTCTTCAATTTTGATACTGCTCTGTGCCATTAGGCCATTTATACTTTCTCGCTCTTCTGCCTTTGGTGGTCTATAGTCGATATACGGTGGAGTACCAACTTCTCGCTGCATTCCGTATTGAGTGATTTCTACAAAGTGGAGTTTTCGCGTGATATACCGCCCAGAATTGGCATTTCCTGACTTTGCTTCGCAAAGTGCATATTCTACGTAAAACAGAATCCGGGGCTGGGAAATCGCATTATTCTCATCAACCAGTACTGTGCCTTGATTAAGCACGTCTTTCTCGCGAAGTATCAGGCTTATGGTGGCCTCAAGTAACTGGTGCCGCGAATGCAGAAGCTCCGCGTCCGGCCGACCTTTAGTTTGAATTAGTGCCTTATCAAAGCAGATATGTCTGTAATTCTCTGACACCCGGATATTGATATCCCGTGCATGATTACGAATGGCAGCGGGTACATGTTCGATAACATAACGACCCGGCTCGCGCAGACGCCTGTTAAGCTTGCCTCCAAGATGCTCGAATGCGAGGGCAAAAAAATCTCGGACATAGCGAGGTTGCAAACGCCCAGCCGCGATTCTTTGCATTTTCTCGCGGACTTCTGCCTCATCATCAGAATCAATTGTGCTTATCGCGAAAGCGTTTCTGTCAATAAGCTCCTTGATTCGATCACGATTTATTAGATTGTTGATTCTTTCGTCGGTATTGGATGCAGCATCTGGATTGCTATCGTCTAATATTGCCTTTCTATGCAATTCCATAAGCGATGCTTCTGAAACCACCTGACCCAGTACATCATATACTTTCCCGCCAAGATCCTTTCGTATCGTCTCAATTTTCCTGAGCAATGTACTCTGTACATAGCCCTCGACCGTCCCCGACGCTACAAGATTCCACATATAACAGTCTTTGGTCTGACCGATACGGTGGATTCGCCCGAAGCGCTGTTCCAAACGGTTGGGATTCCAAGGCAAATCATAATTCACCATCATATGCACAAATTGAAGATTTAGGCCTTCTCCAGCAGCATCATTCGCCACCATTACGCGCACATTTGGATCTTCTCGAAAGCGTTTTATCCTTGCTTCGCGCTCGGACTCTTTGAGTCCTCCGCGATAGGTAATGACGGCATTGGGTTCCTGAAATAGCTCCATTAATTTCTTTTCGAGGTACAGAATGGTGTCCTTCCATTCCGTGAAGACAATAAGTTTGTTGTATTCGCCGATAGAAGGCAGGTCTTCTTCCCATAGCTTCCGCAGCGCTTCCCATTTTAGATCTTCGTTACTCCGGCATACGTCATATGCTTGTTCTTCTAATTCGTACAGCGTATCTATTTCTGCCTTAAGCAATTCTTGCTTCGTATTGCCAGTTTCAGAATCAGCTAATTCAAGTTCTATCTCCTCGTACCTTTCAGCTGTCATATCATATAGGTCTTCCTGACCAACATCTTCGTCTGCTGTGTCAGAAGAAGAGTCAAGGCATGAATTAAGTTGCTCCGTTAATCGTAGCCTTCGCGACTGCAATGACTTATAAATTGCTTCAGGAGACGAGGCAAGTCGCCGTTGGAGAATCTGGAGTGCAAACCCAACTCTATTCCTCTTCTGCGTACCGAGACTCTCTGCACGATTGAATTCGTGTACGATGTAATCTGTTAACTTGTGATAGAGGTATTCCGCTTCGCTGCCTAGCTCATAAGGGATAGTTTGTGCGTCACGATCAGTGAATAGATCATTGCCGTGAATATCTCGTAACTCTTCTTTTACCCGTCGAAGCATGACGTCTGTGGCTTCTATGCGTTGGCTATAATCGAATGTCATTCCGCCGAATCGGTCGGGATCAAGAAGTTGAAGAAACAATTGAAACTCTGGCTCTTTGCCATTGTGTGGGGTTGCTGTCATCAGCAGGAAATGGCGTGATTGTCTACTTAGGATTTCGCCTAACTGATAGCTCTGTTTTTTGTCGATTCTATTGCCATAGACATTGGCCGACATCCTGTGCGCTTCGTCACATACGATCAGATCCCAATCTAGATCCTCGATCAACTCACGCATAGTTGTGTCGTTTTTTGTTCCTCTAGCCCGATTCAACGTTACAATGACATTGTCAAGCAGCTTCAAAGGATTAGTTCTCGGCGATGAACTGATGTTTTCGCGCGTAAAGATAGTGAAGTCAAGTTGAAACTTCTGCCAAAGTTCCTGTTGCCATTGATTTGCCAGTGAATCGCCCGGTACACAAATTAAACAGTTCCGTACATCCCCACGCGCAATTAGCTCTCGGATTAGCAGCCCTGCCATAATTGTCTTGCCTGCACCCGGGTCGTCCGCAAGTAAGAATCTCAATGGATAACGCGGCAACATCTCCTCATAGACAGCAATAACTTGGTGAGGCAATAATTCAACATTGGAAGTATGAATAGCCTGTGGCGACAACGCGTGAGAAGTCAGATCTATTCGGTATGCTTCCGACACAAGCTTGAAGAGATTGGCATCTGCGTCGAACGGCCAGCGGTCATTTTCTAATTCATCAAATTTACTTTCGTCTTCACGGTAGAGTAGAATTTCCTCCAGATTGCCATTAATGTCCTTGAAAATCACTTCCACCGTATGTTCAGTGTGCGGTGAAACGAGCCTCACTTGCTTTACTTGGCCTGACGACAAGTCCCTAACTCGCATACCTTGTTGAAAATTTTCTAATCTAATCACGATAATCTCTCACGATATATCTCGATTCATAATCTTAGCAGATTATTGAGTTTAACTGACATTAAGAAGTGGGCAAACTCGAACAGCCGCACCCCATCACCCGCTCATACGCCTCGCGCGTATCCACATCCATCAGCACACCCTCGTCATCAACATCCACCAGACGCAGCCGCTCCCGCGCCGCCTGAATCACATCGCGCGGCATCGCATCGGCAGGCAGCGCCAGCATCGCCGCCCAATAAGCCCGATCCAGCAGCACCGGATGCCCGCGCTGCCCGCCATGTCGCGGCGCCACATTCCAGCCCGCTTCATGCGCCGCCGCCAACTGCCCGATCACTGCTATCGGCACACAGGGCATATCGGCCGGCTGAATGAAAGCAGCCGCGACGGGTTTGTTTCTACGCAACCCCAAGTCATCCGCCAGCGCGCGCAGGCCAACTTTGACCGACGAAAGTATCTCACCCGTCGAAAAGTCCGGATTGTGTATGCAGGTTACATCAAGGTCCGCCAAGACAGCGCCGACCCGAGCAGCATCGCGTCCAGTGACAACGACAACTTGCCCGATTGACGCATTGACGTATTTCGAGGCGACGTGACGCACGATCGCATCCCCATCGCGCCAAGGCAGCAGCAGCTTGTTCGCAACCATGCGGCTTGACAATCCGGCTGCGAGGATGATCGCGCCAAACCTCGAATGTCTGTTTTCCTGCGCTCCCCTTCCCTCGTTCTGGGGGAAGGGGCTGGGGGATGGGGGCATTCTGTCAATCCGTCTTGCTGCGCGGCATCGGACGCTCGGCGATGTCTTTCAGCAATCCGCCATGCCCCATCGACACCAGGTTGGCGCGGGTCAGGCGCTCGCCGCTCAGCAAGCGCGGCAGGATCCAGTCGATGACATTCGTCTTTGGCGACTTGATGCAGCCCGGCGCGCCAACCACCGGCACATCGCCCAGATATCCCATCATCAGCAGCGTGCCCGGATCGACCGGCACGCCATGCAGGGTAATGCTCCCGCCCGCCAGCAGCAGCGCCGACGGCGCCACATCTTCGCGGTCGATGATCGCGGAGATGCCCGCGACCAGGATCATGTCCGCCGTCGTCTGCGATCGTATCGCCGCCGCGATCGACTCGGCATTGTGCTGAGTAAATATCGGTTCAAGCAGCCGGCTGCCCCAGCCCTCGATCCGCCGGCGCACTGGCTCGTGGAAGCTCTTCATCAGGCGCGCTCGAGTCGACTCCGTGCCGGAAACGATCAACGCCACCCGTTGCTTTTCCAGCGGCTTCACCTGCAAAACCGCCCCGCTCGCTTCGGCGATGCGCTCCACATCGACCACCCGCGCCGCCGGCACGCCAAAGGGCACGACTTTGACCAAGGCAACCATATCGCGGATATCAACCAAGCTGTATTCGCGCAGGGTCGCGATGGTGATGCCGTCGTAGATATTGTTGATCAACTCAAGCTGGGGCACATCAATATGCAGGACGCCCCGTACCGCAGCCGTGAGATTTGCCCTTCCAACGCCGGGCGCGCGCATCCGAACGTGGCTGCCGGCCACTGCCGCGCCAATCCGCTCGGCGGCGGCATCTTCGTGTAAGTCGGCGGCGCTCAACTGCGTTACGGTAACCCGCTCAAACCCGTGTTGGCGAAGCGCTGTCAAATCCGACGCGGCAATACGGTGTCCTTTGTTCAATAACAGTTTGCCGGCTTTGTCGTAGAGTTTGTGCGCCAATATCGCGCCGACCGACTCTTCAATCGGCGCTTCACCGAACTTCATTTTGCGTGACCTGCAGTAGCGCCGGGGCTGTGTCCACGCGCCCCTACCCGCAGCCCATTGCGCACGGCGATGATCTCCGCCAGGATGCAGACAGCGATCTCTTCCGGTGTGCTTGCGCCGATGTCAATGCCGATCGGGGTTCGGATCTGCGCGATCAGCCCGTCGCTCAAACCGGCTTCTTTCAGCCGCGCAACCCGCTGCCGATGTGTCCGTCCGCTGCTCAGGACGCCGACATAGGGGATCTTGGCTGGCAGCGCCGTGATCAGCGCCTTGTCATCAATCTTGGGATCATGTGTCAGAACGGCGAGGTAGGTGCTGCGGTCCAAGCCAAGCTGTGGCAATGCCCGGTCCGGGTAGGTATGGGTGATATTCGCCACATCGGGGAAGCGCTCTGCGGAAGCGAAAGCCGCGCGCGGATCGACGATCGACACGCGGAAACCGACCTGCGACGCCATCGCGCACAACGGAATCGCCACGTGCACCCCGCCGATGAGAATAAGATGCGGCCGCTCAACCTGCTGGTCGACCATGACGCGCGTCTCGCCAATCGTTGTGATGCCGCTCTTACTGCTTTCCGCGGCGACCGTTTTCATCGCCGACTGAAGGTCGTCCGCAATGTTGGGACTGTGATACAAGACATCGCCGGCGCCATCAAGCAAGATTTTCTCGCCGATATTCTCGCCCGCCATTACAGTAACGGTCGCGCCAAATCGGTCGCTTTTCGCCAGGTCAGCGAGCGCGTCCCACCACAGCTTGTCGAGCGGCTCGACGAATACCTCGATGCTGCCACCGCAGGTCAAGCCCACCTCCCAAGCCATATCGTCGGCCACGCCGAACTTAAGCAGGCGCGGCCTCCCATCGCGCAAACCAACAACCGCTTCCTCGACAACAGCGCCTTCGACGCAGCCGCCGCTCACTGAGCCGATCATCGCAGTGCCCGCAGTCACACCCATCTTCGAGCCTACGCCGCGCGGCGCCGATCCCCAGGTCTTGACCACCGTCGCCAGAGCCACCGACTGCTGTTCAGCCAGCCAGCGATTTATAGTATCCAAAATATCTAACATCCGTCCTCCCGCTACGCCAAATAACGCTGCCGGTAGGCGTCGGCGCTGGGACGCGCGCTGAGGTTCTGCAGCGCCTTCACAATCACCTCCAAATTTGCCAGGTTGGTGATCGGCAGGAAGTCGTGCACATAGGGCAGCAGCGCCTGCGCCCCACGCGTCAAGGGTTCATACTCCGGCACATCCAATAATGGATTCAGCCAGATCAATCGTCGGCATGAGAGCTGCAAACGCGCCATCTCGCGATGCAGCAGCGGAATATCGCCGCGATCCCAGCCATCGGTGATCAAGATGACAACCGCGCCCCGCCCCAACACGCGCCGCGACCAGGTCCAGTTGAAGCGATGCAGGCACTCGCCGGTCATCGTGCCGCCACCCCACTGCAACACCGTCCCTCCGATATCCTCCAGCGCGTCATCGACATTCTTCTGCCGGATCTGTCGCGTAATCCGCGTGATGTCGGTGCTGTAAACAAAGGACTCAACTTGATAGAGCGAGCCGGCCAAAGTGTGCATGAAATGCAGCAGTACCCGCGTATATCGCTCCATGCTGCCGCTGATATCGCAAAGCAATACGACCGGACGCGGCTTTTCCTTGCGCCGATGCGTCGGCAGCTGCGTCACATCGCCGCGCTTGCGAATCATGTCCTTCATCAAGCGGCGCATATTGATCTGCCGCCCTACCCCCTTTTCGTAGCGGCGCGTTCGGCGCATGCCCAGCGAATCGGGCATTTTCGCGATCACGCGCTTCGCCATCTCCAACTCCGCAGCCGTCATCTCGGCGAAGTCTTTGTGCCGCAAGCGCTCTTGGCGGCTGTAGGTCGGCGCCAAGGCGATCATGCTCGAATCCAGTTCTTCCGCCTCCGCGCCATTTTCGCTCGGGCTTGAATCCAAGGGCGGCAGAAACTGCGTCTTCTTCTTGCGCCGCTCCTCACCCAGCGATTGCAGATTCAAAGTGGTGAAGCCCTCCGAGGGCCGCCGCCAGAAGATGTCAAAGGCTTCGTCGAAGTAAGCGAATTCCTTGGGATGATTCACCAGATGCGCGCGCAGCGTGTAATAGAAGTCCTGCTTGCGGCCCAGTTGAATATGCGCCAGCGCCCGCCCGACGTCCATCATGCGATTGGGCGTCACGTTCATCCCCAGCGCGCGGCAGACGCGGCCGAAGAGGATGAGGTTATGCGTCAGCTTGCCGCCATGATAATCATAAGGCGCATCGGCCGGACCGAGAAATACGCCCTTGATCGGCCCGTTCTGTGACATAACTATGCCCGCTGCGCCTCTACGTTGGCGCGGTCGATCATATTCTGAATCGTCGTCGGATCCAGCATCTCGACATCGTCCTGGTACTTTAAGATCACACCCAAGGTATCCTGCACTGTCTCCAGCGACAGCTCGTTCTGGTCGAGAGCGATCAAGGCAGCCGTCCAATCCAGCGTTTCAGCGATGCCGGGCCGCTTGAACAGCTCCATCGCGCGCATATCCTGAATGAACGCGGTGATCTGCCGCGCCAGCATCGGCGGCACATCTGGCGCCTTGCGCTCGACAATATTTAACTCTTTGTGGAAATGAGGGTAATCAATCCAATAATATAAGCAGCGCCGCTTGAGCGCATCGTGTATTTCCCTTGTGCGATTCGATGTTACCACCACGACCGGCGGCACGGTCGCTGTAATCGTTCCCAATTCCGGAATTGAAACCTGAAAGTCGGAAAGCAGTTCCAGCAGGAAGGCTTCGAATTCCTCGTCAGAGCGGTCCAACTCGTCAATTAGCAGCACCGGCGCCGTTCCATCGCGGCTCTGTTCAATCGCTTGCAGCAAGGGACGTTTGAGCAGGAAGCGCTCGGAGAACAGCTCGTCCTCCATCGCCTCGCGCGCCAAGCCTTCGGTGTCGGGGCTGTGTCGACGCTCCGTCTCCATCAGGCGCAGATGTAATATCTGCCCGGCGTAATTCCACTCGTAAACGGCTGTATTGACATCAAGCCCTTCGTAGCATTGCAGTCGGATCAAATCGGTAGCCAGCGCCGCCGATAGCACTTTGGCGATTTCCGTTTTGCCTACGCCGGCATCGCCCTCCAAGAACAAGGGCTTGCCCGTCTTCAGCGCCAGATAGATCGCCACCGACAGTCCCCGCTCAGCGATGTAATCCTGCTCGTTCAGCGCCGCCTGCAATTCGTCAACTGAGTTGTACATTGACACCTTCGATTTCCCGTTCCGCCGCAATTCCGTCAATCGTAAGCCTCTATTCTATAGTATGGAGCGCCGGCTGCGCAGGGCGTATTGACACCCGTGGAAGCCTGTATGGGCGCGCCATTGGCTCGCCCGCGTTTCGGCTATCAATCGACGAGCTGGCTAACCAATCCAATCCCGCCACATTTCCGTCCGTTCTCTTCCCATCGCCTTCAGATAGACGCTGACCTTGCCATAAAAAATCAGCAGCGCTTCCCGCAAGATATCCAGGCTGATGTGGACCGGTACCTCGTAACCATCGCGGTCCATCACCTTATTTGCGACATCGTCATCGGTAACCGTCTCGAGAACCGCTTCCAATTCCTTGTCGAGCTGCTGATACCAGGCGGTGAGCTTGGCAACACTGCTTAAATAGGACTCATCCTCTGTTCGATAGCTGAAATCGATCTTGAAGGTCTGGAAAGATTGCACATACGCATACTGCGTTTCGCCCAGTTCGCGGCATAGCTCGCCCAAGGTGGGGTTCTCGCCGCCGGGCGCGAATGCGATATCGTCATCGGTCAAGCTCGCCATCAGCTCGTCGCGCAACGGCGTATACATGCGGTTCAAATCCCAAAACTGCTTGATATCTGCGTTCATCACACATCCAATCTTCGCTTACACTTCGCAAGATTCTTAGCGGTGTACCCTGGCAAAACGAAAAGAGACGACCATTCAAAGCGCCAAATGTACGGGCGACCCGCTGGGTCGCCCTATTTGCTGCGCATATTCAATTGAATCGCCACGCAATTGCCGGTGGCTTACCGCTGGTACCTTTATCCTTGCGCGGCAGCGATTGCCCGCTTCAGGAAGACACCAGCCATTTGCTGACGGTAGCTCTCCGGATAGGCGATGTCGCCAATTAGATCCTCGGCAATATCAGCTTTGACCGCTTCGGCCGCCGCATTCAGCGCCGCTTCATCCAGTGTCGTACCGGCCAGCGCCGCCTCCGCGTCGGCGCATTTCACCGCCTTGACCGTCGCGCCGCCCACAGCGACATCCGCCTGCGCGCAAGTGTCGCCATCCATCTTCAGGCAGACGGCGACTCCCACGATGGCGTAGCGGGATGCGGGATGCGGAAACTTCACATAGGCGCATTGGCAGTCGCTGCAGTTGGGCAGGCTGACGCTCGTGATCAGCTCGCCATCATCCAGCGCCGTTTCGAATAGATCAATGAAGAAATCCTCCGCGCCAACCGAACGCTTTCCGTCCGCGCCCTGAATATTGATCGTGGCGCCGCAAGCAACCAATACCGTCGGCGGGTCGGAAGCGGGGTCGGCATGGGCGATATTGCCGCCCAGGGTGCCGAAGTTGCGCACGCCCTGGTCGCCCACCTGCCCGCAGGCGCTGGCTAAGGCGCTGCACATCGCTTGCACATCGGCTGATGACGCGATCGCGTCATGGGTAGTCCCCGCGCCAATCGTCAATCCGCCGTTCGCCGAAATGCCCTGCAATTCCGGGATGCGTCCGATATCTATCAGTTGCTCGGGCGAATCCAGGCGCAACTTCATCGCCGGCAGCAGACTGTGCCCGCCTGCCAGGAATTTGCCGCCACCAGCCGCCGACGCCAGCGCTTCGTCTACCGATCCTGCCCGCACGTAGTCAAATTTGTTGGGCCACATATGCTAGCTTCCTCCTCCATTTGCGTCCTGTATCGCCTGCCACACCTTTGCCGATGTTAGCGGCATATCGATCTGTTCTACACCCAGCGGCGCCAGCGCATCCAGCACCGCGTTGTATACCGTCGGCGTACTGGCGATCGTGCCCGTCTCGCCAACGCCCTTGACGCCGACCGGATGATGCGGCGATGGCGTAACCGTCTCGCCAAGCTCGAAATTGGGGAACATGTCCGCTTTCGGCATGCAGTAATCCATCATTGTGCCCGTCAGCAGCTGGCCGTTTTCGTCATATATCACGCCTTCGCAAAGCGCCTGCGCGATGCCCTGCACCACACCGCCGTGAATCTGCCCGGCGACGATCTCCGGATTGATCTGCGGACCACAATCATCAACCGCTATATACCGCTGCAACTCGATCTCACCGGTCTCGGAATCAACTTCAACGATCGCGATATGCGTGCCGAAGGGGAATACGAAGTTGGGCGGGTCATAAAACTGCGATTCCTCGAAACCCGGATCCATGCCTTCGGGCATATTCCAAGCCAAATGCGCCATCAGGGCAACATCCTGAATGCTCTGCGTTTGATCGGGCGAACCCTTGACCGAGAAGCTGCCATCAGCGTATTCAATGTCGTCTTCGCTCGCTTCCATCAGATGAGCCGCCAGCGTTTTCGCCTTCTCCTTCAACTTCTGCGACGCTTTCGCCAGGGCGGCGCCAGTCACCGGCGTGGTGCGGCTGCCATAGGTGCCCCAGCCCATCGGCGTTTCGGTTGTGTCACCGTGGATAACCTCGATGTCATCGACAGCGAATCCGAGCTCATCGGCGATGATCTGCGCCAGCGTCGTCTCCGAGCCTTGGCCATGCGGCGAAGCGCCGATCAGCGCTTGCACCTTGCCTGTCGGCGTCACGCGCACCGTGGCGCTCTCCCACAAGCCGCCCTGGAAACCGACCGCTCCGGCGACCTGGCTCGGACCCAAGCCACACATTTCAGTATAAGCGGTGACGCCGATTCCCAGATAACGTCCTTGCGCCGCCGCCGATTTCTGCTGCCGGCGGAATTCGCCGTAGCCAGCCATGCCCAGCGCCTTCTCAAAAGCTACCGGATAATCGCCGCTGTCGTAAGTCAAGCCGGCCGCCACGTCATAGCCGTCCTCAAATGCGGGGATCAGGTTTTTGCGCCGCACTTCAGCCGGATCCATGCCAATCTTCTTGGCAACGTTGTCGATCATGCGCTCGAGCAAGAAAGTCGCTTCCGGTCGGCCCGCGCCTCGATAGGCATCGGTCGGCGTCCCATTGGTCATCACTCCGATCGATTCGCAGTAGACGCTGTCAATCGTATAGGGACCGACATAAAGCAATCCATGCAGAATTGTGGGGATGCCCGGCGCCGCCGTCGACAGATAACCGCCCATGCCGGCGTAAACTGTTGCCCGCACACCGAGAATCTTGCCGTCGCTGCTGGCCGCCATGTCGACATGCTGCACGTGGTCGCGCCCGTGAATCGTGATCAGGTAATTCTCGGAGCGCGTCTCCGTCCATTTGACCGGAACGCCCAACTGCATCGCCGCCCAACTGACCAGCGCCTCATCGGGATAACAGGGAATCTTGCTGCCGAAGCCGCCACCGACTTCGGGCGCGATCACCCGCACCTTGTTTTCGTTCAAGCCGGTCACCGCGCTGATGATGAAGCGGTGGATATGCGGGTTCTGCGATGTGCACCAAAGCGTCAATTCCGCGGTCGCCGGGTTGTACTGCGCCATCGCCGAGCGCGGTTCCATCGCCGTAGGCAGCAGCCGCTGCTGCAAGATCCGCTCAGAGACGACGACATCAGCGGCCTCAAAGACCGCGTCGCTCGCCTCCTTGTCAAATGGCGCCCATTTGAAAGCGATATTGCCCTCGACATCATCGTGGATCAAAGGCGCGCCCTCTTGCGCCGCCTCTTCGGGATCAATCACCGCGGGCAATTCTTCGTATTCAACGACCACCGCGTCAGCCGCGTCCTGCGCCTGATAACGGTCCCCAGCCAGCACGATGGCGACGCCATCGCCAACATAACGCGCCTTGCCCTTCGCCAAAGCGGGATGCTCCGGCGTTTTCAGGTCGCTGTCAGGGATGAGCCAGGCGGTTGGCAAGCCCGCGAGACCTTCTAAATCGTCGCCCGTGTACACGGCAACAACCCCGTCCATCGCCTCAGCCGCCGAACTGTCGATGCTGACGATATTTGCATGGGCGTATGGACTGCGAACGACCGCCATATGCAAAACGCCAGGCAGCTTGATGTCATCGGTGTAGCGCGCTTCGCCGGTGATCAGGCGCGGATCTTCCCGCCGCTTGATGCCACTGCCAAATATGCGCGTACTCATTCGTCACCTCCTAAGCGCCAGCGGCGGCGTCCGCCACCTGCTTGACCGCCTTGACGATATTGTGATAGCCGGTGCAGCGGCAGATGTTTCCTTCGAGGTAGTGGCGGATCTCCCCTTCGGAGGCGCCGGGGTTGTCGCGCACAAAAGCGGCGCTCGCCATGATCATGCCCGGCGTGCAATAACCGCATTGCAAGCCATGATTCTCCCAGAAAGCGGTCTGCATCGGGTGATGCTCGCCGTTTTCCGCCAAGCCCTCAATGGTAGTGACCTCCGCGCCATCGGCTTGCACAGCGAGCAAGGTACAAGATTTCAGCACCTTGCCATCAAGCTGGACCGTGCAGGCGCCGCACTGGCTGGTATCACAGCCGATCTTGGTGCCGGTCAAGTCCAACTCTTCACGCAAAAAATGGACCAAGAGAGTGCGGGGGTCGACATCACGTTCATGCACGACCCCGTTTACCGTGATTGCTACTTGCATAAATCCCTCCATTTCGTGACCAATATTTTCGCGGCTTCTTTACTCATCGCGTCATTATAACTTGCATGACGCAAACTTGAAACTTGCACCGGGCAAAGCGAGAAATTGACCGGGGCAAGGCTAAACTTTCACTCGACGAAATTGTAACTTGATTTCAGTCAATCCGCTACAAATTGCTCCTCAGGCGCTGCAGATGCGGCGCGGATGCCTTCGGCAGCCGGCCACTTCAATGAACCGGGCGGCCCTGTCCAGCGCTGGCGCCTTCCAAGAATTCAGCCAAATGATGCTTCCACAAGCCCGCCAGCGTATGGGTGCCGTGCCCGCGCGTATGCTCATCAATGGGAAGCAGCGCGAATCGTCCGCGCTCCACTTGGCGAATCGCCGCTTCCACAATCCCCAGCTCCGGCGGATTCACCTGGTCATCAGCGGAATTGATCGCCAGCAGCGGCGCCTTGATTCGCCGCAGGTCGGGCGCCGGGTTGTAGTCTTCCGATGCAGCGAAAGCATAAAGCATATCGTTGGCATCAAGCGCGCTGGCGTAGCCGCGGACCCGCTCCACGAGGAATGCGTCGGCAGCCGCCTTCGTCGGCGCTTCCTTGCGCCATTGCAGCGGACAGCTCGTCATCATGATCAGCAGATGAACCGCATGGATCAAGCCCGGCGGCTGCTCGTCATATTCACCGCCGCGCCAAGCGGGATCACCGGTGATCGAATCCATAATCATCTTGCGGATCATGCGGTTGCGCCCGGCGATCTCCGCCGGAAGGGACGCGAGCGGAACGAGAAAGTCCATGAAATCGGGATAGTGGATGCCCCAAAGCCAGGTATGCATACCGCCCATTGATGTGCCCATCACCAAGCGAAGACGCTCGACGCCCAAGCCTTCGGTAAGCAAGCGATGCTGCGCGCGGATCATGTCGCGGTAGCCATAGCGCGGGAAATCCATCCGCAATCCGTCACTCGGCTTGCTCGACCCGCCGTGCCCAATGCCATCGGGCAAGATAATGTAATGCCGCTCGCTGTCCAACAGCTGCCCGGGCCGAAACAACTCCTCAGCGAAACTGGCCCGCAGAAACTGAGCGCCGCTGCCGGTGGTGCCGTGCAGGATCATAACGGCGTTGCAGACTGCGCCGGAGGAGTCGCGCCGCGGCTCGCCTAGCGTGCGGTAACGCAGTCGTAGCTCGGGCAGAACGTCGCCACTCCCAAATTCAAAGTCGCGAATCGTGAATTCGGCTTCTCGCACGTCCAAGCCCGTCTCGCTCCTGCCTTACCGTCTGAGCAATGGCAGATTGTAGCGCCTGACGAAACTGCGCCCGTCGCGAATCATTACCAGATTGAATCCGCCCGGCGTCAGTGGATCGGCGACGCCGTCGCCTAAGCCCGGGTATCCGGAGAGATTGGACCAGGTTGACGGGCAGCAGATATAGAGTACGCCATCGCCTAGACTGGCGGTCTGCTGATGAATATGCCCGTGAAAGACGCCGACCAACTTGTCGCGATGCGCCCGCAGAATGCGCTGAACCCGATCGCCATTTTGGATGCGCATGTGATCGTCCAGCCAAGGGACGCCGGTTTCAATCGGCGAGTGGTGCATGGCGACGATGGTCGGCTGATCACCGGCCGCGTCGAGAGCGTCGGCGAAAAAGTCAATCTGTTTATCGCGGAGGGTAGGCGCGTGAACGTCGCCCGGTCCGTTTGTATCAAGCGTGATCAACGGGAAGCTCTTCACCTCCAAATGAGCATCACGCAAGACCTGCAGCTTCGCCCCGTCGTGCAGGATGGCTTGCATATAGTCGGCTGAATCATGATTGCCCGGCAACATAAACACCGGCTGTCGAAACTGCGAGAGCAATTCGCGGGCGCAGTGATAATCCGCCTCATGCGGGTCGGCGCAAACATCGCCTGTATGCAGAATAAAGTCGATCTCAAACGGCAACTGATCAATCGCTGTCACCAGCGATTCGGCGCCGCGGTTTGGATGCGGCACGTATTCAGGTATCCAGGGCGGATGATACTCGGGATCGCCGCTGATATGCGTATCACTGATGTGGAGGAAGGTCAGCACGTGCACGGTCCCTCGGAGCTTCGACCCCTTAAGACGATTGTAGCCTGCTCCCTTCGTTTGGCAAAGTCCGCGCCATCCGATCATGGCTCTGGCAAAAATGAGGATAGACTTCACAGCGCCGGGCGGTTGTTCGAATGCTGTAAACGCTAAGCGATGATCGTATCAAGACCCTGACACTTGCGTAAAATATAGTGAATTCGGCTATATGTCTTTGCTGCCAATGATTTGCCGGTTGCTACTATTGGCGACTCACGGAGGACAAATATGACGGTAGATTTGTACATTCATAAAGTTTCACTTGCCTCGGATTTATCGAAGCTGCGTCGCGGCGAACGATCATTGTCTTCACAGATTGACGCGCTGGAGGACCGCTTTGAGGCGATTGAACCTTCCATCCGCGCCTATTTGCCCGAGCTGGATCAATTCAACCGCTTGCGCCGCGACGCCCGTGAACTGGAGGCGCGCTGCCATGACGCCGCGGCGCGCCCCCCGCTTTACGGCGCGCTGCTCGGTGTGAAAGACATCTTTCATGTAGACGGCTTCCCAACTCGCGCCGGAACGAAAGTGCCATCGGCGCTCTTCGCCGGCGATGAAGCCGATATCGTTACGCGACTGAAACAAGCGGGCGCACTCATCGTCGGCAAAACCGTCACCACGGAGTTCGCTTATTTCGAACCCGGTCCCACGCGCAATCCGCACAATATCGAGCATAGTCCCGGCGGCAGCAGCAGCGGTTCTGCGGCTGCGATCGCTGCCGGTCTTGCCCATGTAGCGATCGGCACTCAGACCGTCGGCTCGGTGATCCGCCCGGCCGCCTACTGCGGCGTCGTCGGCTTCAAGCCTTCATTCGCGCGCGTCGATACTGCGGGCTTGGTCGATTTCTCGCCATCAGCCGATCACGTCGGCTTCTTCAGCGCCGATGTCGCCGATATGACCGCGATCGCCGCCGCCGTGGTTGACAATTGGCGACCCGCCCCAGTTCATACGTCGCGACCGGTTTTGGCTGTGCCGATCGGGCCATACCTCAAGCAATCGAGCGCGCTGGATGCCTTTGAAGCGCAGCTCAATGCGCTCGAAGAAGCGGGCTACCCGATTAAGCGCATCCCGATATTTGACGATATCGCGGCGATTGACGCCTGCCATCAAGATATGATCGCCGCCGATCTGGCGCAGCAGCACGGCGAATGGTTCTCGCAATACGAGCGCCTCTACCGACCACGCACCGCCGCGTTGATTCGACAAGGGCAATCTGTAGCGCTGCAACGCCTGCATTCCGCGCGCCAACATCAATTGGAACTTCGCGCGCGGATACGGCGCGTCATGGACGATGAGGGAATCGATATGTGGATCTGCCCGGCGGCGCCGGATGTCGCGCCACGCGGAATTGACGCGACCGGCAGCCCGGCGATGAATATGCCCTGGACCCATGCGGGCTTACCCGCGGTATCTCTGCCAGCCGGACATGGCGCGCAGCGCCTCCCGCTCGGATTGCAGCTGGTGGGCCGCTTCGGTGAAGACGAGGCTCTCTTGGACTTTGCCAGAGCCATTGAGCAGGTGTATCCGCGATAACAACGGTGCAGGACTTCACTACATGTAGCCATACTATGCGGACAGTATTCTTTCGCAAGATCTGCGCAGGTATCCCGCCTCAGGCGATCGCTAGCGGATTCACCCACGAGCCGGTGGCGCCGGTCAACTTCAGCGGCGCGATGATGAGCAGGAATTCGTAACAGCCCGCCGCCGCCAGCTCATCCAGATTGAGATTCTCCACATGCGTGATGCCGCTGTGCACAAGGGTGAATCGGTGCACCGAATGATCCATCGGCGGCATCGCCTCTACCGCCATATTGTCGGCGCCAACCAAGGTCATGCCTTGCGCGACCAGGCATTGCGCCGCCTCCAGATTCAAGCCCGCCTGCGCATCGCGATATACCGGATCCCCATCGCGCAGCAATGCATAAGTCCCCGTCCGCACCAACACGGCTGCGCCCTCGCCTATGACGCTGCTTTGCATTTCCATGGCGCCGCGAATGTCGTCCGCTCCGATGCTGTACGCGGGTGGCAGCATCTCGACATTCTTGTAAGCGGCGACATCCAGTAGCACGCCGCGCTTCACAATTGGCGGCATCTTCTCGATGCTCATATGCGTCTGACCAGCCGAGTTGACACAATCACGCGCCGCGACCGTTTTGCCAGCGCCATTATACAGGCGCGGCTCGCCATCAGCGGCGGGATTGCCGGCTCCGTCCTGCTTTTCCCCGATATGACAGAGCGCGTCGATATGCGTGCCAACATGAATCGACATACGGATCGTTTCGGCCGCGGCCGTGCCCGGATCAATCGTTGATTCATCGCCGTGGCGCAAATGCGGCGCGATCGAATATGACTTCATCGCCGCCCCGGGCGTCAGCATTCCCTCCTGAAAATCGACGCCTAAACTGAAAACTTCGCCAGTCTTCACTAGGCTCAACAGGTCGGGCGTCAAGCGCGGGACGGGCAATCTTCCATAAGCGGACAAACTCATATCCACTCCTCGTGTTTCGAATTGACACTCTACAGTGTAGCAAATCTCGCGCGCCACAACGATAGGCCTGTGGGGGCGACATCAAAGGCATTTGGGACAAATAGCTAGCGCGGCAGGGGATCAAGCGGCAGCCCGCTTGGCAGCTCACTTGGCGTAACATGGCTTAGGTCGCGCGCTGCCGGATCGGTCAGCGACAGCAAAAACTCCACTAGATCCGCTACATCGTCTTCGTTCACTGGCAGCCCCGCATTCAGCGGCTTTGCAACTGAGTGGGCTTGACGCTCGAAATCATAGGGAAGCACATCGTCCTGCAAGGCGGGTGGCAAATGCCGCGCCGGGTCGTAGACGATATTCGCGCGCCAGGGATCCGCATGATGCCAGATCACCTCTTCCAACGTCGCGTACGCGCCGCTGTGAAAATATGGCGCCGTCAACTCCGCATTGCGCAGGCTTGGCGTGCGGAATCGGTATTGGTCGCGATAATCGAAACTCACATTGGCTCGGCCAAGATCGTCATTGCCATTGATGCCGTTGTCCTTGCCCGGTCCCAACTGAGGCGCCAGCAAATTGTGGAAGTCCAAATCAGTAAAGAGATCGCCGCTGTGACAAGCCGCGCAATTGACCTCGCGCTTGGAAGTGCCAAAAAATAGCAGGGCGCCGCGCTTCTGCTCGTCGCTTAAGGCTTGTGAGTCACCCGCGACATAGTCGTCCCAGGGCGATTCGGTGAATATCAACTGCTGTTCAAAGGCGGCGATGGCTTCGCCCAATTGCCGAATCGTGATATGCGGCGCGCCAAACGCGCTGGCAAATCGCCGAGCGTATTCTTCATTGCCGCGCAATCGTTCCAGCAATAGCAGGCGGACGACCATCGGAGGATAGTCGCCAAATGTGACGCCAGCCATCTCGTGCTGTGAAGTGATCGGGAATAGCGCCTGCGCCAGCAATGGATCTTCCAAATCGAGGTCGTTCATGGCGTCTTCCAGCGTCCGGACATTCTCTTCCTCTGGCCTCCGCTCAACCCGCCCATCCCAGAACTGACTGCGCAGCAGCGCGCTGTTGATGATCGTCGGGCTGTTTCGGGGAATGAAAACATCGATAAAGGGATTGACAATGGCTTCGCCGTTTGTCGCGCCGGATGAAATATCTGTATGGATCAATTTCCGGAAAACGCGGCTTTCGCCCAATCCATGCCCGCCAGCGCCTATCGGCAGCACCCGCCCGTCAGTCATGGCGAATTCCGGATGGTGACAAGTGGCGCAGGCGATATTCTGATCGCCAGACAGAATGGGGTCAAAAAACAGGTCGCGTCCCAACCGCGCCAGTTCGCTATCCGGCGACTTTAGCTCTATTCCCGGATAAGGCCTCAGATTGTGCTCATCGATCACCGACCGCAAGGCGCGATCCAAATCACGAACCTCAACTATAGTCGCCGTCGGCTTGTCTTGAGGCGGGAAACGCTGAGGATGCTGCGGCTGCCGCTCAAAGGCAACGCGCAGGATACGCCCGGCATAGGTTTCGCTGATGTATAGCCCACCCTCCGGCAGCGGTAGCAAAGCAGCGGGAAAGTGCAGTTCTTCGAGAACGGTCTCCAACGTACCCTTACGACTAATGCGGCTTAGCCTTCCGCTCGCTTCCTGATCAAACAGGGCGCTGAAGCAGTCGCTGCGTGGCGCCAAGGCGGCAAACTCCAATATCCAGACATCACCCTGCGCATCGACCGCGACATCTATCGGCATATTCAAGCCGTCAACGACAGTCCTCTGCCGCCCATCGCTCTTGACTTCAACCAGTTTCCCGCTGTTGGAGACATGCGGGCAGCCACCGAAGAGCGTTATATAAAGAGAATCACCATTGCGCGCGAGCCCGGTTGGCAGCGCCTCCAAGCGGCCCCCATCGTGCGTCGGATTCGCCAGCGCGGCAAAGCGATGCAGATAACGCAGCGAGCCACCCTCGCCTTCCGCCACCAGTCCATTTCCCGCCGCATCCGTCACGACCGGCAATCCCGAGATGTCGAAGGCGATGTCAAAGGGGTGCAGCAAAAAAACCGACCCGCGATCAGCTTGCCGCCTGGCGAGATAACCGAGACCAAGCGGCGAAGCCGGCAATTCCTGCGCCAAAGAAATGGGCAATTGATAGAACTGAGCGCCGGCCAAAGCGACAACCAGCGCCTCAGCATCGGGCGAAACCGCCACCACCGGCGCGCTCAGCAGATTGGCTTTGGAGAACGTGCTGGGAATGCCCGAGATCAACCGCCCCAGGCGACCATCCCTATCCAGCAAACTGATGCCGGCGCTGCGCTCGCCATGACCGCCAGCCTCGGCGATCAATACCGAGCCATCGGGCAGAAGCGCCATCCCCGCCGGATAATAGAGACCTTCAGCAACGGTGGAAACCGACAACTCGTCTTGCGCCTGACCGGCGATGCTAATCAAGGCGACCAGGAGGGTCAAAACGAGTGTCCGGAAAAACATGGCATCGGGACCGAATCCGCCGCAAGTTTATCCCGAGTTTACCACAATAATACAGCTTCAGCGTAATGTTCTGAGATTCCGCTAATGGAATCCAAACTTCTTTCCAGACATTTTCGCCGAAGCAGCTTTTGCATTCAGCCCATCAGCGGAAGCCGCATCAGGTTGCTTGTATAATCTTCTTTGAGCCAGGCGTAATCCGGATCGTCATAAGGCGGCGTTTTGCGATCATCATCAATCAGCTCGCCAGCCAGATAATTCAAGAAGTATAGATTCGAGCCAGGCGCCGCCGCTGTGGAATGAAAACCTTGCGTGACCAAGACCAGGTCCCGATCGCGAACGGCGAAGATTTCCTCAAAATCCTTGTCGCGCTGATAATTGCGATGCAGCGCCACGCCATTCGCCGGCTCCGTGCGGAAGTAGTAGGTCTCATCGAGATGCGCCGAGCCGCCATAGCCGTCGTGGCAATGCGGCGGATAACCCGACCAAGCGCCGCCCGGCACATAAACTTCGTACAGAATCAGCCGTTCGGCCGGCAGCGGATGCGCCAGCGTATGATGCACCTGTCGCCGCGCCGCCCCGCCACCGCGCACCTCCGCTCGGATCTCATCGGGCTCAAACAGCCGCAGCGGATACCTGCCTTCAGCCGGCGCCGCCCCAATGGCAAACTCAAAGCCGCCGTCAGCGCTGACAGCAAATTCCTGCCCCGGCGGCAAGTATAGCACCGAAGGTTTTTCCACGAAGACGCCGGCGCGGCTGAGGGTAATGTCGCCAGCGCTCGTCTGGACTTTTCCCGCGCCTTCAAGCGGTACAAGCGCCAGCTCTGTTCGCTCGGTCTGGTGCAGATAGACCTGCTCACCCTTGATTCTGACTATGCGAAACGAAAGATACTGCCAGTTCGCCGATTCCGGTGTGACATCGAGAACGATCGTTTCAGCGTAATTTGATTTCAAGTGATTGCTCATCGACCAGTTGTCTCCTTGTTTCGCAGGAAGGCTTCCACCTCGCGCCGATACGGAAGCGCCCGCGCGCAGCCGTGGCGCGACACAACCAGCGCGCCGCAGGCATTGGCGAAGCGCGCCGCCTCTTCCCAACCCCAACCCTGCGCCCAACCATAGATTAGGCCGCTGGCGAAGCCATCGCCGGCGCCAACCGTATTGACAATCTCAACGGGAAAACCCGGCACATCCGTATATGCGCCGCCGCAATACAGACGCGCGCCCCGGTCGCCGCGTTTCAGCGCCAGCAGCGCATCATTCTCGACGGCGCAGGCTCGCAAGAGCTCATGCAGCCCCGCCGCGTCGGTCACGCTTGCCCCCGCCATGACCGCTTCCGGCGTCGGCGAAAGCGCCGCGTAGAATTCTTCCTCCGTGCCAATGATGACATCACAAAGCGGTAAAACGCGCCGAAGGTACAAACCAAAAGCCAAGGGATGGGACCACTGATCGGGCCGCAGATCGAGATCAATGAACGTGGTCATGTCCCGCACAGACGCTTGCTCCGCCAAGAATAGACTCACATCGTGGGCGCCGCCGCGGCTCAGCGCCGTGCCGGACAGCGACAGCGCCCTTGTCTCATCCAGCGGCAGCGATTTTGCCTCGTCAATCGTAACGTGAATATCGGCCGGATTCTCGCGGTAGAACAGCAGGGGAAAGCGGTCCGGCGGCTGCGCGCCCACCACCGCCATGCCCGTTCTTCTATCTGAATTGACGCCGACAAAGTCCGTGCTCACTCCTTCATTCTGTAAGTAGCGGCGCACGAATTGACCCACCGGATCATCGCCGACGGCGGTGAAGGCGATCGAGCGCAATCCCAGCCGGCTCGCCCCGATCGCAATATTAACTGGGCTGCCGCCGACGCCAGTTTCGAAGCCGGTGATGTCCGGGAATTCGGCGCCGATATCGAGGGCGAACAAATCCATCGAGACGCGCCCGACCGTGATCAGATCGTATTTCATCGGGACGCCCGCCCGATGAGCGCGATCAGCCCGCCCTCTTCAATTTCTCGCAGAGACGCGCTGACCTTTTCCGCCAAGCCGGGCACAGCGGTCAAGTCGCGATCCCAAAACGCCTTGTTGCCCAAGACAGTTTGCGCGAGCGCCTCAGTCGAATCGGCTGCTGCCCATTGCTTATTGAACCAGGACAGGACTGCGGCATCGTCATTCAGTGGAATTGAAGCGCCGCGCCATTCGCCGCGATATAGGCGGATGAAGGCGGCGAAGGCGATGACCAGACGTTCAGGCAGTTCGCCGGTCTCGTCCAGATAACCCAGCAGTGACGGCAGTATCCGCTCTTTGACCTTCGCCGAGCTATTCAGCGCGATCGTCAGCAAGCGATGATGAATATGCGGATTGCGGAAGCGATCGAAGACAGCGCCCGCGAATGCCTCCAACTCTCCTCTTGACGCCTCCGTCACCGAGGGAATCACCTCATGGAAGATCAGGTCGCGGATGAAGGACGCCAGCGCCTCGTTTTGCATCGCCTCGCGCACTGAATCGATGCCCAGCAAGATGCCGAGGGGAACCATCGCCGTATGCGCCCCGTTCAACAGGCGCACCTTGATGGTACGGTAGGGCGCGGCATCGTCAACCACTTTGACGTTTAGAGGCGTTTGCGCTTTATCCACCGGGAACTCCGTCAGCAAGCGCGGCGCCGCTTCTATGATCCAACTGTGGTAGAGTTCGCCAGCCGCCAGCAAGCGATCCGCATAGCCCAAAGTAGCGAACAGACGTTGAGCGTCCGCCTGCGGAAACCCCGATACGATGCGATCGACCAAGGTATTGCAAAAGACGTTATGCGCTTTAACCCAAGTGGCAAATTCAGGCTCAAGTTTCCAAAGCGACGCGTATTCCAGCATGATCTCGCGCAGGCGAGACGCGTTGTCGACGATCAGTTCGGTCGGGATGATGATGCAGCCTTTATCCGGCGCGCCGCCGAAATGAAGAAAGCGCTCGTAAAGGAAGCGCGTCAGCTTTGCTGGAAATGTCGCCGGCGGTTCGTCCGCAAGCGCGTCATCGGCGGAAAAGACGATGCCCGACTCGGTCGTGTTGGAGAAGATGAAGCGAACCTCCGGCTGACGCGCCAGCGCCAGATAAGCGGCGAAGTCCCGATAGGGATAGACCGTGCGATTAACCGCGCTGATCAGCCGCGTCTCTTCGACGAATTCGCCCGCTTGAATCCCATGCAGATAAGTGGTGAACAGGCAATCCTGTTCATCCAGCGCGTCATAGGCGCCCGGCGTCGCCTTCACGACTGCGATCCCGCTGGCGAAGTCGGTCTCGGCATTCAGCACATCCACCACCCAATCGACGAAACCGCGCAAGAAATTGCCACCGCCGAATTGCACGATGCGCTCTGGGTGGCGCTTTCGTTGCGGATAGTGATCGCCATTGAGCATTTGAGTCATGTTCGTCAGTCCAGTCGATAGGTCTGTTTCGCCAAGTCATACGCCAATGCGCGGATCATATCGAAAGCGTCTTCTTCGTCGATGAAACCGCGCGCGAGCTGCCCCGCAAGCCAGTCGGCGCAGACACGCCGCCAAACATCGTGCCGCGTCGGTATCGACGGATAGGCGCGCGTATCGTCATTGAAGCCAGCCAAATTGTAGATGCCGGCCGTTTCCACTACAGCGTCCAGGAAGCGAGTCATGCCCAGCCAGCTATCGAAGAACCACCAGGGCGGTCCCAGACGCAGAATCGGATAATGCCCGGCGAGCGGCGCCAATTCGCGACTGTAGGTGGTCTCATCCAGGTTGAAGAGCGCCAGCGTAAGTTTTGGATGATTGCCAAAACGATCCAGCAGTCCCTTCAAGTTCTTGGTGAACTCGCTGCGAAGCGGGATATCAGCGCCCATATCGCGCCCGTAGCGGGCGAATATCGCCGGATTATGATTGCGATAGGAGCCAACGTGCATTTGCATGACCAAGCCGTCTTCACTGCTCATCCGCGCCATCTCGACCAGCATGTGCCCGCTGAAACGGGCGGCGTCCTTTGATTTCGCTTCGCCTCGCAGCGCCCGCTCGAAAATCGCCTGGGCTTCGGTCGCGCTCAGCGTTTCGGTCCAGGCCGTTGACGCGGCGTGATCAGTCGCCGTCGCGCCCATCGATTTGAAGAATGCGCGCCGCTGCTCCAGCGCCTGAATATACGTCGCGTAGTCCCGTACTGTGACGCCGGACACATCACTCAGCAGGTCGATATTCTCGCGCCAACCGTCAGTATCGATATTGACCACGGCATCGGGCCTGAAGGTTGGAATGACGCGCCCGCCCCAGCCCGAAGCGCGAATCGCCTGATGATGCGCCAGCGTATCGGTGGCGGCATCCGTGGTCGCGAGCGCCTCGATGTTGAAACGCTCAAACAGCGCCCGCGGCCGAAACTCAGCACGCGCCAATCGCTCTTCAAGGGCGTCGTAAATCGCATCGGCATTGCGGCTGTTGATCTTAAGCTGAATGCCGAAGACATCAGCCAGTTCATCGCGCAGCCAGATACCGGTCGGCGTCGCCCGAAAAAGATGCCAATGTGCGCAGACCGTCCGCCATATCTCCCGGTGATCGCGCAATGAAGAACCGCCTTGCAACGGAAGTATCCCTAGCTCGTCCAGCGATACGCCCTGCGAATACAACATACGAAAAATGTAGTGGTCGGGGATAATCAGCAGATTGACCGGGCTGCCAAATTGATAATGCGGGTCAGCGAAGACGCGCGGATCGACATGGCCGTGCGGGCAGATCAGCGGCAGCGCTTTGACCGAATCATAGAGCGCGACGGCGGCGCTATTCTGTGCCGGGTCGGATGAGAAGTAGCGGTTTCGCATAGGCGTTTTTCGTCACGCTATCTGAACAGGCGGCGTTATTGTACCACTATGTCCGCGTAATCAAGAAAGTGTAAGGCTTGTCCGCTACTGGGACGGAATGGTCGCAAACCTACCCCATCCCCGAAGGTCTATGTCTACGTGACCCGGCCCCTTCCCCAATGAATTAGGGAAGGGGAGCCTCTACCGCGCGAGCTTGCCTGAAATTCCTGACAAGGCTGTAAACTTCAATGATAATTAGGAGCCAATTCACGTCGAAACCAGCCTTCCCCCAATGCATTGGGGGGATTGAGGGGGGTAGACACAGTGGCAGACACGAAATAAGTCAGTACCGGACAAGCCTTACAGAAGTTTGTCTAGATATGCAGGCTAAGCCAGGGACGAAACCCCGTTGTCCTTGTACAGGTAACAGGCGACTGTCTGCCCGTAAACACCAGCATAATCGCCCGGTCTCTCTTCACATTCAGCCATTCTATGGGGACAGCGATGACGGAATAGACAGCCGGCGCGGTCGCCGCTGGGCGATAACTCTTGCAAAGGAATCTCAACAGTGCCCTCCCAGCGCCGCTCCGGGTCAGGCCGTGGTATGGAACTCACCAGCAGCTGGGTGTACGGATGCTGCGGATTCTGAATCACCGTGGACGCCTCGCCGACTTCGACCACGCGCCCGCGATAAAGTATTAGAATCTGGTCGCTAATTTGGTGCGCAGTCGCCAAATCATGGGTGATGTACAGCAGCGAAATGCCGAATTCATCGCGCAGCTCTTTGAGTTTGGTTAAGATATTGGCTCGCAGCGAGGCGTCAATCATCGACACCGGCTCATCGGCGACAATGATTTTGGGCTGCAGCAGCAGACTGCGCGCGACCACGATGCGCTGGCGCTGCCCGCCGCTCAGCTGGTGCGGGTAACGTCCTAATACCTCGCCGGCGCGCAAGCCCACCTTGTCCAGCGCTTCTTCCATCATCGTTCGCGCCTGCGCCCGATCCTTCGCCAGCTTGAAGGTCCGTATCGGCGTCATCAGCAAGCGATCAATGGTGTAGAAGGGATTGTATACCGCAAAGGGGTCCTGAAATATCGCTTGCACTTCGCGCCGATAATCGCGCCGCTCCTGCTTCGCCATCGCCCATAGATCCCGCCCCTTGTACACGACGCGCCCGCCAGTCGGCTTGAGCATAGCCAGCCCCAAGCGCGCCAGGGTCGTCTTGCCGCTGCCGCTTTCGCCGGCGATGGCGATGATCTTCGGCTCGTCAGCGCGTATATGCAAATCAAGTTCTTCCAAAGCCACCACGCCAGCTGGATTGCGTTTGTTGCCGCCAAAAGCCATGGTGACATTGTCGAATTCCAGCAGGTATTTTGCTTTCACGAGACCTACACTTCCACCAGATGGCAAGCCGCTCGCCGGTCTACGCTGATGTTTCGCAACAGGGGGATCTCCTGTTTGCAGCGCTCCTCCGCTATCGGACAGCGCGGATGAAAGGCGCAGCCGGACGGCAGCTCGAGCAAGGAGGGTTGGCTCCCCGGAATGGCCGCCAGCTCTCGTTTCTCTTCCGGCGATGGCAGCGAACTGATCAGCAGTTGGCTGTACGGGTGCTGCGGATCACTGAAAAAAGACGATATCGGCGCGACTTCGACCATCTTGCCGGCGTACATCACCGCCAGCCGATCAGCCGACTGCGCCATCAGCCCCATATCGTGGCCGATGATAATCATCGCCGCGTTCAGCTGTTCTTGCACATCGTTCAGCGTCTGCATAACGACCCGCTGCACCACCACATCCAGCGCGCTTGTCGGCTCATCGGCGATGATGACACTCGGCTCCAGGATGATCGCCAGCGCAATGCACACGCGCTGCTTCATGCCGCCGCTCAACTCGTGCGGATACATCTCGGCTACGCTATCGGGCAAACCAACACGACCCAATAGCTCGCCTATATGCTTGGCAATCCGCCCGCGCGTCCAGCCCCGTTCGTGCGCCTCAATGGCGTCCGCCATTTGATGCTTGATCTTCACCACCGGATTCAACGAGTTCATCGACCCTTGCGGGATCAGCGACAGCTTGCTCCAACGCGTCTGCCGCATCGCTTCCCGCTCAAGCGCCAAAATGTCGCTGCCATCCAGGAGCGCTTCACCGCCCATGATGTAAGCCGGCGGCTTGTGCAGCCGCATCAGCGCCAGCGCCAGCGTCGTCTTGCCGGAGCCGGATTCGCCGACGACGCCAAGCCGCTCGCCGGGATAGAGCGAAAACGAGACATCGTCTACCGCTTTGACCTCTTGCCCGCCAGTCATGTAGGAGACGCGCAGGTTGTTCACCTGCAAGGCAATGTCTTGGCTCATCCGGTTCTCCTCAAGCGTGGATTGACAAATTCATCCATCGCCGCGCTAACCAGGAAAAGCCCGACAAAAAGCACAATGAGAACGATTATCGGCGGCAGCCACCACCACCATAGACCGCGGATAAGCGCCGAGTAGAGCTGCGCCCAATAGATGGTCATGCCTAGGGTCGGCGTGCGCTGCGGACCCATGCCCAGCACTTCCAGCCCGATGCCGGCAAGGACCGCGCCAGATGTCGCGCCGACGAAACTGGCAGCCGCCAGCGGCAAGATATTTGGCATGATTTCTTCAAAGATAATCTTCAAGTCGCTCAAACCAGCCAGCCGCGCCATATGCACATAGGGCTGCTCGCGTAAAGAAAGCACCTGCGCCCGAATCGTGCGCGCGGGAAACATCCACGAGAGCAAGGCGATGATGAGCGCCATATTTTCCACGCTCATTGAACGGACTGAAGCCGCCACCACCAGCAGAATTGCCAAGGGCGGAATCGTAAGCACAGTATCGGTCGCCGCGCTAATAATCATGTCGATACGGCCGCCGTAGTAGCCGGCGATCAAACCAAGGCTCGTGCCCAGCGTTACGCCGATGAAGCCCGCCAAGACACCCATCTTGAGCGTCTGGGGCGTTCCCACCACGATGACCGCCAGCACGTCGCGCCCGCCGCTTGTCGTGCCCAAGGGGTGCTCGGCTGAGGGAGGTTTGTTCGTGCCCACGCTGATTGATTTGGCATCGTTCACATCTACGAAGCTGGGACCCAGCACGGCAAGCGCCAAGAGCGACCCCAGCAAGACTAAGCCAAGCAGCAGCTTGGGCGCGCGCGCAGTGTATGCCGCCCCTGCGCGCAGGCGCCCCAAAAGCAGTGACAGGCGATTCGTCTCCATCAGCCGCTCCCGCCTAGCGCTCTATACGCGGGTCAAGCAGGGGATAGATCATATCCACCACCAGCACCGACACCGCCACCGTCAATATCAGACAGAAGGTAACGCCTTGCACCATGTAATAATCCGAACTGCGCAGGGCGTTGTACAGCAGCCAGCCGATACCGGGATAGTTAAAGACCACCTCGACCAGCACCGCGCCAGAAGCGACCGTGCCTAGCGCAATCGCTAGCGCCGTCACCTGCGGCAGCAGCGCGTTGCGCATGGCATAGCCGAAAAAGATGCGTCGCTCGGATAAGCCTTTTGCCTCAGCCAAAGTCAAGTAATCTTCGCCCAAGACCGTTACCATCACACCGCGCATGCCCAAAGCCCAGAAGCCGACGCTGGTAAGCACGATGGATAAAGCGGGCAAGATGCCATGCCGCGCGACATCCAGCAGAAAATCCAGATCCAGCCGCGGCACCGTGCCCGAAGAATACGCGCCGCCTAGGGGCAATAGCCGCAACACAAAAGCAAAGACATAAATGAGAATCAAGCCCAGCAAATAATATGGCACCGCCGAAAGCACCATAAACATAGGAACAAACCGCCGCAGGAAACCAGGGGCGCGGGGCCAAGCCATCATGGCGCCGAAAAACGAGCCGGCGGCGAAGGATATCAAGGTGGATAACGCCAGCAGACCGACGGTCCACGGCAAAGCGCGCAGCAGCGCCCGCTCCACTTTCTGCGGATAATAAGAAATGGAATAGCCCAAATCAAAGCGCAATGTATTAAACAGGAAGCGGAAGTACTGAATATGGATAGGCTGGTCCAGGCCGAAGCGCGCCCGATAGGCGGCTACGATTTCATCTTCGGCATCGCCGCCGGTGCTGGCGCCCCGAGCGCGCAGTTCTTCCAGCACGGCGCCAATCGGATCGCCCGGCGCCAGCCGCGGGATGATGAAGTTCAAGGTCGCAGCCAAAATCACTACGACAACGAACATGACGAGCCGGCGGACAAAATAAGCCTGTTTCACAACCAACTACCCTTCAATTTGCGCCTGTTGGCGAGCAGAGTATGTCGAGATTCTGCCCCCATCCCCCAGCCCCTTCCCCCAAAATGAGGGAAGGGGAGCCCACTGCCCTGGCGCACGCCAACAAAGCCCCTCCCTCATCATACGCCAAGTGGACACTGGCAGTCGGGGAGGGGTTTGGGATGGGGGTGAAATCGTCGAGCTACATGCCCGCTGGTTCAATCTCGGTGATCATTAGCAAAGCCGTCTGCCACCAGAACCCCGGATGGACGTAGTTGTTGTCCGCCGTGGGCCAGTTCGTCCAATAGTGATTGTTGAACGGGGTGAGCAGCGAGGCTTCCGTCAGCGGCATCGCCGGCAATTCCGTCAGCCAAATCTCGATGGCGGCGCGGAAGAGATCCTGCATGGCTGGGTCTTCGCTGGCGGTCAGCTTCATCTC
Organism: Anaerolineae bacterium; assembly: GCA_022821805.1. GTDB lineage: Bacteria > Chloroflexota > Anaerolineae > Aggregatilineales > Phototrophicaceae > UBA6055. Next base: position 49,797 of record JAJECX010000018.1, read on the forward strand.
ATCGACGATGGCGTCATAATCGGCATTTTCGAAACGGGTGCGCGAGCCGGTGACGTCTTCGCCAAGCGGGGCTGAGTGGCGGCTGTGGAAGTTATCCAGCGTGCCGTATGGGTCGCGCACAGCGCCGCAAGCCACATCGATCCAAGCGTTGGCGCTGCCGGTGCGCGCCGTCTCGTTGAAGGCGGCGTTGTCTTGCAGCTTGAAGGTGGCGTCGAAGCCGGCGCGCTGCAGCAATTCAGCGATGACCGGCGCCATCTTCACCTGGAAGGTTTCGCCCTGGCGGATGGCCAAATCCATTTGCACCGTGTTGCCATCGCCATCGACCCAGAGGCCATCGCTATTCATGCTGAAGCCAGCGCCCGTCATCAATGCATCGACCTTGTCCTGGTTTTGTTCCAAGGTGGGATGAGCTTCAAAGAGATCGGCGCTGGCATTCATGTATTCCAGCAGGGGCGGGTAGCCGGGCATAATCCAGTTGATTGTGCTGGTCATGCCTTCCCAGGCGATATCCACCAGCGCGTCGCGGTTGATGGCGTAGCTCATCGCCCAGCGGAGGTCGGCATTATCGAAGGGCGGGCGAGCGTTGTTGACCACCAGATAGCGCGGGCAGGGATCGAGATAGGCGTAGGGCAATTCGCTGTACCAGCCGGTTACCGCCGGGTTCTGGGCGACCACCGTCTCGAAGGTGCTGCGGCCCATCAGCCACATCGTATCCAACTCGTTGTTGATTGCCATCGCCGCGCGGCGCTCTTCGTTGCCGGCAGCCAGGAAAATGACGCGTTCCGGCGCTGGCAGATCTTTGAAGCCAGTTGCGGCGCCCCACCAGTCATCGCGGCGATCCCATACCGATTCGGTTTCGTTGGAGATCATCAGGCGGTAGGGACCAGTCGCAATTGGATAACCGGCGTCCAAATCGAAGTTGGTGAAGGTGAGCGGATCTTCCTGCATCGAGTAGATGTGCTCGGGCACGATGATCGTTGACCAGTAGATGCCAACGCCAAAAGCGTTGAACAGATAGCGCGGGTTGGGACCGTTGAGCGTGATGACCACCGTCAAATCGTCCGGCGCGTTCACTTCGCTGACGAAGTCGGCATGGCGGTCGCTATGGCGCGCGTCACGATTCTCCATCAGGAAATTGATGGTATAGAGGACGTCGTCCGCATTAAATGCTTCGCCATCGCTCCACATGACGCCAGCGCGCAGATTGATGGTCAGCTCGGTGAAGTCATCATTGAAGGCGGCGCTTTCCGCCAGCCACGGTACCAATTCGCCCGTTTCGTAGTTGTAATAGAAAAGCGCCTCGTTGGCGACTTGGTTCATGCCGGCATGACCGAGTGAGCCATTGGCGAGCGGATTGTAATTTTCCGGCGCCGGATTACGTACGCTGATGTTCTCGATGACCAGCGTCTTGTCGCGCGGCACTTCCGTCATCTGCGCCGTGCTGACCGATACCGCCATTCCCAGCATTAGGCTGAGAACTGTAAGCAGCAGAATAAATCTGCGGTTGAACATGATACTTCTCCTGACATCTTGGTGAACTTGTGAATTGCGCCGTACTAAACGAGAATTGAATGTCGTGGCACAGCGGTCAGATTATAGGCGCGGCTGTTCAAACAAACAAGATGACATATAGCTGTCGGGCAAGCCGCTTCTTTACAGCCGCGCCCTATTGACCATAAGCGGCCGCTCGCTCTAACATGGCGCCATCGCGCAAGCGACTCGCGGGTAGTGTCAGCCTTTTGCGCGTGAAATCTGGAATCTACCGCGATAGCCAGGAAAAAATGAAAGGAGCTTGCCCAAGATGAAGCGAATCGGCCGCCCGGAAACAAACATCCGTTCACGGATCAAGTTGTCAGCGTTCATCAACCCGCAGCCGAGCGATGACGAGCTCCTTTTCTTGCGTCAACTTGGCGTATCACACTGTTATGCCTGGCTGCCCGATGAGTTGACGAATTATGAAGATATGGCGCAGCTTGTCGAAAAAGTGACGCGCGCCGGGCTCACCCTCTACAACGTCGGCAGCATGACTGTAGCGAAGTCGCCAAATATTCACCTTGGCACAAGCGACCGCGACCGAGATATCGCCCGCTTTGCCGATCTGCTGCGCGTCCTCAGCCGCGCCGGCATCCATACAACCACTTTCACCTGGGAACCGGATCAGGTTTGGTCTTCACCAGCGAGCGCCAGTCGCTTCGCCAAAGCGCGCCATGTAGATCTGGGTGAATTGACATCGCAGCCTTTCACCCGCGGTCGCGAATACAGTTTGGATGAACTCTGGGAAAACTTCGCATATTTCATGCGCGCCATCATCCCGGTCGCTCAAGAAACGGGCGTGCGTCTGGCGCTTCATCCCAACGACCCGCCTACCGATGCCCTCGGCGGAATCCCCTGCCTCATTAATAGCCGGCAACGCTACGATCGAGCCTTTGCCATCGCCGGCAGCGCCTGCCTCGGCATGGAATTCTGCACCGGCTGCTGGCTTGAGGGCGGTCCAGCATTCGGCGACATGCTTGCCTCGATAGCGCATTACGCGCAAGAGAAGCGCATTTGCATCGTGCACTTCCGCAACGTCAGCGCGCCACAGCCTGTCTTCACCGAGACCTTCCTCGACAACGGCTACTTCGACATGTACCAAGCGATGAAGGTCTTGGTCGCAAGCGGCTACGACGGTACGATCATCCTCGACCACACACCAGATTTCACCGGTGATTACCATCTCGGCGCCGGTACGGCATACGCCATCGCCTACATGCGCGCGCTGATTGAACGCGCCGAAGATGAACTCAGCGGCGCCTGATCCATACATCAAAGGAAAACAAATATGCAACTGCGAAAGCTAGGCGCCTCTTCGCTAATGGTCTCGCCAATCGGCGTCGGATTCTGGGGCATCGTCGGCGGCGACTACTGGGGGGCGCAGGACGAAACGGACACCTTGGGCGCCGCGCGCGCCGCGCTCGACAACGGCATCAACTTCTTCGACACCGCTGAAGGCTACGGCGACGGCTACTCCGAAGAAATGCTCGGCCGCGCCCTCAAAGGACGACGCGACGAAGCCGTCATCGCCAGCAAAGTCAGCGCGACAAACCTGGCGCCAGCCGCCGTCCGCGCCGCCTGCGAGCGCAGCCTACAGCGCCTGGGAACCGACGTGATTGACCTTTACCAAGTACATTGGCCCAGCCGCAATGTTTCCTTTGAAGACACAATGGCGACCCTTCTCGATTTGCAAAGCGCGGGCAAGATCCGCGTCATCGGCGTCAGCAACTTTGGCAAGCTCGACATGCCCGATATGTTAGCGTTCGGCCGCTACGACGCCAATCAATTGCCCTACAGCTTGCTCTGGCGCGCCATCGAATTTGACATTCAGCCGCAATGCGTCGAAGGGAATATCAGCATCCTGCCCTACAGCCCGCTGAATCAGGCGCTGCTGACGGGCCGTTATCGAAACGCTGACGAAATGCCATACTCGCGCACGCGCACCCGTCACTTCCGCGGCGACCGGCGCGATTCGCGTCATGGCACAGCCGGCTTTGAAACTGAGACCTTCGCCGCCGTCGAAGCAATTCGCCAGATCTGCGCCGATATCGGGCAGGAGATGGTGCATGTTGCGCTGGCTTGGCTGCTGCGCAAACCGGCGGTGACATCGGTGCTTGCGGGCGCGCGCAATCCGCAGCAGGTCGAAAGCAATCTCATCGCCGGAGGCTTGTCACTTTCCGCGGAGACGATGCGCCGGCTGGATGAAGCCACCGACGATCTCAAGCGAACACTGGGACCCGACCCCGATATGTGGGGCACGGGGGCAGATTCACGTTATCGCTAAGACTCTCCTAGCGCGATCTTAGTGGGCGGCCCGGTAGATCGGCCTCCGCTTGCGTCACACGCATATAGTGCGACAGTCGTGATGCGGTTAATGGGATCTAGTTAGGCTATGCTAAATCGCTATCTGACTCGCCTGTGCGATCATACTGGCAACCGTACTGCTTCGCTAGTTTCTTAAGCCGCCACGGCGCTATATAGTCCTCTTCTTTGCGCGGGACTATACGCAGAAGCAGGACGTATTCGCACGTATATTTGTAGGTCACTCGAAAACCGCCACGCGAACCCTTGTTTGATGACTTATCGCTCATCCTCACTGACTTGAACGATAAGCCTTCTACACCTTTACATGGCTTACCGGGCAAGGAGTTACCGTCGAACTTCTTGACGAGTTTCTTGAGGTCTGTCGCAATATGTTTGCGCTTTTTCCCTAGCTTCTTGATTTCAATCTTGAAGTCATCACCCAGTCGGACTTCCCTATCCATTCTCTCTCTCTGCACTTTGCAATTCTTCAATGAAGTCCGTGGCCAAAGTGGTTTGGCCATCTTGCAGTTGCTTCAAACTTCTTTCGAAGCTTTCGTGGATTGCCTGTTCTTTATCGAATGGAAATATACTCCGTTCAAGGAACTCTGGATAACGCAGATAGATCGCACGGACTAGCCTGCTAAATGACATGTCAGCCACCCAAGCTACTGTATCCCTGATGTAGCACTTGATGTCTTCGCTCAAGCGGAGTTGATCAAGGTTAAACTGCTCCGAAATGGAATACGTTTCAGCGTTTCTATCGGCTCCTGCCGTTGCCTTTATCCAGCCCCAATAGAGCAACTCATCTGTGTCAACTGTGATGTCATGACAGAATGGTCCGTAGTTGTGTTTGTCGAACTTGTAGAAGTCTGCCGGCAACTTGCCCTTAAACTCCTCTGACAGCAAGAAAGCGACCTTCTGCAAGTGTCCGCGGCTGAGTTCCTTACCATTAGCAGCCGCTACGATGGCTAGCAGTATGTCGCTTCTGCTAACCTCAGTCGTATTCATCCTAATCTCCCCTATATTGATTCTTTGACCACACTTCAACTATAACACATGCCATATAATTATTGTATTATAGAATAGCACACATTTTCTAAGTATAGAGAAAAGTGTTACGAAAGTGGCAAACGCATAGCTCGATTTCTATAACGCTGCGACGCGCGTCGCCATGACATACCGTAATTGGATCTAGGACCCACAGGCCAATGAGCAGAGGGGCAACGCTTCACCTTGCCAAATCGAACAACTCGCCCACATCAATCAGATCCCCGCTTTCAATCGACATATTGGCGGCAATCCCGACCAGAATCGACGCCGCGCCGTCCATATAAGTCGCCGCGCGCTTCAGCGGGTCCGGCGGTCCATCAGCCAAGAACAGGTCGTCCAGCATCAGCGGGTCAGCGCCGCCATGACCGCCCGCCGCAACCGGCGCATCGACCTCATAACCCTCGCCGAACATCGGGAAGGCGCGTATCCGCGTCGACTTGAAGGCGCCTTTGCTAGCCGCGGCTGAGGCGCTGTCCGGCTTCAGATGCGTGACGGTCTCGGTGACCTCCATCTCCAGGCGGCCGCGCGTACCAGTGACGGCGACGCGAAGCCCCTCCCAAGGCGCGTAGGCGACCAAGCAGTACGATAGCAATACGCCATTGGCGTAGCGCGCGCTGACAGCCATCGTGTCCTCCGCCGTGATCGGCTCGCCGAAGACATTGCGGTCGCGGATGTAACCCGTCTCCTTTTCAGCCGCCAAATAAAGCCCGGCGTAGGCTTCCTTCTCGTCCAGGCGCAAGGCGAAGGGATCATCCTGCGCCGCCTCTTCGCCAGTGTAGCGCGCGTATGAATAATGCTCGCCGCGCGCTTCGGCGTTGGCTTTGCCATAAAAGAGCAAATCGCCCAGCGCGAAGACCTGCCGCGGGTACGAGTCGATCCACCAATTGACCAGATCAAAGTGATGGGTCGCCTTATGAACCAGCAGTCCGCCGCTGTTCTCCTTCTCGCGATGCCAGCGCCGGAAATAATCAGCGCCGTGGCTCGTATCCAGCACCCAGGAGAAATCGACCGCTAGTGGACGACCAACGACGCCGTCGCGGATTAACTCGCGGAAACGCGCATAAGCCGGCGCGTACCGATAGTTGAAAGTGACCCGCAGCGATTTGCCACTGCGCTTGATCGCCTCGTCGATCTTTTGCAGGCGATCCAGCGTCGTCGTTAGCGGCTTCTCGCTGATGACATCGCAGCCATGGTCCAGCGACCGCGCGATGTATTCATGATGCCAGGCGTCCACCGTCGTGACGATCACCGTATCGGGTTTGGTCTCTTCGATCATCCGATCGAAATCATCGGCTTGGTAAGTCGGCGCAGGAGGAAGACCACGCGTTTGCAGCCCGCGATTGTGCCAATCCATGCGCGCCTGGCTCAGGTCGCATAAACCGACCAAGTCCGCGTAGTCGTTATACAACCCGGCCGCCGCATCGACATACATGCCGGCGCGGGATCCGGTCCCGACGATGGCGTAGCGTTTGCGTTCGGACATAGCTGTAACCTGCTATCGACATAAACCGAAGCGGATTCTAACGCATTCCGCCGCCATCGCTAATCCGCAGCGCCTTCGTTACAGCGTGGTATATTGTCTTCAACCACAAGCAATGAGCGCAGGAGGCATCATGTCACACCAGCGAATTCTCACCAAAACAAGCAAAGGCGGCGATATCTTCCCCGATATCGATTACCGCACCAGCAAAGCGGTACGCGCTGGCAATATGGTCTTCGTCGAAGGGCAAACCGGCTTGACGATGGACAACAAAGCCTTCATTGGCGAGGGCGACCCGGCGGCGCAAGCCGACAACGCGATGAAAAATGTGAAGATCATCCTTGAGGCGGCCGGCGCCCGCATGGAAGACATCTGCAAAATCACGACCTACGTCACCGACGCCTCTTATCGCGATCTGGTTTATCCAGTGCTCGCCCGCCATCTGCCCGATGTCTATCCCTGCTCGACCGGCGTAGTGGTCAAGGCGCTGGGCAAGCCCTACGCCGACTTTGAGATTGATGTCTTCGCCGTCATTCCCGACGAGCGCGATTGACGCAGTACGCGCGCTAGACTTCGTACCACCTGCCAGCGGCGGCGATTGCCTGCTCCGGCGTCATCGCCGCTTCCAGCCGCGCCAGAATCGCTTCCGCCTGCGTCGCGCTCGCCCGCAGCAGCGGCGGCTGCTCGCCATGCTCATAGACCGAGCTGGAGGGTTGCAGCGCCTCGTCGATCGGCAATACCCGCGCCTGCCGATGCCGCAGCAATTGGCGATAGACAGCCGCGTACACCTGCGGCGAATAAGGGGCGTCGCCCGGCGTCGCCGGCGCCAAACCCAGCGCGACTGCGACCTGGTAAACATCCTGCCAGAGCGCGCGCAGCAAATCCGGCGGCGCGTCATGCGCTTCATTCGCGTGCCTCGGCGCGGCGATGGAACGCTCCCTTCTCGACTCGATCAAGGCGCGTACATCTTCCGACGGTACTGGAATCACAAACCGCGCGCGCGAGTCGCGCAGCAGCGCTTCAGCCGCATCGTCCGCCGGCCTGGCGATCTCCATGAAGCGCCCGCCATTCAAAGGCACTTCCCCGATGAGCATATCGGAGCCATTTCGCGCCTGCGCATCCCACTCGACCAGCGCGCCCCGCAGCCAGGCGCCGGTAGCGCGAATCACCAGCGGATGGGTCGCGCCATTCGCAAGCGGATAACGCGGCGTCTCAAAAGGCTGGCGCGCCACATCCCATTGCAGCAGCGTCGCGCGGCGGCCGGCGGCGCGCGCCATCAGCGTCATCTGCTGCAAGAGCAAACTCTTGCCCACACCCGGCAGCCCGGCGAAAAAGACGCGATCGGCATCCTCTATCAATTGAGCAAGGCAGAGATAAATGACGCTGTCAGGCGCGAGGATCACTTGCGACATCGCGAGGGGTCCGCTCAGCGCGGCGGACGAATCCGACCCTGATCGCGCAGGCGGTCGAGGCTGGGCGTCTCGCCAATCGGCGTCTCGATAATGGTCGGCAGCTCGCTGGCGAAGCCGTAACGCATCGCCTGTCGCAGCTGCGACTCGTCTTCGGCGCGGAAGGCATTGGCGCCAAAGGACTCGCCCAGCTTCACAAAGTCGGGATTGAGCAAGTCGGTGGCGATCACACGCTCGTCATAGTCGCGAATCTGCATCGTGCGCACATTGCCGTAGCCATCATTGTTGAAGATAATCGTCACCAGCGGAATCCGGTGCTGCACAGCGGTCGCCAATTCTCCCACGCTGAACATGAAGCCGCCGTCACCAGCGATTGAAAGCACCGGCAGGTCCGGCCGGGCGACTTTAGCGCCGAGCGCTGTCGGGAAACCATAACCCAGCGTACCCTGATAACCGCTGCTGAAATAGCTGCGCGGTTTGTAAATCGGCATGATGATCCGCGCCGCGTAACCCATCTGCGTCAACTCATCGACAAAAATGCCATCCTCGCCCAATTCCTCGCGGATGACCTTTAGATAGCTCCGCTGCGGCGCCAAATAGGCGCTCGTCTTCGCCCATTCCGCCTTCAGCGCCAGCATCTGCTCGGTACGCGGCGAGCGCAAGCGATTGTGCCGGTCGACCGCGTCCAACAGCAGCGGCAGCGCCTCTTCCGCCCGCGCCACAATCGGCAGATCGGGACGCTGGATGCGGTGCATGGCGTCGCTTTCCACATCGATGCGAATGATCTTCATATTGCTGTCGCTGCCCCAGCGCTGCAGCGGCATACGCATATGGCTGCCGATCGCCAAGACGACATCGGTCGCTTTGTAGTATCCGTGCGCTTCCGGCTGCTTCAGGCTCAACGGATTGCGACTGTCGAGCACGCCATGCCCGGTGCGATAGGCGACAACTGGCGCCTGCAGCATCTCCGCCAGTTGCGTCACCTCCGCGCTGACGCCCTGCGCCCCGCCGCCGACGAAAATCATCGGGCGTTTCGCCGCGCCAAGCCACTGTCCAGCCGTTTCAATAGCGCCAGCGTCCACCGGAGGCGCGAATGGCGGCAAAGGCGTCGGCGTCGCCGGCACTTCGGCGCGCAGCTTCAGCACATCCGGCGGAATCTCCAGCGCGACCGGCCGCGGACGCCCCGACGCCATTTCAAAGAAAGCCTGAGCCACCTTGCGCCCAGTTTCAGACGGATGCAGCGCAATGTCGTTCCATTTGGTCAACCCGCGCAAGACCTCGTCCTGATGCGGTATCTCGTGCAGGTCGCCGACCCCTTTGCCAATGTTGCGACTGAGGATCTGCCCGGTCAGGCAGAAGACCTTGGCGTTCAACGCATAAGCCGTCGCCATGCCCGCCGTCGCGTTCAAGACGCCCGGTCCCGGCACGACATTGAAGAGTCCCGGCTCGCCCGTCGCCAGCGTATAACCGAGCGCCATATAAGCGCAGCCCTGCTCATGCCGTGTATGGATGACGCGAATCTGGTCGCGATTGTCGAAGAGCGCGTTGTAGAGCCAGTCGTTCTGGATGCCGGGCAGCCCGAAGAGCGTGTTCACGCCATGGGCGATCAAGGCTTCTACGGTTGCTTCGCCGCCTGTTTTGATGGGCAAGATGGTTGCTCCTGTTCTTGGCCATGGCTCAACAAAAGAGATTTGACCACAGAGGTTTTTCTGGCTCGTGGGAAGTGACAAATAGTGGAGATTTAGCTTTCGCTGGCGTCGGCGCTGTCAGGCAGTTCGGGCGGTGTGGTTGGCTGCTGCAAGGCTTCGCGTTTCTCGCGCAATTCCTGGCGCGCGCTGCGATGATTGTAGAGGAAGGAGCCCGCGAGAGTCGCGAGTGGCGCCACTAAAGCCACTAACCCTGCTGTGCTATATCCCGATAGAATAATGACAGTGCCTCCAACAATCATTACCAGCGCAATGATGAAGTAAAACCACATCCCAAACTGTTCGCGTTTGGCAAAGACACCAAACATTGTACGTTCAATGTCCATTCGATGATCTTGATGTTTTTCGGACAGGCTGAGAATGCGTTCGGCGCTGCCGGGCATAATTCGCTCCCACCTGCCCACAATGCTCGGGTGGGGAATAATGTCCGAATAACGCTCAACTTGGAGAACAATCTCACGGATAAATTCCCCGCGTTTTTCTTCAGGGATGTACTGAATTAAATCCGCGGAAATCAGGCTTTCCGAAAAATCGTCATCGGCAAAAGAAGACTCAGTTGGCGGATTCTGACTCAATTACGCCCTTCTCCCGAGTTCCTTCTCGTATGCTTTGATTGCCCAGTTCAGGCTCCCGCCAACCGCTTCCCAATCGGCTCGCATTGAGTCCGCGTCCGACCGCTCCAAAATCTGAGCAAACATTTGGCGGTTCAAGGCGCCGGTAAAATCCATCATCCGCGCAATCCCATGCAGAAATGGATGTTTGGGCAAATAAAATGAATTGGCGATTTTGCGTCTATCGTATGCCATGCCGTCCTCCATCAGAATCATATCGTATAGCCGATATGGATTCGCCCATATCGTAAGGCATTTGACCAGACAAGTCAACAGACCGCCGCTTCAGCGCTATGCTATACTAAGCGCGCGAAATTACTCAACTCCCCTTCCCTCATTTTGGGGATGCGCCTCATAGAGATGAGGGGAGGGGCTGGGGGATGGGGGCATGAAAAACCGACTCTACTACGGCGACAACCTCGAGATCCTGCGCAGCCGCGAATACTTCCCCGATGAATGCGTCGACCTCATTTACCTCGACCCGCCCTTCAACAGCAACCGCAATTACAACGTGCTATTCAAAGCCGAAAGCGGCGCCGACAGCGAAGCCCAAATCACCGCCTTTGAGGACACCTGGCATTGGGGCGAAACCGCCGAAGCGACCTACCGCGACTTAATCGTCAACGCGCCGGAAAAAGTGTCGACCGCGATTGAAGCGCTGCTGAACCTGATCGACCGCAACCAGATGATGGCTTACCTGGTGATGATGACGGCGCGTTTGGTCGAGCTGCGCCGCGTCCTGAAATCGACTGGCAGCCTCTACCTGCACTGTGACCCGACAGCGAGCCATTATTTGAAGATTGCGCTGGATGCGATATTTGGACCTACGAGTTTCAGGAACGAAGTAATTTGGAAACGCACGAGTACACACAGCGACGCTAAACGATTGGGCAGAGTTCATGATGTTGTTCTCTATTATGCCAAGAGTCAATCGGTAACATGGAACACAGTTTATCGGCAACTCGACGAATCCTATGTGCGAGCAAAATATCGCTACCAAGACGAAGACGGTCGAAAGTGGCGCGCAGACAACTTAACTGCTACAGGATTAGCAGGTGGGGGTTATACCTACGAATGGAACGGCGTTACAAGAGTTTGGAGATGTCCGATAGAAACAATGAGACGGCTCGAAAGCGAAAATCGAATATATTACACAAGAAACGGGGTTGCCAGCTATAAGCGGTATCTGGACGAGTCTAAAGGTCAGCCTTTGAATGATGTATGGACTGACGTATTTCCGATTAACTCGCAAGCTAAAGAACGACTCGGCTACCCCACGCAAAAGCCAGAAGCTCTGCTTGAGCGCATCATTAGGATGAGTACAAACGAGGGCGACATCGTCCTCGACCCGTTCTGCGGCTGCGGCACAGCGATTGCGGCCGCTCACAAGCTCGGTCGCAAGTGGATCGGCATCGACATCACCCATCTATCCATCGCCCTGCAAAAGTATCGCCTGCTGGATATGTTCGAGTTGGAATCGGGAGAAGACTACGAGGTCATCGGCGAGCCGACCACCGAGCAAGGCACCCGCGAACTGGCGACCGATTCCGCCAACGAAGGGCGCTATCAATTTGAGTGGTGGGCGCTGTCGCTGGTCGGCGCGAAACCAGTGGGCGGGCAGGCTGGCTCGCGCAAAGGCAAAAAAGGCGCGGACAAAGGCATTGACGGGATTATCAACTTCTTCGAGCAGGACGACAAAGGCAAAGCGAAAGCTCGGAAAGTCATCGCCCAAGTCAAATCGGGCAAGGTGAGCGCGAAAGAAATCCGCGATCTGAATTGGACGGTTGAGCGCGAGAAAGCGGCTATCGGCGTTTTCATAACCTTGGAGCTTCCGACGCAGCCGATGATCAAAGAGGCGCTGGCGGCTGGATATTATGAATCGGAATTTTGGGACAAGCAGTATCGCAAGCTGCAAATTCTGTCCATTCGCGATTTGCTGGGCGGCGACGGCGTCGATATGCCGCCTCAGCATGGGACGTTCAAGCAGGCGGCGCGGGTGAAGAGCGGCGATGGGAAGGCGCAGCGGGACTTGATTTGAGTCTGGCTCTACAGTATCCTAAGGTTTATTGGCATCTGAAAGGAGCGATGCGGTGGACCAGAATGTCCAATTCATCATAACAGTGGGAACAGTCATTGGCGTCTTTCTATGGTTGCGGCATGACATCAACCTGTTGAATGCCAAGATTGACCGAGTGTATGATAACCTCAATGCCAAGATTGAGAAGCAAAACGACAATATCGCCGCGTTGCGCGAAAGCCTCGGCTGGATTCGAGGACGCATGGGCTTCACCGAGCAATCGCCGCCTAGCGCTGAATAAAGGATACCTACTCCTCCCCGACTTCCTCCGGCTCGCCCTCGCCAACCACAAACAAACCCCCGCCACGCCGTCTTCCCCAGGGGCTTGGCGCCGCGCTCGCCGACCGCTGCGTCACCCGAAACTGCTCCAGCTTCTCCATATCAAACTGAATCCCGTTGCCCGGTCGGTCGCCCAAGATGATGTACCCGTCTTCCACCCGGCTGTCATGGTCAAAGCTCCGGTCCATCCCCGAATCGACCACTTCCATCCAAATGTGATTGGGCAGCACAGCGGCGAAATGCGCCATGAAATTGCCCGGGCAATTCATCACCGAGACCGGCAGGTCGAAGCCGTCCGCCATCTGCGCGATGCGCATGGCGCCGGTGATGCCGCCCGCGCCGACGCCAATCTGCAAAATGTCGGCCGCTCGATGCGCGATCAAAGCGCGGAAATCAGCGGCGTCATCGAGGTTTTCGCCCGTGGCGACGGCGGCGTTGACCGAATCCGATACCTTGCGCAAGCCAGTATAATCCCAGCGCCGCGCCGGCTCCTCCGCCCAGAAGAGCTCGTGATGCCGCTCAAAATAACGAATATGTTGAATCGCTTGCTTTGGTGACCAGTATTCGTTCGAGTCGACCAATAGGATCGGCTCGCGTCCCGATGTCGCCAGCGCCTCGCGCATGATGCCGATCCGCCGCAGATCATGCTCTCGGTCCAGGCCGACTTTCAGTTTGCCGATGCAAATGCCGAAGGCAGCTTGACGCTCATAGAATTCCCGAATCTCATCATCGCTTAGGCAGAGGTCGATGCCGCTGGCGTAGGCTTTGACATAGCGGCTCGAAGCGCCAAGCGTCTTCCAAAGCGGCTCCACATTCGCTTTCGCCTTCAGGTCCCAGAGCGCCACATCCAGCGTGCCGATGACATCCGTGATCGCGCCGCGATTGCCGCCCTTGAAAGCAAAATCAGCCATGCGCTGCCACAGCCCAACCACGCCGCGCGGATCCCGGCCCATGAGCAGATTCTCCGCCATCGCGTGAATCTCAGATTGCTGCCCCGGATTGCCCAGCGCCACCCCGGTCAGCCCCAGATCCGTATCCAGAAAGACGGCCAGCGCCGCGTACTGATCGCGCCCGCGCGGATTGTTGGCATCGCCGATCGGGCGCGCCATCTGATGCTCAAACAGTATCGAGCGAATGCCTGTGATTTTCATCGTTTCCCTCATTTCAAAAACGCATGTGTGTAGTGGCAACTGACGGTTTTTGTCTACGCAACCTGTCAAGTCACCCGCAAATGTGCTAGCGCGAGCGACCAAGTTGGTCGCCCCTACAATTCTCCGCTGGCAAACATCTGCCGCAGCACTTTCTTGTCCATCTTGCCCACGCCGGTTTTCGGGATTTCGTCAACGACGATATATTCGTCCGGCAGCCAAAACTTGGGGAAATGCTTCAGCAAGTAAGCATTCAGCGCCTCTACGTCGTGCCCGCCATCCAGCGGAACCAGGATCGCCAGCGGCCGCTCGCCCCAGCGTTCATCAGGCACGGCGATCACCGCCGCTTCCAGCACATCCGGATGCGAGATCAGCGTATTCTCCAGATCCACCGACGAGATCCATTCGCCGCCGCTCTTGACCAAATCTTTCGTCCGGTCGGTGATCGTCATGAAGCCGTTTCCGTCGATGGTGGCGACATCGCCGGTGCGGAACCAGCCGTCGGCGGTGAAGTGCTCCTCATCGCGCTCAATCCGGTAATACTGCCCCGCCACCCAATATCCGCGCACTTGCAGCTCGCCCATCGTCTCGCCATCCCAGGGCAATTCTTTTCCGCTATCATCGACAATCCGCGCATCGACCCCAGGCACGAAATAGCCCTGCTTCGCCTTGATATCCCAACAGCCGGCAGCATCCAAATGCTGATGCTGCGTCTGCAGCTTGGCTACGCTGCCGATCGGCGACATCTCGGTCATGCCCCAGGCGTGCACGACATTGACGCCGAAGTCGCGCTCGTAGGCTTCAATCAAGCCGCGCGGCATCGCCGAGCCGCCGACGACCAATTGCGCGATCGACGAAATATCGCGCGGTTTACGGCGCAGTTCATGATAGAGCCCATTCCAAATCGTCGGCACGCCAGCGGCGATGGTGACGCGTTCGCTTTCGATCATATCCGCCAGTGGCGCCGGCTGCAGATGCGGACCCGGCATCACCATGCTCGCGCCGACCCAGGCGCAGGCATAAGGCAAGCCCCAAGCCATGGCGTGAAACTGCGGCACAACCGCCAGCGCGACATCGGCTTCGGTCGGTCCCAGCGCTGCCGCTTGCAGCACGCCCAGCGTATGCAGCATCATTGAGCGATGACTGTATAAGACGCCTTTGGGCATGCCGGTGGTGCCGCTGGTATAACACAAGCCCATCGCCATGTTCTCGTCATCGCAGCGCCATACATAGTCATCGCTCGCGGCCGCCATCAAGTCTTCGTAGCGCGAAACATTGGGCAGGCTGCAAGATTGACTGTCTTCCAGATTGAAAACAACAAAGCGCTCGACCGTTTCCAACTGCGCTGCGATCGGCTCGATTAACGGCAGCAGCGACCCGTCGACGAAGATGACTTTATCCTCGGCGTGGTCGATGATGTATTTGAGCTGCTCATGCGACAGGCGGATGTTCAGGGTGTGGATGACAGCGCCGGCGCAGGGTATGCCGAAGTAAAACTCCAGATGCTGATAGTTGTTCCAGGCGAAGGTCGCCACGCGGTCGCCCGGCTCGACGCCCAGCGCCTCCAGCGCATTCCCCAAGCGCCGCACACGCCGGTGAAAATCGGCGTAGCTGTACTCATGCCAGCCCCCATCGGGCAACTTCGTCCTGATCGTCTTCTTAGGCGTCATGCGGCTGGCATGTTCGACGATGGTGTTCAGGGTCAGCGGATAATCCATCATCAAGCCGGATAACATAGGGACACTCCCCGCAATCGCGCAAAATCTGTAGGGGCGAGTGACGGTCAGTGTCGGAGGTCAGTGTCTACGCGACCCTTGTCTCGCCCTCGCTCGCCCACTGCCGCACATTATAAGAGATGAAGCCGCGCTTGTCAGCCTGACCCGTGAGCTGAAGCCTCTCCAAGGGCGAATGACGGTCAGTGTCGCTGGTCAGTGTCTACGCGACCTACGCGACCTTAGTCTCGACCGTCGCGCCTATAATCCGAAGCGTCGTTATGGGCGAGTCGGCGCAGCGCCGCTATTCAGGCGTGACGTAGGCAGCGGTGATGCCGCCATCGACCATGAAGGCGCTGCCCGTCACAAAGGAGGACTCATCCGAGGCCAGGAACAAGACCGCATTGGCGATCTCAGCCGCCTCGCCGAAGCGCCCCATCGGAATATGCGCCAGCCGCCGCCTCTTCTTCTCGTCAGTATCCAGGTATTTCATCAAGAGTTCGGTGCGCAGCGGACCCGGGCAAAGCGCGTTGACACGAATATTCTCCTGCGCGTGAATCACCGCCAATTCGCGCGTCATCGCCAGCACCGCGCCTTTGCTCGCGGTGTACGCCAGTTGCGGTGTGGCCGCCCCCAGCAATGCCACAAACGAAGCGGTATTGATGATGCTGCCGCCGCCAGCCCGCTGCAGCGCCGGAATCCCGTATTTGCAGCCGAGGAAGACGCCTTTGACGTTGACCGCCATCGTCATGTCCCAGACCGATTCCGTCGTGTTGATCGCGTCATCGTCCTCCGCGTGGCTGATGCCGGCGTTGTTGAAGAGGGTGTCCAGCTTGCCGTAGGCTGATTCCGCCGCCGCGACCATCGATTCGCAGTCCGCCGACTGCGCGACATCGGCGTGTACGTAGGTCGCCGCTCCGCCGCGCTGCCCGATATCGGCGACGCATTGCAGCCCGCCCTCTTCATTGATATCAACCGCCACAATTGACGCGCCCTCTTGGGAAAGGCGCAGCGCCGTCTGGTAGCCGATGCCGCTGCCAGCCCCCGTGATCAACGCTACTTTGTCTTTAAGTCTCATGAGCATTCCTGGTTCCGTAGGGGCGACCCACCGCCGCGCGTAGACACTGCAGGCCGGTCGCCCTTACACGAACACCTGCTAGATCCGTTCGAAATAACGCTTCCGTTCCCAATCGGTCACGGCGCCGCGGAAGCTCTCGATCTCCGTGCGGAAGAAATGACTGTAATGCTCGACGACTTCGGCGCCAAAGGCGGACCGCGCGAATGCGCTGCCCTCAAACTTGTCGACCGCCTGCTCCAATGTATACGGCACGCGCGGCAGATGACGCGCCGCATAGATATCGCCTTCGAAAATGTCCGGCGGCTCAATCTTCTTGGCGATGCCATCAAGCCCCGATGCCAGCGCCGCCGCATACGCCAAATACGGGTTGCAATCGGCGCCCGGCGCCCGACATTCGATGCGCAGGCTCTCGCCAGCGCCAACGACGCGAAAACCCGCCGTGCGATTGTCGAAGCTCCAAGCGATGCGCGTCGGCGCCCAGGATCCGTCTTCGTAGCGCTTGTAAGAGTTGACTGTCGGCGCATAGAAAGCCATCAACTCCGGCAGATGCGCCATCCAGCCGCCGAGGAAATGACGAAATACATCCGACGCCGAAACCGGTCCGAGCGCTGAGTCGCCGGGGAAGGCATTCTCGTTCCCGCTGAATAGACTGAGATGGATATGACAGCTTGAGCCCGCCTGCCCGCTGAAGGGTTTCGCCATAAATGTGACGCTGCGCCCCTGCGCGTCGGCGATCTCCTTTAGGCAGTGCTTCATGATGCTGTGGCGATCCGCCATCGTCAGGGCGTCGGCATAACGTATATTCAACTCATGCTGACCCAAGCCCCATTCGCCCTTGCTGCTCTCCACCGGAATGCCCGAACCCTTCAGGTGGCGGCGGGCGGGGGCGGTGAAACTTTCCTCGCGACTGCCTTGCAGGATATGGTAATCCTCCAAGTACCAGCCCATCGGCTCGAGCTCAGCGTAGCCCTTTTCATGGGCTTCTCGATAGGAATCCCGATAGATGTAATATTCAAGCTCGGAAGCCGCCATGGCGCTGTAGCCGAGCGCTGCAGCCGCTTCCAGTTGGCGGCGCAGGATCGATCGCGGCGCGACCGCCACCGGCTGCTCCGCCGCTTCATCTTCAACATCGCAGAGGACGAGCGCCGTTTTTGCCAGCCAACTCGCGCGGCGAAGAGTCGACATATCCGGCGCCAGATGAAAATCGCCATAGCCGCGCTCCCAGTTGGCGAAGCGATAACCCGGTACTGGCTCCATCTCCATATCGGTGGTCAGCAGATAACTGCAGGCGTGCGTTCCATGCTGCGCCACCTCCGCCAGGAAATATTCCGCGTCCAGGCGCTTGCCCAGCAGCCGGCCGTAATGATCGCTGAAGGCAACAATCACCGTGTCGATCTCGTCAGCGGCAACTTCCGCGGCCAGCTCAGCCAGCGTCAGCATTCCGCGCAGCGTGGTCATCGTAGGGACCTCATGCTCGTAAACCGAATAAGCCGGCCGCCTTTGTCTTGCTGTGCTCCCATACGTCCAGGTCAACGAGCCCGTCGACGCCTTTCTTGTAGACCGGACCAGCGCGATCGAGCGGCAAGCGAACCACGCGTCCGGTCACAGCGGATTCGTAGGCGCCCAGCACGATTTCCAGGGCGCGCGCCCCTGCCGCTGCCGGCGCCATCGGTTCGCGGTTTTGGCGGATGGCATCGCGGAAATCGGCATAGAGTTCGGTGAAGGAATCGGCCGTCGCTTTTAAATGCGTCTCCCGATTGGCAATCGCGTGATCGCTGCGATTCCAATGCGAGTCGACGCTGTACAGTTCAATCGGCTGGTTGAAGCCGCCGCTCTGATATTGCTTGTAACGCATGCGGATCTGCCCCTCGCTCCCGCTGATGTCGGCGCCGCCGACGCCCTCGCCCCAAGCCATGTGGATGACGGCATACGCGCTCGGGAAGGCGATCTGCAGCAGCGCCAGGTCTTCAATCACGGGCTGACGATGCGCGTATTCGGGCGCGTCCACGAAAGCCATCACTTGCTGCGCCTCCTCGCCAACGAGCCACTCCGCCAAGTAAACCGCGTGAATCATATCCATCAGCACGCCGCCGCCGGCCGCCATCGTATGACGCCAGTCCGACTGATATTCGGCCGCGCCCGGATAATCAATCACGCCCAGGAAATGCAGCGTGACGACGCGCAAATCGCCGATCAAGCCCTCAGCCAGCATCCGCTTAATCTGCCGATACTCGGGCAGGAAGTGGTAGTTGTGCACCATCGCCATCTTCCGCTGCGCCGCTGCCGCCGAAGCCACCAGTTCGGCCGCCACCGCCGGCACATTGCTGATCGGCTTCTCGCTGAGCACGTGCTTGCCAGCAGCAAAGGCGTCAAGCGCAATCTGCGGACGGCGCTTCTGCGGCACAGCGATGACCACCGCCTCGATCTCGTCAATGGCGAGCAGGGCGCGGTAATCCGCGTGAAGCTGGTCTTCCCGCAAGCCGAACCAAGCCCGACCGATCTCGCGGCGCGCTGGCGTGATATCGGCGAGCCCGAGCAATTCGACATCGGTCAGCGTCAATAAGGCGGGACGATGCCCGTAGTTGACGACATTGCCGCAGCCGATTAGCCCGACTTGTAGGGGTTTGGTCATCTCGCCTCAAATCTCGGGTTTAAGGATCTTATATGGGCAATTGGCGGATTCCCAATTCTTGATAGCGTCGCAAAGAGTTGTCGTAATAAAATATTCTTCCTTGTATTTATTTCGCAATTTCTCTTCGAGCTTCATTCGGTGACGAAACTCGTTGAAATTAGATGGCAAATTATCTTTAAACACAGATTTGAACATTATCGGCAGCAGGTACGCGATGATAGCGACGGTCTCATGTCCCTGGCAGAGCTTTATGTTCGGCGTCTTATATTTGTCGTTTTTCTTTAGTTCGGCGACTCCCGTCAATAGCTCCCCATGTTCAATCCATTGGCCTTGCCCTCGTTTCCTCCCGGCGTTATGGAATTTGGCGAGCCGTATAGCAAAGCAATCGCGACGAAACCGTATTGAGTCAATGTCATCTACATCAATAAATTCATCAAAGTCATAGCGGCGGTTTTCCCAGAATTCCTTAAAACTAATGCGATAGGATTTACAATCATTGAGCAACCGAAAGTAGCCGAATTCCATGGCCAAACGCTCTGCTTCCGACTGTAGTAGGTCGGCAAGTTTCTGTATGTCCGGATCGTCGTCAATGTGAAATTTCGTCTTCAAGACTTCCGTCAAGGCGGCTGAATCTAAGATCATCAGTTCCGCATCCGGGAAGCATCTGTCATATAGCAGTTTGTCCTGGCGCAGTTTGTTCGAGTCCCTAATAAGCCAGTAATCGGCATCTATTATTCCAGCGAAACCAGATACATTACGTACCTGTTTAGACTCGAGACGGGACTTCACGATTAGTTTTCCATCTACGCGCTCTAGCTTACAGTAAGTACACGAAAAAATTCTTTTCCAAAGCAACTTGTCCGCAGGCCCCTCAACAAAGATGGTCGTACGCTTCCGCGACCTCATCCTATGCCTGTTAGGATGATAATTCTTAGTCTTTCTAATGGTCATTCCGAAATCTCGCTTTCAGGATATCCTAATCCGACCGTCCATTCCCACTTGTCATCAATGAGAGTCGGCGAGTGGGTAGCTAATATCACGTCAAATTTTCTCAACTTTATTATTCGTTGAATGTCCTTCAAAAAATATTCCTGCCAGTCAACATGCAGCGACAATTCCGGCTCATCTATCATAAGCAACGAATCTGATGGGACTTGAAAAATAAGCCGCCCATAAAGAACGAGCAAGTGCTTTTCGCCAGAGGACAGAGACGACCCAGGAATCTCTGAACCATCAACAGTACATATGCGGAATCCATGATCGCTCATGGTTAAAGTCTTGAAGATAAATCGTTCCTCAATGATGTTTTCTAGAAGTACCTTCTTTTCGATATGTAAACTCCCCATAGTTTCTACAAAAATACGAAAGAATTCCTCACGCGTGTCTTCGCTTAGTTGAACCGCTCTTATCATAGTTGAAGCATATTCATCTAGCTCCAGTTCTTCCAAATCATCCACTGGTGGAAGGGGCCATAGATCAGGGTATTTCAATTTCATTACCTTGACTGCCTCAATGTGATCATCTCGCGAGAACTTACTTGCTGTAATGACTTCGTCCAAGATGTGATCAACGGTAGATCGAATTCTTGAATACAATTCATCATCATCAATAGGATCCCAGTTTAGGATTTTCCCCATTAATTCATCGTCGTCAGCTAAGCCCCTTCTCAAGCGTTCCGTCTCAATTAGATCAACTTTGACCTCTTTTTGGATGTTAACAAACCAATCCGGTGTCTCGCCATACACAAGTGTGTGTACGTCTGGGTGCTGTTTCAATAGATCTTTCTCTGTAAGGAATGACGAATCTTCGTTGCTTTCCCAACGAGGTCTGCCGAGTTGTCTCTTGAACTCCACGTCAAGGTTCAACTTCGTCAAAGCATTGCCCACCACGTCTGACACGAATGTCCTTGGCCTAAACGGAATATGGCTTGAATCTGATCCATCATCAAAACTTATGAGAAGATTTTGGACTGCTTGAAAGTTTTCGACAGTGACAAAACCACTATTATCGAATTCAACCCGAAACCGTTCAAACGCAATCTTACCTACTTGCTCGTACTCACATTGAAACAGGCTCTTGACCAGTTGAAGTAGTACCGTCTTCCCCACCCCATTCGGACCATGCACAATCGTAATCCGCGACTCCTGATTCAGCGGAATCTCGTGGTCAAACATGCCAAACAAACCCTTGACCGCGATTTTTGTGATGCGCACTCTGATGGCCTTCCTGTTCCTCAAGAATCCGCCGAGGCCGCCGCGCTTACCAACTGCGCAAGCCGAGCAGCTTTTCCCCTAAAGGCGTGAGCTTGGCGGTGGCGCTGCGCTCAATCTCCCAGCGCCGCGGATCGCCGGGGAAAAACTTGCGGTCGGGCGACTTGCGCTCCCGCCACAAGCTGACGCGCTCCTGACGCATGGTTTCATCATCTTCTCTTGCCGGGAACATGGTGATGTACTGCGCCAGGCGCGGACGCGTCGAGTTATTGCGACCCGTCCCATGCGGCAGCAGGCTGTGCCAGATGACCAGATCGCCCGCCTTCATCGCCAAGGATTGCAGTTCCAAGCCTGTCATGTCGGGAATCCGCGGATCGCGATCCGCCGGCTGCGTCGCTACCCATTCCTCGAAGCGGCGATGAAAGCCGGGCACGACTTGAAGCCCGCCAGCGTCCGCCGGCACATCGACAAGCGACAGCACACCCTGCACCCGCTTCGGCAGGGGAACCAGCGATGTATCGATATCCCAGTGCACAAAGCCCTGGAAATCCCAATCGGCGCGCGCCGGCGGATTGAGATTGACGCGGTCTATCGACACCCACAGCTTGTCCGTCTCCCAAATATCGGCGAAAGCGCCATAAACACGCGGATGCTGCCGATTATCCCAGAGCGCCTGGTGCTGGTAAAGCTCAGCCATGCCCGATTCTTTCAGCATCGGCTTGCTGTCATCGCCGTCACGCTGGCGATACCATGTTTCCGGATTATCGCGATCCATCTCCATAAAGTCCCAAATGAGGTCAATGGTCGCGTCCAGTTTTTGCGGCGGCACGGCATCCCGCACGATGACGTAGCCGTTTTTATGCCAGAAGGTCATTTCTTCCTGCGTCAAGACATGCATTGCCTTTCCTCTCGAATGCAAGGCTGATGGGAAAGCGGGCGCGCCGCTAATCCTCTTTCATTTTGCGCAAAGCGACAAGTCTGCGAAATCATCCACGATCGCCTTTGGGAGTGTCTAACATCTTGGATATGCCTGCATTTTCCCCCACCCTAAATCCCTCCCCCATAAAGAGGGAGGGACTTCAAAACATAGTATCTCTCCCCTTCCCTCATTTTGGGGGCAAGGGGCCGGGGGATGGGGTGTAGTGGTCCTACTTTATTGGACACAAAATCTCAGAAACTTTGAGGGAGTTTGGCTTCGGCCACACTGCCTCAAATTCTGCCGGTGTCTGGTAGTCTAGCGCGCTGTGTGGGCGTAACTGA
>JAJECX010000015.1 GCA_022821805.1 Anaerolineae bacterium
CAGGCGAGTGGAGTGTTGGTGGCTAGAGCCGCGGGGGTACACCCGGAATCATCCCGAACCCGGAAGTTAAGCCCGCGAGCGCAGATGGTACTGCATTGGAGACGATGTGGGAGAGTATGCCGTCGCCAACACTTCTCTCGCTTGCTGGCGCCCTTTTTTGTTTGGCGCGCGTCCCATCACGAAAGACAGCTTTCGCGAAGATCGCCCAAGCGGTAAATTGATACGAATTCGTCGTGGTAGGACGGCTGCGCATTCTTGAAACTGTCCGCTATTCTATGCCCGTATCGCCTCTCACGATGGAAAATCACGTGAGAGAATCCATCCCTCGCCAAAATCTCCAGCGCCGCCAAGTACTCCTCAGGAGCAGCCGTCGCGCAAGATATCACATGATGTTCATTCCAGGCGCCGAGGATACGATTCGCTCGAATATAGTTGAACGCGGCCTCCGGCGGCCTGCTGATGGCGCCTTCGACCTGTGGAAAGCCGCCTATCGTCTGGTACAGGTTATATCGCTTCGAGTTCTTCCAATTCATCGGCACGTTTATCAAGCGTATGTCATCGCTGTCCGCTTCGGACTTCAGCCAATCAATATGGTCGAATTGCTCTTGCGGTATTAGGTTGCCCACGATCGGAACAAAGTATTCAAACGCGACTACCAACGCAAACGCGACAATTATCGCGGGCCGCGCGAAGGCTGGCTTCAATTCGCGCAAGGCGATGATCCCAAGGCAGGACAATACAGCCAAGGGCAGGATGGCGCCAATCATGAACATGTCCGTAGCGACGAAGGCGCCATAGAGCGATGGCGCAACCTGATAAACGTAATAGCCCAACAGATGAATGGATTTGAATTCTGTTCCGTTAATTTGCAGCGTTGGCCCCAATCGCAGCAGGAGAAAGACAGCGCAAAGCGCCAGCCAGGGTAGCATCTTCCGCCTTGTTGTCCTGCCGCACAAGCCGATGCCAATCAAGATCATGGGCAGATATCCCAGGAAGCTGGCGCCGCTGATCTCAGCATCGGCTGGCGTTTGCAGGATGGACTGCCCCAGCGGACCGAAAATGGGATGCCCGTGATTCACGAAATTAGAAATCAGATCTCCATCGACAAAGGCCCACTTCTCGCTATATCTATCCCGATACCATGCCATCGACGACTGGAAGGACGCGGAATCTTGCAAAATTGGATAGAGCCGCCATACGCTGGCCAGGGCGGCCACCAGTGTCAGCAGGAGGATGAAACGCCAAAACCAGCCTTCCCGCCATTTTGTGACCGCATAAGCGCAGGTCGCCAAGCCTAACATGATTGCAACACACACGTAATCGTACATGGACACTATCGTGGTCAAGCCAGCGAGCAGTCCAGCAATCACAGCAAAACGCAGTCTCTTGTCTTGAATGCCGCGTTGGAAGAAATACATGATAATGGGAATCTCGGCGACAAAACCGACATAGGGATGGTTAGGGTGAATCAATACATGAGGACTGAAGCCGAACAGGACCGCCCCAAAGAGAGCAAGCCACTTGTCTTTGAACAACCATTGCAAATAGAAATAGGCTGAAAGTGCTGACAGCCAGATGATCAGCAGATACCCGAGGCTGTAAGCGTTCGATGGCGGGAGGAAAATATCCAGCACATTCATAACCGCGAGATAAGGTATGAAGAAGGGATGGTGCGCCAGCGCCACGCCATCCGGGTAAAACATCAGGTCGGTAAAGAAGCGATCGGCTTGGCCGGTCATAAACTGCTCGCCGTACCAAATGTCCCAGAGCTTGATATAGACATCATGGCTGTCCCCAGTCGGCAACCAGAACACGTCGGCGCGAAACACATAGACGATGGTCGGGAAAGTCATGACCAACGTCAGCAGCGTGCTGATGACGATGAAGGGTCGATGTTCCCTCAGCGCCGCCGAAAATCTTCTCCTCACTGTCCGGCGCCTCGCTTGCTAATCATTTGCGGGATCGCATCTACGCGGGGCAGCTATCACGCAAGTCCTCCAGCCGGTAAATCCAAACATAGTCGTCGCGGTACGACGGCTGCGCATTCTTGAAACTGTCGATCAGCAGATCCCGGTAACGCGCTTCCTGGTGAAAAACCACATGGGAGAATCCATCCGACTCCAATTGCCCCAGCGCCGTTAGATAAAGGTCTCGTGTATCGACATCGCACAAAATAGGCGCTCTGGTCCACCAAGAGTCAAGAATGGGGTTCGCGCGGACATAATCATAAGCGCTCTTGGGTTCCCGGCTAATCGAGCCTGCGGCGTGGGGAAAGCCGTTGAACGCTTGATGCAAAGCGTATCGTTTCGCATTGGTCCGTCCCATCGGCACATTGATGAGCCGAATCTCATCAGCATTCTCCCCGTTCAGCCAATTGATGTATTCATATTCCTGCCTATTGTAAACTCTGTCGACGATTGGCGTGTAATACTCAACCGTTATGAGGCCTACCAGCAGCAATATAATCAAGGGGCGAGTCGCCAAGGGCCTACGGGCGCGCAAGGCGATGACACCGTATCCGGCCAAAAGGCTAAAGGGTAAAAAGAAACCGATGTTGAATCGCTTCGTTGCGACAAAGGCTTTGAATACCGAAGGAAAGATCTCATTCAGGTAATGTTTCGGCAGCAATATATCGGGATACACCACGCCGTTGATACTCAGTGTCGATCCCAATCGCAGAATGAAGAATCCAGCAGCCAGGATCAGCCAGGGCAGCATAGCCCGCCGCGTCGACCCGTTGAATAGACCGATGCAAACGAGGGCGAGCGGAACAATTCCGATATAGCTGGAAAAACTTATCTTCGCCCCCGTAGGCGTATCCAGCAGTGCATCCAACGGCGGACCGAACAGTGGATTTTCGTGATTAACAAAGGCGGAAACCAGATCGTGCTTTTGCTCGCTGGCATGGAATTCCAAAGCATCTTCCAAGCCTTTGGAATCCGCCATCATGGGATATATATTCGACGCGCTTGACATCACAGTGAAGAGCGCCAGCAGCCCAATGTCCCGCCAAAACCGTAGATCGCGCCACCGGCGAAGGGCGAATGCGAATACGCATGCAGCCAGCGTGAGCGCAAGACATGCGAAGCTATACGGGGAAACGGTACTGGTTAAACCGACCATCAGACCGGCAGCGATAACGAGCAGCGATTTCTTCTCAACGATGCCACGATGAAAGAAGTAGACTGCCAGCGCGATGGAAGCCATCGTGGCGTCATGAAGTTGATCCGGATTGTTTGTAGCATGTGGACTGAAGCCAAATACGACCGCGGATACCAGCGCGGCCCACTTGTCCTTGAACAGCCACAAGGCGTAAACGTACGCGGCTACGGCGTTCGAGACAATTACCAGCAAAAAAACGATGTTGAATGCATTGGTAAAGGGCATGAACTGCTGCAGCATGATACGCAACAACATGACCGGCTGCTGCAAGAATGGATGGTGTACCAGAGAGATGCCTTCCGGGTAAAAGATGACATTCGTGTATGAGCGGACTTCCAAGCCGCCGAGCATCCGTTCCCAATACCAGATATCCCAGTGGTTGGCGTCGTTGCCGCTCCCGATCGGCAGCCACATTATGTCCGTGCGAAACAAATACAGGACCGTGGGGAATGTCATCACCAAGGTAAGCAGCGTGATTACGACGATGAAGTGAAGGTGTTCGCGAAACATGCTGCGCAGTCTATGCATGCATTGCCCCCAATTGCCGGTAGGAAATAGACTCGGCCGAATCGCTGCTGAATGCGGCGTCTAACCGCCCGACGGAGCGCAACGCGGCTTGCCCGCCATCTCATCCTACTATATCCTAAAGCGTCTAAACGACTTTTGAATAGCCTACCGTTTGTCTCGTATATCGCCCGAGGAGACGACTAATATGCCCAGCAGATGGCTCGCGCGCGCTTGCATGTATTGTTGTCTCGCGCTACTGATAACTGTGCCGGCGCTAGCCATTGGCGAAAAAGACGAAGACGACTCGCCCGCCAACAGCGCCCCGCCTTCCGGCGCAGCCCGCGTCATCAACGACGAAGGCGGTCCCGTCGTCATCAGCGGAGAACTCCACTATACCAACGCTTTCTTCACCAGCGGCGTTGACGATCCTTTGATCATCCTTGAGGATCAGGCCGGTTTCATCGATCGCAACAAGGAATTCATCTTGTCCCTGGATTCTCAAGTCCCCGGTCAAATTACATCCGACTTTTTCACATCGCCCTTTTCCTATCGCCTTTCACTCCCGCTTGAGCCTAAAGGCAGCCTGCGTGATGTCGACAACGACGGCGTGGAGGATACCGGCGTGATGGTCTTCGTTATCGGCTATTGGACGAATATCTTTGGCGGTCCCTTGCTGGATGTTTGTGATCAGCATGGTGGCGGCTGGTCAACCGGGTACGCGTCCACCCGCGCCAGCTTTGATCCGGCGACTCGTTATGAAATCATCGGCGGCAAATTCATCATCTTCGCGCCGGAAGCGGGGCAGGGCTTCCCCGCAGGCTTCGGCGACGACGGCTTGCTCTTCACCGCCGATGACCCGATCGTGACCGTGCCGCCGGGCTATTCCGTAGTCGATCTGGACGAGACGCCTTTCGTTTTCGACCGCGCCGCCCGCCCGATCATAGACCTGACTGAACCGGAAGCGGCCGCAATAAACGACTTTTCCGATCTAAGCTATAGCGAAGCCTTCCGCGCAATGGTCGATCTTTTCCGCCGAGAATACGCTTACACCGAACTCTACCAGCTGGACTGGGATGCGCTCGAAGAAACCTATGCCCCGCGCTTTGCCGAAGCAGACGCGGCTGCCCAGGCGGTAGAGGCTGAAGAAGATAAGAGTTCAGCCGACTATGCGCTGGCATTGCGCGATTTTATCTGGGAGATTCCCGACGGACATGTCGGCATGCCACTGAGCGCTGTAAGCGAACTCTTCCGCGAGGAGACCGATGGTGGCTTGGGACTTTCCTTAACCGAGCTGGATGACGGTCGCATCGTCGTCAGCTACCTGTTGGAAGGTGGACCCGCGTCCAAAGCCGGTCTAGAGCTTGGCGCCGAAATCCTCGCTTGGGACGGCGGCGCAGTGCAAGAGGCGATGGATCGCGAATTCGTCTGGGCGCGCCAGGCGCTCGCCACTGAGCACACAAAGCGCCTGCAGCAATTGCGTTATATTACCCGCTTCCCCATCGGAACCGATGTCGATGTCAGTTTTCTTAATCCTGATAGCGAGGACGAGCGGTCGGCCACGCTCAGCGTTATCAGCGAACGCGCGAGCTTCTCCAACTCCTCTTTCTTCGCCGGCATCGAGGGTGATGAGCTGCCGGTCGAGACGCGGATCTTGCCCAGTGGCTACGGCTATGTCGCGCTTTACTCCTTCGGCGACGATGAACGGCTGATGGTGACACTTTGGGAGCGCATGATCAAAGAATTTAAGGAGCAAGAGGTCCGCGGCATCATCATTGACATGCGATATAACAGCGGCGGCAGCGGCTACCTTGCCGATCAACTCGCCGCCTATTTCTTCCAGGAAGAGCACATTCTCGGTTATTCCGAAGCCTTCAACGACGAGACGGGCGAATTCTACCTGGATCCGGATTCGGAGGATCGTTTCTGCTTGCCGAGCGAAGACTTGCGCTTCGATGGCGAGGTCGCCGTCATCATCGCCCCCGGCTGCTTCAGCGCCTGCGAGTTCTTCTCCTACAACATGACGATCGGCGATCGCGCAACCATTGTGGGCCACTATCCCACGGGCGGCTTGGGCGGCGCCGTTGACGATTTCCTCATGCCGGAGGACCTCGAAATCCGCTTCACGGTGACGCGCCAGCTCGATCCCGACTTGAATATCCACATTGAGGCGCAGGGCGTCGCGCCTACCGTGCTCGTGCCCGTAACCTATGATAGCCTCTTTGATGACGGCGATCTGTTGCTGCGCGCAGCCGAGGAACACCTGACCAACACAATTCTCGGCGAACTGATCGACGGTGGTGAATTGTCGCTCGGGGTGGGCAGCACCGAACTGCTGGCGCATGGGCTGGTAGGACCGGAGCAGCGCGTGCGCTATCGCGTGACCCTGCCAGCAAACCGCGTCGTCAGCGTCTACCTCAGCGGCGAAGACGATACGGTTGACACGGTGCTGGGCATCTATGACAGCGAGGGGTCACAGCTGCTGGGCGAGAACGACGACGCCGATGACGAAACGCTCAGCTCCGCCTGGACCAACCTCGAGGTCGGCGCCCAATCTGGCGTTTTCACCTTTGAAGCGCGCATCAAAAATACGGACGAAGCGAAACCGTTCACGATCAAGGTTGTCGGCGTCGAGCCGGAAGACGATGGTTCTGAAATGTCCGAGCAGAATGACGAATCCAACGACAGAGAACAGACTGAAGAAGCCGGTGACGAATAGCCAAAAGGAGTAGTGTAGGGGCGACTGAACCGTAGTGTCTACGCTCGGCTGCGAGTCGCACACCGGCCACATCCGGGTTCCGCTAATCCCATTC
The DNA here is from genome assembly GCA_022821805.1 of Anaerolineae bacterium. Taxonomy (GTDB): domain Bacteria; phylum Chloroflexota; class Anaerolineae; order Aggregatilineales; family Phototrophicaceae; genus UBA6055. The sequence continues at coordinate 6,480 of JAJECX010000015.1, forward strand.
CCGTTCATCCACGATTTTGCGCGCGCCCGGCTTGATGTGGCCCGCTTCGACGAAATTCACCGCGTCAATCCTAAGCCGCGCGGCCTGCTGCGCCAGCGCGGTCAGCTTTTCAGCCAAGCCCCTTCCGTCGGCGCCGTCGTTGAGCTCGACGTTAACGGTGACCACATCGCGGTTCTTGATCCGCGTGATTACGACTTGTATATCCTTGATCTCGGGAAACTGCGTCACCGCGTATTGAAGCTGATTGGGATGTAGAAACATGCCGCGCACTTTGATGGCGTCGCCGCTGCGCCCAAACAGCCCCAGCAGCTGCTGTCCCTCGCATGGCGGAGCCGGCTGTGGCGCCAATGCGCCCAGGTCGCCCGTGCCAAAGCGGATCAGCGGGTACGACTTGTTCAGCGTTGTCGCCACAATTTCGCCGGTCTCGCCCGCTGCCAGGGGCGCGCCCGTCTCCGGATCGCAGACTTGCAAGTAGATGCTCGGCATGATGCAGAAGCCTTGCGCGCCCTCGCGCGAGTAACCGATGACGCCCAGATCGGCGGCGCCATAAGCCGATGTTGTCTTCATGCCGTATTCGCCTTCGAAGCGCTCGCGTTGGCTCGGCGTGTAGGGCTCGGCGGAAAACAGCGCTTTCTTCAGCGGAACCGCGCCCGCGCCCATGCCCATTTCGGCCGCCTTGTCCAGCAAGGTCATCAAATAACTCGGCTGCCCGACGAAGCCGCTCGCGTCCAGCGCCATCATCATCATGATCTGCAATTCGGTATTGCCCGGTCCGGTCGGGATCACGGTGGCGCCACAGGCGCGCAGCGCCTCATCCAGCAAAATGCCCGCCGGCGTCAAGTGATACATGAAGGTATTCAGCACACGATCGCCGCGTCCAATGCCGATGTACTTGAACGGCGCCAGCATTGACTCAGGGTCTTCCGGCGGCGGCTGCGGATCGTAAATGGGACCGGGCGAAATATAGATACGCGGCAGATCATCGGGGTCGATGGTCAGGAATCCGCCAAAGGGTGGATTGGCTTGGTGAATTTCCACAAGCGAGTCTTTACGCAATACCGGGATTTTGGCGAGGTCGTCCGCGCCTTGTATATCGGCCGGCGCAACGCCCGCCTCATCCATCAATGATTGAATCGCTGGCGCCTTGTCATAGGCATGTTGAACCAATTCGCGAATTCGTTTGTTGATGTCGGTCACGCGATTTCTCCCACCACCGTGAATCTCTACAGAGGCAATTCATTGGATCGCCCCATGATTGCGCCCTGATTGCGCGGGTGCCTAAGGGCTACGTTGTAGCATGGCGCTTATCCGAGCCAGCGCTTGCGCCGTCGGTAATGCTTGACCTCGCGGTAATTCTTGCGCCCGCCCGCTTGGTTCAACCCCAGATAAAACTCCTTGATGTCTTCGTTTTCGCGCATCTGGCTGGCTGGGCCATCCAGCACAATTCGCCCGTTCTCCATCACGTAAGCGTAATCAGCCAGCTCCAGCGCGGCGCGCGCGTTCTGCTCCACAATCAGCACCGACATGCCTTCCCGCCGGTTGATCTCGCCGATGATGTCGAAAATTTCGTGCACGAGCATCGGCGCCAGACCTAGCGACGGCTCATCTAGCATCAAGATCTGCGGATGCGCCATCATCGCCCGGCCGATCACCAGCATCTGGCCCTCGCCGCCGGAAAGATAGCCGCTAACCCGCCGCGACAGCTTCGCCAACTGCGGAAAGTATTCATAGACGCGTTCAAGGTCATCGCGGATCGCGCGCCCACCCTGATATACCATGCCGCCAATTCGCAGGTTTTCTTCCACGGTCAAGTGGCGGAAGAGCAGTCTTCCCTCGATCACCTGCACCAGACCCTTGCGCACGACATCTTCCGCCGGCATGCCATCCAGACGTTCATCGCCCCATAAGATCTGCCCGCGCGTGACCTCGCCCAGCTCCGCCCGTAGCAGCCCGCTGATCGCCTTCAGCGTGGTCGATTTGCCGGCGCCGTTCGGTCCGAGCAGCGATACCACTTTGCCCTTTTCAACCTCTAGCGAAATGCCGCGCAGCACCAAAATGACGCTGTTGTAGACGACCTCAATATTGCTGACGGTCAGCGTCGGCGTCGCGGTCAATTCCTTGCTGCGTTCAGCGATTGCCATAACGTGTCTTCGGGCGACCCGCCGGATCGCCCCTACAACTCCAATTCGAGAGATGCTTATAGGGGGCAGCCGGCGGCTGACCCTTTTGACCTGGACTCTTGGCGCCCAGAGCGTAACTAACCCCGCAGCTGCGGCACTTCCATGAAGTCCGTCAATGGCACGACAATAGGCGCAAAGAGCTTTCCGCCAGCGTCGTTATCAATCAACAGCGCGTCATCCGGTCCGGTCGCCGCGCCCGACATATCCATATTCGCGTACTTCAGTACCGCCATCCGGTTCATCGTGCCATCCCTCATGCCTTCCTCGAATCTATATTGATATAGCCCTCCGAGAACGGCGTAATCCATGCTTTCCACCGTCTCGCGAATATCGGCGCCGGTGACCGCATCAAGGCTGCCCACACGGTTCACCGTGCGAACGGTTGTCTCGATGATCGAATCGACCGCGCCCCAAGTCACGAGGTAGGCGATATTCTGTTCCGCCGGACCGCGCTGGTTGAGGGTGAATTGCTGATAGACGAATTGCACCGCTGGGTTCGCCAGTTCCGTCCACCAGAGGAAGGGCATCGAACCGAACATGCCATCAACCGATGGCAAGCCATTGGACTTCAACACGCGCTGCCCTAAAATGCCGACGGTGGTATCCATCACCCAGTTGACGCCCGCCAGCTTGATATCCTCTTCCATGCCCAGGTCGACCAGCGTACCGGCGATCAAGGCTGGTCCGGTCGCCAGCGAATTGGTGTAGATAATGTTGGCGCCGCCGTCGATGGCGTTCTGCACTTGCGTCAAGATATCGGTGTCAGTCGGCAAGAAGAATTGCGGCTCCTCCAAGACATTTACGCCGAGACTGGCGCAGTATTCTCGCGCCGCCGGCTCGGTGCCCGCGCGCCCGAAAGCGTTTGGCCAGGTCACGAAGCCGATCACCGGATCGGGGAAGGTCTCCGGGCTGGCAGCGACAAATTGACAGAAGGAACCAAACTGATTGATATAGAGCGGATTGCTGGCGTAGAGCCAGCCGGGCGTATTTCCATCCTCGCCATAGAGGCTCGCGATCGAGCCGGCGGAAATGAAAGAGACGATCTCATCTTCCGCCAACTGCTCACGCAGCAATTCCCCATCATCGGAACTGTAGAGCACCAGCAGATCAAGATCATCGGGATATTGGCTGGTAAAACGGTCGTAAGCGCTCTGCGCCGCTTCCCGGCTGCCGCCTGTGTCTTCATATATCTGCGCCAATTCCGCGCCGCAGACGCCGCCATGGCTGTTCCAGTAGCTCACGGCGTCTGTGATGGCGGAGACGAGCGGCTGCGTGATGAATGCGTAGGGACCGCTCAAATCGCCGAAGTGAAAGATATTAAGTGTTTCGCCGGTCAGGTCAATTTCACATTCGGTCAAGTCAGACGGATATTCCATCATGTCCTGCGCCATGCCGGGCAGGGCGCCGCCTGCCAACAGCAGCAGCGCAAGCAATAAACATAGATTCTTCATGGCCATCTTCTCCTCAACTAGACAACTTCATCCAATGAAACGTAAATTTACAGGTTTCACTAACAATAGCTTATGCCAATCACGTTTTCATGGCAACTAATAGGAGTAAGGACGGATCTTCCAGGCGACCTTGAACACCTCCCAGCGGTGGGCGATGCCGCGCGGCTCCAGGACCAGGAAGATTATCAGCGCGCCGCCGAAGAGAATCGGGTTGATTGCGCTGGTGATATTAACCGCGTCGATGAAGGGGAAAAGCTGCGGCAACAAATCCGAGAGCCAAGGGCGCAATGCCGGGATCGCCGCCTCCTGCAGCAAGCGTATGAAGGTGACGCCGAACATCGCTCCCAACGGGAAGCCGGCGCCGCCGATGATCAGCATCGCCAGCATCTCTATCGACGTGTCAAGCTGAAACATGTCCAGCGACAGGCTGTTGCGCTCAAAAGCCAGCAGGCAGCCGGCGATCCCGGCGTAAACCGCGCTCAAGAAAAAGGCGCGCAGCTTGTAGGTGAAGACGTTGATGCCCAGCAGTTCGGCTGCTAGGTCGTTGTCACGCACCGAGATGAAGGCGCGTCCCGTCCGCGTGCGGATGATATTGCGCGCCAATAGCATCAGCAGCACCGCCAACGGCACGATGATGTAATACATGGCGATATCGGTGGCGAAGCTCAACGCCTTGCCCCGGCGGACTTGCGCAGTGAAATTTGCCGTTGAATCATCCGCGACAATGGCGACGCGATACTCGCCCGCCTTGCTCGCGATGAACGAGAGCCCGGTCACCTCGCCCGCGTCGTCTTTGTACACGGTCATATTGACATCGCCCGCCGGCACCGCATCGCCCTTGGGATTGACCAATTCGATTGTCGGATAGACGCCTTCTATCTCGGCGAAATGCACCGATATCACATCGACAAAATAGGGATCGCCCGCCTCGAACAAAAGCGGACTCTCATCGCTCAGATTGTCTTCTGCGTACGAAGTCAGGGGTCCGATTATCGGCGCTGGCACGCTCAGCGGCCTGGTGCCGCCGGTCAAGTCCTCCAGCGGATAACGCAGCGCCCAGGGGATGATGAATTGCGCGGCCAGGGTCGCCATCGCCAGGTAAAATCCCTTGACGCGTAACGAAGGCAAGCCGAAGACCAAGCCAATCAAACCGGTGAGCAAGGCGCTTGCCGGCAGCGCCGTCCAGAAGCTGAAACCTAGCTCGCGCGCCAGAATCGCCGATCCATAGGCGCCGATCGCCATAAAAGCCGCGTGCCCCAGCGACATCTGCCCGGTGTAACCGACGAGAAGATTTAATCCCTGCACGGCGATTACGAATATCGAAACGCGCGCGATCAAACTAACATACTGATCGCTGATGAGCTTCAGCCCCAGCGGACCCGACACCGAAAGCAGCGGCGCCAGCAGCAGCGCCAGAAAAGCCAGATTCTTCCACAGCTTGTCGCGCCGCGTGCGGTCGATCGCCATATCTTCTTCGTATGTCGTATCAAAAACGCCCGCTGGATTGATGTTCGCCATAATCGTTTCGCGTCCCGCTAGATCCGCTCAATGCGTTTTTCGCCGAACAAGCCATCGGGTCTGATGACCAGCACCAGCATCAAAACCACATAAGGCGCCAGATTGGTGCCCACCTGTTCCGATGAATTGATCAAGGTGCCGAACTGCTCGACGATGCCGATGATGATCCCGCCCACCAGCGCGCCCGTAATCGATTCCAAGCCGCCTAACAGTACCGCCGGAAATACGCGCAGCGCCACAAAGCTGATATTCAGCGACAAGCCGACCGCGCCGCCCTGTAAAACACCGGCAATCGACGCCAGGAATGCGGCGACCGCCCAGGTGATCGCCAGGATCACCCGTACGCGCAAGCCCACCGACTGCGCCAATTGCTGATCTTCCGATGTCGCGCGCATCGCCAAGCCAACGCTGGTGTATCGAAAGAAGAGGATGAATCCGACGAAGGCGACGATCGCCAAAATGAATGCGATCACTAGCTCCACGCGGATGATGGCCAAGCCGTCGAGCGCTTCCCGCAAGCCCTCCAGTCGAATTGGCTTGAAGCGGCTGTTCGTCCGCGGATCGACGAAGATGGGCAGATTCAGTTCAACCGTGCCCCAGGCGATCTGCGTCACGCCATGCAGGACCTCGGCCACCGCCAGCGTCATGAGCACGGCGGTGAATAGCGGCTGCCCGATCAATGGGCGAATGGTGAAACGCTCCACCGCCAGCCCGGTCAGGATTGCGCCGACGAAGGTTCCCGTCAGCGCGCGCAGCCATTGCCATTCGATGCCGCCGACCGTCATCAGCGCAGTCAATAAGATCGCGCCGCCGCCTGCAATCGCCAGGTTCCGTTGCTCCAGCAGGCTCCGGTAACTGACCGTCGTCATGATCATGAACATGGTCGCCGCCGAAAGCAGCCCGGCGCCAGCCAGCGAGATCTCGCTGACGGTGAAAAAGCTCCAGAAGATCATGCCGCCAACGACCATCATCCAGCCATGCGCGAAGTTGAAGACGCCTGAGGCCTTGTTGATGACCACGATGCCCAGCGCCACCAAGCCATATACGCCGCCTACCAGCACGCCGGAAATCAAGGTCTGCACGATGCGCGCCGCCTTCAGCCCGGCCAACTGATCGCCGACGAACAGCGTCAGCGCGACCGCCGCAATCGCGTAGAGCAGCCAGGTCAGTTGTCGCCTGTTGCGATTGATGTATTCGGTCACTGGCGCCGTCCTTGCGGGCGAAACAAATCTCGCCCCTACCAGTTTTCGTCTTTTGCGGGCGAGACAAGTCTCGCCCCTACAACAGATTGCTTGGGAGAATCACACATTGACCACGCGCAGCTCCGTCTCCACCGTGCCCGTTCGGCCATCGCGATACTTCACGTCGGCGCTGACATGCACCTGCCGCCGCCCGCCATATATCGCCTCCAGCAGTTCATGATACTTCTCATGCAAGGCGCCCCGCCGCAGCTTGCGCGTCCGCGTCAACTCGGCCTCATCGGCATCAAACTCCTTGTGCAGGATCACAAAGCGCTTGACCCGCGAATACGCCGGCAGCGACTCGTTGATCGCTCGCAGCTCGCCGCGAATGATCTCGTAGACCTCTTCCCGCTGCGATAGATCGACATAGGTGGTGAAGGCGATGCCCCGCTTCTCCGCCCAGCGCGAGACATTCTGAAAGTCGAAAACGATAATCGCCGAGACGAAGTCCAGCTCGGCGCCGCCGATCGTCATCATGTCCTGCACGTAGGGGCTGAATTTCGCGCGCCCCTCGATATATTGCGGGCTGAACTTTTCCCCCGAAGCCAATTCAATCAGATCGGCGACGCGCTCAAGGTAGATTAGATGCCCGGTCTTCTCGTCCATGTGGCCCGCGTCGCCGGTGTAATACCAACCTTCGACATCAAGCGCCTCGCCGGTCTTGTCCGGCTGCTTGTAATAGCCTTTGAAGCGCGCCTTGGTGCGAATGAGAATCTCCTGATTCTCCGCGATCTTGATCTCGACGCCGGGCACAATCACGCCAACGGTTTCAAATCGCACATCGCCGCGCAGGTGCACCGTGCCTAAAGTTTCCGTCGAGCCGTAGAATTGCCGCAGCTCGATGCCGATGGCGCGGAAGAAACGGATGATATCCGAGCTGAGCATCGCGCCCGCCGTCAGCACATTGCGCGCCCGCGTCAAGCCCAGCTTGTCGCGCAGCGGCTCAAAGATGGCGTATTCGCCCAGCCAGCGCAGCAGCCGCAGGGGCGGCGGTATCGCTCGATGCTCGTCTTCCAGGTCGATCGCGCGATAAGCGATTGGCATGAAGAGACGGTACATCAAGCGGTTTAGCGGGCTGCTGTCGTTGATGCGGAATTGCACCACGCGCGCCAGATTCTCCCAGACGCGGCTGGGGAAGAGCAAGCCCGCTGGCGCTATCTCGCGCATATCGGTCGGCACCGTCTCCGGTCCCTCAGGGAAATTCACCTGTACGCCATTGAGCAGGTGTGTGCTAAATCCGAAGCCCTGCTCCGCCAGCCACGCCATCGGGCTGAACGACAGCCAGTTGTCTTCGCGCCGCGAATCGACATAGTTGTCGTTCAGCGCGTGCCCGTAGACCAGCTGATGGTGGGTGATCTCGGCGAACTTCGGCAGGCTGGTTGTGCCCGATGTCATGCTGAGGATGATGGTGGCGCCCGGCTCGGTCGATAGCGCCAGCTCATCAAAGATCTTCGGCTGCCCCTGTCGGAGCTCGCGGCCCGACGCCTGCGCTGCGCGGAAACTCAATAGCCATTCGTCGACATAACTCCACATGCCGCGCTCTTCCCAGTAGATGACCTTGAGAATCTGCGGCAGGCTCGTTTTGATCTCGAGCATCTTGTCGACTTGTTCCTGATCGTGCGCGCAGACGACGGTCGCGTCGGTGGAAGCGATCACATAATGGATATCCTGCGGGCTGGCATCGCTGAAGACGCAGCAAGTCTTGCAATGCAGCGCATGAGTGGCGATCTGCGCCCAATACATCTCCGGGTCGTTCTCGCCGATGATGACCAGCGTGTCGCCCTTTTTTAGTCCCAGCTGCAGCAGCCCCATCGCGAAGTCCACCACCTGATCGTAGACCTCGTTCCAACTGTATTCCTGCCAGATGCCGTAGCGTTTCTTCCGCTGCGCCACTTCATCGCCCAGCTCTTCGACGCGGCGCAAAAACCCCTTTGAAAGCGTATTCTCTTCCGGGCGCGCCGGCTTGATCTTCTTGTCCAACAGCGAAGTGTAGACTGTGCCCGGCGTCGCCTCGCGATAGGGGATCCCTTGCCTTTCAGCCAAAGCCATCTCAATGCTCGCCTTCGCCAAGGTAGGCGTCTATGACCGCTTCGTTGCGGCTGATCTCGTCGGGCTTGCCTTCGCCGATCTTGACGCCAAAGTCAATCACAGCGATATGGTGAGAGATGTCCATCACCAAGCCGATATCATGCTCGATCAGCATGATGGTCGCGCCTTGCAATTCGTGGATATCGAGGATATAGCGCGCCATATCCTCCTTCTCTTCGATATTCATGCCCGCCATCGGCTCGTCAAGCAGCAGCAGGGTCGGCTCCAAAGCCAAGGCTCGCCCCAGCTCCACCCGTTTGCGCAAGCCGTAACTGAGCGTCCCGACGATCGACTTGCGAATGGGCTCCAGCTCCAGGAAGTCGATGATCTCCTCAACGCGCTGTCGATGGGCGATTTCCTCGCGCTGCGCCGCCCCCCAAAACAGCGCCCCGGTCAGCATATTGGTCGTCATGTGGATATGCCGCGCCGCCATCAGATTGTCCAGCACGGTGGCGTTGGTATAGAGCGCGATATTTTGGAAGGTGCGCGATATGCCCAGCCTGGCTCGGCGATAGGGCGGCATGCGCGTGATGTCGTTCCCCTCAAAGAGGATGCGCCCCTGCTGCGGCGTATAGAAGCCGTTGACGCTGTTGATCAGGCTGGTCTTGCCAGCGCCATTCGGTCCGATGACGGCGAATATCTCGCCGGAATTAACTTCAAATTCGACATCCTGCAAAGCCTTGATGCCACCGAAACTGAGGGAGATATTATCGACATGCAGCTTGACCGACATGGCTGACCTATAGTTCTGGGACCCGGTTGGAGCGAGCCATATTATCGCCCGAATCCATGCCCGACCGAATTATAACAAAGATAACAGACCACGTCGCCAGGGGCAAACGCGCCAGGCGCCAGCTCAGACGCGCTCCAGCAGCCAATCTTTTAAGTCGGCGATAACCGCGGCTCGCTCGATCTCGTTGACAACTTCGTGGCGTAATCCGGGGTAAGTCTTCAGCGTAACATCGGCGCTCGCCGCATTTTCCGCCAGGTAACGCGCGCCGGAAACCGGTGTCAGTTCGTCCGCGCCGCCGTGCAGCGCCAGCAGCGGCGTCTTGATCGTATGCGCCGAGGCGCAAATATCGCGCGCCATGCGCACCAGCGCCGCCGATGTCCCGATCCGCCACATGCGCTTTTCCACCAAGGGGTCTTCTTGCCATTCGCGCAGCTTGCCCTCGTCGCGCGTCAAAACATCGGACGGTCCGCGCGGGGACAGGCGCGCCTTTGGCATGACCTTCGCCGCCAGCAGCAGCAGCTTTACCAGCCAGGCGGGCGCCATCCGCTCGCCGTGAATCGCCGCGCCGCTCAAGGCGATGCCGCGCAAACCTTCCGGCTGCCCCAAGACGAATCCCAGCCCGATCAACGAGCCCATGCTGTGCGCGAAGATAAAAGGCGGCGGCAGCGGATGCCGAGCGCGGATAAGATCGTAGAGTTGGCTGACGTCAGCGACGGCGAGCTGCAGATCGGGGATGTGCCCGCGCGCGCCGCCGCTCAACCCATGCCCGCGGTGGTCAATGGCGTAACAGGCCAAGCCGGCGTCCGTCAGCGCCTCGGCGACATGGCGATAGCGCCCGCCATGCTCGTTGATGCCATGCAGAATCAGGGCGATGCCGCGAAACGGTCCGCTCTCCGGCAGCCACTCGCGGTAAAAAATCGCCAAGCCGTCAGCGTTTTGAAACCTGTGTTCGATTTCGATCATTCTCGAAGGCACTCACTGGAGACAGTCTAACTGCCTCACTGCCGCATCAATTCAAGCTCGCCCCGAATCGCCAGCGCCAGCGCATTCATTTCGGATTCTTCACATCGTTCGGCCAAGGGTACACCAAGCCGACGCATAACCCTATAAGCGATGTCATCGGGCGCTTGCTCCGGCATGCGTGGCACGATGTGAAAATGAACATGCGGATGATCGGCCGATTCGGCGAATTGCATGACGTAGGTTTTCTGGCAGCCGGTATGCCGCTTCAGCGCCAGCGAAACTTCCCGTATCAGCGCCCCCAAGTCGGCCGCTTCGGCGACGGTCATTGCGTCGAGCGCCTCAAAATGTCGCCGCGCGACCAATACCAGCCAGCCGAGATAAGATGTATTGTAGGCATGACGACATCCCAATAATCGCTACGATACATATTGTCCCAAGATGGCGAAGCGCCTTCATCGCGTTTGCGTATCAACTGGCAGCTTAGGCATTCTGGCATCGGCTCCTCCTTCGTCCCAAACTTCCCTCATCTACATTGGCTCTAGCTTAATCTCTCGCCGCCAATCCCAACTAGGTGCTCGCCGACGCTGACGGTATAATCCTGCGCGGCACGACAGAAGGCTCTGGCGAGGAAGAATGACAACAGAATTCCAACGACCGCGAGCCATCGCCCTGGTCGGCATGCCGGGCGCGGGCAAAACCGTCTGCGCTGATCACCTGAAGCGCCTAGGCTTCTTCACGCTAAGATTCGGCGCCGTCGTCGTTGACGAAGCGCGGCGGCGCGGCTGGGCGGTCAATCCCGCCAATGAACGCATCGTGCGCGAAGAACTGCGCGCGCGGCACGGCATGGCGGCGATGGCGCTGATTTCGCTGCCGAAACTGCGCGCGGCCCTGTCTCATCATGGCTGCATCGTCATTGATGGCTTGTATAGCTTCAGCGAATACAAGCTGCTCGTCGATGAGCTTGGCGCGCCGCTGGTCCTCATTGCTGTCGCCGCGCCCCGTCACCTGCGCTACCAGCGCCTGGCGACCCGCGCCGAACGCCCGTTGACCGCGCGCGAAGCCAACGAGCGTGACTTCCAGGAGATCGAAAAACTGGAAAAAGGCGGTCCCATCGCCATCGCCGATTACACGCTGGTCAACGATGACAGTCTGGCTCATTTGCTCACGCGGCTTGATTCGCTGATTGAAGGATTAGACTCTGCGCCCTGACGCAAAAGCGCGCTATCTTTAGCGGCAACCGACGAATCCAGTTTAACAAGGGCTAAATCGGTAGTTAATGCTTGCGAACTGGAGGTGAATCGGTTTATATTGGATGTGGATGTCAATATGTAGCAGCGGCGGATAGTAAAACGCATGACCGCAACCGACTCCATGCAAGAATACTTGGCGGAAGCATTCCGCATCGCCTACTACCAGCCCGAGGCGCCTTACGTTTCCACATCGGCGCTGGCGGAAGAAATGCATGTCTCGGCGCCGGCGGTCACGCGTATGGTGCAGCGCCTGAAACATGCCGGCTTCCTCGAGCACGAACCCTACCGCGGCATCCGCCTCACCGAAGCGGGAGAGCGCGAGGCGCTCGCCAATATCCGGCGGCACCGCCTGGTGGAGCGCTTCCTGGTCGATGTCATGGGCTTCGGCTGGCACGAGGTGCATGACGACGCCGACGACATGGGCTTGGTCGTCAGCGATGCCCTGGTCGACAAAATGGACGAAATGAGCGGCTTCCCCAAACGCTGCCCGCATGGCGAACCGATCCCCAGCGCCGATGGCGTGATGCCGCGCGTCATCGATTATCCGCTTTCCGAAGTGGATGTCGGCCAGGACTATGTCATCAGCCGCGTACACACCCATGACGGGCACAAGCTCCGTTATTTCAGCGAATTGAGCTTGGAGCCGGGCAAACGCTTCCGTCTCGTGATGCGCGCGCCCTTCAAAGGTCCCTTGCAACTGCAAGTCGACGGACAGACCCACTTCCTTGGTCACGAGCTGGCCGGTACCCTGCGCGTTTGCAGCGAAGAAGAGTACCTTCTCGTCTAGCTGCGCCAACCTGTCGAATCTTTGATGCGGTCTTATAAGCTCTGCCGATGCCGATGCCGTGGCAGTGGCTGAATGTTGGCGAGAGGGCGTGGCAAGAAATCTTGGATTTGCATCTGAATCTTGCAAATCAGACTGTATCAATTATGATTCGCTCGCGATTCGCTAGAACCGTCAGTGATGCAAGCTTCGGATAGATGTTGGGACAATTTATGTCGTTTCCACTTGAGAGATTTCAGATTATCGGCCTGCATGGCTTTAGGACCGTTGATATAACTCTATCGGACGGAAAGCTTGTCTTGGTAGGTGAAAATGGTACTGGAAAAACTACGATAGTAAACTTCATTTACTTTTTCCTCACTAGGCAGTGGAATAGGATGGCGGCTTATAGATTTGAGTCCATCAGAGTAACATTTAGCTCTGCCTCAAAACCATTTGAATTCAGTCGCGATGACATACTGAGCGGTACTGTCAAGTCTTCGAAGCCGCTGGGGAGGCACCGCAGATTGCCTATGAGCATCCGCAGACGAATTGATACGTTGATTGCTCATCAGCCGCCGTCTGAAATCCTACATAGTGAGGCGTTGCGGGAAGATGTCAGTTTGCAGCTTGGCATACCTGAGGGTGTATTGCTTGAGTATCTGTTGGAGGTAGTGGACCACGACGAGTCTGCGACATCTGAAAACATATTGGAAATGAATAAATTGCTGCGCGACACAATAAGTGAACAGATACTATATCTACCAACCTATCGAAGAATAGAGAAAGATCTTCAGAACATTTTCCCATGGTTGGATTTTGATGAATTTCGGTATAGATCCCGTCGTTTCCGGGGACACAAGTCCGATCCCGCCGATGAACCGCATATTGAGTTAGTTGAATTTGGTATGGAAGATGTTGAACAGACAATAGATAGGGTGATGTCCAAATTGACAGAGACACTTCGCAAAAGCCTGAACGACTTGACGTGGACTTATTTGCGGGAGGTAATTAAGGGCGAATACAACAAGGTTGATCCAACACCCTTACGGAATCTACCTGAAGGTACAATGAATGCGATACTTGAAAAAGTAGACGAGAAACTATTGCCGAATGAGCAGAAGCAAGAGTTGACCAGTATCATTGAGTCTCTAAAAAGTAATGTTGAAATTGGGGATTCGGACAATGTTGTTACGCATTTCTTAGTACGGTTAGTCGATCTTCATCGAAAGCAAGAAGAAGATGAACAGTCAGTGGTCGAATTCGTCAACGTCTGCAATGGCTACTTAAATGGTAAACGACTCACGTTTGACAACACTCAGTTTGAGATCAACATTGTTCATTCTCCGAGTAGAGATGAATCTGAAAAGAGTATCCGAATGAGCATGCTTTCGTCAGGCGAAAAACAGATCGTCTCCTTGTTTTCGCACATTTACTTATCCGGACGAGAGAGCTTTTTCGTAATAATTGACGAGCCAGAACTGTCACTATCCGTCGATTGGCAAAGGAAGTTTTTGCCAGATATCTTTAGTACCAAGAAATGCTCTGGTCTTGTTGCCGTGACTCACTCGCCTTTTGTCTTTGACAATTCCTTAGATTCGTATGCTCATGATGTAAAAAAGTTCTGGATATGAGTGAAATGGACCACGCAGATAAGTTGAGAAGATTTAGGTTCGTATCTGCAACCGCATTCAAGGAGTTTTTGCATGACGAATCATCATACATTCTTCACATATTCGTAGAAGGTCATACTGATCCTTCATTCTATAGAGGTTTCTTCAATGACTATGTAAGTGAGTTCGGTACTCCTCGCTTTTACAAGTGCGGTGATAAATGCCAGGTTTACGCCACGCGGAAGAAAATTAATGGTAGGACGAAAACCGAACAGAAAGAAGCTACTGTCGCAGTCTTGTATTTCGTTGACAAAGATCTGTCAGATTTTGGCTGCGAAGAGTATGCTGAAGCCCCTGACGTCTTTGTTACTGAACATTATTCTATCGAGAATTACCTTGTATGCGACGAAATACTACGAGTTATTTGGGCAGATATTATACACTTTTATGGTGAAAAGACGCCGGAATTTGATCAGTTCTTACAGTCGTTTCACCACGAACTGCGGCGATTCTATCGGCTTGTGCAGCCGGTCATGGTATGGGGAATACATCACAAAAGACGCGGCAATACTGTCAGACTTGAAGACATCCGAATGACAGAACTATTTGAGTTCGACATGAATGACGGTGAGCTAGTATTGAAACAAAAGCTCGCTAGTAAAGACGGCAGGCTAATAGCTAAATTAGACGAGTTGTGTAAGACTAGCACAACTGATCTAGATACTGATAAAGAGGAAATAACAATTCTACTTTCAAAAGCCGTACCCAAGAGGTTTGTCCGGGGCAAGTTTGAGACCTGGTTTATGTGTACTTACATCAAAGAGTATTTGAGAATGCTTAAGAAGGTATATGATGAGTTTAGGTATCCACAAGGATTCCTGAAAAACGATGATATTGTGAAGGCCCTTGGTCCTCGGCTTAGCATTACGCCAACTGATATTGCCAACTTTCTAAAGCGCAACTTGGCCAGCTTCAGTGTCGACCCATAATCTCACCCCCGCCCATACATCCTCCCGCCAAACTCCTCCGCCAGCGCGTCATCCAACTCATCCGCATACTGCGCCAGCCGCCGAATGATCGCATCCGCCTCAGCCGCGTCCAGCCCCGCCAGCAGCCGCTCATGATAGAGATAAACCACATCCTCGTGCAAGCCCAGCGCCGCGTTGGTCAGCTGCAAATTTAACTCCAGCAGCCGCCGATACAGCGCCAGCAGATTGCTCGCCGGCAGGTGCATGATCGGTGACAGCACCTGCAAGTAGCCTTGTTCCTCCGGCGTCAAGTAGACTTCGATCAACGCCGAGCCGCGCTGAAAGTTCCAGCCATAGCCGCTCTCGACCGCCATCCGCGCCGCATCAGGGTCGACGCCGATGGCGCCCAAGATGCCTTCCACCGCGCGCAGCGAGAGGTCAAATTGCCCATCGTCGCTTTCGGCGGATTTCTTTTCGCCGCGCCCGAAGAATCGCCCCATGATACCTACGACCCGGCCTGCGCGCTAACCGCCATTGCCTGGCCGCAGCGCAGGCAGCGCCCGTCATAATCCCCGACCCGCGCGCCGCAGCGCCGACAAGGTCTGGCCGAATTCTCGCCCAATAGCGCCGCCAGTTTGTCAGCTTGGGGCGTGGCAGCGGATTCGGCGACATCTCTCCCCAGCGCCGCGCCACAGGTTTCGCAGTGCTTGCCGCCATAATGCCGTGCTCGCGTCCGACCTCCGCAGGCGGCGCAATAATCGGAGTTGGGCATCAACTGGCGGTCGCGCGTCATTTGCGCGGCCAGCGATTCAATATGCGACATTTTGATCGCCAGCGCCTTGCCCGCGCCATCGACATTGCGCGTGAGCAAAGCCAGCAGCTGCCCATTTTCGTCTATCATCGGATTACCGCCC
Organism: Anaerolineae bacterium; assembly: GCA_022821805.1. Lineage (GTDB taxonomy): Bacteria > Chloroflexota > Anaerolineae > Aggregatilineales > Phototrophicaceae > UBA6055. The sequence continues at coordinate 22,162 of JAJECX010000015.1, forward strand.
GCGTCCGGCATTTGCACCGGCGGGATGCTCGTCCGCAGCCACTGCTGTGTCCGTCGGCTGTTGAATCTTCCCAAAAGGCCGCGCAGTTTGACGCCGCCATATCCCAGCGCGACAAAAGCCGTGCCCTCTCCAATTGATGATGGTGGCGCTGCATTTCGCTTTTGCGCCATGCGCAGCGCCGTTTTGATCAGCGCCAGGTCATGACTTGGATATCGCCGAACTACCGTACCGGGCGCGTGCCGCTTCGCATCAAGCATCACCGTCGCGCGCCTTGCGCCGCCAATCGCGTAGCTCGTTGTGGCAATGATGCCGGTGTCGTTGATGAAGACGCCGCTCGCCGCTCCGTTCAGACCGCCAAGGATGCCCACGACCGCCGGCGTCTCTTCCAGTTTAGCGCGGCGCAGCGCCGGACCCGCCGCCGGTCGCTGACTTGGTGGCGGAGGCGCCGCCGTCACCTGCTGCAAGCCCTGTCGAATCTGCTGATTCTTCGGGTCGTGCTTGAGCGCCTGCACCAGGCAGCGAATCTTGAATTCGCCATCGTCGCGCGATTCCGCCAGCCAAACAAAGGCGGTTGCTCGTCCTTTCTCATCCAGTTCGTCGCCGGCGATCAGGCGGTTAAGCAGATCAACCGACGGATCAACCTTCCCATCCTGCATCAACTCTATCGCTTGCCGCAAATCGTTTTGCGCGTTCATTGATTCCGTCACATTTGATGCTGCTGGAACAAACATCATTCTAGCCCGATTCCGCTTCAGCCGTGCGCCAGGCGCGAGGCTATGGTAACTTCTGCAAATTCTTTGTAGGGGAGACCTATCAGGTCGCCCACAAGACACAATTAGAATCTTTGCTGCAAACCTAGACCAAGAAACATAACCAGATGGAAGCGAGGCGGATCATGCATATCGATCGCAAACTGGCGGACATGGGCTTAAAGTTGCCGCCACCGATCAAGGCGCCGCCTGGCGTGGTCCTGCCATTCTCCTTCGTGCGGCTTCACCAGGGGATCGCCTACATCTCCGGGCATGGACCGCAGAACGCCGATGGCTCAGTCGCCGGACCCTTTGGGAAAGTGGGCGTAGATGTGACTGTCGAGCAGGGTTATGAAGCGGCGAAGTTGGTTGCCCTGTCGATGCTCGGCAGTCTCAAGCGCGAGCTTGGCGATTTGGATCGGGTGAGCGCCTGGCTGCGCCTGCACGGCATGGTCAATTGCGCGCCCGATTTCGCCGGGCAGCCGGCCGTCATCAACGGCGCCTCCGACCTGATCCTAGCGCTTTACGGTCCCGAACGCGGCGCCCACGCTCGCTCCGCTGTGGGGATGGGCTCGCTGCCTTTCAACATGGCGGTTGAGATCGAAGCGATGGCGGCGGTCGACTAGGTCTCACTCGCGCTCAAGCAGCAGATTCGCATATCCATCGACGCGCGCCAGCCAGCCGGCTGGCACATAAGTCGTGCTATCCATCTGGAAGACGAGCGCCTCGCCGTTGAAGCCGGCGCCGGGACGAAGGCGCGCTCGTTCGTATAGCATGATCGCGCCGCCGCTGGGCGCTGGCTTTTCGCCGATTGACGCCGCTTCGTGGGCGGTCGACTCCGCTTGCTCAAACAGGGGCTTCTCTATAGCGCCAATGCCGGTGACGCGCATATTGACCGCTTCGACGGCGCGCCAGCGGATCGCATGCCCATAAGCGCGCTCATGCGCTTCATGGAAAGAGTCGGCGGCGCGCTCGTTAAATGGAACGCTCAGTTCGTAAGCTTGTCCCTCGTAACGCATATCCAGCATAGTGGCGTAGCGCATGTCTTCTTCGGCGATGCCTTCCTGACGCAATTCGTCATCCGCCAGCGCCAGGAGTTCCGCTTCCGTTTCTCGCAGCTCGCGCAGGCATTCCGCTGTCGCCTCGCGCATAACCGAGCGGCTGAAATCGACGGCCACATCGGCGATCAGCAGGCCAAGCGCGCATAAAACGCCGGGCGACTCCGGGACTAGCACACGCGGGATATCCAGCCGAGCGGCCGCCTCGCAAGCGTGCAGCGGTCCGGCGCCGCCAAAGGCGACCAAGGTGAAATCGCGCGGATCGTAGCCGCGGGCGATGGACACCCGCCGAATCGCCCGGTCGATGTTGACATTGGCGATATCGACAACTCCCTGCGCCGCCTCCATGATGCTGAAGCCGACTTGTCGCGCCAGTTCAGCAAGCGCTCGCTCGCCCGCCGCCAGGTCCAGCGCCATCGCTCCGCCAAGAAAGTGATGGGCGTCCAGCCGCCCCAGCATCGCATTGGCATCGCTTAGCGTCGCCTGCTCGCCGCCCAGCCCATAGACGACTGGTCCCGGATTGGCGCCGGCCGATTCCGGACCGACGCGCAAGGCGCCGCCAGCGTCAACCCGCGCCAGCGAACCGCCGCCCGCGCCGATCGTCTCGATGTCGAGCATGCGCGCCCGCGTGGGCAGGCCGTCAATCGCCGATTCCGCGCGCGGCGCCGGCTGCCCGTCAATCAGCGCCACATCGGTCGAAGTGCCGCCCATATCCAGCGTGATGATCTTGTCAAATCCAGCCGTCGTCGACAGGTGAAATGCGCCCATGACGCCAGCCGCCGGTCCGCTTAGCGCCGTATGGATCGCCTGCTGGCGCACGCGGCTCGCGCGCATCACGCCGCCATCGGACTTCATAATTCGCAGCGAGGTTTCTGCCGGCAGCGCTGCTTCCAGCTTCCCGATATAACGCGACATCACGGGCCGCACATACGCTTCCAGCGCGATCGTGCTGGCGCGCTCATATTCGCGAAACTCCGGCAGCGCCTCCGATGACAGCACAACTTGCCATTCATGCTCGACCAAGCCGCGCTCAAGGATCCGTCCTTTGACGCGCCGCTCATGCGCGGGATTGACATAACTGAAAAGGAAACAAACCGCTATCGCGTCCACTTTATCGGCCGCAACCTGATCCAAGACTTCGTCAAGCGCCACTAAATCCAGCTCGGTCAGCGCCTTGCCCCGATGGTCGAGGCGCTCCCGCACTTCGTAGCAGCGCTCCCGCGGTATCAGCGGCGGCGGAATGCTGGGATGAATGTCGTAGAGCATTGGGCGATCCTGCCGCCCGATGAAAAGCAGATCGCGGAAGCCGGCGGTCGTGAGCAGCGCTGCCCGCGCGCCTTTGCGCTCCAGAATCGCGTTGGTGGCGACTGTTGATCCGTGCGCCACCTGCTGCAGCGCCGTCAATCCTCCCGCTGTGATCGTCTCCAGACCGGCCAGCATCGAGCGCTCGGGATTCTGCGGACTGCTTAGCAGCTTGTGGATCTTCAGTTGTCCGCCGTCGCTCAACACCAAATCAGTGAAGGTGCCGCCGATATCAACACCCGCCCGCATACACCCGTCCCGTCACAATCCCATAAAATCACGCGCCCAATCATACCATCCGCCCGCATAATGCGAAACGGAGCCGTCGCCGAATAGCGCTTATATGTCATTTACGCTTCTCTATCATCCATCTTATGGCGCGTTGCAATATCTCTTACAGAGGCGTCATACCATGAAACTGTCAGATTGATTCAGCTGTTTGTGGGGCGACCGATTGGGTCACCCGCCATAACGCAAAGGAGACACAGAATGATGATCTGTACGCGCAATCCCTATTTCCGCCTGGTCGATGACTTGCTAAACGACGCCCGTCCCTGGCTGACCAGCGGCGCAAACTCCGAAGCCCGCGGCTTCGGTCCCGCGCTTGATGTCGAAGAAACCGCCGATGCCTATATCGTGCGCGCCAACCTGCCCGGCGTCAGCCAGGACGACATCAACGTCAACATCCATGACGACGTGCTCACGATCAGCGCCGAGACCGCCAGCGAAGCCAGCGACGAGGGCAGCAAGGTGCTGATCCGCGAGCGGCGCATCGGCAAGTTCAGCCGCAGCCTGCGCTTCCCCACGAACGTGGACGGCGACGCGGTTGCAGCCGGCTACGAAAACGGCGTCCTCAGCATTACACTGCCCAAAGCCGAACACCTCAAGCCACGGCAGATTCCGGTCAAAGCCATCGCTGCGGGCAACTAGACCAATCCGGGTCAAGTTACGGTAGGGGCGGCCGATTCGGGCGCCCGCCGGAGCGCAGGAACTTGTAGGGGCGGTCTATCAGGTCGCCCGCGCCCAAGGCCTCAGAAATCAACGGGCGAGCCAAGGCTCGCCCCTACAAATCGATCTGTGACTCATCTCCCCAGCCGCCGCCGCCTGGCGTCTCAACAATCACCCGATCGCCCCTTTCCAGATTGGCCGAATGCTTTCCGCTTACGATTTCGGGGTCGCCTCGGCGGATGATCGCGTTGACGCCACATCTGCCCGGCGCGCCGCCCTTGAGGCCGTAGGGCGCCCGCAGCCGCCGCTCCGAATTAATCGTGATCGTCGCCGGCGCCAGCATTTCATACTCGCGCACGATGCCATCGCCGCCTCGATGCCGTCCGGCGCCGCCGCTGCCCTCGCGCAAGTGATAGCGCAGCACCCGCATCGGCAGGCTGTATTCCAGCGCTTCGACTGGCGTATTCAGCGTATTGGTCATGTGGCAATGCCGCCCCGACAAGCCCGCGCCTCGGCTTGAAGCGCCATGACCGCCGCCCAAGGTCTCATAATAGACAAACTGCGCCTCGCCATCGTAGCCTCCGACGGCGAAGTTATTCATCGTGCCCAGCGAGGCTGCCGGCACGATCTCCGGCAATGCCTGCGCCAGCGCGCCCAGCACCGTATCGACGATGCGCTGGCTCGTCTCCGTATTGCCGACCACTACCGCCGCCGGGAAGTGCGGATTGAGGAAACTGCCTTCCCTTGTGATCACCTCCACCGGCTGAAAACAGCCGTGATTGACCGGGATATCTTCTTCTGCCATCAAGCGAACGCAATACCAGGTCGCCGAGCGCACGATCGCCGGCGCCGCATTGACGTTGCCCGGCGCCTGGGGCGCGCTGCCAGTGAAATCCACCGTCATGGATTCGCCGCGCACCTCAATCCCCACCTGAATCGGTATCTCGAATTCATTCTGTCCGTCGCCCTCCATCGCGTCGCGATATTGGTAGACGCCATCAGGTATGCCCGCGATAACCGCCTGCGTCATCCGCCGCGAATATGCCAGCAGGGCGGACGCGTGCTCAGCCGTCTCCTCCACGCCATGTTCGACCATCATATCGAGCAGGCGCTGTTCGCCGATGCGATTCGCCGCCATTTGCGCTTCCAGGTCGCCCAGCCGCTCGGCCGGATTGCGACTGTTCGCTACGATTAGATCCAGCGCGCCCTCATTCATCCAGCCGCTCAGCCGCAGCTTCACCGGCGGGATGATGATTCCCTCTTGATATAGCTCCGTGCTCAGCGGCGATGAGCCCGGCGTCATGCCGCCGACATCGGCGTGGTGCGCCCGGCTGGCGACAAAATAGCAGAGCTCGCCCCCGGCGAAGACCGGCGAAATCATAGTGATATCCGGCAAGTGTGTCCCGCCGCGATAGGGGTCGTTGAGCACCACCAAATCACCCGGGAAAAACTCCTCGAATTCGGCCACGGCCGCCGCCACCGAGGCCGGCATGCTGCCCAGATGCACCGGGATATGCGCCGCCTGCGCGATCATCCGCGCTTCCGCATCGAATACCGCGCAGCTGAAATCCAGGCGCTCGCGGATATTGGGGCTGAAACTGGCGCGCCGCAGCGTCACGCCCATCTCTTCGGCGGCCGCCTCAAACAGATTCTTGAATACTTCCAAACTGATTGCGTCAACCGGCATCTCAGTCAGCCTTTCGCGGAGATATACTTTCTTCTAGGCTAGCATAGCGCATCATAGCGCAATAGCTGTAGGGACGACTGACGGTCAGTGTCGAAGGGCTGTGTCGACGGGCTGTGTCCACGCGCCCTACGCGCCCTACGCGACCGGCGGTCAGTGTCGAAGGGCTGTGTCTACGCGCCCTACGCGACCCTGTGAGTCGCCCTAAACGCGCGCTCAATGATGAATGCGCTGTTCTCTCGCGTCTCACAAATGGTAATATTCAGCCTTATAGACACTACCTGCTTTAGACACAGAGGGAACGCGCGCTGAACGTCCTGCTACTCGCCAACGGCGAACTCAAACGCGGCGTCATGCTAGACCGCTTGCTACATTCGCTCGAATCGCCCAGCGTCATCTGCGCCGACGGCGGCGCCCTGCACGCCCGCGCGCTCGGTCTGACGCCGCATACGATCATCGGCGACCTTGATTCGCTGACCGCCGAGCAAGTCGCGGACTTCAAAGCAGCCGGCGCGGATATCATCCAGTATCCGCCGGAGAAAAACGAAACCGATCTCGAACTGGCGCTGCGCCATTGCCAGCAGATCGGCGCAAGCGCGATTTTCATCCTGGGCGCCTTGGGCGGGCGCTTCGACCAGACCATCGCCAATATCCACTTGCTTGCGCATCCCGCCTTCAGCGATATGCGAATTGAAGCGATCGACCGCGACCAAGTCCTGCGCCTGCTGAAGCCTGGCAGCCACCGGATCATGGGCGAGCGCGGCGACACCGTTTCGCTGATTCCGCTTGCCCCCGCAGTCAATGGCATCACGACGTCTCAGCTGCAATTTCCCCTGCGGGACGAAACGCTCTACCTGGGTCCAGCGCGCGGGATCAGCAATGTCATGCTGGCTGACAGGTCCGCGGTCGAGTTTGCCTGCGGGCTGCTGCTGCTTGTCCACACCAGCGGACGCGCCTGATGACCGCAATCACCGTCATCAAACGCGATGCTCGCGGAGAAGATGAGCTTTCATATCAAGCCGTCCTGCGTGAACAAAACGAAGAATATATCTGCGTCGACGCGCAGTTTGCGCTGGAGGACCGCGATTTGGGCTATATCAAGCTGCACCGCGGCGACCGCTTTCGCGAGTGGTTCTACAGCGATCGCTGGTTCAATATCTTTCGTGTGGCTGATGTCGAGACGAATTTGCTGAAGGGCTGGTATTGCAATATCACACGGCCGCCCAGCATTGAAGCGCATCAGATTGCGGCGGAGGATCTGTGCCTGGACGTCTTCATCTACCCCGACGGGCGGACGCTGCTGCTCGATGAAGACGACTTTAAGGAACTGAAATTAACGAAGCATGAAGTGAAAAAGGCGTGGCAGGCGGTGGCTGCGATCCGTCGTCTCGTCGAAAAGCGCCTGCCTCCCTTTGATGAAATTCGCGCGAAGTAATTGCTCCTCTTGCTGAATTCGGGAATCGTCCGCCTTACTCCAGATCAGGCCGGATGACCAGCACCGGCACATTGACATCGTGCATCACCTTGTTGGCGACGCTGCCGAATACCATACGCACCAACCCCGAATGACCGTGCGTCGTCATGACCGCGAGGTCGATCTTTTCTTCTTCAATGTAATCGACGATGTGCTGCGCGACGCCGACGGCGTCTATAATATGCAAACGGCAGGCAATGCCCTGTTCCCGCACTTCGTTGCGCAGCCCAAGCAAGTGCTGTTTGATCTCCTCGCGAATCCGGTTGGCCAATTCATATTCGCCTGCAATCGCAAGCGAGTCAACAAATTCATGCATTGGCGGCGTGAAAACATGGAGCAGAATCACCTCGCCGCCGCTGATGCGCGCGAAGTCAACCGCATAAGGAATCGCTCGCTCGCTCCAAGCTGAGCCATCGGTCGGCACGACAATCTTTTTGAACGGACGGTGCTGAAACATCTGAACCTCACTCCCCTCGTAAATCGCTCTGGTTTTTAGTATATCATAGCTTGTGAAACTTTTCTCATTTGGCTATTGACGCCTAGCGTTGAACCTGTACAATCCATCTCTGAAATCTGTAAAATTCTGAATAAAAGTGTATGCACAATCCTCAGGGTTCGGGCCTTTCCATCGGTCATAATCTGAAAATCGCCCTCTTCCATCTCGGTTCGGGCATTGCCGATGTTTTGACAACCGGCGTATGGAATCGCATCATGGTCGCCGACCTTGGATTCAGCGCCGCCTTCGTTGGTTTGCTCACCGGCTTGCGTTACTTCCTGGCGCCTCTTGGCGTCATCGCCGGACGCTATTCCGACACGCACACGATTGGCGGTTTCAGACGCCTGTTCTGGATCTGGCTTGGCCGGGTGATGATGGCAGTCAGCACGCTGGTGCTGGGCTACGCCACCGCCGAACTGGTACGGCGCGCCAGCAGTGAATCCGCTGGACCGACGCCGGCCGCGCTGTGGATTGCGCTGGTCTTTTCCTTCCTCCTCTTTAGCCTGGGCGGCGCCATATCGGGCAGCACCTTCCTGGCGCTGATCTACGATCGGGCGGCCGAACATCAGCGCGGACGCGCTGTCGGTTTAGTCTGGACCTTTTTGCTCCTCGGCTTCACCATTGGCGGCATTTTCTTCAGCATCATGCTGCCCCACGACGAGAGCGCCGGCGCCATTGCCTTCTCGGCCGACTCGGTCCTGACGCTCTTCATCGTAACCGCAGCCGCGCTCACCTTGATTTGGTTTCTTTCTCTCCTGGGCGAAGAGAAACGAACGCGCGGCAGCGCGCTTTCAAGGGACGAAGAAACCGGCAGCCTGCGCCATGATCTGGGACTCGTTTGGCGCAGCCGGCGGATGCGATTCTTCCTCTTCTATCTGACCATGTCCATGGCTTTCGCCTTCTTGCAGGACACAGTGCTGGAACCCTTCGCCGGGCAAGTGTTCGACATGGAGGCGCATATCACCAACCGCTTTGCCGCCTATTGGGGCAGCATGGCGATATTGGGCTCCTTTGCGTCACTGCTGCTGTTGCGCCGCTGGTCTGTCTTCAACCACTCAAACTTGTCGCAAATGGGCGTCGTTGCGCTCATGCTCGCCTATATCGTTTTCGCCCTCTCTTCGCTTGCTGAGATCCGCCCGCTGGTGACACCCGGCTTGATCCTGCTGGGCATTGGACTGGGCGTCTGGAATATCGGAACGCTCGGTTTGATGATGGACCTGAGCCCGGCCGGGAGCGCCGGCGCCTTCCTCGGTTTTTGGACCCTATGCGTCACCTTCGCCAGAGGGGCAGGCGTCGCCGGCGGCGGCATCGCGCGCGATATCGTGCTGGCGCTTTCCGGCGAGCATGCGGTGGCTTATGGCGCCGTCTTCTGCTTTGGCTTTATCGGGCTGGCCAGCGCCTGGGTCGCGCTGCGTCGGGTTCATCAGGACAGTTGCCGCGAAGGCGCCCAAAGCGATGCCGAACTCGCGGCCGTGCTCTCTAGCGCCTTGGACTGAGACCGCTTCAAGCTAGTCCCTCAGCCAGCTTAGATTGTCTCGGTCGTAGATGTATGCTTTGCGTTCTTTCTCACTAAGCCGGTCGCTCATATCGACGATTTCCCGCAGGTTGGTCTCGCCATCTGTGATTCTTGCGCGGATTATGTCCGAAAATTGAAAAACCGTCTGCAAGATTTGTGCCTCAAGAATGGCGTCGCCGCAAGTGCCAATGCCCTTGAGCTGCCCGCTCAAGGTTATCTCTGCCATGCCTTCGTCAATGTGAATGCCAGCAACCGTCAAGCCCAGCAGCTTGATCCAGTCTTCAGTCTCGACATCCGCGTCTGGATGTCTCTGCTCCGGATCGAAGAGGGCGCTTAACGCCAGCGAAAGATTCGCCAAGGTGTTGCCTCCGCGCGCCATTGCTATGTCGACCGGCAGAAGATAGCTCGCGCAGCCGACCTGAATGCCTTGCCCTCTGTAATTGCTGTGGCTGCCGAGCCAGAACTGCGTCTTGAGTCCTTCGGGCAGGAATTTCGTTTCTGCCAGGAAGTCCGTCGCCCAGGCGCGCCATGTCTCCAGCAGCGGCGCGAAATCTTCGCTGTTGCCGAACCCAAGCGGTGCGCGCGCCAGCTCAAATGGCAGCGTCTCCAGGTTTACCAACTCGATAAAAGCCCAAACCGACAGCTCGGCACAGGTAAGCGGCATATCCAATAAGCGGAAATGATGGTCAAAGTAAGTGGCCGGGTCGAGGCGATGTATCGCCCGAAGGCCCTCATAAAGCCCCATGCCTTGCGCGACAGCCTCTTGATGGGCGCTTTCCTTGCTATCGCAAGGCGGGCCGATTTGGTAATCCCGCTGCGCGTGGACAGAAGAAATCAGCAAGCCGACAACAGCAAGGATGATCCATATCCGCGCCATGTGAAAAACTCCCCCACAAACCAGCTACGCGCGCTCGCCCAAAAGCGCTTCAACATCGGTATACCCCATGATATTGTAACCGGCATCGACATAGATAACTTCGCCCGTGATGCGCCGCGAAAGATCAGACGCCAGGAAGAGCGCCAAATCACCGACATCGTCTTGGCTCACCAGTTCATTCATCGGCGAGGTCACTTCGGCGTATTTCAGCAGATCGCGGAAGCCCTGGATGCCGCCTGCCGATAAGGTCTTGATGGCGCCGGCGCTAATGGCGTTGACGCGAATCTTGCTGCGCCCCATGTCGGCCGCCAGGTACATCGTTATCGCCTCTAGCGCCGCTTTGGCGATCGCCATCGCGTTGTAATTGGGGATGACCTTGCGCGACGCGTTGTAGGTGAGGCTCATGACGCTGCCGCCGTCCTTCATCAGCGGCTCGGCGCGCCGCGTCAGTTCGATCAAGCTGACCGCGCTGACATCAATGGCGCTCAGCAGCGCCTCGCGCCGCATCTCAACAAAACGCCCGCCCAGCGCGTCCCGTTCGGCGAAAGCCACCGAATGCGCCAGCACATCAAGCTTGCCATATCGCTCTTCTACCGCCGCAAACACCGCGTCCATCTCATCGGCATTGGTGACGTCGGCCCGGACAAACAACTCGCAGCCGATCGACTCGCCCAGTGGTTTCACCCGCCGTTCCAGCTTGTCAATGGCGTAGCTCAGCGCGATGGTGGCGCCCTCGCGATGCAAGGCTTTTGCGATGCCCCAGCCGATCGAGTTCTTGTTGGCGACGCCGAATATCAAGGCGATCTTGCCGTCCAGTAAGCCCATTGCGTCCTCGCTTAACTACTTGCGCGTTGTTCAATCGTCCCGAGCGTTTACAGAGCCACGACTAAGCTCAGATTCCAAATGTTGAACCCGGCTGCTCAAGTTAACGCGAGCAGCGACAGATGCTCTTTCCGTTTGATGTCGCGATTCAACCTCTCGGTTGATGCGGTCGCTGAGGCTCTTGGCGTCACGATTCGCCTGTGTCTGAATCATATTCATGCGCTCCCGATGTTGGTCAAGCTCGCGGAAGACTGAGTGACCCAGCAGCCGGTAGGCGGTCCAAACGCCGCCCAAGACCGCAACTAAGCCGCCAATAAACCCCAAGATCAGGTTTCCATCAATCAACATTTGATGATGCTCCCATTTCGCCGAATGCGTCGAGACCGCTGAGATCTATTGGCGCTAACATCTCACGATACCGTTCATTGGTGTAGGTGACCAGTCTTTGGAGGTGGTTGGCGTCACTCTCGTCAAATACTTTGGGACCGCCCTTCACAAATAGGTTTTGTCCCTGTACTTTTCCCTCTCTGCCAAGTCTGCCAGGTTCGGCTAACAGAATTGCGTTACAGATCTCCGCCCAGCGCGGCGGGGGCATAGCTGACAGCACCAAGACCTGCTTGGTCAACTCAATATCGTCGGCCGTAGGGCGTTGACTTTGCTGCTTGTCGTGTCGCACAATTTTGATGTCTTCCCATTCGCTCATAGCGCCCTCCCGCTGGCTACTATTCTGCTTGATACACTCTCTGCGCGCATCGCTGACATCAGCATCTTTTACGGGTATCTTATCGCAATGAAGTGATGCTCGCCAGACCACGCCCGCATTGACCGAGACGATGCGACCTGCTAACCTCGTACATAGACACAATGAAACACATCGGCAATTGACCGAAGTCGGCGTCAGTTCCAGCGCGGCAACAGGATTCGCAGAATGTCAGAACCCGAGCGCATATTCGTCACCATCGCTATGGACTTCTCCGATGAAATCCTCGTTGAACTGCGCGAGATTTCGCCGCGGCTGCATATCGAGCGTCACTTCCCCGCTGTCCCTCTCGATGTCATCACCCGCACTGAGGTCCTCTATACCACCGGCTATTATCCGCAACCGGAGCAAGCGCCAAAGCTGCGCTGGATTCAAATGAATACAGCCGGCATGAACCATGCGCTTGAGCATGGCATTGTCCAGGCTGAAGACATCATCGTCACCTCCACCAGCGGCATCCACGCGACCAACATGGCGCACTATTCTCTGATGATGATGCTGATGTTCAACTACCAGATGCGTCAGGCGTTTGAGCTGCAGCGCAAAGCGGAATGGCCCGAGCATCCCCATCAACAGTTTCTGCCCGTGGATATGGATCGGCAGACCGTCGGCATCGTCGGGTATGGCAGCATCGGCCGCGAACTGGCGCGTCTATGCGCCAGCATGGGCATGACCGTGCTGGCCTCCAAGCGCGATCTGAGCAATACAGCCGAGGTCAATGCCTTCGCCATGCCCAATACCGGCGATCCAATGGGCGACATCCCCGACCGCATCTATCCCGCTGATACAGTCGCCTCGATGGCGAAAGATTGTGATTATCTGGTCGTGACCACGCCACAGACCGCCACGACCGAGCATCTGATCAGCGAAGAAGTGTTTGAGGCGATGAAGGATTCGGCGGTCCTGGTCAGCGTCTCGCGCGGCGCAATCGTCGATGAAAAGGCGCTTGTCACCGCCCTCTCGTCGGGTCAGATCGGCGGCGCCGCCCTCGATGTCTTTGAAGAAGAACCGCTGCCCAATACCAGTCCGCTCTGGAATCTGGACAACGTCATCATCACCCCGCACCTTTCCGGCTTCACGCGCGATTATCACGATAAAGCGGCGCTGGTCTTCAAAGAGAACCTGCGCCGCTACCTCGAGAATCGCCCCTTGCTCAATCAGCTCGATCGCGCCAAAGGCTATTAGCTGCGACACACATGAATCGAAATCTGTAGGGGCGAGACTTGTCTCGCCCGCCAATGTCCAAGTATATAGACCCCCGCGCGACAATGCCGCCGCCCACGCAAAATACCTTGCTTCCCGCTGCGTCGTAACTCCCCTTCCGAAGGTCAGTGTCTACGCGACCCTAGCTCGCTGGATGCCCGTCATAGAGATGGCGGGAGAGGGGCCGGGGGGATGGGGTTTGCCGCTCGTAACGTAAACAGGGACGATTGGCCGACGGTGTTTACGCGCCCTATAAGGTCGCCCGCAAAAGCGTCTATTGCGAACGCAACTCCGCGTCGAGCCGATGCCGCGCCGCGCCGATGATCTTCTTGCGGATCTTGGCCGCGTTCTTGTCGGTCAGCGTGCGCCTCTCGTCTTGATAGGTCAACGAATAAGCCAGGCTCTTCTTGCCTGGGGGGATTGGGTCGCCAGTGTAGACATCAAAAAGCAGCGCGTCTTTCAAAATTCGCCCGCCGGCCTGGCGGATCACCGCCTCAACTTCGCTTGCCGGTGTGCTCTCATTGACGACCAGCGCGATATCTTCCAGTACCGCCGGCGTGATTGGCAGCGCCTCAATCGTGTGCAAACGCTGATGCTGCCGGATCAGCGGCTCGACTGCAATCTCCCCGTACATCACTTTTGCATCCGTCAGCTTGAAACGAGCCGCCACCTCGGGGTGAATCTCGCCGAAGCTGCCGATGCGCTCGTCCGCTGCCAGCAAGTTCGCCGAACGCCCCGGATGCAGGCTGCAATGCGTACCGCTTTCAAGCGCGAAGTCGCTAATGTGCAAGGAATGCAGCAGGCTTTCCACCACGCCCTTCATATCGAAGAAATCCATCTCGCCTGTTGATCCGTCGCCATCCCACCAGGATGGGATCCGCGGACCCGTGAGCAATATGCCCAGGCGCATAGGCTCCTCCGGCAGCAAGTCGCCCGCGCCCAGATAAACTTTGCCGATTTCGAAGACCTGTTGCGTACTCTGGAAACGCGCATTGTTGACTGCGTTCTCGAGCATGTTGATCATCAGCGTATGCCGCAGCACATCGCGCTCGCTGGCGGCCGGATTGGCGATCTCCACGTAGCCCGCCGCAGGTAACGATGACGCCGCGCCCGACGGCACTAGCAGCGCTTCGCTCTCGCGGCTGGTGAAGCGATAATTGATCACCTCGTACAAGCCAGCCCCTACCAGAATATCGCGAATTCGCTCTTCAATGAGTACGGCTGTGTTCTCGCGTTGCGGTGGCATCTCGTCAGCCATGATCGTCTCCGGTATCTGGTCGTAACCGATGATGCGCGCGATTTCTTCCAGCAGATCATGCTGTCCGATGACCGGGTTGGCGCTGATGTCCAGCCGATGATCGGGCGCCGTCGCCCTGATGACGTCGCCCTCGATCGCCACCTCGAATTCCAGCCGCCGCAGCGCATCCGCCGCCTGGTCGATTGTGACTTCCATGCCCAGAAGCCGATTGACGCGTTCAATTGGCACGTCGACCGTGACAGATGCCGGCGGCAAGGGATATGCGTCCAGCGCGCCATCAGCGATGGCGCCGCCGCCCAACTGCCGCATCAGCTCAATGCCGCGCTGGCAGCCGAGGATCGCCTGCGATGGATGCACGCCACGGCTGAATCGCGCCGATGCTTCGGTATGCGCTCTCTGCTCGCGAATCGTCTTGCGGATGCTGATATTGTTCCAGGCGGCCGCTTCCAGCAGCACGTTGCGCGTCGCTTCGCTGATCTCGGTCTCGCCGCCGCCGATGACACCGCCCAGGCTCAGCGCGCCAGCTGTATCCGCCACCAGAATCGTCTCCGCGCCCAGATCACGAGTGACGTCGTCCAGCGTCTCCAGCTGCTCGCCGGGGTGGGGCAGGCGCGTGATGATCGTCGGGACGCCGCCAGCCCGCTCGACCAGCTTGTCGTAGTCGAAGGCGTGCAAGGGCTGACCGAGCTCGAAGGTCAGATAATTTGTCACATCAACGATATTGTTCCGCGGACGCTGTCCGATCAATTTCAGACGATGCTGCAGCCAGAAGGGCGACGTCTTGACTTCTGTATCGCGCAGAAGCGTCAGCGTGAAGCGTGGATTCAGCTCTGGCTCGCGAATGTCGATGTATACTTGTCCCTCGATAGGCGCGCCTTTTGCGGTGAAATCGAAGGAGGGATACCGCATCTCGACGCCGAGGACCGCCGCCACTTCACGCGCCACGCCAATCATGCTCAAGCAGCGCGCCAGATTGGGCGTGAATTCGATATCCAGCACCACATCGCCCAGCACATCGGCTAATGACGTCCCGGCGACATAATGCGCCTCGTGCTCCATCACGATCACGCCTTCGTGCTCGTCCGAAATGCCCAGTTCCTTCTCCGAGCAGACCATGCTCCTGTTGAATATGCCGCGCAGTTCCTTGCCCTTCAGTGTCATCCGCTTCGGCTTGTCGCTCTGCCCATCCCAGACCTCTGACCCTTCCATCGCGAAGGCGCTCCAAATCGGCGGATTGATCGGACCCCGGTCCTTGTAGCTGAAGAGATTGGTCGCGCCGGTGACGCATTGCTCTAACTCCTCGCCGCCATAATCGACCATTGCCAACACCAGTCGATCGGCGTTGGGATGCGCTTTTACCTCGACGATCCGCGCCAGCAGCAGCTTCTCGCGATCCCATACCAAATGATCCGAGCTGGGCATCCGCACACCGGCGACCGTCTGCTGGGGAAGGCCAATATACTTGAGATGCGCCACTTCCAGCCCGGCCACTGTCAAGCGCTCCGCCAGCAATTCGACCGGCACATCTATGTCAACGTATTCCTTAAGCCATGAGATAGGGACTAACATCAATCTTCCGCTCCTTTAGCGCGTCTTCCTCTTGTTCAGATTGCTATTCCGCTATCACCACGTCCGCCAGGGCTTGCATGTATAGCGGCTCGCCAGGATTGTCAATCCAGTCGTGCCTTTCGCCCGTTTCGCTGTTGTACAGAATTGTCATTAGCCGATAATTTCCTGGTGGCGCCTGGGCGATGCCGATTGAGAATTGTCGCATTCTATCCTCGTTCACCAGCGGCAGATCAAGCTGCGCGACCCGTTCCCAATCGGCGCTGATCAGCTGATGAGATAGGTTCAAGCCGTCGATCGGCGCATCGTCCTTCGCCGTCCACTTGTCAACAAAGAGCAAGGCTTCGCCATCCGCGCTCAGCGCCGCCGTGTAAAACTCGTACTCCAGAAACGCCGTTCTGTGTGTAGAAGCTATCCTAGGCGGCGCGCAATCCAGCGTCTCCCAACGATATTCGATGAGAATCGTGTCGATTCCAAGCTCGCGTGAACTGCAAGGCATATAACGCGCCTCCCGCATTATCGCTTCCAGCTCCGACGCCTCTGCCGCGCTCACGAGACTTGTTCGAACCATCAGCCATTGCGTCGGTTCGATGATCGCATGAAATCGAATTGCCTCTTGGAATCCGGCAGAATCTGCCGCGGATTGGACCTTGATACCATGACGAGTGAAGTAGAATTCATTCTGTGGATAATCGACTTTGGCCGGCCATTTGAGCCGAAAGTCATCAAACTGGTAGCCCATTACCGTAGTTGTCGCCAAGTCATGTCGGGCGATCTCGCGGCTGACCGCATGCCATGGGATCAGCTCCTCATATCGTCCGCTGATGGACAGGTATCGCGCCCACTCGTCCGACTGCTGATAAGCAGTTCCAGCCAACACCCATACCAGCGCGATCAATCCCAGCATTTTGCGAAGGCGATACAGTTGATATAGGCTGATCGCAATGCACGGAATCAAGAGCGCGAGCCCCGGTATGGTCAGGCGCAACGTGCCCGGCACGATAATGCCGACGAACTGCGTGAAGAGCGCCAGAGCGAGTAAGTAGTAGGCCAGAAACAGCAGGACTTTGCGCGACCGCTTGCATCGACGAATAAGCAGCAGCGCCAAACCCGCAATGGTCACAGTCAGCATTGCGACGCTGCCATTGAATCCGACAGACAGCCAACTTTCGAGAACGTCTAATGTGTTTTCTATCGTCGGCGCGGCGCTGCTAAATGTTTGGCTCACCCCCGCCGAAAGCAGCACTGCCGCCCAGGGCGAAAACAGCGCAAGCGATGCTATCACGGCAAGCGAAACGCGCAGCCAGCGGCGGTCCTTGCGGACATGCAGCGCATGGAAGATCCCCAGCGCGATGAGCAGCAGCGCGCTGATGGCGTGCGTGTTTACCAACGCGTAGCAAGCGGCCGCGAGCGCAACATACTCCCGCCGCCTGGGCGTTTGCCTTCGCCGTAAGATCCGCAGATACAGCCAGCAAACCAGCGCCGTGTTCAACATGAGCAGCGGATACATGCGCAGGTACACCTGGTAGAAGTTGAAAAACGTGTTGCTCGCCAAAATGATTACGGCAAAAACTCCCGCCATCGGCGATACAAAGTCGCGTGTCAGTCGGTATATCATCGCTGCCGAGAGCAAGCCGGCGAAGACGGATAGCAGGCGCCCGGTCGCGATATCGGCGCCAACCAGATGTCCCCAGATGTTGAGCAGCAGAAAATACAATGGTGTATGATCCGGGCTGTTGGCCGCCAGCGACTGCAAGGTGTCAATCGGGGAATAGGGTCCATCGACGATCCAGCCGACGTTATACATCGAAATGAATTCATCGGTCCGCGGCGGAAACAGATCAACCGCCCGGATGCCCAGCAGCGCCAGCGCAAATAGAATGGGCAGCGCCCAAACCCAGTGATTCAGGTCTGTAAGTCCGCCTCGGATTCCGCGCCAGCTTCGTGTCATCGCCGTGTCCTCGTCCTGTGTTCTCTAGAATTGCTGCAAGAAGCGCAGGTCATTGCCCCAGAAGTAGCGGATATCCTCGATGCCGTGCTTCAGCATCGTGATCCGCTCCGGTCCCATGCCAAAAGCAAAGCCGCTCCAGACGCTGGGGTCATAACCGCCGTTGCGCAGCACATCCGGGTGCACCATGCCGCTGCCCGCGATCTCCAGCCAGCCGGTATACTTGCACACGCGGCAGCCCTTGCCACCACAGAGGAAACATTCGACATCGACTTCCATGCTCGGCTCGGTGAAAGGGAAGTATGAGGCGCGATAGCGCACCTTGGCATTAGGGCTGTACATGCGCTTGGCGAATTCGGCGATGGTGCCCTTGAGGTCGCTCATGCGGATATTGCGCCCGATCGCCAGCCCTTCCACCTGCGTAAACTGAATTTCGCTGCGCGCCGTCACTTGCTCCTGCCGGTAACACATTCCGGGCAAGATGACCCGTATTGGCTTTGTGCCGCCAGCGCCCAACTCGCGCATCGCCCGAATCTGCCCCGGTGATGTATGCGTGCGCAGCAGTACCCGCGGATCCTTCGTATAAAATGTATCCTGCATATCGCGCGCCGGGTGGTGGGGCGGCAGATTAAGCAGCGTGAAGTTGAACTCGTCCTCTTCGACATCGCGGCTCTGATACACCTGGAAGCCCATATCAGCCCAGATCATTTGAAACTCGCGATGCGTCCGCGTCGATGGATGCAGGCCGCCGCGCCGACGTGGATAAGCCGGCAAGCTGATATCGATCTCGCCTTCTTCCAGGTCGCGCGCCAGCAGCTGACTTTGAATCAGCGCCTCGCGCTCTTCAAATGCCGCGCCAAGCTCCTTTTGCAGCGCATTGACACGCTGCCCAAAGGCGGCGCGCTCTTCCGGCGGCAATGCGCCGATTGTGCCGAAGAGCTTGCCCACCGCGCCACGCCGCCCCAGGTACAGGCTGTGCCAATCGGTCAACGAATCAGAGTCCTTTAGTTGCTCCAGCGCAGAAAGCGCTTTTTCGCGGATATCCACTATCGCATCCGACATCTCGTCTCCTTCGCCCTTGATTCGCAACTCGGTCAGCGACCGACGCCCAAGAAAAACGCCCTCAGTCCAACTAGGGACGAGAGCGTAAACGTTCCCGCGGTACCACCCTGTTTCAGCGCCATCTTATAGCGCCGCACTCGCTTTGTCCAATCACGCCGGACCGGCGGAGCGGACTACTTTGACGCCCAAGCGCCATTTCACCCGTCAGCTCGGAAGTGAATTCCGCAACTGCCTCCGCGGCCGCTCCCAGTCCATGGCAACCGCTCCCTGATTCGGCAGGCGCTTCTTCGCGCGCTTGCAGACTGTCTTCGTCTTCGCCTTTGCTTCTGCTATTTGCTTGGAGACATTATCGTGCGCCGCGCGCTTCCGTGTCAAGTGGATTTCCGACTATTCCGCGCCTCAGAGCCGCGATGTATAGTCGCCTTTCACGATCCATTTGTAGGTGGTCAGTTCTTCCAGCGCCATCGGTCCGCGCGCATGCAGTTTCTGCGTGCTAATCGCCACTTCCGCGCCCATGCCCATGGCGCTGCCATCGGTGAAGCGCGTGCTCGCGTTCCAATACACCGCTGCCGAATCGACCTCGTTGAGGAAGCGCTCGGCATGCGCCGCCGTCTCGGTCAAGATGCTGTCCGAATGCTGGGTGCCGTGCCGGGCGATGTGGGCGATCGCCTCGTCCACATCATCAACCACTTTCAAATTCAGCGTCAGGTTGTACCATTCGGTGTCGAAGTCCTCGGCGGCTGCCGCCACCACCCTCTCATCAGCGCCGACTATGCGATAGGCGCGCTCGCCCGCGTGGAAGGCTACGCCAGCCGCGCCCAATACATCGACAACCTGCGGCAGCAGCTCGCGGGCAACCGACCGATGAACCAGCAGCGTCTCCATCGAATTGCAGACGGCGGGACGCTGCGTTTTGGCGTTGTCCAGCACTGGCAAGACCTTGTCCAGCTGCGCGCTATTGTCAACGAAGATATGGCAGACGCCGATGCCGCCCGTGATCACCGGAATGCTGCTGTTTTCGCGGCAGAAGGTATGCAAGCCGTTTCCGCCGCGCGGGATGATCATGTCGATATATTCATACAGCCGCAGCAACTCGCTGACGTAGCGGCGGTCGGCGCTGCTGATGTACTGAATGGCGCCCGCTGGGAAATCATGCGCCGCCAAAACCTCTTGCATCACCTGCGTCAGCCGCATATTGCTGTGGAGAACATCGGAGCCGCCGCGCAAAATAACGGCATTGCTCGTCTTCAGCGCCAAGGTCGAGACGTCCACTGTCACATTTGGGCGCGACTCATATATCGTGCCGAGCACCCCGAGTGGCGTGCGGCGCTTGATTAACCGCAAGCCGTTGTCAAGCGTAGTATCTTGCAATACCTCGCCGACCGGATCCGGCAATTCAGCGACCTTGCGCACATCAGTGACGATGCCCGCCATCCTCTTTTCCAAATCGATGCGGTCGCGAATCCAAATCGGATCAATGCCATTCTGAGCGGCCAAATCCAGGTCACGCTGGTTGGCTTCCAGAATGCTCAAAGTATTCGCTTCCAGCGCATCGGCGATTGCGAGCAGGGCGGCATTCTTGTCAGCGGTGGACTTCTGCGCCAGCGCCGCTGCCGCCGACCTGGCACACGCGCCCATTTGCTGCAAATCAATCGCTTGAGCCGTGATTTCCATTCGACTACTGTCCTCTGGTCAATTGCCTGCGTCTAAGAATTACTACAGCGCCGCCAAAATTGCAATTGTCAACGATGCCTTGACTGCTCTCACGGCGGCGGGCCGGTTTGGCGCACGATCCTTCAAAAGTTCTCTATTGTCGCGCTCCAAAGGAGGGTCTAAACTCCACCGCGCCGATCCTTCGGCGACTGAAACAGTAGCAGCGGCCTGAACGTCAGCAAATCCACGGAGCGAATCTTTATGCAGCGGCTAGCGATGGATGGCGAGCGCGTTGTCAATGGGAGTCTCATTTTCTCCGTCTTGTTATGCGCCGCCATCATCGCCATGGGTGGCGCTCTCAGTCAATTTGAGATCATCCCGCATCCAGAAGATGGATTCGTCTATGAATGGCAGCTGGCCGAGCCGACGGCTTGGGGACAGCTTACCGCCTGGCTGGGTTTCGCCATTCACCAGGCGCTGATTTGGGGCACAATCGCCTACGCGCAAAGCCGCTACAGCAAGCGTGACTACGGCCGCAACCTTCGCCCGGTTAATCTATGGGCAATTGGCATCAACTTTGTTTTCATCGCGCTGCATTATCTCCAGACCCTATTCTTCTACGATGGCATTGCCCAGGATCTGCCCAGTTGGACGGCGCAATTCGCAGTGGCGCTGATGCTGATCATCGTCCTCGGCATGGAAAACCAGCGGCGTGGACTGTTTTTCGGACGAAAGGTCGGCTTCCGCCGCGCATTCACCGATGGCTTGCGCCGGTATCACGGCTACTTCTTCAGTTTCGCTGTCATCTATACCTTCTGGTTTCATCCAATGGCGCCGACTTGGGGACACTTGATTGGCTTTGTTCATGTCGTGCTGGTGATGACGCAAGGTTCGCTCATGTTTCTGCGCGTCCACTTGAACAAGCGCTGGATGTTCCTGCTGGAGATTCTGGTGCTGCCGCATGCCGCTCAAGTCGCGCTAAATCAGGGCAACGACATCTGGCCGATGTTTTTCTTTGGCTTCGCGGCCATCTTCCTGGTTACACAGATGCACGGCTTGCGCTTGAAACCTTGGGTTCGCCAGGCATTTTATGCTTCGTTCCTGCTGCTCACCTTGTATGTGTACCTGGTCTTGCGGGAACCCTACCAGGTCAACGAGGTCGCGCGCATCCCGCTGATCGAATATCTGACGCTGTTTGTCATGTATTGGATTTATGTTGTGGGCGCTTGGGTCGGCAGCCGGATTCGCGCGCTGACAGCCTTTGAGGCTGGCGGGCTCAGCTAAGCCCGCTCAGCGGTTAAACAACCGGCGCAAGTCCAACTCGAACCCAGGCAGCACATCCTCTCAGGAGAGCGTGCCATTAGGCTCGAGGGTTTGACTTTGGACTTGCCCATCCTCTCCTAAGCGACGGACTTCGGCAATCCGCTGCATTGGGTTAATGAGCCAAACCAATTGCGTCCCGTTGCGCAAGTAAATCAAGGCTTTGCCACGAAGTTCGGTGACTGTGTTGCTCGGTGAAGCGATTTCCACGGCGAGGTCCGGCATGAAGCCAGCGAACGTTTGCGGAATCGGATTTGGCATCCTAGCCTTCGAGACGAACGCGACATCGGGCGCATACAAATTGTGCCGATCATCAGACAGAAAGAATCCCGCCTCAACAAATGAATAGCCCAAGCCCATTTCTTCCGCAAAATCTCCAATCATTCTGTCAATTCTTGAAGCAAGCCATGAATGCAGCAAATTTGTCGGCGACATTTCGCAGAGTTCTCCATTGATTAACTCATATTTTCTGTCTCTCTCGCCGTCCCAACCCTGCAACTCCAAGACATCATCCACGGTATACAGGCGCTTCTTGATTTCCATATCTCTGCGCGTCCTTGTCCCATCTACACCGATTCTAACACGGTGAGGGAAAGATTGATCATTCTGCGCGAATTAGCCCTACAGCAGCGCCAGGTTATTGCGATGCAGCGCCGCATCGCCATAGCTATAGCCGAGGATATCGACAATCTCGCTCGATTTGAGGCCGCAGATCTTGCGTAAATCCGCGCTCTGATAATTGCTCATCCCATGCGCGATCGCGCGGCCCTCCGGTGTTAGCACCGTCAGCGTCGCCCCGCGCTCAAACTCGCCTCGCACCTCGCGAATGCCAACCGGCAGCAGGCTCGCGCCGCCGCGCAGCAAGACCTTGGCCGCGCCCGCGTCCACCACCAGCGAACCCTGCGTGCGGTCGGTCAGCAGCCAGCGTTTGCGGCTCTCCGACCGATCCTTGGCTGCCTGAATCCGCGTGCCCAGTTTCTCGCCCGCCACCAGCCGCCGGACTACCTCATGCTCGCTGCCGCTGGCGATGATGGTCTCGATGCCGCTGCGGCTGGCGATCTGCGCCGCTTGAATCTTGGTGACCATGCCACCGGTCCCGATATTGCTGCCGGCGCCCCCTGCCAGTTCAAATAGTTCATCGGATACCTGCGAGATATTCTGTATCAGCGCCGCTTCCGGATTCTTGCGCGGATCATCGGTGAAGATGCCCGGCTGGTCGGTGAGGATGATCAGCAGATCAGCATCAACCACGCTGGCCACCAGCGCCGAAAGATTGTCGTTATCGCCAACGCGGATCTCTTCCGTGGCGATCGTGTCATTTTCGTTGACAATGGGGATGATGCGCTGCTCGATAAGCGTGTCCAGCGTATCGCGCGCATTGAGGTAACGCATGCGGTGGCTGAGGTCATCGCGCGTCAGCAGGATCTGCGCCGCCGTGATCTCGAATAGGTCAAACAAGTCCTGATATATGCGCATCAGATGGCTTTGACCGACCGCGCTGAGCATTTGCTTCGCCGGCACCGACTTGCCCAAATCGGGGAAGTCAAGCTTGCTGCGGCCCGCCGTCTGCGCGCCCGACGAGACGACAATGACCTCGTAACCCTGCTCGTGCAAAGCCGCTACCTGCTGCGCCAACTCCAGCATGCGCTGAAGATTCAGATTAGGCGTGCCCTTGGTTAGCACGCTGGTGCCCAGTTTGAGGACGATCCGTCTCATTCGCTGCCCCCTGTGGCTGGCATTCTATGGCGGATTGCCTAAAGTTAGTAGGCAGAACCGATTGCGCAGGCCAGGCTCGCCTTCAGTTCTATCTCATCAATTGCAGCGCGTAGCCCAGCCGCAGCGCTGCCCGCCGCGTGAGCTCTTTCGCGTCCGCCAGCGCCGCCTCGAGCGACATCGGCTTGTCCACGATGGAGAAAGCCGCCTGCACACCGGCTTCATGCAGCAAGCGGTCATCGATATTCAATCCGCCGACGATGGCGATGGTGGGAACTCCGTATTCCGCCGCCAGCTGCGCCACGCCCAGCGGTCCCTTGCCATCGAGCGTCTGAGCATCGATCTGTCCCTCGCCGGTGACTGCCAGCGCGCAATCCTCCAGTTTCTCGCGAAAGCGATTATGCGCCAGCGCCAGGTCGATCCCCGACTCCAGCCGGCAGTTGAGAAAAGCCATAAGACCGGCGGCGAAAGCGCCAGCCGCGCCGCCTCCCTGTACCGCCCGCACATCGGCTCCGCGCTGCTCATGCACGATGGTGAAACAATGACGCAGATTGCGCTCGAGCAGCTCGACCATCGCCTGGTCGGCGCCTTTCTGCGGACCGAATACGCGCGCCGCGCCCCGCTCGCCCAAGGTTGGATTTTCCACATCGGACGCGATCACGATTTCGACATCGCGCCAAAGCTTATCCAGTCCGCTGTCATCAATGGTTGCGAGCTCCGAAAGACCGCCACCGCCATAGGCGATGGCATTCCCATCGGCGTCCAACAGCTTTAGTCCCAACGCGCTCAGGCAGCCCATGCCGCCATCGACTGTGGCGCTGCCGCCCAAGCCGATGATGATCCGCTCGACGCCGCGCGAAAGCGCATCCGCCATCAACTGACCGGCGCCATAAGTGCTCGCGACCAGCGGATTCAGCTCGGCCGGCGCCAGCAGCTCCATACCCGACGCCAGCGCCATCTCAATGACCGCTGTTCGTCCCTGTTCGATCAACCCGTATTCGGCTTCTATCGGCCGCATCAGCGGATCCGTCACTGGCAGCGATATCCGTTCGCCGCCGGTCGCCAGAAAGGCATCCAGCGTCCCATTGCCGCCATCGGCGATCGGCAGCTGCTCGATTACCGCGCCCAAGCCCGACTCGTCCAGCCCGCGAGCGATAGCGGCGCAGGCTTCAGCCGCGGTCAGGCTCTGCTTGAAGGCGCCAGCGGCAACCAGGATGCGTTCGCGCTCTCTTTCGTTCATTGGCAAAAGACGCTCCAAACACTATGATTAACGACGGCAGTCGACCAAATTATATCAGTTTGAGGCAGGACGAAGAGATGGACACTGACAAGGCGCTACACGCTATCAAATCCAGCGGCATCGTCGCCGGCATGCGCGGCGCCTTCCCGCCCGATGTCGCCCTTCGCGTCGCTGAAGTGCTGATGAACGAAGGCATAAATGTATTTGAGATGATGATGAACTCGGACGAGCCGATCGCGGCAATGGCGGCGCTCAAAGCCGAATACGGCGCGGATGCTTGCGTCGGCATGGGCACGGTGCTGAATGTCCAGTCGGCGCATCGTGCGCTCGACGCCGGCGCCGATTTCGTCGTTTCGCCCGCTTTTCAGCCCGATGTCGTGACGGCGGTCATGCAGCGCGGCGTACTCATGGGACCGGGCGCTGCGACGCCTTCCGAAGCGGTCGCCGCCTGGGGCATGGGCGCGCCGCTGATCAAGCTCTTCCCGATCGGCGCGCTCGGCATCGAGTACTTCACCGCGATCTTCGGTCCGCTGAAGCACATGACCTTTATGTGCAATGGCGCCGTAAACGACCAGAACGCCCGCGAGTTCATCCGCGCCGGCGCAGTGGCTTGCGGCATGGGCGCCTGGCTGGTCGGCGATGGGACCTGGTCGAAGTCGCGGCTGCGCAGCCGCGCCCGCATTCTTGTGAACGCCGTCGAGAGCGGGCGGGCTGGGGTGGGGTAGCAGCAATTTGAAGACGGAAAGCATCATTCCATGATCAAGCTCCGCTCAAACCACCGCCCCCGCCGCCGCGCCACCGCACCCTGCCTCGTCGCGCTTACCTCCCTGCTCATCACCGCTGCCCTCATCGGCCTCAGCCTCTTCCTCCCGCCAATCAACCTGCCAGACCGCCTGCTCGCTGCCCAATTCAGCCCGCTCAACGCCGCAGCGCCCGCCATCGCCCTCGACGCCGAATTCCGCCTTAGCCTGCCGCCCGCCGAGTCCAGCGCCGACTTTGCCGTCAAGCTACAGCGGCTGACCGCGGACGAGTTCGAATCCGCCGACCCCGAACGATCCCCCTGGCTGGCAGCCGCCCGCGAAGCGCTTCCTTCATTCTTGACGCTGCGCAGCCCACTCTACGAGATTGAATCCCGTGGCCAGCTGCCATCCGCCTTGAACATAGAATTAGGGACCGGCGCTGTCGAGATGCCCGAACGCCTCTCGCTCTACGGCTGGAATGGCGAGACCTGGCGCTTCATCTCCTCGGAAGCTGCTGCCGGTATTCTGTATGGCGCCGCCGATTTCACCCCGCGCGCAGTCGCCGCCTTTGAAATCATCCCGTCCGCGCCAATCGTGTTGATTTCGCAAGAGGTCGCACAAGACCTCGATGACGATATCGCCGAACTCGCGACTATACTCAGCCCGGCGGGCTTGCGCCCTACAGCAAACGGCGGCTTGATCGGGGGGCTGGCGCCCGGCGGCGACGCCGACGCGCCCTATCTCTTCATGCCGCTGATTCGAAACTTCGCCGACCCGCGCGCCCTTGATATTTATACAGTCGACGCGCTCATCACAAACCCGCGCCTGCGCGCCGATCATGTCGCTCGCGTAACCGACTTGGTCATCTACAATCGTTTTGACGGCGTCTTCATCGATTATCGAGGGCTTTCGCCTGTCCATCGAGATGACTTCGCGCGCTTCATCGCGGAATTATCGCAGAGCTTCGCGCCGCATGATCTTCGTCTTGGTGTGGTCGTCTCGGCGGAACCTAGCGCCGACGGCGCTAGGGAGAGCGGCGCCTACGATTGGCGACAACTCGGCGCAGCGGCGGATTATATTCAACTGCGCGCGATCATCGATCCTTCCGCCTTTCTGCCGCAAGGGGCTGGTTCGGTAGCTGAACTTCTGCGCCAGGCGACCGCCGCGGTCGCCCGCAACAAAGTCTTGCTCGGTTTGAGCGCCCGCTCCGTCCGCGAGGTCGATGGCGTCCAAAGCGGCATCGGCTGGCACGATGCCTTCGCCGCCCTCGGCGATGTGATTGTCACCGCTGCTGAGGTCAGCCAGACCGGCTCAATTGAGCCGGGCGCCATCATCCGCGCTTCCCTCAGCGGATACACAGCGCGCGCCGGCTTAGCGCGCGATATCCAAACAGCCTATATCGAATATCAAGACGAATCCTCCGCCGACATTTCGCGCATCTGGCTCACCGACTCCGCCTCCCTTCGCCATCGATTGGATAGCGTCTCGTCCGCTGGAATAGGCGGCGTCGCCTTTGTTGACCTGTTGGCGGGCGATCACAACCGAGACCTGGCAAATGCAATACGCGAGTTCACCTCCGGGCAGTGGTTCGGCTCGCCACCCTTGCAGCTCAAAGCGCGTTGGTCGATCGAAGGCGCGGACGGCGCGCTAGATCAAGTTGTGACTAACCTGGACGCCGACCTTGTTTTGACCATGGAGGCGCCCGATGGCAATTACGCCATCAATTGGGCCGCTGTCGCTAAGAGCGACGCGCAAAGCGCCCGCCGGGGCGCCATCGTACCCCTGTTTCGGCCGACCGCCACACCAACCCCGACGCCAACGCCGATTCCGCGCCCCGTTCTGGCAGCGCCCAGCAGTCCCCAATACAGCGCCGCCGCGCCGCCGGCCGGCAGCATCAGCATCGAGGTCGGCGGGCACGTCAGCAACGCTGGCAGCGCTCGCGCGCATCAGGCGATGCGATCGGCGGGCATGACCTGGATGAAAATCCAATCGCGCTATTACCAGCATGGTCCCCCGGATATCGGGCAAGATATCGCAACTGCGCGCAACAACGGCTTCAAAATCCTGGTGGGCACTGTGGGCGATCCGGCGGAATTGGCCCGCGGCGGCGACGCTTATATTAATGGCTATACCAATTGGTTGCAGCGGATCGCGGGGCAAGGCGCAGATGCCATCGAAGTGTGGAACGAGCCGAATATCGACCGCGAGTGGCCCCGCGGCCAAATCAGCGGCGTCGCCTATGCGCGCATGCTGGCCACCGCCTATCAGAAGATCAAACAGGTTAATGGCTCAACAATGGTCATCAGCGCCGCGCCCGCCCCCACCGGCGCCGAGAACGCCTTTCCCGGTCAGGTGATGAACGATGACCGCTGGCTGCGCGAGATGGTCGCTGGCGGCGGACTCAATTATCTTGATTGCGTCGGCGCGCACTATAACGAAGGCATCATCCCGCCAAGCCAAACTAGCGGCGATCCGCGCCAGGGCGATTATTACACGCGCTACTTCTATGGCATGCTCAACACCTATTACGGCATCACCAGGCGCCCAATCTGCTTTACCGAATTGGGTTATCTCACTTCCGAGGGCTTACCCGGTTTGCCTTCATACTTTAGCTGGGCGCGGAATGTCACTGTACAGCAGCAGGCGGCTTGGCTGGCGCAAGCGGCGGCGCTCGCATCACAGAGCGGCCGGGTGCGCTTGCTCATCGTCTGGAATATCGACATCCAGCATTATGGCGCGGATCCGCAAGCGGGCTTTGCCATTATCCGTCCCGATGGCTCCTGCCCAGCCTGCAGCGCCTTGGCTGGCGCCCGCTAATGCGGCGGAAAACTCTCCCGCGCTGACGCAATTTGATGTAACCTCAAGGAGTCGCGCAGCGGATGCGTCCCAGGACTTGACGTGGTAACCAAGGCTGTACACAAACAGATCCGCGGCTTTGTTTTGATTTGGCTTGCCATCACTTTCATCATGGTTATGGCTACCTTCCTCGCCATTTACTTTACGTCCAGCGCCGAGCGGCTTGAGGCCGGATCGGGCAATCCGCTGCCTCTTCTTATCGCCGATGCCGACGAGGCCGAACCGACTGAGGTCATAGTCGTGCTGCCGAGCGCCTCGCCGCTGCCGACATTCGCGCCGACTCCGATCCCGCCCGAGCCGACCGTGCCCTTGTATATGGAAGAAGTCACGCCCGAGCCTGCTGATACGCCAGTACCCTCATCGACGCCGATACCAACGCCCTTGCCCGTCGATGTCATGCGCTACGAGGTCGGCATCCAGGTGCAAGAATCGCCCGACTTCAATCCGGTAAACCAGGACAACTGGTATCGCTCGGTCTCAGCGGATCTCGGCATGCGCTGGGTGAAGCAGCAAGTGCGCTGGGAGCAGATCGAAAAAGAACAAGGCCAAATAGACTGGCGCCTGCTCGATTTCGTCATGCCCAGCGCCCAGAAATTCAACATCAAGATCTTGCTCTCCATCGTCACTGCGCCGGAATGGGCGCGCGAAGCTGACGCCAACCTGGAGCGGCACGGTCCCCCCGCCGATCCGCAGAACTATGCCGACTTCGTCGCTGCGATTCTCAATCGCTACCGCGGCCAGATTCACGCCGTTGAAGTCTGGAACGAGCAAAACCTGGATCGCGAGTGGACATCAGTTCATGGGCTGGACGCGGTCAAGTACGTCGAATTGCTGCGCGCCAGCTACGAAACAATTAAGGCGACAGACCCGGGAATAATCGTCATCAGCGGCGCGCCTTCGCCCACCGGCATTGACGACGGCGTCCGCGCGGTCGACGACTTCAAGTATATGGAGCGGCAAATCGAAGCCGGCATGCTGGATTGGGCTGATTGCGTCGGCGCCCACCACAATGGCTATAACGTCAGCCCTGATTATCGGTATCTGGATATCCCCGCTGATCCTTCGGCGCTCTTCACCGGTCCCTTCACCAACCGGCACCATAGCTGGAGCTTCCGCAGTACGCTGGAAGGCTATGCCCAACGCATCCGCGCGGCCGGGCGCGATACCAAACTCTGCGTAACCGAATTCGGCTGGCCCTCATCCGAGGATCTTGCGGGCGCGCGCCCAGGTTTCGAATTCTCCCTCGATAACACCCTGGCCGAGCAGGCCGAGTGGATTCCCAAAGCCATGAGCAATATGGAAGCCTGGGGCTTCGTCTGGCTCGCATTCGTCTGGAATTTTAATTTCGGTCCCCAAGCCGGCTACGCCATCAGCAACGACAACGTTCCATATTCATTGATCGGTCCCGGCTTCACCTTCCGCCCCGCCTACGATTCGATCAGGGCTTGGCAGCAAGACTATCTGGCGCGTGTGGATGCCTGAAATTCTAGCGTTTACTCGCCGTAAGCTGGTCGCCCTCGCGCTGGTTTACCTTCTGGTTACCGCGTTCGGCGTCCTTGCTTGGCGTTACCTGCAGCCGCGCTGGGATCCATTCAAAGCAAGCGCCGCTGTCGACGGTCCCTTTCCATCGCTCACCTACGGCATTCATACCTTCTTGTGGTGGGATGGCGGTGATGTTGGCGCGCATTTGGATCTGGTCCGCCTCATGTCCTTCAGTCATGTCAAACAGACCTTTGCCTGGCGCGATATCGAACCTCAGCGCGGCGTCTGGGATTGGAAGCAGGCTGACCGTATCCTTGAAGAGATTGAACGCCGTGGTCTGCAGTTGGTCATTCGCTTGGGCCAGGCGCCTTCCTGGGCGCGCATGCCCGGCGCGGAAATCGCCCGCGACGCGCCACCGGCCAATCTGTCGGAATTTAGCGCCTATTGCGCCGCGGTTGCCCAACGCTACCAAGGGCGAATCAGCGCTTACCAAATCTGGAACGAGCCCAATCTCAGTCGTGAATGGGGCGATCAACCGCCCAACCCCGCGCGCTACGTCGATTTGCTCGCCGTTTGCAGCAGCGCCATTCGCCAGGTCGATCCCGCCGCCATCCTGATCTCGGCTGGCTTGGCGCCCACAGGAAACAATGACGATGCCGCTCTTCCCGACGACGTATACTTCGATCAGATGTATCGAAACGGCTTTCAGCGCTACATTGATGTGGTCGGCGCACACGCGCCGGGTTTCGCCCCACCGGAGATTGGCCCCGATGATGAAGAGGCTGCGCACCGATGGTTCACCTTTCGCCGCATTGAAGATCTGCGAAAAATCATGCTGCGCTACGGCGATGAAGCTCGGCAGATGGCGATCATGGAATTCGGCTACACCACCGATCGCGTCAACTCGGATTATCAATGGTTTAGCGTGACCGAACAGCAGCAAGCCGATTATCTTGAGCGCGCCTATGAGTATGCCATCGCTAACTGGCGCCCTTGGATCGGGTTGATGGTCCTTATCTATTTGCCTGACCCGGCCTGGCAGCCGAATGACGAAGAATACTGGTGGTCGATTCTTGAGCCCGATGGCAGTGGACCGCGGCCAGCTTATATCACGGTCGCAAATATGCGAAAGGTCTGCGGCGATTACGTGATTCCCGAACGCGCCTCAGATAGTCCCGTCGCCCTGGGCGAAGTCACGGCGCCAATTTGCCCTTCATGACGCCGCTACACTGCATAACTTACAATATAATGCACTCATATTTGGCTTGCTTTCGTTTATGCGGCTTGCTCAAATTGGCGTCATACTCTAGCCTGACCGAGTTGCCGCGGCCGACTGGACGATAAACTGACTCACTCAAGGAACGTTCAACCTACTTTGCTCAACGTGGTCAAGGGTCACGCCCTGATGACCAGCCAGATAAGCCAATCTCTGGTCATCATCCTGCTCCTGCTCGCGGCTCTCTTGCGGACCCACGATCTCGCGAATCTCCCTCTGGGCTTCAGCGAAAATGAGATCATCAACATCAGACTGGTCGACAATGTGCGGCAGGGCGATATATTCGTCTTCTATCCCGATGACGGCGGCGGGCGCGAAGGCGCCTATCACGTATTCGCTGCCTTCATAACCTCGCTTGTAGGCGAAGGCACTATCGGTTTCCGCATTGCCTCCCTGTGGCTAAGCATGCTGTCACTTGCAATCATTTATACGCTGGGCAACCACCTCTTTAATCCGATTGTGGGCGTTCTGGCGGCAGGCTTGGTGACCGTCAACATGAGCAGCATTCTGCTGGCGCGCGCGGTTTCAAGCGATGCAGCCCTTCTATTTCTCGTATCGGCTACCATGCTGGCGCTGGCTCGATCACTGCCGGTGTACCGTCGCACGCGCGTCGTCACTTCGAATATCGTCTCTTTCGCTGCATTGGGCGCCCTTATGGGCATCGGCTTTTATCTGCATCCGTCCAGCCTGTTTATCGTCCTGGGCGCCATGCTCTATATCGCTCATTTGCTCTATGTCCGTAATGTCATGTTTCGGCAGCGCCGCAGCTACACCGGCTTTGCCATTCTGCTAATGCTTATTATTTGCATGCCTTATCTCATATCGTCCATCAATCTGCCACAGTATTCCGCGGGCCAGCGCATCCTCGCTCATTATGACGACGGCTTGCTGCGCTCAATCACCGACGGCTTGCTTGCGCTCTTCACCAACGGCGATATGAATCCCCTGCATAACTTGCCCGGGCGCCCACTGGTTGATGCCTTCAGCGCGCTGCTGATGCTAGCCGGTTTCTTCGTTTGCATTCTCCGACGGCATCGTCCGCGCTTCATGCTCATGATCATTATGTTTCTCGCGACGCTGCCGGCTGCCCTCATTGTAGACAGCAGCCCCAATTTCACCCGCATGACCGTCATTATGCCGCAGTTGGCGATCTTCTTCGGCATCGGCTGCTATGCGCTGATTCGCGCTCCCATATTCGTCGACGTCATATTCCGCCGCATGGCAGTTGCTGGCGTGTTGCTGCTGCTGGCCATCAATGTCGTTTGGACCTGGTCCGACCTCTTCGACGATTGGCGCGATAACGAAGCGGTTATGCCGCTCGTGAACGGCGGGCTGGGGCAGATCGCGCACTACCTCGACACCGTCGCTTATGAGACGCCCGTTGTATTCTGCAATTCCGCCTGGGACTTCGACGAGCCGGAGCCAGTGCTCAGCCTCAGCGACAAAACGCTGCTGATGATGAATCGCTCGAATTTTGATTTTCACGAAGCCGATTGCGGCCGGAGCCTCCTGCTGGCCAATGGCGGCGAAAAACAGCGGGTTGTTTTCTTCGACGAAACAGCGCTGGATGGCTCGCATCCTTATATTCTGGAGTGGTTGTCACACGGGCAATGGGTAATGGGAAATGTGCCGCGCAACACAGTCATCCAACTCGAAGCAGCCCAACTGCTCGCTGATCGCGCTGGCGCATTCACCACCACCGCGCCACTCTCCTACGCGCCGGAAGTCGCCGACCCCGAACCGATCGCGCCGCCGATCCGCTTCGGCGGCAATCTTACTTTGCTCGGTTACGAACCCGCTATCGAACGCGCTTTCTTGCCTGGTGATAATGTCGATGTCATCACATACTGGCGCGTCGAGGGCGATTTTCTGCCCGACGTCATCCTCAAGAATCACATTCTTTCTGACCCGGTAACAGCGATAGGCATTCGTGACGTCATTAGCGTCAACCCGCTTATGCTGCGGGAACGCGATGTCTTCATTCAAGTGACTCAAATACACTTGCGCGAAACGACCTTGCCCGGAAAATACATCGTCGCGGTCGGCGCCTATCGACAAAGCGATCAGGAACGCCTGCCAGCCCTGAAAGATGACCAGCCACACGGCGACCGCATCTTTTTGTATGACATAGAGGTGCTTCCTTTGCCCGAATCTGATGAAAGCGGCGGCTGATGTTCGAGTTGGTATTCCTGGGCACTTCAGCCTCGGCGCCATCCATCTACCGCGGTTTGCCGTCCCTCGCCGTGCTGGCGGGCGAGCAGCGTTTCCTGGTCGATTGCGGCGAAGGCACGCAGCGTCAAATCCTGCGCAGCGGCATCGGCTTCAAACGGCTCAACCGGATCTTCCTGACACATGCCCACCTGGATCATATTCTCGGCTTGGGCGGCCTGCTCTCTACCTTCGGCCGCTGGGAAGCGCTGGACGAAATCCATATCTGGGGTGGTTTGCCCGCCATTGAACGCGCGCAATCCCTGATCTATCAGGTTGTCTTCCGCCGAGAAACGCCCCCCGTTCCAATCTATTTCTATCGCACGATGCCCGACAAGGTCCTCTTTCGCGGACGCAAGTTCTCCATCCGCGCCTTTCCCGTTTCCCACCGCGGCCGCGAATGCTACGGCTATATTTTTGAAGAAGATTCGCGCCGCCCATTCCTGGCTGAGAAAGCGGAAGCGCTCGGCGTGCCCCATGGTCCTGAACGCAGCCAGCTCGTCGCCGGGGAATCCATCGCCACCCCCGCAGGCCGAATCATTGATCCCGACGAAGTCTTGGGCGCGCCTATCCGCGGCGTCAAAGTCGCCGTCACCGGCGATCTCTCCCGCACTGACGACATTCGCGATGCGGTGGCTGATGCCGACGCCCTCGTGATCGAATCGACTTACCTCGAAAGACACGCCGATATCGCGCGTCAGGTGGGGCATATTACCGCGCGGGCAGCGGGCGAACTGGCGCGCGAATGCAATGTAAAGTTTCTCATTTTGACGCATATATCACGCCGATATCGCGAATTTGAGGTGATTAGCGAGGTACGCAAGACCTTTCCCGATTCTTATGTCGTGCGCGACCTGGACCATTTCGCCATCTTTCGTGATAAACTGCCGCAAAAACTGCAAACACCTACTGAAGATGTCGCCGAAGACGACCTGCCCGAAGGAGGCGAATAGAGATGAGCCAGAACCTGACACAGCGCTACAGCGCCTATGTCAATGAGCTCTTTGTGCGAGAGGACGAAACCCTGCGCCATGTGCGGCAACAGACGGTCGCCCGCGGCATTCCGCTGATCAGCCTGGAGCCAAATGAAGCCAAGCTGCTGCAAATGCTGGTCCGGCTCTGCGGCGCTGAGCGCGTCGTCGAAGTCGGCACGCTCGCCGGCTACAGCGGAATCTGTATCGCGCGCGCCCTGCCAGCGCATGGCAAGCTGTTTACCATCGAGGTCAGCAGCGTCCACGCCGAAGTGGCGCGCGCCCACTTCGAAGACGCTGGCTTGGCGGACAAAGTCACCGTCATGCAAGGCGCTGGGATGGACGTGCTGCCCAATCTGGCTTCAAAGGGTCCCTTCGACCTCATGTTCATTGATGCCGACAAAGCCAGTTATCACAGCTACCTCGAGTGGGCGGCTCAAAACCTGCGCGTCGGCGGCGGCGTGGTGGCCGATAACGTTTTCTGGCAGGGCTACATCTTCGACCCGAAAACCGAGGACGATCACGGTGTGGTCAAATTCAATCAATCCCTTGCGCAGCATCCGCAATTCGACAGCACCATCATCGAAGTCGGCGATGGCATCGCCCTCGGCGTGAAAACAGGCTAATTGCGCAGTTCGAAATAATGTAGGGGCGACCTTTGGGTCGTCCGCCAATCCATTGACAAGACCGATCGATTAGTCCAGATTCGGTGTCAGTTAATCGTGCCGACGTCAATCATCCCCTCGCCGAACACCTGTCCCGGCTTGATCACCATCGGCGCCGCCACATCAACCGTCCCGATCAAATCGTAGGTCGTCGCGCCAGTCACGCGCACCGGCACAATCTCGCCAATCGGCAGCTCGCCCTCAATCAACACATAGCCATCAATCTCCGGCGCGTCGCGATAACTGCGTCCCAGGCTGATGACATCGCCGGTCTCGGCGCCATCTTCCTCTTCGCCAGCGCCATGCCCCTCCACCAGCATATCCAGCGTCCGCCCGACCAGCGCCTGATTCTTCTTCAGGCTGATGCCGCTTTGCAGCTCCATCAGTCGCTCGTACCGCTCTTGCTTGATTGCGTCATCAACCTGATTCGGCAGCGCCGCGCTCGGCGTGCCCAGTTCGTAGCTGTATTGAAAGGCGCCAACCCGGTCAAATTCCAACTCGCGGACCAGCTTCAGCAGCGCCTCGAACTCTTCGTCGGTTTCGCCCGGGTAGCCGACGATGAAGGTTGTGCGCACCGCCAACTCCGGCATCAGTTCGCGCAGCCGCCCAATTGTCTCGTAAACCCACTCCACTTTCGCGGGCCGCTTCATTCGTTTCAGCGTCTCGCGGTGCCCGTGCTGCAGCGGAATATCGAGGTAGGGCAGTACTTGCTCGTGCCGCGCCATCGTCTCCATCAGCCGCGGCGTCACATAACCGGGATAGGCGTACATGATCCGCAGCCAGGGGATGCCCGGCGCCGCTTCCACAATCGCATCCAGCAATTGCGCCAGCCCATCTTTCATGCCCAGGTCGTAACCATAATCGGTGCTGTCCTGCGCAATCAGCATGATTTCCCTGACGCCCATTGCCTGCAGCCGCAGCGCCTCCGCCACGATTGCTTCCAGCGGTCTGCTCACCGCCGTGCCCTTGATCCGCGGGATGGCGCAAAACGCGCAAGGACGCCGACAGCCATCGGCGATTTTTAAGTAGGCGGAGGCGCCTTGCACGCTCGCCCGCAGCACGCCCCGCTCATCGCGCCCGACCACATCAGCATCGCCCGGCAAATGATACAGCGGCTCGGGATGCTTCCGCCGGCGCAGCCGCCGGATAAGATCGAAAATGTCCATCCAGCGCCGCGTGCCGATGACGCCATCCAGCCCCGGAACTTCCTGGGCAAGCGTATCGCCATAACGCTGCGACAGGCAGCCGGCCGCGATCACCATCTGGTCGGCGCGCTTGATCGCCACCAACTGGCGCAGCGCCTCAACCGATTCTTCCTTCGCCGCGTTGATGAAGCCGCAGGTATTGACGATCAGCACCTCAGCCGCTTCCGGGTCGCCAACGCCGCGCATGCCTTCGTGGTTCAACACTTGCGCCATGCTCTCGCTGTCGACAGTGTTCTTCGAGCAGCCCAGGCTGAGCAGGTAGTATTTGTCTTTGGGTTTGTTGACCGATTTCGCCATTGTCATTTACCGTGTTATTGAGAATCAGATTGTTCGATATGGTAAATCAATTGCCATAGAGAATTTTCTTTGCCTCCAAGTGACGCTCGTAATCGGCCATAAACTTTCGATGGACAACATCGGGATTCAATTTGTGAGTATCGGCAAGCGCGCCATCAGGGCTGAATTTGGAATCGTGGACGTGAGTTCCGAGCGTGATATTGTCCCGTGAATTGGTCATCTCAAATAGGTTGAGTTGGTCCAATCGCCGCAGCGCATTAGAAAATCTTTTGCGTATTTCTGCTTCAAATGGCTCGATAAGTCTATCCCAAGCCGCGTCCAGATCCTAGTACGCTAGGCTACTGTATGCGTCGCTAAACTCAATCTAGGACGTCGAGCGATCATGATGGTCGCGCATTATGGCGTTTGCAGTTTCAAGCAGAGGCGCATATTTCTGCATAAGTTCCCATTCTCGAAAGAAATAGTATTCTTCTACGATTGGGCGCAAATACGCTTTGCGCAATTCTTCATCTTCGTCGCCGAATCCTTGGCCGTACTTACGATTGTCGTCCACTCGTCTCGTCAATCCTTCTTCCGTATTGGCGGCGAGTGTTACGTCGTAACAGTGGTCCTGCGACGTTATGGCAAATCCATAAAACGTCTCTTGCTTGTGATCTCGTTGCAATTGCCCAAATGCTTGACGAGCCCCTGTGAAGATCGCATCTTCCAGCGCGTCATAGTCAAAATCTAGTTCTAGTCTTGTTGCCATCACGCTCCCTCCTTCGTCGGCGGCAAACCCGCCTGCGTCACCCGCGGCGGCAATATCGCCGTCGGCGGACCCGGCGTCGGCGTCGCGCTCGGTATCGGCGTAATCGTGGGAAAAGGCGTATACGTCAGCGTCGGAATCGGCGTGTCGCTCGGAACCAGCGTCTCCGTCGGCGTCGGACTCGGTCCTTCGGTTGCAGTCGGCTCAGCCGCCGCCGTTGCCGCGACGAGCTCCGCCACAGGCCTCACCGGCGTCGGCGCCCCCGCCGGACCCAACTCGACGATCGCCTCTGTCGCTGTGAAACGGATATCGGCTCGCTGCCCGCGCCCGCCGATCTGACCCTGCCGCTGCCCGTTCCAAATCACATCGAGCGCCATCGCATTTGCCGCCGCCACCCGCACTTCGCTAAGCGCATTGTATTCCAGCAGCGTATCCGGCGCCGCGATGCCGCTGAACTGCTCGACTCCATCCACTTGCACACTCATCCAGCTGCGCTGCGTCAGCAAGAGGCTGACCAGGATGCCGCTGCCGCCATATTGCGCCCGATTCGAATCTGTCGGCGCGGCAGCCGCCGGCTCGGCCGGTAGCGCCGCCTCGGTCTCTGTCGGCGGCGAGATGACAGTCGCATCAGCTGCTTGACCAGGCGAAATGACATTCTCCAGCCCGACCAGCTCGACCGTCACATAAGCGATAATGGCGAGCGCCGCCGCCGAAATTAGCAGCAGCAGCAGCACGCGCAGCACACTGCGGCAAGTGGACGAACGCCGTTCCGCCAGCTGCATCTCCTGCATGGGCTGCGTCGAACTGAGGACGCGCTCCGCTTCCGCTTCTTCCCGCCGCCGTCTACTTCCCCGCCGGCTGCGTCGCGCTTTTTCTTGCGCCAGGCGCATTTGGCTGTAGAGCCGCAGCACATCCTCTTCATCCAGCTCGAGGAAGCGCCCGTAAATCCGCAGCATGCCGCGGACTTGAATCTCCGGCACGCCGGCGATCTCGAACTCGCCAGCTTCAAAGGCTTCCAGTATCGGCTGGCGAATCTTCAGCCCGGCGACCGCGTCTTCAATTGTGATTTCGTTGGCTTCGCGCGCTTCGCGCAGTATCTGCCCGAGGGAATAGGCATCCATCAGCTTCGGCGACCCTCAATGAAGAAACCCCGTCGTTCAGTATAACCAGAAACGGACGGGGCCAGGTAATCTCTAACACTAATTGTTTGAAGGATGCCGCTTTTTACTCCTCGACCGCCTCGAATTCCGCCTCCGAGGCTGTTTCTTCGGCTGCCGCGGGCGCTTCGTCTGCGCTTTCTGCCGCTTCCTCAGCGTCCGTCGACTCTTCCGCTGCGTCCTCGGCTGATGTCGCGTAGCGGAACCCTTCCGCCATGATGTCTTCCGCGCTGACGATCTCGCCCCGTTCGCGCGCCGCCAGGAACTCCGGCAGATCGTCTTCCGGCACGATGGTAATCGTCAGCGTCGGCGCAATCTCCGTGCCCAGCCGAACCGGCACGCGATGCGTCCCCACCTCGCGCAGCGACTGCTGGCTAATGCGCCGCCGATTGATATCGACGCTGGTTACGCGATCCAGCTCATCGGCGATCTCCTGAGTCGTCACCGAGCCGAAGAGCTTGCCGGTTGAGGCCGCCCGCCGGCCGAAAATCAATTCGACGCCATCAATTTGATGCGCCAACTCATTGAGCATATTATTGTATTGCGCCTTTCGCGCTTCGACATTCTGGCGGATCGTCTCGGTCTGACGCAGGGCTGATGTCGTCGCTTGCATCGCGATCTTGCGCGGTATCAAATAATTGCGCGCGAAACCATCAGCCACCCTGACCACCTCGCCCGCTACCCCGTGCTTGTACAAGTCCTGAAGCAAAATAACTTGCATGCGAATCCCTCACATTTTCCGCGTCAACTGCCGCGCCGACCGCGTCTTCCATAAACTAAACTGGTATATTATAGCCGTATCGCCGCCCCTGCCAAGTGGCAATCCCACCCCCGCCATCGGGCGCGGCTGAGGCATGACGATGAGCCAGAGCAACGCGCTGGACAATCGCGAAATCATCGAAAAAGCTGTCATTGTGCTCGCTGGCTTCGTCGCCAGCGGTCTGCTCGGTCTCGTACGGTTGGCGGTGGTCGGCGCCCAGTTCGGGACTGGCGCCGCCTACGATGCCTTCGCCGCCGCCCAGCAATTGCCCGAGTCCGTATTTGTCCTGGTCGCTGGCGGCGCGCTCGGCTCGTCCTTCATCCCCATCTATGCCAAATACCGCGTCATCGACCAGGAAGCGGCTTCGCGCTTGGCCAGCGCCGTCATGACGCTGTCGGCAGCCGGCGCGGCGCTGCTCGGCTTGATCGTGTATGCCTTCGCCCCCCAACTGGTGACGCTCGTCCTCTACCGCGAACGTTCACTGCAAGAGCAGCAGCTGATGATCGACATGGTCCGCTTGATGATGCTGACGCCCTTCATCTTCAGCATCAGCGGCTTGCTGATGGGCTTGCTGCAATCGCACGCCGCCTTCTGGCTGCCGGCCATCGCCATCAGCATGAATAATATCGGCATCATTATCGGCGCGCTATTCATCTCCCCGATCTTGTCCGCTCATCCGGACGTGGGGCAGGTCGGCGATCTCAATATCATGGGCTTGGCTTACGGCGCCGTACTAAGCGCTTGCCTGCATCTGCTAGTCCAGCTGCCCGGCGTCGTCAAACTGCCGACGCGGCTGCGCCCCCTGCTTTCCCCCCGCACCCCCGGCGTTGTCGATGTCTTGCGTCTGATGCTGCCACGCGTCTTCGGCTTGGCGGTTGTGCAGATCAATTTTCACGTCAATATCATTCTGGCGAATACCATGGTCGCCGGCAGCGTCGGCGCCGTTCGCTACGCCTTCATGCTGACCTTCTTCGTGCTCGGCATCATCGCCCAGAGCCAGGGCTCAGCCGTCTTTCCCACGCTGGCGGCGCTGAAAGCCGAGGGCGATTACGATGGCTTCAAAGACCGCCTCTCGCGCGCCATGCGCAATGTGCTTTGCCTGTCCTTCCCCGCGTCGACGCTGCTGATCCTGCTTGGCGAGCCGCTGGTCAGCGTTCTGCAGCGCGGCGAATGGACGAGCGACAGCACAAGCGCGGTCGCCTGGGCAATGGGCTTTTACGCCATCGGCATTGCTGGTTTTGCCCTGCTAGAGGTGCTTTCGCGCGCCTTCTACGCCTTGGAAGACACCCGCACGCCCGCCATCGCTGGCGCCCTCGCCATGCTTAGCAATATCGTGCTCAATCTCATCTTCATTCGGCTCATCGGCGATCCCGACAGTCTGGCGCGCGGCGCCTTCGCCGGCTTGGCGCTGGCCAACGCCCTGACCACCATCGTCGAAGCGCTCGCGCTTTGGTGGCTGATCCGTCGCCGCCTGGCGCAACATGGTACCGAGCGCGGCCTGCACGACCGCGAGATTGTCACGAGCGCCGCTGGCAGCCTGCTGCTCTCGCTGCTAATGGCGGCTGCGCTTGGCATCTTGATGGGCGCATTGCCCGCAGTGGGCTTGAATCTGGCGCTCATCGGCTGCGCCCTTTCCGCGCTGATCTTCTTCGGCGGCGGCTACCTCTTCAACATCAGTGAAGTACGCGAACTGCTCCGACCCTTCCTGCGCCGCTTGCTGCCGTTCAAGGACTAATTCCATGTATATTGCGACCGCTTCACGAATGAGTCCTATTGGGGCAAGCCATTGGCTCGCCTGCCCAATCAAACTCGGAGGAACTTCACCATGCCCAACCAACTACAAGGCAAAGTCGCCGTCATCACCGGCGCCGGCCGCGGTATCGGACGCGCGCTCGCCATCGGTTTCGCTGAGCAGGGCGCTCGCGTCGTCTGCGCCGCCCGCACGCAAAGTCAGATTGACGAAACCGTCCGCGCGATATATGAGGCCGGCGGCGACGCTATCGCCGTCCGCTGCGATGTCACCGACGCTGCCGCTGTCGAGCGTCTTTATGCCGTAACCCGCGACCAATTCGGACCGGTCGATATCGTGGTCGCCAACGCCGGCGGCAACTTCTCGCGACAATCGGTCGAAGAAAGCGACATCAGCGACTGGGAACTAACCGTTCGCGTCAACCTCATCGGCGTCTATTACAGTTGCAAATTCGCAATCCCCGACTTGAAAGGGAAGGGCGGGCATATCATCGTGGTCGGCTCCGGCGTCGGTCACCGCGTCGTCGATGACGCGCATTCCGCCTACGGCGCAGCCAAAGCCGGCGCCTGGATGTTCGTCCGCGCCCTGGCGGCCGAACTGCGCCCCTACAATATCTGCGTCAACGAGCTGATTCCGGGTTTGGTGCAGACCGAGATTACCGCGGACGTCAATCGCACGGACGAATCCGCCTTCGGCGTCGAGTGGTTCAAGCGGCCCGAAGACGTCCTGCCGCTGGCGCTCTTCCTGGCGATCCAGCCCTTGACCGGTCCCACGGGCCAGAGCTTCAGCCTCATGCGCCGCGACTCGCAGTAGCGACGGCAGTCGCCTTTCTGCGAATAAACCTAGGGGCGTCCTCTCAGGTCGCCTGTCGATTCATATAAGTAGATTAGGTGGGCGACTCACAAAGTCGCCCCAACACCAATTGCCAATTGGCCGATGGACACAAGACCGGAATTCACCTCTGTGCCCTCAAAAAAAACTCGGTGTTCTCGGTGGTAAATGATGCTATGATCGTCTTAGGATTTCTTCACACGCGCGAAGAGCGCCTTCAAATAAGCCGCCTCGGGAAAACCGACCGGATGATCCAAGGCGTGACCCGTCTTCGATATGATTTCCAGCTTGAAACCCGCCAACGCCGCCGAGCGCTCCACCAATTCAAAGAACATCGCCGCTGTGAATCGGCTAGAGCAAGAAGCCATCATCAGCACGCCATCTTTCGCCAGCAGCCGCAGCGCCATCTCCACCAATCGTCGATAAGCCATCACCGCGTTGCGCATGCTGGCGCGGCTGTTTGCGAATGCTGGCGGATCGACGATCACCAAATTGAATTGGCGCCGCGACTGGATCAGCTGCGTCAAGCTATGAAAGGCGTCGCCCGCCATCACATCGACCAGCTTGGCTTCGTAGCCATTGTTCTCCACATTGACCTTCAGCGTCTCCAGCGCCGGTTCGCTCACATCCAGCGCCGTGATTGTCCTTGCGCCGCCGGCCAGCGCATACACCGAAAAACCGCCGGTGTAGGAAAATACATCAAGCGCGCGCCGCCCCTTCGCCAACTCGCGGACCAGCTGGCGATTGTCCCGCTGATCAAAGAAAAACCCGGTCTTATGCCCTCTTCTTACATCGGCTTGGAACAGCAAGCCATTCTCGACGAAGGCAACTGGCTCATCGGCGCCAGCGCCAATTAGCTGCTGCCCGTCTTCCAGTCCATATAGCTTGGCGATATTCAGCCGGTCCGATTGAAGCGCCCGACTCAATCGCAAGACCAGATTGTCAAAGACGACGGCCTCTTCCAGCGCGCCAATCAGCGCTTGCAAATGCGGCAGCCAGGCGCTGGTATAGAGCTTCAAAACCAGCGTATCGCCGTAACGGTCGATGATCAGCGCCGGAAAGCCATCGCTCTCGCCATAGACGAGCCGAAAACCGGTCGTGCCTTCGTTGATCAGCGCTTCTCGCTTCGCTTGCGCCGCCTTCAGTTTTTCA
Source organism: Anaerolineae bacterium (assembly GCA_022821805.1). Taxonomy (GTDB): domain Bacteria; phylum Chloroflexota; class Anaerolineae; order Aggregatilineales; family Phototrophicaceae; genus UBA6055. Next base: position 64,906 of record JAJECX010000015.1, read on the forward strand.
GCGAAGAAGGCGCGGTCGATCCGCATCGGCTGAAGCGCCTGCAAAACCTTGATGCGGATCGGAGACAGCGGATCATACAAACCCACCGCCAGAAAGTTGTTTTTCTCCCGGTCATAGATGACTGCCAGGTCACCGGCATTGCCCAGGTGGCTCTGCCGCAAGATGGCGTCTTCAAACACCCAGGGATGCCCCTGCCGCAGCGCCCGCTCGGCCGCGCCCTTAACCCGCACCGAGATATTCTTCTCGGACGCCGTCGGCAGCTTGCTGTAGTCAATCATGCCCTGCGCTTTCCAGCTGCGCGCCGCTAATCCGCCGGGCCGGCTTCGTCGACCCGCTTGATCTTGAGCTCAGCCTCTTCCAGCAGCGCCTGACAATGAGCAGCGAGCCGCTGACCGCGCTCGTACAGCGTCACCGATTGCTCCAGCGGCAGCTCGCCGCTCTCCATCCGCGCCACCAGCGCTTCCAACTCTTCATAGGCTTCTTCGTAGCTCAGACTATTAATTTCATTCATCAGTCATCGACCCTGACCTGGATTCGGTCTCTTGACAATTGTACGTTCAATCGCTGATTCTTGCTGACCTGCGCCGCCTCGCGGATGAGCGCGCCGTCTTCATCGCTGACCAAGGCATAGCCGCGCGCCAAAATTTGATCCGGGCTCGCCGCGTTCAGCGCTCTGGACGCGCTCGCCAGCCGATCGCGCAGGCGCTCCAGGCTGGATTCGGCCGCTCGCGCAAGACGCAGTTGTCGCTCCGATACGTCGCGCCGATCCGCCGAAATCATCTTGCCCGGCGTCACGAAACGCAAAGCGCTGCCCAGCCGATTCAAGTCACGCTCGCTTTCGCCAAGCGACGTGCTCAGGTTTCCCGCCAGGCTCGCCCGCAGCCGATCCAAATCCAGCAGCAGTTCTTCGCGGTTCGGCGTCGCCAACTCGGCCGCGGCCGATGGCGTCGGCGCCCGCAAGTCGGCGACAAAGTCCACAATCGTGAAGTCGATCTCGTGGCCCAGTCCGCTGATCACCGGAATGCGGCTGTTCGCCACCGCCCGCGCCACCCGTTCATCGTTAAAGCACCACAAATCTTCCAGCGAGCCGCCGCCGCGCGCGATAATGATGGTGTCGATATCGACCCGCCGATTGAGCCGCTCCAATGCGCCGACGATCTGCGGCGGAGCGTCCGCGCCTTGCACCAGCGTCGGGCTCAATATCACTTCGACCAGCGGAAAACGCCGGCGCAGCACATTTTTTATGTCTTGCCAGGCAGCCGCCGTAGGCGAGCTGACGACGCCGATTCGCGCGGGGAAGGCGGGGATCGGCCGCTTGCGCTCGGCGTCAAACAGCCCTTCAGCATCAAGCTTTGCTTTCAGCGCCTCGAATTGCCGATGCAGGTCGCCGACGCCGCCGACCGCCTCGATCGCGTCGGTGTATAGCTGATACTCGCCGCGCGCCTTATACACGCTGACCCGCCCGCGCGCCAGTATTTCATCACCGGCCGCCACATCAATCCGCACCCTCCGCGCCGCGCCGCGAAACATCACGCAGCGCAGCTGCGCCTCGGCGTCCTTGATCGTGAAATACCAGTGACCCGAACGCGCCACCGTCAAATTCGACACCTCGCCCTGCACCCAGACATCCGCCAAAACGGCGTCCGCGTCAAATAGCTCGTGGATATAACCCGTGATCTCGCCCACGGAAAAAGTTTGCATCGTTTGCCCCGTTGTGAAGCCGCCTTTCGACCGTTACAATTATCTCAGATTTCGCATATCTCGGCTAATGAGGATGGCAAATGGCTTATCTCAACGAAGGGGAACGCAGGTCTCTGCTGGATGAGCTCAGCGGCATGAAACTCTGGCGCGCCAAATTTAAGCTCCGCCTGATGGATCCCAAGGTTCGCCTGCTCTACCTGCGCAATGTGCAGCAAGCTGGCGAATGGCATACCAAGTACGTCCTGGAGAGCTTCGGCGCCCAGGTTACACTTGTCGAAGTCAACCACGCCGAGAACGATCAGCCGCGCAACAAACAGAAATTCGAGTTCGTCAACGTCATCGTCGAACCAACGGCGGACAATCGCACCTAGAAAATCAACAAGGCAGTCCAAATTTCTTCAACGAATTATGCTGTAGGGGCGACCCATTGGGTCGCCCTCCGATTGTCGGACCTGGAAATATGCAGAAACAAAATCGCGCATTCTACAACCGTCGCTCGGCTCGACTTCGCGATTACGACTATAGTCAGGCTGGCTTGTACTTTGTGACCATTTGTACATTTCAAAAGGCTTGCCGGTTCGGAGAATTCCGCGGTGGCACATTGATTCTCAATGAATTGGGAAAGCTAGTTCAGGAAATTTGGCTACACATTCCGGTATCGCGATCCAATACTACACTCGACAAATTCGTGGTGATGCCGAATCATGTGCATGGAATAATCGGTATCCTTGAAAATGAAAACACTGGCAAATGCGCTACTGCAACACCGAGTGCCAAAACCTTGCCGTCCGGTTCTCTTGGCGCCACTATTGGCCAATTCAAGTCTGTAGTGACCAAACAGAGCCGGGCACTGCCAGATCCCCCAAAGCCGCCAATTTGGCAACGGAACTACCACGAACACATCATCCGCAATGAAACTGAGCTGAATGAAATACGAAAATATATCCTAGAAAATCCCGCGCATTGGACTAATGACGACTTGTACGTTGACTAAGGCAGTTGTATTAACTGTATAGTCCCATATTGAGATGGTGTGGTTTTTGATGAAATCGTTCCGGTGTTTCTCGCCAACGATCACAGATGAATTCATAGGGACTTCGCCCCTTCAGGGTCTTCAGTCTTTTGCCAAAATTGTATGCCTGCAAGAAC
>JAJECX010000011.1 GCA_022821805.1 Anaerolineae bacterium
GTTCTTGCAGGCATACAATTTTGGCAAAAGACTGAAGACCCTGAAGGGGCGAAGTCCCTATGAATTCATCTGTGATCGTTGGCGAGAAACACCGGAACGATTTCATCAAAAACCACACCATCTCAATATGGGACTATACAGCTAGGGCATGACCACGCTGCCGCAATCGGATAGTTTTCCGCTCTCGAAGTAAGCGACCACACATTCGCTAAGATAGGCGCCGACTTTTTGGTGCCCGTCGGTATTCCAATGGTCGGTATAATCCGCTGGAGTGAGCACGTCTCCCGCTTCAATATAAGGGATCTTCAATTCTTCAAACAGTCGGCGAGCCGTTCGATAAGGCTCTCCCGGCGATTCCAGATCCCAGGCCTGCGGAATAAGCAGCACAAGAAACTGGCTGTCGATAGCGGCCGCCTGATCCCGCAGTTGAGCGAGGTATTGTCGCGTCAGCCGAACCTGCCTTTCGAAGGATTCATCCTCGCCGACGCCAAGGACAAAGTCCAAGGTCCGCAGCGCCAAGGTGCCAAGGTGGGTGGTTCCGATTAACCTTTCCAGCCCGCTCGCTGGCGGAATCGCGCCAACCGCCAAGTAGGCGTTCACCGTATCTTCGGGCAGGACGACCGGGTTGCCCCACCGGTCTTTCTCGTATCGGCTGACCCAAATCTGCCTGCCCGCGTCGTCGACCAGGCGCAGACTCATATCTTTTGGCACCAGGTTTTCGGGAAAGTCATTCATATAGAAGCCAAGAATCGAAAGATGAGGCTGCAGTCGCGGCGCAATACCGGCGAAGCTGAGCACAGCCTGATTGGTGGCTGTTCCCGGTTCCGCCACATTCCACAGGACAGCTTCGGGCATTTCGACTTCAAGCCGGTCCACATACGACTTTCCGACATCGGCGTGGAAGCCGCGCGTGTACGAGTCGCCCATGATTAGAATTCGGTCGCGCAGCGGGAAGTCATCCGCTACCACGAATTCGTCGGTGTCGCCGAAGCCATCGCGATTGATCACGCAGCGGATGCCGCTGAGGTAGCCTTGGGCGCAGGCGTCAACTACGGCTTCGTATTGCTTGCGGCAGCCAAGCTCATCACAGATGCCCCAGGGGATTTCTTGTACATTCTCTTGCGGAATCTGCCGTGGGAAATATGTATTGCGCCCCCAAGCCGCCAACAGAATCTCCAGCAGAACAAGAGTGACCAGTGTGACCGCCAAAACTTTCAGCAATGCCTTATTGGCTCGGCCCGGGCGCCTCGGCCGATGCTGCAGCCTCGGCATAAGAAGCGCGCCAGCTGCAATCAGGAAGCCCGCTGCGATGATTAAGAACTGCGGAAGATTCAGCCCGGGACTCGCCCCGGGAAGGAGGTAATCTATGCCGACGCCGAAAAGCGCGATAAGCAAACCGACTACGAAGAGCGCGCGCCACGCGTTTTTCATCCATGCTCCCTAGAAGATTCGCCGCGACCACAGCATCATTTTAGCAGCAAGGGTTGAATATTGTCGGCACAAGGTGAAAACCATCGACTTTTCCAGCCAATTCCGTCAGACCTATGGCAGGACCACGTGTTCGCAGCCGGCCGGGCTTCCGCGACTCAACATCGACTTGATACATTCGCTTAGCAAGGCGCCTACCTTCTGATGCCCGGAATTGCTCCAATGGATATCCGGTGGCGGAGCGTAATCGGCAGCTCGGTCCAGCATGACTCGCGGCTCCAGGTAAGGGATTTCCAGCTCGCTCAACAATTGCGCTGCGATTTTATAGCGCAACCCGGGGCTGCTGATGTCTTCGGGACCCGGTATCAGCATCACCAGAAAGGCGGAATCGTTTGCCGAGACGAGGTCTCGCAATTCTTGCAGATAAGCCCGCGTGGTTGCTTTGCGGCGGTCATAACGTTCATGCTGAGTTGCGTCGATTCCCAAGCTGTCGATCAAGCGCAGGGCGATGGCGCCCAGACGCGTTGACCCCAAGCGGTATTCGAGATCATTTTTCGGCGGCTCTCTGTCAAACATCGTCATGAGCTGTATCGAACGCAGGTCTAGTTCAACTACGTTTTCGCGTTCGTCCACCAGATATTTTCGTACATTGATGGCTTTGCCGTCGGCGCCGACCGCGTTCAACCATGAGTCGATGGGTAAGAGGTTGTCATCAAAGTCGTTGGTGAAGAAGGCGAGCAGGGTGATCTGCGGCCGCAGTCTTGAACCGTATACCTTGAATGTGGCAATCGCCTGTTTAGTGCCGGCGCCCGGGATAGCGGTGTTCCAGATCAAAATTTCCGGTAATGTGGATTCAAGCGTTTCTACGAACGACATCCCGATGTCCGCCATCATGCCAAAGGCGAATGAATCGCCTAATATCAGCACACGCGGCTCGCCCCCATTTGAATCGGCAGCGTCGAAATCGTCCGCGTCTGGAAAGCCTTGTCGATTGACCCGGCAAGGGCGCCCGTCCAGCTCTCCGCTTTCGCAGGCAGCGATGACCGCATCATATACGAAATGACAGCCGGGCGCGTCGCAGCGCCACCAGGGCGATATGCTGACTTCCACAGCCGGCAAATGCGCTGGATAGTAGGTTGACAGTCCTGCTGCTGCGAGCACGGCTTCCAGCACGCCAAGCGTAGCCAGCCCAAGAAGGAGACTTGTTCCGATCCAGCGAATTGGGGCGCGGTGAGATTTCGATCGGTTTTTGGTTGGGCGCCGGCGCAAGTGATCTCCTCCAGCCACAGATTTTTCAGAGTCTTGCTTGCCAGAGTCACAAGGCAGGGATGGCAATGCGACTTTTGATTATACGATGACTCGCTCGTCGTCACAATTTAGCTTGGCGCGGCGCCCGCCACGAACACGCCATTCCACAAAACGTAACGTAGGTGTAAGGAACTCGTCGTACCATACAGAAATAACGCAATCGAAAGGACCTTTTACGATGCGATTACTGACGCGGCGCCGCGGCGCGCCCATGCTCGCGGGCATCCTTGTTGTCATCCTTGGCATATTGGCGCTATCGGGAGCGCAGAGTCCGGCGCGGAGCCAGGACAGCTGTAATCCCGCCAACCTCAGCACAGCCAACTGGTCCACCGACTTCTGCAACAGCCAGGTCGATTTCAACGAGATCCTGGTCGGGAACCCGACCAAGAACGGCATACCCTCCGTTACCAATCCGGCAATGGAATCGATTGAAGAAGCGGCGAACTGGCTCAGCGATCGCTCGCCCGTGATCGCCCTGGAAATCGACGGCGAAGCGAGAGCCTACCCCTTGGCCATTCTCATGTGGCACGAGATCGCCAATGATGAGGTCGCCGGTATGCCAGTCGCCGTGACATTCTGCCCGCTCTGCAATAGCTCCGTCACATTCGACCGCCGGGTAGAGGGCGAAGCGCTGGACTTCGGCGTAAGCGGCCTGCTGCGCAACAGCGATTTGATTATGTTTGATCGACAGAGTGAAACCTGGTGGCAGCAGCTGACCGGCGAAGGACTAGTTGGCGAATACGCTGGCGTTCCGCTCGACATTGTTCCGTCGCAGGTCATCGGCTTTGGCCGCTTCGCCGAGCGCTACCCCGACGGCTTGGTGATGTCGCGCGAGACCGGCTACAACCGGCAATATGGCATCAACCCTTACAGCAATTATGACAGCCGCGCAGGCCGCCCCTTCCTCTTTCGCGGCGAAATCGATCAACGTCTGGGTTCGGCGGTTGACCACGTGCTGGCTGCGATCATCGGCGACAGCGCCAAAGCTTATCCGTTCGAAATTCTGCGTGAGCAGCGCGTGATCAATGACAGCATCGGAGATAGGCCGATCGTAGTCTTTTTCCAGAGTGGGGTCGCCAGCGCGCTTGGCGATTCGGTCATTGACAGCGCGCGCGATATCGGCACTGCCGGCATGTATGAAGCCAGCTTCGATGGGGAAGCGCTGCAATTCTCCGCCAAGGCGGACGGCAATTTCATTGATGCGCAGACGCAGTCGACATGGAACGCCTTTGGCGAAGCGATCGACGGCGAGCTGGCCGGCAGCCAGCTTAATTGGGTTCACGCCTTTCCGCACTTTTGGTTCGCCTGGGCCGCCTTTCACCCGGAAACCGAGGTTTATGGTTTGGACTGAGTCGCGAGCAACCTACGCGGATACATTTCTCCGGACTTGAGGCGCTGGCCAGCGAGGAGAGGCTCAGGTGATGAAACGCGGTAGCGCGAATCTAATGAAATACGTCGCCTTCGGTCTTCTTGCCTCAGCAGTGTTGGCGATCGGGCAAACGTTCACGGGCGGGCTCACTAATGGCTGGAAAACGGATTTCGAGACGGCAATCATCGACCTCGACGAGGTAATCTCTGGCGGCGTGCCGCGCGATGGCATCCCGCCGATTGACAAGCCCGTCTTTGATGACGCGCAATCGGCGCAGCGCCTGATGGTCCAATCGCCAGTGATATCGCTCACGATCGATGGTGATTCGCGCGCCTATCCGCTGGAGGTGCTGACGCGCCACGAAATCGTGAACGATGTCGTCGGCGAATTGCCAGTGGCGGTGACCTATTGCCCGCTCTGCAATAGCGCCATCGTTTTCGATCGGCGTGTAGATGGCAAAGCGCTGCGCTTCGGCGTATCGGGCAATTTGCGCTTCAGCGACCTGGTGATGTGGGATGACGCGACCGAGAGCTGGTGGCAGCAACTCACAGGCGAAGCCATCGCCGGCGAATACGCGAGCCGCAAGCTGGACATGGTGAGCTCGCAATTGATCAGCTTTGGCATGTTCCGCGAACGCTATCCGCAGGGAAAAGTGCTGCGCGGACCGCTCGGACTCTATGGAAACAACCCGTATCGCGGTTACGATAGCAGCCCCGCGCCCTTTCTTTTTGCGGGTCAGCTTGATGAACGGCTGCCGGCGATGGCACGGGTGCTTGCCGCGGAAATCGACGGGAAGGCGGTAGCCTATCCCTATGAACTGCTTCGGAGGAGGCTGGTCCTTAACGACCACATTGCGGGGCAAGACATCGTGGCGTTTTGGCAAAGCGGCGCCGTCAGCGCATTGGACGCAGCCGTCATCGATACATCACGCGATGTAGGAATGGCGCTGATGTTCGATCGGCGCCTGGAAACGGGCGAAACGCTGAGCTTCTACTTTGACAACGGCGGCTTCATGGATAAGGAAACGGGCAGCCGCTGGAATCTCTTTGGCGAAGCGATCGACGGTCCGCTCGCTGGCGCCAAGCTCCGCCAGTTGCACGCCTTTCCACACTTCTGGTTCGCGTGGGCAGCCTTTTATCCGGATACGATTCTGTACGGCATCGATACGACGGTTGCCCGAGCCGAATGACCGGGCGCCCCGCATCGCTGATACAAACACTAGACCAAAGGACATACGATGATTCGACCAATTCGCGCCATAAAGCTCTTGCTTTCCATTACCATACTTGTGCTGCTGCCGGCGGCTTCCCTGGCGCAGCTCAGCTGTGACGAACCGCCCCCACCATTCGACAATGAAGAGTTGCTAGCGAACTGGCGGACTGTCTGGGATCTGATGGATGTCTGCAAAAGCCAGGAGGGCGTCTTCTACGAGATCATCTCGGGCGGGGTCGGACGCGATGGCATTCCGCCGATCGACAACCCCCGATTCGATGATCTCGCCGCAGCCGACCTTTGGCTGCAAGAGGCTTCGCCGGTGATCGCGCTGGAAGTTGATGGCATCGCGCGCGCCTATCCGCTGGCTATTCTGACGCGCCACGAGATCGCCAACGATACGATTGGCGACACGCCGGTAGCTGTCACCTTTTGCCCGCTGTGCAATAGCGCCATCGTTTTCGACCGGCGCGTTGATGGCGAGACCTTGCGCTTCGGCGTCAGCGGATTGCTGCGCAACAGCGATCTGATCATGTGGGACGATGTGACGCAGACGCTCTGGCAGCAATTGACCGGCGAAGGCATCGTTGGCGCGCATACAGGCAGGCTGCTGGATATCGTGCCGTCGCAATTGGTCGGTTATGGCGCCTTCAAAGAGCAGTACCCGCATGGCGAAGCGCTGTCGACGGGTGGGGTCTCTTACGGCTACAATCCTTACGTCAATTACGACAGCAGCCCGCGTCCCTTCTTGTTCATGGGGACCCTCGATGATCGGCTGCTGGCGACGGAGCGCGTTCTCGGCGCCACAATTGAGGGGGATGCCGTCGCTTACCCCTTTGGTATGCTGGCGGCGGGCGGCGTCATCAATGACCGCGTCGGCGAGACGGATGTCGTGGCGATTTGGCAGCCCGGCGCATTCAGCGCGCTCGACGCGGCCAACATTGACGGATCGCGCGATGTTGGCATGGCGGCGCTGTTTGAGCGCGACGTCGAAGACCAAACACTGACGTTTGAGATGAGCAATGGCGACATCGTCGATGCGGAAACCGGCAGCCGTTGGAACATCTTCGGCACGGCAATTGATGGCGACCGTTTAGGCCAGCAGCTGCGTCCGATCAACGCCTTTCCGCATTTTTGGTTCGCTTGGGCCGCGTTCTATCCCGATACGATCCTGTATGGTTACGAGCCACCGTCCGCCGAAGAGATCGCCCGCTACGAACTCGATCCGGTGCTGGGCGATCCGGACGCGCCGGTTACTTTGGTCGAATACGGGGCTTATGGCTGCCACGCCTGCAAGCATTGGCATGAGGAAGGCATTGTCGAAGCGCTGCTGGAAGAGTTTGAGGGGCGGGTCAACTTCGTCTACCGTGATATTCCCATCATCGTCCCGCCCTACAGCCAGATGGCGGCTGAAATCGCGCAGTGCGCGCTAGACCTAGGCAACGAATCGTTCTGGACGATGCATGATGCCATTTTCACGCGGGCGGAGCAGGGGCGGGAGAGCGCGGACGAACTGCTGCGATTGGGCGCCGAAGTCGGGTTAGACGGCGACGCGCTCCGCAGTTGCTACGAAGCAGGCGCGCACGTGGCCACGGTGCGCTATGATCATGACCGCGGCGCTGCGCTGGGCATTCGCAGCACGCCGACCTTCGTCATCGGTGGCGAGCCGGTCGCCAATGCGAATCCCGATCTGCTGCGGCAGCTGCTGCAAGAAGAGCTCGACAAGCTCACGGAATAGCGAACTTTCCATCTGCATCACAGCTAGGAAAACTTGAGGGCGAGCCACCGACTCGCCCGTACACGTCCGAGAGACTATGCGTAGGGGCGACCGGCGGGCTGTGTCTACGCGCCCTATCAGGTCGTCCTCCATCGGCTCCGAATGAAAAGGGCGATCCAATGGAACGCCCCTACGGTTTCCAAATTCGCCGGACCCGTTATAGGATCTGATCGAGGAATTCCTGCGTGCGCGGATGATGCTCGATCTCGGGGCTGAAGAAGTTCTCCGGCGGTCCCTGCTCGACGATACGCCCCATATCCATGAAGATGATGCGGTCTGCCACTTCGCGCGCGAAGCCCATTTCGTGGGTGACGACCAGCATCGTCATGCCCGAGCGCGCCAGTTCTTCTATCACATCAAGCACTTCCTTGATCATCTCTGGATCCAGCGCTGAAGTCGGCTCGTCGAAGAGCATGATCTTCGGCTCCATCGCCAGCGCCCGCGCAATCGCCACACGCTGCTGCTGCCCACCGGAAAGTTGACCTGGATACTTAAAAGCCTGCTCGGGAATCTCGACCCGTTCCAGCAGTTCCATCGCCCGCTGCTCGGCTTTGTCGCGCGCCCAATGACGCACCTTCATCGGCGCCAGGGTGATGTTGTCGATGACAGTCAAATGCGGGAAGAGGTTGAATTGCTGGAATACCATACCGGTTTCGCGCCGGATGTCAGCGATATTTTGCACATCATGGCTCAACTCAATGCCATCGACGATGATCTGCCCGTCCTGATGTTCTTCCAGCCGATTGATGCAGCGGATAAAGGTCGATTTGCCGGAGCCGGATGGACCGATGATCACGAGCACTTCCTGCGGCATCACCTCGATTGAGATATTGCGCAGCACGTGGAATTCGCCGAACCACTTATTCATATCGCGACAGATTATGATCGGCTCGTCGCCCGCCATCACTTGCTTGTTGCCGTCTTCCATTCGAACCTCCGCCAGTCCCCTTGCCGCGGGCAATTGCCGCTCCTCTGTTTGGCGCTAGAGCTCCTGCGCGCGCACCGCGCCCGAGCCGGTCGCTTCTATCCGCCGGCTGATATAGGACATGATATAGCTGAAAACAAAATAAATGATCGCGACATAAAGGAAGGTCTCCTGGCGCCGCTGCAAGAATTCGGACTGAGCGACTACGCGCGAAGCGACGCCGAGGATATCAGCCAAGCCAACGATGAAGACCAACGATGTATCCTTGAAGAGCGAAATAAATTGCCCCACCAGCGCCGGGATGACCGCGCGCAAGGCTTGTGGCAGCAGGATGTGAAGCGTCGTCTGCCAAGTCGACAAGCCAATCGCCTGCGCCGCTTCGGTTTGGCCCCGATCAATGGACTGCAAGCCGCCGCGTACGTTTTCCGCAAGATAGGCGGCGCTAAACAGGGTGAAAGCGACCCAAGCGCGCACGGCGTTATCGATAGCAGCCAGATTTGGATCGACCAGCGGCACCAGCAGCGTCGCCAGAAAGAGGATAGTGATCAAGGGAACGCCGCGCACGAGCTCGATGTATAAAATGCAGGTGTACTTGACGACGGCGAGATTGCTGCGCCGCCCCAGCGCCAGCGCCAAGCCAATTGGGAATGAAGCCGCGATGCCAAGGACCGTCAGCTGCATGGTCAGCATCAAGCCGCCCCAGAGACGCTTGTCCGACAGTGGCAGCAGATCATCGGGCGATGTTTGAACGAGGCCCTGGGCGCCCAAGCCAGAGACAATGCTGGGGATTATCCACAGCGCGGCCAACCAGGCGACGGCTGCGGCCGCCAGACCTTGCAGCGGGTAGCGGCGGAAAAGCCGGAGGCCCGGCGCGCTCTTAATCGTCTTGCCATCCGCCTGCGCCGCTTCGCCCCGCTTGAAGACGACCACGCCAGCGGCGAGCCAAATAACAAAATAGATGGTGGACCAGCGATCCACCGCGGTGAAACTCTGCATCCACAAGAACGTCAGCAGCAGCAGCCCGATGATAACGCGATTCGAGGTCCATCTGGATGCGCCGCTGAAGAACATCCAGACGATCCATAACAGGAAGGCGACCGCCGCCAGCAGCGCCGCCGAGCCATCGCCCGTCTCTGACAGGACATTTGTATCGAGTAGAACAAAGGGGAAAGCGATGCAGCCGATCAGAAAGCCATAGCGCTTGATGATCATGCCCATCATGCCATTGAGCCGTGCGCCAGCGATACCGGCGGCGACGCCGACGACAGCCAGCGCCAGCCAGATCAGCAAGGAACTGGCGGGATCTGAATACCAGCCATCCCAGACCAGGTTAATCAAAAAGGCTTGCGTGATTTGCAGAAAGAAGCCGCCCACTAACAGGGCGCAACCCAGCAAACCGGTGAAGTTGAGACCAATAAAATACATCAGCAGCAGCCAGAAAAGTCCGCCGATGATGCTGCCGAGGGTGGCGCCGGAGAGGCCGCCGATGCCCGATGCCAAGGCAAACATAATGAGGGGAAAGGCGCCCCAGCCATACATTAGCAGACGATTGATTGAGCCTTCGGCATCCTCGCCGCGGTTGGCCTGGTTGAGCCAGACTTCGCCGCGGCGCGCCAAAAGAACAGCGCCAATGGCGGCGACGATTTTCAGGATGACCGCGATGGCGCCGCTGAAAATGATATTGCGGTCAAGCAAAGCAAAATATACCAGCAGGATCAGCAGTGGCGTCATCGACCATACGAGCGCGAGCATACGACTATTGCTGCTGTTGAATACGGAGTTCTCTCCGACAAGGTGGGCGGCGGCGCGGCCGAGGATGAAGCCCCAGGCGACGGTGATCAGGAATGGAATCAGCAGCGCTTCGATCTGTTCAAAGAATGGCGGTATGAAGTGAACGAGATAGGTCTGCAGATCACGCGCGCCGCGAAATTGATTGTCAATCAATACAGCAACCGGTATCGGCTTGCCATCGCGCAGCGGGCGCTTTTCGGTGACCACCAATTCGTTATCGGTCAAGCGCACAAAACGTGACTCGGTGGCGCTCAGTGTGCGCTCGACTATCGGGTAGATGCCCGCCACCGACAGGATCGTGCTGCCCTCTTCGCCTTCCGCCGCGTTCTTGCTGAGGATGTACCAGCCGTCGGCCGGTATGTCGTAGTCGACGCTGTCGCCGGCCCCGGCCCCGCTCAAGACGCCCGCCGCCAGCGGTTCGCGCGATCGCGCATCCAGGATCGCCACCGCCATCGGCGTCTTTCCAAGTTCATACAATTCAAGCACCGATTGCGGCGTCAGCAAACGCACCCACATATCGCGCAAAAACGCGGCTTCACGCGGCAGGGGCGTGATCAGCACTTCGTCCTTATTGGCTTGGTCTCTTTCGCCGATGAGGTCCTCGGACAGCTGAACGATCAGCAGCTCGCCCAGGTCCTCCAACTGTGCGCTGGCCAGCACAGTATCAGATAGATCCCGCAGGGGACCATGCAATTCCGCCGGAATCGCATCATGGATAGAAAGGCTTTTGGCGGCGTCGTCAAGCGCTACCGCCTGATCCAGAATGGCCTGCTCGCGCGGGTCCAAGGCTTTGGCGGCGCGCTCGAGCCGTTCCAGCCAATAGCGCAGCTCGCCAATCTGGCCAGCGCCGGCAGTTAGCTGATCAGCAATGTGAACTACATAGTCCTTCGTTGACGCCAGCATATCATTTGTGCGTGTGAAAGTGCGGATGTTCAGTCGCGTGCGTTCTTCAAGCGCTTCGGTCAACTCGCCACTGAGCATCTGGTCAAACGCAAGACCCGTTTTTGCCCGCTGCGCCAGCCGATTATGGGCGGCATTCCCCAATGCGTTGGTGGCGCGGTCGGAGAAGCCGGAAAGCCGGCTTAAGGTTTCGATATCGACCACTTCATTAAGCGCCAGGCTGATCGAAACTGTCTCGCCGGCCTGGGCGATGAACGCCAACTCCGACTGCGGCGTCAAAGCCGAGGCGCGGTCGACAATTTCGACATTGCCAGCGGTGAAGTAGGAGCGCGGCTGCTCAATCGTCGCTTCAATGATCGGCGGCAGAATGCCTATGACCACCACGGTGGCAAGTGAAAGGATCGCCAGCAGACGCGCCACCGGACGGCGCGCCCAGGCCGCCAGGCTCAGGCCCGTCAGCAGCGCTGATAGAAGAACCGTTATCGCGATGCGCCACTCAAACGCAGGTTCAAATGACAACATCATGAAGAGGCGCTGATTATTGATGATGGCGAACCAGTTGGCTGAGCGAATCGCCCAGTCGAAGAAACCAAGCACCAGCGCCAGCAGCAGCAGCGTCACTACAACGGTAACCACAATATCCACCGGCGAACTGAAGAGGTTTTGCCGCATCCAACCGGCTATGCCGACTTCCAGCTTCGGCGGCGGCCGCGCCGGCTCGTCTTGAAAGTTAATGACCGATTGCCCGGCGTCGGCTTTGAATTGATCAGCCATCAGCCATCTACCTCGTCACCAACTGATAGCGCTGATTCACCATGTTCATCGCCAGCGAAATGCACAAGCTAATTATCAGGTAAGAGAGCATGACCATCACGATGCCGGTGACCGATTGACCCGACTGGTTGATGATCGTGAAGGTGACCTGATATATGTCGGTATAAGCGACGGCGATTGCCAAGCTTGAGTTCTTTGAGAGATTGAGAAACTGATTGCCCAGGGGCGGGATAATGACACGCAGCGCCTGCGGCAGGATGATCAGCCGCAGCATGTCGGCTTGCGAAAGTCCCAACGCGCGCGAGGCTTCCAATTGCCCCTTCGGCACCGCCTGAATGCCGGCGCGGACGATCTCGGCGATGAAAGCCGATGTGTAAATCACCAGTCCCAGAAAGACGGCTAGATAATTGGGCGAAAATTCGATGCCCGTTTCGATATTGCGCCCGCGCCGATCAAGCGTCGGGGGGCGGAAGAGCAGCGGCTGCCGCGAATATTCCAGCTCCTGCTCAATGGTAAGCATGCCCGATTGAAAGGCATCTTCGTATTCCATCTCGATGAACTCGCCGCGCTCGTCATCGTAGATGGGGATCAACGATGGCGTTGGGCGCATGCCAACGACCAGCCAGCCCAGCAGCGTAAATCCGACAAAGGCAGCCAGGGCGAAGCGCGTCCGCGGAATCGGCTCACCGGTGGTCTCGGTGATGAAGGCGAAGTAGCGCGACATCGCGACAGAAACCACCGCGCCGACCACAACGAAGACCATCCAGATGCCAAAAAGCGATGATGGAATCAGCTCGAAAATGGCGACGCCTTTGATGCTGATATAAATGCCGGGCTGGAATTCAATTGGAGCGCCAGCCCCTACAAGCACGATGCCCAGAAGGTTGACGAGGACTACGACGGCGATGCCGACCTGCCGCAGGCCGTTCCGCCAGGCGGGCCGCCGCAAAGTTCCGCCGTATTGCCAGATAACCAGGATCACGACGAAGGACAGCCCGTACTGCAATAGCGGGAGGCTTCGCACGCCTTCCTGGGGAAAGGCGATTGATTCCTGCTGCTGCGGCAGCGAAAGCATAACGATGAAGTACCAGGCGATAATCTGCAGCAAGACCGGCGTGTTGCGCAGGACTTCGACGTAGGCGCGCGAAATCGTGCGAACGAGGAAATTTCGGCTCAATAGGAAGATGCCAACCAGGATGCCGATGACAGTTGTGGAGAGCAATCCCAGAAAGACTACGCGCATCGTATTAATGAAGCCGACCTCAAAAGCGTCGATGTAGCGATCGTTGGACGAGTAGTCGCCCGAGTCGGCCAAATCGAAGCCGGCGCGATTCTGCAGAAATTCGAAATTCGGCGACTGATTGGTCGATTCAAGCGCGGTATTGATGCGCGTCTGCAAATCATTCAGCACGATGACGACAATAACGACGAAGATAATTTGAGCGATACCCTGCAGAATGCGGCCATCGCGGAATATCGCCGGTAGCAGATTCTCTTGTTGTGTCCGAGCTTTTATCGCCACTAGCTTTTCCTCACACCGACTGAGGAAGATTCAACCATGCTGCCAGGCAACTAGCCACAATTCTATTCAATTGGGGCGGAAATGACAAATTTTGATTCAAAGGTCTAGCGCGAATGCCATGACGCCGCTTTGGAGAGGCAAAAGGTCCAGCCGAGAAACGGCAACTTCCAGAATTGAAAAGAGGCGCGTCACCGAATTGATGACGCGCCTCCGCAGGCTTGCATCAGTTAAACCGGCTTCGGTTTAACGGAAGGGGGCGGCGTACATCAAGCCGCCGTCTGTCCAGAGGGCGTTGAAGCCGCGCTCCAGACCGAAGATGGTATCGGGACCCAGGTTGCGATCGAAGATCTCGGCGTAGTTGCCCATCTGCGTGATCACGTCAACCATGAACTGGTCGTTGATGCCCAGGTAGTCGCCGGCCACGTTGTCGCCCAAACCGAGCAGACGGCCGATTCCGGCATCTTCGCTATCCATGAAATCGCCAATGTTCATGCTGTCGATGCCAAATTCTTCGGCGGACAGCAGACCCCAGACCACCCAGCGGATGATATCGGCGAAGTTGGCGTCATTCTGCGGGCTTACTGGACCGAGGGGCTCCTTGCTGATGGCGCCGGGCAAGATCGAGTGCGCGGCGGGATCAGCCGAGGTGGCTTTGCGCGAAACCAGGCTGCTGATATCGCTGGTGAAGGCATCGCAGGCGCCCGCTTCGTAGGCATCCATAATGGCATCGAAATCCGGGAAGGTGTTCAGTTCCCAGTCGGCGCCAAGCGCGTTGGCTTTGTCCGTGATATTCAGCTCGGTGGTGGTGCCGGCGGTAGCGCACATCACAATGCTTTCTTCGCCAAGCTCTTCAATCGTGCTCACGCCGAAGTCAACCTTGACCATGATGCCCTGACCGTCATAGAAGGTCGTGGGACCAAAGGTGGCGCCCCATTCCGTATCACGGCTGAGCGTCCAGGTAGTGTTGCGGCTGAGCATGTCAATCTCGCCACTGGCCAGCGCAGTCGGGCGCTCGGCAGCAGCCAGCGGGCGGAATGCGATCGCGTTGGCGTCGCCCAGGATAGCGGCGGCGACAGCGCGGCAAATGTCAACGTCGAAGCCTTCGAAATCGCCGGCGTCATTCTGCGTGCCGAAGCCCGGCAATACCGAGTTCACGCCGCAGATCAACTCGCCTCGATCGCGAATGCGCTCCACAATGTGCCCATCCTGCGCGGCTGCCAAACCCGTACAGGTGATGAGCGCAACTACCAAAAGAACTGAAAGAAATACAAGACGTTTCATCGCTCCGCTCCTTCCAAACAGACGGTTATTTTCTTGCCGCCCACGCGAAAAGCAAGGCAAGTTCGCCTTTTTTCCGCCGGACAGCCTAATTCCATTAAACAGCAAAGAACGTGTGTTGTCAACAAATGCGAAGATGGGAATGTCCAGGTTGCGGACATATCTTGAACGTCGAACCCAGTACAAGTGAATAAACCAAAAAGGCTCGGAGGGCGCAGAGTTCTTTTGGGCGTAAGGGAAACAAGTTCCACTACAATAGCCGCTCCCGCGAGGATAAAGAAACAAAATCCGCCCCATGAGCGCGTACGCACGGGGCGGTTTTGGCTTGCGTGAATCGGCAACTGGTTTACTTGGCTACCAACTCGACGTTGGCGGCTTCCAATGCTTTCAAGATGCCAGCTCGCACTTCGCCGGGTTCGGCATGGCGGCCCACTTCTTGCTTGGAGAAAACCAGCTCCCCATTGACGGTGACATCAAAGACGCCGCCAGTGCTGGGAATCAGCTTCCAACTGCTTATGTGAAACTCAATTTCGCGCTCGTTCAAGATTTCGTCCGTCAAACTGACGGCTTGTGGTTGGTGTCCTCAAGTGGCGCAATACTTGACGACGATGTCCACTCCACCTTGCTGCATGGGACTGCTCCTTTCCTGCTTGCCTCGTCGGATGATAAACACCCTTACCTGAAGTTGCCCTGCGGCGTGAAGATGCGCGAAGCCACATTACAGGCGGCGCTATCGGTAGCGTATTCTACCGACAAACCAGCGAAGGCGTTTACGTGCTCCATTATACTGCCTGCATTCCCGCCTGCCAAGAAGCGAGTTACGCGATAGGCTGCATTCTCCCCGATTTGGAATTCGATCACCTGGGGCATGGGCTCGCGGCTGCTGGCGACATAGGAGCCATAGGCACTCACCCAGGCTGGCGCGGTCGCGCCATTCTCCGTAACATCAATCCAGTCATTAAAGGCGCTGAACTCGCGCACGCGCACCGTCTCAGAATCGACCCACCAGAAGCAGTTCGTGCCATCCACCCAGCTTGGTCCATAATCCGTATCCCAAGGGTTGGCGCCATTGCTTGACGGCGTCTCTGGTTCTGGCGTCGTCTGCATCGCCCGCAGCGCGTCCACGACTGGCTGCCAACGCCCACGGGAGTACCGGTCCGCCATCTCCTGAGCTTCGCTAAGCGTCATCGGGTTGGCGTGGGTGCCATGCCCCAGCGCGGCCAAAGCGCGCGTCCAGCGCTCGACGTGGGCATCGCCGTGATGCGTCTCCGCTGGTAGACCTTCAACTGGTTGATGAGCGCTGTGTTGTCGCTTTGCGCGCCGACAGCCGCCAATAAAAATGCAAAGACCAAAATGGGAAAAATCAGCCTGGCTTTCATCATCTGTCACCTTTTGATCGCGGATCGCGACCGATAGATTAGCCTTACAAATCAGACTATCGACTGCAATTATTGCTGTCAAACGGGATAGACGGCGGAATCCCTACTACAGCCTTGCGAGTAGGCTATGCTTATTCTTCCGCGTGGAATTTGGCTCAAATTGATTGCAGGGGCGGCATATTCCACCGCCCCGATTTTGCCCTAGGGGACGATATTCACCTTGGGGTCGCTGCCATTGCGCCCGGGGATGAAGATGGCGCGTTTGGGCGCGGCCCCTTTTAAGAAGCGCTGGGCGGCGCCGCTGGCCAAAGCCAGTTCTTGCGCCCGCTCGCGCTCGATGTCAACGGCGACCGCGATCGTTTCACGCGGTTTGCCATTAATCATGATGACCAGATCGACCATATCTTCGCGCGCTTTTTCGGCATCATATTGGGGCCAAGGCTGGGTATGCACGCTGTATTCCCAGCCCAACCGCGCCCAGATCTCCTCAGCGACATGGGGCGCGAAGGGCGCCAACAGCCGTACCAACTGATTCATCACCTCTCGCCAGGTCTCCGCGCCGATTCCGCCCTGGCGCAGCGCCGCCTTCAAGCTGTTTTTGAACTTCATCTGCTCGGCGATGGCGGTGTTGAAGCTGAACTCCTCCAGGCCGCGGTTGATCACAGCGATCGCCTGATGCAGTTTGCGCTCGATATCGCGCTCAGCGTCTGGGTCGCCAGCGCCAGCGGGCGCGCCGGCCGCCGCAATCTCCCATACATCGCGCAGCCAGCCTTGCGGTCCCTTGATATTGCTCTCGTTCCAGGGTCCGCCCTTCTGCCAGTCGAAATTGAACATCAAATAGCAGCGCACGGCATCAGCGCCATATTCGGCGACCAGTTCGTCGGGGTTTACGACGTTGCCCTTGCTTTTTGACATGCGTTGGATTTCCAAGTGATGCCGCAGTTGATTGACGTTGTTGGCGCCGGGGATATCGGGGATGATGATTTCGGCGTCGGGCTGCACTTCGACGAATTGCGTGATGCCAGCCATATCCACATGCAGCACGTTTTCGGTGCGATGGGCAATCTCGCCAAAGACGCCATCAAATCCAGCGGGTACATCGTTCCAGCCGACGACCTCGACGCGGTCCGCCAGCAACTTGCCGCCAATTTGCGCGCCGCTGCACAAGACAAAGTCGCCCTGCCGCTCGCCGCCCAGCACCTGCCCCTGATTGCGTAGCACCGTCATCGGTTCATCGAAGGCGCAGTCGGGGTCGCGCCCGTGCCGGCGCATCGCTTCCGCGGTCTCATCAAATATGCCGATATCGCGCAGCGCTTTGGTGAAGAAGCGCGTATACAGCAGGTGCATCACCGCATGTTCGGCGCCGCCGGTATACACATCGACTGGCAGCCAATACGCCGCTTCCTCGGCGTCGAAAGGCGCCGTATCACAGTCCGGCGACAGGTAGCGCAGCTGATACCAGGACGAACACATAAAGGTATCCAGGGTATCGGTCTCGCGCCGCAGCTTCTCATCCACCTTGAAGAAGGGTTCGTGATAGGTCAGCGGACTGCGGCCGGTAGGCGCGAAGTCGACATCTTCCGGCAGCTCGACAGGCAGATCCTCATCGGCGACCGGTATCACTTTGCCGTCGTCAAACATCATCGGGATGGGACTGCCCCAATAACGCTGCCGGCTGATCAGCCAATCTCGCAGGCGGTAGTTAACCGCTTCCTCGCCTTTGCCGGTTTCTTCCAGCCAGTCGATGACGCGATTGATCGCCGGGTTCTTCCGTCCCTTCGCCCAGGCGCTATCGCTGCCGTCCATCGCATCCGAATTCACCATCGCGCCGGGACCAACGTAGGCTTCCTTCATCGTGTCGCCATGCAGCGGCTCGTCGGCTTCAGCGGGCTGAATCACGACGCGGACCGGCAAGTCCTGGGCGCGGGCGAATTCGAAATCGCGCTGATCGTGAGCCGGCACCGCCATAATCGCGCCCGTCCCATAAGTGATCATCACATAATCAGCGATCCAAATGGGGATGCGCTCTTCATTCACCGGGTTGATGGCGTAGGCGCCGGTGAAGACGCCGGTCTTTTCGCGGTCTTCAACCATGCGTTCGATTTCGGTCTCCAGCGCCGTTTGCTCGACATAGCTTTCGACGGCGGCGCGCTGCTTGTCCGTCGTGATCGTTTGCACCAAATCATGCTCAGGCGCCAATACCATAAAGGTCGCGCCCCAGAGCGTGTCGGGACGGGTGGTGTAGATTTCGATCGGGTATCCGCCGACCTCCGTGTGAAAAGTGGCGCGGGCGCCTTCGCTGCGCCCGATCCAGTTCGTCTGCATGATCTTGATCGACTCGGGCCAATCCAGCGGCTCGAAGTTCAACAGCTCATCGGCGTATTTGGTGATGGCGAAGAACCACTGCTCCATCATCTTGTGCACGACCGGCTGCCCGGTCCGCTCGTCCTTGCCGTCGATGACCTGTTCGTTCGCCAGGACCGTCTGCAAGGTTTCCGACCAATTCACCAGCGCCGAACCGCGGTAAGCGACGCCGTTCTCGTAGAATTTCTTGAAGAACCACTCCGACCATTTGTAATACTCGGGCGTGCAGGAGATGGCTTCGCGTTCCCAGTCGAACATCGCGCCCATGCTGCGCAGTTGCTCGCGCATCCGCTCGATATTGGCGTAGGTCCACTTCCAGGGATGGATATTGCGCGATATGGCCGCTTGCTCGGCGGGCAAGCCAAAGGCGTCGAAACCCATCGGGAAAAGAACGTTGTAGCCCTTCATGCGCATCCAGCGGGCGCGCGCGTCCGACGGCGTCATGGCGAACCAGTGGCCGATGTGCAAGTCTCCCGATGGATATGGCAGCATGGTCAAGGCGTAATGCTTGGGCTTGCTCCAATCCACCTGCGAGCGATAGAGCTGGCTCTCTTCCCATTTTCGCTGCCACTTCACTTCGATGTCATGCGGTTGATACGATTCGGTCATCGTTTCTAGGCTCCCCCATTGGCATACGGAAAACTGCCAGCGACGAACCCCGCCGCGGCGCTAAAGAACGAATTATGCGGATGTCTTGGGCAATCAGGACAACCAGAGGCGCCAGGAGCGCAGCCGCAGCGGGCTACATAAGGAAAGAGCGGGCTACCCCAAAACCCGCTGACGCATTCACTTTCATCATTGCTTGCCTCCGGCGAATTGGCGCGCAGTCTAACATGAGCTTCGCGGCTTGTAAAGCGGGGATTATTGGCAGGAAAATCGGAGCGATTGCCCGGACGCCAGCGGGCTAATTTTGCATAAGGTATGAATTCAAGTTACAGTTAGCTCAATCGATTTATTTTCTTGGCATCTTGGCAATCCTGCGTCAGCAGCAAAATAGAGTTTAGGAGATGCTGCAATGAATGCTATTATTTCGCGCCGGCTTCCCTCATGGCATCGAATTGCTTTTGGAATTGTTTTCTTTATCGCGCTCAGCCTATTGGAGAGCCTGTCAGTGTTTCCGGCAGCTGCCCAGGGCAATCCGCCCGCCGACGCCTGCGGCATGCCGCTTGCAGGGATTCTCCCCATATCCACCACCTACGAACTCACCAGCAACTGTGAATTGACCGGCGAATTGCGAATGGGAGTCGATGGCTCCGGCATCGCATCCGTGATCACGATTAATGGCAATGGCTTCACCATGTATGCCGGCAAAGCAAACGCTCAATTCGTCGTCAATACAGTTAGTACATTGAACTTAAACAGAGTAACCTTCGCTGTCCGCGACAGGTTCGACGTCAATGCCGGCTTTGATGGCCACGGTGTCTTGAATGCCAATCAAGCTACCTTCAGAGGCAGCGAATTGATGTTCAATATTACTAACGCTAACCTGAACAATTCGCTGATAGTAGACAATCATCGTCATGTACTAGGCCCGGGGCAAAATGCCCCCGCCATCGAAGTACGTACTGCTTACAACATTACCTTGACTAATGTTGAGTTGCGCAATAATACCGGCGGTCCCGGCGCGATCAAAATTCAGAACGGCGGCACATTGACAACCAAAGGCTGCCTGAGCTTCTTCGGCAATACGCCGCGCAATGTGCTCCAGTTGCCGGGCGGGACTTGGAATGATCAAAGTACAGGTCCCTGCAGCGGCAGCATTGGCAACGGCGATACGGTCCGCTCCTACCCAAGGCCCGCCTTGGCATTAGAAGTAACCAATAAGACCAATCACTCGCTGACCTTTAATATGAAGGATATCCCCAGCCGGGCAGACCAGGTCGAGATTTACTTGATTCCGCCAGCGGTTAAAACATTGGTGCATCGTGGCGGTTCGCACTGGACCAATTCCGCGGACGATTTTATCACTGGCTTCACTGCGAGCGCCTCTGAACCGGGCACGCGCGTCACCATCCATGCCGAGGCGCAAACCAGCCAGGGGCATCGCGTCGCCTATGGGGCCTGGCAAATCCGAACCAGCGACCCGCACAGCTTAGTAGTCGAATTGCCGGCAAGGTCTGAATTCCATGACCGCTTCATCGCCGCCGCTACCAATATCCCGTCGGCGACCAGCAATTTGCGCGTCATCGTGCGCAAGCAAGATGCAGTAAAGCACATCTACGCTGATACCTGGTCGATCAGCCGAAAACACCGCAACCCGTGGAGCCCCTACACTTTCTTGTTCTGCAGCGCGAGCATGTCTTCCACCAGCGGCTGCAGCGCGGTCATCGACTTGGAACCAGGTCAGTCTTATGAAGTGGAGATGACCGCTCGGGAGATGGAAATTGTCATCGCGAAGAAAACCCGGGTTGTCGCGTTGAACGCGCCGCCGCCAGACCCGCAGCGCGCTCCGAACAGCCTGCAGGTCATGGACAGTGAGCAGCAGCTGCAGGACAGCGTGGAGGAACAACCACAGCAGCAATTGCAATACAGTGAGGCGAAATCGGAAGATGATGAGCAGCAGCCCAGCGGACCTTACGCCAGCTTGATTCGGACGCTGATTGGCTATCAAGGCGAGACGCAGCATGGCGATGCCCATGTGGAGCGCTGGACGCGGGCGCTGGCCGCCTTGGGCTGGGGCAACCACGCCAACCCGATGACACTGAGTGAAGCCAAGACTATGCGGGATCAGTTCACCGCCAGCCGCTGGCAGCCAGTGGTCGACGCGCTGACGCAGCTGCAGCCGCCGCCGCCGACAGCCGTCCCGCCAACGCCCGTCCCGCCAACGCCCGTCCCACCGCCACCGCCAACGAATACGCCCGTACCGCCGACAGATACGCCGGTCCCGCCACCGACAGACACGCCAGTTCCAGCAGTCTACAAAGTGCCGGACAGTCTCGTCACTGCGATTAAGGACTATATTAAGGAGCAGGCGGCCGACAGCGACCATGCGGTGCGCTGGACGCGGGTCTTGGCCGCCTTCGGCAAAGCCAGCCATAGCGACCCCATGACCGTGTCCGAAGCGAAGATCTATCGCGACGAGCGCGGCTGGGATCGCTGGATACCGGTGGTGGACGCGCTGGAGAAATTGGCGGGGAATTGACGCGCTGCATTTGCGATTGCAGTGCAGTTGAAATGCCACCCAGCCACTGAAGAAGATCGACTGCAGGCGGGCCACTGGCTCGCCCCGTCATTTCTAGGTTGTGGGGAAAACGTGAATCAGCCGCCCCAAGTCTGGCGCAGTACGCGCAGCCAATTCTGATGCGTCAGCTTGTGGAGCAGCGCGTCGTTATAGCCGGCCGCTTGCAGCGCCGCGATCAGGTTCGGCAGTTTGGAGACATCGCCCACGGCATCGGGCACGCGCGCGCCGTCATAATCCGAGCCCAAGCCGACGCGCGCCTCGCCCAGCCGCTCCACCAGGTAATCGAGATGGCGCACCATCACATCCAGCGGCCGGTCGGCATCCCAGGCGCCATCTTCATTCAGGAAACCGGTGGCGAAGTTCAAACCGACCATGCCGTCGGATTCTTTGATTGCGTCCAACTGTCTGTCGGTCAGGTTGCGCGATATCGGGCAGAGCGCATGCGCATTCGAGTGCGTGGCGACCAGGGGCGCGTCGCTAAGCGCGGCAACATCCCAGAAGCCCTTTTCGTTCATGTGCGAGAGGTCGATCAAAATCCCGAGCTCGTTGCAGCGGCGGACCAACCGTTTCCCGGCGTCGGTCAAGCCGGGACCGATGTCGGGCGAAGACGGGAAAGCGATGGGCACGCCGTGAGCGAAGATCGTCGGACGGCTCCAGACGATACCCAGCGAGCGTAGCCCGGCGCGGTAGAAGACTTCGAGCGCGTTGAGGTCCTCGTCGATGGCTTCCGCGCCTTCAAAGTGCAAGATGGCGGCGAAAATATCGTTGTCGATGCAGTTTTGCAATTCGTCGGCAGTACGGACCACTTTTATCTGCCCCTCGGATTCGGCTTCCAGCCGGAACAGGTCAGCCGTCATGCGCAGGGCGACGCGCTGCGAATAAACAAATTCGACAGCTGGCGACGTATAGGGCTTGCTCAAATCTGGCATGCTGTCTGGATCAATGCGGCGTTCGGGGTTGGGTACATATACAGCAAAGAAGCCGCCGGCGAACCCGCCACGGCGGGCGCGTACCAAGTCGATGTGACCGCCATCCATCTCGGTCAAGAAGTCAATATAGTCGACGTCATCGTTCTGGTAGAAGCGAAGAAGCGTATCGTTATGGCCGTCAAAGATTCGATATTTTGACATCGTTTGCCTCCAATTCGCAGCGATGACGCGCGACGCGTTAGTCGCTGCTTGACTCATACATTATAACAATTTCACAGAATTAGAAAATGTAGGGGCGAGACGATGGCTCGCTCGCAGGTTGCATCAAAGATTTTGGGGACCGGCGACTCATCGAGTCCCCTCTACAGGGCTCGCCACAATTCTGAAAAAACAAGAGCGCAGTCCCATTTGAACTGCGCCCGAGAGTTTTGCGCCAATGCGTCGCTAGTTGTTCTTGTAATCTCGCCGCCGCTTGCCCGCGGGAACCGGCACGGGCGCCGGCTTTTGCGGTGGGCGCGCTCGCGGATCAAGCAAGTCGTCGATTTCTTTCAGAATCCGCCGACCCATTTCCACCAACTCTTCCCAAACGCTACGTTTATGCTTCGCCACAGAATCGACCTTTCACGTCACCGCTACAGATCTTGAGCTCTCCAGTGGACCTGAGGGGACTCGAACCCCTGACTTCCACAATGCCATTGTGGCGCTCTCCCAACTGAGCTACAGGCCCCTGAGTTGGCGTATAGTAACGCCGCGCGCGCGGGCTGTCAATAGACAGCGCCTGCCGCATCTCTTCCAGTACATCGGCTGGCGGCGATTCAAGGGGGCCGATCGAGAGAAAATCAGCGAAAGTCTGCCTTGAAGTGGCATCGCCGCAAGCGCAGCCCGGCTGATCGACCCATTCAATGAGGCGTAGCGCCAGGTCGAGCCGCGCGCCCTTGACGCCGCCGCTGGCTTCATCGGCCCAGATCCAGCTTGTCATCATCGGCGCCCTCACCGCTTTGGCGCCTTGCGCTCAGCCTGATACTGCTCAAGTAGAATCAACTCGTCGTCCGGCTCATCATCCCACTCGACCAGCCGGTACGGCGCTGCCTGTTTCCGCCGACTTTCCAGTGATTCGCGCAACTCGGTCGCTTCGTCCATCAAGGCGCTGAAGCGCTCCTCGTCTGATTTCATCTGCGAGAGCGCTCCTGTTTCCCTTCGGCTCTTCCGCGCCAGCCTCCAGCGATTCAGCAGGCTCAAAGCCGCCGTCAGCACAATATGGATCGCCAGGGCTCCCGTCCAGGCAAAATGAAATGGAAGCGGCACATCAGCCTGGTTGAAGATGAAACCAGTACGATACATGAGATCGACGAACGACCACCAGGTGTAGAGAATCGCTCCAATGTAAATCGCGACGTGTAGGAACAGGATGCCGCGGAGCGTTATCAAACGCGGTCTGGACGGTTTTCGTTTTCGCTTCAAAGAATCCGATCCCCGCTGAACAAATTAGGCGCTTTTGGCGGCGCAAGCCTGTGAAGCTGTCATGAAACAATTATATGCGTATTCGTCCAGTTCTTCTAGCATGTACTGCGATGAACGTTGTAGAAGGATCAAGTTCAGAGCAAGCGAGGGCAATCGCACATGCCAAAGGCTTGCGTCCTGTGGCATAATGCCGTTGGAGTGTCCAACGTGAGAAAGATGACGCCATGGCTGAAGCGAAGCGATCAATGAAGATTCTTGTCACCGGAGGCGCCGAAGGAGTTGGCTTGGCGACCGTGAGAGCGCTGCTGCAGCGTGGGCGCGAAGTCGCGGCAACCGCCTGCGACGCCGAGGGCGCCTTGGCTGTGCGGATGGCGGGCGCGCTGCCAGTTTTCCCCGACCTCAGCCGCGCCAGTGAAATCGTCAGCGCGCTGGCGATGACCGAGGCGGATGCCCTAGTTCATGCTGGTCCGCAGTATTTCGGCGGCAGCCCGCATGGGGGCGACCGATACGTCGCCCACGCCGATGAGTTGGTCGAATTCACGGCGGCGGTCGCGGAGGCGGCGAAACAGCAAGGGGTAAAGCGCATCGTCTCTATCAGTTTCGGCTATCTGTATGAGTCGGAACACGGCGCCGCCAAAGAAGGCGACCACGATGCTCACGATGGCGACTACGCGCCGATGCTGAAGGCGGAATCCCTGATTCGCCAGAGCGGCTTGAGCGCTTACATCATTCGCAGCGGCTATATCTACGGCGGCAACAGCGCCGACACGGCCGCCCTCGCCGACGCAATAAAAGGCTCGCGGCGGCTGCCCGAAGGAACCATGCCTGTATCCTGGATTCATGAAGACGACCTGGCGGCGGCGATTGCTGCGTTACTGGAAGCGGAATCAACACCGGACGGCGTCGAGATAATCAACGCCGCCGCCGAAGCGACAGCGAGCCCCAACGAATTCTGCGCGGCTCTCAGTAGCGCGCTCGGTTTGAGCGAACCGCGATTCGCAGCCGGCGGATTCTTTGCCAGCCTTCGAGAAAAAACTTTGCGCGACAAGCTGCTTGAACGAGAAGCCGTCATCGATAGCAATCTCATGCGAGAGAGATTTGCTTGGCAGCCGCGCCACGAAAGCCTGGAAAGCGGCATGGAGGCGACCGCGCTGGTCTGGCGCATGAAAGACGCTGTTCAAGCCGATGACTACTACAATTCCTACGAAGACGCGGCGGCCGCGGCGATCGAGTCTTTCGCCTATGATGTTGCTTTGCCCGAGCCGACAGCCGCGGCGGAGACGTCAGCTGCCGTAGAGACCGCGCCTGCGCCTGAAGCGGCGCCAGCAAGCCCATCCGCAGCGCCACCGCCGTCTGATGGACCAACCCCTTGGAATGAGGACGAAGCCAAACGCGAAGAGAGACGCCGCAAAGCGCTCGAACGCAAGGCGAAACGCGCAGCCAGAAGCGCCGGAGGCTAGTCGCAGGTGGCAGTTCAACTGAAGGGCGCGCTCTTTGACTTTGACGATACTTTGGTCGACTGGAGCGGCGTCCAGCTTGGTTGGCGCGAGATTGAGGCGGCGCGGCTTTCCCGCGTCAAAGAATACGTATACCAGAAATCTCGCGCCTATTGGCTAACGACCGACTCGCTGTTGGAAGCCTATTTGAACGATACACGGGCGGCCTGGTCCGAAGCTCGCGCGACGCTGCGCGCGCCGCATATGCCGAGCATTCTCGTGAATACGCTGAAGCGGCTCGGCGTGGCAACCGATTCGCTAAATGTCAATGAAATCTTGCGCGCGTATGACTGGAATGTTGTGCCGGGCACGGTGGTCTTCCCCGATGTGCCGCCGATGCTGATCGTCCTGCGGCAAGCGGGCATCAAGCTGGGCATCGTCACCAACGCCTCGCAGCCGATGGCAATGCGCGATGCCGAGCTGGAAGCGCATAAACTAATCGAGTTCTTCCCCGATTGCCGTCTTTCTGCCGCTGACGCCGGCTATCTAAAGCCTGACAGGCGGATTTTCACCTGCGCGCTGGAGCGGCTGGGCACGACGCCGGACGAGACGATTTTCATCGGCGACAACCCCGATGCCGATATCGTTGGCGCGCTCTCAGTCGGCATGAAGGCGGTGCTGCGCGTCACCGATCGCGCGGCGGCAAACGGTACGTTCACCAGTTATCAACCGCGCCTGCGTTCATTGGAGCAACTGCCGGAGATCCTGGACGAGTGGTATCCGGGATGGCGCGATGGCAACGCGTGACTTCCCCCTGCATGGTGATCTAAACCTGGTCGTCACCGGTTACCTCGAACCAAATCGCCCCAGGATTTCGCAGCAACTCGCATTGCGGCTGAGCCTGGAAATGATTGATGTGGAACGGGAGATCGAAAACCGCCTCGGCGACACCATCGACCGGATGCGCCAACGCTTCGGCGAGCGACACCTGAAAACAGTCGAAACACAGATCATGGACGAGATTGCGCTGCATCGCCGCGCCTTGATTCGCGTCTCCGGCAATACGCTGCTCAACAGCGGGCATCTGGAGGAGCTGCAGCGAAACGGCGTGATCGTATGCCTGGTGGCATCCTTGGATTCGATTTTGCGGCGCATGCACCTCACGCTCGGCGCCCGCTACCACGATCCGGTCGAACGCTCGCGCGCCATCGGTGAATTGCAGCGGGAATGGCGCATACGAGAAGTCGAAAATGTCGTCGAGTTTGACGCGACCTATATCACGGAGGCGATACTCATCGAGCGGATCGTGACATTCTGGCGCGAGCTCGCCCTGCGGCGCGGCTGATTCGGGGAATCTACGCCATCCCCGGGGCCCTTCCCCGAAGCGTCAGGGGTCGCGCAGACTCAGACCCGTCGGAAGGGGAGCCATGTTGGTCGAGAATTGTTCTTTCGCGCAGCCTCAACAACATCAGCTGCATCACGTATCGAAAAACTCAAAGCCTAGAGGGAAACTCCGAGAACGCCGCGCGTTACCTGAAAATCGTGGTTGCCGACCAATTGATGCCTGGGGGTATGATCGCCCGAGAGCGTCGCCACCAGCAGATCAAGCAGACGCCCAGCGATATCGTCGCCTTCCGCAAGCGCGGCATCCAGGTCATCCAGAGATTCGGCGCCGCCGCTGACCTGCAACACCGGCACCAAGGGATGCCCGGCCAGCAGGTAGCCTTCGACGTAACCGAGCATGATTTCAACGCCGCTCGCGCCTAACCCAGCCAGTGTCTCGCCCCAATGTTTGCGCGGGTTGGCCATGATGTGGAAGCCCGCCTGCTTCGCCCGCTGACCATAACCCAAGGTGGCGGTCGGTTTCGCCTTGAGACCCAACTGCGCAGCAAATGCACTATCGAAGAGATTGTCTTTATCTGAGGCGACGACGCTGCCGCCGCCAGCGACGATTGTTTTGCACAGCCGCGCCAAGCCGCGCGCGATATAAGCCGGCGCTTCGCCCTGTGTCAGCAAGCCGACGCGAAGCGCGCCCATGCCGGCGACCGTCTTCCGCGCTGGCGCGTCATCGCGCAGACGCTCGCCGAACCAGCCGACGATCTTGCGCATGACGGCGTCAATGCCGCCATCCAGTTGAATGCTCGCCCAGCCGAAGGCATTCGGATCCAAATCACGCTCTGCCATCATCTGACGGAAATAGCTGTTGTGGGTGATTTCGCAGCCGTGCTCCAGCAGAACCACATGGCGCAGTTTGGGATGCTGCAAATAGCCGATCTGCATATCTTTGTATTCGGGAACGACATTGCCGCCACAGCCCTCAGTATGCACCAGCGTGGCGAATCGCGAGAGACCGGCCGCCCGCCCCACCTCGCCCGCGTTGAGCGAGTCGGTGGTCATCTTGGCGATCTGCCCCGAGCAAAGGCTGGTCGGCATGACCAAGCCGATTTGCTCCGTTGTCCACTGGCCGTTGGCGTCGTAAACCGGGATCTCTATTTGCGGAACATCGACATCATCGGGGATCGCGATTGGTTCTCCCGAGTAGCTTCTTTGCGCCGCCAAGGCAACATTGGCTGGGCGCGTCTGCTGCCAGTCGCGCCAGATCTGCACTTGATAGTGGCCCGCTTTTTCGCCAGCCGATGACTGCCCGCTTGCCACATTTACCGTCAGGTCAAGGGTGCGGGCGCCAAGCTCATTGAGCGGCGCGCCATCAAGATATTCGCCGGCGTTGACATCCATGTCGTGGCGCAGCAGATTGAAGCGCGCGGTGGTGGTCACGAACTTGATCGTGGGCACGAACGGGAAATTGGTGATCGAGCCGTTGCCGGTGACGAAGAAAATCAAATTGCTGCCGCTCGCCACCTGCCCGGCGATGCTCTCCAGGTCGTTGCCCGGGCTGTCCATAAAATAGAAGCCGCCGCTCGTCATCCGTTGGCTGTAATCAATCACATCATGCAGCGGCACATCGGGATGACGCTTGGCGGCGGCGCCCAGCGACTTGAGGTAAATGTTGTACAGTCCGCGATAATTGTTGCCGCCGGACGTGTTGCCCTCGGCTGTTTCACCGTGCCAGCCAACGCGCTCCTTGAAGCGCTCGACCATTTGCAGAAATTTGCGCGCGCTCTCCACCCGCTCGACCCGGTCCAGAACATAGGACTCGGCGCCGATGAGTTCGTCCGTTTCGGCCAAGTTCGCCGAACCGCCGTAGTGAATGACTTCTTTCGCCACCCAAGCCGCCAGCGGATTGCCGCTGATGCCGGAAAAGGCATCAGAGCCGCCACACTGCAAAGCGATTTTGAGTTCGCTCAGGGGCTGCGCGCTGCGCTCGACGCGGTTAACCAGCGGCAGCCATTCCCGTAACAGATTCTTGAACCATTCCACGTTAGCTTCAAAGCTGGTCGACAAGGAATGAAAACAATGGGTGACATTCGCCAGTGGATAGCCGTTCTCGACCATGTAGTTCTGCAAATCGGCGTTGGTGATCGCTTCGCTTCCAAAGTCGATGGCGGCCACCGCGCCAACATTGGGATGAACCATGAAGCCGGCCAGGGTTCGCAGCAGCGCTTCGCGATTATTCGGATTGCGGTGACCGCCTTCCGTGTGCGCGATGGGTACGATGCCATCCACATTCTCAAATTCGTCCGTCATGCTCGCCGTCAATTGCGTCAGCGCGCGGACGAATCCGGCGACCAGCGACGATGTGCCAAGGACGACAATCATATTGCGCGTGCCGACGCCGCGCCCGCCGCCGCGCGGATAGCCTTCGAAATAACGCATGTCGCTGTGGCGCGCCAGGGGTGGCGCGGGCGAAAACGAAGATTCGTCAAATTCATAAGCCAATATCATATTGTCGAAGTTCGGCTGCTCAGGAATGGCAAAGTCGAGGTCGCGCCGCGACAACTCCACCCGCACCTTCTCGTTGATCACGTATCCACCCGGCTCAATATCGCGCAGGGCAATGCCAAAGCGCTGCCCCCAGGAAGTCAATTCTTCGCCGCGCGCGATCGCTTGAATAGCGAAACGATGTCCTTCCAGCACCTGATGCGACAGATTGAATGTCGCTTCGCCGCAGGTTATCGCCGTATGAGCGGCAAGTTCGCGGATGGCGATGGCGCAGTTGTCGGATGGGACGGGCAGGCGTCCGACTTCGTTCAAATGAGGCATGGTATTGTCCTGTATGTTGATTCGCGCGCCGCGGGCCGCTTGGCTGGCGCGGCAGTTTCATAGCCGAGAATGTACCACATCGGGCGCGAAAACGAAACGCGCCGCCAGCGAAAGGCGGGCCCGGGCATGGCGCTAGTCCCTTGCATATCAATCGGATGTCTCGTATCGTATGGTGCGTTGACGGCGCAGCGGGATGATGGCGCAAGATGATCAAATTCATGATTCTCTTCGGACCGCCGGAGGATGCCGATAGCTTCGAAAATGTGTATCAGGATTTCCTCGCGCTGATCGAACGCATGCCCAATATCATGCGCCGCCAGGTCGTGCATGTCACCGGCAGTCCGCAGGGCGCGCCCAAAGTTCATCGAATCCTGGAAATCTACTTTGAATCGACCGACGCGCAGACGGAAGCGCTGATGTCGCCCGTGGGTCAGGAGGCGGGCAAGGAGCTTAGGCGACTGCCGGAAGACTCATATCAGCTGCTGCTCGCCGATGTCTACGAAGAAGAAGGCGGTAACACTCCCCAGCCGGAGGCGGACGAAGAAGCGGAGGCGGCGGTTGGCGAAGCTGACGCGGAAGACGAAACGGTTTCGGACGCCGTCTCTTCATCAAGCGCCGAGTGACAGCAAGGCGGTCAGACCAGCAACGAAGTCCTTCTTGCCACCGTGCGCCGGATGCCGAACCTTGCGACAGTTCAAGCTCAAATCTCGCAGCGTCTCAAAAGCGACATTGCCGACGGCGATAACCTGCTTGAAATCCCAAATCGCCATAATTCGCCGCAGGAATTCGGCGCCGAGCGCGATTTCCAGCGGCCGCGGTCTGCGATTGCTGTCTGGCTTCCCCGCCCGTTGCGGATGAAAAGGGAAGGCATTCCAGATCAAGGGCAGCGCGCCCAAGTCCGACAAGGTGCTCCACACGATCGTAGCCGACTGCTCGCCATAGACGCGCTCGAATCCGGCGTCGGCGACATCGCGGAAGCCGGCCTCGCGCCCGAATAGGCTTAGCGCTGGCAAGCCCTCGAGCAAGACTTTGCGGCTGGTCACCGGTATGCCGGTTAGACGGCAGCCGCGATAACCGGGCGCCTCCATAACTAGAAGCGTCTGCAGGTCCCGCGCTGCCATCGCCAACAGATACAGCCGCAGATTCGCCCGGCGGATGGCGTTGTTCACATCCCCCGGCGCATACTGATTAAAGGCGTCGCCAGGCAATTGAGCCAGTGACAACGCACGAATCAGCGCGTCGATCTGAGGTTCAGCGGACGATTCCATTATGCCCAGGACAACAATCGTTTAATGTCAGCTTTCATTTCGCGCCGCAATATCGCGCAACAACGACCGACGGAATCCCGGCGCAACTGCTCATTCGTTGGCGGTCATGCGCCAGCGGAGGCACGCATTCCGCACACATTCAGCGCATGGCGACCGCCAGATTGAGCGAAGCTGGCATACTTGGAAATCCATCGGTTCAGCATTATAGTAAGAACATAATGGAGAATGCGCAACGCCAAGGCATGTCTTATCATTCAGCCCTATTTGATCTTGCGCTTTGGGCGCGACTGACGATTCTCGTATGCCTGTTTTGCGTCCCGATTGCGTCAACAGCGCAGGCGACGCCGCGGGATTATTCGGTCTCTCCGCCCCGCGTTAGCTTCACGCCGGAACATGGCGCTGCTGTGATCCGCTTTAACATAAAGAATCAAGGTGGCGACGCGCGGGATCCAGCGCAGATCGTCATCAGCGAATATCAGTCCGGGCGCGTTGAAATCATCAAGCAATTGCCGCCCCTGGCAGCCAATCAAACCCAGGAATTCTCGATTCAATTGCCGCTGACGAACTTGAGCGGGGACGGCATCATCTCGTTTAAGATCGAGGCGGGCATTGATGAATACGAATTGGCGAACAGCCCAATTGCCCGCGACAATTCTCAACTCTTCCACATCGACCGCTCCGAGCCTGGGGCGTCCGGCGGCAATATCAGCGCGTCAGACTCCGCCATACCGGCTGATGCGCGCTCGGGCCTTCACATCCCCATAGTGAATTTGAGCATCATATTCCTTGAGGACGGGATTCAACTAAATGAAAGCCGTTATTCCGGCGGCGACATCTTACGAGCGCTCGGCTTGCTGGCGCTTGCGCTGATTTGCCTCTGGCTGCTGAGCTTGATCTTGCGCTTGATTTTCCGCCATCCGCCCCGATTCGATGTTTGGCAGCCTCCTTACGCCGAGAGCAATTGGCACGACCCCAATTCGGCGGAGGGGCGCCGCCAAAGCTGGCAATTCCATGCGCAGAACAGCAGCTTGGGCGCGCCGAGCGCTCCCGACCAACTCACGGTCATCAAACGGCTGCTGAATGGGCAGGGCATCACCCTTGGAGACTGGAAAATCAAGGCGATGCGCACGGTGCAATACGATGTCTACGGGCGCATCAATCGTACCGAGGTGGTGATGCCGGGCAAGCTCATCAGCCAGCTCAACCGCATCGCGCGGCGCGCGCCCGGGTACGCCAATCATGAGCTGCAAAAGGCGATCGCGCCGATCGCGAAACGCCTGGGCAAAAAAGCACTGGGGCCGGTCGAGAAACAGAACCTGATGCTGCCGCTCGCGCTGGATATCGGTTTTGAAGGCATCGCCGGCGAGGTTCGCATTCAGTTTGAACTGCATCACTTCCGCGACAGCGCCTGGCATCTAATCGATCAGTGGGCGCTCGAATTGGAGCAGACCGGCGAAAATGTGCCGGAACAGTTCACCTTTACGCTGAACGGGCAGCTATCGGGAGAAAGCAAGAAAGAATTCAAGCGGCGATTGCCGGAAGATATGGCGCAAATATTGGCGGGCTTATTTTATCACCATCAAGTAGCAGCTGGCGCTGCGCCGCCGACGAGCGAGATTAGCAATGCAAAAGACTTCCGCAAGCCAAGGGACGAAGCCTGGGACGGCTCTCAATTGGATGATGAAACGGATCCAAGCTCTCTGCCGCAAAGCTAGACCATCGATTATCCATACAGATTAGGAGATAGCAATAATGCCCGCAAACATCCCTGACAATGTGAAAGATCTGCTCGAAAGACCGATCGTCGTCGCCTTCGCCACCAGCAATCCCGATGGTCAGCCACAGGTCACGCCGGTTTGGGCGAGCCTGGAAGGCGATCAGGTTTGGATCAATTCGGCGCTTGGGCGGCGCAAGGACCGCAATGTCCGCGCCAATCCCAAAGTGACGGTGATGATTCTCGATCCGGAGAACGATTTCCACTGGGTGGAGATCCGTGGCGAGGTTGTCGAGTTTGATGAATCGGATGCGGCGGTGGCGCATATTAACAAGCTGTCGGGCCTCTACGCCGGCAACGACGACTACTATTCCTTCAATCCCGAGGGCAAGGGAAAAGAGCAGCGCGTAATCTACAAGATCAATCCGAGCAAAGTCAACGGGATGTAGAAGCCGCTAAACAATTCCCGCGCGGCCCGTATAGTCGCGCAAGTAGAGGAAATCGTGCCCGATGCTGCGCTTGCTTAGCTTGGCGATATTGGGCATGGTGCGTTTGTAGTGATTGGCTTTGACCCGTTCCCATATCTGGACGACGAATTTGCGGTCGAAGCCTTCATCGGCCACTTCATCCA
The DNA here is from genome assembly GCA_022821805.1 of Anaerolineae bacterium. Lineage (GTDB taxonomy): Bacteria > Chloroflexota > Anaerolineae > Aggregatilineales > Phototrophicaceae > UBA6055. Next base: position 32,809 of record JAJECX010000011.1, read on the forward strand.
CGGTATAGCGTTCATCGACCAGGAGAAACAAGACCTGGTCGGCTTGGTCATAGGTAAAGCCCAATTCGTCTTCGTCCGTCTGCCCTACCCATAGGTCGGCTGAGGGCGGCTTTTCTATGATGGCGGTCGGCACACTCAAATGCCGCGCCATCTGCCGCACCTGGCATTTGTACAGGTCGGCGATCGGGTGCAAGGCGACGCCGCTATCGCCGTAGATTGTGCTGTAACCGAGCAAGAACTCGGTCTTGTTGCTCGTGCCCATGACCAAGCCGCCCCATGCCATCGACTGGTCGTAGAGGGTGATCATGCGCAGGCGCGCCATGATATTGCCTTTACGCAGCGGACTCATATCGGGGAAGCGCTCGATCAGCGGCTGCGCCATTTCACTGATTGGCACGACCAGATGCGGCAGACCCAAGTCTTCAATAACGGATTCAGCATCGCTTAGGCTCGCGGCGGAGGAGGTCGCGTAAGGCATGCGTAAGGCGAGCACGTTTTCGGCGCCCAGCGCTTGCGCCGCCAGATACGCCGATATCGCCGAGTCGATGCCGCCGGACAAGCCGATTACGGCGCGCGTCATGCCCGCTTTGGTGATGCTGTCGCGGATGAACCCGGTGAGTATACGGGTCGCAAGGTCGGTATTGATCTTGAGGCGCGGCAAAACGGATTTCATCGGCTGCGCTTTATTCACGTGCCTTACCGGTTTCGGCATCGCCATCCATCGGCTCAAGCGAATAATGTGTGACCTGGTGCGGGTAGCTTTCGTTCACCTTCATCTGCATACGCAGGCGAGCCTCGCCTTTCTCGCCGGTCAAAATCAATTGAATCGCGTAGTCCTCGGCAATCTCTACTTCCGCCACTTTCAAGCGTCCGTGCAGGCGGCGCGTCGCCTTCAGGTCTAGCAGCCGCCGATCGACCGGATTCTCCATCAGCACCAGGTCGTAATAGCCACTGCGCATAAATCCGCGCAGCTTGCGGAAGTCGCCTTCATTGTAATAGCGCATCTGGGCGATGAATCGCCGCCCGGCTTTGCTGGCGCCGATCAACTGTCTGGGATTGCTCATGAAACACTAGACCAAAGAAGTCCTCGCTCAAATTGCGCTGGCTATATCGATTCGGCGGACTGCGCCATATCATAACACAAGCGCCGCAAAATCAAGTATGATTGCGGTTGAGCGATTCAAGACGCGAGGCAGCGGCATGAGAGACAGACTGGCGGAGATTCAGCAGGCGCTTGAGGCTTTCCGCAGGGACGAGGCGCGCGCCCTGGTACAGGAAGAGCTGGACGAGAATCCCAGCGCGGCCGCGTATTACCTGGCGGCGCAAGCGGCGAGGCGAGAGGGAGATCGCGTCGGATACTTGAGAAAGGCGCTTGAGCTGGACCCGGATTACCAGCCCGCGGCTGACGAATTGGCGCAGATTTTCCCGGCGGAAAAGGGCAAGCGCGAACCGGTCGAAGCGGACGAGCAGGAGCCAGTCGAAATTGCCGAGCGCCCGCCCGTGTTATCGCCGAAAGAACCGGTCAATGCCGCGCAGCCTGATTTTCGCCTCGCTTCGATCAGCAGGCGCTGGCTGGCGATCGTGATTGACGGTTTCATCGTCGCCCTGGCTACCGTGCTTTTGCTGCTGGCCGGCGGCGCGATGGCGCCTCTGGAAGCGGCGATGGTCAGCGCCGATGAGGCCGCGGTCGCCGACGCTTTTTCTCAGTTTCAATCGACAACGCTGATGGTCAATCTGCTGGTTAGCGGCATTTACAATGTGCCGCTGATGGTCCTTTTCAACGGACAGACCTTGGGCAAGATGATGCTGCGCCTGCGTGTGGTCAAGAAACGCGGCGGGCGCATCACGATTCTGGACGCGCTGCTGCGGAACGTCTTCGGTTACACCGTAAGTCAGATATTTCTGCTGGGCTACCTCTGGGCGCTCTTTGACCGGGAGAATCAGGCTTGGCATGACAAGATGGCGGGCACGGTGGTGGTCGTTGAGGAGCGGCAAGAGGTCTCGCTCTGACCACACCCGGTTTTCCTTTGCTAGAATATAGGACAGAGAACCTGGCCAGGAGACGGCGATGAATACGATAGAGAGCATCGATCTGATTTATCGCAATCCCGAAGTACGCGGAGGCAAGCCCTGCATCATCGGCACGGGACTACGCGTGATAGACATTGTAATGTCAATGGAATTCGCGGATCGAAAGCCCGACCAACTGGCTAGGGATTACGATATTTCCTTGTCCCAAGTGTATGCCGCGCTGGCCTATTACTACGAGAACAAAGATGAAATCGACGACGACATTCGCGAGGATATTCGGATCGGGCTGGAGTTGGCAAAGGAAGGCAGGGGGCGGCCGGAGAAATCCGAGCTGCTGCAGACCGCGTTTGACAATTCCCTTATCAAGTATCGGGCGGCGCTGCAACGCGCCTGTCAAAAGGCTATCTCAGGAGTAGGGGACGATTTCGAAAAGCGAGTCCTGGCGATAATGGACGACGAAATTGGCTGAGAATGACATCCGTCTTTTCTTTGACGAGAATATGCCAGTTGCAGTCGCTAAACGGTTGAACGAACTAGGAGTAGATACGGTCACGACACCAGCTCTCAAACGGCTCGGACAGAGCGATCCGAATCAGCTTGAATATGCCACGGCTTCTGGCCGCGTCTTATGCACCTACGACAAAGACTACATCCGTATGGCCAGCCAGGGAATAAATCACGCCGGTATTGTTTTTATTCCCGGTGTGTATCGCGACTAAGGAATATTGCTGCGCTACTTCACGGAGTTCAAACGGATATACTCGCCTGCCGATATGAAGAATCGTCTGGAGTTTCTGTACCCGACTATTCAAAACTGACATTGTCATCGCGGCGCCATTATCGCTCGCCATATCGCCGCACCCGCAAGTCACACTGCGCCTTGTGCCCCATGAAGCCTGAGAGTTCACTGCAGTGGCTGGCAGTCTCGATCTGATTACACCCGGTTTTCCTTTGCTAGAATACAAGGTAGAGAATGTGGCCAGGAGACAGCGATGAATACGATAGAGAGCATCAACTTAATTTATCGCAATCCCGAGGTACGCGGGGGCAGGCCCTGCATCATCGGCACAAGCTTGCGCGTGCTGGATATTGTGAGCGCGATGCGGTGGAATGGGCGCAGCCCGGAGCAGATGGCGGACGATTACCAGATTACGCTAGGACAGGTTCACGCAGCGCTCGCTTACTATTACTGCAATCAAATCGAGATTGATGCCGACATCCGCGCAAGCGAACGCAAGAGTAAAGCGATTGCTGAACAAGTGCTTGCCGACAAGAGCTCACTATATTCGCGTTTGCAGCATTACATGCAGGACGATGATTTCCGAGCCGCGTTATCCGAGGCGATGGAGGCGTCGGACGAGAACCGTACCGCGCGCATAAGGGCGCTTTTTGCCAAGATGGCTGCCAATGAGCAAGAAGTGAACACATTCCCCGCCGCGCGAACGGCAAAGTCCCTTGAGTGAGGACACACTTCGCCTTTATCTCGACGAGCATGTGGATGTAGAAATTGCAAGGCAACTCAATCGCCTGGGCATCGACACAATCACCGTGCAAGCGCTTGAAACTCTAGGCGAAGACGACCCTATCCAATTGCAATTGGCTACAGAACTTGGGCGCGTGCTCTGCACGATGGACAGTGACTACGTCGATCTCGCTGCTGAGGGAACACAGCACGCGGGAATCGTATTCATCCCCAGCGAGCATAGCGAAATCGGCGTCGTTGTTAGATATCTTGACCTAATGGCTAGAGTATTCACTGCCGACGAAGCGCGAAATCGTGTGGAATACGTTTGTCGCCTAGACTAGACCGCGGCTGGAGAAGCGGGCGTATTTCGCCCACGTCACTACGTGACACGACTCCCATACCGCCGCACCCGTAAGTCACACTGCGCCTTGTGACCCATGAAGCCTTCGAGTTCGCGGAGACGGCGGGCAGTCTCGGGCTGACCCCACCAAGTATTACTCTGGCAGGATATAATCGGCAATTGTGGGGCAAAGAAGTGGGCCAGGAGACGGCGATGAATACGATAGAGAGCATCAACTTAATTTATCGCGATCCCGAAGTACGCGGAGGAAGACCCTGCATCGTCGGCACCGACTTGCGAGTCTTGGATATCGTCATTTCAAAGATCTTCGCTGAGCGCACTCCCGATCAATTGGCGGAGGACTACGCGCTTTCGATGGCTGAGGTATATGCGGCGCTGGCGTACTATCACTGTAACAAAGCCGAAATCGATGAGGATATTCGCGAGGACTTCAAGCGGAGCGATGCCATTGGGGACAAAGGGCTGGTCAAGGTGCAGAGCCCCGGTCACGAAGACGTTGAAACGGTTTCGGTTCGAGACGCAATGGATGGTCTTGATTAGGGAGCGATTGGCGAGGCAGTAAGGAAAGCCGTAGATACTACGACTATGGGCGTGTTGGACCTGATGGAAAAAGACGTTGAGTGACCAAGCGATTGCGTTCTACTTCGACGCATGCGTACAGGTCGTGATCGCGGAGCAGCTAAAGCATGAGGGGATTGAGGCGGTCACGGCACGCGATTTGAAGAAGCTCAGTGATGATGATCCCAGCCATCTGCAACGCGCGACTGAACAGAATCGAGTGCTAGTAACTTACGATGACGATTTCGTCAAAATGGCGCAGCAGGGTGTAGAGCGCGCCGGCGTCGTATTCGTGCCTACACGTTACCGCAAGATAGGCGGCGTTGTTAAGGAGTTAAGAAAGTTTCAGGCGCGATACAGTCGGAATGATGTTAGCAATCTCGTCTGGTACTTGACAGACACGCCGTCAAAATAAACGCTAATGACCGGGGCTGCTGCCGCCAAGAGGCGCGAGCGATAACTGGCGTCGAATCCTGACTGATATTGCCAACTGCCACAGTCAAGATTCGGCGCCAGCTAGTTCCCTCTTCCATACCGCCGCACTCTTAAGTCACACTGCGCCTTGTGCCCCATGAAGCCTTCGAGGTCGCAGAGGCGGCTGCCATATTCGCCGATCAGCGCGCTCGCTTCTTCCGTCACCCGCTGATAAGTCACCGTCTTGATGAACTTGCCCACCCACAAGCCGCCGGTATAACGCCCCGCTTTCCTGGTCGGCAGCGTGTGATTGGTGCCGATGATCTTGTCCCCGTAGGCGACATTCGTTTCCGGACCAAGGAAGAGCGCGCCGTAGTTGGTCATATTCTCCAGAAAGTAATCGGGGTCGCGCGTCAGAATCTGAACGTGCTCGCTAGCGATTTCATCGGCGACCCGCGCCATCTCTGCGTCGCTGTCCACCAAAATGACCTCGCCATAATCACGCCAGGCGACGCCGGCCAGGTCGGCTGTCGGCAGGCTCTCGAGCTGACGCCCGATCTCGGCTTCGATGCTCTCGGCGAGCGGGCGGCTGGTTGTCACCAGCACAGCCGGCGATGTCGGTCCGTGCTCGGCCTGCCCCAGCAAGTCGATCGCGCACATTTCGGCGTCGGCGGTCTCATCGGCGACCAAAAGCACTTCTGTTGGCCCAGCAAGCAGATCGATGCCCACCAAGCCGAAAAGCTGCCGTTTGGCTTCGGCCACATAGGCGTTGCCCGGTCCAACGAGCATATCGACCGATTGCATGCCGCAGACGCCATAAGCCATCGACGCCAGCGCTTGCACGCCGCCAAGGATGTAAATCTCGTCAGCGCCGCCGAAGTGGATGGCGGCGATGGTGGCGGCGGGCAGCTCGCCTCTGATCGGCGGCGTGCAGGCGATTACTTCCTTGACGCCGGCCGCCTTGGCGGTCACCACACTCATATGCGCCGATGCCACCATCGGGTAGCGCCCGCCCGGCACATAGCAGCCGACGCGATTCACCGGGATGTTTTTGTGCCCTAATATCACGCCGGGCAAGGTTTCCACTTCGACATCACCCAGCGCCGCCCGCTGCGCCAGCGCGAAATTACGCACTTGTTCCTGGGCGAATTTGATGTCGGCGATCGCCTGCTCCGGCAACGTGCCGATAACTTCCTGAATCTCTTCGCCGCTCAACTTGAAGTTCGGCGGATTCCAGTTATCGAACTTCTCTGATAATTCGCGCACCGCTTCGTCCTCGCGCGCCGCGATATCCGCCAGGATGCCGCGTACGGTTTCTTGCACGGCGGCATCGGCATCGGCTTTTTGCTCAAGAGACTTGCCGCGTTTAATATATTTGATCGCCATATCAATCCTCCGGGCATTCAAGCCTGCTTAGCGCTTCCGCCGTCATAGCGACTCGGATAATCGTATTCCAGGACGTTGCGCAGCTCTTTTGGAACACACCGGCACAACGCAAAGAATTCATGACAGTTGTCGAGCGGTTAAGCCAAATCTGATTTCTCTTTTGCAAAGCGCAATACCGTATAGCTTGATGCGGATAATTCATCATCTATTGCCAGTTGGGGATACTCTTCAAGCCAGCGAACTACATTCTGCTGCTCATGCAATCTGTCCGTGTCATCGGCCAGAATAATCGCGTCCTGCGCAAGGTACTCAAGCAGTGCTGGCACGGCGGGATAACGGATCGATGCAGCCAGGCCGCCCGCTGGACCATCCACCAGCAATAGATTGACCGGCGCTTCGATTTCCTTTTCCGGCAGCGTATACCATCGATAAGAACCCTCTTCCAGGTCAATTGACCGCAAGGGCGCGTCTATGACGGCAGCGTATTCCTCCAAGCCGTGTTCCGCCAATAGTCGGCGAGTGATGGCTGCGAAGCGGGCATTGTCCTCCAGCGCCATCAATTTGCCCTTGCCTTTGGCTTCCAGCGCGTATGCCAAGACCAGGGTGGAAAAGCCGCTGCCGAGCTCGATCACGGATGGGTTGGCGCGCGCCAGCACGGCTTCAACCGCGGCGACAAGCAAAGAAGGCTCGGCCATGCTGCCTTCCCAAGCGGGCAAGGGCCGGCGCGGCTGCAGGCGCGAATACAGCCAGTTGAACTGCTGCTGTCGTTCCGCTGCGCGCTCCTGCTCACGCAGCCAGGCGTTCTCCAGGCGCCGAATGCCCAGCGTGGCCATCGCCCCAAGCAATAAGCCCTGCCAAAGCATCAGCAGGATAAGCTGGGACGTGAGCGGCAGCGCCAGGATTGGCAAAAGCCATAAAAGAAGAAAAAGCGCAAGCGCCAGCCGCAGCCAGCGCTGGCGCAGATATGTCCGCAATTGCTGGTCCCTCACCACAGCCGTTCAGTGGCGATCCGCGCGCCTTCAGCCATTGAGCGCAATTTTGCGTAGGCGATATCGGGATGAATCGCGCCGAAGCCGGCGAAGGTGCCAAAGCCACAGTCCGTGCCGGCGATCACACGCTCTTTGCCGACAATATTCGCGAATCGCTCAATCCGCTCCGCGACCAAGTGCGGATGCTCGATGAAATTGGTCGTGGTATCCAGCGTGCCCGGAATCAGAATCTTGTCATCCGGGATATCGGCTTCAGCCCAAGTCTTCCACTCGTGCTGATGGCGCGGATTGGAAGCCTCGAATTGAATCGCCTGCGGCTTCGTCGATAGCACGATGTCGATGATCTCGGCCAGGTCGACATCGTGATGATGCGGACCTTCGTAATTGCCCCAGCACAGATGCAAGCGAACACGATCGGCCGGTACGTTTTCCAGCGCATAATTCAACACTTCGACCTGCGCCCGCGCCGCTTTTAGAAATGCCTCCGTACCCTCATCGCGAAAGAGAATATGCCGTCCCATCGCCAAGTCGGGGCAATCCACTTGCAAAAGCAAGCCGGCTTCGGTGATCTTCTCGTATTCGACTTTCAGCACTTCGGCGAGCGCGTCGATATACTGCTCTTTGCTGGCATAGTATTCATTGGGCTGGAAGCCGGCGACGACCCCTGGCGATGCTGAATTCATGAAGGCTTCGCTCGCCCCCGCCTCGTCTTTCGCCACCAACAGATTGGCGATGTCCTTTTCCAGCGGACCCAAGTCCTTGATCGCGATGGCGTCGCGCACGACCGGCCGGTGATATTTCGGCGTGCCGCCTGCATCGGCCAGGCGCTGCTTATATGCGGGAAAATCATCCAAATCCTGCGGGGTGGCGCGCGGCGTCTCGGCAACTTCGAAACCGGTAAAGCGGTGCCTCATGTAAGTGACATAGCTGATTTTGCTCATCTCGCCATCGCTGATGACATCGACGCCGGCATCGACCTGCTTTTGCGCCACTTCGCGCACCGCGCGCTGCATGACGCGGTCAAATTCGGCTGGATCATACTGTTCGTCCGCATCCTGCGCGAACAGCTGATCTACCACGTATTGCGGCCGCGGCATGCTGCCGACGTGGGTGGTGAGAATGCGTTCCGTGCTGGTTCTCATGGAGGATATCCCTTCTTCATTTCGGCGGACGAAAGTCTTTAAGTTCAACCCCGGCGCGATCGCGGAATGTCTGCAAAAGAAATTCGTTTTGCGCCGCCTTCTGCGCTTCATAATCCGGCGGATGCACCATTTTGCCGCTCTCGTCGGCTTGATAGCCAATCGCCGCCGCGTCCGCCTCAATCTGCGGCGACCAATATGGATCTTTGCCCTCAAACACTTCGTGCGCCTCGAGCACCGCGTAGATCCAACCGATCTCGTCGCCCGAGTATTCAAAGCTGCGATACATGCCCGGCGGCAGCGAAATCATATCCCAGGCATTCAGCGTGAATTCGCCTTCGACTTTGTCCGGATCGTCTTCATTGCCCCAATAGAAGGTCCAGGGACCGGTGAGCATGAAGAATGACTCGACATAATCATGCGTGTGCCAAGCGGGACCGCAGCCCGGCGGCGCCCATACCATGCCGATCTGATAACGATGCGGCTCGGTGATCGCGCGCCGAATGCTGAAATCCGGATTCTCGGAAGCGGTATCGCCGATGACAGCGTAATTCATGCGCATGTGACCAGGCAGCATGCTGTCGATGAACATGATCGGGATGCCCTTTTGCTTGAGCTCCTCGAATCGCATGACGCGCGCCGCCATGCTTTCCTGCGTCTGCTTGGGATAGTCCATGGTTCTTTCGTTCCTCCAGGACCTATGAAAAGGATCGAAACATTCCAGGCAAGGCTAGTGAAAAACGCGGACTTTGTCAATCAGCGGTCAACTTTCGGAGGCATAGCGATCATAGAGTCGATGTATCGACATCCCAGATCAGCATGCACTCGCCGACCAGCATCAGGGAAACCGCCAGCAAGATCGTGCCGGAATCGCCCGCCTTCCTTCGCGCCATCAACAGGGCGCCTGGCAAATCCGGCGCGTATGAAACATCCGCAGACCATGCCCGCGCCGCCGCCAGAGCTTCTTCACTTGTGGGGAAGCGCGTATTCGGATTGATATCAGTTTCGGTGATGATGAGCGAATCGCTGACGGAAGCCATCACCCGAAATACGCCACCGTAGTCGCGGTCACGCGGAACGCCAACGATGGAAATCACCGGCGCGCGAAGACGTTCTTGGACGCTGGCAACGAAGGACTCGGCGGAAGCCACTGTAATTGCGCCATCGACGAATATCGCCGGACGCTCGTCCAATTGCTGCGCGCGACCCAGCCATTTCACCCCCCCCAAACCCCGGGCAATCGCGCTGTTGAACGCGGGCGAATCGGGCGCGTCGCCGCCGAGGTCCTGCTGAAGCAGCTCAACCGCCCGTATCGCTAACGTCGCATTGGCGATCTGGTAGCGACCGAGCAAGGGCAAGAAGAGCTCGCCGTAGGGAGGCAGGTTGATTAGCTGTCCGCCAGGAAGGTCGGCCACGAGCTTCGCAAGTTCGTCTTCCGACAAGCAGGTGAATTCCGCGCCCTGCTTTACCGCTTCGGACCTCAGGGCATTCATCGCTTTCTGATCTTGCGGCAAAGTAATGACCGAGCATCGCTCTTTCATAATGCCCGCCTTGTGCCAGGCGATACGTTCCAAATTGGCGCCCAGAAGCGCGGTATGCTCCAGCATGATCGGCGCGATGACTGCCAGTTTGTTCGGCACAACGGCGATGTCATCAAAGCGTCCGCCGCGCCCCACCTCGAGCACGGCGATGTTTACGTTTCGCTCGCTGAAATGCCGCAGCGCGATCGCCAGGAAAATCCCCTGGGGGCTGAGGTATTGCGAATCAGGCAGCGCCTCGGTGATGCTATCGATGGTCGGCTGCAAGTCGCGCAGGATTCTCAGGAAATCCTCGGTCGGTATCATCCGCCCGCTCACGCGAATTCGCTCATTCCAGTGCGCCAAATGCGGGCTGGTGATGGTACCCACCTGGCGCCCAAGCGTTTCGAGCAGTTTCGCCATGATGGTCGTGACCGAGCCTTTGCCGCGGCTGCCCGCGACGACTGCGTAATCGCATTCGGCGCTCAGTAGATCGGTACGCTCCAGCAAGCTGCGCGTCAAGCTGATATCGCGTGTATACTCGTCCAGCCCGCGCGGCGCCCCATCCAGCCGACGGCGTGTCTTGAAAATATAGTCTAGCGCCGCATCAATTGAGTCAATCATCGGGCGAGGTCCGTAAGCTGCGGATTCCACAATCATAGCGAATGCGTCGCGCCAGCCCTAGCCTTTGCCAAATGTTCCTCATAGCAGTTGGCAAATGTCTTTTCCAGTATGCTTATGGAAACACTTCGGAAAGCCTCTGAGATCTGACTGATGACGAGTCCGAACGCCACGTCCGAATCCGCCAGCCTCTCGGGCAGCGACGCCCGACGCGCCGCGCGCAACGTCAGCGCGCTGATGTTCGCCAGCATCATCAGCAAGGGCGCGCTTTACATCTGGCAGCTGGTGCTATCGCCCTGGCTCGGACCAAGCGAGTACGGCATCTATGGAACGGTCGGCGGCTTAATGGTGAACGCGGCGGCGGTAGCCAGCTTCGGCATGGGTTTGATTGTCATTCGCGATGTCGCGCGCGATCGAAGCAAAGCCGGCAAATACTGGTCGGCGATGCTATACATGCAGACCATCCTGGCGCTATTGGCTTATGTCGCGATGAATGGCGTCGCGGTCGGCTACAGCGAAACTGTGCGCGCCTTTGCCGCTCTGGCGGGGATCAACCTCTTCATTGATCTCTTCGGCAATATGGGTCATGATCTGCTGCTGGCGCAGGAAGAGATGGTGAAGACCTCCTTGGTGGAGATCGCGCATATCTTCTTTCGCATTGGGCTCGCCCTGTTGGCGCTGATGTCCGGTTGGGGGCTGCTGGGTGTTTATGGCGCCGCCATCGTCTCCGGCATGGTCCGTTCTGCGCTGCTCGTTTCATTCAATCTGCGCGCGGGAGTTCGACCCGAGTTTCCGTTTGACCGGAGCGTCGCCCGCCAGCTAATCATCAACAGCGCGCCGCTGGCGCTCGCGTCTTTTCTCACACTGGCGTATCAGCATTCCGACAAGCTGATGACAACGGGAATCCTGGGCGAGCGCGTCACCGGTTATTTGACAGCCGCTTTCGTCATCAACTTCGGCGTAATTGAGCTTTTCAGCACCTCGGTCCTGGTGGCGGCTTATCCGCTGCTCGCGCGATATTATGATGATGGATCGAATCCCATTTTCGGCGGCATGATCGTAAAGCTCGCCCGCTATATGCTGATTATCGGCGTCCCGCTTGCTTTGGGCATCAGTATGCTCGCAGACAAGTTTATGACGCCGCTATTGGGCGAGGCTTATGCGCCTTCGGCCGGCATCCTGAGCCTCTTGATTTGGTACACCGCCATCTCCATGTTCGGCGCCGTCTTCAGCAAAGGCTTGCTGATTCAGAATCAGCAGCGGCGCCTTTTGAAAATTCGCGGCGCGGGATTGGCGCTAAACGTGACGCTGACCGCATTCCTGCTTATCAATTGGGGCGATCCGCGCGGCGCGGTCATCGCGTCGATCATCGGCGAACTCCTGGTTGTCATCCTGCTGCTCAAGGGTTTTCGCGCGGCCGGCTGGAAGCCGGGAAACGTTGCCAATAGCGCTGCGCGACTGCTGATTGCCGCTGCACTGATGGCGCTGGCGCTGATGACGCTTCACGAGCAATTCATCTTGCTGCCGATTCTTGGCGGCGCCGGCCTGTACATCACCGGGCTGATATTGGCTCGCGTTTTGCGCGCGGATGACTGGGACCTGCTATACCGGCTGGCGGCGTCGTTGCCCGGCGGCGGCTTCCTCTTGCGCTTCTGGCAGCGCGATGTCGAATTGATCGGGTGACGAGCCTCATGCGGATCCTGCACCTGACACCCTATTATAAACCGGCATACGCTTTCGGGGGCGTTGTGCGGTCGGTCGAGGGCATGGCTACCTCGCTTGTCCAACGCGGGCACGAGGTCACCATTCTGACGACCGACGCCTTCGATCAGCAGCGGCGCTATACCGGCGCGAGCGACGAGACCATGGACGGCGTGCGTCTCTTGCGGCGACCAAACGTCCTGCCAGGGCTGCGACGACGCTTCAACCTGTCAACGCCCCGCAGCATGAAGCGCGCGGCGGAGGCGATTCTTCCTTCTGTCGACGTCCTTCATGTCCATGAGTTTCGCACGCTGGAAAACCTGCTCGTCACGCCCGTCGCGGCGAAACTCCGCAAGCCGATCGTGCTTTCGCCGCATGGCACGCTCATTTTGAGCACCGGCCGTGGACGATACAAGCGAGTATGGGATCTTCTGTTGAGCCCCGGCATCGCCTTGCGTATTGATCATGTCATCGCGCTGTCCCATTCCGAACTGAACGATGCGAAGTCGCTTTGGACCGGCTTCGGAACCAGGCCCCGCCCGACCGGTTTCAGCGTCATACCCAATGGCGTTTACTTGGGATCCTTCAACAGGCGCAAGCTGGCGGCCGGATTCCGCCAGCGCTACCAACTCGGCGATGCGCCTGTCGCGCTCTTCATGGGCCGCCTGCAGCAGCGCAAGGGAGTCGATCTGCTGATCGAGGCTTTCAAGGCGGCAGATGTAGCCGACTCGCGCCTGCTCATTGTAGGTCCCGACGAGGGAATGATGCCGCTGCTAAAGGGGCTCGCAGACGGCGATCAGCGCATAGTTTTCACCGGCTACCTGGATGGCGACGCGCGGTTGGGCGCGCTGGCGGCGGGCGAACTCTTCGCCCTGCCCGCCACCGGTGAGGGTCAGCCAATGGCGGCGCTCGAAGCGATGGCGGCCAGTATGCCGGTTCTGCTTTCCCCAGGCTGCAATTTGGATGAGGTTGAAGCAGTTGGCGCGGGGCATGTGATAGATGCAACGGTCGAAGACATTGCGAACAAGCTGAGGCTTCTTTTTGCGAATGAATCGCTGCGCCGGAAGATGGGCGCGCGAGCGCGGCAGCTCGTCGACGAACGATACAGCTGGGATGGCGTGGCGGCGAGGCTGGAGGATGTGTACACAAGTCTATGCTGAATCCGTTCGACGGGATCAAATAGTCGAGGGCGCCCGTTGATTTTTTGCCTCAAATTGCTAAACTTGTCAACGGAGCGAGGGGGTGATTCATGATCGGGGCGAGGCTAAAGCAGGCGCGGTTGTTGGCTGGTATAACGCAGCGGGAATTGGCTAGGGCGTTATGCGATATCGGCTACAAGATAACGGCTGCGGCAATCTCCAAGTATGAAAAGGAAAAGAGTTATCCGACAGCGCAATTCATGCTTCTGGCGAGCAGTGCGCTTGGCGTGCCCGGATCGTATTTCTTGCACCAACCTGAAACCGACGTTCAGTGGACGGCATTCCGCAAGCAAAGCAGATTTGGCAAAAAGAAGCAGGAAGCGGTTATGGCATACGCGTCAGATCTGGCGGAATTGCAGATTGAACTGCACTCTGTTTTGTATCCCGATGCGTCACCCGACTTGCCCGAACCGGCGCCAGCAATGGACTTCAATGATGCTGAAGAGATCGCAAGGCAATTACGGGCGGTGTGGAACGTGGGCAATCGACCGCTAGACAATCTTGTGCAGACGGCTGAGGACCGTGGCGTGATTGTCATCGGCTGGGACGACGAGAGCGGGAGATTTGATGGACTGTCCGGCTGGTGCGGCGAATATCCGGTAACTGTCATAAATGCAAACAGCAGCGCGGATCGAAAGCGATTCAATTTGGCGCACGAGATAGGACACTTGGTGATGGATACGACCCGCGCTAGCGTGGATGACGAGAGCCTCGCGCACCGATTTGCCGCGGCGCTTTTGGTTCCTGACGAGCACGCCTATCACGAACTCGGACGGCAGCGGCGGCATCTCGATTGGGGTGAATTGATGATGCTCAAGAGAAAATATGGCTTGAGTATGGCTGCTTGGGTCAGACGCGCAAGAGACCTAAAGATCATTTCAGAACATTGCTATGAAGCTCTCAGCATTGAAAGATCGAAATTCGGATGGCGCATGCGCGAACCGGTCGAATATCTCGGGGACGAAGAGCCGCTGCAACTGAAACAGATGGTTCAGCGCGCAGTAGCGGAAGGTTTGGTTTCTCCTGACCGCATGACACGGATAGGCGTAGATGTGTGGCAACCTGAGACCGAACAACCTGAATCGGAGCATCTGACCGTATATGATTTGCTGGCGATGCCCGAAGACGAACGCAAGGCGGTAATGGAGCGGGCATTCGAACATGCGTCAAAGGAAGATTTCGAGATTTTTGAGGCATACGAAATTTACGATGATTACTACGAGGAATTTGATGCCGAAACGGAAGAAATCTCCAATTGAACCGCAACGAGGCGAAATCTGGATCGTGAACTTTAATTCGCCCGTGACTGCAAAAACGCCCTCAGCCGGAACTCCGAAGTCGCAATGGCCTACTACAGGCGATGAGATCAATAAGGTTCGTCCTGCTGTAGTCATGAACGTCAGTGTTTCCTGGGAATACGATCTACACATAGTCGTACCGTTGCGTCGCTGGAGAGCGCGTTTCCAGCGAAAAAACTACTTCTGGATAATTCCAGTCCCGAGCGATAGCGCGAATAAGTTAACCGACGACTCTGGCGCGGATGCGTTCCAAGTAAAATCTGTCTCAAACGTACGCTTTAGAAGGAGGATAGGCATTGTTGGGCCTGATCAAGTTCAACTGATCGCAGACACTGTCGCCTTTTGCATTGGTTTAACGTTACCGAAATCAGAAGACTCGTAGCGCAATCTTTTGCCACAGGAACCCAGACATTTCCGACCGACTGAAATGTTGACGCGGTTCTTACACGCCTTGGTTATGCTTGCAATACGTCGTGCAAGATGTCAGCAGGCCGATAAAATGGGTGTTGACTCGCACATATCGCAGAGTCATCAACGGTGGCTCTGAAGGAAGGCCTATGATCCGATTCGACCGATTCACCGAACGCGCGCAGGACGCCTCCGCCCGCGCCTACGAAATCCTGCACCGCTACGGGCATACGCAAGTGGATACCGAGCACGTCTTGCTGGCGCTGCTGGAACAGACCGACGGCGTTGTGCCACAGATTCTCGAGCGGCTGGCAGTTGACGTCGGCGCGCTGCGGTCGCGCGTGGACGATATCTTGCGCCAGAGCCCGCGCACGGCAACGATCTACGGTCAGGGCAATAATCAGGTTTTCATCACGCCGCGGCTGAAGAGCATCATCGACCGCGCCAACGAAGAAGCCAATCGGCTGCGCGACGAGTACATTAGCACCGAGCACATATTTCTCGCCATTCTCAGCGAGCGCAACACCGATGTGGCCAATACGATGGCGGAGTACAGCATCACGCGCGATCGCGTCGCCGATGCCGTCAAAGATATCCGCGGCGGGCAGCGCGTCACCGACCCGCAAGCCGAGAGCCGTTATCGCACGCTCGAGAAGTACAGCCGCGATCTGACGCGCATGGCGCAGGAGGGCAAGCTTGATCCGGTAATTGGGCGCGACAGCGAAATCCTGCGTGTGATTCAAGTGCTCAGCCGCCGCACCAAGAACAACCCGGTGCTCATTGGCGAAGCCGGCGTCGGCAAGACCGCCATCGTCGAAGGCTTGGCGCAGAAGATCGCCACGAACGATGTGCCCGATTTGCTGCTGGGCAAACGCGTGCTCAGCCTTGACCTTAGCGGGATGCTGGCTGGCAGCCGATTCCGCGGCGAATTCGAAGAACGGCTAAAGGGCGCGATTGAAGAGATTCAGCGCTCCGAAGGCGAAATCATCCTCTTCATCGACGAGTTGCATCAGGTGGTCGGCGCGGGCGCGGCGGCCGGCGCGATGGATGCGGGCAATATGATGAAACCGGCGCTGGCGCGGGGCGAATTGCAGACGGTAGGCGCTACCACCATGGACGAATATCGCCAGCATATCGAAAAGGACAGCGCGCTGGATCGCCGCTTCGCCCCGATCTTCGTCGAGGAGCCGAATGTCGAGAGTACCATCGAAATGCTTTATGGCATACGCGATCGCTACGAAGCGCATCACAACGTCAGCATTGCCGATGACGCCATTGAGGCGGCCGCCCGCCTTTCCGCCCGCTACTTGACCGAGCGCAAACTGCCTGACAAGGCGATTGATCTGCTGGATGAAGCCTCAGCCAAGTTGCGGGTCGCGCTCTTTTCCATGCCGCAATACTTGAAGAGCATGCGCGAAATGATCGACCAGCTGGCGCTGGAAGAGCAAGCCGCGGGCTTATCCCGCGATTATGAGCGCGCCGCTGATTGCAAGATGCAGCGAATCCAGTTGGAAGAAGAGTTTGAGCAGGCGCATCACGAATGGCGGCAAGAGAATACGCTGGACGAACTCGTGACCGCTGACAACGTGGCGCAGGTGGTCGAGCAGTGGACCGGCATCCCGGTGCAGAGCATGCTTGAGACGGAATCGGAGAAACTGCTGCGGATGGAAGAAGTGATCAACAAGCGCGTAATCGGCCAGGACAAGGCGATTGCCGCCCTTGCCGATGCCATCCGCCGCGCGCGCAGCGGTCTCAAAGACCCAAAGCGTCCGATCGGCTCCTTCATTTTCCTGGGTTCTAGCGGCGTCGGCAAAACCGAATTGGCGAAGGCGCTGGCTGAGTTTATGTTCGAGGATGAAGAAAGTCTCGTCCGCGTCGATATGAGCGAATATCGCGAGAAGCATACAGCCAGCCGGCTATTTGGCGCGCCGCCAGGTTATGTCGGCTATGAAGCCGGCGGCCAATTGACCGAGGCGATCCGTCGACGCCCCTATCGCGTCATTCTCTTCGACGAGATCGAAAAAGCGCATCCCGATGTCTGGAGCGTCCTGCTGCAAGTGCTGGAAGATGGCCGCATGACCGATGGCCAGGGTCACACCGTCGACTTTCGCAATACAGTGCTGATTATGACCAGCAACCTGGGCACTGAATACGCCCGGCACGGCGGCGCGCTGGGATTCCTGCCCCGTGATGATGACGCGGTCGCCGATCACCGCAAAATCGAGAAAGCGATGCGCGATACCTTCCGCCCGGAATTCCTCAATCGCATTGATGAGATCATCATCTTCGAGCCGCTCACGCTTGAGGCGGTCGAGCAAATGGTCGATCTGCAAATTCGGGAGCTGGCGGAGCGAATGGATGAATCGGGCTTGGCGATCCATCTCACCGAGCCGGCGCGCCACTGGCTGGCGAAACAAGGCTACGATCCGCAGTTCGGCGCCCGCCCGCTGCGCCGCGCCATACAACGGCATATCGAAAATCCCTTGAGCATCCACTTGCTGCAAGGGGATTTCAGCGCCGGGGATTTAGTCGTTATCGACGAAATTGAAGACCGCTTGGGCTTTTCGCGGCACGCTGATCAAGCAACTGACTTTGTGGAAACGTCGGCTGCGCAGCAAGCGGAATTCAGCGACATTTATGATGAGAGCTACCCGGCGCGCGACTATTACAATGCGCAATTCGAGGACGAAGACTTCGCCGACTTCCTGTCGCAGACCGACGATGATGACGAGTTTGATCCCTTCCCCGCCCCACCGAAACGACGGCGCGAGGATGTCGAGGGATTCGACTGAGCGCGCTCGCAGCGAAATCGTTTGTGGCGCTTGCCCAGGCGACCGGCGCCAGTTACTCACATAGTCGAATTGTCATTTGACTAAGCTTGCTGCTTAGCTATAATTGCTTGGCGCAAGCTAAGCATGAAATGGAATTCGCCATGATTCAAGAAGAACGCGGCAACGACGAAGAACTGAGAACAGATTCTCCGTCTGCCGAGTTGTCGCCATCAGAAGCGGCTGAAGCGGCCGACTCGCTTGAGGTCACATCAGAAAATGATGCAGCAAGCGAAGCATCAGAGCCTGCAGCGCCATCAGAAACCATCAATGGCGCCAGCGCGGATGCTTCGCCGGAGGATGCGCCAGCAACGGAAGAACCCGTCGCGGCAGAAGCGAATGAAGCTGTGGCAACGCAAGAGTCATTAGCGGACGACGTTGAAGAAAGCGAATCGTCAGCCGCGAGCGATCCGGCGGAACCGGAAGCAGCCCAGCCGGAAGAATCCGCGACCGAAATGGCGGTTGCCCCTAAGGATTCGGAAGCGGCGCCGGCAGCCGGCAAAAAGCAAGCAAAGAAGACGCAGCAGCCGGAAGCGGAGTCGCGCTTCAAGCGGGGCGAGATTCATCACGGCGTGATCAGCAGCACCAAGCCGACCGCCGTAACCATCGACCTCGGCGACGGCGATGAAGGCATAGTGCCGGGCCGCGAACTGGAATTGATGACGCGCAAGATGCTTGAATCTCTGGTGGTCGGCGCTGAAGTGGATGTCTATGTCGTCAACCCGCGCAATCATCGGGGTGAGACGGTTTTATCAATTAATCACGCGCTGGAAGAAATCGACTGGCGCAATGCGGAAGACTACGCCAAATCCAAAGAGGTATACGAAGCGCTGATCGGCGGCTATAACAAAGGCGGGCTGATCGTTCGCTTTGGCCGCCTGCGCGGATTCGTCCCCCAAAGCCAGTTGGCGGAAGACCGCGCCCGATCCATGTCCGGCGCGACGCCCGAAGAACGCTATGGACCGATGGTCAATCAGCCGATCGGTGTCAAGGTGATGGAAGTCGATCGGCATCGCAACCGGCTGATCCTGTCTGAACGCGCCGCGCTGCGCGAAGTCCGCCATGCGCGCAAGGAAGCGCTAATCGCCCAATTGAAGGTCGGCGATGTCCGGAAGGGCGTGGTCGTCAGCCTGGAGAATTTCGGCGCTTTTGTTGATATCGGCGGCGGCGAAGGTTTGGTGCATCTCTCGGAGTTGGCCTGGGGGCATATCACCCACCCGCGCCAGGCGGTGAATATCGGCGACGAGGTTGAGGTCGAAGTCATCAGCGTCAATCCCGAGGCGAAACGCATCGGGCTGAGCCGGCGCCGCGTGATCAGCGACCCTTGGGACGAAGTCGCGACCGCCCTCCGTCGCGGTCAATTGGTGCGCGGGCGCGTCACCAAGCTGACGAAGTTCGGCGCCTTTGCCCGCTTGATTGACCACGATGCCGTCGAGGGGCTGATTCATATTTCCGAGCTTTCGGGCGAGCGGGTCACCCACCCGCGCGAAGTGGTCAATCGCGGCGATGAACTGGTGCTGCGCATCGTCAAGATCGACATCAAAGACCGCCGACTGGGACTGAGCCTAAAGTCGGTCAATTCAACCGAGTATCTCGATCTGGATTGGGAGATGGCGATTCAGGAATCGACATCGCTGCAGGCGGATGCGACCCCAGCCGATGACCAGGCGCCTCCAATCGGCGATCAGGACCAGACGGCGCAGACCGAAGCTGGCGAGCCGGACGCGCAAGCCAAAGACTAAACCGTCAACTTCGGCGCGAGGGCCTTGGTGGGCGCCGGCTGCGGTGTCCTCTTTTGCTACGCTGAATATCTTCCTATCCTCCTCGCATTTGTATTTTCCGCGCCACACTCTTAGCATGTGGCCTAAGCGTGGCGAGGGAGGAGCATCGTGCCAAACCGGATGGAACGTTTCACTCAACGGTCGAGGCGTGTGCTGAGCCTGGCGCAGGAAGCGGCGATGTCAATGGATAGCGCCTGGATCGACAGCGATCACTTGCTGATCGGGCTTCTTAATGAGGCAGATGGCGTAGCCGCGCAGGCACTGAAAGCAGCGGGAGTCGATGCCTCTGAAGCAGCAGACTTGGCGCGACAGCAGAGCAAGGCGCGGCGAAGATCTGTCGACCATCCCGATCTGGCAGCCGACTCCAAAAAAACCCTCGAGTTGGCAGTCGATGAGGTGCGCCGTTTGGGAGACAACTACATCGGCGCCGAGCACCTTCTCCTGGGCTTGCTTCGCTTGGAAGACGGCGCCGCGCTTAATATTCTGCGGAAATTGAATGTAAGTCGCGAGCAGATTCGTCAAAGTGTTGGCGCCGTCATGCAAGCGCGTCCCGCGCCCTCACCTCCCGATCCGCCCCGGAAAACCAGAGAGTCGCCACTGAGAGTAGTCGATTACTTTCTCCTGCGCATGACCAGCCGATCGTCGGGTGAAGTCAGCCACTTCGCTGTCGATCTGTCGCCGGCAGTGAAGGACGCGTTGGAAGAAGCGCTCAAGGAAGTCGCCCATAGTGGAAGCCTGCAGCTAGAAGATAGACATCTGCTGCTGGGTCTGCTCCAAGATCCAGACGGCGATCTGAGACGCCTTCTGCTAGACACGGGCGTCGACCTTGATAAGCTGGCTAACCAACTTCGTCGCCCGGCGGACGATTGATGCCCGTCCTGCCGCTGAGCTCCCGCGCCTTACGTTTGAGCCAACATGCCCCGAAAAAGTCGGCTATGGGTGTTGAGTGTACGTTGTCCGTTGAAAAACAAATAGGCATCCGCTAGTATTGGCGGACGGCAATAGCCAGAATATGTCGGCGCTGATTTGACATGAAGTTTGGAAATGGCATGTAACAACTGGGTGGTTCTGCTGGTATAATTGTAGCTAGGCTAACCTTTCGGACTGGCCCCGTTTTCGGGCTGCGCAAGATGGAGGAATAGACCGTGCCAAATAAAATGGAACGCTTCACACAGCGGGCGCGGCGTGTACTGAGCCTGGCGCAAGAAGAGGCGGAACGCCTGCAGCATCACCAAATCGGAACCGAGCACCTGCTTCTCGGTTTAATGCGCGAAGATGGCGGCGTCGCCGGACGGGTGCTGCGCGATTTGGGCTTGGATCAGCGGCGGGTTGAAGAATTGGTGTCTCGCTTGTCCACCGCTGACGAGCGCGCCAGCGCCTCGCAACTGGATTTGTCCCCCGGCACAAAGAAGGTGCTGGAGCTGGCGGTTGATGAGGCGCGCCGAATGGGCCACCATTACATCGGCACCGAGCATCTGCTTCTCGGCTTGGTTAGGCAGCAGGAAGGCATCGCGCTGGATGTGCTGCGGCGGCTGGGCGTCAGCCCCGAAGAGGTGCGCCGGCAGACCAGCAAAGTGCTGCAGGAAAGCCCGGTGCAATCGGCGCAAAAGACGCAGGATCGCCACGCCAGCAAGCAATCGCGCAAGGACAGCACGCCCCTCGTCGATCAATTGGCGACCGACTTGACCAGTTTGGCGGAAAACGGCAAGCTTGACCCGGTCGTCGGGCGCGAAATGGAAATCGAGCGCGTTATTCAAGTGTTGAGCCGCCGACGCAAGAACAATCCGGCGCTGATCGGCGAACCTGGCGTTGGCAAGACAGCAATCGTCGAAGGCTTGGCGCAGCGAATCGTTGAAGGCGACACGCCCAAGCCCTTATTGCGGAAGCGCGTTCTTCAACTGGACGTGGGTTCGCTGGTCGCTGGCACCATGTACCGCGGTCAATTTGAAGAGCGCCTCAAGCGCGTTATCGAGGAGCTCAAAGCCTCCGATACGATCCTGTTTATTGACGAAGTGCATATGCTTGTGGGAGCGGGCTCAGCCGGCAGCAGCGTCGATGCGGCCAACATTCTCAAGCCGGCGCTGGCGCGCGGCGAATTGCAGTGCATCGGCGCCACCACACTGGACGAATATCGCAAGCATATCGAAAGCGATGCTGCCCTCGAACGCCGATTCCAACAGATACAAGTAGCTGAACCGACAATTGAAGAAACAATCGAAATCCTGCAAGGCATCAAATTCCCTTATCAAGATCATCATAATGTCGAAATCACCGATGACGCCATTGAGACCGCCGCGAACCTGTCCGCGCGCTACATCCCCGACCGTTTCCTGCCCGATAAAGCCATCGACCTGATTGACGAAGCGGCCGCCCGCCTGCGAATGTATAAAAGCCCGGAGGCAGCGGCGGTGCGTCGAGTGATGGATGAGCTGGAAGAGATACACGAAGACATCGAGCTGGCGGAGGACGCGGGCGAGCCCGACGAAGCGGCGACGCTTGAATTGCGCCGCGAATCGCTGGATGCCAAGCTGGCGGACTTCCGCATGAACTGGAATGAAGAGACGGGACAGCCGCGTTTGCAGGGCGACGATATCTCCGAGGTGGCGGCGATGTGGACCGGCATCCCGGTCACGCGGATCGCCAACGAAGAGAGCGAGCGACTAATGGAGATGGAAGACAAGCTGCACGAGCGCATCATCGGGCAGCACGAAGCCATCGTGTCCATCAGCAAGGCGGTTCGACGCGCTCGCGCCGGCTTGAAAGATCCGCGCCGTCCCATTGGCTCCTTCATGTTTCTGGGACCCACCGGCGTCGGCAAAACCGAACTGACCAAGGCGCTGGCCGAGTTTCTCTTCGGCAGCGAGGACGCGCTCATTCAACTCGATATGAGCGAGTTTATGGAGCGGCATTCGGTCGCCCGTCTCGTGGGCGCGCCTCCCGGCTACGTTGGTTATGAGGACGCCGGTCAGTTGACCGAGGCGGTGCGCCGCCGCCCCTACAGCATTATCGTCTTCGACGAAGTGGAAAAGGCGCATTCGGAAGCCTTCAACATGCTGCTGCAAGTCATGGAAGAGGGCACGCTAACCGATGCGCGGGGCCGCCGCGTCGACTTCCGCAACGCCATGATCGTGATGACGAGCAACGTTGGCGCCGAACTGATCAAACCCAATTCGGGCTTGGGCTTCAATACGCATCTCGATGCCGAAAAACTGGACGACGAACAGTATGAAGACATGAGCCGCAACGTGACTGATAAATTGCAGCGGATGTTCCGCCCAGAGTTCCTGAACCGCGTTGACGCCACCATCATTTTCCGCTCGCTCACTCGTGACGAAATTCGGCAGATTGTCGACCTTGAATTGGATAAAGTGCGCGAACGCCTGCTCGAACACGCCATCACGCTTGAAGCCAGCGGCGCAGGCATTGATTGGCTCGCCGACAATGGCTACAACCCTGAATTTGGCGCGCGGCCGCTGCGCCGTTTGATACAGAACGAAGTCGAGGATCGCCTGTCTGACGGCATCCTGTCGGGCGAGTTCGGTTTAGCCAGCGTGATACGGATTGACGTCGACGATGACGGCGGCTTGACGATGGTCACCGTAGAAGATGAAGAAGTCGCTGAGGAACTCGAAACACCAGTCTAAGTTGAGTTGCGCAACTGGTTACGCTAAAGTAAACCACCTCTGACAAACTATCTTGTAGAGCGGCAAGTTGCGCTTCCGATTGCCGCCTCTCATGCAGGAAACCCGCAGCCATGAATAACTGCGAACACAACAGTTGCAAGGACGCCTGCAACAATGCCCGCCGCACCGGGCTTGCTAAAGTGTATCGTAGCAAAAGGCTATCGTTTCTCCTCCATCTCTCGATCCCAACTCGACCGCATATTTGTCGTACAAGTTCAGCCTATCACGACCGAGCTGTCAAACAAAAGAGGACTGCCCTGCGACAGACCTCCGATTGAGAAATTTGGGCACGCTCATTCCCGCTGTTGGAGGTGGTTCTTTATGAATGCGAGATCATCCAACGCAAGAGTCAGAAGCTCTTCTACCCGGGTCATGCGCGTTTCTATGTTGTCCAGACGCGACTCGATATTCGCCAAGCGTACTGAATGCTCCTGCAGCACTTGCACCATAGAGGCCTGACTCTCCACCATTGAGGCGGTCAATTGCTCCAGGCGATGCAGGCGCAGGTCATAGAGTTCGGTTTGCTGTTCCAATGCGTTACTCTCCATCACCGCTAGTTGACAGTCAATAGAATCATAGCACAAACAGTCTGATTCGACAAAAAGAGGACTGCCCTGCGACAGTCCTCGGTAAGCGTTAATTGTCGTGGCTTTGAGCCGGATTACATCATGCCGCCCATGCCACCCATGCCGTCCATGCCGCCACCGGGCATCGGCGGAGGCGTTTCTTCCGGCACATCGGTGATCAGCGCTTCGGTGGTCAAGATCATCGCGGCGATCGAAGCGGAGTTCTCAATCGCGCCGCGCGTCACCTTGGCTGGATCGGGAATGCCGGCGTCAATCATATCGCCGTATTCGCCATTCATGACATTGAAGCCGACGCGGTGGTTGCTGTCGTCATCCTGCGCCCGGCGGACGTTCTGGATGATGACCGCGCCATCTTCGCCAGCGTTGGCGGCGATCTTGCGCATCGGCATCTCAAGCGCGCGGCGCATGATGGTCACGCCGGTATTCTCGTCGCCGAGATCCATGCTGACGCCATCAAGCGAGCTCATCGCATTGATCAGGGCGACGCCGCCGCCCGGAACGATGCCTTCTTCTACGGCGGCGCGGGTCGCGCTCAAGGCATCCTCGACGCGGTGCTTCTTCTCTTTCAGCTCGGTCTCAGTCGCGGCGCCGACGCGGATGACCGCCACGCCACCACTCAGCTTGGCCAGGCGTTCCTGCAGCTTTTCGCGATCGTAATCGCTTGAGCTGGCGTCGATTTCGCGACGGATCTCTTCGATGCGCCCCGCGATCGCGCCTTCTTCACCGGCGCCATCAACGATGACGGTGTCGTCCTTGGTGCTGACGACCTTGGCCGCCCGTCCCAAATCCTGCACAGTCACGCTGTCCAGCTTGCGGCCCGTTTCTTCGCTGATGACGGTGCCGCCGGTCAAGACGGCAATGTCGCGCAGCATGGCTTTGCGCCGATCGCCGAAGCCGGGCGCCTTTACCCCCAGCACGTTAATCGCGCCGCGCAGCTTGTTGACGACCATCGTCGCCAGCGCCTCGCCGTCAACATCTTCGGCGATGATGACCAGCTCGCGCTTGCCGATCTGGTGCAGCTTCTCCAGGATTGGAATGATGTCCTGCGCCGCGCTGACCTTCTTGTCGTGGATCAAGATGTACGGTTCTTCAATGCTGGATTCCATCGTCTCGCTGTTGCTGACGAAGTAGGGGCTGATGTACCCGCGATCGAACTGCATACCCTCGACGTATTCGGTCTCGAATTCCAGCCCGCGGCTTTCTTCAACGGTGACAACGCCATCTTTGCCGACCTTGTCCATTACTTCAGCGATCAAATCGCCGATTTCCTGGTCCTGCGCCGAAACGCTAGCGACATTGGCGATCTCGTCTCTAGTTTCAATCGGGGTCGATTGATCCAGGATATTGCCGGCGACGATGTCGGCGGCGTGGATGATCCCCCGCTTCAGCAGCATCGGGTTGGCGCCGGCGGCTACATTCTTTAGCCCTTCGCTGACGATCGCCTGCGCCAAAACCGTGGCGGTGGTAGTGCCATCGCCGGCGATGTCGTTGGTCTTGGTGGCGGCTTCCTTCAATAGCTGCGCGCCCATGTTTTCGTACGGGTCTTCCAGTTCGATCTCTTTGGCGACGGTGACGCCGTCGTGGGTCACGGTCGGGGCGCCGAATTTCTTGTCGAGCGCGACGTTGCGGCCCTTGGGGCCGAGTGTCGTGCTGACGGCATTGGCGACCTTGTCAACGCCGCTTTGAAGCTTGCGGCGAGCATCTTCCTTGAATACGAGTTGCTTTGCCATGGATTCCTCCTAATTGACTTCTCACTAGAGCGGTTGTAACGAGAATTGCCGCAGCCTGCCTTAGGCTTCGACAATGCCAAGGATGTCGGATTCTTTCATAATGAGCATGCTGATGCCATCAAGTTTGACTTCGGTTCCAGCATACTTGGCGAAAAGGACACGATCGCCTTCCTGGACATCCATGGGAATGCGTTTTTCGCCCTCTTCATCATACTTGCCGGGTCCTGCGGCGCGGATCAAGCCTTGCTGCGGCTTCTCCTTGGCCGTTTCCGGCAATACAAATGCGCCACCTGCGAATGTTTCTTCCGATTCCACCGGTTCCACCAGGACGCGGTCTCCCAGCGGGCGAATAGAGACAGGCATTATTATCTCCCTTTCGAACTATGGTTGCCTTGGATACATACGACTTTCTTTTGTCGCATTCTGGCACTCGCATTGCTTGAGTGCCAGAAATTCAAGAGTAACTTATCATATCGCCAAGTGATAGTCAATGGATTTGGCAAAGAACGGTGTGGATTGCCAAAAATAATATGAGTTTCTAACGCAGCTGGCGTCTGTCCAAGCGGCGCGGCATCTCTCTGTTAGGATCCAGTCTGAACGATGGACTCGATGCCATAGTAGATCTCGGCAGCCTCGTTCTCTGGTTTCATTGAGATGTCCGCTTCCCAAAAGTACTGTGACATATCATAAGCCAACGGCGCAACTTCAACATAACTGAGGCCCTCGTCTCGCTTCGCCAGCAGATACTGATGACGAGCGTCCCACTCCCGCGCGTACAATTCAAGGTCGGGCAGCCATTGAAGCCGTCCCAGGAAGATGCCGAGCCCGATCGTAACGGCAACCAGCGCGCCAGCCAGTTTGTAGCGAGCCAACCATACCGATGTCAGCCCGTTGGCATTGAGGAAACTCTTGAGCCAAATGCCCATGCAGGCTCCCCAAACCAATCCGGTGACGACGAGTAAGAAACTGACCGGCGCCATGACCCGATCGCGGACGTATCCTATTGAGTAATTGGCTAGCGCCAGCAAAACAAATGCTGACACGACGGCAGCAGCAAAGCTAATGGCGATAAGGGCGCCGCCGCGCCGCGCATCGCGCTGGGAGCATTGGGCAGCGAACATAAACGATAAAAGCCCTAAGACAGAAATTGCGCTCAATACCAGGTGACCAGCCGCCTTGAAATGAACGCTTCTAATTTGCGTCAATGCGAGAAAGGCGAGCGCCACAATCCAGCATACGACCGTCAGCGCCGTAACGAAGCCAAGATTTCTTCGCGCTTCCGCCGAAATCTTGGAGCGGAACACAAGCAGTAGCAGAAAGGCAAATATGGCGGCGGCGTTGAGGCAGACAACCACAAAGAACGCATAACTAAAGCGACCAAGAATGCTCGGGCTGTCGCTAATATGTGTCCACAAAACAGGTAAAAAGAGGATTTGAACGATCAGCCCGACCCAAACGGGAAGCGTGGGCAGCGAAATCGTTCGCTTCAGCGACGACCGCGATTCCGTCCGCGAGATCATCAATGACGCGAATAGCCCGGCAGCGAATAGCAGGCCGAAACCGGCAAAGGCGCGCTGATCTGTCACATATTGAAGGGTAAGGTCCATGGTGAGCGGAATCAGCTCGGAGAGCGATCGTATCGGCGTTGTAACGCCGCCGTCAACATACCACTCGACTCGATCGCCAATGCCGGGCGCGGTCACCTGTACCAGAGCGTTGACTATGGTAACGAGCCATCCTACCGTGATAAGGAACAACGCTTGGGGGCGATGCGAGCGATCGACAAGGAGTAGCGCCACGAGCGCCAAGAATGGCAGCGCAGTCAATTGAAACACTAGATGCATTTCAGAGAAGCTGGCGACGGCGAAGGCGGCCAAACCGGCGATGACAGCGATCCCGAGCTTGCGCAGCGACGAACCGCAGCGCCGCGTCAAAGCCAGCGTTAGAGCAATGCCGAATGGAGCAAGCGTTATGGGCAGCGCGTAGGCTGTACTGGCGGTATACCAGTACAAAGTCTCCAGCGAATAGAAACCGTTGAGTGTCGCCGCTACCATGAGCGACGCTACCACTGTGGAAACTATCAGCGGCTTAGCTGCCAATTTCAGCCGCTTGCTGGCGATCGCCAGCAGCCAGATCAAGCCAAGCAGCCAAATCGCTATGATAAGCGCCGGCATAAGTTGCGCGCTCAACCCATCCAACGGTCCCAATACGCCCTGGACAAAGATATTGCCAAAAGAACCGCCCCAGGAATTTCTGTGATGTATGATATGAGATATGGGTCCCGATTCAAGCGCATGGGCAATACGCGAATAATCGTCGCGCATCATCCGCATGAATTGCCCCAAGTAAGCGAAGAGCAGCGCAGGAGCAAGCGCGAACAGGACTGTCGCCAGTCTTGCGAATGACGTTTTGGAGAGGCTTATTGTCACAATGCTAATCCTCAGCTAGAAGACAATTAACTCAACCATCCACAGCATATCCTTGACTCCCCTAGGCCGCCTTTGCCGCAAATAGCGAAATTCATTCAACGACGGTGATTGAATCAACACCATAGTAGAAAGGATGACTTTCGCCAAATTACTGACCACTGGCTGAAATGTATCCGCTCAAATCGAAGCTAAAAGGCGCGATCTCGATGTCGCGAACCCCGTTTTCGCACATCCGGACGATACGCTGGTGACCTACTCGCTTCTCTCAGAAGGCGGCATCAAACCACGCCACCGGCAACGACAGAGCGTTGCCGACGCTTCGATTCTGTACTCGCTCGCTCACGGTTGATCTATCCGTCCACCACAGAGACTGCCAGCTCGGATGAAGCGCGATTCCCCACTTGATCGTAAGCGATCGCCTTGAACAGAATTTCGCCGACATCTTCCAATGCAACGTCGACGCCGAAGGGCCAATCGCGATCGTCGCTAAGCAGCTGGTCGCCCCGATAAAATTCAACCCGCTGGATCGTCAGATTATCGCTTACATCGGTCAGCAAGGATACGACTTGCTGCGATGGATATCGTATCACGTTGATATCGTCGCTCGTCCGCAGTTTCACCGCCGGCGGCGTATTGTCGAAAGTCAGGAGTTTGCTGTCGGTTTCGACGCTGCCATCGGCGAAGGTCACCGACAGGCGCAAGGTGTAGATGCCGCTGTACAACGCCGTCTCCCAAGTGGCGGCAATCTCGCCGCTATCTTCAAGCCACTGCCTCTCGCCTATACTGGTCCAGGTATCGGGATTCACATCGGCGCCATATTCCAACAGCCAGCTCTCCGCGCCCGCCCGGTCGACGACAGCGGCAATGTCTACCCTAGACCCAACATAGGCATAATCCGCGGGCGATATGATACGCGCTGGTTTCGCGCTGCCCGCGTCACTGTCGCTGCTATAGCTGCTGGGCGGCAGGGGCTTGCCATTATCCAGCCACCAATCCATGACGTCGTCCGGTGGAATGAAAAAGGCAAGTGGTTCACGCAGTTCATCTGGCGTGCTCACCGTCGCCAGTTGTCCGTCCGCTCGGTTGATCTCGAACCTTTGCCAATAATGATCGCGCTGCAACATGGCGCCGGCCGGTACCAATTCCTTCCGCGTCGGGCAGTGAGCCGTCGTCGCTGGCAACAAGCCCGAAATCTCGCAAACCAGGTATTCTTCAATATCGGCGGGCGCGCTCCAATAGCGCTCCGGCAACTGGAGATGTGAATGGGCGTAATCCATCAGCGCGCGCCATAGCGGCGCCGAGCCTGAGCCATCCGAATTAGTGAAATCAAGAGGCTCATCGTCCCTGCGGCCAGTATGCGCTGCCAGCGCCAGATCGGGCGAATGTCCGACTGTCCAACTGTCGCGCTTGTCGGCGCTCATGCCATCGACGACGGCGGCAGGCCGCGAAATGCGCAAGTTGATATTTGCCTCCGTCATAGCCGCTTCCCGCGCGTCAGCATCGGCGAGTATATCATTCACCATATACGCGGCGCTCGGCTGAATGATAAGGGTCTCGTTCGCTGTCGACGCCTCATCATAGGACCAGAGCACTCGCCCGCTGGCATCTCTGATCCTGAGTACCGCCACCGGATCGCGGGCTCGAACACCGTCACCCATTGGCATCACAGGCAAGCCCCGCATCGCGCCCATCGATGCCAGAACGCTGTAGGCGTATGCCGCATCCAACACGGAGACCGCCCCGCCCCGTTCCAAGAGCGACAGACCGCCGCCCTTCGCGTCCAGGCTATTGAACCCAATCGCTCGCGCAATGTCGATGACCGGAACGATACCGTTTACGCTGGCGACCTGCACCGCCGGCGGCAGCAGACCGGCCGCCATCGCATCGCGGAGATTCAGCGGACCGCGATAGACGCTATCCGGATTAGCCGGCGCATAAATCAATTCGGCGCTTGCTCCCGGGTAAGCGCGCGGCAGATCGTAAACCATCGACGCCGGTGTAAACTCGCGCCGCAGAAAAGCCTCCAGGTAAACGAAGGGCTGGAGAACGATCGCCGGCTGATGACTGGCGGCCTCCGCGTCCCCCACCATACTCAAAATCCGACCGCTGCCCACATCAATCAGCGCCAACGCGCCGATATCGGGCGGCGAAGATCCGGCTGGCGACCCGGCTGCCAGCTCGCGCGCCGCAGCGCAAGGCGATCCATCTATGGCGGTAACTTGGTCAATCTGCCGCAAATGCGCGCGCAGGGCGCATTCCGCTTGCAATTGCAGAACCAGATCCAGCGATGTCGTAATTTGCAGCGCGCCGCGCGCCATCATTCTGGCGCCGGAATATCCCAAGCTATCCAGCAGTTCTTCCGCTTGCCCCCGCGCATATTGGATGAACTCCGGCGCGATCTCCGCCCGGCGAGCGTCCGGCTTGCGCAAGGCGATATCTAACGCCGATGCCGCGTCAAATTGCGCCTTGTCAATCAACTCGGCATCAAGCATTTGGAAGAGCAGATCGGCTCCGCGTTCGCGCGCCTGCGCCGGCGCATCAATCGGATTGAGCGATGGCTCTGCGACGATTGGCGCCAGCAGCGCCGACTCCTCTAGCGACAGCGCCACCGCCGACTTGCCGAGATAGATTTGCGCAGCCGCCTCAATCCCGAAGGCATCGCGCCCGTAATAGCTTGTGTTTAGCCGCCACTCAAGCAATTCCTCGTTGGAATATCGACGCATGCTCTCGGCGACATGCACGATCTCCAGCAAACGCGCATCCAACCCGCTCGCCTGCGTCAGTGGCAGAAGCGTATCGCTCGCGAGATTGCCAGCGATCCCGCCGTCACTCTCAACAGGCAAGCCAATAATGTAGCGCCAAACCTGCATTATTGTATTAGCCAGATTAAACCGGTCGCGCGCAACGCGCTGGTCGTAGCCTTCCGCCATCATGGAGGCGCTGACGAGGCGCGGCGGCAACTCATCCAATTTCAGCCAGCGGCGCTTATCGCCCAGCGGGTCAGCGACCGTATGGATTATTGTTTGGTCGGTCGCGTCCAAAAAGCGCGTTTCGCCTTGTTGCATTGCGGGGAATACAGTCTCTTGCGGCTCTGGCATCAACGAAGCCGCGGACATATAAAGCCAGAGCGACAATATCAGCGCGCCAAGAAATGGCGTCGCCACGACCGCAAG
Organism: Anaerolineae bacterium; assembly: GCA_022821805.1. GTDB lineage: Bacteria > Chloroflexota > Anaerolineae > Aggregatilineales > Phototrophicaceae > UBA6055. The sequence goes on from JAJECX010000011.1 coordinate 64,107, forward strand.
CGGGGCGCCAATAAGGAGAACAGACCAAAACGCGGAACGTCTGGTCTCCTTGCTGCGCCGGCGTTTTCGGTTTTGTCGGCGGCGTATCGTGTGCGCGACGGTTGGCATGGACCGACCTGACAAACAAGACCGAGTTACAGGCTCAAGTGTACTTGTTTTCGCCGACGATGCGAACGTCTGCTGGGGCGGCCTCGCCAGGCGCGCAATACCCGCAAGCTTTTCCGCGTCGATCAGGCAAACAGAAAAGCGGCCGCGCAATCTGCCACAGCCGCTTCCCGAATAGGTCGCAATTTGGGCTTAGATGGACGCTTGGTATTCTCGCAAGCCGTCCCAATCTTCCATTGCCGCGAATTCCGCTTGCTGCGGAATTGTCTCCAGACCGACCGGCGCCGCGCGGCCGGCGGCGCTGAATATCGCGCGCAGTTCGTCGGCGGATGTGGCGGCCAAAGCCTCATAGGTGCGGATACCGGCATCGTTCAAGACGCGCTGATAACCGGCGGCGATTCCTTTGATCTTGGTCAGGTCATCCGGCTCGACGCTGGAGACAGGCTGTACATCCTGCCGCACTTCCCGCCGTTTCGCCAGCGCTTCCGCTTCGTCGGCGGCATCCTCAGCCGCTTTGACCGCGTCATCAGAGCTTTCCGCCATTGCATCACGGCGCATCCAGATCCAGACAAGTATCGCCACCGCCAGCAAACCCAGCGACCACGGGACCATGTCCCTTCCGTTTTCCGGCGCGATCGCCGCATTCAGCGCCACTACCACGGCGCCGACCAAAGCCATCGTCGCCATCATTTCCTTCGCGTTTTGATTGAGCTTCATGCTGCCTTCCAGAGTCTCTCGTCGATTGGAATCCGCCAGATTATAACATAAGCATACTCAATCTTTTATACGCGGTAGAAGTCGGAGACGTTCCAACAGGCGGCGCGCTCTAAGACAGTAGCAGAGCTTGACAACTCCGGAATCTTAATACAACATAGCCGAGCAATTGCGCAGTCGCGTGATTAGCGTTTTTAGACAATGTCGAAAGGAAAAGGCGAATGATCATCGGGCTTACCAGCGTACTGGTCGACGATCAAGACAAAGCGCTGAAATTCTATACTGAAAAACTCGGCTTCGAGTTGAAGCGAGACATGCCCCTCGGCAATGAAGCCGGCGATCGCTGGTTGACGCTTGTGTCCCCCGAAGGCGCCCATGGCGTCGAGTTGCTGCTTGAGCCCAGCAGCAACTCCCTTGCAAGTGACTTTCAGCAGGCGATGTTCGAGCAAGGCATCTCAGGCGGGCAGTTCAACAGCAGCAATATCCAAGCGGAATACGACCGTCTCAAGTCCCTCGGCGTCGAATTCACAATGACGCCGACCGACATTGGGCCCGCCATCATGGCAGTCTTCAATGATACCTGCGGCAACTTTATCACGTTGGTAGAGGAAAAGGTCGCTTAGCCAGCAGTTCAGCGATGTCGGTTTGCCCGGTGCGCCCGCCAGCGCTATTATCAGGAGTGTTGATGGCGTTCGCCGCGCGCAAACAAGATAGCGTGGGCGCAAGCGGGATGGGATAATCGCATGGACGACCTTGAACTCCAGCAATATTTGTTCGACTTGCAGGGCTACCTGGTCATCGAAAACGCCTTGAGCGCGGAAGAGGTCGCGACCCTCAACCGGCTGATTGATGAGCAAAACCTGCCGCCACCGTCTGAATCGACGCGTTTCGGCAGCGCGCCAACCTTGGCTTCGTCGCTTGTGAAGCCGGAAAAGGGTGTGCCGGACAGCGAGGCGCGAGTCGACCAGTCCGCTCCGGTCGGATCGGGTTTCCTCGATTGGGGCAAACCCTTCTGCGATTTACTCGATCATCCAGTCATTATGCCGGTGCTGCGCATGCGTCTGGGCGATGCCTTTCGGCTCGATCGTCTCTACGGCATGAACATGAGCAAGGGCATGGCTTATGGCGGCTTGCACGCCGATTACGGCGCCACCGCGCCCCAATCGGAGCTACAGCCGGGCCAGTACTACGCCTTCCGCGCCAATCAGATATATGAGGGTTTCGTCGTGGTCGCCTGGGCGCTTTCGGACGGCGGCGGAGAACACGGCGGCTTTTGCTGCATCCCCGGCAGCCACAAGAGCAATTACAAAGTGCCACAGCAGATTCGCGACGACCACGACTTATCGCCGGCTGTCGTCATTCCGAAAATGCCAGCCGGCTCGGTAGCGCTATTCACCGAGTCGCTGACCCACGGCACCGCCACCTGGCACGCCGAGCACGAGCGGCGCGCCCTCCTCTACAAATACTGCGTGTCGCATCTCGCCTGGACATCAAAGCGCGTGGAAGCGCCAACTAATGTCGAAATGACGGCTCGTCAAGAGATCCTGCTGCGCGAGCCGGGCGATCCGCTGCGCCATTTCCAATCGCTGTTTGAAGAAATCCCCGCCTAGCTTGACATCCCAAGGGGCGAGCCAGTGGGGCGCCTCCGTATTTCGCCAGTGAGACCGGCATGGGCGACCGCGCCTCAGCCGCCGTGCTGCCGCAGCAGACGCAGCGCGCTCTCCGCCATGACGCCGACGCCGACCGGCAGGCAGCCCTCATGAATATCAAAAATCGGACTGTGATGCGGCCGATTCAGTTCATCCAGTTGGGCGCCCAGCCGCAACATGGCGCCCGGCGCCTTCTGCGTCATGAAGGCGAAATCTTCGCCCGCCATGATCGGCTCGCCCTCGCCGGTGTTTTCCGCGCCCACCAGGCTCGTCCCAACCTCGCGAATCAATTCGGCAACGGCGGGATCGTTGTAGAGCGGAGGATAACCGGTCGAAATTTGCAGTTCATAATCGCCGCCGAAGTGACGAACCAAGGCGAAAGCCTCTTCTACCAGACGGTGAATCTCTTGGCGCGCCTCATCCTCAAAGGTGCGTATCGTTCCGGTCATGATGACCTCGTTTGGGATGACGTTGTCAGCGATGCCGGCGTGAATCGTGCCAATCGTCACCACCGAGCGCTCGGTGGGGTCGCGCCGGCGCGAGCGTATTGCCTGCAAAGCATTAACCACCTGCGCTTGCAGCCAGATGGGATCCAAACCATTATGCGGCGACGCGCCATGCGTGCCTTCGCCAATGATCTTCGCTTCAAATACATCGGGCGCCGCCATCGAAAAGCCGTCAGCTACCTGTACCTCGCCGACCGGCCTTCCACTCGCTACGTGGCAGGCGATCACCGCGTCCAGATTATCCAGCGCCTTCTCTTCGACCATGAGGCTGCCGCCGCTGTGCCCGTCGTCCTTCCGCCACATTTCTTCGCTCGGCTGGAAGAGCAGGCGGATTTCGCCGGCGGGACGTTCGGGCAGGTCGTTGAGCACCTTGGCGACGCCAAGCAGCATGGACGTATGGGCATCGTGCCCGCAGGCGTGCATCAAGCCTGGTGTTTGCGATTTATAAGGAACATCGTTCGCTTCTTGAATCGGAAGCGCATCCATATCGGCGCGGATGCCGACAGCCGGGCGCCCTTCGCCGATCCGCGCCACAACGCCGGTCTCGGCCACGCCGACTTCAATTTCGATGCCCATCTCGCGCAGCGAATCCGCCACCAGCCGCGAAGTCCGCTGCTCCTCGAAGCCGAGCTCAGGATGCATGTGAATTTCGCGCCGCCAGGCGACCAACTGATCTTCCAGCGCTTTGGCTTTGTCCAGCATCGTCATGAGTTGATCCTTTGATTCTGCTTTGGAGTCGCTCCATCTTACCGCAGTTTCAATAGCGCGCAAAACCGGGAGGCTCGCGCAATACAGTTGACATACGCCGGGCGCGCCCAATCAACCACCGGCTTCAGCCTGCGGGGGACAGCCGCGATTCGCCACCGGTCCCCACTCACCCGGGCAATCGTCCTGGGATGTATCCAAGCCATCATCATCAAAGTCGCGGCAGCCGCGCGGCGTATTGGGCGCAAACTCGCTGGGGCAACGGTCGGCGCTGTCGCGAATGCCATCACGGTCGGTATCGTCCGGGTACGGGCAACCCTCGTTATCGGCATAGCCAAATTCTTCAGGACAACGGTCGTCATCGTCGCCAAGTCCGTCAAAGTCGGCATCGGCGATTCCGACTGTGGCGTTCGCTTCCGGCGTCGGCGATTCTTCGATCGCTATCGGCGACGGGCTGACGACCGTTTGCGCCGCTATCGTTTGCGCTGGCAAAGCGGTCGGCGGCACGTACTGAACTGGCGTAGCGGGCAGCGCGCTCTGCGGCGTATTGGTAGCGAGCGGGCGAGCCAGCGGCGTGAAGGTTGGCGCTCGCGCTTTATCCGCCCCCAGCGGCGTGAAGCTCGGCGCATGGGCGGCCGTCTGCGTGATTTTGACCGCCGCCACTTCGACCGGAGCGCTGCCAATGATGATGATCGCGATGCCGTAAAAGGGCAATGTGCCGACGATGATCAGCAACATCAGCAGGCGCAGACATTGATTTCGCTCGCTCTGGCTCTGGACGACGTCAATGGTTCTCATTAGCTGAAGGCTCGCTGGCGCGAATTGGTGAAAGCGGCAACTCGGCGGGCTTGAAATTTATTCTAGCGGAGATGTCGTTTCTTGCGCCGCGCCCACTTGCAGATCGCGGAACTGGTACAGCGCCCCATCGCGGAAGCCGCGCGCCCGATAATATTCGCGCGTGCCGATTGACGATATGACCGCCAGCCGCCGATAGCCGCGAGCGGACCCAATCTCAGCCGCCGTTTCAATCAGACGCCTGCCCAAGCCCACATGCTGCGCCCGCCCCGCCAGCGCCGACCCGATGCCAAGCGCCAGCCCATATACGTGCACCTCGCGGATCATAGCGGCGCCGCGCAGTTCCTCCACCAGCGCGTCCTCAGGATCGTCAGGCAGCGACAAGCGCAAGAATCCGGCGATATCGCGCTCGTCGGTGATGGTTTGCAGGAAGATCTCCTCGCCGATGCTGGACCGGTAGCTGGTCCGATCCAGACGCAATTCAGCCTCGTTCACTGGTTTGACGTCGATTTCGCGCTCGCGGATGTCGACGCTGCGCTCGCCCCGCCGTTCCAGTTCGCGCTCTACCAGTTGACGGAAATTCGTCACCTTGTTCCCGTCGACGATATCGGTGCCCGGTATATCGCGGATGACGCGGGTCAGCCGACAGTATTCCGGCGTCCGCTTGAAGCAATCGACCAAAAGCTCCAGCAATTCATCGTGGGTATAGGGACGCCACTCGCCCGCCTGATATTGCTGCATCAATTCGGCGCTTTCGATCAGCGAGCAGGGATAAATCTTGAGTTCGTCGGGCTTAAAATCCGGATCGCCGAAGAGCCGCTCATAATCGTCGCGGTCAGCAACGGGCGACGAGCCATATAGATTGGGCATCCAATGCGCGTGAATTTTGAAGCCGGCTTTGCGCAGCAGCTTGACCGCGCGCCGCGTCGCCGCCACATCATGCCCGCGTTTGTTCAATTCGAGAACGCGATCGTTCAAACTTTGGAAACCGATCTGCACCTTGGTGCAGCCCAGGCGCCGCGCGCGCAACACTTCCTCCTCGCTGATATGATCGGGTCGCGTCTCTATCACCAGCCCGACCGCGCGACAAGAGGCCGATTCGTTCTCTCTCTGCGCCGCCTCCAGCTCTTCCCATGCCGCGTATTCGTCGACCGGGCTGCGCTCGCGCCGCCCGGCAGCAATTTCAGCGGCCATCCCGCGCGAGCGGAAAATCTCGTCGGCGTAAATCTCTTGCACCGTTTCATTGTACGATGCGGTCATCAACGCGCCCTGAATCGCCACATTGCTGACCGGCTCACCAGAGAACATCGACTTTTCACGCAGCGCAGCCCGCACTTCGGCGCGCCCGTCGACGCCATTGCCGAAGTCGTGCAAGGCGTCGAGAATCCGCTTGACGAACCATATCTGATAGGTCTCTGGATAGAATGACCAGGTGCCGCCCAAAATGATGATCTCGATCTTGTCGGTCGAATGCCCCAGATTATGATAAGTTTGCAGGCGCATAAACGCTTGAAGGTAGGGATCAAAGGCGTTCTTCTCGGCGCGCTGGGCGCCCGGTTCATCGGCCAGATAGCTCTTTGGCATTCGAATGTCATTGGGGCAGAAAATGCAGGCGCCCGGGCAGGGATATGGCTTGGTCAGGACGGTCAGCGGGGTTACGCCGGAGAGCGTGCGAACGGGCTTGCGCCGCAGTTTATACAGTTGCGCCTCATCGAATTCCGGCATGCCATCCTGACCGCCAAAGGCGCGCCAGGCGTCCACCAGATTCGCCAGGCTGTAGAAGCCCTCGCCCGCGGGCCGAGGATAGCGCCGCATCAATTGCTGATGCTCGCGCGAACTAAGCCGACCAGGCGCCTCAAGTATGACTTTGAGCAGGGGGATCAGCTGCTCGCGGTGCGCTTCGACTTCAAATTCGTATCTGCTTTTTTTTGGCATTTGCCATCCCGCTTGGCTCAGTGATTCTATTCTAACGGCGAAAACGCCAAAGTTGAACTCAAATCCGCTGGCGCGTTTCCGCCGTTTCGCCACCGCTTTTTTCCGCTACACTATATTCGTCGCGCCGAAATGAATCATGCGAAGCTATGCACTTGCTCCCGTCATTCACCCGCGCCTTGATGCGCCGCCCAGCGCCAAACTTCGCCGAGGGCTTAACGACCGCCACATGCCTTGGCGCGCCGGATTATCAGCGCGCAATGCGGCAATTCGAGGCTTATGCGCAGGCGCTGCGAGACTGCGGGCTCGAGGTCGCGGTCCTCCCAGCCGATGAGCGCTTCCCCGATGGGCACTTCGTCGAAGATCCCTTCGTGATCTTCCGCGACCTGGCTTTTCACTGTCGTTCCGGCGCGCCAACGCGGCGTAACGAAGGCGAATCGCTGAAGCCGCATTTGTCGCATCTGCGCATCTTCGAGCCACCGAGCGACGCGCTAATCGACGGCGGAGATGTGCTGTTCTGCGCTGATCGCGTCCTCGTCGGCATCGGCGATCGCAGCAATCGCGCCGGCTTTGAGGCGCTGCGAGCGGCGCTGGAATCCGTACAGCGCGATATCCGCGTCGATCCGGTACCGTTTTGCGGCGTCTTGCATCTCAAAAGCGGCTTGACCGAATTGGCGCCGGATGTCTTGATTCGCGATCCGGCGCTGCGGACGGACTACGAATTGACCTGGGCGAAAGTGATCGAGTTGCCGCCTGAGGAAGGCTACGCCGCGGATGTAATGCCGGTTAACGGCGCCGTCTTCGTGGCCGCGGATTGCCCGCGCGCCTACGAAGCCGCAATTGAATGCTGCGAGCGTGTTATCACCCTGGATCTGAGCGAATTTGTGAAAATGGATGGCGGCTTGACATGCCTCTCCCTGCGCTACTGAAGCGGCGATTGGCACTGGTCGCGCTGCCCCTGCTCTTCCTTATTCCGCGCCTCATCACCAGTATCGATGCGCAGCAGCCGGAACTTGAACGCTGCCCTGACCGATCAACCGTCATCCACGGCGAGCTGTTTGCGGACAATAAGCGATGGTGCGTCGAGAGCATTATGCATGATCGCCAGATCGAACCCTATTCATTCACGGCTATGGAAATCGCGCCTGATGGAACACTTTACGCAACGCGACCACTGAGCGGCGCGGTCATGGCGATTCGCGACTCCGACGGCGATGACCTGCCCGACAAGATGACAACTTTCGCCGAGAACCTGACCTTGCCCATGGGCCTTGCTTTCCATGACGAATATCTGTATGTCTCGGGCGGCAATCACATTTATCGGATTGCCGATTCGGGCGCTGTCGAGATTATCGTCGATGACCTGCCGAGCGGAAGCGGATTCTGGACCGGCGGCATTTCTGTCGGAGACGACAGCCGGCTGTACCTTGCCCTCGGCGCGCCATGCGATAACTGCGAATTCGACGAGCGGGAACGCGGCGCCATCCTGAGCATGAATCTGGACGGGAGCGATCGGCGCGTCATTGCGACGGGCTTCCGGCATCCGGCCGATGTCGCCTTTTATCGCGGTCGGCTTTGGACGCTGGACAGCGCGCCCCGTCAGACCGAACGCAGCGCCGTCGATGAGTTGAATCTGGTTGAGCCTGGTGGCTGGTACGGCTTCCCCTATTGCCTAGGCGCCGCGCAAAGAAACATCGGCGGGGAAGATATCGACTGCGCCGACGCAATAGCGCCCGTGATGCTCTTTGGCAGCGGCGCCAATCCGGCCAGCCTGGCCGCCTTCCCGCACAACACCCTGCCGGGCACGGAAGACACGCTGATTGTCGTGCTTGGCGGCGAGCCCAGCCAGATTGATATTGTCGGTTACAAAGTGATTATGATCACTTTTGATGAGGCGAATCAGCCGCTGGGCGCGACGATTCTGATTCCCTATCGCAAACTTGATTTGCGGCAGGCTTACACGCCCTATCGCGAAGAGGGACTCTTTTGGGAGCGAAACATCTGGCTGAGCGAATTGGGTTTCGGAATCTACCCGCAGCAGCCGCTTGCGGTGGCGGTCCATCCGCGGGGCTGGATTTTGATTAGCATCACCGGCGGACGCATAATCGCGCTGCGTCCGCGGTCGCTTTCAGCCGATTATGCTGAACTCTACCCGGTCTGGACGCCGATGAATCCTAACTTTGATCCCAGCGCTCCGGTCACCATTGCCGAAAAGCTATAAGCGCGTCCTATTGCGACATATCAGGTGACATCAGCGACCAAGGCTGCAGGCGATCAGCTTGGACTCGTTCTCATTCGTCTCCCAAAACGGATATAGCGCGATGCCGTCCAGGCGCGCAGCCAAACCCAACTTCATGCCGGCCAGCGCAGCCAGGCGCTCCGTTAGCTTCATCACTTCCACCGCTTCAGGCGGAGACATCGACCAGGATACGCTCAGCCAGGTAGACAGGCGCAGATCCGCCCGCCCCAGCGACAGATCTGCGGGCATCGGTGGAGTGAAGAGGAAAGCAATAAACGCCAACAGGAGCAGAACCGAGCCGATCAGACAAAGCGCGTATGAACGGCGAAGATAGAGCATGCTCCCGAAGTTGCGCGGGCGATTGGCGCGCATCAGATGGTCCAATCATCATCGCCGGCGACATTCGATCGTATCATAGCGCATGACTGCTATCTCGCCGCTGCGGCAGCTGCGATACCCGAATTCGCGCGCTCCCTTTCGACTATAATGAGTGAAAACAACAGCGTCAGTGGGAAGGGAAGCCATGCCAAAGCCCTTGCGGCTAATTCTTTTCGCCACCGTTCTTTGTTTGCTAAGCGCCGGCGTATCCTTTGCCCGCAGCCTGCGCCAGGGCGAAGAATGCACCGTGCCCGCCGATATGGTAATTGAGGGCGCGCTCTTCACTCTTTGTCAGAATCTGATTGTCGCCGGACGAGTCGAAGGCAATGTGATCGGCATCGGATTGCGCAGCGAAATCTCTGGCGATGTGGATGGCAACGTTTATCTTGCCGGGCTGGAACTAGATCTCAATGGCACGATCGCGGGCGATCTGCACTATGCGGGCGTAACGATGAATCTGGCGGCGCCCGCGACAGCGGCTCACCAACCGGTTCGCGGGCAGATCATATTCGCGGCGCTATCGACGCAGATAGGCGAATCCGTCACGGTCCCTGGGCCAATCACCGGTTTGGGTTATCAGTTGCTGCTGGATGGCGCCGTGAAGGGAGAGATCAGCTATTGGGGCTCGGCATTTGCGCTTACGAGCGTCGTTCATGGCGATGTCTATGCCGCTGTCGGCAATCCGGCATCGGTCGCCACCGATCTTGAGACTTTGCTGCTCCCGCTTGAGATTGAGCTTTCGGCGGTTACGCCCGGGCTGGCCATCGCGAGTAATGCCACGATACACGGGGCGCTTGAATACGTTGGACCCGTCGAGGCGGAGATTGGCGGATTGGTCCACGGCAGCGTCACTTATCACTCAACCACGCCCGCCATCGTTCCGATCACGCCCGAACATGATCTATCGCGCCTGTTTCTGGAACAGTTCAAGCGCGAAATAGCCGTCCTGCTCACAGTTGGACTGCTCGGCACGATCATTGCGCCCAAACAATTTCGCAGCCCGCTCTCGAACCTGCGCAAGCGACCAGCCTCAAGTTTTGTCATCGGCATGCTGCTATTTATCCTATCCTTTCCCATCGCTTTGTTAATGATTCTTGTCTCAGCAATAATTGCGCTGCCGCTGGCGCTTTTGCAGCTGGACGGTGTCCTGCTCGTAATTGGATCACTACTGACGCTGATTGATCTCAGCGTCATTGGCGTCTTCTATTTCACCGCGATTCTGGTTGCGAGATCCATATTCGCCATTGGCGTCGGACAGTTGGTATTGCGAATCGCCGTTGGCCGCGAGGCGGCGCGCCAAATGCCCCGCATAAGTCTGCTGGCTGGGGTCATTCTCTTGGCCACTCTCGCATCGCTGCCGGAAGTGGGTTTCCTGTTCAATGCGCTGGCGCTGTTTATGGGCTTGGGCGCCATCGCCGGCGCCGTCGCGGACTGGCTTCACGCAATTCGAGCAGACGCGTATGAGCGCCAACAGACCACAACTATGGACCAAAGCGCGATCGTTTCCCCGTCGCCCACAGACAGGCAGGTCGAAGAAAAGGCGCCGGCAGCCAGACACCCTTCAGCCGCGCTCTTGCCACCCTTTTCGCAACCGGTGGGTTTTGAAGATCTACCGGAGGGTTTCAATCCCGACAACTTTTTTGCCGACGAATAGCGCAGGAGCCAGGGTCTACGTTGGCGAAAGCCTTCTGGCGCATTACAATGGCGTCCAGTCGCATTTTCTTCAGGCGCGTTCCGACCGCTCGCTGGACCAGCGCCGCAAGGGCAAAGCAAACTCGATGACCGCTCTGGAAATCATCTCGACAAACAAACTTGTCGCCATCATCCGCCTTGACGACCTGTCCATTGCCAAAGATCTGTCAAACGCGCTGATCGAAGGCGGCATTCGCGCCATTGAATTCACGCTGACCAACAGCGACGCCGTCGACACGATTGCCGAAATACGACAGGTGGCTGGCGATTCGGTCGCCATCGGCGCCGGCTCGGTCATTACGGCGGAGCAGGTATGGGCGGTGGCTGAGGCCGGCGCGCAATTCGTCGTGTCGCCCGTTTGGAAGCGCGAAGTCAGCAGCGCCTGCCTCGAACTCGACCTGCCCTTTATGCCGGGCGCCTTCACGCCGAGCGAGATCCTGCATGCCTGGGAATGGGGCGCGAGCGTGGTCAAAGTCTTTCCGGCGAATCATCTTGGGCGGCGCTATATCAAGGATGTGCTGGCGCCCCTGCCCCAACTGCGCCTGATGCCAACGGGGGGCGTCAATGCCGAAAACATGCGCGAATTCCTCGATAATGGCGCCTTCGCCTTGGGCGTCGGTTCGTCGCTGATCAACAACGAAGCTGTCGCCGATCGCGATTGGGATGCGCTGCGGTCCAACGCGCGGCGTTATGTCGATCAGCTCCCCTGAGCTTGAGTCTCCGCCAGAAGCCGCTGCAGCTTCAAGCAGGTATTCCAATTGCGCGCGCTGGCGCCGAGACCCAGGCGGCTTTCGATCCTTTTGTTGTCAAGCTTTGAACGCGCCATCCCATCGGTGTAGAAGATGTATAGCTCGCGTCCAGCGGCGTGAATGACTTCGCGCCCCGGATTGCTCTCGCGCAGCGCATCAACAGCGGTAGAGTCGGGAGGGTCGGAGAGAAATACGACGGCGGCTTTTCGCGGCTCGTTCAACTGTTCCGCGCTGAAAGGATGGCAATCGATGATGTCTTCAAAGTCTGCTGAGGACCGCAGCAGGATCTGAATATCCAGTCCGAAGGCGCTTCGGATTCCCGCCTCGAGTTCCAGCTTGACGCTCGTCAAGTCGGTCAACGCGGTCTCAAAGATCAAGTTGCCGCTCTGCAGCAATGACCGTACCCGCATCATCCCCAGGTCGACGTAGAGTTCCCGCAGATCGGCCATGCGGATCTTGTTTCGTCCGCCGACATTAATGCCGCGCAAAAGCGATACGGCGAGCGTCATACGATGCGCCTACGATCTACGGTTGAACCGTCAGGCCTTTCGACTCGACTGATGAATTCGGTCTCCTTCGTTCGCCGACATTAGCGGTCATACTCCAGGGCGAGCAGGAAGAGACGCTTCATTCGCTGATCGCGCATGTTGGATCCCTCAAAATGTTGGATCAGGCGCTGCTTCATATCAGCGATGACATCGGCATATTGCGCGTCTTGAATCAGGTTGTTCATCTCGTACGGGTCGTCCTGCAAGTCATAGAGTTCGTTCATGTCATGAATCGAGAAGACAAATTTGTAGCGGTCGCTCAGAATCATGCGTTGGGGAAACATGACTCCGCCATGCCCCATGTGCTCGCAAATGAGTTCGTCGGACCAGTCGGCTTCATCAGGCGTCTGGCTTAAGGGCAGCACGCTGCGGCTGTGCATATACTCGGGTACGGCGACGCCGGCGGCGTCCAGCATGGTGGCGGTCGCGTCCATGTTGGATACAAGCTGATCGGTCCGTCTTCCGCCTTCAATCGAAGCTGGCCAGCGAATTGCCATCGGCACGCGAACGACCTCTTCGATAAAGGTTGAGGATTTGTCCCACAAGCCGCCATGACTGGCGACCGCATCGCCATGATCAGCCAGCCAGATCACAATTGTATTGTCCGCCAGCGAAAGCTCATCGAGTGTATCGAGCACGTTACCGATGGCGGCATCCGTCTGATAACCTTGCGCGTAACAGCGGGCGAGGATCTCCTGCCAGATTGACCATTCGGGAAAGGCGGCGGCGCTGCCATGGGAGATTTCACGGTGGTAGAGATGGCGGAAGGGGCGCCCGGCGAGGTCATCGCGGTAGCTCGGATATTCCGGGATCGCGGCTGGATCAACCATGTCGGCGTATTCGGCCGACGGGTAATAAGGCTGATGCGGTCCCCACAGGCTGACGACCAGGCTGAATGGCTGATCGTCGGCGGCGAATTCGCGCAGCTTCTCACATGCGAGATGGGCGACGAATTGTTCTTCATGCGCTTCCGGCGGTCCAGCGAGCACACCCGAGCCATTCATGAACTTCCAGGGCGACGGGTCATGCAAGACGATCTCCTGCCCGCGCCACTCGGGATAGTTGACGTTGTATTCCATTTGGGCGCGCGCGTCGCCGAATCCGCGTTCTTCGGCATACTCTTGGTAGGCATCTGACATATAGATCTTGCCGTAATCGGGCAAGCTCCAGCCTTCAATGCCGTAGTCGATGGGCAGGCGCTCGCGGCCGCAGTGCCATTTGCCGACGTAGCCATTGCGATAGCCAGCCTGCGACAAGTAGTGGCTGTAGAGCCTTTGACCCGAGTCAAGATCGGATTGGTTGCCGAAGCTCTCACCTTCGGTATTCATGATGATGCCGTGCGAGCTCGGGTAGACGCCGGTCATCATGCTGCTGCGCGCGGGAGAACAGAGCGGGCAGACCGAATAGGCGCGATCAAAGCGAAGGCCTTCCGAGGCGAAGCGTTCGTAGACGGGCCACTTGTATTCGTATTCGCCTTCGCGATCATGCCCGTAAAAGGCTTGATGATCGGTGATGATGAAGACGATATTGGGTTTTGAATTTGCCATGCTGTTCAGCCGTCCTTTTTCAGAAGCGAATGCAAAATGTTTTGCCTCATTTTAGCGAGCCTACCGTGATGCCTTCGATGAGGTTGCGCTGAAACATGATATAGACAATGATCACCGGCACCGCCGTGATGTTGATGCCGGCGAAGGACAGCGCGAAGTCGGTGAAGTATTCGTCCTGGAAGGCGGTCAAGCCCAGCGGAAGCGTGCGCTTGGCGTCTTCGTTGATCAGCAGCAGCGCCTGGAAGAATTCGTTCCAGGTGCCCATGAAGACGAATATGCCGAGCGCCATCAGCGATGGCTTGGAAAGCGGCAGCAGGATGCGCAGATAGAATTGGAAGCGGCTGCAGCCATCCAGCGCGGCCGAGTCTTCCAGCTCTTGCGGAAAACCTTGAAAGAAGGCGCGCAGCATCAAAATCGCGAAGGGCAGGCTGCCGGCGACATATACCAGGATCAAGCCAAATCGACTGTTCGCCAAGTTCAGTTCGTACATGAGGGAGAGCAAGGGACCGAGCTTGGCGGATAGTGGAAAAGCCATCCCAAAGAGAAAGATGAAAAATAACAACTGATTGCCGCGAAAGCGCATCTTGGCGAAGGAATAGGCAGCCAGCGAGCTCAGTATCAGCACGAGTCCGACGCTTGTCACCGTGATGAATATGCTGTTGAAAAAATAGGCGTCAAAGCTGGCGCCGAACCAGGCGTCGATATAATTCTGAAAGCGCCATTCGCCCGGCAATGCCAAGGGACTCTCGCGGATTTCTTTGTTCGACTTGAGCGCGCTGGCGAAAACCCAGATGATGGGAACCAGCGTGATGACGGTCGCCAAGATCAGCAAAAAGTAGAATGGCGCGCCCTGCAACCGCCGCTGCGCGCTTCGGTTTAGGAACTCCATGAGCGCCATTCCCGCCATTTGATGAATCCAGTTGAGATGAAGACGACGACAACCGTGTTGACCGTCGCCGCTGCGGTCGCCCAGCCCATCTCAAAATTGCCGATCATTCGGAAGACGTAGATATCGATAACATCGGAGGCGTAGAAGGGTCCGCCACCAGTAAGAATGTAAATGACGCCAAAGACGCCCATCGCCGTGAAAATGCGCAACGTGATGACGAATGTAAACACGTCATACAGGCATGGAATCGTGATATGGAAGAGCTTCTGCCGGAAGTTGGCGCCATCGACCCGCGCCGCGTCAAAAATATCGGTCGAGATATCTTGCAAGCCGGCGAGGAATATCACCATTGAGTAACCGAAGCTGGCCCAGGTATAGGCGATGAAGGTCGAGTAGAGCGCGATCTTGGGATTGCCCAGCCAGGATTGGGTGAATGCGCCCAGACCGATTAGTTCGAGGGTCGGGTTCAGCACGCCGGCGAAGGGATGATAGATCCACTTCCAGACATAAGCGATGACTACACCGGAGAAAATGGCAGGCAAGAAAAGCGCGGCGCGGAAGAAGACGCGGCCCCTGCGAATCTCATAGATAAATACGGCGAGAAACAGCCCCATCGAAACGGGAATGACGACAGCCAGCCCCAAAAAAATGAAATTGTGACTGAGCGCGTTCCAGAAACGGTCGTCATTGAGGATGAAATTGTAATGCTTTAAGCCGGTGAATTCGGTGGTCGGCGTCAACAGGTCCCAGCGGAAAAAGCTCAAGAAGAAGGACGCCAGCACCGGTCCCAGGTTGAAGACCACATAGATGATGACGGCCGGCAGAATAAAAAGATAAGGCATCAGGTCAATGCGAAAGCGAGGACCGACTGCGCGTTTACGCGGCGCGCTTAGCGAATGTGCCATATTGGTTTGTCCGTTGGTTCAAGCGGGCGAGACAAGTCTCGCCCCTACAGGTTTCGTCAAAGCGGGCGAGACTAGACTCGCCCCTACAATTTCGTCAAAGCGGGCGTCTAGTTCTCCGCCAAGTAGGCGCTGTGCGTCTCCTGCATTTCGCTCAGGAGCTCTTCGGGCGTCAGCATGCCGCCGATCATGCCTTGCACGATCTGATTCATATCGCCGAAGACTTTGGGCGGCAGATAGGTGACGGGCCAGAAGCCGATCTTATCGACATTGGCGGCCGTTTCTGATGCAATCTGATAGGTGAGCGGCGCTATATCCTCCGGCACTTCAATAGTGAATGCCGGAAGCTGGGAGACATCTCGCAGCGCTTGCACGGCTACCTCTTCGGATGTTAACCACTCAACAACCTTGAAGGCGGCGTCAACATCCGCGTACTCGGCAATGATTATCGAGCCGCCGATACCGCCCAAGGTCTTAATATCGGTAGCGGGATTGACCGCCGGCAGGTAGAAGAAGCCGATCTCGAAATCAGGCTCGGCTGATGCCGATGCGTCGATGAACCAGGGCCCGTTGAGCACCATGACGGTAATGCCCTGATAGAAGAGGTCGAGCGACTGATCGTAGTCGATGCCCAAGGGCTCCGGATTGGCGTAGCCGTTTTCGACCATGCCGTAAAAGGCGTTCATGCCGTCGAGGCAATTGTCACAATCCGTCCAGGGCTGCGTCCCGCTGAGCACATCAATATATTCGGAGCCGGCGCTGCTGTACATGAACATGGAGGCCATCAGCGCTGACGGCCAGCCACCGGCCAGCCCCATGGTATAGCCATAATAACCCGCGTCTTTGACCGCCTCCAGTACATCAATGTATTCCGCCCACTCTGTCGGAACTTCCAATTCCAGTTCGGCGAAGACATCTTTGTTGTAGAAGATGCCGACCGATTCCATATTCTGCGGGACGGCGTAAATCCGACCCTCTACCGTGACCTGCGAAAGCAAGTTCGGCGGAATCCGGTCGATCAAGCCGGAAGCGCGATAGTACTCCGTCAGGTCCCTGACCTGCCCGGTCGAGACCAGCGCCTGCAAGTTGGCGCCAACATCGACGCCGCCAAGGACATGGGGACCGGCTTCATTTTCCAAGGCGATGCGCACCTTCTGGTTGTTCTCGGTGAAGGTGCCGGTCAAGACATCTTCGTAGACGATTTGGACATCGTCATTCGCTTCATTGAAGCGCTCGACGAGGGTGTCGTTGTAGTCGCCGCTGTATCCCAGCGACCAGACGAGAATGTCGGTGGCTTCTTGCGCCGCCACTGGACCCAGCGCGAAAACGCTCGAAAGGAGCGCCACCAGCAATATAAGGAATAACCGTTGTTTCTGCATACGAAAGCCTCGCTTGTTCATCGTTTCGAATCTCCTCTGAATGCCAAGATCTTTGCCACGAAGGTTATAGCACATAATGCGACGGGCGCGCAAACTTTGTTCTGCTGTGGCTCAGCGAAAGGACGAGCGATTCCCATATACCGATTCCAGCGCTTTCGCTACACTCATATCGTGATTGGCAAAAGACAACATTTGGTCAATGCGTAAAGACATACGCGGCGCCTTTTCCTTGTTGACGATCCTGCCCGTGGGAACAGCCTTCGCGGGCAAAGCGGGCGCAGCCTTCGCCTCGTTTCCGCTGGTCGGGTTGTGCATCGGCGCGCTGCTGGTCGCGGCCGCGCATCTTTCGCCTTTCAATCGCGACCTTACCGCGTTCCTCATCTTGCTCACCTGGGTGATCGTCACCGGCGGATTGCACCTAGACGGCTTCGGCGACAGCTGTGACGGCTTGCTCGCCAGCGTCGCGCCGGAAAAGCGCATCCAAATTATGCGCGATCCGCGCCTGGGCGCCTGGGGCGCAATCGGGCTGGCGCTTCTGCTGCTGGGCAAATGGCTGGCGCTGCGATCGGTATCGCACGAGTGGCTGCCGCTGGCGCCGGTCTTCGGGCGTTGGGCGATGGTCTGGGCGGCTTATCGCTTTCCTACCGTCCGTGACGAAGGTCTAGCCGCCAGCTTCCGCGACGGACTTACAACACGCGGACTGCTCATCGCATCAGCTTGGGTTGTCATCCTGCTCACGCGCGCCGAAATCGCCGCCCTCTGGCTGCTGATCTATTGCTTCACAACCGTATTCGGCGGCTGGGCAGCCAGGCGGCTCGGCGGCGGACTCAATGGCGATGTCTACGGCGCCATCTGCGAGTTGAGCGAGCTCATTTGCCTGCTGAGCATCGGCATCATCTTATGACGAAGCGGCTGATATTTCTGCTCGGCGGCGCCCGCAGCGGCAAAAGCCAGACCGCCCAAGCCCGGGCGCGCGAACATGGCGGCCGCGCGCTCTTCGTCGCCACCGCGCAGCCAACGGACGCCGATATGTGTCAGCGCATCGCCGATCACCGCGCCTCGCGTCCAGCCGACTGGCATACGCTGGAAGCGCCAATCAACACAGCGGAGCAGATCGCAGCAGCCTCACTCGCCTACGACACGCTGATTCTCGATTGCCTCACGCTGATGACAAGCAATATCCTGGTTGCGCTGCCGGAAGCGGTGACGCAGAAGGAAGCGAACGAAGCGGCGCTGGCGGCGGTGGACCGTCTGCTTGCGGCGCAGGCGCAATCGGATGCGACCTGGCTGGTGGTGAGCAACGAAGTGGGCATGGGCGTCGTGCCGCCGACGCGGCTGGGGAATCTGTATCGCGATATGCTGGGGCGCGCCAATCAGCGGATTGCGGAAGCGGCGGATGAGGTGCTGCTGCTGGTGGCGGGGATTCCGTGGCGGTTGAAGTGAGGGGTTAGATGGTGGCGAAGAAGTCGGGGTTGATGGTGTAGGCCGGTACCATCTCTTTTGAGACGCCGAGCTCCAGTTCCGCCAATTTGTCGATTAACTGTTCTCCATCTATAAGATCGATTTCAGGCGCGCCGTCGCGAGTGGCTTCACGTGTCGCGGCAGGAGTGAAATTTCCGGTTGTCACGATGAGCCCTTTGTCGGTCCGTCCTATCATCGCGCCACGGAAATCACGCACAGTGCCGGCGCTGACTGAGCCTTTGTATCGCTTGCATTGGAACAAAACTCGAAAAGAAAGAAATCCGCCAATGCGTATGACACCGATGCCATCAATTCCCCCGTCGCCGCTCCGTACGGTGACCTCAACTTGCTCAAAGCCGCTTTCGCGCAGAATCCTTTGGCATAGTCGTTCAAAAGCGATCGGATCCATTTCCGTCAGTACAGAATAAAGCGCATCGCGCCACTTCTCGTCACTCCGGGACTCATCGATTTTGGTCAGGTCTTCATCGTCATCGTGCCCAACTGTAGATTCTTCGTCTGACCGTTGTAACTTTTCTTGCTTTATTATTTCGTTGACGGCGCGTCTGACTTCATTCCCATCCACCTCGCTTGTGGACTTCCCCTTCTCCGTGAGCGACCAGACGCCCCTCGCTGAGTTGATTAGCAACCCGATAGCCTTCAGATCTGATCGTGCCCAGCCGAGTCGGTGGGCAAGTTGCGTGGGCCCGCTCGCGCCCGACTTTATCGGCTTGGCGACCTGCTCATCCGAAAGTTGAAGATTAGAGACCACCTTGTCGTGGATCTCCTGAATCGTCCCTGAGCCGCCTAAGTCGTGTACTGCCCGCAACACAGGGTTTATCAATGCGTTTCTATTTGGAACGGATACTTCGGACATTCAGATACCCGACTTTGATTCAGCATCTATTGCAAGAGATAGATAAGCAGCGCGGCGAGCGAGATCTGTATGCCAAGAAACCACTTGATAATGTCGGCTTTCAAGTTTGCCAAGTCCTCCTTTGTAGCGTTGTTCTTGCTCCTTTCTTCCAATGTCGAAAGACGACTTTCAAAGCCCAACGTTTCCGCATCAACCGTTGCCATGGCTAGCCTTCTTTTCCGAACTCGTCAACACCAGCGTTTACAGTATAGCACAGTCTCACTGTTCACTCCCGTCACTTTTCGTCCCCCCTACACTCCCCCAAACCACTCCCGATCAATCACCACGCGCTCGACCGTCACCTGCTCCGTCCGCACGCCCAGCTCAAGCTCCTTCAGCTTGCCGATGAGCTCGCCGCCGTCAATCAGCCGGATCTCCGGCGCGCGGTCGCTGGCCGCCTTCAACTCCGCCTCTTGCGTGAAGCCGCCGGTGGTGATCAGCAGCCCTTTGTCGGCGCGCCCGACCATGACGCCGCGCCGAAAGTCATCGACCTCGGCCGAGCTGATGCGCCCACCGCCGCGGACGCAGCGGAAAGACACGCGGAAGGTCAAGAAACCGCCGCCGCCGAAGATGCCGATGCCCTCGATGGTGTCGTTGGCGCTGCTCAACTCGATCTCCCCCACGCCGTCTTTCTCCAGCAGCTGCAGAATCAGCCGCTGATAGGCGTCGGTGGTCATCTGCTCCAGGGTGTCGGTCAATTCTTCGCGCCAGCCGGTCAGGCTTTCAATCAATTCCTGCGTGACCTCGCGCGCTTCGTTCGCGCCCGCTTCCGCGCCTATGGCATCAGCGTCGGATTCCAGGCTGACATCAACCATTTGACTGCCATCTTCCCCGCTCATCATGTTCGTCCTTTGTGCTATTCCGTTTTCATTTGATTGAGCAATCAAGCGCGCGCCAGGCTCGTCACCAGCAATTCCAGCGCCAGCCGTGGCTCGATTCGTCCCGTCTTCATATCCTGGTCATATCGCTGCAAGCGCTTCAGAATCGCATCCAACTGCAAGGCGTTGAAGCGACGCGCCTGCGTCGCCAGCTTGCCGGCCACGAAGGCGTGCGCGTCGATGGCTTGGCCGATCGCTTGTCCCGCCGCGCCCCCGCCGCGATCGAGGTGGTCGCGCGTCATCGACAGCAGGCGGAATTGGCGCACGATCATGCCGAACAAACCAAAGCCGGCGTCGCCCGGATTCTGATGCAGCGATTGATGAATCAATTCCAGCGCGCGCGATCCGTCGCCGATCGCCAGCGCATCGACCATCTCGAAGATATTCGCCTCCGGCACATAAGGCGTCAGGGCGGCGACGTCATCTTCGCTGATTGCGCGCTCGCCATCGACATAGCAGACGAGCTTGTGCAATTCATTGTCGGCGCGCAGCACATCATCGTTTACAAGCATCGCGATGGCGCTTGCCGCAGCCGCGGAAATCTCGGCGTCGTACTCGTTTTGCGCGCGCTGTTTGATCCAGCTCGCCAGGCGCTGCGGTTTCTTGAAGCCTTTGATGTATCCGTTCTCCATTGTCCGCGCCGCCTTCAGCAGACGGTTCTTTTCCGACAGCAGCTCGTTTTCCACCAGCGCCAGCCGCGCGAATGCTGGCAAGCTTGGGAGCTCGGCAATCAGCCGATCGGCGGCCGCCTTTCCCGTTTTTCCCGCTCCCTTGCGCGATACAAAACTGATCAATCCCTTGACGATTACCAGCCGCTTCTCAGCCAGAAAAGGCAGCGACTTAACCGCCGCCAGCACCTCGGCGGCCGATGTCTGCGTCCCATCGAATTCCGAGCGGTTGAGGTCGCCGTCTTCGCCCATCGCCTTCCGCATTCGCGCCAGCGCGGCATCGCGGCTGATGCTGTCATCGCCATGCAGGATGTAGAATGTCGGCGTCGCGCTCATGGGGCGCTTATCCTTGCGCCGTCACAATGCGGTGCAGCGTCACCTGCTGACCGCTGAATGGTATGGTCTTGGTTTCGCGCCGGACGCTGACCAATTCCATATCTCCCAGATCGCCCTCGGTGGTGAAGTAGCGCTGCAAGTTCATGCCCAAGGGCATCGAAAGCAGCACGACCGCCATCATCGCGACCACCATCGTCGGGAAGCGCTCCCAGCTTCGGCGCAGCCCGCGCCCGGCGAAACCGAGGAAGGCCACCGCCGTAGCCAGAAAACCGGTGGTCACCAGATTGGTGCCGCAGTTGGGATGAATCGCCAGCTTGCGCTCGCCCGCCTTCATACGAGCTATCGCCTCCTGCACCGCGGATTCGACCTTGTCGGTCGGCACATCGCCCAACAAGACAAAGCCGCTGTCGCTGCTGCGCCCGGAAAGCTGGTAGCTCTGTCGATTCAAAAGGTGAATGGTGGCATGTTCCAAGCCGTGATTGCGGCGGACGCGCAGAATATACGGATGCTGCGTCAGCGGTTCGGCGAATTCCGCCAGCCGTTCCATCGGGTTCATCGCTCTTCCTTTCACAGACGCGCGAGCGCCCTTAACTTAGCATAAAGAAGGTTTCCTTTCGAGATGCTAAACGCTGTTCGTCGGCTCGGCCGATTGTGCTAAAATGTCGGCATGCGCAGCAAATTCCAACCGCCCCCCTTGCGGAAGCGAATCGTTAAGTTCATTGAATCAGGTCCGTATGCCATACGCTTGCGGATTGAAGACGATTTGCATCGCCGCGCAAAGGGCGTGTCTCGGAGGAAGCTGAGCGAAATCACGCCGCATTTGCATGTCGGCGGACAGCACAACGGCGAAGGGTATGAACGCCTGCTGAACCGCGGCATCACCGCCATTGTGAATATGCGCGAAGAGGATCACAGCGACGAAGAAAAGGGCATTGGCGGCGAACGTCATTTGCATTTGCCGACGGTTGATCATACGCCGCCCAGCATCCAAGATTTGAAGCGCGGCGTCGCATTTATCAGCAGAGAAATCGAGCAATACAAGGGGCGAGTGTATATCCACTGCCGCGCCGGTTGCGGACGCGCGCCGTCTATGGCGGCCGCCTACCTGATCTCAACCGGGATGACACGGAAAGAAGCCTTGCGATACATCAAGAAAGCCCGTCCCTTCATTGACTTGAACAAATTTCAATTGCTCGTTCTCGACCAGTTTGAGGCATACTGGCGGAGCGGCGCGCGCCAACCTTCATGCCCAAGCTGATCATCACCGCCGACGACTGCGGCTTGACGGAAGCCGTCAACGAGAAGACCTACGAACTGCATCTGCAGGGCTATATCAGCGCCGCCAGCGTGATGACCAACTACCCGGCGCATCAGCACGCGCTAGCCTTGTTTCGAAAATGCAGCGAACTAGATCTGGGCATCCATCTCTCGCTCACCGATGGACATCCGGTCAACCAAGACGACGGTCATCACCCGCACCTTTTGAACGAAGACTTCAGCTTCCGCAGCAATCTCAGCTTGTATCTGCGCTCGCATTTTTTCAGCGCCGGCGCCGTCCGCTGGATTCGCAACGAACTTGATGCGCAGCTGCGCCGTTTTACCGATGCCGGCATCCAGCCGCGGCATATCTCGACCCATCATCATTTTCACTCGATTCCACTGCTGCGCCGCATCGTTCACGAGCTGGCGGCGGATTACGATGTGGATTGGGTGCGCGCGCACGATTTTCGCGCCAACGTTTCCCGGCATAATATCTTTCTGCGCCCTCAGCAGCAGCGCGCGCGATACGCCTTCGCCATGCCCGATTACCTGACCGCGATTCAACCTTGCATGTCGCGGCCCGTCGATGAATTCTGCGCCCGCATCGCCCGCTTAAGCGGCGCCGTCGAAATCGTCGTGCATCCGGCGCCACTACAGGATCCCGACTTTCCCGCCGATTGGCATTACGGAACGGGGCCGCGCCAAGCCGAGACGCAATTTCTCATGCAAGCTGTCGATCGCCTGCGAGAAATGGGTGTGGCGCGCTGACGACCACAAACCTTCCTGCGGCGCTTTGCGCGCGCCGCCCTTGATTGACAGCGCCGATGCCTTGCCATACAATGATGCGCGCCATTTCCCGGCTGGGAACTGGCGCAAAGCCAAGACGAGAATCACCCTAGATGATCAGCGAAAAAACGCTCGCCACGCTAGAACTGCACAAGATCTTGCAAGACCTCGCGTCATACACGACCTTCAGCGCTGGCGAGGAGTTCGCCATTGAGCTTTACCCCTCGACCGAGCTGGAAGAAGCGCGGCTTTGGCAGCGGGAAACGGCGGAAGCGGTCGCCCTGCTGGAAGAGCGATCCAATGTCACCGTGCGCGGCGCGCGCGATGTCCGCGAACCGGTCATCAAGGCGCTGCGCGGCGTCGTCATTGAGCCGAGCACGCTGCTCGATATCCGCTATACACTGCGGCGCGGCTCAACGCTAAAGCGCACACTCGGGCGGATGGGCGCGACCTTTCCGCTGCTCGCGGAGCTGGCCTCCGAAATTGAAGAATGCCTTGACCTGCAAAACGTCATCGAAAAGACGGTTGATGACAATGCGGAAATCAAAGACACCGCCAGCGCGCGCCTGGCGATCATCCGGCGCGACCTGAAAGTGGCTTTCGACCGCTTGCAGAGCAAGTTGCAGCGCATCGTCGCGAACAAGGCGAATCAGACCAAGCTGCAAGAAGCCATTATCACCATGCGGCACGGGCGTTACGTCATCCCGCTGAAAGCCGAGCACAAAGGCAAAATCAAAGGCATCCTGCACGATTCATCAGCCTCCGGCGCCACCATCTTCATTGAGCCGCTGGAAACGGTCGAGCTCAACAATAAATGGCGCGAGCTCCAGGTAGACGAAGAGAAGGAGATCCGCCGCATCCTTGCCGACATGACGGAAGCGGTTGCCGGCGAAAGCGAGCGTATCGTCCGCACAGTGCAGCTGCTGGGTTACCTCGACCTGACCTTCGCCAAGGCGCGCTACGCCATCGACCACGGCTGCGTCCAGCCGACGATGCGCGGAATCCAGCCGCGTCCGGGCGCGCTCGCCCGCCCCGGCACAAGCATCCAGCTAAAAGGAGCGCGGCATCCGCTCTTGAAGGGTCATATCGTGCCGCTGGACATCAGTTTTGATGACGACAGTTGGGTGCTGGTGGTCACCGGACCCAACACCGGCGGCAAGACGGTCGCGTTGAAAACCGTCGGCTTGATCGCCCTGATGGCGCAATGCGGCTTGCACGTCCCCGCCGATGAGGCGGAACTTTCGGTCTTTCAAGGCCTCTTCGCAGATATCGGCGACGAGCAGAGCATTGAGCAGTCGCTGTCCACCTTTTCCTCCCATATGACCAATATCATCGACATCCTGCAACATGCCGATCATCGCTCGCTGGTGATCCTGGACGAAGTCGGCGCTGGCACTGACCCGACCGAAGGCTCGGCTTTGGCGCGCGCCCTGCTCAATTGCCTCAAGAATAGCGGCGTCACCACCCTGGTCACAACGCACCATCCCGAGTTGAAAGTCTATGGCGTCGAGACGGCCGGCGTGCGCAACGCCAGCGTCGAATTCGACCTGGAAACGCTGCAGCCGACCTATCGCTTGATCGTGGGTTTGCCGGGTCGCTCCAATGCCCTGGCGATCGCCGAGCGCCTCGGTCTGGACTCGTCCATCATCGCTGACGCTCGCGGCATGGTCGCCACCGAAGATTTGGCAGCCGATGACTTGCTCGACGAGATACAGCGCACGCACGCCGAAATCCGCCTGCAGCACGAAGAATCGGATCAGCTGCGTCGGCAGTTGGCCGGGCAGCGAGACGAGCTGCAAGCGCGCCTGGACAATATCGAGGACGAACGCCGCGATGTGATTCGCGCCGCGCGCCGACACGCCGAAGATGATCTGGCCGACTTCAACAAGCAGTTGCGCAAGATGCGAAATGAGTTGCGCGCGGCCGGCATGCCAGCCGAGACTCTCAATGCCTTGAAAGCGGCCGCCGACAAAATGGCCAACTGGACCAAGGCGCCGCTCGATGACGCGAACGAAATCCAGCAGCTCGAAGATATCGACTGGATTCCGCGCGTCGGCGATACCGTATTCCTGGACACGCTTAATGCGGAGGGGATCATCGCCGAACTGGATGACAAAGGGGCGCAGGTGCAGGTCGGCGCCTTGCGTGTGCGGGCAAGTTTCGCCGATATGCGCAAGCGGACGCGCAGTGAGAAACGGGCGGCCGAGCGAGGCCACGTGCGCAAATATGAGCCCGCCGAAGCGCAGCTGCCCAAATCCGAATCGCCGGGCATGGAACTGGATATCCGCGGCAAGCGCGTTGATGAAGCCATTGAAATTCTCGACCGCTACATTAACGCCGCCTATAATGCCGGTCTGCCCTTCGGCCGGATCATCCATGGCAAGGGCACCGGACGATTGCGCCAGGCGGTGCGCGGCTACCTCAGCGAGCATTTGCTTGTGAGCAAGGTGACGCAGGGTCAGCAGCAAGAAGGCGGCGCCGGCGTCACCGTCATCCACATGGCGCCGATAACGTGACACGCCTCCCGCCACTGAATGCAATTGTAGGGGCGACCTATCAGGTCGCCCGCCGCCTATATACACCATGACCGAAGACCGATACGCAACCTTCAGCGAACGTTACGCCAGCGGCGACATGCCCTGGGACAGTGGCATTACGCCGCCGGAAATTTTAGAGCTGCTGGCGGCGCTGCCGG
Source organism: Anaerolineae bacterium (assembly GCA_022821805.1). Taxonomy (GTDB): domain Bacteria; phylum Chloroflexota; class Anaerolineae; order Aggregatilineales; family Phototrophicaceae; genus UBA6055. Next base: position 89,833 of record JAJECX010000011.1, read on the forward strand.
CGGGATGCGCGCTGGACCTCGGCTGCGGGACCGGTACCGTGATCGGCGACCTGCTGCGTCACGGTTGGCGCGCCGACGGGGTCGACTTTGTGCCGCGGGCGATCGACATTGCGCGAGCGAAGCTCAGCGATTTCCCCCCGGAATCGCATAGGCTATTCCGCCACGATGTGACGGGCTTGGACGAGCTGCCCGAATTGCGGCGCAATTACAATCTCATTATCGACATTGGCTGTGGACATACGCTCGGCGGCGACGCGATGACTGAGTATGCTTTCGCCATCGCCGGGCGGCTCGCGCCAGGAGGCATCTTCATGCTTTACGCCAGCCATCCGCGTCCCGAGTCCTCAGTCGGCTGGGCGCCGCGGCAAGTGGCGGATGTATTTGGCGCGCAGCTCAATCTGCTGTGGGAACAGCGCGGCGACGATCAGGCAATCGGCGCGCCGGTAAGCTGGTACAAGCTGCGAAAGCGGCGCAAAGAACAACGGGGTGGCGCATGAGATTGCGCCTGATACTGCCTGCCATCTTGTTGTTGGCTGCGGCGGTTGGCGGCGGATATTTCCTCGGCGCCTTTTTGCAAGCGCCCGACGATATCCTCGCCGCCTTTTCCTTTGAAGCGAATACCGTCCAGGCTGCTCCGCTGCCAATCGCGCCCGCCTCGGGCAGCGAATTCGTCCAATCAGATCTTGAGTTGGCCTGGTCATGGAAACCAGCCTTGGCCGAAGATCAGTTCTTCGCCCTGCGCATCCGAGCGGAAGACCGTCCCTGGACCGAATTATGGACCGTCGATTCGGCCGTCCAGGTTTCGCAGATCATAGACAGCTTCAGCGTGGACTACGGCAAATACTACTGGCAGGTCGCGGTTGTCAATGTTGACGCCGAGGGCGCCTACAAAAGCCCGGGCAGCGAGTGGAGCGAGCTTGCCGTCTTGCAGCGCCTGCGGCGAGAACGCGCGCCCGCGACTTCATACAGCGACATGTCAGCGACCGCCAAACTATTCGACAACCTTGACCTGAGCGCCACCGAGTTAATCGACGCCGTGCATCTGTTTATCAATCAGAACAGCCAGACGAATGAGCAGTTGGACTACGCCCCCGACTTCAGCGATGCCGTCGACATCATGTATGACCATGCGCAAGGTTTAACCGCGGAAATGCCGCAGATTCAGTGCGATGGCCGTTCGACCGCAATGCTGACGATTCTTCAAGAGCTCGGGATCGAAAGCAGACTGGTTTTCCTGTACATGTCTTCTCCCGGCTGGCTTTCGCAGCATACCGTGCTGGAGGTCTTCAATCCCGATACCCAATACTGGCAAGTCCACGATGTCGGCTTCGACTTCTATTACATGGACGCCGATACCGGTCAGCGCGTGAGCGCCGCGCGAATCCTTTTCGGCGCTCATGACGAATTGGCCGGCTGTCCAATCGAAGGTGGGGATTGCAACGCGACCGTTATGCAACCGGGCATAGGCTACTTCGGCGCGATGCGTTACGGTTTCACCTTTGACATGTGGGTCAATCCCGATCGCTTCAATCTGTCCGCGCGCTTCGAAGGGCAGGGCAATCAGAACTTGGCCGAATTCGTCGGTGATGGACAGGCGGAGCGCGTCGCCTTTCGGCTGGATAACTGGCATGGACCCAATCCATAAGACGGCGCTGCGCTGGATTTGCGCCAGGTTGTCCCTCGCTTGGCAGCCGCGAATCGGCCGCCTCCCCGTCACGTTTTCTTAGGCGTAAACATTATCTTCATTGCTTCGCCCGCCATATTGCAGCACGACGCCAGCTATAGCCTATGATCTCGCGTCGCAATTCCAAAGGACAAGTCAGGCAACGGCAGGATGCTGGCAGCGCGCGGCTTATGACCGCAACCGTCTGGAAACTCATCCCGATAACAACCGTCAGCATAAACTGGCAGCGAGCCTGTAAGAATTTGCGCAGTTGCCGGCGTTCCCATCAGATTCCTTCCGTCGCATAACGTCGAATCTCTCGATTCCACTATAATGAATGGTCGTGCCAAACCCCTGTCGAATAGGTCGCTGTGCGCCTCCGAGTTTTGATTCATTTCATCGCAGTCATATTGCTCGCAGGCTGCGGCGGGGGACCGGAGCAATCCGCTCTTCCCCTCCCCACCCAAGCCGCTGAACCGACCTCCGACGCCGATCTCGAATCGGCCAACCAGGTGGCGCGGCTATTCCTTGATGCCTGGCAGCGCGGCGACCTCGACGAGATGCATAGCTGGCTCACTTTCCGCAATCGCGAACTGACGCCGCTTGACGAGTTCCGCGCCATTTATCAAATCGCGCGCGACAAACTGACGCTGACGCGCCTGGAATACAAGCCGGTAAACCTCACCGGCGACGAAAGCGTGCTGGCGCTCCAATACGATGTGACCTTTGATACGCGCATCCTCGGCCGCTTCACCGACGAAAAACGCCTGCTCCATCTGGTAATCGATCCGCAAGTGGGCGGATGGCGCATCGCCTGGTCGCCTGGCGATATCTTCGCCGAATTGGGAGAGGGCGCGCGCCTCGTTTTTGAATCGCAGATTCCCAGCCGCGCCAATATCTACGATCGGAATGGTGAAACACTGGCCGACCAAAACGGGCGCATGGTCCGCGTTTTGGCCGACAATGCTCGCATTCCTGACCGCGATGTCTGCTTCAAAATCCTGGCCGAGTCGCTCGATAAACCGCTGGAAGAGATTGCCGACCTCTTCAACGTGCGCTCCCGGGCGGACTGGATCGTGGACGCTGGCCTCATTGAACCGGATGTCTTCGTATCGAACAACGATCTGATGAAAGCCTACTGCCGCGCCGATTTCCGGCAGCAGCCCACGCGCCGCTACGTAAACGGCGCACTCCTGCCCCATGTGATCGGTTACGTCGGCTACCCGGACGCCGCGCAAGTCGCGGAACTGGAAGCGATCGGATTTACAGCCGGCGCCATCATCGGAAAAGGCGGTGTGGAGGCGAGCATGAACGACACGCTGGGCGGGCGCCCCGGCGGGCGACTGTCCTTGGTCGCGCCTGATGGACGCCGCCTGCGCGTGCTCAGCGAGGTCCGCTCGCAGATCCCCGAAAGCCTGTGGCTGACGATTGACGCGGGCCTGCAGGCAGAGGTCGCGCGATTGCTGCAGAAAGCCTACGAAGGCAACCCTTGGTCCGAGGATAGCAAAGGCGCCGCCGTCGTCGTAATGGACGTCAATAACGGGGAAATCCTGGCGATGTACAGCTATCCCGCTTACGACGGCAACGCGCTCAATCCCTTTCCATCGATAGGCGCGGACGAGGCATTAAAGGGGCTCGAAGCGATCGTCGAAGACGAGCGCAAGCCCCTGCTCAATCGCACGACGCAAGGCATTTATCCGACTGGCTCAGTCATGAAAGGTCTCACCGCCGTCGCCGCGCTGGAAAGTGGCGTCTATGATGAGACCACGCGCTACAACTGCACTGGCAGTTGGGCTTACGGCGCCGATGTCCGCTACGACTGGCTGCGTGGCGGCCACGGCATCATGTCGGTGCAGACCGGGATCGCCAATAGCTGCAATCCGTTTTTCTATCAGGCCGGCTTCAACTTGAACGCCCGCGACCCCTGGCTGCTCCCTTCGTTTGGGCGGCTCCTCGGCTTGGGTCAACTCACCGGCCTAAACGCGATCCCGGAAGTCGCAGGCAATCTCCCTACGCCGGACAACATCACCAGGCTTACCGGCTTGCCCTGGTCATATTCGCACGCTGTCAACCTGTCCATCGGCCAAGGCGAAGTGCAAGCCTCGCCCCTGCAGATGCTGCGTCTATACGCCGCCATCGCCAATGGCGGCTATCTATTGCGCCCGCATTTGGTGCGCGAACGAGGCATCCTCGATCAGCGCGCCACCGTCGCCGAGCGCGAGGTGATGGTCGACGCTCAACTCGACCCGGCCAACCTCGCTATCATTCGCCGCGGCATGTGTGACGTAGTGAGTTCGTACGCCGGCACAGCTTCTCACCAATTTTATGGTTCGCCCCTGCTGGATGTTGGGGTCTGCGGCAAGACGGGCACCGCCCAAGTGCCGGGCGAGGATACCCCGCCGCATAGTTGGTTCATCGCCTACGCGCCGGCAAAGGCGCCACGGATTGCGATCGTCACCATGGTGGAGAATGCCGGCGAGGGTTCGGCCGTCGCCACTCCGCTAACGCGCGAAATCCTCGAATACTATTATTTCGGCGCGCGCTGAATCAGGTGGCGGCTAGAAGCTGGGCGGAAAGTATGATCAGCGCCTCAACCGCCAGCGCGACCAGGAATACCCGCTGCACGCGCATTTCGCGCCAGTGTTTGAAGAAGATATTGATGCAGTAGATGATGACAACGAGCAAAATGATGCCTCCAACTAGCATCCATACGTTGCGCAAAGTCACCAGCGTGTACTTTGCCTGCACCGTGTCGCCCATTGACTGAACTATCAATGGGGCAGCAAGTGTCAGCGCGATCTCCAGCGAGTAGATTAAAGCCACGAAGCTAAAGCCAACAGCCGCGGCCAGCAACAAGAAGTTGATCGCCGTAAACAGTTGCCAAGGAAGAACTCTTTCGCCCGTTTTGGTCTTCATCAAGAAATCATCTATCCGCTAGCGCCAGAATCGAATCTTACCCTATCCTGCGAACTTGCGACACGGTCGCGCCGCTTACAGCTAAATCTTCGTTGAACGCAGCAACCCTATGCTTGTAAACCAATCGGCTTTTCGTTAGAATTGTGACAAAATGTACAAGCGGTACCGTCCAGCGTAAAATGCGCCTCGGTTACTGCTTGTAGAGGCGCCGTTGTTTGCGTCGGCGCCGCAGCAAAAGGCGCGTGCGCGCCGCTGTGATAACCAGGTGGAAGTCCGGTATGGAAAACAGAGGTTCCAACACTCCATCGATAAGCCCGGCAGCCGTTGTCGTGGCGGCGGTCTTCTTGCTCGTTAGCGTGATCGGCATCAATTGGTTCACGACATTCGTGCCAGTTGTGCTGCCCGAGCAAGCCTCAGCGGAATCCAAGAGCGTCGATGAACTCTTTTACATCCTGATGATCATTGGCGGCGTCGTCTTCTTCTTGATACAAGGCATGCTGCTGATTTCGGTCATCGCTTTCCGCGCGCGCCCCGGCGATGAGGGCGATGGACCGACCTATCACGGAAACCCGCTGCTCGAGATCGTTTGGACGATTATTCCGGCGCTGGTCGTCGTCTTCCTGGCGGTCGTGAGTTTCAATATCTGGACCCAAAACACCGAGCCAAAAGCCGCCATCAACATGGTCGAGGGGCAGAGCATTTCCATCAACGTGACCGGCGCGCGTTACGCCTGGACCCATCAATACGTCACCGAACGCTTTGACCCCGACGGCAATCAGATCGTCATCAACAGCGGGCCCGAATTGCACACGTATATCGGTCAGAATGTCGACTTGACTCTGCAGACGCAAGATGTCATCCATTCTTATTGGGTGCCAGCGATGCGCGTCAAGCAGGATTTGCTGCCCGGTGATCCGCGGCGGGGCGGGCGCCCGACCCAACTGCGCTTCACGCCTATACGCGTTGAAGACCGCAGCTACCCCGCTCGCTACCCGATCGTCTGCGCCGAACTCTGCGGCGATGGACACGGGCGGATGCAAGGCACGGTCATCGTCTATGAAGACGAAAGCCAATTCCTCGATCAATTCTACGAACCAGCAATTTATGCCATTCTGAATCCGCCGGCCGATCCGGTATTGCGCGGCGAAATTGAGATCCAGAATTATATCTGCAACAGTTGCCACATCCTGGACAGCCTCGGTTGGACCTCGACGACGGGCCCGTCGCTGAATGGCGTCGCGGACCGCGCCGGCGAGCGCGTTCCCGGGCAGACGGCGGAAGAATACATCGCCACATCAATCTGGAATTCGGGCGCCTTCCGCGTCCCCGGCTACGATCAACAGATGGCGGCATTTGGTCCCGATGTCATGGAAGCCACCAATGTCATGTCGCCCGAGCAACTCTATTCGATCGTGGCCTACCTCTGCACGCAGGGTGAGCAATCCGACTGTGATATGGAAAACGCCAGCGCCGCCATCCCCGACGCCATCCAGACCGTTTTCGGCTACGAGGTCGATATCACCTTTGGCATGGAGGACGACGAGGACGAGGCAATGCTCGAGGCGGATGCCGCGAGCGACGACGAGAGCGGCGCCTCCGGCTAGGCTGGCAGGAGTAGTGTCATTTACGAGGTTGGCGCTCGTCAAGCAATAACGCAGCGACTGGAGTGAAGAGGCGCAATTATGGCAACTATCGCCGTCCCCTTGGGGGGACAAGCGGAACAACAGGAAGCGGAAGCGGTTCGGCGTCCCGCCTTAAGCGATTATCTGCGCTGGAGCGTCGACCACAAGATCATCGGCGTGCAATACGGCGTCAGCGCCTTCTTGTTCTTCATCATCGGCGGCGCGATGGCGATGGGCATTCGCCTGGAGTTGTGGACGCCCGAGCTGGACCTGATGGTTTCGGGCGCCGCTTACAACAGCCTCTTCACCATTCACGGCACCATCATGATCTTCCTCTTCATCATTCCGATGTGGGCGGCTTTCGGCAATTTCGTCGTACCGCTGCAGCTTGGCGCAAAAGACATGGCTTTCCCTTGGCTGAACGCTTTCGCCTTCTGGCTGATTCCGCCGGCTGCCGTCGTTGTGCTGCTCGGTTACTTCGTCAGCCCGGCCGAAGCCGGCTGGACCTCCTATCCGCCGCTGTCCACGCTGTTCAGCGGCGACGGGCAGACCCTGTGGGCGCTGGGCGCGCACCTGCTCGGCATTTCGTCCATCATGGGATCGATCAACTTCATCGTTACCATCTTCAACATGCGCCCGCCCGAGATGACCATTTGGCGCATGCCTTTGCTTTGCTGGGCGGTTCTGGCGACCAGCATTATCGCCGTCATGGCGACGCCCTTCTTGGCTGGCGCGCTAACCCTGCTGCTGCTTGATCGCGTCGCCGGCACGACCTTCTTCGACGCCGCCGGCGGGGGCGATGTGCTGCTCTGGCAGAACATCTTCTGGTTCTACAGCCACCCAGCCGTCTATATCATGGTGCTGCCGGGCATGGGCGTGCTCAGCGAAGTGCTCTCCGTCCACAGTCGCAAGCCAGTCTTCGGTTATCGCATGGTCGGCTTGTCAAGTATGGGCATCGCCTTTGTCGGCTTCACCGTTTGGGCGCATCACATGTTCACCAGTCTGCAGCCCGAACTTCGCATCCCCTTCATGATCACGACCATGATCATCGCGGTGCCGACCGGCATCAAAATGTTCAGTTGGCTGGGCACGATATGGGGCGGCAAAATCCGCTTCACCAGCGCCATGCTTTTCGCGCTCGGCTTCTTGTCGCTATTTGTCATCGGCGGCATCAGCGGAGTGATGCTGGCGGCTCTGCCCTTTGATATTCATGTGCACGACACCTATTTCGTCGTCAGCCACTTTCACTTTGTGCTCTTCGGCGGCAGCGTCTTTGCTGTCTACGCCGCGCTGTATCACTGGTTCCCCAAAGTAACCGGGCGCATGATGAACGAGCGCCTTGGAAGAATCCACTTCGTCTTCACCTATTTCGGCTTCTTGTTCACCTTCTTCCCGATGCACGTGGTTGGCATGCTGGGCATGCCGCGCCGCGTCGCCGTTTATGTCGAAGCATTCCAACCCTGGAATCAGTTAATCAGCTTATCCGCCTTTGTGCTCGGTTTCTCAACCTTTATCGTGATTTACAACGTCATCAAGTCCTACTATCACGGTCCCATAGCCGGCGCCAATCCCTGGCGCGCGCTGACGCTGGAATGGCAGACGACTTCGCCGCCGCCGCCGATGAACTTCGACGATGATCCGATTCCCTTTGAAGACCCCTACGGCTACGGCACAGAAGCGTCCGCCGCCTATCTCGAAGTCGTTGATGAGGCATTCGGCGTCCGGTCAAACCGCGCCGGCGAACACTGAAGAGGACCGGAGTTTCATCGGGAGAATATGCGGCGTATCAGCCATGACCAGTTACGTTGAACGACAGCGCAAAACGAAACTCGGCCGACCGAGCGAAGCCGACTTGCGCTTGAAGAACAACCGCCTTGGCATGACCATCTTTCAGATCAGTTGGATTATGGTCTTCCTGGCGATGATTATCGTCAATTGGCAGCTTCGCTTCAGTTATTCCGATTGGCCGCCGGCCGGCGTCGCGCCATTTGATCCGCTGCTGCCGTCGGCGGCCACCGTGGCTTTGCTGCTGAGTTCGCTTTTGGTCAAGCGCGGATTGCAGGCATTGCGCCAAGGCCGCATCGGCGGATTTCTCTTGGATTGGCGGGGCGCGATGGTATTCGGTTTCGCTTTCTTGGCTGCCATCATTTACGAATTCGTATCGGTAAGCAATGCGGCGCTGGCGACGCAGTACGGCATCACTATGCGCTTGATGACTGGCTTTCACTTCGTCCATGCCTTGGCAATTCTGGCATTCATGGCGCATGTGATTCGCCGGGGCGCCGCCGGCAGCTACAGCGGCGACGAGCATGAATCCTGGGCGGTAGAAGGCACAGCCAAGCTGTGGTACTTTGTCACCTTGGCTTGGATTCTCTTTTATATTGTTTTGTACTGGATCCGCTGAGCGCGTCGAATTGAACGATTTGGGCGGGCGAGCGGCGATATGCTCGCCTCAAACACCAGGTAAGGGAGTTGCGCTTCATGGATAAACCGGGCCTCTCAAGGGCGATACCGGCGCTAATAGCAGGCTTTATCGCGTCGCTGGCATTCGTCTACGCCGTGCGCGTCTTGCAGAATATGGATCCGGTCTGGATGAACGCTGATTCCAGCGAGGGCGCCCAAGTCGGCATGGTGCTGGCCGCTTTTGTCTCGATGGCGACCTTCATGTGGGGCGTCGGCGCTTTTGATCCCAAGATGAGCGAGCATGGAGATCACGCCGACGAGCACGAAGAGGAAGCGCCGGAGAAGGAGTTCGCCCTGCGCGCATCGGGTCTGGTCTTTCGCGCCGGCAAGTGGCTCTGGGATTTGACCTGGATCATCATCAACGATTCACCCAAACCTTCGGCTTTCCCTTATTTAAATTTCAGCTTCTTCCTGGTCAACTGGATCGTAAATGTCATTTGGTTCTTGATCTGGCTCGCCATCGGTGTCATCGCCTGGCGCATTCTGCTTATGGTTGTCGCCGGCATCCCGGCCACACTCGGCGCGCTTCTGATGACCATCTCTTGCCTCTGGCAGACGATGACTTTCTACGCCGGGCAGCTCTTCCTGGTGCTGACCATCGCCGTCATCACCACCGTCGCGCTCTTCACCTTCGCGCTGCTGCCGCACGGATTGGGCTTGCAGATTACGACCGAGCCAAATGCCGATTTCTTCGCCAATGGCTTCGGCGATTTCGTAATTCCCATTCAAGACATCCTCGGGCTCGTCTTGCCGCCAGATGATTTCACCAACCAGACTATCGAAGGCGCCAGCCAATTCACCGTATTGCTCGGTTTCATTTTAATCATCTTCGTTTCGCTGGCGCTGGCTGCTGGCGGGATCGCCATATTCTTCTATCTGGCGCACCGAGGCGTGCGCGAGGTAAAAGAATTCGAGCCGACCGATCGCCAACGGACGCAACTCCTGCCGATCCGCGAAGTGGGTAAAATCGCCGGCGGCGTCGTCAACGTCATCCGCGCCATCCCGCGCGCCATCGGCTATCAGAAATAGACTGAGAGACAAAGCATGGCAGAACTGACAGCCAGCCACCTTCCCGCAGCTGCCCACGACGACCACGGGCATATGAGCGAAGAAGAGCACAACAACAATATGAAGCTCGGCGTCTGGTTATACCTGGCGTCAGAAATCGTCATCTTCTCGATCATGATCGTCGGCTACATCATCTTTCGCATCAACGAAAAAGACATTGTGGCGCAAGCGCATGAAGAGCTCGGCGTCGGGCTGGTCACCGCCAACACCTTCGTCCTCTTGGCGAGCAGCTTCTTTATGGTGATGGGCTTGCGCGCCATGCAAGGGGGCAATCGCGCTGGCATGCTGCGCTGGATCGGCTTGACCGCGCTGGGCGGCATCGTCTTCCTCGGCGGGCAATACATCGAATACAGCGAGCTGGCGCATCTCGGCATTGTGCTTGGCTTCGACACCGCTTCCGAATGGAGCACCTTCGGTATGCGCTTCTACGCGCCCACCTTCTTCCATGGCGCCCATGTCTTCGTCGGCGTGCTCTGGGCGCTTGAAGTGATGCGGCGCGGCGCAAAGGGACGCTACGATAACAATCCCATCGGCATCGAAATGTTCGGCCTCTACTGGCACTTCGTCGATGTCGTCTGGATCATGCTGTTCACCCTGATCTACCTGGTATAGGAGCGCGCGCAATGGCTGAAGCGATGCATCACGAGGGTGAACACCACAGCAATACCGTGCGGCTGCTGGGACGCGAAATTACGGTGGAAGGCGGCGTCTATACGGTCGTCTTCGGCGCCTTGGCTGTGCTGACTGTGATCGAGGTAGTAAGCGCCGAAGTCCTCAATGGCGCCATCCACGACGCGCCCGACGCCGCGACGACATTGCAAGCGATCAAGGCGATTCTGCTGCTGGGCATCGCCATCATCAAGTCTAGCCTCGTCATCTGGTTTTATATGCACCTCAAAACCGAAAGCCGGCTGATCGCCATTGTCATCCTTCTTCCGCTGCTGATCGCGGGACTGTCCATCATGTTCCTGCTGGCGATTCCGCCGAGCGGCTACGGGCTCTGACCTACTCCAGCGCGCCCCCCGCTTGGCTGCCAAAAGCGCAAGTATGATATAATTGGCGAAGACTGAAGCTACAGGCTGAATCGAAATGGCCATCCAGGAAAAGCTATACACGGTGGAGGATCTGTGGGCGATGGAGAGCGACCCCGCCTATGAAGATCGATACCTTTATTTGATCGATGGAAAGTTATATGAGGATGATGTGCCAGGTAGAATACATGCGCTTTTAGCAGTGAAAATCGGTCGCTATTTGGACGAATTCGCTGAATCGCATGGGCTAGGTGAAGTGACAGTTGAGTGCGGCTTCCACCCGCCCGAAACCCGCTATACCGCGCTGCTGCCTGATGTCGCCTTTCAGCGTTTCGACCAGTTGCCCGACCCGCCACCAGAAGGCTATGTACCCAAAATGCCAGACTTGGCAGTCGAAATACAATCGCCATCCGACACGATGAGCAAGCTGCGGCAGAAGGCGCGAGCCTACCTCGAAAATGGCACGACCATCGTTTGGCTCGTTCAGCCAGAGAGGCAAGGCATCGAAGTCTGCCGTCTGGGAGAAGATGGCGCGATCCAGTCCGAGTTTAAGCGCCAGGGCGATTTGCTTGGCGGCTATGATTGTATGCCCGGCTTCGAATTGGCGGTAAACAAGCTCTTTCCGCCTGGCAAGTGATGCCTATGCGCCCACCCCAGTTTGGCGAGGTCTCATAATATGACCAATCCTTGGTCTATACAATCGATGAGAGATGCGATCGGTACTGCGGTGATGGACTGGCGAAACCGACCTTTGACAATCGACGATGTGCGGGATTGGACTCATCATCCTGACAATGAATTCTGGGATTTCGAACTGCTTGAGGGCGAACTGATTCCACGCGCGCCACACGGTTTCGCTCAGGGCGTCTTGGCGGCCGACTTCGCCGTTCATCTTTCGCGCCACGTCATGCAAACCGATGCCGGGTTCTGCACGATTGGCTCGGGATACTACCCAGATGGCGAGAACGACACGCTTGTCGGCACAGACGTTGCGTTTCTAAGCCACGAGCGCGACCCCGGTTCTCCGCCAGAAGAATGGGTAGCGGCAATGCCGGATATAGCGGTTGAGCTGTTTGAACCCTGGGATTCGCTGGCGTTGGCCAGACGCAAAGCGGAGGTCTACATGCGCAAGGGCTCGCGCCTGTTTTGGCTTGTGCTGCCCGTGCGGCGCGTTGTTGAAGTCTCCCGATTGGATGCGGACGCGCGGATTGAAACCGAGTCTCTCGGCTTGGGCGATACCTTGAGCGGCGACGACATCTTGCCCGGCTTCGAATTGGCGATCAGCGACATATTCGCTGTGTTGCGCGATTGAGTTTCGATCCACAAGCGACGAAAAGGAGCGCTTGCCATGCCCGTTGACATCGTTCTCGATTACGGTACGCGAACAACTATTAACGTCCGTCACCACCAATGGCACGTCGACGAACCGGCCGAGGCCGGCGGCAGCGATACCGCGCCGACGCCGGGCGAAATGATGCTGGGCGCGCTTGGCTCCTGCATGGCGATCACCTGCCGCCTCTATGCCGAGCGCAAAGGCTGGGACCTGCGGCGCGTCGAAGTCAAGCTTGATTATGAGCGTTTCAAGGGCGGCGACTATCCAGCCCACGAAGGGAGCGACGCCTTCGTCCATGAAGTGCGCGAGGCGCTGATCTTTCACGGCAGCCTCGACGAAAAGCAGCTAAGACGACTGCGCGATATCGCTGGCAAATGCCCGATTCACCGCCTGTTGGAATACCCTACCTATTTTGTTGAGTTGGCGCTGGCGGAGGAATAGGCAGCCTCATCGACGATGCGCGCGAATCCAGCCGCCGCGAATAAACTCCGAGTGTTCCACCGTCACAAACACATCTTCCTTGATGTCGTGGATGATCTTCAAGACTTGATGCAGATCGCGCCGATGAACGATGATGCGAAGTTCTTCCACCTCGCCATGCGCGCCCTCGCCCATGATCTCGGTGACGCCATGCCCGCGCTCTCGCAGCGCCAGCGCCATCTTGTGTGAGATTTCGCGCGTCGCGATAACCGTTACGCTCTCGTACGATTTGACAAAGCGATTTTCCACCTGCATGCCGACGATGCCGCCGACCGCGAAGCCAAAGACATAGGCGGCCAGATTGGGTATATTGTTCAGGTCGGTGATGACATGCCCGGCCGTGTAGGCGAAGAGCAGCGACTCCAAGGAAGCAAAAGCGAAGCTCCATACGCGCTGCTCGCGCGATACCAGAATCAGACGCAGCGTTCCGATCACATTATTGGTGACACGCAGCGCGAATATGAGGATCGGCAGGAAATCAGGCTCGAGAATTGTCATGGCATCCTCTATCGATTTTGAAATTACGTTTCTCATTTTAGCGACAATCCAAACGGCATACGTCGCTTACCCTACTCAAAACCGCCTCGCTATGGTCAACTGAAATCGCCCAGCAATTTCACCAGGCGAAGGCAATCCATGTCCCACAGCCCCAAAGCATTGCTTGACAGCTATCAAATCCTGCCCAAGAAAAGCCTGGGGCAAAACTTCATGCACGACCCCAACGCGCTGGAGAAGATCGTGGCGTCAGCCGAGCCCTCGCCGAGTGATACAGTCGTGGAAGTTGGCGCCGGCGCCGGCGCCCTGACCGATATTTTGGCTCGCGCCGCCCGGCAAGTCTTCAGTATCGAGGTCGACGAGCGCTTGCGTCCCTTGCTGGAAGAGCGCTTTGATGACCGCGCAAACGTCTACCTCGTATTCGACGACATCCTGAAGACGAACGTCACCGCCCTGGTTGGCGCCTCAGATTACATCGTAGTGGCGAACGTACCCTACTACATCAGTTCGGCGATCCTCTGGCGTTTCCTAGAATCGGCAAGATCGCCCAGGCGCATGATATTGACCATGCAATACGAAGTGGCGGAGCGCGTAATTGGGGCGCCCGGCGCGATGAACCTGCTCTCGATCGCCACACAGTTTTACGGCGCGCCGCGCATCGTCGGCAAGTTCGGTCCCGCCGTATTCTGGCCGCGCCCCAACATCGACAGCGCCATCGTCCGCATCGATACACATGAGGCGCCGCCGGTCAATGTGCCATCGCGCGAGCTATTCTTCCGCGTGGTTAAAGCGGGTTTCAGCATGAAGCGCAAGCAGTTGAAAAACTCGCTTTCCGGCGGATTGCAAATTAGATCTGCGATCAGCCGCGACTTGCTGCGCGCCGCCGAGATTGACCCGCAGCGCCGCGCCGAGACCTTGTCCCTAGCTGAATGGGCGCGCCTGACCCGAACGGTCGCCGATGAGAAAATCGCGCTCTAATGAAAGACTTATGCCGCCGTAGGACTTCCGCAATCTTATTGAGCGACACTGAAGACAAATCTAGGACGCAAGGAAAGCTATCATGAGTATAGAAATCGCGACATTGGGCGGTGGCTGCTTTTGGTGTGTGGAAGCCGTCTTTAATCAGCTTGTCGGCGTCGAATCGGCTATTTCAGGCTATATGGGCGGCCATGTCGAAAACCCGACCTACGAGCAAGTATGCGCCAAGAACACCGGGCACGCCGAAGTGGTGAACGTCACCTTCGACAATGAAATGATCAGCCTTGAAGATGTCCTCAACATCTTCTTCGCCACGCACGATCCGACTACGATGAATCGCCAGGGAAACGATGTCGGTCCCCAGTATCGTTCCGGAATCTGGTACCACAGCGAAGAGCAAAAGCGCATCGCCGAAGAGACGATCGCGCGGATTGAAGCGGAGGGGATCTATCGCGACAGCATCGTCACCGAAGTCACGCCGGCTAGCGCATTTTGGGTCGCCGAAGATTATCACCAGGACTACTTCGTCAACAATCCGCGTTCAGGCTATTGCGCCTACGTCATCGCGCCCAAGGTCGCCAAGTTCCGCAAGCAATATTTCGAGCGACTCAAGCGCTAAATCCCGCCGACGCGCAGAAAATGTAGGGGCGACTCTGTGAGTCGCCCTTTCGAATCGCGCAAACGGGCGACCCAATGGGTCGCCCCTACAATTCTCGCTTGAAATCAAAAAAGGGCGACCCGATGGGCCGCCCCTACCATGTTCAGACTGGTGAAAAGCTGCTAGATCCCCGCCTCGACGCGCACGCCAGGTCCCATCGTCGAGGTCAACACCATGCGGCGCACGTAAGCGCCCTTTTGCGATTCGGGTTTGGCTGCCCGCACCGCATCCACCAGCGTCTGCAGGTTCTCGCCAAGCTGTTCCTGCGTGAAGCTCGCTTTGCCCACTGGAATATGCAGGTTTCCCGTGCGGTCATTGCGGAATTCAACTCGCCCGGCTTTCAATTCGCCGATCACGCGGGGGATATCATCGGGCGGCACAACGGTGCCGGCTTTGGGGTTCGGCATCAAGCCGCGCGGACCCAGGATGCGGGCGATTGGTCCAATCTTGCGCATCATCGGCGGCGTGGCGATCGTCGCGTCAAATTCCAGCCAGCCGTCATTGCGAATCTGGTTGATCACTTCGTCGCTGCCGATGATATCGGCGCCGGCGGCCAGCGTCGCCTCTTCCTGTCCCTCTTCGACAAAAGCCAGAATGCGAATTGTCTTGCCGGTGCCATGTGGCAGCATAACCGTTGTGCGGATCTGCTGATCGCTGTGGCGCGGATCAATGCCCAGCCGAAAATGCACCTCAATCGTCTCATCGAACTTCGCTTTGGCGTTGTCCTTCACCAACTTCAGCGCCTCTTCCATCGGATAGTTCCGCTGCCGATCAAAGGTCTTCAGCGCGTCTTTATATCGCTTTCCCATTGTTTACTCTCCTAGTGGTCAACGGGCGTCTGCGCCCTCCCACAAACTCAAATCAACCTGTTCCACGGCTTGCCACATCTGCCACCGATCGTTGGCTTGGCTAGTCAGCGACCTTGATGCCCATTTGGCGGGCGGTGCCCTCAACTTGACGCATCGCGCCTTCTATGTCAATCGCGTTCATATCGACCATCTTGACCTGGGCGATCTCTCGCACTTGATTGCGATTCAGCACCGCCACCGTTTCCGTCAGCGGATTGGAAGCGGCTTTCTCAATGCCAGCCGCCCTCTTGATTAGGAAGGACGTCGGCGGGCTCTTGAGGGCGAATCTGAAGGAGCCATCCATGAAGATCGTGATCTCGGCTGGCACGATCTCACCCATTCGGCTTGATGTGCGGCCGTTGTACTCTTTGCAAAACTGCATCAGATTGATGCCGTGCTGCGCCAGCGCCGGTCCAATCGGCGGCGCCGGATTGGCTTTGCCCGCCGGTATTTGCAACTTGACGATCGCTTTGACTTTCTTTGCCATGCTGAATCCTCGTCTCTTCTCAAAAGCATCCCGGCCACTTAAGCCGGGACTGTGACTTCAAACTTCGCATCGACGATACGCGATCGCCCGTTCTACATTCTTTCCACTTCCATAAAGCTGAGCACGACCGCGGTTTCCCGCCCGAAAAAGTCGACCATGACGCGCACCTTTTCGCGACCCGAATCGATGGTGGCTACCGTGCCGGGAAAATCATTAAAGGGTCCGCCGACAATCCGCACACGCTCGCCGATCTTGTAATCGACTTTGACCACCGTATCTTCGGAATCCATGCGGTCCATGATGCGCTTTACTTCTTCCACCCGCAGCGGCGTCGGCTGGCTGTCGCCACCGACGAATCCGACTACGCCCGGCGTATTGCGCACCGTATACCAGGCGTCCTTGTCCAGCTCGCCCTCATCTTGGTCCCAGCGCATCTGCACCATGACATAACCGGGAAAGACGCGCTTCTCCACGGTGCGGCGCTTGCCGTCTTTGACTTCGATTTCGTCTTCCGTCGGAATCAGCACATCGTAGATCTGGTCTTGCATGCCCATCGTTTCGATACGTTGACGCAAGGCATGCTCGACCTTTTTCTCGTAGCCGGAATAGCAGTGGATGAAGAACCAACTGCGTTCGAGGTCGTCTTCGGTCCCGTCATCCAGCGCGATATTCAATCCCTCTTCGTCATCTGAGGGATCTTCCAGGACCACCGGCTCCGGATCGTAGTCGGTCAGTGTTTGTGTGTCTTGCGATTGTTCGCTCATGGGTTTTTTCATCCAGACTAACAGAAGCCGCAGCGGCAAGCCTTAAATCGACCCGCGCCGAATCATAAAGAAAGCGCCGCCGACCATCGCCACGATCACCGCCAGCAGCATCCAAGCCATGCCCGGGTTCAAACCGATGCGCATGAACTCCGACCAGATCACCGCCAGAATCCCCAGAAATATCGCCGACGCAATCGTCACATTGATGCAGAGAATCGTCAGGCGACGAGTATCATGCCGGCTGGGCCAAGCCACCTTGTTCAACTCGGAACGCACATTGCTGAAATAGTCGACCGTCATATACAGCGGGCGCGTGATGGCGTTGCCCTGTGGCTCGGCTTTTGCCGTCGTCTTGACCTTGCGACTGCGCCGGCCTGGCGTCGCCTTGCCCTTTTTCTGCGTGATCGCCGCCCGTCTCTGCTCTTCTACCGCCATTTCGCAATTGCTCCTCTGCCAATCTTCGGGCGCGCCTGATAGATAAACACCGCCGCGGAGGACGGTGCTTATGGCTCTCGATACAGGGGCAGAAAGACTCGAACTCTCGACCTACGGTTTTGGAGACCGTCGCTCTACCAACTGAGCTATACCCCTATGCTATCCGCGCGTCCCGTGCCTACTATACACCATTACGCGGCGCAAATCTACTTGGTTTCTCGGTACAGCACATGCTTGCGCAAGTACGGATCAAATTTGCGCAACTCAAGACGCCCCTGTGTATTGCGGCGGCTCTTCTCGGTGATGTAGATGTGACCGCTTTCGGTGCTGCGCAGCTTGACGACGATGCGCTGTCCCTTCTTCGCCATTGTCTTCCCTCTAACTAATTACCGATACTTCTCAGGAAATGAGCCTCCGATGAGATTTGAACTCATGACCTCGCCCTTACCAAGGGAGCGCTCTACCCCTGAGCTACGGAGGCACTCTACCGCTCGCCTATAAGAGACGAGTGGTTCTTGTCTCAAGTGGGCCGGACTGGATTCGAACCAGTGTAGGCTCTCGCCAGCGAATTTACAGTCCGCCCCCTTTAGCCACTCGGGCACCGACCCCTCTGATTCGACTGTTAAGCCGAAGCCACCACTGGGACTCGAACCCAGAACAACCTGTTTACAAAACAGGTGCTCTGCCAATTGAGCTATGGTGGCGCAACCGCGAGATTGTACCACGCCGGCAGAGCGTCCTCAAGGTTTGCTTCCCCTGATGAAGGGCGATTGTACGACAGGCGACTCCGCATGTCAAGATGGTTCGACACCGCCGGAATCGGCATCGGGATCGAGAAAGTCTGCGCGCGCCCAGGCCGGATCGGGATATTGATAAAAGCCCCGCCCAGCCTTCACGCCCAAATCGCCCCGCTCCACCCGCTCAGTCAGAATGGGACGCGGAAGGTCCTCCGCATCGCCGCTTTCGGCTGCGTAGCGCAGCTCAATATCGCGAATGACATCGAGACCGATGCGATCCATTTGCGCGAAGGGCGGCGGCTTCTCGCGCCCGAACTTGATCATCCAGGCGCGGTCGATATCCTCGATGCTCGCCACTCCACTGTCAGCAACGCGCATCGCCTCTTTCTTCACCGCTCGCCAGACTCGATTGAAAACAAAGCCGGTGCTCTCTCTCCGCACGCGCAAAGGCAGAATCGATATCGCCCGCGCGAATGCCGTCAACCCGTCGAGTACATCCGGACGGGTGCAACTGCCCCCGCCGATTTCCACCATCGGGCTGTCCCAGACCGGCAGATAAAAATGCAAGTTGGCGACTCGCTCCGGTCGTTCAGTCGCGTCTTCCAGCGCGCTCACGCGGATGGAGGAGCTGTTGCTGGCGATGATGGCCTCAGCCGGCAGCAGACGATCCATCTGCGCGAAGACTTCCCGCTTGAGCGCGATCCGCTCGGGCGCCGCTTCAATCGCCAAGTCGATACCAGCCAGCGCGACGGATAGATTCGATTCGTACTGAATGCGATCAAAGACGCTGGCTTCATCCGAGACGGCCAAATCGCCCGACTCGATCCATCCGGCGACGATCTGACGCTGCCATCCTTCGGCGTCTCGCAAAACCTCCGCCACGACATCGTAAAGCGCCACCGAGAAACCATGCCGCGCGCACTGAAGCGCAATCTGCCGCCCCATCGTGCCGGCGCCGACCACCGCCACGAGCCGAATCTCCTTCATGCCGACGCCTCCCGGCCGCTCACTGGGGAAACCCATCCAGCAGCCGCGACAGCGCCGCGTATCGCCGGTCGCGCTCAATCAGCAGCGCGGCGCGCTCGTCTTCGCTGTATTCGTAGAAACCCGCCAGCGCCTTCGTGCCAAGGCGTCCTTCAGCCACGATGTCGCGCAGGCTTTCCGGCGCTTCCCAATCAGCGCCCAAGCCTTCCGAAAGCACATCCATAATGCTGGCGTAGACATCCAAGCCGGCCATATCGGCGATTTGGAAGGGACCGTAAAAGGGCAGCCGAAAGCCGAAACTGCTGCGCACCACTGCATCGACTTCTTGCGGCGTCGCCAAGCCGTCTTCCACGCAGGCGAGCGCCTCGCGGAATAAGGCGAACTGAATCCGATTGGCGACGAAACCGGGTCCGCTGGCGACGGTCGCGGGCTTCTTGCCAATCGCCAGCAGGAACTCGCGCGCCCGCGCAACTATCTCCGGGTCAGTCTGCACCGAGGGGATGACCTCGACCGCGGGCGTCCACTCCGGCGGATTGAAAAAGTGCATACCGAGGAATCGCCCTTTGCGCTCGACGAAGGCCGCAAGATCATCAATCGGCAGCGACGAGGTATTGGTGGCGATGATCGCTGCTGCGGGCGCATGGGCGTCGCAGGCCGCTAAAACATCGCGCTTGATTTCGATGCGCTCGGGCGCCGCCTCGAATACGAGATCGGAAGAAGCGACTGCCGATTTAATGTCCTCCGCCGCACGCACTCGATGCGCCGCTGCGATGGCTGCTTCCGGCAATAAGCCCGCTTCGACATGACCGCGCACACGCTGGTTCAGCCGTCCAAGCGCTTGCTGAGACGCGCCCGGCGTTTCATCGACTATCACCACTTCCAATCCGGCGAGCGCGAAGCATTCAGCGACGCCTAAACCCATCGTGCCAGCGCCGATGATGGCGGCGCGTTGCGGAAGACCCGGCTTCTCAAGCCGATACAAGCCGCCGCTCACAAGCTGTCCTGGCTGGCAATCACTCGTCACACCTTAAGCCGCCCAACACCTTGGCGACTGAATGACAGTTGCGCTACTAGGCAAAATTATAGGGGCGACCCATTGGATCGCCCACCATCAAACTGAGCCAGTTTACACCGTGAGGGGCATAAGCTCAAACAGGGCGAAGCAGCACTCCGCCCCATTTAGGGTTTGGCCTAAGGAAACTAGGCTCCGCTAGTAAACCGCAGCGATATGCCTAGCGACGCCGGCCTGGACGGCGCCCGCGCCGCCCGTCAACGACGAGCATTTCTTCGCTGACATACTGCGACTGATAGGAATAGGCTTCCATCTGCGCAGCCTGAACGCCCACAGCCAGCACCTGCCCGCAACCGAGGTTGGCGTCGAGGCAGCGAAGCACATCCTGCCCCGGCGCAGTGGTCGTCAACACCACTTGCGTCCGCTCGGCGTATGACTTGTACTGCTCGACCTCATGCTGTGCCGCCATGCCTTCGTAATACATGAAGCCGGCATCGCCTTCGAACATCATGCGCGCCTGCGACATGGCGAAGCGCTCGCGATAACCCTTCTGCATCTGCCGCTCGGTCGTCACGATCACGCTCCATTGCGGCTGATTCCGCAACCGCGCGAGTTCACGCTGCGTCGCCTGCAATGCCCGGTCGGTCGCCACGAGTTGCTCGTTGCGCTGCGCAAGCGCCTGCAAGGTATAGCCCCAGCGCTGCTTCAACTGATCCTTGGCGTGATCCAAGATGACGATCTTGCTGTTGGCTGCCCCGAGCTGCTGCTGGCTAACCTCCAATTTGCGCCCCATCCTGTCAACCGCAGCGACAGCGCCGGCAAGTTCGGTCTCGGTTTCAGCCAACTTGCTGCGCGCGGCGACCAACTCGCCCTGCGTCTTGCCAAGCGCGTATTGACTGGCAGCCAAAGCCTCATGCGCCTCGGACAGCTCGCCCATCACATTCTTGACACCGCCAAACACCAGAACGGCGATGATGGCGAAGGTGATCAGCACGGCAAGAAGCCGCGACCAGAACGGGGACCTTCTCTCTATACGCTTCATACCGACCTCCATCTAAATAAGCTATTGTTCCGGGCATTTCGACCGAAACTCGGACAAAATGCGTTCATCAATCCCTAGTGTATCGCACTCGTTTGGATAATGCCAACATTTGTCCCTTTTCTAATCGCCAATTTGACTTCGCCGATCGCTTTGGTCACCTCAATGTCGCGCGGGCAAGCTGGCGTGCAGTTGAAAATCGTGCGGCAGCGCCATACGCCGTTCGGCTCGCTGAGGATGTCCAGCCGCTCCTGACCGGCCTGATCGCGCGTATCAAATATGAAACGATGCGCCCCCACGATGGCGGCTGGTCCCACGTAATGTCCGTTCGCCCAGAAGCTCGGGCAGGAAGTCGTGCAGCAAGCGCAAAGGATGCACTTGGTCGTATCGTCGAATTTTTCGCGGTCTTCCTGCGTTTGCAGCCGCTCGCGGCCGTCTTCCGGCAGTGGATCGTTGTTGACGAAGAATGGCATGACCTGCTTGTAATGATCGAAGAATGGCTCCATGTCGACGATTAGGTCCTTGACCACCGGCAAGCCCAAAATCGGCTCCACCTGAATCTTTTCACCGACATCGCGGACGAGAATCTTGCACGCCAGCCGGTTAACGCCGTTGATGCGCATGGCATCGGAGCCGCAGACCCCATGCGCGCAGGAACGCCGCAGCGAAAGCGAGCCGTCCTGCTCCCACTTGATGCGATGCAGCATCTCCAGCACGCGATCGGTCGGGTCGACATCGGCCAGCGAAAACTCCTGCCAGTAAGGTCTTTCTTGGCCAGGCACATCCGGATTCTGTCGTCTGATTCTGAAGGTTACGTCCATTCGTTCACGTCCAGTCTACATGCGAATTAGCGTGATGAGCGCCAGGATATAGATTGAGACTGCAATGCATGTCGCAAAAATGAAGCGGTCTTCTCTTGTCATGGATTTAATCCAGCATTCTATTTTAAGCGCTTCTATAAGCGTCGCTCCCGCTGCTTTGAGCAGATAATACTCTATATGCAATTGAATATAGCGAAGCCGCAAGTAGAAGTAGCGAAGAAGCAAGCCTGTGAAACGAACTTGCAAACTGATGATTCTCGCGACACGTCTACCCATCATAATGATCTGCTCTACGTTCGCCTATGCAAAGGCTGTACATGAAGCTGTCTTCCGCTCGCCCGGCGCATCTGGATCCGGACGTCCGATAATTAAGTCTACTCTCATTGTTCGCCAATCCCAAGTTCTTTCGGCCGGCGGCAGATATGTCACCCTCGCAATTGCCTCTTCCCCGCCTACAACGCTCTAATAGACACGCTCTATCGGCTTGAATTTCTGCTGCTCTTCCGGCAAGCCTTCCTCTATCTCCGCCTCCCACAGCGACAGATCGACTTTTTTGTCGAAGTGCGCTTCATACGATGGATCGCTCATCTCTCCTCGCTGGGTGATCAGCGAATGCGCAAGCCAGTTTTCGTCGTCTCGCTTCTTGAAATCTTCGCGGCTGTGAGCGCCGCGGCTCTCTTTGCGCTCCAGCGCCGTCCGCGCAGTGACCTCGGCCAGGTCCAGCAAGCAGCCAAATTCCCAAGCCTCCATCAGATCGGTATTGAATACGCGCGACTTATCATCGATCTGCAAATCCGTATAGAAGCGCTCTCGCAGTTCAGCCAGGTCGCTGATGCCCTGCTGCAAGGTCTCCTCAGTGCGGAAGACGCCGACATTGTCCATCATCGTCGCCTGCATTAATTGGCGCAGCGCGCCCGGGCGCGACTTGCCATCGCCCTTGCGAATCCGCTCAAACTCGGCCTCAATTTCCGCCCCGGCGTCATTCGGCAGCGCCGCCCAATCAGCGCCCTTGACGTACTCCGCCATCTTCATCCCGCCGCGCCGCCCAAAGACGACCAGGTCGACCAGCGAATTGGTGCCCAGTCGATTGGCGCCATGCACGCTGACGCAAGCGGTTTCACCGGCTGCGTATGCGCCCGGCATCACCGTGCCCGCGGCGTCGATGACCACTTCGGCATCGATATTGGTCGGTATCCCGCCCATGGCGTAATGCGCCGTCGGCTGCACCGGCATCGGCTCTTTCACCGGATCAACGCCCAAATAGGTGCGGCAGAAATCGAGGATATCGGGCAGCTTGCGCTCCACCGTGCTATCGTCGATGAAGTCGGCTCGATCTCGCCCTTCTTCGGCGAAGTAGCGATTGACCGTCTGCGGACGCACATCGAGATGCATATAGCCGCGGTTCTTGATGCTGCGTCCGGCGCGCGTCTCCAGATAAATCGCGCGGCTGACCACATCGCGGCTGGCCAGATCTTTGGCGCTTGGCGCATAGCGTTCCATGAAGCGCTCGCCAACGCTGTTGATCAACACGCCGCCCTCGCCGCGCACGCCTTCAGTGATCAGGATGCCCATCCGATAAATGCCGGTGGGGTGAAATTGGAAGAATTCCATATCTTGCAGCGGAACACCGCGACGCAGCGCGATAGCGGCGCCGTCCCCCGTCAGCGAATGCGCGTTGCTCGTCACCGACCAGCAGCGCCCCCAACCGCCAGAAGCAAAGAAGCTCGCCTTTCCCTGAAAGATGTGAAACTCGCCCGTGCCTAGCTCAATGGCGACAACGCCGGCGACCGCGCCGTCGACGACGATCATATCCACTACTTGGAACTCATCGAAAAAATTGACATCGTTCTTTATGCACTGTTGATAAAGCGTCTGCAAAATCATATGCCCGGTGCGATCAGCGGCATGGCAAGCGCGCCGCACCAGCTCCTCGCCGAAATTGCGCGTATGCCCGCCGAAGCGCCGCTGGCTGATGCGCTTTTCCGAGGTGCGGTCGAAGGGCAGTCCCATGTGCTCCAGCTCAATGACCGCTTCCACGGCATTTTCCGCCAGGATCTTCGCCGCATGCTGATCGGTCAGGTAATCACCGCCCTTTACCGTGTCGTAGGTGTGGTAGATCGGCTTGTCCTCGTCCAGATTGCCCAGCGCCGCGCCGATGCCTCCCTGCGCCGTGCCGGTATGGCTGCGGGTCGGGTAGAGCTTGCTGACGACCGCGACATCAGCGCCGCCTTTGCTGGCGTAAAGCGCCGCCATCAATCCCGCGCCGCCAGCGCCGATGATTATCGCGTCATGCTTGTGAATTTGCATTCAGCCCTCACTAGACGAACGATACGATGTTCGATCCTAAACGTCTTCACTCAGATAGGCTTCCAGCTCCGCTGGCAATTCTTCGCCGCGCAATTCGTAAATCTCGGCGGTGGCTGCCATCGCCTCGTCGATGATGTCCTTCTCCAGCGGCACGAAGAGCGCAGCCGCCCCCACCGCCAGCAATACCGCCGCCATCACCGTGCAGAGCGCGACCGATGTCCGCCGCGCGAAATCATTGAAGCTCGTATAATCGGTCAAGACGTAGCGCAGCCCATTGAAGCCGTGCAGCGTAACCAAAACCAGCAGGAACAGGTCGTAGACGCGCCAAATGAACACGCCGCCAGCGGCATAACTCCAACGATGATAAACGAACTCGACCGCGCTGGGCGCCGCGCCGATCGTCCCGTTGCTCGACATGGTGCCGGCCACTTCTTGCGCCGCCGTGATATCAAAGACACCCTGCACCACGTGCATCAGCGCCAGATGGCCAAAGACCAGCGGCACGATCAAGATGCCGCTCAATCGCATGAATGACCACCAGAAGCGTTCAATCCCGCTCGCTTCCGGGTATTTTCCGCGCTGTCCACCTTCGCCGCGGATGAGGCTGTAGACCGCCGCCAGCACAATCGCCGCCGCCAGCACAGCGACGAAACCGGCGATGAAAGGAAGCTGCTCCAAGATGGAGAAGACCACCACATCAAACATCTTCTCGCCAGCGATAGCCGCCTCGGTGAAATAAAAATCGACCACATGCGAAGCCATGCCCAGAAAGACCGGCGCCAAAACCAGCAGCGTCAATACCAGCACCGCGACCGCCGCCTGCGCTTGATGCCGCCACAGTTCCGGCTTGTAATCGAAGATGGCGATGCGGATACCGTTGAAAGCGTGGTAAACGACGGCGAAGACCAGGCCAAATTCGCCGATGGTGAAAAGCGGCGACTGATAAGCGGCGATGGCTTTCACGTATAGGGCGGGATAAAACACCGCCCACGAAGTGTCGATCACGTGCAGCGCCAGGAAGAGCGCCACGCCGACGCCGGTGAGCCGATGCAAGACCCAACTCCACTGCCCGATCGCGCCGCGATAGCGCAGCGTCTCCCGCACCGTTAGAACCAGAGAAGTCAAGCGATTCCCTTTCTCAGTCTAGCCAATTGACGATGCCAGCCTGTTCGCGCTCGCTATCGTGACAACGCCGCACATTATAACACGGGCTTAAGCGCGCGAAAGGGCAAGCCAGCGGGCGCCATTAAGCCAATGTTGACAGTCGATTAAATCAGAGTAAGCTGAATGCGGCTAAACGAGGGTGGATGACAGATGGGTGATTTTACTGCGCTATTGAATGGGCTGCACGGCTACAGCATCGCGCTGGGCTTGGCGCTAGGCTTGGTCGGAGGCTTTGTCTTCGCCATGCTGACATATCGATTCTACGGCCGAAACTTTCGGAATACGTTTGACCAGCTGTCAGACGACATGAAAAACACTTTCGACCGCTTGTCTTCGGAAGCGCTTAACAAGAATCAGGATCGCTTCCTGAATCTGGCGAATGACAAGTTTTCCGACCAAACCGAACGCCACGGCAGCGAGCTTGAATCAAAGAAAGATCTGATCGACACGAAGCTGCAGCAAATGTCCGACACGCTAAAAGCCGTGCCGACCGAATTGGAAAAGAACCAGAAGAACGTTACTGACGCGCTTGACAAATCGACCGAACAGCTCGAGAAATCCAATCAGAGTTATTTGAATCATCTTTCGGACAAGGCGGCCTCGCAGACGAAAGAACACTTTACCAAGCTCGACGACAAGGAAACGCAGATAAATCGGCGTCTTGGCGAAATGGACAAGAAACTGGGAGATGTGCAGAAGCTGATTGACGAGTTTGAGAAGGCGCGCGAGAGCAAACTGGGCGCGCTTGATGACCAACTCAAGAATCTGACGCAGACAACCTCGCAATTGCACCGGGCGCTGGCTGACAACCGGGCGCGCGGACAGTGGGGTGAACGCATCGCTGAGGACTTGCTCCAACTGCTAGGCTTCGTCGAAGGCAGAAACTACTTCAAACAAATGACTATTGCGTCCGGCGAACGTCCAGACTTTACAATCATTCTGCCCAACGGCTTGTACGTCAATATGGATGTCAAGTATTCATTTGACAACTATGACTCTTATCATGGCGCGGACAGCAATCAGGAGCGAACAGAATTCGCCAAAGCCTTCCTTCGTAACGTCAGAAAAGTGGTCGATGATGTAGCGAACAAAAGCTACATCAATGAGGACACGGTTGACTGCGTACTGTTGTTGATTCCAAACGAACCCGTCTATCGATTTATACATGAACAGGACCACACGATTATGGACACGGCGCTTAGAAGCAAAGTTGTCCTTTGTTCACCGCTGAATCTGTATCCTGTTTTGGCAGTAATCCACCAAGCGGCGCAGAGCCTTGCGTTTGAAAGAAGGTCTCGGGAAGTCTTTACAATTCTTGCGGAAATTAGAGCCGAATGGGAAAGATATACCAAGCACATGGATGGTATGGAGAAAAACTTCGCCACGCTTGAGCGAAAGTTCCGTGAACTAACGGGCGCGCGAACAAAGCAGTTAGATCGCAGGTTCGACCGCATCGACACTGTGCTGGAGGGCAACGCGCTGGATTCGGATTTGGAGGGTGCAAAGCCCCAACTCCCCGACGGGCCGGTCAAATCGACAGACGATATGCCCTTCTAACTTTGGGCGACCGCCGTCCGCTCCCCCATCAGGTCCATTAAGGTCTCGGCGATGAGTTCTGGATTGTGGCGGATCGTGTCCTGCTTCTGCCACATTTCGCGCTTGCCCGATTTCGTGTCGGCGACATCGGCGAGCACGGGCCTGACGTTCATCGTCAGGATATTGTGAAACTCATGCGACGACGGCAGCAGCACATCTACTTTTTCCCGCGCGTATAGGTCCATCAATTCCGCGCTCGGCTGCGACGAATTGAGCACCACAAAGTCCAGCACGCCGATGCCCAAATAGGAAATCACCTGCTGCACATGGTCGGACAGGGTGTAATCGTCAGTCTGGCCCGGCTGCGTCGTCGTATTGCAGACATATACCTTCACCGCCTTGGAATCGCGAATCGCCTGAGAAACATCCTTGAAGGCGAGGCAGGCGATTACCGTGGTGAACAGGCTGCCCGGTCCGATCGTGATCAGATCCGCGTCCAGCAGCGCGTCAACCGCCGGCGGATACGCGGTCGCTTGCGGATTCTGCACGAAGATGCGTTTGATCGCCGCTTTGTCCAATCGCCTCACATTGAATTCCTGCTCCACGATCGCGCCATCTACTAGCTCGGCGCAGATATGCGTGTTCTCTTCCGTCACCGGATAGATCTTCGCCCGCACATCGAGGAAGTCGCTGATCTGCTCGATCGCCAAGACAAAGCTGCCAGACATCTGCGTCAGCGCCGCAACAAGTAAATTGCCGAATGCCATGCCATCCAGTTGTGGGTCGCCTGGCGCGGAAATCCGATGCTGCATCACACGAGTCAGCAGCGAATCATCGTCCTGCGCCAGCGTCGCCAGGGCGTTGCGGATATCGCCAGGCGCCGGAATCTGCGCGAATTCGCGGACGATGCCGGTGCTGCGACCGGTGTCGGTCACGGCAATGATGCCGGTCAAATCATCGGTATGACGCTGCATGCCTCGCATGATCTGCACGGCGCCCAAGCCACCGCCAATGGATACGACCTTCATCCCGCTTTCTGTCATTGTCGCCTCGTCAGATGCGGCCGATATGGCATTAGTATATCCCAGAATAAATTGAGCGTCGCCCGCTGGCGGCGCTGAAACAGGCTACCGCCGCCTCATCAAACTTTCCCGCCGCCGTGTACACTGTAATGATGACAGTTCAGCCAGTTTGGTGAACTTATGCCATTATTGCCGATGTAAAGCGCTGTCGATTCTTGCGAGAGGTCCATGCCCGCGCGAAGCCTCGAGAAAACGCTATTCGCCTTCATATTGACCGGTTATGTGATTGCGGGCGCGCTCTACGCGATATACACGCCGCCCTGGCAAGCCCCTGACGAACCGGCGCATTTCAACTATATTCGGCAAGTCGCGGAAGTCGGCTGCTGCCCGCGAATCGAGATCGGCGACTGGCAAAGCGCCTATCTATCGCAGTTGACGACCTCGCGTTTCGCGCCCGAGCATCTCGACCGACTTGAAAGCATTCAATACGAAGATCATCATCCGCCGCTTTACTATCTCCTGGCATCGGTCGTCTTCAAGTTGACCGATGGCGATTTGACCGCCCTGCGTCTTTTTTCAGTGGCGCTTGGCGCTGCGGTTGTCTGCCTGAGTTATTTCATCAGTTGCTCCATCGCTCCCGACCAGCCACAAATCGCGCTGGGCCTCATGGCGCTGGTCGCCTTTACCCCGCAGCATTTGAGCATGATGGCGTCGGTCAATAACGACGCCTTGGCCGAGCTCGTTGTCGCCCTGGCGCTCCTGTTGCTGATTCGCTACCTGAATTTGGAAGAGGTACCGATATGGCAGCTGGGGCTGATCGTCGGCTTGGCTCTGCTGACCAAGATCACCATATACTTCCTGGCGCTGATCGCGCCGCTTGCGATTTGGCTCAAGTGGCGGCGCCAAGGCGGACGAGCCCGCGAATTCCTGCGATCGATCGCCATTTTCCTCGCGGTCGCGGTCCTCATTGGCGGCATCTGGTGGTTGCGCAATCTCGCCGTGTACGGCTTTCCCGACTTCCTCGGCTTGGCCGCCCACGATGCCGTCGTCGCCGACCAGCCGCGCACCGCTGACTACATCGCGCAGCATGGCTTCGCCGTATATCTCTCGCAGCTGACGCGTACGACATTTAATAGTTTCTGGGGGCAATTCGGCTGGATGGCGCTGCCCTTGGACGGCGTCCTCGGCGGCTGGATTTACCGCGGCTTTGCCCTGTTAAAGCTTGCCGGACTCGCTGGCGTTATTCTCGCCGCGCGCCGCTCGTCTTCTGAAAATCGAAACGAAACTCATTCGCGCATGTCGGCAGACGCGATCATCGTCTTGTTGGCCATGATGCTGCTGGTCGCGCTGCAATTCATCTACTACAACATCGAGTTTCAGCAATGGCAGGGGCGTTACCTCTTTCCCGCGCTGATACCCATCGCTTACCTGCTGGCCTGCGGTCTAGACTTCGGGCGCACTCGCCTGCTATCACAATGGGAGGCGCTGCGCTGGCTGACGCCGCTGGGCATGATGAGTCTATTCGCGCTGGATATCTACCTGCTGTTTTGGGTGATCGCGCCGGGCTTGTCGCCCTGACTCACTTGCTGACGCGTGTCACGTAGGTTTCTTCTTCCAGGTTGATCTTCACCACATCGCCGACATTGATGAACATCGGCGCGCTGACCTCAAAGCCGCTTTCCAGCTTGATCTTCTTGGTCGGACTGTTGGCGGTGTCGCCGGCCACGGCCGCTTCCACTTCGATCACCTGGTATTCCATCGTCTTCGGCAACTCGTAATCGATAATCTCGCCCTCGTAACTGAGCAGCTTGATCGGCATGCTGTCCTTGATGAACTTGAGATCGTCACCGAAGATGGCGCGATTCAGTTGCGGCTGCTCATAAGTCTCCGTATTCATGAAAGTAACGAAGTCGTCGTCAGCATATAGATACTCAACCGTGTTGGCTTCCACCCGTATGTCCTCCACCCGTTCGCCGGAATTGAAGGTTTTCTCGAAGGTGGCGCCGCTGCGTAAATCGCGGATGGTTACGCGGATGGTGGCTTTGCCGCGCCCGGGCTTGTGATGGCGGTACTCCAATACGCGAAAGAGGTTGCCGCTATCGGTGAAAGTCGTCCCCTTGCGCAGTTGATTGACATCAATCATCGCGGTCGTTTCCTAACGTACAGTCCATTCGTTTTACAGCGCGTCAGTATAGCAGAGGGTCATCGCTCCGCGTAGTCTACGCTTCCAGCAGCGCCACCGCCTCGACCTCGATCAGCGCCCCAATCGGCAAGCCGCCCGCCTGCACCGTCGTGCGCGCCGGCGGATCCATCGGGAAGAACTCGCTGTACACCGCATTAAACGCGGCGAAGTCCTTGATATCAGCCAGGAATACGGTCGTCTTGACCACCTTGTCCAGTCCGCTGCCGGCCGCTTCCAGCACGCCCCGGATATTATTCATCACCTGTCGCGTCTGCGACTCAATGCCGCCCTCCCGCAGGTCGCTTGTACCGGGAATCAGCGGAATCTGCCCAGCGGTGAAGACGAATCCATTGGCGATAATGCCTTGCGAATAGGCGCCGACGGCGGCCGGCGCCTTGTCGGTGGAGATGACTTGTTTTGGCATGAGGGCTACCTTTACCTTTTGAACTCGTGGAATCTGTGCAGGAATTGTGGTATCTTTAGCGTGAGTGTCAAGGGAGAGGCTGCACAGATGGATCCCATTGAACGCAAGACTCCGGCCAAGGTGATAGAAGACGCCAGCGAGTTCACCCCGGCGAACGATGACAACGAGCCGACAACGGAAGAACTCATTCAAATGCTCCGCGAGAGCCTCGAAGATGTAAAAGCTGGCCGAACCCGTCCAGCAAGAGAATTCTTACGCGAACTCCGGGAAACCCT
>JAJECX010000027.1 GCA_022821805.1 Anaerolineae bacterium
TACCCGTACCCCTCGGCCGGGGGGGGGGGGGCGGCCCCCCCCCCAGCCAGCCTTAAGTGATATTAATTTTGATCTCATCAACTCCTACCAAGTCATCCAGCGCGACCCCGAACCGCTCATCGCCAAGCTCCGGATTCACGCCGAGAATCACAGCAAGGAATACTATTACGACCTCAGAAGTCAGCACGATCTCGACGACCGCATCGAGATAGCGGCGCGTTTCATCTACCTCAACAAGACCTGCTACAACGGCCTTTGGCGCGTGAACTCCAAAGGCGAGTTCAATGTACCGATGGGTAGCTACAAGAACCCTACGATATGCCAGCCGGAGGTACTGCGGGCTTGCCACGCGGCGCTGCAAGGCGTCGACATTCGCATGCGGGACTTCCACAAGTTGGATGCTGGCGCGGGAGACTTCGTCTACTTCGACCCGCCTTATCGTCCACTCCACAGCAGCTCATTTACGCGATATGCCAAAGACGATTTCGGCGAGAATGAGCAGGTTGCTTTACGCGACCTTTGCCTCGCGCTGCATGGCAAAGGCGCTTTGTTTATGCTTTCGAACAGCGATACCTCGTCCACGCTCTATCAAAATCCGGTTTTCAAAGTCGAAACGGTAAAAGCCCCGCGCTTTGTCAATTCCAAGAGCGATCAGCGGGGAGCGGTAGATGAATTGTTGATTGCGAATTTTTAGGAGGCGTCGTGGCTAAGTCTCAAGGTGGAAGAGCAAATATGACGGGCAATCGCCTTGAGCAGGTTATTGAAATCTGTTTGCAGGATTGTGGCTACGAAAAATATATGAACAAGCAAGATTTGGGATCAATGGCTGAAGAAGAAAGGCCTGTCTATTGCACACAGGTAAAGATTGGAAACAACATTTACGATACGGCTCTCAAATGCGATTTCCTCCTATTTCATCCGCAGAAATGGCCAAGAGGCTTGGTTATAGAGGCGAAATGGCAGCAAGTTGGCGGTTCAGTAGACGAGAAATATCCATTTCTTGTATTAAGCATCCGAAAGTCAATTTTCGATACGATATTGTTGCTGGATGGCGGCGGTTACCGGCCGGGCGCTGAACGATGGCTTCGTGGCCAAACTGACAGCAAGCTGCTCCACGTATTCAACTTGACTGAGTTCTTAACATGGGTAAATCAAGGCAACCTCTAGCTACTTCGCTTCTTCATCGGGTGAAGGCTCGCCATAGCCCAACCGCCCGCGCAGCCAGGCGAGACTCTCGCGAATCGACGCGACTTCCCCGCGCAAAGAAGCAACTTCGCCGCGGACAAAATTTAGTTCGCCTTTCAACGAGTCGTTTACGCGATCGATCTTGGCGTCGAGTCGATTGATGTCATTACGCAGCCAAAGAAATACTGCGATCACCGTGCCAACTGTTATGAGAAATTGCGCATTGGGGTCCAACTGACAACTCCCTGATGATCACCTTAGGATTGTCCAAATTATGCCGAAAGTCCTAACCCGGGGCAACCGTGGCGATCTGTCGCTACTCGCCATCTCCCTCAGCGCCAAGCAATCCAGCCACAACAACAACCACAGCCGACCCCAGCGCGCCGACGAGGATCCCGCCGATGAAGGGCAGCTTCACCAAGCCGGTGATGCCAAAAATCGTCACCAGCAGCGAACCGACGAATCCACCGACCAGACCAAGCAGGATATTGCCCAGCAAGCCATAACCCTCGCCTTGGAGCAGCTTGCCCGCCAGGTAACCGCTTGATCCCCAGACCAGCAGCGAAATCACCAGCCCGACCAGCCGGCCCAGCATGCCGGGCAAGAACATTAATATCAGAAACAATGCGATGGCAAGCCCAACGCCCAACTTCAATTTCATGATTCCTCACCTCTCTCCAACTTCTATAGTATACGCGATGTGGTCAAGCGCGGTTGCGGCAAAAGCCTGGCCAGAGCCAATCTTAGCAAATTGCTTTATCTTACAGTATGATATTCTTACTTAGTGATGTCGACATGGCAGCGGATGGAGTTTAGCTGCCTGTGCGGGTGCAAGCATGATTGAAGCATGGGATGACCGGGCGCCGGCGCTATCCCCCGAGAATTTCATCAATCGCGAATTGAGCACGCTTGACTTTCAGAAGCGCGTGCTCGCTTTGGCGGAAGACGAGTCAACGCCGCTGCTGGAGCGCGTCAAGTTTATCGCCATCGTCGGCAACAACCTCGACGAATTTTACATGGTCCGCGTCGGCGCCTATTTTCAGCGGCTGCGCCTGAGCAACCCGATGACGCGGCCCGATGGCATGACGCCCACGCAGCTGCTGCGCCAAATCCACGATGAAGTCTCCGCCTTGATTGCGCGTCAGCGCCGCGTCCGGCGGCACGTCTTTGAGCTGCTGGAGCAGCAGGATGTGCACTTAATCACCACGGATCGACTGAGTGAATCCGAGCGGGAGGCGATCACCTATTATTTCCGCTCCGAAGTGTACCCGGTGCTCACGCCGCTGGCGGTTGATCACGCCAGACCTTTTCCCTTCATCTCCAATTTGAGCTTGAACCTGGGCGTGTATCTCGAGCGCGCCAATGGCGAAATGGCGAGCGGCATTGACTTCGCGCGCATCAAGGTGCCGGTCGATATCTTGCCGCGGATGGTCCACCTTGAATCTGTGATGACGAATTACAGCGGTAGAGTCCACGATGGCTATCGCTTCCTGTGGATGGAAGATGTCATTTCTGATTACCTGACAGATCTATTTCCCGGCATGAATATCATGGAAGCTTTTCCCTTCCGCATCCTGCGCAATGCCGATATCGACTACGAGCATGAGCAGGACGAAGATTTGCTGGATGTCAAATCAATCATCAAGCAGAGCGTTAAGGAAAGGCGCTTCGGCTCGGTCGTGCGGCTGAGCGTGCCCGCCGAGATCAGCGAACGCATGCTCAATCGGCTGGCGAGCTCGCTGGAAGTGCCATCAACGCGCGAAGTTGTCTTCCGCATCGACGGAAAACTGGGTTCAGCCGACCTTTTTGAGCTGTTGCGCGTGGATCGACCGGATTTGAAAGATCCGCCCTATGCGCCGCGGCTGGCGAAACCATTCGCGCAGTCGGCCGATTTCTTTGAGGTGATTCGCAAGCAGGATGTCATCGTGCATCACCCCT
Organism: Anaerolineae bacterium; assembly: GCA_022821805.1. Taxonomy (GTDB): domain Bacteria; phylum Chloroflexota; class Anaerolineae; order Aggregatilineales; family Phototrophicaceae; genus UBA6055. Next base: position 3,124 of record JAJECX010000027.1, read on the forward strand.
ATGACTCGTTTGCGCCGGTCGAAGATTTCTTCAAGCAGGCGGCGCGTGATCCCGATGTGCTGGCGATCAAAACCACCTTGTACCGCGTCGGCAAGAATTCGCCCGTGGTCAAGGACTTGCTTGAGGCGCGCGACAATGAGAAACAGGTCACCGTGCTGGTGGAGCTCAAGGCGCGATTTGACGAAGAGAACAATCTGGAATGGGTGACGGCGCTGGAGGAGAAAGGGGTGCACGTCGTCTATGGCGTCGAGGAGCTGCCGGTCAAGACGCATGCCAAGATTTCGCTGGTCGTCCGCCGCGAGCGTGATGGTTTGCGGCGCTATGTGCATCTGGGCACCGGGAACTACAACGCGGCCACGGCGCGTCTTTACGCCGATATCGGTCTCTTTACCTGCAACGAGGAGATCGCCGATGACGCCTCGCGCCTCTTCAATCGGTTGACCGGTTACGCGCCCGAAACCACCTATAATCGGCTGCTGGTGGCGCCAGAATACTTGCAAGAATCGTTGCTCGCCTTGATTGACAACGAAATCGACGCGGCGCGCCGGGGCGAAGACGCTCGCATGATCTTCAAGATGAATCAACTGGAAGAAGACCGTGTCATTCAGAAGCTGTATCAAGCTTCGCAAGCAGGCGTCAAAATCGATCTGATCGTACGCGGTTTATGCTGCCTGCGGCCTGGCGTGCCCGGCTTGAGCGAAAACATCACCGTCAAGAGCATTGTCGGCCGATATCTCGAACACAGCCGCATATACTACTTCCGCAATGCGCCGGAGCAACAGCAGCTGTATATGGGCAGCGCCGATCTGATGCGCCGCAACCTCCTCAACCGGGTCGAAGTTGTATTCCCCGTCCTCGACCCGCGGATTCAATGGCGTGTGCTGCGCATCTTGCAGACCGATCTGTCTGATGTCAAGAACTCCTGGGTCCTGCGTGGGGACGCCAGTTACGAGCGTCTATGGGATGCCGAAGACAAGCGCGTTTTCAATTCGCACGTGCATTTCATGGGTGACAGCTTCGGCCTCTGCGATACGCCGGATTAGCGCTTCCACATTGCGGAATACGCGGAAAGGCCGCCGTTCCCTGTATACGATAGACAATGTAGGGGCGACCCATTGGGTCACCCTCATTATCATGGCGCTTCTCGCAACGAGTCTACTCGTCCTCCTCGGGGAAGCTGTACTGAACCGTGTAGGTCAACACTTCTTCCGTGCCCGGCGCCACCGTGATTTCAAACTCAATGCTCGCGTTATCCACCTTCACGAAGGGCGCCGAGCTATCAATGATCTGCCAGTCGCGCCAGCGATACAGCCGCTCCGGCACGATGATGGCTACCGCTTTGTCGTCTTTTCGATTGCGCAATCGAATCTCGAAAGATTCCCGCGCGACGCGGCGGGAGGCGAAGCTGAAGTCCGTCTGAATGCGTTCGCCAGTCAAGTCAAAAGCATTGCCCAGTCTGAGCTGGACTTCATCGCCTCTGGCTGTGTGGTCGATGCCGCTCTCGCCGATCAGCAGGTTGGCGTCATCGACATCGGCTTTGTACACGCGGACGCGCCCGGCGGGCAGGTCAGCGCCAAGACCGCTCTCGTCGCCGGTGCTGAACTCGAGGTAGGTCCGCACATCACCGCTTGCTGCGCCCCTTCCTTCGAAATAATCGATGGGCTGGTAGTAACCGCCAAACTGTGGCGAACTGTCGAAGACATAGGTGATCGTCGCTGCGATGTCGGCGCCGCTGACGAACTCGATCTGCTTCGTTTCTCCGTTTGCGATTGTGATGGGCCGGGCGACGGCGTAGAGCTTGAAATCGCTCAGATCCCGCTGCTCGACGGCAGCGCTCTGGTCGGCGGCGGCGCTCATTGCCGCCATCACTCGCGCCTCAGCGAAGTCCTCTTCTTCCAACTCAATCCGGCTGGCTTCGCCCGCGACCAGTTTCAGCAAGGCGTTTTCGTATGCGCGCCCGCTGCGATTGCGCAAGGTCACCAAGCCCTTCAGATCAAAAGCCCGTTCATCGGCATTTAGATACACGCTGTAATCCGCGGTCCAGTTCATCCCACCGGCCAGATAGGACAGCTCCGCATCGTGCTCGCCAGCGCTGTCGCTGCTCAACAGCAATTCCAGCGTCGGCCCGGCGTAGAGATCAGCGGGCGGAGCGGGAAACTGGATCTCGCGGACATTGTAAAGGCTGACGAAGGCAATCTCGTTTGGCGCAGTCCGCAGCATCGCCTTCTCGTCTTGCAGTCGCAGCAGCTCGCCGCGGTATCGCTCATCGGCGGAGATCTTGATGTTGACGGTCTGGCCGATGAAGCCGGCCAGCAAGGCTTCGGCATCGCCTTTGTCATGGCGGTAGCTTTGCTCCAGTACGACGGCGCCCTCCGGGTCAGTCAGCGACTTGAAATTGAACGATGTTGGATCGATCGTGGCCGCGACATCGCGGATTGTGACGCTATTGACGCCCGGCTCCAGCGTCATTGATCGCTGTTCTTGTATCAGGGCGGCGCCTGTGTTATATACCGTCAGCGCGATGTTTCCGCCGTCTTGCGCGGTGACCATCTGGAGACCTCCAAACAGCATGGTGATTGCCAGGGCGAATATGCGCATGTGCATGAATTGACTCCTCTAGATGTTTACCGATTGCGTGTGCGAGTTGACTTTGATGGTGTATTGGCCGGTCTCAAATTCGCCTTTTACGGCGATCGTATCGTTGTATGGCTTCAGAATCATCGGGCAGACGACATCAGCCGGCACTTCTCGGTACACCTCAACGTCCACGGTATTGCCGCGGCGCGTTTGATTCACGATCACCGGATAGTCGCAGCCGTCTGGGTGTTCGCCCGCCACATCAAGGCTGATTTGCGTCTCCTTCACCTGGACGTCGACGCGGAAGATATTGGTTAGGACTTTGTCGCTTACGCTCACCTCTTGCTCCTTTAATGCTTGCAGTACATATGTGTTCACTGAGAATAACGTATCGGCTCGCAGATCGGTTGCGGATATGGCCATCAACTCATGGACAGGCGTCTCGACAGCCGGGCATACTCCATCCGCTGGCATGGCATTGTAAACGCCGAGATTTGTGCCGTTTTCTGATTGCCGCAGCGAGTAGATTTCAGTCAAAGTACAGCCCACCGCCTGGATGCCGCGAATCGACAGATGGTATTGATTGGCCTCATCATCAGCGCTGAGGTTCGCCTCGTCGACCCACACCGGAAACAGACTCATCTCGTGCAGGCCAGGGAGGCTGTGTACGCCGGATTCGCTCGACGCGGCGCGCCTGATCTTCCAAGCGCGGTCGTTGATAATCAGAAAGCCAGGCTCCGCCACGTCCGCCAATGTCAATAGAACCTCAAACTGTTCTTTTTCGTTTCCGCACTCGAACATGGACGGAGTCTCGCGATACAACTGAATATCAATATTGTTGGTGTAATAGGCGATTTTGCTCTGCGGCTCGATTTCGCAGTTTTCGGCGAACAAAAGGCGCGCGCGGAGTTGCCAGCCGCTCGTGTCATCGGAAGTCGGCGCAACGGATTCTACGCTTTCGATCAGGGGCATAGAACGCCGAAACCTTAGATCGTCCAGTCGATAGCCTTCAAGAAATGCCAAGACGAGCGAGATCAAGCAAATTACAATTTTCAGGTAGAGCATGACCCCTCCGTGGATAGGTCTCCGTTAGTCCTGCAAGCGAATTGGAGACAAGGCGATTCCGATCGGTCGAGAAACGACCTGGCCGGTCTCACTTCACCTCTTCCCATTCGCCATCGGCGATTCGCCACACTTGCGGCGACGCGGCGTCGTCATCCCAGTCGGCTGGATGCGGGACAAAAGCCAGATAGAGCGCGCCATCGACAGCCGCGCTTGGCGCGCGCAAGGTGTCCAGGAATTGCGACTGGCTCCGCGCGAGACGGGATGTGATCAGCAGTTTGCGGGCAGCCGCGCCGCAGTTGAGCCGGTTGATGGCGTACAGCGCTTGCCGCCACTCGCGTGAAAAATCGACTTCGATTTGCCAAAGCGCCTGCGCGATAAAGTGGAAATCTTCCGGCTTGCGCGCGGCAGTTTTGCCATCGCCGATGCGGCAAACCGCGATGTCGTAAAGCAGTTGATTGGTCCCGAAATCAGCCGCGTTGCCACGTTGAGTTGTGGCGAAGACGCGATGATCGGCGTCGAATTCGCGCTGCAGCTGGGCGATTAGCGCCTTGGTAAAGGACCGTTCACGCGCGCGCGCCAATGAGCGTTGGGACGTGCCCATGACAAAGGCTTTGGCCGCTTCGTTGTAGCTGGAATCAATCAGGCGCGTGACGTCCATAGGCTAATTATACTATTGCCGCTTCGAGCGAGCCGCTGTACTGGATAGCGCAATGCGCGCGAAGAATGCATGCGCAAGAAATAGGCCTTGCCGGCGCTCCCTAATGACGGGCGGATGTAAACGGATTGAGGCAACAGTGATACACTAGGCGCTGAAAGGACGATTTTTCTAGTGCGGGGAACGCAGGCTTGAAGAGTATTCCACCGGCTGACTATGCCAGCTTGCCAAAGCTGCGGCGTCCGGCCGCTTATATCTGCGTCATTCGAGACATCGACCGCGATCAATACCGGCTTCAGGCGACGCATGATCCGCGCTCGCTGATTGAAACGGTATTGACCCAGAGGCCGCGTGCGTTTGGCATTGAGTTGCTTGCAATCCTGGAGTCGGACAATATCGCCGAAAGCGAGGCGCGTCTCTATGAGCGACATCATGGGGCGCTGGGCGAGGAATGGTTGGCTCTCGATGACTATCAACTGCGCGAGCTGCAACGTTCCGAATTGAAAGTCTACTCGCACCGCAGCTGCTACATTGGTCCTGATGAGGCGCCAAGTCCTGAGCAAGCTCAGCCGACTGAAAGCGTATTGCTGCTGAGCCAAAGCCGCGCGCCCCAGCCTGCGCCGCGTGACGAGCGCGACGAAGCGCAGCGCTCAATTGGACAGCCTGCGACGGGATCGATTCGATATGGCGCGCGATCGCTAAGGCGGCGCGGAGAGCTGCTGTCTGCTTCCGAGCTTCAATCTGATCATAGCCGGCGCCCTATTCGCCAAGCCATTGATGAGGCCATTACCGATCTATGGACCAATCATCCTTGGAAATGTCTGGCTGCGTTGGGCCTGGTTGTATTGTTTTGCCTGACCACCGTTGACTTGTCTTGCAGCCCGCGTTGGGGCTGCCCCGATACGCGGCCGTCAACTAGCGGTTCGGATGAGCATTCCTCTAAAGCGGTATACAGTGTCGAAAAGATCGCCATAACGCGGGACTGTCCCGCTCGAAGCTGCCGGCAGGTCAATCGGCTGCTCGTTGGAACGGAGGTCCGCGCAATTGCAATTGCGCAGGGCGCGGATATAAACGGCAACGACCTCTGGATAGAATTCCGCCACAATGATGCGACATTGTATGTTCACAGCGGCGCTTTGTCCCGTAAGCGGTAGCGCCTGACGGGCTGGTTCTCGTATGCTTGATTGTGTCTCGTTGGCTTACAGTCAACCCCTGTCCCTTGCCTGCCGTGCTTTTGATGACCTTCGCGCAGGCATGGAAAGGCGCTGGATTGCCGGCAGCTTTCGATACCGAAGACATGTTGATTCGGACGAAGGCAGTATTTCTCTTGTCTCAGGTCCTGTTCGCGCCCGCTCTTTGTGTAAAATGGGCAACTGGAGAAACTCAAAAAAGGCTGAAAGTACCGAAAGAGCACGATGCGCAGTCTGCCGCCAAAAGACTTTGAATCGTTGCCGCCGCTCGATGCGCCGGCCGCTTATATCTGCGTCATTCGCGACATCGACAGCGACAGATATCGAATCGACGCGGCGGACCACCCGGCGACCTTTGTCCGCGCGATAATGGACGAAGACGAGCGTGAATTCGGCATCGAGCTCGTCTCCATTCTTGAAACCGCGGACCTGCACCAAAGCGAGTCCGCGTTATTTGAGCGCCATCACGCGCGCCTGAGCGCCGAATGGCTTAACTTGGACGAGCTGCAAATGGAGGAATTGCGCCGATCTGCGCTGCAAATTGTCGCTCATCGCAGCCGTTACCTGACGCCGCAGCAAAAGGGTTCGTCAAGGTCTGCGCGTCCTCGAGCCAAGCCGCGCTGCGAGACCTCAGAATCATCATATCTCAGCGGGCCCGGCCGAAAGAAATGGCGTCGACGCCAGCGGTCTGCACAGAATTCGCTTTTCAGATCGTATGGCGCTGACGCGTTGCGGCGCCATAGGCGGCTGCCCAGAACAAGGGTCAGCCGGTCCGCTGAAACGCCTTCGTCGCTTCGCGCTTTTGTTGAAGGGCGCATAAAGCATCTGTTGTGGAATGATCCCGGCTGTCTCTTGCTCATTTGGATCGGCCTCGTGCTGGCGGGTCTGACGTATATTTTCTTTGGCAGCATCGGGGCATTCTCAGCGTAGAATTCTAGCATGCGTAAGCGCTGACATGATAAAGGCAAGCTTTGCTGGAATCCTGGCATTTTGCAGGCTGGCTCCAAGTATCATTGCGCTTGCGTCAACGCAAAGACGCGGATTCCCAACTGAACGGGCGCTGGCTGCAACAGTCTTGGCAAAACGTCGCCTGGCAAGATTGTCTGTTTCGCCGCCAGCGTAGGGCAAGCATAAGCCAGGTGGCTTCGGTTCGTGTTACAATCGGAGGGCGAAGATACGCGCGGAATGGAGAGGAAAGTGCTCGACAGGCCCGATGTGAAGCCAATCGCGCTTGACCGCGTATCGCGCTTGCCATGGGTCGCGCCGCCGGCCGGCTACATTATTCTCATTCAGGATGTCGCTTACGGCAGCCGCTATAAAATCGCCCGCCATCAGCAGTTGGATCGTCACCTGATACGGCGCGGCGCCGATTTCCCTTTTGAAACGCGGGTCGTGCGTATCTGGAAGGCGAATGAAGCGGCTGCCGCGGAACGCGATCTGCACGATGAAATTGCCGCCGGAACGAGTATCGGCGAGTGGTTCGACCTGTATCAGTCTCCGACGGCTGCTTCAGCGCCTGCGAGTCAATACGAATCGGTCTCGTTGCGCGATCTGGCGCAGCACAGCGGCGATGCCGAGTCGCTTCTGCAAGACGCCAAAATTGTCGGCGCTGGCTCGCACGTGTCGACGCCGCAAGCCTCCGCTGGCGGGCTCGTATCGAGGCGGCAGACTTCCGCGCCTGCCGCAGGCCGCGCCGCCACGACTCGCCGACCTCGCCGCGCGCGCTGGGCATTTGCGCTGGGATTGTTTATTCTGGCGAGCTTTTTTGTCGCCGAGCGCTCCAACGACTTTCGGCGCGCCATCGATTCCATCGTGGATCCTTCGTCTCGTCCGGCGATTTCCAATCGCGCGGCAGCGCCAACCACTGTCACAGGCAGGACCAGGAGCCGTTCCGCCTTGCCTACGCCAAGGGTCGAAGGCCGAGGCGAAGTATTTTATACCAAGACACGCGCCAACGCGCGCGCTTGCGCGAAGCTCAGTTGCAAAGTGCTTGCTGTGCTGAACCCGGGCGCCAAGATTGTGGCGCAACGTTATGCCGGGGGCCAGCGCGTTAATGGCAGCGACCGCTGGATCGTATTTCGATTTCGCGGTCAGGACGCCAATATCCATAGCAGCGTGGTCTCCAGAATTCGGCGGTTATCCGAGCCCTCGCCGACCGCGGGATCTATACACTTCTTGGCTACGCCTGAGGGACAAAACGAAGTATTTTACGTCGCGGCTGATGCAGAGGCGCGTAGCTGCGCGCTTATGTTATGCGGTGTCGCCGAGCTACTGCCGCTCGGCGCCAGAATCACCGCGCTGAGTTACACCAGGGGGCAGTGGATCAATGGCAGCGACCGCTGGATTCGCTTTTACCGCGATGGCAGGCATGTTTATGTGCATAGCGGCAATCTGACTCGCACTCAACCGGGATTTGCCGCTCTTCCAACCGAGCAAGCCCCAGATCTGCAAGGCGCGGATACAGAGTCAGGCGAAATATATTATCTCAAGACGCGAGCCCGCGCGCGTGAATGCCCGCGCCTGGATTGCGATATCGCGGATGCCTTCGAAAAAGGCACGAAGATTGAAGCCGCGGGCTATCTGCGAGGAGAGCGAATCAATAACAACGGTCGCTGGATTGCGTTTCGTCACAATGGGCGGAATCTGTACTTTCACAGTGACTTGCTGACGAGGCAGCCTCCGCCGGTTAGCGCAACGGAGCAGCCAACAGCGACCACGCGCCGGATCGCCGCCAAGCCCACGGCTGAAGGCGAAAACGAAGTATTCTACGTCACATCCGACGCTCGCGCCCGCACCTGCGCGCAAATGATCTGCAGCGAAGCGGAATTGCTTTCGCCTGGCATGCGGATAATCGCTTTGCGCTATATGGAGGGTCAGGAAATCGACGGCAGCGACCGTTGGATACGATTCATCAACCAAGGTTGGTTCCAATATGTGCACAGCAGTTTCCTGTCGCGAGAGAAGCCGACGGTGGAGGCAACAGCGCAGACATCAGCGACGCCGCAGTCCAAGCGAGATGAGCAAGCGGCGGCAGAAAGCGGTCAGGTATACGTAGTTCTGAAACCAATATGGGCGCATTCTTGCGCAAGCCACCGCTGCGAAGCGGTTCAGCATTTGAATGAGGGAGACCGCATAAAGGTCCTTGATACAGGCGCGCCCGAGGCATCTTATCGTGGCTTCGGTTGGGCCGCATTTGCCAGCGGTGACCAGATCTTGTATGTCCTTCGCTCTTTGCTTAGGGAGGCTGCGCACGATGGCGAACCGACAGCAGCGCTATCGCCGGACAGGCGCGCGTCCAGGTCCGCGAAAGGCGCGGTGTTCTATGTAAGAAGTGGCCGCAACGCGAAAGTTCGCAGTTGCGCAAGTCTCGAATGCTTCGAAGTGGGCGAACTGACCCAGGGAACGCGGGTTGAGGCGAATCGGATCGTTAGGGGGCAAACGATCGGTGTGCGCAATGAATGGATCGAGTTCTTTTATGAAGGCGGGTATCGCTACGTCCACAGTGGCGATCTATTTCCCGTGAATTCAGGGTTAGCGTTTGATCCGACCTCCACGGCGACTGAGATGCGGGCCGTTACTGAACCACCACCAACCGCTACTGAACCGCCGCCGTCCGCTACTTCCACGGCGACCGAACCACCGCCGCCGACCGCCACAGCCACCGTCCCGCCAGCAGCCAAATATGTGGTCGAGACCGCAGGTAACGTGAACGCCAACATACGCTCGTGCCCGCGGACGAGCTGCGACATTGTCGCCAAGTTATCGCCGGGTACGGAAGTCGAAATTGTTGGCAGCGTCCGGGGCGAGACGGTATACGATACAGATGTCTGGCTGGAAATCCGGCTGGAGGGCGCCAGCGCCTTCATTCACAGCGAGTTGGTGGCGGAAGCGGGCTGATCGCCGTTAGCGATAACGGCTGCCGCACAGCGGGCGTCTAAAGTATCAGCCAGTGATCCTGCTTCTGACCACCTTTAGCGCGCCATTGGAATGGCCCAGCGCAATGCGCCCAATGGCGAGGTCGTTATGGCTCCGATCATGACAGAGCGCTGAGGCGCGTATCACGCTACAATCTTTTTTGCATCGTTTCGGAATCTTACTATGCGCTGGTGAGGCAGCTTGAAGAGTCTAGCGCCGAAAGATTACCGTCTACTCCCGAAGCTGAACGCGCCGGCCCGCTATATTTTGTATTGCGAGATATTGACTGCGACGCCTATCGGATCGAGATATTCAGGAGCGTTTTAGAGAGTTTGTCCTGGATCACATGCTAGCGGCGCTCTTTATGCTCTTTGTGCTTGCCTTTGTGATCATGGTGTTCAGCATGAAATATGGACCGGTTCTGTTTCGCTTTCCGTTCTGAAAATCAGACATCCAGCGTCAGGCTGATCGGACAGTGATCGCTGCCCATGACATCGGCATGAATCTCGGCGCCCGCCATCTTGTCCAGCAGATCCGGCGAAATGAAGAAGTAATCAATGCGCCAGCCGACATTCTTGGCGCGCGCGCCGCTGCGCAGCGACCACCAGGAATAAGCCCCTTCCTTTTCCGGGTTGAGATGGCGGTAGCTGTCGATATAGCCCTGGTCCACCACCTTGTCCATCCAGTCGCGTTCTTCGCGCAGGAAGCCCGAATACTTGGAATTTGGCTTGGGATGCGTCAGATCAATCTCGTTATGCGCCGTGTTGATGTCGCCGCAAAACGCCACCGACTTGCCCGCCGCCCGCAAGCGATTGGCATAATCAAGGAATGCTTCTTTGTATTCCATCTTGTAGCGCAAACGCTCCGCGCTTCCCTTGCCGTTGGGCAGGTAAGTTGTCATCAGCGTGAAATCACCGTAATCGGCGATGATGGTCCGCCCCTCGCTATCGAATTTCTCAATGCCCAGCCCAAGCTTGACCTCTTTCGGTTCGCTTTTGCTGAATAAGCCGACCCCGCTATAGCCTTTGCGTTCCGCTTTGACCCACCAGGTGTGGTAGCCGTCGGGCTGGCGTAATTCGGGATCGAGCTGATCAGGCCAGGCTTTGGTCTCTTGCACGGTGAGGACATCGGGCTTTTCCGCATGCAGCCAATTAAGGAAGCCCTTTTTCTGCGCGGCGCGGATGCCATTGACGTTCCAGGAGTAGAGTTTCATGCGCTTCTCCGCTGATTCGCCTCCGAAAGTTTAGCCCATTATAGATTGGCCGAGAATCTGCGATAAGGTGCAATCGCAATGCGCCTTCATCCTTTGTAACCAGCAGACTAATGGGCTACCCTTGCCGAGCGGCAACCAACAGGGGACGGAAACCGATGCTCAGAATCAACGAAGAACGCTTCTTAAGCGACCTCAAAGAACTGGCGGAGATCGGCGCAACGCCTGATGGCGGCGTGTCGCGGCAGGCGCTGACGCCGGCGGATATCGAAGGAAGGCGCTGGTTTCAAGGCAAGATCGCCGAAGCGGGACTTGATTACAATATGGACGGCGCCGGCAACCAGTCGGCGATTCTTCACAGCGATCCGCCCAGCGAAAAGCGGATTCTGGCCGGCTCGCATCTGGACAGCGTACCCAATGGCGGGCGCTATGATGGCTCGCTTGGCGTGCTGGTCGCCTTTGAGGCGCTGCGAACGCTGAAGGACAGCGGCATCACACCGCCCGTATCGCTGGAGGCGGTCAATTTCACCGATGAAGAAAGCGCCATCATGGGTTTGATGGGCAGCAAGGCGCTTGTCGGGCAATTAACCGAAGCCGACTTTGAGCGCAGCCGCGTCGATGTCGACGAACTGACGCGCCGGTTTTCCGCCATTGGCATCACGCGCGAGTCGATGTTGGCGGCGAGGCGCGACGATGCGCTGGCATGGGTCGAATTGCATATTGAGCAAGGCACAAGGCTGGAAACAGATGGCATCGACATCGGTGTGGTGAACGCCATCGTTGGCATTCGCTCCATTCATGTGACTTTCCGCGGCGAGGCGGCGCATGCCGGCGCCAAACCGATGGAACTGCGGCGAGACGCGCTCTGGGGCGCGTCGCAGTTTGTCCTGCTCGCGCGGCAGCATGTAATGGACAACTATACGCCTGGCGTTTGCAACGTCGGCATAATCAAGGCGAAACCGGGCGCCTTCAATATCGTCCCGGCTGAGGTCTATTGCGCGCTGGAATTCCGCCACGGATCAGAAGCCGAGATGGATCGGATGCAGACAGACCTATTGCGCCTTCTGCGCGAGTGCGCGGCGGAATTCAACCTGAGCGTTGAATACCAAGCCACGCCGCCAGTAATTCCGGCGACGATGAGCGAATCGGTCATGGGCGCGATTGAGCGCGCAGCCGATGCTCTGGGATTGTCGCGCGAGCGCATGCTGAGCTTCGCCGGGCATGACACGCAGAATGTCGCCGCCATTGCGCCGGCAGCCATGTATTTCGTGCCCTCGGTGGATGGCATCAGCCACAATCCCAAGGAATTCACGCGCGACGCCGATTGCGTCAATGGCGCCAATCTGATGCTGCACACGTTGCTGGAGTTGACGAAGGTTTTTGCCTAAGCGCCGGTTGGCGCCCATATATTCTTGACTTCGATAGACTCAAGGAGAAACTCGGCGCCCGCGCCTTGGTCCGGGTCATGCCAATCGCGCTCAGCGCCGTAGTTGACCCACGTGCGCTTGATATTGTGAATTGAGCGCGCCTCAATTTGCCGGCTGCCTTCCGCATCCCCGAAATACCAGACGCTATCGACATCATCATGCTCGACCAGCGTCTTCACCAGGCAATCACGCTCGCCGGTGATGATGTTGACGACGCCCGCGGGCAGATCCGAAGTGTCAAATACCTGATAAAGGTCGGTAGCGCTGAGCGGGTAGGGCGGTGAGGGGATGCAGACGACCGTATTGCCGCGCGCGATAGCGGGCGCCGTCAGCGATACAAAAGCCAGCAGTGGCGCTTCATCGGGGCAGGCGATGCCGATAACGCCCACCGGCTCGTGGATAGCGGCGACCAGCCCGCGCAGGGTCGTTTCCTGAATCGTCCCGCCGGCTTTGTCGGCGAAAGCCGCCCAGTGAAAGAGCCGCTTGATTGACATGGCCACTTCCGCGTCCGCCGCATCAGGTGGCGCCTCGGTCATCGTCGCGATGCGCCCGGCGAACTCTTCCGTCCGCGCAGACAGATTCTCGGCGATGTAATAGAGGATCTGCGCCCGGTTATGCGGACTGTAAGTCGCCCAGTCCTTGGCTTTATGCGCCGCTTCCACCGCGTTGCGCAGATCTTTGCGATTGCCATCGCCGACTTGCCCGATCAACATTCCGGATGGCGAGATGACGTGACGCGTATAGTTGCCATCGGGTCGCGCTTGTTTGCCGCCGATATAAAGCTTGGCTGTGCGATCCAACGTAAGCCGAGCGCGCTGGCGCCCACCTACGGGCGGCGGCGCAGGTGGTGTATGCGCGCCCCAGTCCACCGGCGGCTCGCCCAATTGGGGACGCGCCCGTTTCTGCCAGCGGGGACGCAAATAGGCGAACAGTCCTTCTTTTCCGCCTTCGCGCCCAAAGCCGCTTTCGCGATAGCCGCCAAATCCAGCTGCGGCATCGAATAGATTGGCGCTGTTGATCCAGATGCTGCCCGCCTTGACTTGACGCGCGGTCTCCAGCGCCAGGCTGATGTTCTCGCTCCAGATTGAAGCGGCCAGACCGTAACGGGTGTTGTTCGCGAGCTCCACCGCTTCGTCGGGCCTGCGGAAGCTCATCGCCACCAATACTGGACCAAAAATCTCTTCTTGGGCGGCTGAAGCCGCCGCCTCCAGATTGGTCAACAGCGTCGGCGGATAATAGCAGCCATTCGCCGGTAGCTCACAATCCGGCTGGTATACATCGGCGCCTTCGCTGATGCCGCGCTGCACCCATTGCTCAATCGCTTCATATTGGACCGGGTTGATGACCGAGCCAATATCGATGCCCTTATCCAGTGAATCACCCAGCCGCAGGCGCGCCATGCGGCTCTTTAAGCGGCTGATGAATTCTTCGGCGATATTCTCCTGCACCAGCAGGCGCGAACCGGCGCAGCAAACCTCTCCCTGATTGAAGAATATCGCATCGACCAGCCCTTCAATCGCGCCATCGATATCGGCGTCGTCGAATACGATGAAAGGCGACTTGCCGCCCAGCTCCAGCGTCAGCTTGACGCCGCTGCCCGCCGTCGCTCCCCGAATTTTGCGTCCGACCGCGGTCGAGCCAGTGAAGGCGATCTTGTCCAGGTCTTGATGCGCCACCAAGGCGGCGCCGGCCTCGTCGCCCCCGGTCACGATATTGACCACACCGGGCGGGATTCCCGCTTCAGCGATGATCTCGGCGAAGAGCAGGGCGCTCAGCGGCGTGTATGGCGCCGGCTTGATGACAACTGTGTTGCCGGTTGCCAGCGCTGGCGCGATTTTCCAGGCGAGCATCAAGAGGGGGAAATTCCAGGGGATCACCTGCCCGATCACGCCAAGCGATTGGTAATCGCGCAACTCTGTATCCATCAGCTGCGCCCAGCCGGCGTGATAGTAAAAATGGCGGGCGGCCAGCGGCACATCGATATCGCGCGATTCGCGGATCGGTTTGCCGTTGTCGAGGCTTTCCACGACCGCGAGCATACGGGCGTGCTTTTGCATGTTGCGGGCGATGGCGTAAAGGTGGCGGGCGCGCTGATGCGGTCTCAGCGCCGACCAGGTTTCGTAGGCGGCGCGAGCGGCGGCTACGGCGGCGTCGATGTCTGCGGCGGAGGCGTCGGCGACTTGCGCCAGGTCCTCGCCGCGGGCCGGGTTGGAGACTGACAAGGTTTTCCTCTCAGCCGGCGCCACCCAACTGTTGTTGATGAAGAGGTTGAACTTTCGTCCATGCGAATCAAGCCAGGCTTCGGCGGCGTCCGCGGCTTCGGGGGCGGGTCCGTAGGGGAGGGTTTGGAAGAGTTCGGTTAGTTGGGGCATGGGGTGGGGTGTCCTATAATACGATTCTAAATCTGGGTTCTAGAGCCTTCAGGCGTCAGCGGGATTCGAAAGTCGAGTTCGCGTATCAATGCAAATGTGTCCAGGTGCGCAATGTCAAGCAAGTCGCAAACGGTGGGTATCTTTCGGTTAACTGGATTAGGTAGATTCATTGGCGCAGAGGTCACTTTCTCCAATGTGACAACACGTCGGCCGCCGGTGTCAGATAGCGCATGAGCAATGAGGAATGGGTCGGCGCGTTGCTCAACTAAATCCTGTTGAGCAGCTTCGACTGATGCATATCCATATCCCTTAGTCAAAGTTTCGAGCCAATCATGCGCATCAACAACTTCATTAAGCTCCAATGCGCCACGATTAGTCTTAATCCACTTGTATAGTTCGTCCTCTTTATTGCCACGCAGTATTTCGTCAATCACCTTGGTCGGAATCTTTATGTGATCGTACGCGGCGTGATGAAGAATCCATAGCCAGAATTGGGGAATTCGATCGAGTGGGTAATATAGATTCTTAGCCGCAATCAATACGTCGGTGTCCAACAGGAATAGCACGTTGGACGCCCTTAGGTCCGTTCAGGAAAGAGCATTGGGTAAACGCTTCTTGGTGCTACGCCCAATGCTACGGCGGCTTTGGATGGTGTTAACACATTTGCGCTTACGGCATAGCGGACGAGATCAACTAGAGCGTTCCCAAGTTGATGCCGTCTTAGCTTATAGTAAGACGGACCACCAGCCTTTTGCTTATTCCGTTCAAGTTCCTGTGCTGCTCTAGCAGCCCTCTGTTTAGCAAATTCTGAACGGAGGCGTTCCCAAGTTTCGTACTTGATATGGCCGTCTAGCCAGAGATTGTAGGAAATCATAGATCGGCTCAGATTCATACTGGCAGCGGCGCTGTCAATTTTGTTCACGATGTCATCAAAGCTGCTGTGCCTTACGATTTCCAATGCAGCACGGTCTTGTGAGGGAAATAGTATTGCGCCAGCAATGCGGTCACAGAACCGCTCGACGTCCTTGACTCCGAATACGCCCGACACTCCGCTATTGCCAAGCCATAGGTGTGCAAGTTCATGCAAGGCGGTAAAGCTCCATGCGGATACGGCATCCTTGCGGTTGATTACGATAAATGGCGCGATTTCATCGGCAAGGGCTACTCCTCTGAAAACTTCGATTGGAATGGTTGTGTGATGGCTGCCTAAGTCGCTGAGAAGCAACACAAAAACACGCCTTCGTTCAATCTGCTCGCGAAGATAAGCGAAAGCATCACGTACTCTTCGTTCATCGCGAAATGTATCGATGTTGAAGTCGATTGTTTTGACGATGTCTCGCGCTACCGACTCAACACCCATGGACACTGAAGCGGAATTGACGAATGGTAGCGATACATCGCTGTCGTCTAGTAGTACGCCTTTGACGAGTCGTTGCGCTGCCTTTATGTCGCGCGTCAACAGGTTCAATCTTGCGTTGCCCTTAGGATCGGCCTCCCGCTGTAATACTGTTCGAAAGTCCTCACCTTTGTCGCCTCGTCGCGGTGGTTGCGGCAAGTAGAAGACCATCGGCGGCTGAAAATAGGCCTTTGCCATCTTGTTGAGCTGCGCGTTTGTTGGAGGGTTATGTCCGCGCTCCAGGCTTTCCAGCTTCTCAATGGCCGTGCGTTTCTTGGAGTCTCTGAATCCAAGTTTCTTCGCGGCTTCGTCCAAATCAAGACCAGCCGTTTCTCGCGCCCATTTGAGAATCTCTGGATTAGCGGCGATCATGTAGAAATGCCTAACTCCCTTCCAGCATTATATTGTTGGGTTTCCGTTTAGCAAATGTCTCATCTTGACTGGTCAGTGGTACGACACTGTAACAGCCATAATTTGTCTGCTATTCTCTCTCCACATTATTCCCAAACAGGAGCCACCCCATGCCCAAGCAATACGCCAGACCGCCCGCCATGCAGATCGACCCCAAAAAGACTTACCGCGCTGTCATGCACACCAGCAAGGGCGCCATCAACATCGACCTATTCGCCGACCGCGCGCCGATCACCGTCAATAACTTCGTCTTCCTGGCAAAGGACGGCTTCTACGATGGCGTCATCTTCCACCGCGTCCTTGACGGTTTCATGGCGCAGGGCGGCGACCCCACGGGCAGCGGGCGCGGGGGTCCAGGATATCGCTGGGACGACGAGGCATCGGCGCTAGCTATCCCCCATGACGCGCCGGGCTCACTCAGCATGGCCAACGCTGGACCCAATACCAATGGGTCTCAATTCTTCATTACCTTCGCGCCTACGCCGCATCTCAATGGCAATCACGCCGTCTTTGGGCGAGTAGCCGATGCGCCCAGCCTGGACGTGCTTAATTCGCTGGAGCGCGTCGATCCGCAGCGCCCGAATCCCGCGATCGTCGCCGATAAGATCACATCGATCTTGATTGAAAACGCCTAGAGCGGGCCGATATGCGACCGGACGCCGCCTGCGCCGATCCGAATTGGTGGCAAGGATTCCATATTGTCCGCGGTCGCCATGTGTAGCGAGCAACGGCAAACCTAACATACAGACGAGTCGGGCGCCCCTGCAGAACCGGCGCCCATTGACCAGCCACCGCCTTTCTTGCTTTCTTCATCTTGGCAAAGCGGAGATATTTGCCTTGCTCAAGAAACATACATTTTATCGCCTCAAGTTACTAAGTAGAGAGTTGTATCTATTACTTATACTGTCGACAGCGCGCCATTGTGGTAATTCTGCGAACAGCTTGGCAGCTTGGACAATTGTGGTAACATATCCTGACCGCTAACAGGGCATAGATTGTAATATGCTATGATTATCTGTTTCATAAGTATTCTCGCATTTACGGGGACAAATGCGCATCGAGAGGTTTGGAGATGTTGTCGCACGTAGTTTCCAGTGTTTCTTTCGAGTCATTCCGGGAATCGTCCGCGGGCAAGAAAGTAATACTTCTGTACCCATGGACCAACCATAGAAATGTATTTCTGAGCTATTTCCTCAATGATTGCAGTGAAGGTTTACTCTATTATCGTCTGCCTGAACATGCCAGCGCTTTAGCTCACTGGCTTGGCGGTCTTTGCGACGAAATCCGAATAGGCGCGCCTGAATTTGGCAAGGTCCTCGAGCGCGTCTTGGAAAGCGGTACGGCTTCCGAACTCGGTGAAGCGCTGGCTGCCGATATCGAAGCGCTGCCGCTTGAACGTGTCGTCTTGTACCTGGATGAGCTCGACCGCATTCCGCAAGACGAAGAATTCCGCCAGTTTATGAATGCGGCGATCGCCAACTTGCCGGTCAACGCGCAACTGGTGATAAGCTCGCGCCTGCTAACATACGATCCCTGGATAAGCTGGGTGAACCGGGACGAAGTGGTAGTCTTGGGTACCGAGCATCGCAGCAGCAATTTGCTCTTTGCCAAGCAGAGCAGCCTTAAGCCACAGGTGGAGGTCTACGCATTCGGGCGCGGGCATGCGGTCTCCAATGGACGAGAAATCAGCAGCTGGGATGGCGCCCTGCCGCGCAACTTGTTCTTTTATTTCATTGACAATCCGCTAGTGACACGTGACCAGATTTTCGAGATTTTCTGGCCCAAATTATCGGTGCGCGATGCGACCAACGTCTTCCATGTTACCAAGCGCAAGATCACCGAGCGGATTTCCGCCTGCGTTGACGATGGCAATAACTATGAATTGACCAATTATTCGACCGGCTTTTATGTTCCGAGCGACAAAATCGTCCGTCATTATGATGTGGCGGATTTCGAGCAGGCAATGGAAGGCGCGTTGCTATCCCATGACGCGCATGAACGGGAACTGTTATATCTTCGCGCCATCGAAATCTATAAGGCGCCCTTCTTGCATCCGGTCAGGTTGCCCTGGGTGGAGGCTCGCCGAAATCAGTTGAAGTCCATGTACGCCGAAGCCTTAATCGGCATGGCGCGCTTAAAGAAAGACCAAAGCGCTTGGGAGGTCGCGCTTGGGTATTTTGCGCGGGCATTGAAAGAGACGCCGCAACGAGAAGATATCCATCGAGGCGCGATGCAGATGTACATAAATCTTGGTCGCAATGCCGATGCCCGCCAGCATTATACAGTGCTGGAGCGGCTGCTCAAGAGAAAGCTCGGCGTCAAACCTTCGGGCGAAACTCAGGCTTTGCTGCAACAGCTGGAGTAACTGGGATTCGCCTTCCCACAGCCTGCCTGCTTTGGACTATGGGCTTACAATAGCGGAAGCAAAGCGATGGCGACCCGCCATTTGCAGCGTTGAGACCGGGAAAAACTGCCTACAGAGATGCTCATTAAGCAATCAAATCGAGATTATGGAGATAGACGGACTACGTCTTTGGAGCGCAGCGCAGATGGCGAACAAAGGGGAGTATTATTCGCCTCGTTGTTGATGTTCATCGTGGGTTGGGGCGGGCTGGCGCATCTGGCGCTTACGACGCGACCGCGCATCGGTGGCGAACTCTGGCTGTTCTTCATTTTCTTGCAGATCGCCGTCACCGGAACCGCCATCCCATTCGTGCGACTGCTGAGTCAGCGCTTGACGCGGACCGATAACCCTTCGCCGCTGACCGGTCTTGTCGTAAGGCGCAGCGTGTGGATTGGCATCATAGTTGTCACTTGTGCTTGGCTCATGATACCGCGCTACCTTACGCCGCCGATCATGCTTATTGTGATCCTGCTTTTCGTCGTGATTGAAGCCTTCTTGCGCAACCGGGAACTGGCGAATGAACAATAGACAGGCTCTGCTTCGGCGCCTGCCTTCCGTCGATTCCTTACTTGCTTGTAGCGCTTTACAGGAACAGATTCAAACTTACGGCCGGGATCTGGTGGTTGAGGCGATTCGGTCGCAACTTGAACTTGTCCGCCAGAACATACGGCATTTGGAAGCGACAGACATTAGCGAGCGCGCGCTGGTCAACGGGATCGCGGACTTCCTCGCGCGAGAAGAGGAATCGTCTCTGAAATCGCTGATCAATGCAACCGGCGTAATCATCCATACAAATCTTGGCCGGGCGCTTTTGTCCAAAAGCGCGCAGGAGGCGATGGTTGGCGTGGCCGCCGCCTACAACACACTGGAATATGATTTGGATACCGGCAAGCGCGGCAGCCGACTGGCGCATGCCAGCCAATTGCTGCGCGACTTGACCGGGGCTGAAGACGCGCTGGCGGTCAACAACAACGCCTCCGCCCTGATTCTGATCCTGAGCGCGCTGGCCAAAGAGCGCGAAGTCGTCATTTCGCGCGGGCAGCTGGTGGAAATCGGCGGCGGATTTCGCATCCCGGCGATCATGCGGGAGAGCGGCGCCGAGCTAGTCGAGGTAGGCACGACCAATCGAACGCGAATCTCGGATTATGAAGCGGCGCTTTCCGACCGCTCGGCCATGATCCTCCGCGTACACTCCTCGAATTTCAAGCAGATAGGCTTTGTCCAACAGCCAGCGCTGGCGGAATTGACCGCATTGGCGCGCAGCCGTGGCATCTTGGCCGTCGACGATTTAGGCAGCGGGACGCTGATCGACACGGCGCAATTCGGCTTGGACCATGAACCGACTGTTCAAGAGAGCATTGCTGCCGGCGTCGACCTGGTTTGTTTCAGTGGGGACAAACTGCTGGGCGGACCGCAAGCGGGCATAATCGTTGGCAAGCTCAAATTGCTGTCGCAGCTCAAACGGCATCCCTTGGCGCGCGCCTTGCGCGTCGACAAGTTGACCTATGCCGCCCTGAACGCCACCTTGGAGCATTATCGGCGCGGCGAAGCATTAGTTAATGTGCCTGTCTGGCAGATGATTTCGCGCCCGCTGCATGATATCAGAGAGACCGCGGAAAAGTGGGCGGCGGAAGTTGGCGGCACCGTCCTCAGCGGCGAATCGACTGTCGGCGGCGGCAGCCTGCCCGGTACAGCATTGCCTACCGCTCTATTGGCTCTCGCGAGCGAATCACCCAATCGCTCAATGGAGCAGTTGCGTCAGACGAATCCGCCGGTGATCGCCCGCATTGCAGACGGCCGGGTCTTGCTGGATCCGCGAACGGTTCTCCCAGAGCAGGAGACTGACCTTTTGGCGGCGCTACAGTCCATCAATTGAATCCAGACCGCAATCCCTGTTACACTTATTCCCGCAGAAGCGGATGTTCTAGTGTCTTTGTCATCTAAATCGAAAGGGAGCTTGTGCATGAAATCTGACATCGATCGGCTGATGCGCGAGCGCCAACTGGACGCGATCATCGTGACTGGCGGCGAAGAATTCAATACGGCGCGCTACTATCTGAGCAATGGCGCGCGCATCACCCATGGGTCGATCTTCAAAATCATTGACAAGCCGGCGCTGCTCGTTTGCAGTCGCATGGAAGTGGAAGAGGCGGCGAAGTCGGGCTTGGAAGTGATGACCGATGCTGAACTCGGATTCTATGACCGCTACAAGGAGGCGGAAGGCGACAGCATCAAGGCGACGCTGCTGCACTGGTCCGATGTCTTGTCGCGGCTGGGTTTGAACGCAGGCAGAATCGGTCTTTACGGCGCCTGGCAAGTCAATAAGACGATCGCGCTCTACGAAGCTTTGCGAGCGGATTTGGCTCAATACGAGTTTGTGGCGGAAGCCGAGGGCACGCTGATCGAAGAAGCCATGCTTACGAAAGACGCCGACGAGATCGCGCGAATAAGATCAGTGGCGCAGCGCGCGAACGCGGTGATGGAAATCGCCTGGGATTTCATCGCCAGTTTGCGGCCCGCTGGCGAGACTCTGTTGGACGAGAGTGGCGCGCCCGTCACCATCGGTGACATTAAAGACCTGGCGCGGCGCGAGTTGATGGCGCGCGGCTTGGAAGATACCGACATGATCTTCGCCCAGGGGCGCGATGCCGGCTTCCCGCATAGTCGCGGCGAAGCCGATATGCCCTTGCGTATGGGGCAAACCATTGTCTTTGATCTCTTTCCGCGCGAGCTTGGCGGCGGTTACCACCATGATATGACGCGCACCTGGTGCATCGGCTATGCGCCGCCGGAAATCCGCGGCGTTTATGACAAGGTGATGGAAGCCTTCGATATTTCCATCGAAGCATTTGGCCTCAACAAGCCAACGCATCTCATGCAAGAGGCGGTACTCGACCATTTCGAAGGGGCGGGGCACCCCACGACGCGCTCAAATCCGAGCACGATGGAAGGCTATGTACACAGCTTGGGCCATGGCGTCGGCATCGATATCCACGAGCGCCCTTCGCTCAGTCATCTGCGCCGCGACGACATCTGCCAGATTGGGAATATCTTGACCATTGAACCCGGCTTGTATTATCCTGAGCGTGGCTTCGGCGTAAGGGTGGAAGATCTGTTCGTGGTTGACGAAAAGGGCGAACTCGTATCGCTGACGCCATTCAGAAAGGACTTGGTCATTCCTTTGCGGGATGATGTTGGGACAGCGCAATGACCAATAACGCAGCGCAAATCCGAGTGGCGATCATCGGTTCCGGTCCATCCGGCTTTTATGCCGCCGATCACCTATTGAAACAGCGCGAGTCGAAGATCTATGTCGATATGTTTGAGCGCTTGCCGACGCCCTTTGGTTTGGTGCGGGGCGGCGTCGCGCCGGATCACGCCAAGATCAAATCAGTGACCAAATTATACAGCCGCATTGCGTCTCACGAACGCTTTCGCTTCTTCGGAAATATCGAATTCGGCACGGTGGTAAGCCGCTTTGACCTGAGTGAGCATTATCACGGGATCATTTACGCGGTCGGCGCGCAGACGGACAGAAAACTGGGCATTCCCGGCGAGGACTTGCCAAACAGTTATGCCGCTACCGAATTCGTCGGCTGGTACAATGGGCATCCGGATTATCACGACTACGACTTCGATTTGTCTGGCATCAAGCGGGTTGCGGTGATTGGCGTCGGCAATGTGGCGATGGATGTCGCGCGAATCCTGGCGCGTACGCCGGAAGAGCTTTACGGGACCGATATTGCCGGTTATGCGCTGGAGACCCTGCGGCATAGCGATGTAGAAGAGATAACCATCATGGGAAGACGCGGACCCGCCCAAGCCGCATTCACCAATCCCGAGATTAAAGAACTGGGCGAGATGGCTGACGCGGACATTATCGTCGACTGCGAGAACGCGTCGCTGGATGAGCTAAGCGCGACACACCTAAAGAAAGCGCGTGACCGCAGCGCCATACGCAACGTGAAGATCCTGCAATCCTATGTCGATCGGGGGCTCACCGGCAAATCGCGGCGCATCGTAATGCGCTTCCTCGTATCACCCAACGAGATCATCGGAACGGATAAAGTCGAGGCGATGAAGATCGTCATGAACGAACTTTATCTCGACGAAAACGGCAACCTGCGTCCGCGCGCGACCAGTGAATATGAGACGCTTCCCATAGATATGATATTCCGCTCGGTCGGTTACCGCGGCGTACCGCTGCGCGATGTGCCATTCTACGATCGATGGGGCACGATACCAAACGCTGATGGCCGCGTGCTCACCCGGCATGAGGGACGTGAGCGCTTGACTGGCAATTACGTTGTCGGCTGGATTAAGCGAGGACCGAGCGGCATCATCGGCACCAACAAACCCGATGCGATTGAAACGGCGAATTGCTTCCTTGAGGATTTGCTGAACGGCGACGTGTTGCAGCCGCTGGACACCCGTGACGAGAGCATTGTTGAGATGGTGCGGATGCGCAAGCCCACATTCATTTCTTTTGACGAATGGAAGATCCTGGATGACATTGAATTGCGGCGCGGCGCCGAATCTGGTCGCAGCCGCGTCAAATTCACGACGGTCGAAGAAATGTTGGAGGCTTTGGGCAAAGTGCCCGAAATGGCTGGCGCTGGGAAGTAGACTCGATCTTTAGCGAGCGCTGGCATTACTGACGTTTTGGCAGAATTGTCCAATTTTTTCTCCTAGAATTCGGCTGGAATTTCTTGACAGGCGTCCGCGAATACGTTATGCTGATAATGACAAACTAAGATTATTATAAGCAGATTTATTCCGTCCCCCCGGCGCCCCGCACCCAGTGGGGCGCTTTTCTTTTCTGTGACTATCTGAATAGTCTAAGCCGATTGATTCTGTCCGGATTCACCCGCGCAGCCGCGCAGGCAGTACCTGAGCCGCGAGTGACATTGTTCTCTTCAAAATTGTGGCCGATTGCGCTAACCTCGGCGCCGGGATCCAAACATCGATTCGGAGAGCGCCGATGGACGCGAAAGACATCATTCTTGAGCACATAAGGGAAAATGACGAGGAACTGAGTTATATCGCCAAAGACATTTGGGAGCATCCGCAGGTGGCGCTGCAGGAAGAATACGCCTCGCGGCTGCTGGCGGAAAAGCTCGAAGCCGATGGCTTTTCCATTAGCTGGGGCGCCGGCGGCATGCCCACTGCCTTCATCGCCGAATGGGGCGAAGGGAAGCCGGTCATCGGTTTGCTCGGTGAATATGATGCGCTCCCTGGTTTGTCGCAGGATCTCGCCAGCGAAAAGACCCCGATTGAAGCCGGCGGTCCCGGTCACGGCTGTGGCCACAATCTCTTTGGCACGGCCTGTATGGGCTCGGTTATGGCGCTGAAGGCGGCGATGCAGCAAGCTGGCGTAAAGGGCACGATTCGCTTTTACGGCTGCCCGGCTGAGGAGACCCTGGTGGGCAAGACCTTTATGGCGCGCGATGGCGTTTTTGATGATTTGGACGCCGCGCTCAGCTGGCATCCGGGCGATACGAATATCACCTGGAACGGCTCGTCGCTGGCGATGAACTCATTCAAGGTGAGCTTTCACGGCGTCGCCGCTCACGCTGGCGGATCGCCCTGGCTAGGTCGCAGCGCTCTTGATGGCGTGATGCTGATGGATGCCGGCGTCAATTATATGCGTGAACATGTCCCGCCCGAGTCGCGAATACACAGCGTGGTCACCAGTGGCGGGCAAGCGCCGAATGTCGTGCCAGCCTACGCGCAAGTCTGGTATTTTGTGCGAGCGCCAAAGCGTGAACAGGTCGAGGAGATTTATCGCTGGATGCAGGATATCGCCAAAGGCGCCGCGCTGATGAGCGGCGCCAGCCACGAGATCGAATTTATCACCGGCTGTTATGATATTCTGCCCAATAAGGTGATATCGGACTTGCTCTACGAAAAAATGGCGGATGTCGACGACATGTCCTTCACCCAGCAGGAACGCCAGTTCGCGCGCGACTTGCAGGCGACCTTTCCGGACGGGTCGGTGCAGAACGGTTTCGACTGGATGAAACGATCCACCAGCGCCGATCTCGATCCGACGGCGATGGACGATCCCCTGTGGGAAGGCGTATTCCCGCATTCGCCGACTCCTCCACGATTGGGCGGGTCGACTGAAGTGGCCGACGTCAGTTGGATTGCGCCCACCGGTCAAATCACCACAACATGCTGGCCCCTGGGAACGCCGGGCCACAGTTGGCAAACAGTGGCCTCTTCTGGCTCGAGCATCGGCGCCAAGGGCATGATCTTCGCCGCCAAAACGATGGCGCTCGCCGCTTTCGATCTGCTGGCGAAGCCCGCTTTGTTGGAAGCGGCGCAAGCTGACTTTGAGCAGGCGCGCGGAGACAAGATCTACGTGACGCCGCTGCCGCCGGAAGCGACGCCCAAGTAGATGAATCTGGAATCCATGCCGCAGGGTGTGGTCGCCGGCAGCATTCCGCTCTTCGCCGGACATCCGTCCCCCGACTTGCTTCCGATTGACGGACTGCAGCGAATCATCCGATCGGCTTGGGACGCGCCCAATGTCGCCCGCTTCCTCAATTACGGTGATGAGCAGGGCGACCGACAGTTGATCGAATTTCTGGTTGAGCGGTTGAATCGCGCGGAAGGCCTCGGCATCTGCGGCGAAAACCTGATGATCATCGGCGGTTCCACCTGGGGCGTCGGCATGGCGACGCAGCAGTTGACGGCGCCCGGCGATGCTGTGCTGGTCGATGCGCCCTCGTATCGCGACGCGCTTCATATTTTCCGTGACCACCGGCTCGAAATCTGCGCCGCGCCAATTGACGATGAAGGCATTATCATCGCCGACCTGGAGCGCTGCCTGCGAAAGTTGGCGGCGGACGGGGTGGCGCCCCGCTTCTATTATGTCGTACCCAATTTTCAGAATCCGTCGGGCATCACCATGTCGCGGGAGCGCCGTCTCGCCATCATCGAATTGAGCCGCCAGTACGATTTTGTCATCGTCGAAGACGATGTCTACAGCGATCTGCGATTCGAGGGCGCCGCGCCTCCGAGTTTTTTCGACCTCGCTCGCGGAGAGAATGTACTGCGCCTCGGTACCTTTTCCAAGACGCTGGCGCCGGGACTGCGGATCGGCTGGCTTATCGCTTCGCCGGATCGGATCGCCGGCTTCGTCGAAAGCGGAATGCTGCGCATGGGCGGCGGCGCCAATCCATTCACGGCCGCCGTTGTCGCCGATTATTGCCACAGCGGCGTCTGGGAGGCGCATGTGCAGTGGCTGCGCGGGCAATACAGGCGGCGGCGTGACATCGCTTTGAAAGCCTTGGAGGCATCCATGCCATCCGGTGTGACCTGGACCCAGCCCCGCGGCGGGTATTTCATTTGGCTTCGTCTGCCATCATCGGCGCCGGTGGACGCGCTGGAAGAACAGGCGCAAGAGCAGGGCGTCTATTTCGCTTCCGGCAAGGGCTTCTACGTTAATCCCGCCGACGGGGCGCATCATCTGCGCCTGTCATTCAGCTTTGTGCCGCTGCCGGACTTGCGGAAAGGTATTGAAATCTTGGGCAATCTTATCGCGCGGATGGCTGAGTAGCATCGATGTCGAACATTAGCGCTGAGAAAGACATCAAGAGCGAAATCGAGCAATGCGGATACAGCCTATTGCGCGCCAGCGACCTGCATATATCGGATGAACTGCGGCAGAGTTGGCTTAGCCTCACGATTGACTACGCTGATTTGCCGGCGGACGAATACCTGCCGGGCGGCGCGCGTTATCGCTTCCGGCGCTACGGCCGCTTCCGATTCTCACCCAGCGATGGCGCGCTCACACGCTTGCCGCATGAAGATTATTTTCAGCGCGCTGAGATCAATTCTGTCACCGGCGGCATCATTCGCAAATTCGCGCCGCTGTTGGATACTACTTTTGGCAATCGCTTTCTGCACGAACTAATCCGCTTCAATTTCGCTCAATTTCCCATTGAAGTCGATGCTCAACTGCGAGAGGACTGGGAAGTTCATGCGCACCTGATACGGGTTACCGCTGACTTCCGCGGGCAGGGCCATCCCACGCCGGAAGGCATCCATCGCGATGGCGCGGCCTTCGTCACCGTCCACCTGGCTGAACTCGTCAATGCGCGGGGCGGGGAAGTGTCCATTTATAATGACGAGCGTAAGCTATTGACCGCTTTTCGTCTGGAGAATGTTTTGGACAGCTATCTATTCGACGATAGGAAGCTGTGGCACGCGGCCGAAGCCATCTTTCCCGCCGCGCCGGAACATGGCGCTATTCGCAGCATCCTCACATTTGATTTTCATTTTCCGTTTGTCGACACGAGGAAGGAAATCCGCGCAAAGCCTTGAAATAGAAAAGCCCGCTGCAGCGGACTTCTCAAATTACATTTGCAGGGAAGAAAGGACTCGAACCTTTAACCTTGTGCTCCAAAGGCACCTGCTCTGCCGATTGAGCTACTTCCCTGAATGGCGTTTATCATAGTCGAAAGCGCTGCAAGCTCAAGTGCGAAGTCATGCTCGGCTAAGCTATGCCTCAATTGCTGCCAGGGACGCGGACGCCAATCGCCTGGTCGAGGGGCATGACGAAAGCGACGCCGTGATTTGGCTCCAGCAGGTCGCCCATGACCGTGCGCGCTTCTTCCAAAAGCGTCGAAACCAGTTCTTCCGGCACCACCGAAAGCAGCACGTGATTGTTAAGTTCCATCTCGCGCAGCACATAAGCCATCATGCTGGTCATCGAGCTGGCGATATGCAGCGGGACTTCCAAACTGTCCCCCATCATTTTGCGCTGCAAGCTGTACAAACCGAAGCTTTTGAGAACGGTGACGCCAGGCGCGCCCGCGTCTTGCCAGCGAATGGCGACTTCAAGGCCGTTTTCCACATCGGAAGTGATGAGGATAATCAATTTCATCATCATTAGTCTCCTGTCGCGGCGCCCGCGAGCGCGCGATTGGCGATTTCGCCTTGATTCTTGCCCTGAAATACCCAGCGCACCATTGGCGGCGTCAGCACCGTAGTCAACAAGATGACCATGAAGAGCGAGGCGTACAATTCGCTGCCTCCGTCGAGGATGCCGCTGGACAAACCAATCGAGATGATGATCAGCCCGACTTCGCCGCGCGATACCATGCAGACGCCAACGCGAAGCGATTCACGCAGGTTAAAGCCGCCGACGCGCGCGCCGAATCCAGCGCCGAATACCTTGCTGATCACCGCCATCAGCAAGAGTATCAACATGAAAGGCAGCGCATCAAGCGGAAAGGCGCTTAGGTCGGTTTCCAAGCCGACATCGACGAAGAATATCGGCACCAGGAAGACATAAGCCAGGTGGCTCATCGTCTGTTCGATATCGTTTTTCATGCCGGACGATAGCTTGCTCAATCCCACGCCAGCGATGAACGCCCCCGTGATCGCGGCGACGCCGCCGATAAACTCGGCTGACCAACCGAATAGCAGCGCGCTGATCAAAGCAAAAATCGGAATCCCGTATGACTGCGAAAGTTGCGGCCGGCGCTGGATCCATACCATAACCCGTGGCAGCGCGTACCAGGCAAGAAGGAAGGCGATCACGATATAGCCGGCCATTTGCACAACGATAACAAGCAATTGGCTGAGGTCTCCGCTGCCTTGAGCGCCGCCAGCGCCCGCCAGCACCAGCGTCAGCGAGACGGCGAGGATGGCGAGCACATCATCAATCAGGGCTGTCGCGAGCAAGGCGTTGCCTTCTTTTGTGTGCAGGTATCCCAGCTCGAGCAAGACCTGCGCCGAAATGCTGACCGAGGTGGCGGCAAGGGTGACGCCGGCAAAGAAGGCCGGTATCATGTCGTAGCCAGCCGGCAGCAAAACCAATACGGTCAGCGCTATCGGCACGACCACGCCCAGCACGCCGGCGAATATCGCAACTTTGCCGACTTTCGCCAATTCGCTTAGATGCACTTCCAAGCCGATATTGAACATCAGCAGCAGCACGCCCAGCTCGGCGAATTCTTTGATCGTATGCTGCAAGTCGACGCCTTGCAGAATGCCCCAATGGAGCATGTCCAGCAGGGTCGGTCCGAGTATGACGCCAACGATCAGCTGGCCCAGGACGCGCGGCTGC
Organism: Anaerolineae bacterium; assembly: GCA_022821805.1. Taxonomy (GTDB): domain Bacteria; phylum Chloroflexota; class Anaerolineae; order Aggregatilineales; family Phototrophicaceae; genus UBA6055. The sequence continues at coordinate 31,827 of JAJECX010000027.1, forward strand.
TGCAAGCGGCGGGCGATTGCGCCGCCAGCCCGCGACGCCAGCAATATAACGCCCAGCGCCAGCATCAGCGGAATGAATGGATTCACGCCGGCGGTCTGTTCTTCCGTCGATTCGGCAAAAACCGGAAACTTGAAAGCAATGAAAAGCAAAGCCAAGCACAACGCGGGCATGAACAGACGCCGGGAAAACAGTCCGCTCAATCGATTCAACGATGATTGCCTTTCTCCAACTTCTTCGCAAGACACTTACGCTGCAATTATAATCGAGTTGTGCGATACGGGCATTTGAAAATGGAGAGGCCTTCATGAAGATCACCGCGCTAGAGCTTTTCACCGTGCCGCCGCGCTGGCTCTTTCTCAAGATTTCCACGGATGAGGGATATGCCGGCTGGGGCGAGCCAATTGTCGAAGGGCAAGCCGGCACCGTCCGCGGCGCAGTGGAAGACATGTCGGATTATCTGCTGGGGCGCGATCCCCGACAGATCGAGGACATTTGGCAAACGCTGTTTCGCGCGCGCTTTTACCGCGGCGGACCGGTGATGATGAGCGCAATCGCCGGCGTCAACCAGGCGCTATGGGATATCAAAGGCAAGTTTCATGGCGCGCCGATCTATGACCTGCTTGGCGGCAAAGTACGCGACCGTGTGCAGGTTTACGCCGGCATCAGTGGCGATACGCCGGAAGAAATCGCGGCGCAGGCGCAGCAGCGCAAAGACGAAGGCTTGAACGCGGTTAAGATGGGCGCTGTTGAAACGGTTCACTACATGGATGCCTTCCAGCATATTGACGAGGCGGCCGCGCGGGTGGCGGCTGTGCGCGCGCAAGTGGGGAACGATTTCAGCATCGCCGTTGATTTTCACGGCAAGGTACACAAACCGATGGCGAAAATGCTGATTCGCGAGCTGGAGCCTTATCACCTTATGTTCGTTGAGGAGCCGATCCTGCCGATGCACAACGAATCGCTGCTGGATCTCAAGCGCTCCACTTCAATTCCCATCGCCACTGGCGAGCGAATGTATTCGCGCTGGGATTTCAAGACGATTTTGGCTGAGGGCAGCGTTGATATCATTCAGCCCGATGTTTCGCACGCCGGTGGCATTTCCGAAGTCTTTCGCATAGCGGCGATGGCGGAAGCCTACGATGTCGCGCTGGCGCCGCACTGCCCGCTGGGTCCGATCGCCCTGGCCTCTTGCATTCAAGTGGATGCGGTCGCCTATAACGCTTTGATCCAGGAGCAGAGCCTCGGCATACACTACAATACGACCGCCGATCTTCTTGATTACCTGGCGGACCCATCGGTGTTCCGTTATGAAAACGGATACGTCAACCTGCCAACTGCGCCCGGCTTGGGCGTTGAGATTAACGAGGAGAAAGTTCGCGCGGCTTCCGATCATGGTTTGCGCTGGCGCAATCCCAGCATGCGTCGGACAGATGGATCGGTAGGGGAGTGGTGATGCCTGGCCTTACGCAAATCGCGCGACATCAACCGCGCCGGCTGATACGCCGTTCAGCAGCTTGTCCACCGCGCGCTCGGCGGCCGCGGCCGCCAGCGCCAAGCCATGCCCGGTGAAACCGACTGCGAAGCCAATGCGTGGTCTGCCCGGCAGCGTCCCGACCAGCGGCAGCCCGTCGCAGCTGAAACCCATGATTCCGCTCCAGCGATGCGCCACTGGCGCCGTGACATCGGGAAAGTACCTTTTGAGGTAGCGATCGAGAAAGGCATGCACTTTCGGATTGAGCCGATCTTCCAAGGTGTCGTTCTCTTCGCTTTGGTGCTGCTTGCGTCCGCCACCCAGCAAGAAGCGTCCGTCAAAGGTGCTGCGATAATACATATAGCCGTAATCGCTGTAACCGCAGTAGGGAACGGGTACGTGATCCAGCGGCTCGGTCACCAGGCATTGCGCCCGCGTCGGCACAACCTTGCCGATGAAATAAGGGTCTATCATCGGTGAATAAGCGTTTGTGCAGAGCATGACGTAACGCGCCTTGAAGATCGCCTTGCGCGTATGAACTTTCACAAAATCATCTTTGTGCTCAAGCTGATACAACTCATTGTTGGAGATCAATTCGGCGCCGCTTTGCGCCATGACCGTTCTCGCCAGCAGGTAGGGCTGCACGCCGGCGTCCAGCGGCTGCTCGATAGCGGCGTAAAAGCCACGATTCAGCGGATCGCGGCTGTAATATTCGATGTCGATCTTGTCCTTCGAGAGCGCGCGGGCGGCCAACTCTAATTCTTTTGCCTCTTCCCCGGTTTCCGCCAGCAGCAAGGATCCGCCATTGTCGATCGGCACTTCAAAGGGACTGTTCTTGATGAATTCGCGCCAATGCCTAAAGCTGCGCAACGACATGCCCCATACTTCGCGCGCGACTTCATGACCGTACTCTTCGATAGCGCGGTGATAATAGGTATCCAGCCCGCTAATCATAAAGCCGGCGTTGCGTCCGCTGGCGCCCAGCGCGACATCGCGCGCGTCAGTGACCACGACATCGCGTCCGTGGACCTGCCTGGCGAAATTGGCGGCGGCGCCCCCGGCGAGCCCGGCGCCAACCACCAGGAAGTCGATTTCGCGCTCGATCTGCTCGGCGCGCTGCCAATGGGAAACAGTCATTCCGATACCAATATATCCGACGCTGCATTGGCGTCAAACATGGCAATTTGTGTTGGTGTGACACTCTCTGACGGACTAGTATCAACTGTTGATAGCGACAAGCGATACTTTGATATAGCTACAAAATCGTCGTTAATCTCAAAGCATATAAACCGTCGTCCAAGCCTCTGACATGCTATAGCCGTTGAACCGCTTCCGGCAAAAGGATCTAGAACTATGTGCCCTTCTCGTGTTGATAGTTTGATAAGAAATTCCATTATCGAAACGGGTTTCTGTGCTTCATGCCATCGCTGCTCGTCTTTTGCAAACCATCGTTTCACTAGATTAGTGGGATTCTTGCCGTTGGCTTGTATGGCGGCGGTGTTTACTGCGCCAACTTCATTTTTTACAACAACATCAGTTATTGTGTGCGGGTAGGGTTTAAAAAGCCATGCGATAGGCTCCCAAATCGGCGCAAGATTCCCTAGGCGCCAACCTGACCACTTGTCTGCTTCATCTACTAATCCCCGTCTCGACAAAACAATGCTAATTCGCTGCGCTCGGTGGTGCGCGCTGTTTTTTTCCCAAGCCAAAATATCTTTAAGCAGGAATCCGCTATCTTCCAGCGCAACAATTGCGCGATGCAATGTGCGTCGAGCGCCAAATATGAAAACGCTGGCGCCGTCTTTCATTTTGGGATAAAGCTGAGATGCCCAGTTGTAGCACCATGCCTGGTACTCTTTTGGAATTGAACGGTCAGCTTCGCTCCAACCCCGAATCGGCTTGCCGCGTCGCTTGAATCCGCTTTTGCCACGCTGTGCCGGGGACTGTCCGAGAAGTGCAGAGTTTGTGTTTTGGTGCAGTACGTCCCATTCATCCAAGTTTATGCCGTACGGAATATCAGAAATGCAGCAGTGTATAGAATCGTCTTCCAATGCTGGAATTAATGCGAGAGCGTCTCCCGCCGTGACATTGTCCAAGAACTCAGGCATCTAAGATTTGACTCACTTTAGAGATTGCTTTAGCTATAACGTCGATTTTCTGGTCGATTTTCTCTGACTTGATGAGCTTCGAAATTGCAACCTCTTTTGAAAGCAGATGGTAGTCTTGTTTAACTGACGCCCAATAAGAAATTCCTTCTAGACCGACTTCGCCGGCAGCGTCAATCGTTTGCTGTTTGTGGTTGCGTAGTTCTTGATAACTCGAATTGGTGATAGCAACAACTGAATCGTCTACGGCTTCCCAGTACCTGCGCGCGTCCTTTTGCGGTGATAGACGGGACGCCGTCTTCCAAAGCATTTCTAGAGACTCTTGGATTCCTTTGTCTAACAGAAATTTGAGATGAACATATGACAGCAGAGTGACATTCCTTTCTTCAGCCTGGACATAGATTTGGCTGGATCAAGAGGGATATTGATAGAGAGGCGCTACCAAGCATGCGTAAGTCTTTTCTTTACGCCAGTCGTCCAGGGCCGCGATCTTGAAGTCCTTTTGATTCTTTGCGGTACGGCTCAAACGAAATGCTTTGGCATCGGCAACTATGGAATAGCTAGATGTAACACCGAGAACATCGGCTGAGTCACCTCGTACTCGGATAACTTTGGACTTGATGCCCAGCATGTTAAATGTTTGGCACAAAAGAATATCGCAGTACTTTGCCCAGAGCTTTTCTTCCGAGGAGTCGTGAGCGTATCTTTCCGGGATTATTCCGCACCGTAGCAGATTTTCGCTGAGTTGAACTCGTGAAATCCCTTGAATCTTGTCCTCTAGCACGTCGAAAGCGTTTTCTTCGCCCACGATTGACTCTACAAATGAAATTGCATCGGATCTGTTCACTGATGCTCCTATGTCGTAGATCAGGCGAACTCAGCGCAATAAGCGATCTGGGCGGCTCCAAGTTGAATAGTCCAATCGGAGTAGCGTCAGCAGGAAGTCCATTACATTTGTATTTCTTTGATAATAGACGGCATTCCGCGAATGTCAAATTGTGGGCGTTTCTAGGACATGAGCGAATTAGGTGTTAAAATGGACTTGGTAGAAGTTTACCACCATAAGCAAAGACGACAAACGCGGGAGGTTATAAATGCGAGCTGTTAAGAGCTTCATAATAGTTGGGCTATTGCTGTTAATGGTCGCGCCGTATGCGGCTGTAATGGCGGACGGCCACTTGCCCGATCTGGGCGGGCGCACAGTTACGGTGGCGGTGGAAAACGCTTATCCGCCCTTTAACGTGTTAAACGAAGAGACCGGCGAAGGCGAGGGCTGGGATTACGATACGCTGGGCGAGATCTGCGCCCGTTTGAATTGTGTGCCGGAATACATCGAGACGAGTTGGGAAGGCTTGATCGTCGCGGTTTCCAATGGCGAATACGACATGGCGGCTGACGGCATCACCATCACCGAAGAGCGCGCGCAGATTGTCGATTACTCTGATGGTTACATCGATGTCATCCAACGCATGATGGTGCGGTTAGAAGAAGATCGTTTCGCCAGCGCGCCGGATTTCGTGGCTGGCGACTTCGTCGTCGGCGTGCAAGTGGCGACCACGAACTACATCGCCGCGGAGGAATTGCTGGGCGGCGGCAGCGAACGCATCGTCGCCTATACCGAGTTT
>JAJECX010000044.1 GCA_022821805.1 Anaerolineae bacterium
CCTTCAATTACGTTATAGCGTTATGCTTGCCGGTCACCTAGTTGCCCGATCTTGCACGGTAATCGCTTCAAAATCATAATGCGCCGTTCGCCACGAAAATTGCGAAAATCCAGAGGCTTTTCGTGAGGCGCTCGTTGAAAAAGGTCTGTAAATTTCGGGCGATTCACCGAATCGCCCCTACAGATCACCAAAGTTACGGGGAAAATAGTCAATGCCAACGCAATTTCAATTTGATGCGATTGCCCTGCCCGATCCTGTCCCATAATGGACTACTATGCTATCATTGGATATGTTTAGGAAGCGCCTTAGCAAACTTGCCGAGTGGAGATACTGATGGCAACTCTGGAATCCTTGGATCAACGCCTTACCCTGCTAGAAGAGCGCAGTAATCTGCAAATGGCGCTAGAGCGGCACACGAGCGCATTGTTTGCCGATCTCGCGCAGCTGATTGCAGATCTTGCAAGAAACCAAGAGGATGGCTTTGCGAATGTCAACCGTCGCATTGATACGCTGGGCGAGCGCATGAATTCACTCGACGAGCGCACAGCCCGTATCGAAGACAAACTCGATCGCTTAATCGACTAACGGAACTATCCCTATAAACCTGCGCTCGGGCATCATATCCCGCAAATGATGTGGAATACCTCGCACCGATAATCTCACCTTTCGATTGACATTGTGTTTTAAGCCGATTTAATCCTTACTCGAATTCTACTTGACAGCAATCCGGTCTGCTGCTACATTACCCTCGTTGTTCGGGGGCGTGGTGTAGCGGTTAACATGCCGGCCTGTCAAGCCGGAGATCGCGGGTTCAAATCCCGTCGCTCCCGTCGAATGGAGACACCCTACTGGCTGTCTCCATTTTTGTTTCAGCAATCATTCCCGAGCGCAGATGGTCATTAATTCCTCGATTCGATACCAGCGCGAGCGCCTGACGATCGACGATATAGACTTGGAGTCGATCGTCAATGAAGTTGGCACGCCCGCTTATGTCTACAGCCTCGCGCGAATACGGGACAACTTCTCCTGTCTCAATGCCGCCTTGGCGCCAGTTCATGCGCGCCTCCATTTCAGCGTCAAAGCCAACGGCAACCTGGACGTTTTGCGTACGCTGAAAGAAGTCGGCGCCGGCTTCGATTGCGTCAGCGGCGGCGAGATTTTCCGCGCGCTGAATGCGGGCGCCGCGGCCAAAGACATCGTCTTCGCCGGCGTCGGCAAAACCTGCAGTGAAATTGAATATGCCGTCGGTAGGGGAGTCGGCTGGATCAACGCCGAGAATCTGGGCGAACTGGCGCATATTGACGCAATAGCGGCGGAGGCTGACCGCCAATCCGTAAAAGTAGCGCTGCGTCTCAATCCGCAGGTGACGGCCAATACCCATCCCTATATGGCGACCGGGCACGGCGCGGCCAAATTCGGCTTGACGTCCGACGTGATTCGCCAAAACCTCAATGCGCCCGAACGCTATCCGCGCCTCGACATGACCGGTATCCACATGCACGTCGGCAGCCAGCTTGGCGATAGCAAGTCGACGCTTGCCGCCCTGGACAAGCTGCTTGCGCTCGCCCGCGACTTTCCCCAGATCAAGACGATCAACCTGGGCGGAGGGCTGCCGGTTGCCTATCACCTAGGCGAGACGCCCCCGTCGCTGGCCCCGCTTGCCGCCGAATTGGCGCGGCGTCTGAATCCCTACACAGTCTTGTTAGAGCCAGGCCGCTCGCTTGTCGCCGATGCCGGTGTGCTGGTCGCCGACGTTCTTTACGTCAAGCGACAAGCCGGGCAAACCTTTGTCATCGTCGATGCGAGCATGGCTGAATTGATTCGTCCGGCGCTCTACGGCGCTCATCATGAGATCATGCCGTTGCGAAAGACGAATGGCGAAACAGTTACAACCCAGGTTGTCGGACCAGTCTGCGAGTCGGCGGACGTGCTGGCGCGCGATCGAGACCTGCCTCCGCTGGCGCCGGGCGATAAGATTGCGCTGATGATGGCGGGCGCCTATGGCATGACCATGGCGAGCAATTACAACGCGCGTCCCCGGCCTCCCGAGGTCGTTGTCGACGGCGGCCGCTGGTGGGTCAGCCGCCGGCGGGAGACTATTGAAGACATGTTAATAGTGGAAGCCTCATTTAGGCGGAGCTAGGAAATTCAGAGTTTGAACCCCTACTAAAGTTGCGCAAGGCATCTTCCGCATCGATGATAGCTTGTCTGTGTTCCAAGAGTTCACCCTCGCCAAGTCTACTGGCAATCCATGTCCCTCTTCGTTTCTCCAAAACCGCAATCCGGTGAGGTTCGCCAACGCCCAATCCGGCGCCCACCCTGCTTACATGCTGGAGAGTCCAGAGCACGCCGAAAATCGCCAAGCGAGTAGAGTTCGGCGCTCTGTCGCTCCAGAGGATTCGCTTGACAAACGCTAGAAACGGGTCAGCTTGACTACTGCCGCTTCCAATCGATACAAACGGTAAATCCGAAGTTATCTCCATTGAGTCAGCCAAGGCGCTAAACTGGAATAAGGCGGGGCTATAATTTATGGGCATGGCAACCAGTGTATTGCATCCGCCAAAAGACTTTCCCGCGCTCTTGGCTCGTTTCGCGGCTGGTTCAATCTGCGAATACATCGCCTCTGAAACGGCATTGCGCACATCTCTCGCACAGCGGAACTGCTTGTACTCATGCCAATGTTCGGCGAGTTCTTCTTTGATCAGTTGGCTCAAGCCGGCACTGCCAGAACACGCGATGATAACATCGTTTTCCTCGATCGTGATTTTGTTGCTCACTTGCTGTTCTACTGCTGAGCCAGCCGTAGCAATGCTGTCCGCGCCGATAACAACGCCATCTTGACATATCACACCCACAATCAGCGTCACTGCTTTACCACTCCTGAAACACGCTGTTTTCTCGAAATTCGGGAAAGTCTTGGTAGATTGCGCGGACAAGCTGCTGAAAGCTAAGCCCTCTAGCCCAATTCACTTTCTCCGTTATGAAAGCCGACATGTCTTTCGGAATACCTTCAAGTTCTGTCCTGTAGCCGCGTACGGTGGCAGCGTATTCTCGCCAGCCGCCTCTCTGGTTTGTGGTGATGGAAACCTTGCCTTCGTGCCCAAGCAGTTCAGCGTCGCGATAGACTTCCGCGCAGAACGGACCGTAGTCGTACTTGCGAAAATCATAGTAATCAGTTGGCAAGCGGTCGCGGAATTTCATTCCAAGCAAAAACGCCACTTTCTGCAATTGTGCCGGCGTCAGTTTGTCGCCTTCCGCAGCAGCAATGATCTTCAACAACAAATCGGCGCGCTTCATAACCTTGCTCCTTTCACTCGGTAGACAAAACACGCGCTAAAATCGCTGTATTTTCATACACACTAGCACATCTGTTTTAGGCTGTCAAACGAAAATGGGGACAATACAAAAGACCCGCCCACGGGTCCCAATCAGTGCTGATGGGAAGATTTGAACTTCCGACCTCGCGATTATGAGTCGCGCGCTCTAACCAGCTGAGCTACATCAGCTCGATAGCGGGGGCTGGATTCGAACCAACGACCTTCGGGTTATGAGCCCGACGAGCTACCACTGCTCCACCCCGCATCATCAATGCAACGATTAACGTTGCGAATCTAAAGCCTATCAGCTAGGCTTGCCCTTGTCAATAGCAAGCTTGGAATATGGGCAGATTGGGCCTGCGCTCTCGCCTAAACCCGGCTTGCGCGCGCAGGCTCCCCGCCATTATACTGGGCTTGTGCAGCGAACACCCGTTCTGAATGACCGAGGATCGACCGTGCCAGACTTCGAATTGGATGCTCCTTTCGCGCCCACCGGCGACCAGCCGACCGCCATCGACGGCTTGCTGGCAGGCTTGCATCAGGGGCACGAGCATCAGACCCTGCTCGGCGCCACCGGCACCGGCAAAACCTTCACCATCGCCAATATCGTACAGGCGACCCAGCGCCCAACGCTGGTCATGGCGCATAACAAGACGCTGGCGGCGCAGCTTTACGCCGAGTTCAAGCGCCTCTTCCCAAACAACGCCATTGAATACTTCGTCAGCTACTACGACTATTACCAGCCAGAAGCCTACGTCCCGCGGCACGACCTCTACATCGAAAAGTCGACCGACATCAACGAGCAGATCGAGCGCTTGCGCCTCTCGGCGACCGCCTCTTTATTCTCGCGCCGCGATGTGTTGATAGTCGCTTCGGTTTCCTGCATCTACGGCATCGGCGATCCCGTCAACTGGCGGAAGATGTCGGTCGAGCTCAAAGTCGGCGAAGAAGTGCGGCGCGAGCGCGTGCTGCGCGACCTGGTGCGGATTCAATACCACCGCAACGACCTGGAATTGCGCCGCGGAACCTTCCGCGCGCGCGGTGATACGCTGGAGATCGTCCCCGGCTATTCGGAGACCGCCTTCCGCATATACCTCTGGGGCGATGAAATCGAGAAGATCATCGAGTTTCATCCGCTGACGGGCGAGGTGGTTCATGTCCACCAGCTGGTGACTATCTTCCCGGCGCGCGAATATATCACCGACGACGAGCATATCCGCGAAGCGCTTCAAGATATCGAGCTCGAGCTGGAAGAGCAGATCCTTTACTTCAAGCGCGAAGACAAACTGCTCGAAGCCCAGCGCATCGAACAGCGCACGCGCTACGACATTGAAATGCTGCGCGAAGTCGGCTTCACCACCGGCATCGAGAATTACTCGCGTCACTTTGATCGGCGCGCCCCCGGCAGCGCGCCCTTCACCCTCATCGACTACCTGCCTGAAGATCACTTGCTGGTCATCGACGAGAGCCACATGACCGTGCCCCAGATACGCGGCATGTACAATGGCGATCGGGCGCGCAAGCAAATCCTTGTCGATTTCGGCTTCCGCCTGCCCAGCGCGCTTGACAATCGGCCCCTGCAATTCAACGAGTTTTGGGAGAGGGTAGGGCAGACGATTTATACCAGCGCCACCCCCGGTCCCCACGAGGGAAAAAACGCCGAGCAAGTTGTCGAGCAGATCATTCGCCCCACCGGCATTGTCGATCCGCAAGTGGATGTCCGCCCGATCGAGGGACAGATCGATGACTTGCTGCAAGAAATCGCCATGCGCATTCGCGAAGGGCAGCGCGTCTTGGTGACTACGCTGACGCAGCGCATGTCGGAAGAGCTGGCTGGTTATATCAACGAGCTCGGCATCAAGGGGCAATACTTGCACGCCGAGGTTGATACCCTTGAACGCGTCGAGATTCTGCGCGATCTGCGCATGGGCGTCTACGATGTGGTCGTGGGCATCAATCTGCTGCGCGAAGGTCTCGATCTGCCCGAAGTCTCGCTGGTCGCAATACTTGACGCAGACAAGTCCGGCTTCTTGCGCTCGGAGCCGGCGCTAATCCAAACGATCGGGCGCGCCGCCCGCCATGTCGAAGGCAAGGTCATCATGTACGCCGACGAGACGACGCCGGCGATGGCAGGCGCGATCAACGAAACCGACCGCCGGCGTCTCAAGCAAGAACTGTACAACCAGGAAAATGGCATTGAGCCGCAGCAGATCGTAAAAGACATTCAGGACATCACCGACCGCCTGCGCGCGCTTGACGGCGATGCCGAAGATGATGACATGGCAATTGACGCCGGGCTGGCTTCATTGCCCGCCGAAGAGCTGCAAGACATGATTAACGAACTTGAGCGCGAGATGACCAAGGCGGCGCAAGCGCTGGAATTTGAGAAGGCGGCCGCGCTGCGCGATCAAATCTTCGACCTCCGCGGCGCTCTCGTCCAGGAGCAGGGACTCGAAGGCGACTTGATGATGACCTAAAGCCCGTGGATTCGGCGCAGCTCGTCAATTAGCGGCTGAATCCCCGACGCCTCCGCCGCCGAGCGCGCCTCGCCGTATGGATCGCTGACTCCATCTTGTCCCAACAGCGCCCGCGCGATATTGACCCAGCCATTCGCCAGCGCCGGCAAATCATAGCCGCCCTCCATCACAAAGACGATTCGACCATCGCAGAGCCGCTCCGCCAATCGAATGCACTCGCGCGCCAAATAGTCGTAGCCGCCGAGCGTCAGCTGCATGCCCGCCAGCGGATCAACCCAATGGGCGTCAAATCCAGCCGAAATCAGCATCAAATCGGGATTGAACCGCTCAACCGCGGGCCTGACGACCTCATCGAACAGCCGTCGATAAGAAGCATCTCCCTGCCCGCCAGCGAGCGGGATGTTCAGCGTATATCCGCGCCCGGCGCCCGCCCCGATTTCGTCTAGCGCGCCCGTGCCGGGATAGAACGGACTTTGATGAATCGAGATGAAGCAGACCGACGGATCAGCGTAGAAGATATCATTCGTGCCGTTGCCGTGATGCACATCATAATCCAGAATCAGGACCTTCTCGATGCCCGGCGCTGACAGCGCGTGACGCGCCGCAATCGCGACATTATTGAGCAGGCAAAAGCCCATCGCTCGGTCGGCGGTGGCGTGATGTCCCGGCGGACGCACGATCGCCAGCGCATTTTCCGCTCGCGCCCTAAGCGCGGCATCGACGGCGCCGATGACCGCGCCCGCCGCCAGCCGCGCCACATCCAGCGAGAGGGGCAGCGCATAAGTATCCGGATCGAGCCGAACCGTCCGTTCGCCGCCCGCTACCGCCATCAATCGCCGCAAGTGATCTAAAGTGTGCGCGGCGAGAATCTGCTCATCGCTCGCCGCCGTCGGCGCGATATGAAGCAACTGCTCCGACAGCCCGCTGGCGCCAAGCTGCTTCCAGACCGCCTCGATTCGGCCCGCATGTTCCGGATGACCGGGGAAGTCGTGTTGGTTGAAGCTCCTGTCGGTCAGGCAGGCGGTTGTCACGCGCGTCTCCCTATTGGCTTTCTTTACCTTTAGGATACAAAATCAGATAATCGAAGCCGTTCATGTGAATCGTCTCTCGATGCTCATAGCGCTGGCCCATCGCCTCCAGCACCGACGGCGGATAAAATAACGCGCGCAGAATAATCAGCCCGAATTCGCGCCGATTGATCATCGATATCAGCTGATCGCCTTGGAACAATCCGGCGCGATCCAGATTGCGCAACTGCGTCGGATTGGTCACGACATCGCGCTCCGCCGCCAAACTAAATCCTGCCTCTTCGCTCAAGACAGGCGCGTCAGTTTCGTTAATCAGCCGCACGATTTCGGCGCCGGCCGCGTGATCCTCCGCTCCCAGGAAATAGCCAATGCGCGCATATCCGCCGACCAAATAGCTGGCGGAATCGTAGAACCTCGCTTGCGCGTTGGCTTCGACGCCCAGGGCAGTCGCGATCGGCTCAAAGACGCCATCGGTCGGCATCTTGAGCGTCGCGCGCGCGTATCCCAAATATAGCAGCGGAACAACAATCATTCCAACGTGGCAAAGTTTGCTCAACGCTGCTTCACCCAGCAAGCCACGCATTCGCCAATCACGCGCAATGATGCGCGAAAAGACGATCCCACTGAGAATGCAGGCTCCGGCCACCGATGTTACGAAATAACTGTCGCCAGCCCCCCAGGCCCCCGCTGCGACTCCGCCGAAAAGCGCCGCAAACACAAACCAAACGCCGTAAATCGAAAGCCTGTCGCAATACAGCTCGAATATCACCAGCAGGGCAGCCGGAACCAGCAGCAAGCCATGCAGCTTGAACCAAAGAATGAACAGACCCAAGGCTTGCTCGACGATGAAGTCGTTGACATTCGCCAGAATCGCCTGAATCCACCATTGTCCCCCGGACGCGATATGCAGCCACAGAAACACGCCCATGCCGACGGCGGCAAATCCAATCGACCAGCGTATCGCCCGCAGCGGCGCCCGCAAGAACATCCAAGCCAGCGCGGCCACAGCGCTGATCGCGGCAAGCTGTTTCGTATAACCGGCGCATATCAAGAGCAGCAGGCCCGCCGCGATGCCCCGCCGGTCGCGGCGCGGGAAGGCGCTCGCTAGCGTTACGATTGCCAGCGTCTCAAAGGTAACCATCATCGTATGCTGACGATAGAGCGGACCGATGTGATAGACGAAATTCGAGCTCAGAAAAGCTAGCCCCGAAAGTATGGCGATCCAGCGACGCCCAGGACCATCGCGATAGACAGCGTAAGCGATGGCGCCAGCGCTGACCAGCGAGCCCAGAAAGCCGAGCAGACGGCCATACCAATGCGCCGGACCAAAAAACCAGACGAAGGGCGCCGCCATCACATGAAACAACGGCGGATAATTGCTGGCATAGAAAGGGTAGACTTCGGTATCGCGATAAGGCAGCTCGCCCCGACTGAAGAGCACGGTGTCGTACACTTCAAAGCCCTCGCCCTGGTCATAATCATAAGGAAAGGCGAGCAGATTCGCCGTGTAAAGCAGGTAAATCAAAAATGAGAATAGCAGCGCGCCGCTGGCGGCCAGCATCAACACGATATGGATACGGCTGCGCGCGCCATTCATGCTGGCGCATCGCCCCCTGGTATCAACGTCAGCCCGAGGATCGCGGTCGCCGCCATCAGCGCCAAGGCAAATCGCTGCGCCGGTCCAATGCCGCCCTGCCGACCCGCATCCACCACATCGATCAACAGAATCACGACGAATCCGGCAATGCCGACCAGCGCCAAAAACATGCCCAATTGCCGCTTGGTAACCGTCCGTTCTTCCATGTCCATAGGCGCAGAGTGTAGTGAAACGGCATGAGCCTGTAAAGTCCGGCGGCGCCATCCAACGCGCCAGACAACCGAATCGGTCTCGTCCGCCCACACAATAGATTCAGAAAGCCAGCCCAAATCTTCTGTGTTCTCTGTGTTGCCTTCATTCCTTTGTGGTGAATTTCTCTGTCGTCATCAATACAAGTTGCTTCCATCACTTCTACCGTTCCCGAATGACTATACATTTGCGCAAACCTACGTGATAAGCTACATCGCTGAATTGGCGGAAGCCCGACTTCAGTCGAGCGCGTATCAAATGATCAAGGAGATGTCGCCCTATGATGAAGACGCATACTTGCGGCGAATTGCGGGAGAAAGACGCTGGCGCGCCGGTCAGCCTGGCTGGCTGGGTCAATCGGCGGCGCGACCAGGGCGGCTTGATCTTCATCGACCTGCGCGACCGCTGGGGCATCACCCAGGTCGTCGTCGATCTCGAACTGGCGCCCGAAGCCCATGCCATCGCCGATAGCGCGCGCAATGAGTATGTGTTGAAAGTTGTGGGAAATGTGCGCATCCGCCCCGAAGGCACCGCCAATCCCGACTTGGCGACCGGCGATATCGACATCGTCGCCGACGAAATCGTCATCCTGAATCCGTCGCGCACGCCGCCCTTTTACATCAACCGCGATGAAGGCCTCGTCGACGAAGCGCTGCGCATGCGCCACCGCTACCTCGATTTGCGCCGCGAATCAATGCAGCGCAGCATCCTTCTGCGCCACCAAACGGTCAAGTTCATCCGCGACTTTCTCGAAGGCGAAGGCTTCATCGAAATCGAAACGCCAATCCTGTTCAAAACGACGCCCGAGGGCGCGCGCGATTTTTTGGTTCCCAGCCGCTTGCAGCCCGGCATGTTTTACGCTCTGCCGCAATCGCCCCAGCAGCTCAAGCAGCTGCTGATGGTCGGCGGCTTTGAGCGCTATTTTCAAATCGCGCGCTGCTTTCGCGATGAAGACCTGCGCGGCGATCGCCAGCCGGAGTTCACCCAGCTCGATCTGGAGATGAGCTTCGTCGAGCGCGAAGATGTGATGCGGCTGATGGAAAACCTGGCCACCGCCATCGTTAAGGAGGTCACGCCGGAAAAACGATTGATCGCCGAGCCCTTTCCCCGCATCCTCTACCAGGACGCGCTGGAGCAATACGGCACTGATCGGCCCGACATCCGCTTCGACCTTCGTTCCATCGACATAAGCTGCATTGCCGGCCGCTGCGCCTTTCCCGTATTCGTCGAGAATGTCAAGGCGGGCAAGAAGGTCAAATGCATGCGTGTACCGGGTGTGGCGGGTGCGCTCAGTGGCACGCAGCTGCGCAAGGCAGCGCGCGACCTCGAGAACATGGCGCGCAAGCACGGCGCCAAAGGCTTGGCTTATATCACCATTCCGACTGACCCCGAAGGCGAGCTGCGCGGTCCCATCGGCAAATTCTTCAGCGTCGATCTCAAGCTGGAACTAATCGAAGCGATGAGCGCCCAAGGCGGCGACCTGCTGCTATTCATGTCGGACCGCGATGAGGTCGTCTATGCCGTCACCGACGCGCTGCGCAATCACTTCAAGGCGGAGCTGGACCTGGACGACGACCTGCTTGCCTTCTGCTGGGTGATCGATTTTCCCGAATTCATCTGGGACGCGGAGAACGAGCGCTGGGATCCCTCACAGCACATGTTCACCATGCCCCTGCCGGAAGACCTGCCCCTGCTGGATTCCGATCCGGGCGCGGCGCGCGGCTCGCAGTATGATATGATCTGCAATGGTCACGAGGTCGGCGGCGGCAGCATCCGCATTCACGACCGCGCGATACAAGAAAAAATCTTCCCTTTGATCGGCCAAAGCATGGAACATGCCATGCGCGAATTTGGTCACATGCTGGAAGCCTTTGAATATGGCGCGCCGCCCCATGGGGGCATGGCTTGGGGCATCGACCGGCTGGTGATGCTGCTGGCGAGCGCGCCCAATATCCGCGAGGTGATCGCCTTCCCCAAGACGCAGATGGGCGCCGACATCATGGCCAACGCGCCCTCATTCGCCGAACCCGAGCAACTCAGCGAGCTATACCTTCAACTCAACCTGCCAAACGACGAAGTCTAATCGCCACCGCCCCAACGCGATCCTGTAGGAGTGAGCGAAGGTCTATGTCTACGTGACCCTTGGCTCGCCCTCCCGCCGATACCCAACTGTAGACACCCGCGCAAAATTACCGCCGCCCACGCAAAATACTTTGTGTCTCGCTGCGTTTTCTCCCCTCCGTAGGTCAGTGTCGGCGGTCAGTGTCTACGCGACCCTCTTTATGGGGAGGGGGGCAGGGGGTTGCCGACCGCCGCTTACTTCGCACCCTCCTCATCCGGTCCCAGCAAATTACCCTGAACCAAACCCCCAACGATGCCGCCGCCGAAAATGCCAATCAGGTACGGAATCAGATACGACGTCTCACCAGCGATCAGCGCCGGTCCCAATGTCCGCGCTGGATTCAGCGACGCGCCCGTCGCCGGTCCGCCCGCCAATATGCTCGCCGCCAGCGTGAAGCCGATCGCTACGCCCATTAGCTTGCCTGCTTTACCGTAGGCCGCCGCTTGAAACACCGCGCTAACCAGGAAAAACGTCAGAATCGCTTCGTACACCGCCGCCGTCCAAACCGACTCCGCCGTCAGGAATCCAGTCGTCTGCCCAAAGTTGTAGGCATTCTCGCCCAGGAAGCCAGCCACCCCCGCATTCTCCTGCGGGAATACCATCACCAGAACCGCAGCCGCCACAATGCCGCCGATGAATTGGGCGACAATATAATAGGCCGTCTTGTTCCATTCCTGCTGTCCGCCGACCGCCAAACCCAGGCTCACCGCCGGGTTGATCTGCGCGCCCGATATATGACCGTAAGTGTATATCAATCCGCAAAGTATCAGCCCGTGCGCCAGCGCCGGTACGACAACGCCAAATACAGGCGCGACCAGAACCGCCGCCGAGCCCACAAAAACCAGGACAAAAGTGCCGATCAATTCCGCCAGCAATTCTCTTCTAAGTTCATCGTTCACCGTAACGCTCCTTCCGCTCCTAAATCGCCTGCGCGGATGCCCTCGCAACATCATTATTATAAGCCTTCGCGCGATTCTTGCGCCCACGACATTGTTAAGGATCGCCCCATTTGACAGCCCATGGCGAATCTGCTATAAATTGCCGCGCCTGCTGTATGCGTGATAGGTCTATATGTGCCGAGCCAACATTCTCTATAAGGGAGTCTATCTTTGGTAGCCCATGTAATAGGCTTGAGCCAAAACAGCGGTTGTCAAGCGATTCCCGACCTGTAATCTTGCAGGTTCGAGACACTATGGCTACACGGTACAGTGGGTACGGCCTCATCGACAGTGCGCCAATCGCGCGCTGTCTTTGTTTCTCCTAGCGGGCGTAATCTTCTCCGAATGTCTGCGTCAACAATATCGGCAGCCGTTCCACCCGCGGTATCAGCACCTGCTGCTGATACTCCTCGGTGATATATTCTTCAAGGTAATCGAAATCCATCACCCGCATATTGATATCCTCGAATTCGATGTCCTTTACCAGCAGCGCCAATTGCACTATCTGCTCAAGATCAAGCCCGGTTTGGACGTGCTCGCCCAAGGTCGCCAGCAGCGCCGGCGCCTGCCCGATCAATTCCAAAACGTTGAGACTCAACGCGCGGTCCCGAATCGCGTAGAGCGCCATCTGCTGGCGCTCCGCCCGCCTCACATCATTATTGCCGTGGCGCGTTCGCGCGAAACGCAGCGTATCCCACCCGTCCAGAATATGCGTCCCGGCCGGCAGATAAAAGGGATCGTAGCCGTAATTCATATCGGGAAAACGCTCGTCATCAATTGTGTAATCGATCGTGATCTCTATGCCGCCAAGGTGATCAACAATGTCGATGACCGCCTGGAAATCGATAAGCACATAATTGTGAATCCGCATGCCCAGGTTCCAGCTGACCGTTTGCTGCAGCAGCCTCGGTCCGTAACCGGTGGCGCGCCCCTCGCCAAGAAAGTAAGCGCGGTTGATCCGATCATGGTCTTCTTGCTCGGGAATGCGCACCCACAGATCGCGCGGAATGCTAAGCACGCCCAAAGCCTTCCGGCTCGGATCAATGCTCACCAGCATCAGGCTGTCAGTCCGTACCGGTTCGTCTGTCTGATCTGGACGGCGATCCAATCCGCCCACGATGATCGAATAACGCGATTTACCGTCCCAGGGCGCCATTTCGATCAAGCTGCCATCATCAAGCTGCAATACATCCACGCCAACGCGCCGCCCGTCGGCAATGTACTCGCTGCGCGCGTTCACCGGCGTCGGCAGAGCCGGCCTCAAATCCGCTGTCGCTATGACCTCCTGCACCGAATGGGGCACGCGTACCAGCACGATCATCGCCAGCGCCAGAAAACCAAAGACAGATATCATGCCCCCTGCTAAGATGACCCAGGCCCATTCATTCCGCCGTCGCCGTTGACTGGCGCGGCGTTGGCGCGAGCGCGCCCTTGAATCCGAGCGGTAACCGGGTGGTGGCGCTTTCTGTTGGCGCCGCATAAATTGGGCGGTGCTGTACACCGGCGCCTGCTGATCCGCCGATGGCGCGGGCTTTGGCGGCGCGTCCGGGGCTGCGCCCGCCGCCTCCAGCCTTGTTCCTGAAGCGATGCCCTTTCTGTCGTCCGATTGATAGGACATGCAGAAGCGTTTCCAATCGTCCGCCGCTAAAATCTAGACGTCAGTATAGGGGTGGTCACAGAATGCGGCAAATCCGCGCGCTGCAAGATTGCGACTTTCGCGACGGCGCAAACAACATGGCAATTGACTGCGCGATTTTCGAGGCGGTCGCCTCTGGCCTGCAGCCGCCGACGCTTCGGCTCTACGGCTGGCGTCCCTTCTGCCTTTCGCTGGGATATGGGCAGCGGACCCGTGATGCAGATCTTGACGCCCTTGCCGACCGCGGCTGGGACCTCGTGCGCCGACCCACCGGCGGCAAAGCCATCCTGCATGGCGATGAGTTGACCTACAGCCTCTGCCTGCCGCAGCATCATCCACTGGCTTGCGGCGACATCATCGAGAGTTACCGTCGGATTAGCCTGGGCTTTCTGGATGCGCTGCAAGAATTAGGACTGGATGCGGAATCCGAGCGTCAAAAAGCCAGCCTTCGTCCGGCGGCGGTCGGTCCAGTTTGCTTCGAGATTCCCTCGCATTATGAAATCAGCGTTTCCGGACGAAAATTGATCGGCAGCGCTCAGATGCGGCGCAACGGCGGTTTATTGCAGCACGGCTCGATTCCACTTCGCGGCGACCTCGCGCGCGTATGCGATGTGCTCAGCTTTGCCAGCGAAGAAGCGCGCGCCCGGCAGAAAATCCGCTTGCGCGAACGGGCAGCGACCCTTTCCGAGCTAGTCGGCGAGACGTTGACCTGGTCCGAACTGGCGAATGCCATCCAGCGGAGATTCTCTCTTGCATTCGATTTGGAACTTACTTCGGGGCAACTTTCAGCCGCCGAGACCGAGCGCGCCGGCGCCTTGAAGCAAGATCGCTTCAGCAACCCAGCCTGGACGCGCAAGCGATGAGATCGAAGCCCGCCTCATGACCCGCCAACTCGCGCTGTTTTCGCAGCAGCCTATTTCAATTGACGACATCAATGGCGCTACCTCCTTGGCCGCCACATTTGACCTCTTCGCCGAACATCTGCGAGCCAACGGCAAATCGCAGCACACCGTCAAAGCCTTTCTCGGCGATATGCGTCTGCTCGCGCAGTACGCCGGCGGCGAACTGCCGCTCGGGCAATTGCGAAACGCTCGCCTGGTCGACTTCCTCGAATGGATGGAGCATGAGCGCGGCCTGCCTTGCAGCCGAAAAACCTACGCCCGCCGCGTGACCACCCTCAAAGTCTATTGCAAGTGGCTCTGCGACCTGAACGCGCTGGCGGACGATCCGGCCCAGTCAATCCGTCAGCGATCCGGTCCAGCGCCCCTTTCTGATGTGCTTACCGACGCCCAAGTGGGCGATTGCATCGCCGCCGCCCGCCAATCCGCGCAAACTGTAGGGGCGGCCCACCGGGTCTGCCGCCAAGATGCCCGCCCTGAATTCCTCTTTCGACTTTTGCTTCAGACCGGTATCAAAAAGGCCGAATGCGGACGTCTCACACTGTCGGACATTGATCGAAGCAATCCAGAAAATGTCCTCGTTTTCATCCGCCACAAGGCGCGCAACGTCTACAAGGGGCGCCGCATTGACCTCAATGCCGACACCGTCCAGTTGCTCGACCGCTACCTGGGACAATATCAGCCGGAAGACTTGCTCTTCAACTGCACCACCCGCAATCTGGAATACATCCTGACCGACATCGGCGCCCGCGCCCAAGTCCCGTTCAAGCTGTCCTTTGAAGTGATGCGCTGGACGATGGCGCTCCGCGAATACCTCGCCGGCGTCGAAGAAGAGCATATCCGCCAAAAACTTGGCTTGAGCCGCCAAAGCTGGTACGAAACCGGCGCCAAAATCCGCCGCCTGGCCGCCCAGTCGCAAGCCTCAGCACACTAAGCCGTACCTCCGCCCGTAGGTTAGTGTCTACGCTACCCTCGCCCTCCCGTCAATCTCAAACCCTGTAGGGACGCCCCATGGGGTCGCCCTCTATAGCTTCCCTCTGTGCTGTAGGGCTGTGTCGGCGGTCAGTGTCCTCGCAACCTACGCGCAACTGTGAGTCGCCCCCCCGCCTCAATACACCCGCAGCATCAACCCCTTGAGATACTCCCCCTCCGGAAATGTCAACGCCACCGGATGATCAGCCGCCGCCGATAGCTGCCGCGCGATTTGCGCCTCCCGCCCCGCATCCGCCAGCGCGCTGAACACGATCTTCTGAAACAGCTCGCGGCTGATCGCCCCCGAACAAGAGAATGTCATCAGGTAGCCACCTTCCTCGACCAGCTTGAACGCGCTCAGATTCAAGTCCTTATAGCCGCGCGCCGCCCGCTGCGTCTGTCCCTTGTGCCGGGCGAACTTTGGCGGATCCAGCACGACAAAATCAAATGTCATCGCCTCGTCAACACAATGCCGCAAATAGTCAAATGCATCCGCTTGAATGAGCTCCGCGCTTTCGCCATGCGCCTCCGCATCGTAGCCGTTGCGCGCAAAATTCGCTTCCGCCAATTCCAGCGCCGCGTAAGACGAATCCACATTAACCGCGCGAACGCTGCCGAAATGGCCAGCCGCAACGGCGAAGCCGCCCGTATAGCAGAATATATTGAGCAAGCTGACCGGTTCAGCCGTCGATTCTAGGCGATCGCCGACCAAATCTGCCAGCGCCCGCCGATTCTCCCGCTGGTCGAGATAGAATCCGGTCTTATGCCCGCGCGCTATATCCACCTGGAAGCGCGCCCCCTCGCTGATTTCAACCAGATCGGCTGGCATTCGTCCGCGCAAAAGCCCAACCGCCGGACCCAGCCCCTCTTTGGCCCGCGCTTCGACATCGCTGCGCTCATACACATTCTCGATTCCGGTCAATTCGCGCAGCAAATCGGCAATCCGCTCCTTCTGCCCGTCGATATAGCGGGTGAGCGCTTGCAAAACCAGCCAATCGCCATAGCGATCGACGATGAGACCGGGTATGAAGTCGTTTTCGGCGTTGACCAGGCGATAGGCGTCGCCGCCCGCATCCAAACCCGCGCGCGAGTCGATGGCGCGCGCCAGCATCTTTCGCCACCAGCCCGCGTCGATCGGCTCATCGCGCCAACTCAAGATCCGCGCCTGAATCTGCGATTTCGAATTCCAATACCCGCGCGCCAGGAAGCGATTCTTATGATCCACCAGCGTGACCAGATCACCGTCCGCTGCGTTTTCCGCATGAGCGATGGCGCCCGAAAAGACCCAGGGATGCCGCTTGCGGATCGGCTTCTCGCGCCCCCGTTTAATCCGAACTACGCCCTCAGTCATGAACGTTCGACTTCACTTCGATCAGCCGCTGATTAGCGCGCGAAAATCGGCTTCGCTGATGACGGGCACCTTGTTCTTCACCGCCTTGTCAACCTTGCTGCCAGGCGAGTCGCCGGCCACCACGTAGCTCGTCTTCTTGCTCACGCTGCCGGTCACTTTGCCGCCATGCGCTTCCACCAGCGCTTTGATTTCGCCGCGCGGCGCGCTCATGGCGCCGGTCAAAACAAAGGTCTTGCCCGCCAGCCCGCTGCCAGCGACCGCCTTCTCTTCGGCGCGCATATTGACGCCCGCTTCCAGCATCTTGGCCAGCACGCGCTTTTTGTGTTCGTCGGTGAACCATTCGACGATGTTTTCCACCAGCACCGGACCTAGCCCGTCTATGCTGTGCAGCGGTTTTGACGCCGCGATTAGCCGGCTCAGCGATACGGCGATGGCGGCGAGCTCCGCTTCCGAAATCGCCAACGGTTTGAGCAGTCGCGCAAGCCGCAGCGGCAGATCGGCCGCATCCAAATAACGCGGCGCCAGCTCGGTTAGTGGATGGCGCAGCCTAAATGCAAGTTTCTCAACTTCAGCGCCGCTTCCGCGCTCGTCGTCCAACAGCCCTTGAAGCGTTTCGGAAAAGGCTTTCTCAGTTGCTTCAATCGCACCGGCGGAATCCATCAAATCTTGTACTGACGAGAAGTTCTCGGTAATCAGGCCGGCGACAGTCGAGCCGATGCCGTCAATCCCCAGCGATGTCAGCGTTTGCTCGAACGGTCGCGATTTAGCCGCCTCGATCGACGCCAGCAGGTTTTCCACTTTCTTCTTGGCGAAGCCTTCCAGCGCCAGCAGCGGCTCGGCTGTCAAATAAAATATATCGGCTTCATCGTCAATTAGCCCGTTTTCAATTAGCGCGGCAATCGTCTGTGGTCCCATGCCTTCGATATCCATCGCCCCGCGCGATACAAAAAACTCCAGCGTGCGCATAACCCGTTCAGGACACTTCGGATTGGGGCAGAACCAATCGACCGCGCCTGCCGGCTGCGCGAGCTTTGTCTCGCAGAATGGGCAGCATTCCGGCGGATTGATCGCGCTCTCGCTCCCATCCCGCGCCCCAGCCACCGGACCAATCACGTAGGGAATGACATCGCCCGAACGCTTGACGATCACGCGATCGCCCTGCCGAATATCGAGCGCCGCGACCTGCTCGTAATTGTGCAGGCTGGCGTTGGAGACGGTTACGCCCCCGATAAAGACCGGCTCCAGCTGCGCCGTCGGCGTGACCTTGCCCGTGCGCCCGACGCCAATCGTAATGCCAACCAGCTTGGTCGTCGCTTCTTCCGCCGGGAACTTATAGGCGATCGCCCCGCGCGGATCCTTGCCAACCACGCCGAGCTCGCGCGCCTGCGGCAGACTGTCGACTTTCAGCACCAAGCCGTCAATCTCGTATGGCAGGTCGTCCCGTCTCGCTTCCCAGGCATCCAGGCGCCGCCTCACATCATCGAGATCCTGGCAATAGGCTGCGTCGCTGATGACCTTAAATCCCATGTCGCGCAAATATTGCAGCGTCTCCCACTCACTATCCAATTCGACGCCCTCGCTGTCGACGATGGCGTAAATATAGGCTGTCAGCTTGCGCTTGGATGTTTCGCGGCTGTCCTTCTGTTTCAGCGAGCCCGATGCCGTATTGCGCGCGTTGACATAAGCCGGCAGACCCTGCGCTTCTTGCTCGCGATTCAGCGCCAGGAAGTCCTCCTTGTGGAAAAGTATCTCCCCCCTCACAACCAGCCGGCTCGGCGGCGCCCCCTTATCGCTATTCACCGGAATCCGCAATGGCGCCGAGCGAATCGTCCTCACATTGGCGCTGACATCGTCGCCAAATTCGCCGTTTCCCCGCGTTGCCGCCCGCGTCAGCACGCCGCCCTCGTAGCTGATGACGATCGCCAATCCATCAAGCTTGGGCTGCAGCACATACTGCAGCTTCGCATCCTCGGCCAGCAGCCGCCGGTTGCGCTCCTCCCAATTGACCAAATCGTCTTCGTCGAAGGCGTTCGAAAGGCTGAGTATCGGCGCCGGATGCCGTACCTTGGGGAAGTCGCCCGACAAATCCGAACCCACGCGCTGGGTCGGCGAATCGGGAAGGGCATACTCCGGATGTTCCGCTTCCAAGTCCTGCAATTCGCGGAAGAGCCGATCGTATTCGTCGTCAGTGATGATCGGATCATTCAGCACATGATAACGATAAATATGATCATGCAATTCGTCGCTCAGTTCCTGCACGCGCCCTTGAATGTCTCCGCTCATCATCACCGTCCCTTCTATTCCGCGACCGTCCGCAAGTAATTGGCCACCGCCCAGCCTTCCACTTGGAACTGCGGATCGCGAACCCGCCACCAGGTGAAACCATCCGCTTCCTGCGGTCCGCCAACGATCTCAAATAACTTGCCCTCGCTTTCACGAAACAGCACCTGGCTCTCGTTCAGGCTCGGTCTGTTGCGTATATTTAGCTTGTCGCCCCCGACGCCGAATACTGCCGCCTGCGCGCCAACGCGCAGCGGAATAGGCGTATTGGTGATGATCACCGTAGGAATCGCCGGACCCTCTAAAGCCATATTCTCCGGCGTTTCCGCCGCCAGGATCACTTCCACTTCGGGTATGGATGTCGCCGTCGGCTCTACCAATTGAATCTCATTGTCCTCGATGTTCCGCTCTTCGATCACCTCAATGACCGGCGCCAACTCCGCCGTCGCCGGCTCGCGGCGCAACGCGAAGACCAAAGCCAGCGCAAGCCCGCTGATGAGCAGCACCAGCAACAACAACAGCGCCAGCGAGCGCAGCGAAAAATACAGCGGATTCCGCGAGCGTCTCAAGGCGCGCTTGTATTCGCGGCGGGCGGCGAATTGCGCCCGCGCCTTTTGATAGACCGCGTCTGCTGCAGCGCCGGGCGGCTGGCCCTGATCTTCGCTATTGTCACTTGATGCTTCTGCCATGCCCGCGCCGCTCCATATCAGGCTTTATGAGAGAGCCAGCGATTGAAGCGCTCCAGCGACCAGGTGTTGACCACATGCCGCGCTTCCACCCAGCCGCGCCGCGCATTGGTCACGCCGTATTCCATCAGATCCAGATGCGCTACCCGATGGGCGTCGGTGTTGATCGCCAGCTTGACGCCCAGTTCCTTCGCCAGCCGCGCCAGCTCCGGCTTCAGATCGAGGCGCAGCGGATTGGCGTTGATCTCCAATATCGTATCCTCTTCCTTCGCCGCCGCCAGAACGGCGTCCCAGTCAGCGTCCACTTCCTCGCGATTGGGATACTGCCGCGCCGATGGATGCCCGATCATTCTGACATAGGGGTTGCGAATGGCTTTCAGCAGCCGCGCCGTCACCTGCTCGCGCTTTTGGCTCAACCCCGAGTGCAGCGATGCGATGACGAAATCCAATTCCACTAGCACTTCATCGGGATAATCGAGGCTGCCATCCGCTTTGATGTCCATCTCGGTGCCAGCGAAAACGTGAATCGTCTCGCCCATTTCGTCGTTCAGTTCGCGCACTTCTTCCGCCTGCGCCAGCAATCGCTCGATCGACAGCCCATTGGCGATGCCCAGGCTGCGCGAGTGATCGGTGATAACGATATACTGATGACCGCGTTTGACGCAGGCGTCCACCATCTCGCGGATGCTGTTCTTGCCATCGCTCCAATCGCTGTGCATATGCAAATCGCCGACGATGTCGCGCCGCTCGATCAAGCGCGGCAGACGATGCTCGCGCGCCGCCTCAATCTCGCCGCTGTCCTCGCGCAATTCCGGCGGCACATATTGCAAGCCCAGCGTTCCGTATACTTTTTCTTCGCTGTCGCAAAGGGTCTTTTCCGCCGACTCGATGATCGCCTTATTCTCGTCGACCGGGCTGAAGGCATGCTCGTTCAGGCTCAGCCCCTGATCAAGCGCGATCTGCCGCATCTTGACATTATGCGCCAGGCTGCCCGTGAAATAATTCAGCGCCGTGCCCCAACGCGCTTTCGCCAATACGCGCGCATCAACCTGCAAGCCGCTGAGCAATTCGACCGAGCTCTTGGTCGGCCCATGACCCAGCACGCGCGCGACATTCTCCATGCTGACGAAGCGCTCCATGATCGGTCCTGAATCATCAGCCGCGATCAAAATATCGACATCGCCGATGGTTTCGCGTCCGCGCCGAATGCTGCCAGCCAGCGCGCCCTCCCGCGCCTGCGGCAATTCCAGCAGCATATCGAGAATCCGCTGCGCCGCCGGCAAAGCCTCGCCGATATTCGCCCGCCCCGTTTGCCGCGAAAGCGCCTCGATCCCATCCAGGATCTTCTGCTGGCTCTTCACCCCCATGCCGGGCAATTCCGCCAGCTTATCGTTGTCGGCGGCGATCTTCAGCGCGTCCACCGATGTGACTTCGAGCTTCTCCCAGAAGAGTTTCGCCTTCTTCGGTCCCACGCCATTGATATGCATGATATCGACCAGACCCTCGGGCACTTCTTCCTTGAGCCGATTGTAAAAATCCAGCTCGCCGCTCTCCAGCATCTCATCAATCTTCGCCGCGATCGTCTTGCCAATATAGCTGAGATCCGTCAGCCCGCCGTCGCTCGAAATGACGCGCAAATCACGCGGCACAGCGCGAATCGTTTCCGAAGCGCGCCGATACGACAAGACGCGATGAATATTGTCGCCGCGTATCTGCAGCATATCGGCGCAGCGCGCGAAGATATCGGCGATTTCCCGGTTGCTCAGGCTCACATTCAACTCCCGACTCTAACTCAAACATTAGAACGCATATTCGAGCTTAGTATACCAGAATTTGGCGCGCAATTAAACGGCTCGCGCCCTTACGCCTTTCAAGCCGATATTGCCACTGAATTCCCGCCCCCGTCATATTTCGTAGGGACGCCCCTTGCGTCGCCCTCTCTGTGCCCTCTGTGTTGCCTCCATTCTTCTGTGGTGAAAAAATATCCCAGCCACTCTTGACACCCGCCCCAATCCTCGCTACTATCTCCCCAACTGAATATCATCAAAGACTGTGATCCAGAGTAGTAGGCGTCATCGTGCCGTTCAGAGACTCGCTAGCCGCTGTGAATGCGAGACACGCAGAGACGCCGAATGGACTGGGGAGTCGCGCCGGTGAAAGGGAAACCGAATAGCCTGCGCCGGAAAGCGCACCGTTAACAGCGCGGGATATCGACCGAGCGTCTGTATCCACAAAGCGACCCGCGCGAGCGGGTAATCAAGGTGGCACCGCGGGAACCCTTCTCGTCCTTGAATGGATGATTTGGGTTCTTTTGATTTCAGGGGAGAATACGATGTTCGACACATTGCAAATGGAGCGAACCGACATCAAACCCTCGCGCGCCGAAGTCCGCCGGCACTTTCTCCACGGCGACCACGTGCCCGTCTATCGCGCGCTGCTCGCTGACCTGGAGACGCCGGTCTCGGTCTATATGAAACTGAAACAGGCGGGAAAGCCAGCCTTTCTATTGGAAAGCGTCGAAGGCGGCGAGCAGGTCGGGCGCTATTCTTTCATCGGCGTCAATCCCAAAGGCGTACTTACTGTCCAGGATAATATCGTCAGCTTTGAGCGCGACGGCGAGACCACCCAATTCGCCATCCCGGAAGGGCAGGACCCGCTTCACGTCATCAAACGCCACTTCCAAACGGTTAATCCGGTGGCGCTCGAGGGGCTGCCGCGCTTGGTCGGCGGCGCTGTCGGTTATATGTCCTACGATATCGTCCGCTATTTCGAAGACCTGCCCGCCACCGCCAGCGATGACTTGCGCGTACCGACCGTCGCCTTCATGCTGCCCGATACCCTGGTGATATTCGACCACGCCATGCACCAGTTGATTGTGCTGGCCAACGCCCACAATACCGGCGATGATCCCGACCGCGCCTACGACCGCGCCATCGAAAGCATTGACGGCATCGTCGAGTCCTTGTCCGCGCCCATGTTCCATCAGGCTTACGACTTGCCCATGAATGGCGAGCGCGCCGATCCCAAGGCGAACGTGGAAAAGCATGTGCACGAAGACCGCGTCCGCGTCGCCAAAGAATACATCCGCGATGGCGATGCCTTTCAAATTGTGCTTGCCCAGCGCTTCAGCCGGGCTACCGAAGCCAGCCCCCTGCAGATTTACCGCGCCTTGCGCGCGACCAATCCATCGCCCTATATGTTCCTGCTGGAATTCAGCGATGACCTGACCCTTGTCGGCGCCTCGCCCGAAATGCTCGTGCGCCTGGAAGATGGCATCGCCTACAATCGGCCCCTGGCCGGCACCCGCCGCCGCGGCGCCACCGAGCAAGAAGACCTCGCGCTCGAAGAAGAACTCATCAACGATCCCAAAGAGCGCGCCGAGCACGTGATGCTGGTCGATCTGGGACGGAACGATCTCGGCCGAGTCTGCGATTATGGCACCGTGAAAGTGACCAGGATGATGTATGTCGAGCGCTATTCCCATGTCATGCACATCACCAGCCAGGTCGAAGGCGCGCTGCGCCAGGGCATGGACGCCTTCGACCTCGTGCGCGCCACCTTTCCCGCCGGCACCCTCAGCGGAGCGCCCAAAGTGCGCGCGATGGAAATCATCGAAGAATTGGAAGAGACGCGCCGCGGTCCCTACGGCGGCGCCGTCGGCTATTTCAGCTTTGACGGCTCAATGGATATGTGCATCACCATCCGCACCTTGCTGATGCAAAATGGAATCATCAGTGTGCAGGCCGGTGGCGGCATCGTCGCCGACAGCGACCCCGAAGCCGAATACTACGAGACCATCAACAAAGCGAAAGCGGTATTCGAAGCGGTCAAATACGCCGAAAAGGGGCTCATGTGAACGCGTCGCTGGTCACTGTACTGGCAGGTTTCATCTACGAAATGAGATTGAATGCGGAATGAAAGAAACTACCGAATATTCGGAGAGTTGTACGGGCGAGCGAAGGTTAGTGTCTACGCTACCCGTGGCGCGCCCACGCCCGCTATTGATTTGCATTTAATTCTTGCACGACTAACTTGGGACTACCAGGAAGGCGAGTTATGATTCTGGTGATCGACAATTACGACAGCTTCACCTACAACATCGTCCAGGAACTGGGCGAGCTCGGGGCCGAATTAACCGTCTACCGCAACGACAAGATCGCCGTCGATGAGATCCGCGCCCTGGCGCCCGAGCGCATCGTCATTTCTCCCGGTCCCGGCTTCCCCGTCGATGCCGGCATCTCGCTTGCCCTCATCCGCGAGCTCGGGCGCGAAATCCCGCTGCTTGGCGTCTGCCTGGGGCATCAGGCGATCGGCGAAGCCTACGGCGGTCTCGTCGTCCACGCGCCCGAACTGATGCACGGCAAAACAAGCATGATCTATCACGAAGGCGACACCATCCTGGGCGATATCCCCAATCCATTTGAAGCAACGCGCTACCACAGCCTGATTGTGGACGAAGCGACCTTGCCCGATTGCTTGCAAATCACCGCCCGCGCCGCCACCGGCGAAATCATGGGACTGCGCCACAAATATCATCCCGTCATCGGCTTGCAATTCCATCCCGAAAGCATCCTGACCGCCTGCGGCTTGCAGATCCTGGGCAACTTTCTCAAATACGAACCAATCACATTGATGGAGAATGTGTAGACACACGCGCGAAGAGTCCGCCGCCCGCGGAAAAGACATTGCAACACCCCGTGGGCCAGGATCTGGATGAATTCAGTGCTCGCAAGGCTTAGCTCACCTTCCCTGATGCTTCGGGGAAGGGGCCGGGGGATGGGGTAGAAAAAGCGCGATGGCTCGCCCGCCGAAACACCATTTTCACGACGCGCATTTAGACGAAGGAATGAACATGAACATCCAAGCCGCAATCGACGCGATGAGCCGCTACGGCCATCTCAATGCCGAACAAGCCGAATCGGTCATGCGGCAAATCATGACCGGCGGCGCCACCGAAGCCCAGATCGGCGCCTACCTCATGGCGCTGCGCATGAAAGGCGAAACCACCGACGAAATCACCGGCAGCGCCCGCGCCATGCGCGAAGCCGCCACCAAGGTGCCGACTACGGTGACCGGCGACATGCTCGATACCTGCGGCACCGGCGGCGACCGCTCCGGCACCTTCAACATTAGCACAACAGTCGCCTTCGTCGCGGCCGGCGCCGGCATCCCCGTCGCCAAACATGGCAACCGCGCCGCCACCAGCAAGAGCGGCAGCGCCGATGTGCTGGCTGCCCTTGGCCTCAACCTTGACCTCGAGCCGCAGCAAGTCGGGCGCTGCATTGACGAGATCGGCATCGGCTTTCTCTTCGCCGTCAAGCTGCACCCGGCCATGCGCTACGCCATCGCCCCGCGCCAGCAGCTGGGCATCCGCACGATGTTTAACATTTTGGGTCCCTTGACCAATCCCGCCGGCGCCCAGCGCTTCCTGATGGGTGTATTCGCCTCCGATCTGACCGACCTGCTGGCGCAAGTATTGCGCGCCCTCGGCGTCAAGTCAGCCATGGTCGTCAATGGCTACGGCGGCTTGGACGAGCTGACCATAACCGGACCCAATCGCATCAGCTATCTGAAGGAAGATGGCTCAATCACGCATTTGGACGCCGACCCGACCGATTATGGCTTCCATCGCGCCAGCCTCGATGATCTCAAAGGCGGCGAGCCAGCGGAAAACGCCGCCATCTTGCGTTCCGTGCTCGATGGCAGCGATACCGGTCCCAAACGAGACATCGTAATCTTGAACGCTGGCGCCGCCATCATGGCTGCCGGTCACGCCCATTCAATCGCCGATGGCATCGTTGTCGCCCGCGACAGCCTCGAAAGCGGCAAGGCGCTGGGCAAGCTGGATCAATTGTTAGAGTTCAGCCAGAGCTTCGCCTCATGAGTACGGCTTTTGTCACCACTGATACCGTCCTTGATCGCATCCTCGCTCACAAGGTAGAGGAGCTGGCTTTAGCTCGCGCCCGCGCCTCCGCTGCCGACTTGAGGCGGCTGGCGGAATCTTCTCCCTACGCCGTCCGCGAGTTGACTTCGACGCTCCAAACCGACCGCGTCAGTCTGATCGCCGAGGTCAAACGGGCATCGCCCAGCAAAGGCGAATTAACCAAGGACTTTGCGCCCGTGATGACCGCGGCCGCCTACGCCCACAATGGCGCTTCGGCGATATCGGTGCTGACCGACGAAGAATTCTTTCAGGGCAGTCTCGCCTATCTGACGGCGATCCGTGTAGCCGTAGATGCGCCGATTCTGCGCAAGGACTTCATCATCGATCCATACCAGGTCTGCGAGGGTAGGGCGGCTGGCGCCGATGCCATCCTCCTGATCGTCGCCGCCCTTTCTGACGAGCAGTTGAGCGACCTTTACGCCTTGACCTGTCAGCTGGGCATGACCGCCCTCGTCGAAGTGCACAATGAATGGGAAATGGAGCGCGCGCTGCGCCTGGACGCCAAACTTATCGGCATCAACAATCGCGACTTGAAGACATTCCACGTCGACCTCGCGACAACTGCGCGGCTCGCGAACATGGTGGACGAAGATGTCCTCCTGGTCGCCGAAAGCGGCATCTTCAGCGCCGCCGATGTTCAGGCGATGGGACGGCTGGGCGCCCATGCCATTCTCGTCGGCGAAGCGCTGATGAAAGCGCCCGACACCGTGTCTCTAATCCGCGAATTGAGCAGCCAGCCCCGGTGCGCTTATGACCCAAGTTAAGATCTGCGGCATACGATCCAGCGAAAACGCGCTGATGGCGGCTCGCGCCGGCGCCGACCTGATCGGCTTGAATTTCTATCCCAAGTCGCCGCGTTATGTTACGCCCGAGCAGGCGCGCCAGATTGTCAGCCAGCTGCGCGCTGAGCTCGGCGACGCTTGCCCTGCGCTTGTCGGCGTCTTCGTCAACGCCAGCGCCGATGAGGTCCGCGCAATCGTCGAACGGGCGGACCTGGACTACGCCCAACTCAGCGGCGACGAACCGCCCGCGACCCTGCATGAGCTTTCCGGCCTCGCCTTCAAGGCGATTCGCCCCGAACACGAATCCGCCGCCCTGAACGAGATTGAGCGGCTGCAATCCGCCTTTCCCGAATGCAGCAACGCGCCATCCATTTTGCTGGACGCCTTCAATCCCGCCCTCTACGGCGGCACCGGCGAATCCGCTAGCGAAAACATCGCCCTCGCTGTCAAGGCGGCCGCGCCTCGTATGATGCTGGCTGGCGGGCTGAAACCGGACAATGTCGCCGAACGCCTGCGCCGTATCCAACCTTGGGGCGTCGATGTCGCCAGCGGCGTCGAAGCCGGAACGCCCGGCGTCAAAGACAAATCGGCGGTGAGCGCCTTTATCAAAGCGGTACGGACGGCTGACGCATGAGCGAGCTATTCGACATCTATGACGAAGCGCTGAATCACATCGGCGTTAAGCCGCGCGCGGCCGTGCATCGCGATGGCGACTGGCATCAGGTCGTTCACTGCTGGGTGATCGGGCGCGAAGCCGATGGCGTGCCCTTCCTCGTCCTGCAAAAACGACGGGCATACCTGGATTATCCAAACAAAATCGATATCAGCGCCGCCGGCCATCTAGCCGCTGGCGAGTCCCTGCGCGACGGTCCCCGCGAAATTGCCGAAGAACTGGGACTAAACGTGGATTTTGAAGACTTGATTCCGCTCGGGCGGCGCGTCGGCATCAATAAAATCGGCGACTTCATCGATCGCCAGATCTGCCACGTTTTTCTTTACCAATGCAATCAGCCGCTTGAGGCTTACGATTATCAGCGCGCTGAGGTCGCCGGCTTGATCAAACTGCCGATTGACGATGCCATGCGTCTGTTTGCTGGCGAATTCTGCTCCGTCGTCGTGCCCGCTATTGGCTTGGGTTCACCTGAAATCGCCCTGACTCTCGACGACTTCATCCCCAGCATCGACAACTACGTGATGAAAATCCTGATTCTCGCCCAGCGTTTCTTCGCCGGCGAAAAAGAACTTTGGATATGAGCGCGACACTGAAACAATCACACGCAACATATTTCGCGAAACCTGTAGATCCCCGCGCGACAATGCCGCCGCCCACGCAAAATACCTTGCGTCCAGCTGCGTTAAACTCCCCTTCCGAAGGTCAGTGTCTACGCGACCCCAGCTCGCTGGATGCCCGCCATAGAGATGGCGGGAGAGGGGCCGGGGGATGGGGTTTGCCGCTCGCAATGTAAACAGGGACGACCTTACGGCTCGCTCCCAATAACCAACAGGATACTTGTTCATGACCGACACCTACATCCAAACCAACATCAGCGACCTGCCCGACGAACGCGGCTACTTCGGCGAATTCGGCGGACGCTTCGTTCCCGAGACCATCGTCCCGGCGCTCGACGAGCTCCAGGCGGCCTACGCCGAGGCAATCGCCGATCCCGCTTTTCACGCCAATTTGAGCCACCTGCAGCAAACCTACACCGGTCGTCCCACGCCAATCAGCCACGCCCGGCGTCTGAGCGAGGCTCTCGGCGGCGCGCAAATCTATCTCAAGCGCGAAGACCTGGCGCATACCGGCGCCCACAAAATCAACAACGCGCTCGGGCAGGGCTTGCTCGCCAGACGCATGGGCAAACGCCGCATCATCGCCGAAACCGGCGCCGGTCAGCATGGCGTCGGCGCCGCGACCGCGATGGCGCTGCTCGGCTTGGAATGCCACGTCTATATGGGCACGGTCGATATCCGCCGGCAGCAGCCCAACGTCTTCCGCATGAAGCTGCTTGGCGCCGAGGTCATTCCCGTAGAGAGCGGCAGCCGCACCCTGAAAGACGCCATCAACGAAGCTATGCGCGATTGGGTGACCAATGTCGAGACCACTTTCTATCTGCTCGGCTCAGCTCTCGGTCCGCATCCCTATCCCATGATGGTGCGGGATTTTCAGAGCGTGATTGGCGTCGAAGCGCGCGAGCAAATCCAAGTGCTGACCGGTCAGTTGCCCGATGTTTGCATCGCCTGCGTCGGCGGCGGCAGCAACGCCATCGGGCTATTCCACGCCTTCCGCGATGACGCCCACACCGAGTTGATCGGCGTCGAAGCCGGCGGGCACGGTATCGAGAGCAAGCAGCACGCCGCGCGCTTCGCCGACCTCGATATCAGCCGACCGGGCATCTTGCATGGCACGCGCTCCTTCGTCATGCAAGACGACGACGGCCAAATCATGGAGACGCACAGCGTTTCCGCCGGTCTCGATTATCCATCCGTCGGCCCGGAACACGCCCACCTGCGCCAATTGGAGCGCGCCTATTACACTTTGGCGACCGATGTCGAAGCGCTGGAAGCATTTCAAGTCTTGAGCAAGCTGGAGGGTATCATCCCGGCTCTCGAAAGCGCGCACGCCGTCGCCGAAGCCATCAAACGCGCGCCGACCATGCCGAAGGACAGCGTCCTCCTGGTCAATCTCTCCGGCCGCGGCGACAAAGACCTCGACACCGTCATCGGCATCTTGGGCGAGTGACCACGTTTTCGTACCTATTGGGGAATTTCACAGTTGCTGATGCTATTGACCGCATCACTTTAGCGAAATAAGCCGAACAAACACATTCTCGCGCATTGCGACGCTCCCCCTCCCGAAGGTCAGTGTCTACGCGACCTGATGCTTCGGGGAGGGGGCTGGGGGAGGGGTTGAATTTACAATGACACAAACACGACAAGCACAGGGCACAGCCGCCATCGACGCCATGTTCGCCCGCGCAAAATCCGAAAACCGCGCCGCCTTCTTGCCTTATTTCTGCATTGGTTATCCAGACTACGACGAATCCCTGCGCGCCATCGAAACGGTCGCCGAATTAGGCGTCGACGGCTTCGAAATCGGCATGCCCTTCAGCGACCCCATCGCCGACGGTCCCACAATCCAGGCCGCCACTCAAATCGCGCTGGAGAACGGTACCACCGTGCGCCTTTGCCTCGATGCCGTGCGAACCCTGCGCGACAAAGGCTTGACCCAGCCGATGCTGATGATGGGCTACGCCAATCCGCTGGTCGCCTACGGGACCGATCGCTTCGTTCGCGATGCGCGCGCCGCCGGCGCCGACGGCTTGATCGTGCCCGACCTGCCGCCGGAAGAAGCGTCCATGTTCGCCCAAAGCTGCGCCCGCGAAGGCATGGCTTTAGTCTTTTTCCTCGCGCCAACCAGCAACGACGAGCGCATTGAATTGGCCGCCGCCAAGGCCACCGGCTTCATCTACGTCGTATCCCTGACCGGCATCACCGGCGCCCGCGAAGAATTGCCAGCCTACCTCACCGACTACATCGCCCGTCTGCGCGCCAAAACCGACATGCCCCTTGTCTTGGGCTTCGGCATCAGCACACCCGACCACGCCCGCCAACTACGCGGCTTGACCGACGGCTTCATCGTCGCCTCAGCCTTGATCCGCGCCTGGCAGCGCAGCTTCAACGATATGCGCGCCCTCGCCAGCGAAATCTTCGCCGCAATCCAGCAGTAACCCGCCACCGCAAACCTGTGCGGGCTATCGACGGGCTGTGTCGGCGCTCAGTGTCTACGCGACCTGCGCGCCCTTTGGCTCGCCCGCCGACGCACGATCTGCTCAACCTGCGCGACCCTCTGTGTCCTCGGTGGTGAGAATTCCGACGCGCTTTTGTCACACCACCGACCGCCAATTCCGCCGCCATTGCCCCGTCCCGCTATAACTCGTAATTGACAGCCTCCCGATAACGGGGTATCCTCAACTTTGGGGGATCAGAACTCGAAACACGCACATGCGCAATTTACACCTGCACAGTTTTCGTTATTATTACTACCCAAACTGCATAAACCGGTCTGGGTGATTCGCGCTGGCATCTGATTTCCACGCTGTTACGTACTAAATGGAGGCGCAGAGTGAACCGCTCGGCGCCTTTTTTGTTTGAGAAAGGGAGAGCCTTGACCATGATACGAGGCATACGCGGCGCAACCACTGTCGAGTCCAATTCAAACCAGGACATTCTTGATGCCACGCAGGAATTGCTCCGGGTCATGGTCGACAAAAACGGCATCATCGAAGACGATGTCGCCAGCGTGCTCTTCAGCGCCACGCCCGAGCTCGACGATACCTTCCCCGCAAAAGCCGCCCGCATGATGGGCTGGACGCGCACCG
Source organism: Anaerolineae bacterium (assembly GCA_022821805.1). Taxonomy (GTDB): domain Bacteria; phylum Chloroflexota; class Anaerolineae; order Aggregatilineales; family Phototrophicaceae; genus UBA6055. Next base: position 30,658 of record JAJECX010000044.1, read on the forward strand.
CCCTCATGGGCTTCCAGGAAGCCGATGTCAAGCATGGCTTGCCCATGTGCGTCCGCGTGCTCATCCACTGGAATACCGACAAATCCATTGACGAGATTCAGCATGTCTTTCTTCGCGATGCCGTCTCCCTGCGGCCTGATTTAAAGCCATCTTCCTCCTCCCCAAAACACAGCGGAGATTCTTCCCCCCAATACTTTGGGGGGACCGAGGGGGGTGGGGATGCAGGGGGCGCCTGATGGCGAACGGTTTCCGCGCCCGTAATCTGGCCATCGTCGGCTTGGGCTTGATGGGCGGCTCGCTCGCCTTGGCTATGCGCGATCATGCCGACTGCATCAGCGGCGTCGACCGTGACGAGCGCGCCCGCCGTTACGCCCTCGAACGCGGCATGGTCGATTGCGCCAGCGCCGACCTCCATCAAGCCGTCAATGGCGCCGACGTGGTCGTCCTGGCTGCCCCCGTTCGCGTCATTGTCGAGATGCTGCAAATGCGCATCGGCTCCTACCTGCGCTCCAACACCCTGGTCATTGATATCGGCAGCACCAAACAGGATATCGTCGACGCGATGGCGAATCTGCCCATCGGCGTCAACGCCGTCGGCGGCCATCCCATGACCGGCAAGGAAAACGGCGGCATCGAAGAATCGGACCTTTCGCTCTATCGCGGACGACCCTTTGTGCTCTGTCCCTCGCGCCGCACCACGCCGGCCGCGCGCTTGCACGCCGTCGCCTTCGTCGAAACGCTCGGCGCCCTGCCCATCGAAATGGACGCCGAGCGTCACGATCAGATCGTCGCCGGTATCAGCCACCTGCCGTATCTGCTCAGCGCGACCCTGGTCGCCACAATCGCCAAGCAGGCGCGCGATGATAGCGCCTATTGGGAACTGGCCGCCGGCGGTTTCCGCGATACCAGCCGCCTCGCCGCCAGCGATGTGACCATGATGGGCGATATTCTCAGCACCAATACCCAAGCCGTCGCCACCTTGCTCGCCCAGTTTCGCATGCAGCTGGCAATGCTCGAAACTCTGCTGATCGCCGGCGACGACCACCAGCTGGGCGAATCCCTCCAACCGATACGCCAAGCGCGTAAAGAATGGGCGCGTGATTATGACAGCCGACGTTAGACAGGACCAATTCACCATCCGGCCCGGCGCCGCTTTGCTCGGCGAACTGTCCGTGCCCGGCGACAAATCGATATCGCATCGCGCCGTCATGCTCGCCGCCATCGCCCGCGGCAAATCCGAAATCCGCAACTGGCTCGCCGCCGGCGATACGGAAGCCACCCTCGGCGCCATCCGCGACCTCGGAATACAAATTGAGCGACACGACGCCAATACCTTGACCATCCACGGCGGCGCCATGCGCCCAGCCGATGGTCCGCTCAATCTGATGAACGCCGGCACCGGCATTCGCTTGCTCGCCGGCATTATGGCGGGACAAGATTTTCCCAGCATCCTCGATGGCAGCGCCCAGCTGCGGCGGCGCCCAATGAAACGCATAACCGATCCCTTGCAGCGCATGGGCGCTGATATCGAATCGAGCGACGGCGCCTGCCCCCTGCATATTCGCCCTGCGAAACTGAATGGCATCGCGTACGAGCTGCCGGTCGCCAGCGCCCAGGTGAAAAGCGCCATTCTGCTGGCTGCCTTGTACGCCAACGCGCCCACCACCGTGATTCAGCCCGGTCCCGCGCGCGATCACACCGAGCGCATGCTTCGTTCCCTGGGCGTCGACATCAGCCAAGACGGCGCTGACGGAAATACCATCACCCTCGTCCCCAACCAGCATCTGAATCCCCTGGACATGACCGTGCCCGGCGATGTTTCCTCAGCCGCCTTTCTCCTCGTTGCCGCGCTGCTGACGCCTGACAGCGACCTGACAGTTACGGGCGTAAATCTCAATCCCACCCGCACCGGCATCATCGATGCGCTGACCGAAATGGGCGCCGATATCGCGCTCAGCAACGTTTCCGAGCAAGCGGGCGAGCCAATCGGCGATATTCGCCTGCGTGCCAGCCAGCTGCGCGGCCTCGAAATCGGCGGCGAAACCGTCGTGCGCATGATCGACGAATTCCCCATTCTGATGGTCGCGGCGCTGCGCGCGGAAGGGGAAACGCTTGTGCGCGACGCCAAGGAACTTCGCGTCAAAGAGACCGACCGCATCGCCGTCATGGCTGCTGAGCTAAGAAAACTGGGCGCCGAGATCGAAGAACGCGAAGACGGCTTCCGCATCATCGGTCCCCAAAGCCTGACCGGCGCTGTCGTCGATGGCCACGACGACCATCGCATCGCCATGAGCTTGACCATCGCCGGTCTGATCGCCGCCGAAGGCACAGTGGTCACCGATGCCGCCTGCGCCAGGGACAGTTTCCCCGGCTTCGCCGAGGCGCTCATCAGCTGCGGCGCGCGCCTCCTGCCCTCCAATTCGCAGAAGCTGTAGGGCGAGCGTACGTTAGTGTCGGCGGTCTGTTTCTATGCGACCTACGCAGTCCTTGGGTCGCCCGCCAAATCGCAGAAGCTGTAGGGGCGCGCCTTGGCTCGCCCGCTAAAACAGACCAAGACCGGAGCAAGGGAAAACGTGTGCCAACAAATCGAGTAGGCGTTATCGGCTTCCCGGTCGAGCACAGCCTCAGCCCGCTCATGCACAACGCCGCCTTTAAGGCGCTCAATATGCGCGACTGGCGCTATGACGCCATGTCCATCCCGCCCGATATCTTGCGGCTGGGCTTGCGCGAACCCCGCGATCACGGCTATATCGGCATCAACGTGACCGTCCCCCACAAAGAAGCGATCATGGAATATGTGCGCCCCGACGAAAAAGCGCGCGCCATCGGCGCCGTCAATACGGTCGACTTCCGCAGCAACCTGGGCACCAATACCGATGCCGACGGCTTCATCAACGACCTGCGCGCCCATGACTTGCCCATTGCCGGCGAGCGTGTCCTTGTGCTTGGCGCAGGCGGCGCGGCGCGGGCCGCCGTCTATGGGCTTTCACGCGCTGGCGCCGAAGTGGCGATCGTCAATCGCACCATGTCGCGCGCTAATGCCCTGGTCGACCATTTGCGCGCCTCCGCAGGCATTGACGGCATAAGCATAATCAGCCTCGATGAAGCGGCGGGGTGGGGCATGTCGCTGATCGTCAACTGCACATCCGTCGGCTTGCATCCAAACGTCCATCAATCGCCTTGGTACGACGGTGTGCCTTTTCCTGTCGGCATAACCGTTTATGATATGGTCTATCGACCGGCCAACACCGCGCTGATGCGGCAATGCGTCGCCCATGACGGCTTCGCCATCGGCGGGCTTGGCATGCTCGCGCGCCAGGGCGCAATCGCCTTTGAGCTATGGACGGGCGTCGAACCGCCGATTGACTTGATGCAAAGCGTTCTACAAGATGCGCTGGAGAAGACGAAAGAGGACTGATCCCATATGCCAATTCGATTCTTCACCGCCGGCGAAAGCCACGGACCCGGTCTCACCGCCATCCTCGAGGGCATGCCCGCCGGCTTGCCCCTGTCGGCGGAAGACATTAACCTCGATCTGCGGCGGCGTCAGAAAGGCTACGGCTCCGGCGGCCGCATGCAAATTGAGAAAGACGGCATCATCATCACCGCCGGCGTCATGAACGGCTTGACTACCGGCGCGCCCATCGCCCTGCAAGTGGCTAACCGCGACTTCCGAAGCTGGAAAGAACGCGATATCACCCCCATAACTACACCGCGACCGGGCCACGCCGATCTCACCGGCGCCGTCAAGTACGGCTACCGCGAGTTGCGCCTCTCGCTCGAACGAGCCAGCGCCCGCGAAACCACCATGCGCGTCGCCATCGGCGCAATCTGCAAGCGCTTCCTCGCCGAATTCGGCATCACCATCGACGGCTACGTCTCCCAGCTCGGCGATGTCGTCGCCGAACTCGCGGACATGCCGCTAGCCGATCGCATCGCCCGCAACGAAGACAACGACGTCCGCTGCCCCGATCCAGTTGCCGCTGAAAAAATGCACGAAGCCATCCGCCAGGTCAAAATCGACAAAGACACCCTCGGCGGCGTCTTTGAAGTGGTGGCGCAGGGCTTGCCGCCCGGGCTCGGCTCGCACGTCCACTTTGACCGCAAGCTTGATGCTAGACTGGTCGCCGCCATGGTCAGCATTCAAGCGATGAAAGGCGCCGAAATCGGGACCGCTTTCGACAATGCGGGCAAGCGCGGCTCCCAGGTCCACGATGACATCATCGTCGACGAAGCCGGCAACCTGTCTCGCCGCAGCAATCGCGCCGGCGGACTGGAAGGCGGCATCACCACCGGCGAGCCGATCATCGTGCGCGTGGCGAAAAAGCCCATTTCAACCATGCTCCGTGGCGCAAACTCGGTCGACCTGGCCACCGGCGAAGCCAATCCCACCGTCTACGAGCGCAGCGATTTTTGCGCCCTGCCGCGCGCCGTCCCCGTAGGCGAGGCGATGATGGCGATCGTGCTCGCCGACGCCCTGCTGGAAAAGCTCGGCGGCGACAGCATCGACGAGATGAAGCCGCGCTTTGACTCGCTGCGGCGCAATCGGCTGGAAGACCTGCCCATGGACAACTGCGAATGGCGCTTCGGGTACGACCTATGAACTTCGCGACCAATATCGTCATCACCGGATTCATGGGCACGGGCAAGACCACCGTCGGCCAGATCCTGGCGCGCAAGCTCAACCGCGAATTCATCGACATGGACGCCCTGATCGAAGAGCGCGCGCGCATGACCATCCCGCAAATCTTCCAGCGCAAAGGCGAAGACGAATTCCGTGCCCTGGAACGGCAGTTAATCTATGAACTGGCGCTGCGCAACGGCTTGGTAATCGCCACCGGCGGCGGCGCCCTGGTCCAGGACGAGATGCGCCAAACCATGATCCAAAGTGGTTTGGTCGTCTGTCTGAACGCGAGCAAAGCCGATATTCGCCAGCGCTTGGCGGAAAACCAGCATCGTCCCCTGGCCGCCGGCTGGGAGAGCCTCTTTGAATCGCGTCAAAGCGCCTACGCCCAAATCCCTTATCAGATTATGACGACGGGCAAAACACCGGAAGAAATCGCCGCCGAGATCGCCGCGCTCGATCGGGGCGCCCTGTATGTCAACACGCCCGCCGGCGGCGGCTACCCAATCTATATCGGCAGCGGCTTATTGGATTGGGTTGCCAAGGAAGCTGAATCGCTCGGCTTGGCCAAGCACGTCGCTATCATATCCAACGAGACCGTCGCGCCTATCTACGCCGATCGCTTGCTCAGGACCTTGCCCCGCGCCGACCTCATTACCGTGCCCGATGGCGAAGCCTACAAAAATCTGGACACCGTGCGCGCCATTTACGACCAGCTGCTCGTCTTCGGCGCCGACCGCAGCACAACCCTGATCGCCCTCGGCGGCGGCGTCATTGGCGATATGGTCGGCTTCGTCGCCGCCACCTATATGCGCGGCATCCCCCTGGTCCAAATTCCCACCACCTTGCTCTCCATGGTTGATTCGAGCGTTGGCGGCAAAGTCGGCGTCGATCTGCCACAAGGCAAAAATCTAATCGGCGCCTTCAAACAGCCGCGCAGCGTGATCATTGATACCGATGTATTGCATTCTTTGCTTCCGCTTCACTGGCGCTGTGGCATGGCAGAAGTCATCAAACATGGCTTGATCGCGCGCCCGTCGCTGTTGGATCCCGATCTCTGGAATCTGGAAAACGCTGAATACCTGGTCAGGCAAGCGGTGCAGGTCAAAATTGACGTGGTGGAAGTCGACCCCTACGAGCGCGGCATCCGCGCTCACCTCAACCTGGGCCACACCTTCGGCCACGCCATCGAAAAAGTGACCCAATACGCCATACCGCACGGCGAAGCGGTCGCTATTGGCATCGTCAAGGCTGCTCGCTTGTCGCGCAACCTCGGCTTCATTGATGACGCCCTCGTCGAGCGCATCCTCAAGTTTAATTGGCAGCTCGGCTTACCTACCGATATCGCCCTCGATCCCGAACGCTGGTACGCCGCCATGTCCACCGACAAAAAGTGGAAAGCCGGTTTATCCCGTCTCGTCGTACTCAAGAATCTCGGCGAAGCCGCTGTCATCGAAGGCTTGCCAAAGGAAGACATCTGTGCCGTCCTTTAGCAGCCTTCCGCGAAATCATGGCAACTCTAGGGGCGACTCTGTGAGTCGCCGACGAAAACGTGTAAACTGTACTCGCCCCCCAACATGCAAAACCGTAGGCGCGACCTATCAGATCGCCCGCCAAAATACGAAAACCGGTTGGGGCGCCCTCCGCCTTCGCAAATCTGTACGGGCGGGCCGGTGGCTCGCCCCCAAAGCGCAATCAACGCCGGCAATGGGGGTAAAACAACCAAATGACCAAACACATTCTGCTCTTGCACGGGCCAAACTTGAATCTGCTGGGAACGCGCCAGCCCGATGTCTATGGCAGCATGACCCTGGCCGACATCAATGCCGCCGCCCAACGCCACATCACGCCCTACGACGCTGAACTGCGCGCCGCCCAGTCCAACCACGAAGGCGAACTGATCGATCTCCTGCACGACGCCCGCGCTTGGGCCCATGGCGTCGTCTTTAATCCCGGCGCCTACACCCACAGCTCGCTCGCCCTCCGCGATGCGATCGAGACCGTCGACATCCCTGTCATTGAGGTTCATATTTCCAACATCCACGGCCGCGAATCCTTCCGTCACCAGTCCCTGCTGGCTGGCGTCTGCCTCGGGCAAATCGCCGGATTCGGCTGGCACGGCTATCTGCTCGCCCTGGATGCGCTGCTGCGCCGCTGGGAATTGCTTGAAAGTTAGCTGTTCAGAACGTATGAATACTCGCGGCGGTTCGTTGGTTATCTCGCCAATAGTTGACCGGCGCTCTTGGCCTCTATACTCTTCTCTTGCCTGACGATTTCAGCATACGGGACGAGCCATGGTTACATCAGCCGACATTCTCGCCACAGTCGAAGAGCAGCGCGTGCGCTTCGTCGCCCTCTGGTTCACCGATATCACCGGCTTGGTCAAAAGCGTCATGATTCCCGCCGGCGAACTGGAGAATGTTCTTGAAAACGGCTCCCATTTCGACGGCTCAGCGATCGAAGGCTTCGCCCGCGTCGCCGAAAGCGATATGGTCTTGGCGCCCGACCTCTCGACCTTTGTCGTCTTGCCTTGGACCGCCGGCGAAGAAACGACTGCCCGCCTCATCTGTTCAATCTGCACCCAGAACGGCGACCCCTTCATCGGCGATCCCCGCAGTCTCTTGATCAAGGCGCTCGACCAAGCGCGGAGCCTGAATCTGCGCTTCAAGACCGGCATGGAACTCGAGTTCTTCCTCTTTCCCCTTGATTCCATCGGCCAGCCCATGGTCAGCGCCCAATATGATATCGCTGGCTACTTTGATATCCCCGACGATCCAATCCGCTCGATGCGCCGCAGCATGCTCGCCACCCTCACCGCCATGGGCATCCGCGTCGATTCAACCCACTCCGAAACCGGCAGCGGCCAGCACGAAATTGACTTTCAGTACGACGACGCCCTGCGCTCGGCTGATAACATTCTCACCTCCCGCATTGTCCTTAAGACGATCGCCAATCAGTACCGCTACTTCTGCACCTTCATGCCCCGTCCCCATGTCGATCTTCCCGGTTCCGGCATGCACACCCACCAGAGCATGCATGACGCCGAAAGCGGGCTAAACCTCTTCGCCGACAGCCAGGGCGAATACAGCCTCTCCGATACCGCCCGCTACTTTCTCGCCGGCCAGCTGGAGCACGTCCGCGCCATGTGCGCCGTGCTGGCGCCCCTCGTCAACTCCTACAAACGCTTGGGCACCAGCTTTGAAGCCCCAGTCAACGTGACCTGGGCTCATGTCAACCGCAGCGCCTTGATTCGCGTTCCCAGCACCGCGCCCGGCAAAGATTATCATACCCGCCTCGAATTGCGCTGCCCCGACCCGACTGCTAATCCCTATCTGGCGATGGCGGTCATGCTCCAGGCTGGGCTCGACGGCATTCTGCATAAAATGCCCCTGGCCGATCCCATGGAAGAAACCCTGATGGGCGGCATCCCCGAACGCATGCGCCAAATCGAAGTGCTGCCCCATTCCCTCGACGAGGCTCTCGACGCCCTCAGCAACGATGATGTCATTCTCTCAGCGCTCGGTCCCTACGTCAGCGACCGCTACATCGCCGCCAAACGGCAGGAATGCGACGAATACAATCGACAAGTGACCGAATGGGAAGTCAAGCGCTACCTGAGCCGCTTTTGACAATCAGTTCGTGAATCCGCTTTACCGCCGCGCCAGCGTCTTCTTGCGCCATCGCTATCGAAAGGCTGCAATTGGAAGCGCCCAGCGCAATCCCGTAAATCTCTACCGCTTCCAGCCGCGCCAATATCCGCGAAAGCAGCTGCGGCGCTCGATGCAGATTTGTCCCGATCGCTGATACAAGCGACACCGTTTCGATCTTCCAGGGCATCTTTTCCGGATACTCAGCCATCTTCGCCTGCAAGGCGCGCTGTAATCTATCGACGCCGTCTATGCCAATGCTGGTCGGTATGACCAGGCAGATGAAGCTGCTGTTCGACGACTGGGAAGCGATCAATACCTCCGAACGCATGCCAAGCGTCTTGAATAACGTATTGCCCACCAGCCGCGTCACGCCCGCCAGCGAACCGCTCACCGGACGCCGCATCGCAAGCCCCTGCACCGACGTCACCGCTTTGATCTTCGGCTTGCCCCGCTCTTGATCCGCCGAAATCAAGGTGCCGGCCTGCCCTGGCTGGAAGATGTTCTTGATGCGCAGCGGCAGGCTGACCTCCGCCAGCGGCGCGATCATGCGAGCGTGCAGAATCTTGGCGCCGAAATAAGCAAAATCGGCCGCCTCGCTGTAACCAAGATCGGGCACGACCCGCGCATCCGGCAATTGGCGCGGATCCGCCGTCATCATGCCATCCACATCCGTCCAAATCCACAGCTCGTCCGCCGCAAGCGTAGCGCCGATGACCGATGCCGTAAAATCCGTGCCGCCCCGACCCAGCGTAGTCGTGACTCCCGCCGCTGTCGCGCCAATATATCCAGTGACTACCGGAATCATGTCTCGCTGCAAGATCGGCAGCAGCGCCGCATCAACCCGCTGCGCCGTTAACCCGAAGTCGGGATTGGCATTGCCATGAACAGCATCGGTGATCAATACATCGGCGCCGTCAACCGCGACGCCGCGAATCCCGTTCTGCCGCAGCAGCGCCGCTATGATCCGCGCCGAAAGTCGCTCTCCCACCGCTACCACCGTATCGCTGTGTATCGGCGAAAGTTCTTCGTTTAGATTGTTGGCGATGGCTAAGCAATCATCGAGCAATCCGGAGAGCAACTGGTCAATATCGGCTTGCAGCGTTCTGCGATCCGGGCGGTCAAGCGGCAGCTGATCGATCAGCGCTAGATGTCGCGTCCGCAAGTTGGCGGCGATCCGGCGATAACCTCGCGGATGGTCAATCCGCGCAAACTGCGCCGCATCCAGCAGCATGTCGGTCACGCCGTCCAAAGCCGAAACAACCACCAGCAGCCGTTCCCAATTCTTGGACTCGTCTGCGATGATGCGCAGGACTTGCTCCAGCCCCGCCGATGTGCCCAGCGCCGCGCCGCCAAACTTCATTACCAACGTCGACATATTGTCCGGACGAGCCTCCAAAATCTTCTGGTCCCGCTTTAGCCAGCCGCTTTGCCACCGACCGCCATTGCCTCAATTCTAGCAACTTCATCGCCAACTTGACAAACCATTCCAAACCCCGCCCGCCCCAAACCCCTACGGTCGCCCGTAGGTTAGTGTCTACGCTGCCCTTGGCTCGCCCTCCCCCTAATCCCAATCCCGTACTGTCGGTGGAAAGTGTCCACGGGACCTACGCTACCCTTGCCTCGCCCTCAGGCCAACACCAACCCCCCACCCAGCAGTCAATGTCGCTGGCAAATCATCCTCTCTGCCCTCGACAAAACTCAGTGTACTTGCTGGCAAATCTGCTCCATGCCCTCGCTAGCGATAAATCCCGCCCGCCAACCATGTTGCTTTTGCCCCCGTTTTCGAGTACAGTGAGAATCGTTTGAACAGACTGCCCTTGGCTACAATCGACCGGCGCAAATGCACCGAAGACCCGCTTGCAGGCGCAGGCAAAAGGCATACACAATATGGCGGTTGCCCAACTGGAAACAAGTGAACTTGTCGCTGGCGTTCGCTTTCAAAAGATCGGCAAGCTCTATCATTTTGACTTTTCCGGCCACTCGGAATTGAAGCAGGGCGATTACGTCATCGTCGATACCCGCCGCGGCCGCCAAATGGGCCAAATAATGGGCTTTACCGCGCCCGATGAGGGACGCCAGGTTCGCAAAATCCTGCGTCCGGCGACGCCGCGCGACCTCGTCCTGCAGCAGCATTGGGAAGCGCAGCAAGATGACGCGCTCGACGCCTGCCGCGAAGCCGCCTCCAATCTCCGCCGTATGTCCGACGTCAAATTCGTCGCCGCCCAATACAACTACGATGGCAGCGTGATCACCTTCTTGTTCAGCGCCGAGCAAAAGATTGACACCAGCGTGCTGCAAAAGCGCCTGCAGCGCAGATTCGAAGCCCGCATCGAAATGCGGCAAATTGGTCCCCGCGATGTGGCAAAGCTCTTAGGCGGTTTTGGCGCCTGCGGCATCACCCGATGCTGCAGCACCTTCCTCACCGATTTCAGCCCCATCTCTATTAAGATGGCAAAGGCGCAAGGCATATCGCTCAATCCCTCAGAGATCACCGGCATGTGCGGACGCCTGCGCTGCTGCCTCGTCTTCGAGTATGAACAGTATGTCGAGGCGCGCCGTCAACTGCCGCGGCGCAACAAGCGCGTTGGCACCCCCCATGGCGAAGCGCGCGTCTTGGATCAGCTGCCCCTGCGCGATGCCGTGCTCGTCGAAGTGGAAGAGGGCGGCCGCAAAGTCGTCGAGCGCGAAGACATCATCCCGCTCGAAGAATTTCGCAAGTTGGCGGAAAAGGCGCATTCGCCCTGCGACAAACACGGCGATGGCAGCTGCGAATGCGGCCTGCCCGTCGGTCAGCGACAAGCGGACAAACTGAATATCCCGCCATCGCCGCCGCCCAAGCCGAAGGAGCAAGAAAAACCTGACGAAGATAAACCGCGCCGACGCCGCTCCCGTCGCTCGCGCGGCCGCTCAAGCGAGCGATCCTCCCAGTCAAATCGCCGCCGAGGAAGACGCCGCGGCAGCCGCCGCTCCAACCAGCGCCCTGACCGACCAAACCAACCCGATCCCGACTAGATTGCGACAATGCCCGCCAACATTATCAGCTTGCCGACACAATCGAATCCTGTAGAGGCGACTCTTGGCTCGCCCACCTCGTCAACATGCACTGTGTGTACGGGCGAGCCGGTGGCTCGCCTACCCGCCATCACGGAGACGCCGAAAAATATCTGACCCATGACCGATCCAAACCAATCCAAAAACGGAAACATCGGCGCCGTCCTCGGCGTCTTCGCCCATCCGGACGACCCCGAATTCTTCGCCGGCGCCACTTTTGCCAAATGGGCTGCGGATGGCGCCCACATCACCTTTGTCATCGCCACCAGCGGCGACAAGGGCAGCGCCGATCCCGACATGACCCAGCAGCGCCTGGCGGAAATCCGCGAGGAAGAAGAGCGCCAAGCCGCGACCGCCCTCGGTGTCAAGGACGTCGTCTTCTTGCGTTACAAAGACGGCGAGCTCTTCCCCACCCTCGAATTGCGCCGCGACATCACCCGCATGATCCGCCTCAAAAAACCCGATGTTGTCGTCACCCTCGATCCAACGCGCTGGTACGGCTCCCGCGGCATCAATCATCCCGATCACCGAGCCATCGGCGCCGCCACCCTGGAAGCCGTCTTCCCGACCGCGCGCGATCGGCTCAACTTCATCGAGCATGAACGCGATGAGGGCTTGGATACGCACAAGGTGAGCACGGTCTACATCGCTGGCGCCGTCGAACCCAACCTGACCATTGATGTGACCGACGCTGTCGAACGGCAGATTGAATCCCTCCGCGCCCACAAAACGCAAATAGCCGACATGGACAAAATGGCGGATAATATCCGCAAGCGCTCCCTGGATCCACACTCGCCGCCGGAATATCCGCGCCGCATCGAGCGCTTTCACGTGATCAACATGAGGTGACCAGCAAATGACAATTGACTTTATGGCTGATGCCGAAGCCCTGCGCAGCGAACTGATCGCGCGCCGCCGCGACTTTCACCAGCATCCGGAACTGGCGTTTGAAGAGCATCGCACCGCTGGCATCGTCGCCGATGAACTCAATGACTTGGGCTTGGAAGTCCAAACCGGCATCGGCAAAACCGGCGTCGTCGGCATCCTCGAAGGCGCTGCCGACGGTCCAACCGTGCTTTACCGCGCCGATATGGACGCCCTGCCTATTCAAGAAGAGAACGAGACCGACTACATTTCGCAGCGTTCAGGCTTGATGCACGCCTGCGGCCATGATGGTCACACCGCCATCGCCCTCGGCATCGCCAAAGTGCTGTCCAATCATCGCGACAACCTGAACGGCCGCGTCAAATTTGTCTTCCAACCCGCCGAAGAGCGCGGCAGCGGCGCCGAATCCATGATCGCCGATGGCGCTCTCGAATCGCCCGCGCCCGATTATTGCCTCGGCATTCACCTCTGGAATGACCTCGAAGTCGGCGCCGTCAGCGCCGTTTCCGGCCCGACCATGTCCGGCGCCGGCGTCTTCGAAATCACCATCACCGGCGTCGGCGGGCATGGCGCCATGCCCCACCAAACCGCCGACCCCATCCTTTGCGCCGCCCAAGTGATCGTCGCCCTGCAATCAATCGTCAGCCGCAATGTCGATCCCCAGGATATGGTTGTCATCACCATCGGCACAATCCAGGGCGGCAGCGCCCGCAATATCATCCCGCAGTCGGTCTCCTTCACTGGCTCATTCCGCCTCTTCCGCGAATCTACGCGCGAACTGATCAAAACCCGCATGCGCCAAGTCGCCGAAGGCGTCGCCAGCGGCATGGGCTGCCGCGCCGATGTTCACTTTGGTCTCGGAATCGGTCCGGTCATAAATGACGCCGCCGTTACCGAGCGCGCCCGCCGCGTCATCAATGCCATCGGCGAAAACCTTGAAGTGGTCGAGCAGCCCTGGATGGCTTCGGAAGATGTCGGCTTGTTCATGCAGCGCAATCCCAGCGCCTACCTGCTGGTCGGCTCGGCTAATCATGAACGCAAGCTCGATTATCCCCATCATCATCCCCGCTTCGACATTGATGAAGACGTACTGCCCTTAAGCGTCGGGCTGATGTCAGCCGTCATCGCCGACTACCTGTAACGGCATTTCTATGTGTCGCCCTCCGCAGCGTCAACGGTCAGCTGTGAATTGCCATTCGAAACAACATACGGTACGCCAAACCTGAAACGAACGAATCACGGGACAATCCCCAAAATGCTGGCTGACGCCCCCTTCACCTGGCTCGATTCCAACGGCTGGCTGATCTTGTCCGGTCCCCCCGACGCGCTCAGCGAAATTCGCGCGCAAGCGCTCAGCCGCTACGACGGCGCCGGCGCTCTCGCTTACATCTCCCTGGCGCCCGACCTCGGCGACGCGCTGATGGACGACATGGCTGAACTCGGCGCGCCCGCCGGCTACCTGGTCGATCTGGAAGACCCCGACAACAATGAAATCTACCAACGGCTGTCCGCCGCCGGCATGATCATCGTCGATGCCCATCGCCACCCCGACCGGCTCCGCAACTTGATGTCGCATACCGTCGCCAGCGCCCTGAAGTCGGCGCTCGAACACGGCGCCCTCATCCTCTTTGAAGGCGCCGCCGCCTCCCTCGCCGGCCAGCATCGACTGACCGCCGCCGGCGACCCGGCCGCCGGATTAAACTTCGTCGGTAATGCCCTTGTCGAAACGATCGCCGACAATGACGCCGAATCAACCCTGACGCGCAACATTCATCGCCAATTGCCCGATATATCAATCTTGGGTCTTGCCCGTGGCTCAGCACTTGCCCTGGGACCTGCCCGCCAACTCGAAACCTGGGGCGACGCCGACGTCACCATTACCCTCAACAACCGTAGGAACGACCTGTCAGGTCGCCGGCCGCCGCGCAAACCGTAGGGGCGACCTAACTGCCAGCCAGCCAAACGACGACTCGTAGGGGCGACTCTGTGAGTCGCCCGCCATCACGCAACTAACCTACGGTTGACCCTCCATGCCGTCCGCCAACCCCAACTCCGCGCGCAGCGTCACCCCTCACTGATGCTTCGGGGTGGAGGCAGGGGAAAGGTTTTGACCTACCATCTTGCCCGCCAAAACGCTAAAATGATGGCGTCGCCTTTTTTGACCATACCCATCAAAATAAGCAGGACACCATGCCAATTACCATTTTGATCGGCGCCCAATGGGGCGACGAAGGCAAGGGACGCGTAGTCGACTGGCTCGCCTCCTCCGCCGATATTGTCGCCCGCTACGCCGGCGGCGACAACGCCGGCCATACCGTCGCCCTCGATGGCGAAGTCTACAAGCTCCACCTGATTCCATCCGGCATCCTGCATAGCAGCGTGGTTTCCGTCATGGGCAACGGCATGGTAATCAATCCCGTCAATCTTGTGCGGGAAATCCAGGCGCTGCGCAAAATCGGCGTCGACATCTCGCCCGAACGCCTGGTGATCAGCTCGCGCGCTCATATCATCACACCCGCCCATATCGCCCTCGACAAAGCCAAAGAACTGGCGCTTGGCGACGCCAAAATCGGCACGACCCTCCGCGGCATCGGTCCCGCTTATCTCGACAAAACCGGACGCGCCGGCATTCGCACCGGCGATATGCTGCTTGATGTCGAAGAATTCGCCGAACAACTGGTCGCCGCCATTGAACTGAGCAACGAAGAATTGCGCGCCCAAGGCTTGGATACGCTGGATGCGCGCCAGGCGGCGCAGAGCTACCTCGGTGCGGCTGACTTCCTCCGACCCTACATCAGAGATGTCTCCATCTATCTGTACGAGGCGCTGAAAGCGGGCAAAAAAGTGCTCTGCGAAGGCGCCCAAGGCACCCTGCTCGATATCGACCACGGCAGCTATCCCTTTGTCACCAGCTCATCGCCCACCGCCGGCGGCGCCCTGACCGGCCTCGGCGTCGGTCCGCTCTTCGTCGACAACGTGCTCGGCGTCGCCAAAGCCTTCAGCACACGCGTCGGCGGCGGACCAATGCCGACCGAACTCAATGACGCAATCGCCGAACACTTCCGCGGCAGCGGCGCCAATTTCTGGGACGAATTCGGCACCACCACCGGCCGCCCGCGCCGCTGCGGCTGGCTCGATGTCGTCATGCTGCGCTACGCCGTGGGCGTCAACGGCTTAAGCGAACTGATGCTGACCAAGATGGACATTCTTTCCGGTCTCGACGAACTGAAACTGGCCACCGCCTACGAAATAGACGGCGAAAAATTCCAGTTCCCGCCGGTCACCAATGAACAGCTCGAGCGCGCCAAACCCGTTTACGAAACCCTTCCCGGCTGGTCCGAGGACATCAGCAATTGCCGCCGCTTCAACGATCTGCCCGCTGCCGCGCGCAACTACATCAAGCGCGTCGCCCAACTCTGCGATGTGCCAATCCAAATGGTCAGCGTTGGTCCCGAGCGCGATCAACTCGTCATAAATCCAGCCAACGAACCATCATCCACCCCCGCCAGTTACGCGTAGGGGCGCCCCATTGGGTCGCCCCCCCCCGCCATCTAAGACTTGGAAATACTCACTAATTTCGTAATTCAACTAGCAAAAAATATCCTCTGTGTTGCAGGGCTGTGTCTACGCGCCCCTCTGTGTTGCTTCTCCTTCCTCTGTGGTGAAAAAAACTTCGCAACCCCCGCCCACTGCAATTCCCCGCCCCGCGCATCTTGCGCCCGCCTCATAACAATAGTAAAATGCGCACTGCGGAAACAGCCGGAGGAACAGCGGCATGAAAGCTTTGGGCACAGTTGCATTGGTCTTGGTGATACTGCTCGCTGGCGGCGCCATCACCTCCAATCTGCTCTCTTCCGATCTGGCCATCCAGCAGACGACCGACCCCAGCGGCGATTTTCTCACCGCCACGCCCGATCAAGCGGTCGCCTTCATTCTCGTCACCGGTTTCATCCTCTTCAACGTTCTCGGCGCCGGCTTGACCCTGATGATTGTCATCTGGCTGCTCAACCGCATGGTGACGGCCGTCCGCCAAGACCAGAGCGCTTAATCTCCTTAGACGGAACGCCTTGCGCTGCCCAGCCACCGCGCTTCGATGACCAAAAGCCAGAGCCTAACCAAAACGAAACAGAAACAACGGATCCTCTTTGTCGCAATCCTGGCGATTGCGGGTTTCGCCGCGCTGCTGGCGGCGGTGATCAGCGCGACTTCATCTTCTGGCGCCCAAATTGCCGCCACCGACGCCTATGCCGACGAGTTGGCTGCCGCGCTCGCCGGCGCCGACGCTAAAATTGGCGAAGCGCTCATAACCGAGACCGACTGCGCCACCTGCCACCTAATGGGAGACGGAAGCGCGGCGCCGCTATTCAACGGGCTCGGCGCGCTGGCAGGCGAACGCCGTCCCCCGCTCAGCGCCGAGCAGTATCTCTACGAGGCGATTCTGTTTCCCGCCGCGCACCTGCTCAATGGCTACGCCAACGCCATGCCCAGCGACTACGGCGACCGTTTCCCGCCTGACGAGATCGGCCACATGATCGCCTACCTGCTCTCGCAAACCGACGATCGGGGCAAACCGTAGGGGCGCCCCTTGGGTCGCCCGACTGCGCCTAACTTGGATCACCCGGAATAACCATGGACACCTTCACAATCTCCGCCCTCGCTGACGAACTCAAGGCCGCCATCGCCGGCGGACGCGTCCAAGATATAATCGATGTCGACCCGCTGGGAATCGGCCTGGAAATCTACGCCAATCGCCGGCGCCATTATCTCTACCTTAGCGCCGCCCCCCAGCATCCGCGCCTTCACCTCGTTGACGCCAAACTGCGCCGCGGGCTCGCCAAGCCGACCCAGCTCGGTCTGCTTCTGCGGACGTACATCGAAGGCGCGATCGTCGGCGAAATCTCCCAACCTCCCTGGGAACGGCTGCTCGAAATCGCGCTCACCAGCGGCGACGCCGAATACCGCCTCATCGCCGAACTGATGCCGCGCCGCGCCAACGTCCTGCTCCTGCGCGACGGGATGATCCTGGATTGCCTGAATCGCGTCGGACCGGAAGACAACCGCTATCGCCTCAGCCTGCCCAATCATGAATATAAGCCGCCCCCGCCGATTCGCGGTCAACTTGATCCCGCTGATCTGGCCGAAAGCGACTTGCGCCGCCTGCTCGCCAGCGCCGAAAAAGCATCGACGCAGACGCGTCGGCTCTTGCCCGGGCGCATACTCGGCTTAAGTCCGCTCTTGGCGAAAGAAATCGTCTTTCGCGCCGTCGGCGCCAGCGATGCCAAAGCGGTCGACACCGGTAGCGCCGCTCTCTACGCCGCCTTTGCCGAGACGCTTACGCCGCTTTTGCAGCGCCGTTGGGAGCCCGGCATCGGCAGCGTCGCCGGAGCGCCGGCCGCCTTCAGCGTCTTCCCCCTGTCGCAAATGGAATGGCGCGAAACCGACACCGTCAGCGCTGCTTTGCAGGGCTACTTCGGCGCGATCAGCGGCATTGACGCCTATCAGGAAGCGAAGAAGCCGGTTCAGGCAGCGATCGAAGAAGCGCGAATTAAACTGCGGTCGAAGATCGCGTCGCTGCAAAAGGGACTGCGCGATGACAGCGAGCTGCAGCGCCTGAGGCAAGCGGGCGATTTGATACTGGCTTATCAATATGCGCTTTCCGACGGGCAGCGCGAACTTCGCGCCCAATACAACCCGGATGAGCCGGAATTGCAGGTGACGCTTGATCCCGACCGCAGCCCAATCGAAAACGCCCAAAACTACTTCCGCCGTTACGAAAAAGCCAAATCCGCCAACGAAGCGGCGCCCGCTCTCGTAAGCGAAACGCGGCTGGAACTGGATTTCATTGAACAATTGGAGAACGACTTGGCGACCGCCTCAAACTGGCTCGAAATAGACGACGTCATCCAGATTCTGCAGACCCGCGGTCACTGGCAAGGCGCCCCGCGTCAAAGAATCGGCGGCGGGCGCCAAGGTCCGCTGCGCATCGTCAGCCGCGACGGCTACCTGATCTGGTTCGGGCGCAACAGCCGCCAAAACGAGCAAGTCACTTTCAAAACGGCGAACCCGCAAGACATCTGGCTGCACGCCCGCGACGCGCCCGGCGCCCACCTGATCATCCGCAATGACGGAAGACGAATCAGCGAGCAGTTGATTGCGGAAGCCGCTGCGGTCGCCGCTTGGCACAGCGCGCGCCGCAACGACGCCAATGTTCAGGTCGATTACACCCGCGTGAAATACGTCAAGGCGATCAAAGGCGCCGGTCCCGGCATGGTGACCTATCGCAACGAAACCTCGCTCTTTGTTCAGCCCCAAGACGAATCCATCCTCTCTTAGCGCTAACCAATCCCAAACCGTAGGGGCGACTGACCTGCAGTGTCGGCGGTCAGTGTCTACGCGACCTACGCGCAGTTGTGAGTCGCCCGCCGCGCGCCCCCCTCGGTGTACTGGACAAAACTCTGTGACGTAGGTCAGTGTCTACGCGACCCTCGGTGGTAAATGATCTAACCACCACCCAACACAGCGCGCGCTGCCCCAACCACCTGACCCACCGTAATCTCCCGCACACAAGGATGATTCGCCATTTCATCGTCGCGCCACTCCAGAATGCGGCAGGGACGGCAAGCAATGTCGGAAACCACCACCAGATGACGGCCGCTGTCGCCCCAAGGCGCAAACTCTATCGGATCAGCCGGTCCAAACAGCGTAACCGTCGGCGCGCCCACCGCCGCCGCAATATGCATTGCCCCGCTGTCTGGACCTAGTACCGCCAGCGAACGCCGATATAGCGCCGCCAATTGCCCCACGCTTGTGGATCCTGCAAGAACCGCGGCAGTTGACATTTTCGCCGCGATGTCATTGACGATCGCCGCTTCCCCCGCCGTGCCAGTCAAAACGACCGCCGCGTCATATTCCCGCGCTACGGTATCAGCCACCGCCGCCCACTTCTCGCTGGTCCAAAGCTTGCTCGGCGCGCCCGCACCCGGGTGGATGCAAATCACCGGCTTGTCGCTCCCGATCTTCCACGCCGCCAGACTGCGGTTGATGAAGTCGCGATCAGCGTCTTGCAGCGAAAATTCAAGCTTGATGGAATCGTCTGACGGAATCCCGGTCAGCATCTCGGCCAGACGCAGATTCTGCTCCACCACATGCTGATGCTCAAGCCGGCGCGAGTCGGTCAAAAAAGGCGCCACGCCCGGCTGATCGTAGCCAATGCGCTGACCGATGCCAGCCAGCTTGGCAACCAGCGCCCCCCACCAATGATCGGGCCGCATGATGATCGCGCTGTCATAGCCGATCCGCCGGAGCTTCCCCGCCGATTGCAGCGCCAGCTTCCAGGGATTAACCCGCCCGACGCCGCCGCGTCCAAATCCGGGAAATGGCAGCGTCAGCGCTTGGTCGATCTCGTCGAAATTCGCCAGCAGCTCCGCGCGCGAGGGTCCGCAAAGCACATGAATGCTGAGCTCCGGCCGTCCGCGCTTGATCGCCTTGATCGCCGGCGTCGTCAAGAGCATATCGCCCAGATGATCCGGCCGAATGATGAGCAGGCGATTGCTCTTCGCCCGCTGTGGCGCAATCGGCGCTTTGGCGATCAGCCGGAGCGCGCCGTTGCGAAGGCGCTGTTTCGGCGTCGGCTTGTGCCGAGCCTCGGCCAGCCGCTGATTCCGCCGCGCCAGCGCCTCCTTATCCAAGACCCAACTCCGCATAAGCGCTTAACAGCCGCGGAATCAGCGCCGACCAGTCGTAATGCGTCGCCACTTGCTTCTGCGCCCGGGCGCCCAACTCGCGCCGACCATCATCGTCTTTCAGCAAATTCGTAATCGCCCGGGCAAAGGCCTCAGCCTCATCAGCGATAATGAGCGCGCCGCGCACATCATCATGCAAACCAGCCGCGCCCATTGAAGTGGAAACCACCGCGCAGCCCGCCGCCATCGCCTGTAAAATCTTCAGACGCGTGCCGCTGCCCATCCGTAACGGCGCGATATAAATCGTCGCCGAATGCAGATAACGCTCTACTGACTCCACCCAGCCGGTGACCCGCAGATCCTCGTCGCTCCCCAATATCCCAAGCCGCCGATGAGGATTGCGTCCCACGATGATCAGCTTGCAATCGGGAAAATCCCGGCGCGCTTGCGGAAAAACCGCGCGATAAAACCACTCGATCGCGTCAACATTGGGGCGATAATCCATCTTGCCGCTGAAGACTAGCAGTCGCCGCTCGCGGATATTGCCCGGCGGCGGCGCATAATCCGACGCGCGGATCCCATTAGGCATGACAGTTACCGGCGCCCCGCCGTGATGCGCCAGATAGGCGCGATCTTCTTCGCTGACGGCAATCGTGGCGTCGACGTCCCGGCAGATCGCTCGCTCGAAGCGCGCCAGGCGCCGCGACTGCATCGCCGAATAAATCGCCGCCGGCAGCCGCCGAACCTCCGCGCGATCCACTTGCGCCACCACCCGCTGCAACTCAGCTTCCGCGTTCAAGGCATCATAAATCACCTTGGCGTTTTTCTTCCCTTCGCGAATTGCGGGCAAATAGCAGCCCAGCTCAATGCCGGAAAACTGAATCAGATCAAAGCTCTCATCTTGCAGAATCCCCCGCAGCGCGCTCTCGAATTCGGCGCTCGCCAGCCGAAACTCAATATCGGCGCGCCCGCTCAGCAGCAAGCCTGCCAAGCGCTTGAGCTTTCCATGACCGGGCGCGATGACCGTATGCACAGACTCGCAAAGCTGAAACAACGGATTCACATCGGGATCGGGCGGGCGCTCGGCCAAACTTGCCAGCGTGAGCAAATGCCCCGCATCGACCAGTCCGCGTATGATGCCGATATTGCGGATCGCCGCCCCCGATTCACTGGGGTATGGCAGATCCGGCGTCAACAGCAAGATCTTCATCGCGCCCCACTACTGCCAATTGTAGACACCCGCGCGACGATGCCGCCGCCCACGCAACATACTGTGCGTCTCGCTGCGTTCAACTCCCCTCCCGAAGGTCGGTGTCTACGCGACCCTAGTTTGCTGGGGGAGGGGGTTTGCCCCAACCGATTCCGATAATGTTTCACATGTATAAACTGAATCTGCTCAATTCAACACCGCATCGTAGCACTTAAGCAGGCCGCGCGCCGTATCAATCCAGCGGAACTCCGCCGCCCGCCGCAGCGCCGCCGCCGCTTGCTCCTCGCGCCAATCGCTATCGCCCAGCGCCTTCTTCAGCGCCGCCGTAATCGTCGCCCGGTCATGCGGATCAATCAGCAGACCGACATCGCCAACGATCTCGGGCAGCGACGAAACCCCGCTGACGATGGGGACCGTCCCGCAAGCCATCGCCTCCAGCGCTGGCAAGCCAAATCCCTCGTAGAACGACGGCGTGACCAGCGCCAGCGCGTGATTGTAAAGCGCTGGCAGCTGCGCGTCACTTACCTCCTGTCGTATCTCGGCGAATTCATCGATCCCGGCGCCATGCAGATCGGCCATCAACTGCTCAAAATGCCAGCCCGGACGCCCGACAATCACCAGCTTCGGCGCATCCGGCTCTTCGCTCCTGAGATCGCGGTACGCGCGCGCCAAACCAGCCAGATTCTTCCGCGGCTCTAGCGTGCCAACAAAGAGCGTAAATTCATCCGGGAGATTAAGCTGCCGAATGATCGGCGCGGTTGACTGGCGCGGCAGCGGACGAAATGAGTCATCAACGCCATGCAACTGCACCGAGATCATATTGGCTGACACATCGAGGATATCGATCAAGTCCTTTTTCGTCGCCTGGCTGACCGACAGGATATGATCGGCTCGTCGAAGCGACGCGCGAATCTGGCCATTGTAATAGCGCCGGCTGTCGGCCGTGAGATACTCCGGATAATGAATGAAACTCAGATCGTGCACCGTGATGATGTGGCGGCGGGCGGCGCGATAAGGCGCGATGAAATCCGGGCTGTGCAGCAGATCAAGCCGGTGGCGCCACAATTCGAGCGACAGGGCGGCGCGCTCCCAGCGGTGATGCGGCGGCGTCCATACGCTGGCGCTGGAAAAGCGAGTGGATAAGCGCCTTTTGGACTTGCGGCTCTGCAATAATGTGAATTCATGCGCGGGATCAAGCTCTTCAAAGGCGCCGATGATCGCCCTGATATACCGGCTCGTGCCACCCACCCGATAATGGGTCAAGCGGGCATCAATTCCAATATGTGCCATATCGCGAGTATAGCGGTATCATCATGCTCACGCTAGCCAAACCCGCCCGCCGCCAAACCAGAACGCTGTAGGGGCCGAGCCTTGGCTCGCCCTCCGAATCATAAAAATGTAGGGGCAACCTTGATGCCACAATACGACGTCCTCACCTTCGGCGAGTCCATGATGCGCTTGACGCCGCCCGGCTTCCTGCGCATCGAACAAACGCGAAGCTTCGATATCTGGGTTGGCGGAACCGAGTCCAACACCGCCGTCGGACTGGCGCGCCTGGGCTTCAAAGCCGCCTGGCTCTCCCGTCTGCCAGCTACGCCGATGGGTCGCTACATCAGCAATCGCATCGCCCAATATGGCGTCGATGTTCGCCATGTTGTCTGGGCGGATGAAGACGAACGGCTCGGCATCTATTTCCACGAAAAGGCGCAAACGCCGCGCGCCAGCGAAATCATCTATGATCGTAAAGACTCAGCCATGAGCCGCATGAAGCCCAAAGACCTGCCCGCCGACTTGTTCCAGCCCGACGCCGCTCAGGCGCTGCACCTCACCGGCATCACGCTGGCGATCAGCGATAGCGCGCGGTATACGGCGCAAGAAGCGCTGCGCCGCGCCAAGCAGGCCCGCTGGCGACTCAGCTTCGACACCAATTATCGCAGCAAGCTCTGGAGCGACGCCGAAGCGGCCGCCGGCTGCGACTACGCGATGAAAATGGCAGATGTCATCTTCTGCCCCCTGGGCGATTACCAGGTGCTCTACGGCGATGCTGGTCCCCGGTGCGCGCTCGAATCTCTCGCGGAGAAATATCCTGAAACGCTGATCGTCATGACCTTGGGGGCAGACGGCGCGCAAGCTCTTACGCCGGAGGGAGCGATACTGCAGCAGCCGGCGATCCTGGCGGGCGAGGTCGGGCGCATCGGTGGCGGAGACGCCTTCACCGCCGGCTTCCTCTACGCCTGGCTGACCTTCGGCGACATTGAAGCCGCGCTCAAATGGGGCGTCGCCATGTCGGCGCATAAATACACCATCCCCGGCGACCTGCCCCTGGTCGATCGCGACGCCGTCGCCGCCCTCGTCGCTGGCGCATCCGGCGGAGGACTCATCCGCTGAAGCGCCCTCAACCCAAGGTTGTAGGTCGTTTGCGCAACAGTTTAGACAGGGTATGAATAGGTGGGGGCGGTAAAATGTGTCGCCATCGGGGGCGCGTAGGCCGTGTAGACACGGACCGCCTGTACAAGGCTTGGGAGTGGCGCTCCCATCTGGCGCGCGCGCGCCCAATCTCCTATAATGCGCAGCTTATGCCCGAGATAAAACATGCGCCCCCGAATGACAGCCGCTAAAACCAAAAAACGCCATCCCTTCATCCGCCTGCTGAACTACGCCGCGATTTACCGCCGCCGCGTCGTCCTCGCCACCCTCTACTCCGTCCTCGGCAAATTATTCGATATCATGCCGCCCGTGCTCATCGGCATGGCGGTCGACATCGTCGTGCAGCGCCAGGAATCGCTGCTCGGGCGCCTCGGCGTCCGCGACCTCTCGGCGCAGTTGCTCATCCTCGGCTTTATCACGCTGATTGTCTGGACCCTGGAATCGGTCTTCGGCTACATTCAGCGCATCTACTGGCGCAACCTGGCGCAATCCTTGCAGCATGACTTGCGCGTCGATGCCTACAATCATGTGCAGCGCTTGGAAATGGCTTACTTCGAAGATCAGAGCACCGGCGGCTTGATGTCCGTATTGAACGACGACATCAACCAGTTGGAGCGCTTCCTCGATATTGGCGCCAGCGATGTCGTGCAGATTCTGACCACCGTCATCGTCATCGGTGGCATCTTCTTCTTCATCGCCCCCAGCGTCGCCTGGATGGCGGCCATTCCCATTCCCTTCATCATCTGGGGCTCGGTCCGCTTTCAGGAATTGCTCGGTCCGCGCTACAGCGCTGTGCGCGAGCAGGTGAGCATGATCAACCATCACCTCTCCAACAGCCTGAGTGGTATCGCCACCATCAAGAGTTTCACCGCCGAGGATTACGAAGCCGAGCGGCTGCGCATTGAAAGCGATGAATATGTCGAGCGCAATCGCCGCGCCATTCGCCTCAGCTCCGCCTTCACGCCCATGATCCGCATGGTCATCGTCTGCGGCTTCATCGCCATCACCGTCGCCGGCGGTCAATTGGCATTGAGCGGCGCGCTCGATATCGGCGCCTACAGCGTGCTCATCTTTATGACGCAGCGCTTGCTCTGGCCCCTGACGAAACTGGGTGAAACCTTCGATCAATATCAGCGCGCCATGGCTTCGACCAATCGCATCCTCGACTTGCTGGGCATCAAGTCTTCCGTCAACGACGGACATATTCATTTGCCGCTGCCGCAAATTCGCGGTCACATGCGCCTGGACCAGGTCGAGTTTGCCTATAGCGATGGGCGCGAGATCATCAGAAACTTGACCCTTGATGTGCCAACCGGCGATACCGTCGCCATCGTCGGCGCGACCGGCGCCGGCAAAAGCACCGTCATCAAGCTGCTGCTGCGTTACTACGATGTGACCGGCGGCAGCGTCACGCTTGATGGCTACGACCTGCGCGACCTAAAGCAAGTCGACCTGCGCAGCGCCATCGGTCTGGTCAGCCAGGATGTCTTCCTCTTTCACGGCACCGTGCGCGAAAACATCGCCTACGGCTGCAATGGCAGCGTGCCCGATGCCTCGGTTATCGAAGCGGCGATGATCGCCGAAGCCCACGAATTCATCTGTGAACTGCCGCAAGGCTACGACACCGTCGTCGGCGAGCGCGGACAGAAACTCTCCGGCGGTCAGCGGCAACGCCTGTCCATCGCCCGCGCCGTGCTCAAAGATCCGCCGATCCTCATCCTCGATGAAGCGACCTCGTCGGTGGATAACGAAACCGAAGCGGCGATACAGCGGTCATTGGAGCGAATCGTGGTCGGGCGCACGACCATTGTCATTGCGCATCGGCTGTCAACCGTGCGCAACGCCGATATGATTTATGTGCTGCAAGATGGCCGGCTATTGGAAAGCGGCTGCCACGATGATCTCTTGCTGCTGGACGGTCTCTATGCCTCGCTATGGCGCGTGCAAACGGGCGAGCGGGTGCTGGCTGGGGCGATTCACTGATGCGCGCTCGCCAGCAGCTTGTCCACGACAATCATGTTGTTCACCGCATCGGAAGGGGCAAATCGCGGTGGACGCCCGTCGAGCAATGCGTCAGCGAAATCCTCAACCATCAATTGGTATTGATCGACCGCGGGAATGATGTGTTCGCTGAACTTGTCTCCCCGCCAATGGCGAACGATGCCATCGACCGCTTTATCGATGACAAAGCTCTGCGGCACGGCGATCATGCCTTCCGTGCCTTTCAGCGTGTAGCTGTGCTGGCCCGCAGCGCGCAAGCCGCAATCAAAATGTCCCACGACACCGGACGGGAATCCGAGCGAGCCTGCGAGCGCCTCGTCGACCCCGGTTTGCGCCCCAAAGCGAGCGGCCGCCATCACCCGATCCGGTTCTTCGCCGGTCATAAAGCGCATCAGATTGACGCAGTAGCAGCCGACATCCATCAGCGCGCCGCCGGCCAATGCCTTGCTCAGTCGAATGTTGGCGCCGTTGGAAATGGGAAAGGTGAAACTGCTGTTGATGATTTGCAGCTCGCCGATGCCGCCCTCAGCCAGGATTTCCTTCGCCCTGGCGTGCTGCGGATGGAAGCGGTACATGAAGGCTTCCGCCAAGGGCAGGTCTCGTTCGGTAAAGGCGTCGACGATGCTTTGCGCTTCGGGCGCGTCGCTGGCGAAGGGTTTCTCGCTGAGCGTGGGAATGCCCGCTTTGGCGCATTTGATGCTCCACTCGGCGTGCATGCTGTTCGGCAGCGGATTGTAGATGGCGTCGATCTCGCCGTCAGCTAGCAGCTCCTCGTAGCTTCCGTAAGCGCGCGGGATCTGGCGCCTCGCCGCCCAAGCCTCGGCGCGCTCCAGCGAGCGACTGCAGACAGCGGCGACCTCGCCATTTCGCGAAGCCTGAATCGCAGGAATGACGCGCCGGCCAATGCGGGCCGTGCTCAATATGCCCCAGCGGATTTTATTCGACATAAGCAACTCCAAGGGAGATACGAATCAGAGCCAATCGTCAATGATTCTAGCGATTTCGCCGCGTTCTTTCAAAGCGGCGAGCGCGCCGTCCACCAATTTCCAGGCGTCGACGCGGTCGATCCGCGCGGCGATGGCGTATGGATCGCTGGTGATGTATTCGAAATGACTTGTAGAATTCATCGTCTCGCGCTGGTAGAGCCGAAGCGTGGTGGCGTCAACAATGGCGGCGTCGGCGAGCCCCAGCTGCAGGGCGTCAAGGGCGTATTTGGGCAATTCGTAGGGCAGCCGCTGGATCGCGCGGCCCGCTTCACCCCAGGCGCGGACCTGGGTATCGGCGCTGCTGGCGTATTCGAAGGCGATGCGCGCTTCCGCGAGCGATTCAATGTTGGTCTCAGGCGCATCGGCTGGCATTACGATGACCAGTCCGTTGTCGTAGTAAGACTGGGTGTAGCGAACGTCGTCCATGCGAGCGCGGTCGATGCGCAGCGCCGAAATCAGGAGATCGACCCGTCCGCTAATGAGGGCGTCATAGAGGGCGTAAAAGCCGATGTTTTCGAATCGTACGGGAATGCCCAGTTCCGCTGCGATGGCGCTCGCGAGCTCGATATCGAGCCCGCGCGCGGTCCTGCCGTCATCAAACGCGAAGGGCGGGAAACTGGCATCGACGCCAACGACGATTTCACCGGCGGGAAAGGCTTCGTTGATATCGGGAGCGGAGGCCTGACGAATCAGCATAATCGCAAACAAGGTCGCAGACAGCGCCGCCGTCAGCAGCGCAAGTATCGTCCGCTTTCGGCGCGTCAGCCGGCGCGTGGCGGTGGCAGCCACGTTTCCTCGCTCCGCGCCCAGCCGCGCGCATAATCTTGCAGCGCAAAATATATCGGCTTCAAGGTGAAGTCGGCGCTTATCAAAGTGAAATTGTCGGGATAGCTCAATGTATCAGCGGGATAGCGAAGCGCCCAGAGGCAAAGATTATCGACCCAGTCCCAGTTTTTCTCGGCGTACTCGAAGGCTTGGACGGTGTAAGCGGACCGCTGCGAGGGTCGGACGGCGCCAGTCCAGCGCGGATGGTCATTCCAGCCGAATTCGGTGATGGTTGCCGGCTTATGTTCGTCGCCATGATGAAGCATGATTTCGCGCAGAAGCTCGGCGCGGCGAAAGTTAAGGCGCTCGGGATCCGGCTCGGCTGAGGGAGCATCATGGTAGCCGTAAGTATGCATCGCCAAGGCATCGAAGAATTCGCGGGCGCCCGCCTGGTACATCGCGCTCAAGTAATCAAACTCGTTCAGCCCGGCGCCGCTGCCCGCTTTCTCCCGCGTCGGCGCCAGGGCGCCAGCGAGAACCTTGACCGTCGGGTTTGCCGCCTTGATGCGAGGGTAGCTGATCCGCAGCAAACGAGTATACGCCGATGGATCTACCGGGCGGAAGCCCCATTCGAAGCTGAGGTTGGGTTCGTTCCAGATGATGACCGCATAAATGGCTTCGGCATAACGCTCGGCAAAGGCGGCGGCGAAATGCGCGAATTTCTCATACGAATCAGGCGGCAGATAATTCAGCGTTGTCGGCTTTGCCTCGCTGCTCGGGCGCGCCCATCCGGGCACAAGACCAAGGCGAGCGATTATGCGGATTCCCTGCCGCTGCGCGTGGCGCACGATTCGATCGGCGCCATCCCAGGAAAATCGGCCTGGCTGCGGCTCGTAGTATGCCCAGGGAAAGAACTGCACGATGGTCGCGGCGCCAAGCTCGCGCGTCAATTCCAGCGAGCGCTTGATTTTGGCTTCGCGCACCTCGTTTTCCAGCAGCGTATGGACGCAGACTCGCGGCTTGGCGGTCTCCACCACCTGCTGTTCGCCAAGCGGGACCTGGTCATCAGCCGGACGCGGAGAGATGAGGGCGATCCCTAGCGCGGCGAGCGCAAACATCGCGACGGCAAAGACGCGCCGACTGCGCGGCAAATCCGCCAGCAATTTGCGCTTTAGCTTCATAAGTGACACGATATATGATTATACATGCGCAATCAGATACAATACGGATTGATAAAGGTCTAGTTCACAATTGCAACTGTGCGCGTGAAGGCGCGCGTCCAGATGCGCGGAATTGTCGCTTGATGAACGAAGGATGAAATGTGGCGTCGCAGCGAATCATAGCGATGTGGTCGGGACCGCGCAATATCTCGACCGCGATGATGCGAGCCTGGGAGAGCCGCGCGGATACAAGGGTCATTGATGAGCCGTTTTACGCTCATTACCTGGCTGTGACCGGGTTAGATCATCCGGGCGCCGCTGAGGTCATTCGCTGCGGCGAGACCGATTGGCGCAAGGTAGTCGAGCGGGTAGTGACGAACGCAGGCGAGGAGTCGATTCTCTTTCAGAAGCATATGACACAGCACATGCTGGAACATATCGACAGAAGCTGGATGGGACGGGTGTCGAACTGCTTCCTCATTCGCGATCCGCGCCGCATGCTACTGTCGTTTTCGAAGGTGATTCCCAATCCAAGCCTGGAACAGACCGGGCTGCCGCAGCAAGTCGAGCTCTTCAACCAGGTTCGCGATATGACTGGCGCCATACCGCCGGTGCTTGCGGCGAAGGATGTCCTGCTCAATCCGGAGCGGATGCTGCGGAAGCTGTGCGCCGCGCTGGATGTGGGATACGACCGGGCGATGCTTAGCTGGGTGGCGGGACGGCGGGAGAGCGATGGCGTATGGGCGAAACACTGGTATGCGGCGGTTGAGCGGTCGACGGGCTTTTCGCGCTATGTGGAAGACGATACGCCGCTGCCTGAGCAAATGAATGGTTTGCTGGAAGAATGTCAGGCGCTGTATGCGCAAATGGCGCGGCGCCGTATCCGCTAGGGAGCGCGATGAAACAGCAATTCA
The DNA here is from genome assembly GCA_022821805.1 of Anaerolineae bacterium. Lineage (GTDB taxonomy): Bacteria > Chloroflexota > Anaerolineae > Aggregatilineales > Phototrophicaceae > UBA6055. The sequence continues at coordinate 60,013 of JAJECX010000044.1, forward strand.
ATCCAAAAAACAGCGATCTGCTGATCAATATCAATGGCGAGCTACATCATCGGGACGTGGCCGGCGTCAGTCCCTTTGATTCAGCAGTGCAGGGAGGCGATGCGGTATGGGAAGGGCTGCGCTTGTATCAGGGGCGGATTTTCAAGCTCATTCCCCATTTGGATCGCTTGCGCGATTCAGCCAAGGCGATGGCTTTCAGCGAGATCCCGTCGCACGATGAGATTATCGGCGAAATACGCAAGACGCTGACTGCGAACAGCATGACAGATGGTGTGCATATTCGTTTGACGCTCAGCCGCGGCGTCAAGTATACGAGCGGCATGGACACGCGGCTGAATACGCGTGGACCGACCTTGATTGTGCTGGCCGAGCACAAGCCACCGGTCTACGACAAGAGTGGCATACGGCTCATCACATCAAGCATTCGGCGCATACCGCCGGATTGCGTCGATCAGAATATCCATTCATGCAACCTGATCAATTCGATTTTGGCGAAAATACAAGCCAATGCGGCGGGCGCCGATGACGCGTTGATGCTTGATTATCAGGGCTACGTGGCGGAAACCAACGCGACGCACGTCTTTATCGCGCGCGACGGCGAGCTGCTGACATCGGATACCGGCTCCTGCCCGGAAGGCATCACGCGGGCGGCGGTGCTGGAAATCTGCCAGCGCGAGGGCATTCCGCATCGGGTGAAGGCTATCTCATTGAGTGAGGCGTATCGGGCGGACGAGATGTTTTGCACTGGCACGATGGGGGAATTGGCGCCGGTGGTCGAGCTTGACGGCCGGCAGATCGGCGCTGGATCGGTTGGACCGATGACGCTGCGGCTGAGTGAGCTATTCCGCCAGCGCACCGAGCGAGAAGGTTATCAAGTGGTGGAATTGGCGGGCTCGAGTTAGAATTTCGGGAGCGTCTTATTTGGGGGAACCGCGGAAAGCTTTACCACAGAGGAATCAGAGGAAACACAGAGTACACAGAGGGAACAAGGCAAGAAAGAAATGGCGGAATGGCAGCGTAAAAGAATCGACTTGACAGTTGCCGAGTATTGCGTATTCATCCCTTAGGCAAAAGGAGCGAGTATCCATGTCAGATTTTTCATTTGTTGGCAAACCGACACCGGTGATTGACGGTCCGGCGAAGGTGACTGGCAACCTGAAATACACCGCCGACTTGAAGTTGGCGCGCATGCTGCATGCGCGTTTTGTATTGAGCACCTACGCCCATGCCAATATTACTGGCGTGGACGCAAGCGCGGCGCTTGCTGCGCCAGGCGTTGAGCGCGTCTTAACCTGCGATGATTTGCCCGATGTGACGCCGTCTTCGCGCGCTAGGTTGATGCTCGCGCGCGATCGCGTCATCTTTGTGGGTCAGCCGGTCGCGATTGTTCTGGCTGACAATGCGGCGGCCGCCGCCGATGGCGCCGAGTTGGTTGAAGTTGAGTATGAGCCGCTGGATGCGGTGACATCCATGGATGAGGCGGTGGCTGAAGGCGCCAATATCGTCTGGCCCACGGGCATCCCGACTGGCGCTGGAGACGAGGCGGCTCATGGCGCGGACACTGGCGGCGAAGCGGACGACGATGAAGAGGAAGAGATTTCCAACATTGCGGGCCAGACCAAGATGGAAACTGGTGATATCAACTCCGCCTTCGCGCAGGCTGACGTGATCGTCGAGCGCACGTTTGATACGCCGATGGTGCATCAGAGTTCGATCGAAACGCAAGGCTGGGTGGCGCAGCCCAATCCATTAAATGGCGGATTAACGATGTGGGGCAGTGTACAGTCGCCATTTGGCGTGCGGCAGGATGTCGCTGATGTCCTGGGGGTGCCGGAATCCGATGTGACGGTGAATGGCATGCCGGTTGGCGGCGCATTTGGCGCCAAGTTCGGCTTGTACGAGGGCTTGGTTGGTTTGGTTGCCACTACCGTCGGCAGGCCAGTCAGCCTCATTCTAACGCGCGGCGAGGAGCTGCTGACCACCAATCCGGCGCCGGCGCTGCGGATTCATGGCAAGCTTGGTTTCAAGGGCGATGGCACATTGATCGCCATGCAATCGGATGTGACTGCGGACACGGGCATTTATCCCAGCGGGCTGGGCAGCTTCGCGGCGATGCAATTCGCCAGTTTTTACCGCTCGCCGAATCTGTTGCTGGAATCAACCAATGTGGTGACAAATAAGCAATCGGTTGGCGCTTACCGCGCGCCCACTTCTCCAACAGCGTTCATGGCGGTCGAGACCCTGTTTGATGAAGCGGCGGCGGCTTTGGATATGGATCCGGTTGAGCTGCGCCTGAAGAACGCGGCTCGGACTGGTGATCCGGCGCCCGATGGCGAGGACTTTTCGGTTATCGGCATGGTCGAAACCTTGGAGGCGGCGCGTGAGCATCCGCTCTGGAAGAACCGCGAAGAATCGCGCAGCAAGGGGCGCGGCGTCGGCATCGCCATCGGTGGCTGGATGGGCGGCTTGGAGCCGGGCGCGTCCGTTTGCAAGCTGAATCGCGATGGCGTATTGCAAGTGCAGATCGGCACCGCTGATTTGTCGGGCACGCCGACCTCATTCGCGCAACTGGCGGCGGAAGCCTACGGCGTCGATGTCGACAAAGTGCGGTTCGTCTACAGCGATACCGATAGCGCGCCTTACGGCGGCGGCGTCGGCGGCAGCAAGACGCTGTATACCTTGGGCAATGCGGTGATACGCGCGGCGGAAGACGCCCGCCGGCAAACGCTGGCAATCGCGGCGGAGGAATTCGAAGTTTCGGCTGAAGATCTGGAGATCGTAGACGGTCGTGTTCAGGTGCGCGGATTCCCGGATCGTTCGGTTGCGCTGGGTGATCTTGCGGGCAAGGCGATGACCTTCGGCGGCAAATACGATCCAATTCATGGCACCGGCAGCCAGTCGGTCACTGACCGCGCGCCGTCGTTTTGCGCGCAGATCGCCGAGGTGGCGGTCGACGAAGAGACGGGCGAAGTCGATCTGCTGAATTTGGCGGTTGTGCAGGAAGTTGGGCGGGCGATCAATCCGTTGACGGTGGAAGGGCAGATGCAGGGCGGCGCGGTGCAAGGCGTCGGCTGGGCGCTGTACGAAGAGATGCGCTATGACGAAGAGGGCCAGCTGCTTTCCGGCTCGTGGATGGATTATGCGATGCCGGACGCGGTGCAAGCGTCGCCGATTCAAACGCAGATTGTAGAGGTGCCGTCAGTCAGCGGGCCATTTGGGGCGCGCGGTGTGGGGGAGCCGCCGGTGATTCCTACGGTGGCGGCGATTGCGAATGCGGTGGCGCATGCGACTGGCGTCCGCATGACGCAGACGCCGATGACGGCGCCGCGCGTGCTGGAGGCGCTGAAGGGGCGTTAAGCCCCCACCCTGAGGCTTTGGGGAGGGGAGCCAAGAGTGGCGGAATTGGGATTAGTGGGCGGGCGAGCCAAGGCTCGCCCCTACAGATTGCATGGTATGGAGGGCGAGCTAATAGGTCGCCCCTACAGATTATGTGGGGGGCGGGCGAGTCGTCCATAGATCAGGTTTTATACAAGGTATCATAGTTTGCCGCCGTCGATGGACAGGACTTGGCCCGTGATCCAGTTGGCGTGATCCGAGGCGAAGAAGAGCGCGCCGTTGGCGATGTCTTCGGCTGTCCCGAGGCGCTTCAGCGCGAAGCGGTTGATTAGCGCGCGCTGACCGTCTTCCCCGTAGGATTCAAACTGCTTGATGGAGTTCGGGTTGGAGAGGACGAAGCCGGGCGCGATGTTGTTTACGGTGATATTCCATTCGCCGAGTTCTTGCGCCAGTTGTCGCGTTAAGCCGATTTGGGCGGCTTTGGCTGCGGCGTAGGCTTGAATGCCGGTGAGGCTGACGCCTAAGCCGGCGCCGCTGGATATGTTGATGATGCGTCCATAGCGCCCCGCTTTCATGCTGGGCGCGACCGCCTGCGCGAAGTAGAAGGCGCCGCGCGTATTGACTTCAAAGATGCTGTCCCAATCGGGCTGGCTGATTGCTTCCAGCGAGCGTCCTACCTGGCCCAGAACGCCGCCGGCATTGTTGACCAGGATCTGCGCGGCGCCATCGGCAGCAAGAATCTCATCGACGAAGGCAAAGACTTGGTCGCGGCTTCTCACATCGACTATGCAGACCTGGCATTTGCCGCCGGCGTCGGCGCAGAGTTGCCGCGTCGCTTCGAGTTCGTCGGCGAGTACATCGCAAGCCCAGACTGATGCGCCACGCTGGGCGAAAGCGAGGGCGATTGCGCGGCCGAAACCGTGCGCCGCGCCGGTGACGATTGCGGTTTTGCCGGGGAATCGAATGTTCATGGGAAGTCCGATTTCAGTTCGTCGAGATTCGCCAGGGATTGTTGGCGCGCGCCATCTTCAATTTCTCGAATCATCTCGATCCAGCGGCGGGTCAAGGGGAGTTTTAGCCCCAGTTTGTCCGCTTCGGCGAGGAGCGGCTCGTACATGACGACTTCGGTTTTGCGTTTTCTCACGGCGAGGTCGCGCCAGATGCCGCTATGCGTTTTGGCGGACAGCTTGTTGAAGGCGACCAGCGTATCAAGTGAATCGTTCATGCGGCTTATATCATTCGCCAGGAAGACGGCGGGTTCAAAGCCGTTGAAACCGTATACTTTGATGCTCAGCTTGTCGGCGAGTTGGAGGATCTCTTGCGCCGCGCGAATATAGAGGGGACGATAGCGCGGGGCGGCAAGCGCTTCGGCGATCGATTGATGCGTGAGGGCGCTGACAAAGAGCATTGCGCCGTAGGCTTCTTTGCCCCAGAGGTAGCCCCAGATATTGTCTGTGATTTGTGTATTGTCGTCGAAATCGCGGAAGACCGTTTCCATGCGTTTGATTCGCGGAGTGATAGCGCCGTCCAGTTCGCCTATGACGACGGCGCCACGACCGCCAAACAAGATTTCGCCGGGCGCGTGATAGTCGGCGCTGAAATTGACAAAAGCGCCAAGGGTTCGTTCGCGTCCTACGAGCTGGGCGATGATTAGTTCGTTCAATCCGTTTTGGACGGACATTACGAAGCCATCAGCGGCGAGGAAGGGCGCTAGCGCTTTGGTTGCGGCGCGCGTGTGCTGGGATTTGGCGCAAAGCAGGATCGCGTTGAATTGGCCGGTCAGTTGATGGGGCGGCAGCGCCTGGGCGCGCACATTGAATTCATCCACCGGACCTTTAATCTGCAAGCCGTTCTGATTTATCGCTTGCACATGGGATTCGACGATATCGACGAAGAGAATGTCGCGGCCGGCTTTGATTAGATAGGCGCCCAAGGTACCGCCGATGGCGCCGGCGCCCCAAATAACGATGCGCATCAGCCCCAGCCTCCTTCGAGCAAGGCGAGTGTCTCGGCGATTGCCACTTGCCAAATCGCCAGCATTTCTTCGTCTGGGCGTTGGTATACGCCGCCCATATTGCCGTCGCCGAGGAGCTGCCGGGTCTTCGCCGGGTTGAGAGTCGTCAGCCGCTCCAGATCGGTGAGCGGCTTCTGGTCGGCCGGAAGTGTTAGGCCGGGGAGGCGCGTCCAAGGATAGTTTTCCATCCAGGAGGCGTGGGCGCCGATTGGGTCGGTGTCCAGGACTTTCGCCCAGGTAAGGGGCGCGTTGTACCAGTTGTGCCATTGGACCGTTGAATCGGGATTGTCCATCATCCATTCGCGCAGCATGCCTTGCGCGGGCGCGTTGCCGCCGTGGCCGTTGATTAGCAGAATGCGGCGGAAGCCGGCGCGGCGGATGCTATCCAGCAGGTCGCGGATGAGCGCCAGGTAGGTCTCGACGCGGAGGGTTACGGTGCCGGGGAATGCGGTCCATTGCTGCGCCAAGCCGTAGGGAATCACGGGATAGACAGGGACGCCGCCCAAATCGCCAACTTCCCTTGCGAGGCGCGCCGACAGAATGGCGTCGACGGTCAAGCTCAAGTAGGCGTGCTGCTCGGTGCTGCCGGTTGGCAGGATGCAGCGGTCGTCGGATTCGAGGTATTCTTCGACTTGCATCCAGTTCATTTCGGATATTTGCATGGTTCGCTCTGTCTATGTTGTTATGGATTTGGCGCGCCTCAAGTAGTCACGAGCGCGCGTGAATCGATCAGATTCCCCATTGTTCGCGGGCGGATTTCATATCGCGCTGGACGGATGCATAGTGACCGCGGCCGAGCTTCGTCCAGCGTTCGTCCATGGGTTCGCTCGCCGGTTGGAAGCGCACATCGCAGCTGAGGCGGAAACGGTTGGTGAGGTTGGTCGTGGAGGCGTGCATGGTGTGCATGCCAAAGATGATGACATCGCCGGCGCTGTAATTCGCTCCCAGCCAAGCGCCGCCGAATCGGTCGATGATGTCCATAGGATCGCGCTCGAAGTGGCCCTCGATGCGGTCGCGATCGACATCCATACGTCCGTATGTGTCACGAATGCGGGCGAAGCTGTCGAGGTTATGGGAGCCGCGGCAAATTGCCAGCGTGCCTTGTTCGATGGGGATATCGCCGAAGGGAATCCAGACGGTGTATAGATTGCCCGAGCCGCGCCCCATATAGACGAAGTCATAATGGGCGGCGGTGTATTGCTCGTTGCCGATCGCGCGCATCCACTTGAAAGGGAAGGTCAGCGAAGGTTCGCCGAAGAGCGAGTCGAAGAGGTCGAAAAGGGCGTGGTTTTCCAGGACGTTCCGAATCGTTGGGTCGTGAGTCAGTTGGTTTTCGCGCAGTCTTACGGATTTGCCGCCTGGCGGCATGACGCCATCCAGCAAGGGCGTATTGGGTACGAGGGCATGCTGGGCGCGCATCGCTTCCAGAATCGTTTCGCGACCGGTCATCACAGTCTGGCGGTCAATCAGTCGGCGAAGAAGAAGATAGCCGTCTTCCTTGAGGCGCTGCCACAAGCCGTCCAGGTCGCCAAGCAGATCCTGGCTATCGCGCAGCTCACCCAGATGGGCGCTGGGAAATTCTAGATCTCGAAAGCCGAATCGAATTCGCATGAGTGGACCTGTGAGAAGTACGAGGATTTGATGATATTATATTGCTTATCGCCGATAGTCAAATGGCGCTGACTCAGCGAAGATTGCGGAGATGATACTTTTGCGAGAGGTCGTTCAGGTTCTTTGACCACCGAGCATACCGAGTACACCGAGTACACCGAATTTACCGAGGGTATAGAATACACGGAGAGATTTTGCAGGTGACATGGAGCGAATAGTGAGCGATGAGATTCTGCGGTACTGGGAGTTGAGCAAGAACGAGCTCAGGTTCTATGACGCGTTTGGTTATTTGTCGCTGCCGGGCTTGATCAGCGGCGAGACGGCGGCTGCGCTGGCGGAAGAGGTATTGGGTGTTATGGAGGGATTGGGCATCAGACGCGAAGACCTTGGCCGGGCGACGACATCAAAAGACAAGCTGCGGCAGAGCCGGCAATATCTGGCGGGATCGGAGCTGGAGCGGCTCGTGCATAGCAAGGCGCTGCTGGACATTGCCGCGCAATTGATGGGAGGACCGTCGACGCTGTACATGCCATTCACGGCGGTGAAGAGCGGCGGGGGCGGCGGACGGTTTCATTTTCATCAGGACAATCAGTACACTCAATTTGATGGTCCCGGCATCAACATCTGGTTCGCGCTGATGGAGATGAAGCCCGAGAATGGCTGCCTGCAAATGGCGCCGGCGTCGCACCTGGAAGGTACGCTGGATTCCATCGAAAGCGAGGACAAGGACGGGCACCGGACGGTGGCGCTTGAGCCGGAAGATTTTTTGCCCTTGCGCATGATGGCGGGCGACGCGGTTGCGTTTTCGCGCCTGACTTTGCATGGTTCGGGCGCTAACAGCACGGATGAGCCGCGGCTGGGTTACGCGGTGCAGTTCCATCGGGACGATGTGCGGGCGGCGCGAGATGGAGTCGATTTGGGCTTGCTAACGGATAATCCGCGATACGAGATCAAGCCGGTGGACACGATATCGCCGGAAAACGAGTAGGCGCAGCCCGGGTCCATTTTTGAAATGCATTGATGGTGGATGGGTTTACGAGAGTTTGAATGCGAGACGCAAATTAAGGAAGATCATATGAATCTGGAAGCGCGCACGGCAATGCGTCCGGAGGCGATGATTCGGCCGAATCGGCGGATTAGGGGAATCTCGGCGATATTGCTGCCGTTCAAAGAAAATCATGAAATTGATTGGCCGGGCTTGGCGAATCATGTGCGGCGGACAGCGGAAGCTGGATTGACGCCGGCGGTAAATATGGACACGGGATTTGCCAATCTGATCAGCGAGGAGGAGCGACAGAAGGCGCTGCGCGCGACGCGCTGCGCTCTTGCTGGTGGAGAGTTTGTGGCGGGCGCTTTTGTCGCGGATAACCCGGGCGATAGATTTAATGCTGAAGCGTATTTTCGCCAAGTTGAAAGCATTCAAAACCAGGGCGGGACGCCGATCGTTTTTCAATCGTACGGGCTTACGGAGCAGAGCGGCGAAGATATCATCAGATCGTACGAGAGGATTGGAGAGAAGACGGAATCGTTCATCGCATTTGAACTGGGCACGATGTTCGCTGATTTCGGCGCGATATACGATCTGGAAACTTATGGAGGCCTGCTGGGTGTTGGCAAGTGCAGCGGGGCGAAGCATTCGTCGCTCAGCCGGCAGCTGGAATGGGAGCGGATCGCGCTGCGCGATGCGGTACGTCCCGATTTCAAGGTCTACACGGGTAATGATTTGGCGATCGACATGGTCATGTATGGCAGTGACTACCTACTGGGTTTGAGCACGTTTGCGCCCGATCTATTTGCCAAGCGAGACGCGATGTGGCTGGCGGGGGATGCAGGTTTTTTTGAACTGAACGACCTACTCCAGTATTTGGGCTTTCTGGCATTCCGCCCGCCAGTGCCAGCTTATAAGCACTCGGCGGCCCAGTTCCTGAAGCTGCGCGGCTGGATCGACTCGGACCGAACGCACGCCGATTCGCCGGAGCGCCCGTCCAGTGATGTCGCGATTTTGCGAGACATTGCCGCGCGGTTGGGCGTATTGAAGGAGCGCTAGGCGATGACGCTGAGGCGGGTGGCGCAATTGCGCAGTTATGAGCAATTCACAAGCTATTGTGATGCCGTTGGGGCGGAATTGCCGGTGGAGAAGCCCCCCGTATTTGGCGCGGAGTCTGCGCTTGCGCAGCCGTATATATATCGGGGGCGGCGTCTTTCGAATCGTTTTGCCGTGCTGCCGATGGAGGGTTGGGATGGCAGCGCCGATGGCGGACCAAGTGATTTGACGCGGCGGCGATGGCGTCGCTTTGGCCGGAGCGGCGCCAAGCTGATTTGGGGCGGCGAGGCGGTAGCGGTGCGCCACGATGGGCGGGCGAACGCGCGTCAGTTGGTGATCAATGAGTCGACGGTCGGCGGAATCGCGGCGTTGCGCCAGGAATTGGTGGATGCGCATCGCGAAGCATTCGGCGCGGCAGACGACCTGTTGATCGGCTTGCAATTGACGCATTCGGGTCGCTTCTGCCGCCCAAACAGCGCCAAACTCGAACCGGTTGTCTTGTACCGTCATCCTTTGCTTGATGAGAAGTTTGGCGTCCGCGACGATTCACTGGTCATGACCGATGACGAAGTCGAGGCGCTGATAGAGGACTTTGGCAGGGCGGCGAAATTAGCTTGGAAGGCGGGCTATGACTTCGTCGATATTAAGCATTGTCACGGTTATTTGGGACATGAGTTCCTAAGCGCGGTGGGTCGCGGCGGCAGGTATGGCGGCAGATTTGAGAATCGCACGCGCTTTCTGCGGGATACGGTCGCGCTTATCCGGGCGGCGGCGCCGGGGCTGGATATCGGGGTGCGCCTTAGCGCGGTGGATTGGGCGCCATTTCGAGCGGGCAAAGATCGGATCGGCGAGCCGACGCCATATGATGGGGAGGGCTATCCTTTTGCGTTTGGGGGTGATGGCAGCGGCAAGGGTTATGACCTGAGCGAGCCGCGCCGGTTCCTGGCGCTGCTGCAAGATATGGATATTCAGTTGGTGTGCATCACTGCGGGCAGCCCCTATTACAACTTTCACATTCAACGTCCTGCCTTGTTTCCGCCATCGGACGGCTACTTGCTTCCTGAGGATCCGTTGGTGGGGGTGGCGCGTCAGATCAAGATCACGGCGGATTTAAAAGCGAATTTCCCCGATTTAGCGATTGTGGGGTCTGGTTACTCATATTTGCAGGATTGGCTGCCCAATGTGGCGCAGGCGACGGTCGGCGCCGGCATGACCGACTTTGTGGGCTTGGGGCGTATGGCGCTGAGTTATCCGGAATTGCCGGCGGATTTGTTGGCGGGCAAGCCGCTGCGGCGAAAGCAAATTTGCCGGACGTTTAGCGACTGTACGACGGCGCCGCGGAATGGCATGGTGTCGGGATGTTATCCGTTGGATGAATTCTACAAGTCCAGCGAGGGTTATGGGCGACTGCTGGCGATTAAGAAGGAGACGGCGGTTCGGTGATGGGGCGAGCAGAGGGGCCCGTCAGGGCGAGCCAAGGGTCGCCCCTACAAGGCCAAGATTTGATTTTCGAAGGGCTGAGGTCCTAACACGCTGAGTTAGAGCCAGCCGTAGTCGGAGGCGCGAAAGTTGACCATGCGCCCGTGGTAGTAGGGAACGATCGCCAGTTCCGGTTCCGCCATGTCGTCCAAGCGGGCGTGGTCTGCATCGGTAAGGGTGATGTCGATAGCGCCGAGGTTGTCTTCTAGGTGCGCCATTGTGCGCGGGCCGATGATTGGGCTGGTGACGCCGGGTTTGCTCAAGACCCAAGCCAAGGCAATCTGGCTTGGACTGCAACCTTTCTCGTCCGCGAGCGCGGTTACCAGATCGAGGAGGTCGAATCCGCGATCGGTGAAGTGCTGATCGCGGCGGCGTTCGACGGCGGCGCCACGGCCGCCATCGCTGCCGAAGCGGCTGTTGCCGGGAATGGGTTCGCCGCGTTTGTATTTGCCGGTTAAGAAGCCGCGCGCGAGTGGCGACCAGGGGATGATCGCCAAGCCATAGCTTTGCGCCAGCGGAATAAGCTCGCGCTCGATGCTGCGGTCGAGCAAGTGGTATGGCGGCTGTTCGCAGACGAATCGGTTCAAGCCCAATTCTCTGGATACCCAAAACGATTCCATCACGCGCCAAGAGGGGAAGGTGCTGGCGCCGATATAGCGCACTTTGCCGGCGCGGATAAGGTCATCCAGGGCGCGCAGGGTCTCGTCGATGGGGATTTCCGGATTGGCGCGATGGAGCTGGTAGAGGTCGATGTAATCAGTTTGCAGGCGCTTGAGCGAGGCGTCGCATTGTTGGATGATGTGTCGCCGATTGTTGCCGGCTGAGAGGATGTCGTCCTCGTCCATGCGACCGTGCACTTTGGTCGCCAGTACGATTCGGTCGCGTTTGCCATTGCGGCGGAGGCCTTTCCCGACCACGGTTTCGCTAGCGCCGCGGCCGTAGACGTTGGCGGTGTCGAAGAAATTGATCCCGGCATCAATCGCCCGGTCCATGATGTCGAAGCTGTCGGTTTCTGGTGTTACGCCGCCGAAGTTCATACAGCCGAGGCAGAGTTCGCTGACCATGACGCCGGTGCGGCCAAACGCGCGATAATCCATGAGGCGCTCCCGTTTGGGTTGGTTAATCGCCACCATTGTAGCGGGTCTGGCGTGAATCGGAATATGCGATATGGCATTTGCGGGCGAGCCAAGGCTCGCCCCTGTTTACGTTGTGAGCGGCAAACCCCATCCCCCGGCCCCTTCCCCACCGAGGCTAACGAAATAATCCGACCGATTCATCATCGGATGACGGTCATAATTGATCCCGAAGATTATGAGTTATGGCTGTCTCCGCGCGAATTGCTTCCGCCGGAGTGGGAGCCGTTAATGGCAGGACCAAGGCCGGAGCAACTGAAGTTCCACGAAGTTTCGACGCAGGTCAATCGCCCGGCGAACGACAACCCGACGCTCGTGCTGCCACGCGATTCGACGAGTCAGCCGAGCCTGCTCTGACTCTTCACGGCAACTCTGTGTACATTGTGAAAATTAGGAAAGCTACCGCGGCGATAGCCAGAATCAGCAGAAAGATCACCAAAACATTCGAATTCCGTGATGGCTCATTAGCCGGCTGTTCCTGTTCGCGCGATATTGGCTTGTTTGCGCGAGATGGCAACCTGCTGCTTGCATACCTGTGACGCGGGGTGCTTTTGGCGACTTGGAGCGCCGAATGGGGAGGAGCGGTCGCCGGCTTTGAAGTCTGCAAGCGCAGACATAAATCAGCTATGAAATGCGCAGCTGCAGTCGGGGTTGAAGCAGCGTAATCGGCCACGTCATCAATTAGCGTACTGTCTCGGTGGTGACCTATGCCAGTAAGCGTATACGTGTCGCATTGAATGACGGCTCTGGCAATCTCAAAAGCGTCGAAGGTCGCGAGATTCTCCGACCGGCCGCCTCCTCGTAAAATCGCTATTGCGTCGATTTCTGGATTCTTGTCCAATGATACGATTGCGTCAATGATCAACTGTACGGCGCGATCGCCTTCCAGCATGACATACGTCCACACGACTGGCGCTAAGACCCCGCGCTCTCCGGCGCTTTGGTACGCGCTTTCAAAGTCGCCGATCGCGCGGCTGCTCCGACTCGTGATTATGCCAATTCGCCGTATCTTGGCTGGTGGCGGCTTCTTTGTCGGGGGATACAGTCCTTGGGCGCGCAATCGCTCAATCGCGGATGCTGTTCCCGCGGATTCGTCGGAAATGCGCAATTCCATCACATTGATTTGCGTTTCCGCGCGTGATTCGTAGTAGTGGACATCTCCGTAGACTTCGATATCAAGGTGGTTGTGAAGGTCGATCGGGAGTTGACTCGCCCGTTCTTCCCGCATCATACATCTGATGCGCGACCTGTCATCGACAATATCAAAATAGACATGTCCTAAGTCGGACTTGTACAGCCTGTCTATTCGACCGCCGACCCAGAAAAATTGCTCCAGCGTCTCGGCTTCAATGATGCTGCGTATCATGCGATTAACTTGGGCTATGCTGCGGCGGTTGTCGCTAACGGATTTTTTCATCAGGCAGGCATCAAGCTAAGACTTCAAATGAGATTTTTTAAAACGTTCAAAGGCAAATTTGACCGGGTCGCCCCCCTGCGGAATCAGGAGTTTCCGGCTGCGCCCGCCCCCGGGTTCTTCGCCCACTACGCCCAGCTCTTCCAGCAAGTCCATGATGCGAGCAGCCCGCGGATAGCCCAATCCCAGCCGCCGCTGTATCAAGGATGCCGATAGCTCTCCGCTTTGCACGGTTAGCTTGAGCACATCTTCAAGCATGGGATCGGTGTTGGCGATGAATTGGCGGCGCATAAGATCGAGTTCCCATGGCCCGGCCCCGCTCGCAAGCGCCGAGTTGTCCCCGTTCAGCGCCGCGCGCTTCGCCTGCCAATGTTCAACGACAGCGCGAGTATCCTCTTCGGATACGAAGCACCCCTGGATTCGCTGGGGATCGGCCGCATCGGCGGACAGGAAGAGCATATCGCCGCCGCCTAGCAAGTGTTCGGCGCCCGTTCGGTCGATGATGACCCGTGAATCCGAGCCGGAAGCGACGGAAAAGGCGATCCGCGACGGGAAGTTCGCTTTGATAAGGCCAGTAATGACATCGACGCTGGGCCGCTGCGTGGCAACCACCATGTGCATGCCAACAGCGCGCGCCATCTGCGCCAAGCGCGTCAGAGACCGCTCGGTTTCGTCGGGATTGCGAAGCATCAGGTCGCCAATTTCGTCTATCAGGATCACCATGTGCGGAAGCGTCTGCGCGGCATTTCCCTTCGCCGGCTGCGCCTCGTTGTACATGGTGATGTCTCGGGCGCCACTGCCTTCAAGCAGTTTATAGCGGCGGTCCATTTCACGCGCGCACCAGCGCAATACACCGATTATGCGCTCTGGCTCAATCTCCACGGGTCCCAGCAGATGAGGGATTCCATCGAAGCGCGAAAGTTCCACCATCTTGGGATCCAGCATCACCAGCTGCAATTCGATCGGCGAACATTGCATGAGCAGCGATGTGGCAATCGCGCCCATGCACACCGATTTTCCAGAGCCGGTGGCGCCTGCGATCAACAGATGCGGCATTTGCGCCAGGTCGATCGTAACCGGCTCGCCGGTGACACTCCGGCCCAGCGGGATAAGCAATGGCGCTCGCCTTCGCGCTTTTTCCCTTTTGTACGCGTCGCTCTCCAACACATTGCGCAGCGCCACAATGCCAGGTTCTTTGTTCGGTACCTCAATACCCATGTAATTGGTTCCTGGTACCGGTGTCTCCATCCTCAGGCGCTTGGCGGCGAGGGCTAGCGAAAGATCGCGCGCATAAGAAGCGATGCGACTCATGCGTATGCGCTCGCTGCCATCTTCCTTGTGCGGCTGCAAGGCGTAGCGCGTCACGGTGGGGCCCACCTGTACATCAATCACGGTTGTTTCAAGATCGAATTCGAGCAGGGTATTCTGGATCAACATCGCGTTGTGGTTGATCTCGTCTTGGTCAGGCAGGACTAGGTTGGATGCGGTCAACGTGTTCATCCTCGGCAACGAATCCCGCCAATCATGTTGGTCTTTCGCCAGCGTGGACTTGGGCGCAACCGCCAGCTCCGGACGCGCCTGAGGCGCAGGCGATTTCACATTGCGCATCTCGATTCTGTCGCCCTCGCGATTGGCGGCGGCAGATGGCGGTGATTCGCTGTCGGAGCCGGAGTCGCCGCGGTTAATTTGATTGGTCTGCTCAGATCGGCTCGGACGAATGCGTTCGACAACGCGCTTGTTAAACTTGGCCGCGTCGTGAATCGGGTCGGGTCCGTCGGGTATGCTCGCGGGATTCGGTCGGATACGCATTATATTCGCCCGGTAGGTGGGGGAGACGGCTAAACGTTGGTAAATCGTTCGCGACTCGCTATCTTCCGGATTATCCAAGCGAGATTTTGCCGAGCTTTCGCTAAAAAGCTGCAGCTTGCCGCCAAATCGCGCCAGGAGCGTTGACAAGTGTCGGCGCCGTAAACCCACAGCAGCTACTGCGCAAATGCCGATCAGGATGGAAAAGAATGCCAATGCGGCGGGCCGGCCCAGTACCCAATACAAAGGATAGCTCAAGCCCCATCCGATGAGACCGCCGCCCTGTCCAGCACGCGCCAAAGCGCGCAATTCAGTGTCGCTGTTGCCAAGATGGAGGATTGCCAGCACGGAAAGAAAAATGATCTCCAGCGCGAGCATACGCGCGGATCTGAGCCGTAAGCGAAAGCCAACCTTGGGCAGCCACAGCACTACGCCAAAGGCGGACAGTGCGCCGGCTACAAAGATGGCGCCATCCCCGAAGAGAGCCGTCAGCATGTTGGCCCAGGTCACCGCTACCAGGGCGTCGGACGCGATATACAACGAGATAAAAGATAAAATACCGAAAATGATCAATGCGAAGCCGACAACCTCGTTTATCCAGGGTGGCATGCTCTCCTTGAGGTCTTCCCAAAAGTCAAATTCGCTGGGCGAATCCTCCAATGGTCGAACGATATCCTGCGGGGCTCGTGTCGAGGGCTCGGTCTGGATTTCGGTTGAGTTCTGCGCCGCGTGCTCGAGCATCTGCTGTTCCACTGCTGCTACCGCCAATTTGCTACATCCATACTGACTACCAGTATAGTCAAATACGGTCAAGCCAATGCGGGATTTACAATGCAAAAAGTCGGCCGGCGCGCGGACGCGGTAAATTTCGCGCCAGCGTTTTTCCAAGAGCTATCGAACTACTTTGGCGCGCTGGTCACGAAGCGCTTTTTCCTGATTCAAAATCAAATCAGTGACCGCGAGAATGGCGATCCGCTGCTTGCGATAGAGGTCTGCTTCGCTCATGCTCATGCGCCGCGCAACTTCGCGGACCTTGCGGTTTTCTAAAAACCTCAGCTGCAGAATGTTATACAAGGTCCACTCTGGGCTCATCATCTTGCGTTCGCCAGCCGGCTTTAGGGAATCGATCGCCTCTTCAAGCAGGTTGCGCAGCGCCTTGACTGGCGACTCGTCTCCGTTCTGCATTTTGCTTTGAACGCAGCGAAGCATAATCATGTTGCTTTGCGTAATGCCCGATCCGCCCCAGTAGTGTCGTAAGGCGGCGCGCACCTGCTCAAACAGCTCATTTCGATCGGGCAATGCGTCGACCGGAGGCGGAAGCGCGTCGGATTGCCGGTACTCGACCTGCACCGCGCGCGAGCGCGTCATCTGAAACTGCGGAAGCAGTCCCTCGAGCAGATTGTACATTTCCGCTTGCAGGCGCATGTCATCAAGGCTTGTCTCCAGACGATTGACATAAGCCTGCAGATAGCCGCCGGGCGCCTTCAATTCGTCGCCTAGCTGCGCCTCGGTGTTCAGCAAGCCCAGCGCGCCGATCGTCAAGGCATCCGTTCCATTGCCGCGCGTTCGGCTGCTATAGAGCGGAACCAAGGCGAAGCTATCCCATTCCAAATGGCTGGCGCCAGGCTGTTCCAAGCGCAACTGCGCGATTCGCTGTATCCAGTCATTTTCTTTCAAGAGCTTGTCTTCGTCAGAGTTGAGCGCTCCTACCGCGCTGACAAGCTCGGCTTGGGCGTCATCGAGGCTGAACACAAATGCCTTGTCGATGCGCAGATAATCACAGATGGCTTCTGTTGTCGCCATGATGAGTTGAGATAGGTCGGTCTGTGTCAGCACGCGGTCGTTCAGCGTTTGCAACTGCGTGATCTGCTGCTCATCTTCATCGCGGTAGATGAAAAACTTCTCGAAGTAGGGTAGAGCCAGCGATACAAACCATTGCCACAGCAGCACGGCCGCGACTACAGCAGGCGGGGTAAACGCATCGCCCGGCAAGCTCAGAATGCGCGAAGCCTGCGTCGTAAAATTGACAACAGCCAGCGCGATCAGCCCGGTAGCGGGACCCCGCAACAGAAAGTCAAGCAACTGCCTCTTGACCAGGCGATCCGGTTTGTCCGAGCCAAAAAAGTAGAGCGGGTACGAAAGGAAGAAGAGCATCAGAATGATTATTACGTTGGCTGTGTTGATCACCAGGAGCCCAAACAAGGAGAACTCGTCGCCCGGCATAAGCAAGACTGAATAGGGAAATATGCCGATCGCTGGGGTCAAGAATGCGATCTGCAGGTAAGCCATGCGCCGGGCGCTCGACTGTGTGAGACAGCGTTTCCGCGCGCGCTGCACGTTGAAAAACGCGAAACCGTTGGCGAGAAGGAAGTACAGCAAGTATACGAGAAAGGCCGCGCCAGCCTGAATGCTCACCGACTCCTGCGCGGCGACAACAGCGATTAGCGAGTCGCTAAAGGCGGCGGTCAGCAGAAAAACCGCGCCAACCAAATAGAGGATGCGTATCCCGCGTTTTCGACGACCGCGAGACGGCAAACCGGTCGTCGCAAGCAGCGCATCGGAGAGGTGAACCATGGCGGCTGGAATAAAGGCGATGCCGATCCATTGCAGCCTCGAGGCGATCTCGTGAGCCGAGTTGTCGGGCTCAAGCGAGATAAAGGCGTCGGCCACATAGGCGACTGCTACGCAGGCGAGCACGATAGCCGATGACTTCGCTACGCGGTTGTTCAAATTGCGCGTCAGGTTAAATAGCAGCAGCGATACCGCGATGATGGCATTGCCCGCGGTCAAAGTCTCGTTGACGGTGAGGAGCAAGGTCGTGAGCAGGCTCAACGCTAGCCCTTTTGTGTTTCGGCTTTCGCAACTATTTTAGCAAAAGTCCGCTAGCGCGATGAGCCTAGATGGACAGGCTGAAGAAGATGGCGATCTCGCGATTGGCGAAATGGTGGTCGTTGAATCCGCAGAAGCTGAAACCCAATGTTTTGGCAAACAAGATGCAAGGATAGTTGGTGGTGGGAATCTCAAAAAGAATCTGTCTCAGATCGTATTCGCTAGCCCATACGCGCGCCACATGAACCAGGCGCGAACCTAGACTGCGGCGTCGATAGGGCTTGTCAATCACAATGTCCTGAAGGTACGCGACCTGACTCGTCTCATCAACGCGCATCGACACAAAGCCAAGAATGTGGTTCGCGCTTTTGTCCTGAACGACTACGAAGCAGTATTTGCGCCGAAGCATCAACTCCAACTGCTGCGGATCGGTGAAATGACGAGAATCGAGTTGGCGTGGAAGTCGCTGCTTGCGGCAGTTGACCTGGACTTCGTCGCCAACTTCCTGCACGGTCATTTGCCACACATGCTCACTTTGAAAGTCGCTATCCAAGGCGAGGCAATAGGGGATGTCCGTATCGACGCCATCGCGAAATATCAGTTGAGAAGGGTCGAATCCCACGCGTTGCATCGCGGAAGAACTCCAAGTCTTGCTGCGACTAACAGGCGAACTTCGCCACGGTCAAAGCAGATTATGACCCCAATCGCGAGAATAGCGAGGGGTCATTTTAGGGGATCTTTTGTCCAGGTTCATCAAATGGCCGAGCGCGGGATTCTACACTTCGTATAGGTAGTCCTTGAGAATCACATGGGCCGAGGATTGGCGCAGCCGATTCAAAGCCTGCGCTTCCAATTGACGGACGCGTTCCCGCGTGACGCCAATCGTTTGACCAACCTCTTCCAATGTGTATACGCGCCCATCAGCCAAGCCATAACGCAAGCGCAAAATCTGCGCTTCACGCGCGGGCAGCTTGTCTAATGCCTGTTGCAACTGTACATGCAGCAGATGCGTCGCTACTTCTTCCGAAGGCGCCGGGCTGTTGCTGTCTTCGACAAAGTCGCCAAAGGTGGAATCGCCCTCATCGTCGATCGGCGTTTCCAGGCTCACGGGACGCCGCGAGATCTCAAGCAGATTCTCTACCTTGTCCGGCGTTGTATCCATGCCGAGCGCCAATTCATCGATTTTAGGCTCGCGCCCCAGTTCCTGCAGCAGTTGGAGCTGAACGCGGCGCATCCGATTCAACTGATCGCCCATATGGACGGGCACGCGGATCGTCCGCCCCTGATCGGCGACAGCGCGGCTGACAGCTTGGCGGATCCACCAAGTGGCATAGGTGCTGAATTTGTGACCACGCTGGTACTCAAATTTATTCGTCGCCCGGATCAGCCCAATGTTGCCCTCCTGAATCAAGTCAAGGAAAGGAACGCCGCGGCCGATGTATTTCTTCGCCACACTGATAACGAGCCGCGCATTGGCGCGAATGAGATGTTCCTGCGCCTTTTCGCCGTCCATCATCGTCTCGCGCAGTCCTTGCTCTTCGCTCCAGCTCAACTCAATAATTGGCTCGAGATCACAATCCTCCAAGCGCGCACGGGCGAACTCGGCCGCTTCCATGCGCTTGGCGAGCATCACTTCTTCTTCGGCGGTCAACAGCGGAACGCGCCCGG
The DNA here is from genome assembly GCA_022821805.1 of Anaerolineae bacterium. Classification (GTDB taxonomy): domain Bacteria; phylum Chloroflexota; class Anaerolineae; order Aggregatilineales; family Phototrophicaceae; genus UBA6055. The sequence goes on from JAJECX010000044.1 coordinate 79,347, forward strand.
CTTCCTTCAGGTATAGACCGACAACATCATCGGTATCGAGAGCCGCTTGATAACCGGCATCAGCTGTCAAGTCTTTCTTCAATACTTTCAGCAGAGCGTCGCGCTCGTCGTCTTCCTCGTCGGCTTCGGTGACAAGGGCATCGGAATGCGGCTTCGCCTCTTTCGCATCATCCTCATCGGCCGCGTCCTCTACCGTTTTTGCCGGCCCCGGAAGCACTTCAATTCCGGCCTCCAGCAAGCTGTCCATGAGGTCGTCGAGCAAGGCTACATCGCTCTCGACGTCAGGCATCAGTTCGAGGATATCGCTGTAGGTAACAAAGCCTTGTTTACTTGACTTCTCGATTAGCTGCTTCTGCAACTCTTCGCGCTGAGTCAAATTGTTTACGCTTTCCAATACCGCTACCACAGACAAGCCTTTCTATTGAACGATTCCTACTGGCAAGACGCCCATTAAACGCAATTTTAGCTAGATCCCATTTTTGGGCAAATGAGACCGCGCGCCAATCCGTTGATTGTCCATGCGTTGCCATTCACATTTGTATACAGCGAGCGGCAGCGATGGTCTTGCTCGCAGTCCATTATTGTTTTCAGCCTTATCGACTGTTTGCAACAATAATTCGACTACTTTTTATCTTCTTCAGCCAAAATTTAACGCGTATTCAATTACTTGTCAAGTTTTTCACAAGGTCAATATATAATGCCGCAATATTGTCATCACAGCGGTGGCGATTTCTTTGCAACGCGCTGAAGACTCGCAGTTTTCCGGAGAGCCTATGTGTCAGTGTCGAGAAGGCGTTGCAGGTAGCTCGAGCTTGCAGCGAAGCCGAGAGATCCGAAGCAAGTTTCTCGGAAGGCAGATTCAGTCCTCGTGCAGAATGCACAAGGAAAACGCAATTCTGCATAGAGATTTGGCGGTCAGTTGACTAATTTCGCCTTTGATTCTAGAATTCAAGCGGTCTTGAGTTGTTTGGGTCTTTCATGCTCTTAGATCACATCACACTACAAACGGAAAGGCGTCGCGCGCGGATCAAGTTCAGCGCGAATGGTTTGTGTTTGTGATTGACTTCGGATTGAAATGCAAATCGCGCCCTGATCTTGAGTTTACGGTCAGGGCTTTTTCTTTATAGGGAGTCAGCAATGGAAAGCAATGTTCGCGCGGGTGTTTACGGCGGCTCGGGTTATGCGGGCCTCGATTTGGTCGAGATTCTGATCGGTCATCCCCGAATTGATCTAGTCTTCGCTACATCAAACACCTATGCCGGAGACGAGGCGCCGGGCGCGAATCTGAGATATTCGACTGCTGACTCGGTGTCGCTAGAGCAAGTCGACGTCATCTTTCTCGCCCTGCCGCACAAAGCTTCCGCTGCAATGGCGAAGAGAGGCATTGACAAGGGCGTAAACGTAGTTGACTTATCGGCTGATCTGCGCCTTGATACGCCTGAAGCTTACGAACAGTCCTATCAATCGCCTCATCCCCATCCGGAATTGCTGCCAACACCATACGGCTTGCCCGAGATTAATCGCGAGAATATCGCCGGCGCCGATGTGGTGGCGACGCCCGGCTGTTATCCGACGACGACCTTGTTGGGCATCTATCCGCTGCTTCAAGTGAATGCGCTCTGCGAAGAGACAGCCATCATCGTCGACGCGAAATCGGGGGTCACTGGCGCCGGACGCAAGCCCTCCCTCGCGACGCATTTTGCCGAAGTCTACGGCAACCTTATTCCGTACAAGACGGGACGCTCGCACCGGCACATTGGCGAAATGGAACAGGAGGCGCATAAGGTCAGCGATCGCATCGGTCCAATCATATTCTGTCCCCATCTCTTGCCGGTCGACCGCGGATTAATGTCGAGCATTTACGTCACGCTAAACGACACCATGGAAAGCGATCAGTTGCACGAACTCTATGCTGAGATCTATGGCAGCGAGGCGCTTGTGGATGTATTGCCAGCCGGTGAGCAGGCTACCCTGCGGCATGCGGTGAAGACGAACAAATGCGTAATCAGCATCACACCGGTCTTGCCGCGTCATGCGCATATCACCAGCGTGACCGATAATCTGCGCAAAGGCGCCGCGAGCCAAGCGGTCCAGAATATGAATTTGATGTTTGGATTCGACGAGACCATGGGGTTGATCTAGTGGCTGGACGCATCAGCGTTGTCAAAGTCTCCGGTCATTGCCTGGACGACAACGATTTAATCAAGCAGTTCGCTCGAATCGCAGCCAAGTCTGACGACCAGGTGGTGATTGTGCACGGCGGCGGCGTCGAGATCTCTCAGCTTCAGCGGAAATTGGAGATCGAGCCAAAATACGTCGATGGCTTGCGCATTACCGACGCGGATTCCTTGGCGCTGGTGGAGATGGTCTTGTGCGGGAGCGTCAACAAGCGACTTGTGCGATACTTGCTGGCGGCGGGCGTCGACGCGCAGGGTCTTTCCGGAGTGGATCGCGGTTTGGTGCGAGCGCGGCAAATGCAGCATAAATCGCTAGATATGGGATATACCGGGGAAGTTGTTTCGGTGCGCGGCGAAGTGATCACCGATTTGCTCGCGCTAGGCGTGACGCCGGTCGTGGCGCCGGTAAGCGTCGGCGATCGCAGCAATCTCAATCTCAATGCCGATCCCGTTGCAGGCGCAATCGCCGCCGCCATCGGCGCTGATGAAGTAGTGTTCATTTCGAACGTCGCCGGTGTAATGGCTGACGGTAGCCGACTGGCCACGCTGACGCGGAAGCGGGCGCTTGCGTTGATCGAGAGCGGTGTGATTCAAGGCGGCATGATTCCCAAAGTCGAGAGCGCCTTGGATGTGCTATCATCAGGCCTGCCACAGGCGGTAATCACTGACTTGACGGGTTGGGCGGAGCGCGGGGGCACAACCTTTATCGGGTCGAACGCGGAGTCAAGAGTTAGCGAGGAACTATGTCAATAACAACGGATGTCATTCAAAAGGACCAACAGTTTAGCGTGCCGGTTGCCGGCAGGCCCGAGTTCGTATTGGCTCGCGGCGAAGGCGCCACCGTATTCGACGAGGACGGAAAAGCCTATACCGACTGGGTGGCGGGCATCGCCGTCAACTCACTGGGCTATGGCGACAAGGAACTGATGGATGTTGTCGCTAAGCAGATGCGGACCGGTCTGATCCATGTCAGCGGCTTATACCACACCAAGGCGCTGGCCGATCTCGCCGAGCTGCTCTGCGAAGTCTCATTCGCCGACAAAGCCTACTTCTGCAACAGCGGCGCCGAGGCCAATGAAGGCGCCTTGAAATTCGCCCGCAAGCTTGCCTACGTAAATGACCATAAGAACAAAACCAAGGTCGTCAGCTTCTCAAAAGCCTTTCATGGTCGTACGCTCGGCGCGCTGTCGGTCACGCCCACAGAAAAGTACCAGACACCCTTCAAACCGATGGTTCCCGGCGCCGTTGTCGGCGAGTTCGACAGCATCGACAGCGCGAGAGAAGTAATCGATGAGGACACCGTTGCTGTAATCGTAGAACCGATACAGGGCGAGGGCGGCATAAACCTGGCGAGTGCGGAATTCCTTCAGGCTTTGCGCCAGCTCTGTGATGAGCGCGGGGCAGCGTTGATCTTCGATGAGATTCAGTGTGGCTTGGGACGGACTGGTGAACTATGGGCGCATAGCTTTAGCGGCGTGACGCCCGATATCATGACTTTGGCCAAGCCGCTGGCTGGCGGATTGCCGATCGGCGCCATACTGGTCACGGATGAGGTGGCAAGCGCGATGCAGCCGGGCGACCATGGCTCGACCTTTTCGGGAGGCGCTGTTGTCATGCGCGCGGGCGAAATGGTCGTGAAGCGCGTGCTCAGCGCCGGATTTCTGGAGCATGTCAAGGAAGTGGGCGACTACTTGCTGGAACGACTTGAGGAAATCAACAGCCCGCATATTGTAGATGTTCGCGGACGTGGATTGATGGCCGCCATCGAATTAAATGTCCCGCCGGCCGATATTGTGGCGCAGGGTTATGAACACGGCTTGCTGCTGGTAAATTCGGGTCCAAGCGCCATCCGCTTCATTCCTCCCTTGATCATCGAGAAACGCCATGTCGATGAGCTTATTGACAAATTGACGACTATCCTGGAGGGCATTGATGGGGACGGTTAAACCATCGATTGATTCCGTGCGAGGCTTTCAGGTCGCCGGTGTACATGCTGGTCTGAAAAAGGACGGAGCGCCGGACTTTTCGCTTATCGTCAGCGAGGTCGATTGTGTCGCTGCCGGCGTATTCACCCGGAACAAAGTGAAGGCGGCGCCCGTGCTGCTGGATATGCAGCGGCTGGAAGAAAATCCGAAGTCGATTCGGGCGGTGGCCACCAACACGATCAGCGCCAACGCATGCACGGGCGCGATTGGTTTGAAGAACGCGCGGGCGAGCGCCAATCTGGTTGCGGATGCGCTCTCGATTGTCGCCGAGCAGGTGCTGGTGATGTCGACCGGTGTCATTGGCACGCACCTGCCGATGGACAAGATCGCCCGCGGCGTCGAATTGTCAAGCGCCAATCTGGGCTCAGACTGGCGCGCGGTTGCGGCCGGCATCATGACGACCGATACCCGTCCCAAGCTGGGCTCAATCACGGTCAATACGGATGCCGGAACGTATACAATCGCCGGAATCGTTAAGGGCGCCGGCATGATCGCTCCTAATATGGCGACGATGCTGAGCGTCATCGTAACCGATGCCGAGCTGCTCTTGCCCGATCTTCAGTCGTCGCTTTCTTCGGCGGCGCAACAAAGCTATAACCGGATCGTGGTTGATGGCGATACCAGCACGAATGACACCGTTCTGCTGCTCGCCAACGGCATGAGCGGTGTTTCAGTCGCCAGCGACGCCGAGTTGGACGCTTTCCAAGCCGCCTTGAACGCGCTCGCTCAGTTCCTGGCGCAGGAAGTCGTGCGCGATGGCGAAGGGGTGACCAAGTTCGTCACGCTCAATATTGTCAACGCTGAGTCGGAAGCTGACGCCGAGCGAATCGGGCAGACGATTGGCGCCTCCGTGCTGACCAAATCGGCATTCTACGGCAGTGATGCCAATTGGGGACGAATCGTTGCGGCCGCGGGACGCGCGGATACGCCCTTTGACCCGGACAGCGCGTCGTTGCGCGTGGCGGCAGGTGAATCAGTCGCGAGCGATGCGCCCGGCTTGGAGATTTTCAGCGGCGGCATGCCCACCGATTACCGTGAGGCAGATGCGGCGGCGATCATGGCGGAGCCATCGATCACCTTCACGCTGGATTGCGGGATCGGCGAAGGCGCGGCAACCATCTGGACCTGCGATATCAGCCATGAATATATCTCGATAAACGGGGACTACCGCTCGTAGACGAGGCGCAAACCATGACAGCGATTCTGGTTCTGGAGGATGGGCGCGTCTTCCCAGGCGAAGGCTTCGGCGCCGAAGGTGTTTGCACTGGCGAGATCGTCTTCAATACGTCGATGACGGGTTATCAGGAAATACTCACCGACCCGTCCTATCACCGACAGATCGTCACCATGACCGTGCCCCATGTCGGCAACACCGGCGTAAACCTGGAAGATCCGGAATCGGAAAAAGTATGGGTGGCCGGCTTCGTCGTCCGCTCGCTTAGCCCGATCGTAAGCAACTGGCGTAATCGCGGCGATCTTGGCTCATACCTGAAAGATAATGGCGTCATTGGCGTTTCCTCGGTGGCGACGCGCGCGCTTGTGCGCCATATTCGTGAAATTGGTGTGATGCGCGCCGCCGTGGCTCACGGGCCAAAAGCCGAGGACACCGATATGCTGGTCGATATCGCGCGCTCTTCGCTAGACATGTCGGGCGCGAATCTGGTGGATGATGTCACGGTCCGGGCGCCCTACGACTGGCGCGAAGCAAGCGACTCGCAATGGTATGGGGAGCATCGTACGCAGGCGGAACGTCCGCTCATCGTCGCCTATGACTTTGGTATCAAGCGGAACATATTGCGCATGATGACCGACCGCGGCTTGCGCGTCAAAGTCGTGCCGGCTTGGATGCCGCCAGCGGAAGTTCTTGGCATGAAGCCGGCAGGAGTATTTCTCAGCAATGGACCGGGCGACCCCGCCGCCGTCGATTACGCCATAGCCAATGTGCGGGCTTTACTGGGTGAGGCGCCGATATTCGGTATTTGCCTCGGGCATCAGATACTTGCGCTGGCGCTTGGTGGCGAGACAGAAAAAATGCGCTTTGGCCACCGCGGCGGCAATCAGCCGGTGAAACATCTCGCCAGCGGCGAAGTGGAGATCGCCGCGCACAACCACGGATTCGCGGTCTCGGCGGAAAGCGGCTTGAACGGCGGCGAAATCACACATCTGAACTTGAATGACAATACGGTCGCCGGTTTGCGCCATCGCGAACTGCGCGCATTCAGCGTTCAATATCATCCGGAGGCGTCGCCGGGACCGCACGATTCCTTCTATCTCTTTGACGAGTTTGTAGACGCTGTTCGCAGCCGCTGATAATTCCGTCTTTCACCAGGGCGCAACCGCGAGGGATAGCTATGCCCAAGCGCAACGACATCCATAGCATTATGATCATCGGCTCAGGACCCATCGTCATCGGTCAAGCCTGCGAATTTGATTACAGCGGCGTCCAAGCTTGCAAAGCGTTAAAGACGCAGGGATATCGCGTGATCCTCGTCAACTCCAACCCGGCCACCATCATGACGGATCCGCAATTCGCCGATGCGACTTATATCGAGCCGCTGACGCTGGATATCTGCGAGAAAATCATCGCCCAGGAGAAGCCCGATGCCTTGCTGCCGACCGTCGGCGGCCAGACTGCGCTGAACCTGGCGGTGCAGCTTAAGGAATCGGGCGCGCTGGATCGCTGCGGCGTCGAGCTGATCGGCGCCACCTTGACCAGCATCCAATTGGCGGAAGATCGCCAGCTCTTCAACGACACGATGCGCGAAATTGGTCTGAAAGTGCCGGACAGCAAGGTTGTGGCCAGCGTCGATGACGCGCTCGCCTTCGCTGATGAGATCGGCTATCCGATATTGATTCGGCCGTCATATACGATGGGCGGCGCCGGCGGTGGAGTTGCTTACGACAGCGATGAATTGCGGCGGGTCGCCGCCAATGGCATCCATCAGAGCCCGGTCGGCGAGGCGCTCGTCGACAGGAGCTTGCTCGGCTGGAAAGAGTATGAACTCGAATTGATGCGGGATGCCAAAGGCAATTTCGTTGTCGTCTGCTCGATAGAGAATTTGGATCCGATGGGTGTACACACCGGCGACAGCATTACCATTGCGCCGGCTCAGACCTTGACCGACAAGGAGATACAACGCCTGCGAAATATGTCGCGGAAGATTTTCGACCGTGTCGGCATCACCACCGGCGGGGCAAATGTGCAGTTTGCAATTAATCCGGACGATGGCGAAGTGCATGTGATCGAAATGAATCCGCGTGTCTCGCGCTCTTCAGCCTTGGCGAGCAAAGCGACCGGCTTTCCCATCGCCAAGATCGCGGCGCTGGTCGCTGTCGGCTTCACGCTCGACGAGATTCCAAACGATATCACCTTGAAAACGCCCGCCAGCTTTGAACCGTCGCTGGACTATATCGTCGTGAAGATACCCCGTTGGGATTTCAAGAAGTTCGCCGGAGCCGATCCGGTCTTGGGACCGCAAATGAAAGCCGTTGGCGAAGTCATGGCGATTGGCCGCACCTTTCCCGAAGCGCTGCAAAAGGGCGTGCGCTCGTTGGACATCGGTATGGATGGATTTGGCAGTCAGGTCGATCACGATTTGACGCCGGAAGTGCTCAGCGTACCCACGGCGCAGCGCCTGTTTCAAGTGGCCAGCCTGATAGCGAGCGGCGTCCCCTTTGATGAGATTGTTTATCAGACGCATTTCGATCCTTGGTTTGTACAGCAGATGAATGATCTGATGGAGATCCATGGATCTGTCGTGGACAAGTCCTTGCAGCTGCGCGATTTGGACGCGCCCGACCTGCGCAAACTCAAGCAGTATGGCTTTAGCGACGCCTATATCGCCGACTTGTTGGGCGAGGATCGATTCGCCATTCGCGATTATCGCAAGGCGCTTGGCGTCAGCGCCAATTTTTATCGCGTCGACACCTGCGCTGCCGAGTTCGAGGCGATGACGCCTTATCTTTATTCGACCTACGAAGCGGAAGACGAAGCGGCGCCCAGCGACGCGCGCAAGGTGATGATCCTCGGCGGCGGACCGAACCGCATCGGCCAAGGCATCGAGTTTGACTATTGCTGTGTTCATGCCTGTTTTGCGCTGAAAGACGCCGGTTTCGAGACCATCATGGTCAACTGCAATCCGGAGACGGTCAGCACTGATTACGACACCGCCGATCGCTTGTACTTTGAGCCGCTGACCGCCGAGGACGTCATGAACATCGTCGACCGCGAGAAGCCGGATGGCGTGCTGGTGCAATTCGGCGGGCAGACTCCCCTCAACATCGCCCGCGACTTGGAACTATTAGGCGCGCCAATTTGGGGTACATCGGTCGACACCATAGATCTCGCTGAAGACCGCGAGCGCTTCAACGCCTTGATGCGGCAGCTGAATATCGCGCAGCCAGCGGGCGCGACCATCATGAGCCGCGACCAAGCGGCTGAGGCGGCTGTTAGCATCGGCTATCCGGTGCTGGTGCGTCCGAGTTATGTCTTGGGCGGCCGTGGGATGGCAATCGTTTTTGATGAAGCGCAGCTGCTTAAGTGGCTGGATGAGAATGTCGAATGGCGCGGGCATCCGGTATTGATTGATCAATTCCTGGATGACGCTTACGAAGTAGATGTCGATGCCCTATGCGATGGCGAAGCAGTGACTATCGGCGGCATTATGCAGCATATTGAACAGGCGGGCGTCCACAGCGGTGATTCAGCTTGCGTCGTGCCACCATACAAGATTAGTTATTTTCACCTCGATATCATCCGCGATCATACGCGGCGGATCGGGTTGGCGCTTGGCGTCAAGGGACTGTTTAACATTCAGTTCGCCGTTAAAGATGACGAGGTCTATGTGCTGGAAGTCAATCCCCGCGCGAGCCGAACGGTGCCCTTCATCAGCAAGGCGACCGGCTGCCCCTTGGCGCGATATGCGGCGCAGATCGCGGCCGGCGCGTCGCTGTCAGAATTAAACTTTTTGCAAGAGCCTTCTGTCACCGGTTTCTTCATCAAGGAAGCGGTGTTTCCCTTTCAAAAGTTTCCGGGCGTCGATACCCGGCTCGGTCCTGAGATGCGCTCTACCGGCGAAGTTATGGGTCAAGCATCCAGCTTCGGCCACGCCTTCGTCAAGTCGCAGGCTTCAGCGGGCTTGTCCTTGCCCGAGGGCGGCGCCGTATTCGTCAGCGTCAATGACTTTGACAAACCGGTCGTGGCGAAGATTGCGCGCGATTTGGCGAAGCTCAACTTTGAAATCATCGCCACCGAGGGCACGGCGCGCTGGCTCAATCAAATGGGCATCGAAGCTGGTCGCGTCAACAAGATATCCGAGGGCAGCCCGCATATAATGGATGCCATGCTGGGGCGACAAGTGGAACTAATCATCAATACGCCGCGCGGCAGCCAAGCGCATGAAGATGGCATCGCCATCCGCAGCCAGGCTTATGCGCTGGGCATCCCCATCATCACAACGATGAGCGCTGCCGCCGCCGCTGTGCAAGGCATCAAACGCATGCGGGAGAGACCATTGAGCGTGCGCAGTTTGCAATCGCACTATCAAGCCGTTGTAAATTAGCGCGTTTTCGAGGTTGGGCGAATGGCACAGGCATACGAGAATTACCTCCAGGAAGTCCTCATTGATGAAGCCACATTGCAGGGCCGAATCGCCCAGCTTGGCGTACAGGTTAACCGGGACTACGCCGGCTGCAGCGATTTGCTGCTGCTCTGCGTTTTGAAGGGCGGCGTGATGTTCTTGTCGGATCTGTCGCGCCATATCACTGTCCCTCACATGATCGACTTCATGGCAGCCAGCAGTTATGGCGCGGGCGCGCGGCAATCTTCTGGCTCTGTTCGCATCGATATGGATATGCGTCTGGATGTGAAGAACAAGCACGTGCTGGTGGTCGAGGATATTATCGACAGCGGATATACGCTCGCCTTCGTCTTGAAGACATTGCGCAATCGCGAGCCCGCGAGCCTCAAGCTCTGCGCGCTGCTCAACAAACAGTCGCGCCGAGAAGTGGATATTGAAGTGGATTACATTGGATTCGACATCGATAACAAGTTTGTATTCGGTTACGGATTGGACCTCGACGAGCGCTTCCGCAATCTTCGCTTCGTCGGCGTCGCGAGGACGGATGCCTTAGCCGATGAATGACGGCGCTATCCCGTTGTCGTGGCCCGATTTCGTCCTTGAGCTATCGGAGTTGACCCGTACGATTCCTAACGTGCCGCCGCTCTTCCTCGTCGGCGGCGCCGTGCGCAACGCCTATATGGGCGGCTCGATTGACGAGATTGATGTCGCTGTCGATGGCGACGCTATCGCGGTAGCGCGCTTTGTCACCGATGCTTGGAATGCCGATATCTACATCATGGACTGGGAGCGCAAAGTTGCGCGCGTATTTGTTGCGCGTGGCGCTGGCGTCACGACCATCGACTTCGCCAGCTTCCGCGGAGCAACGCTGGAAGAAGACCTGCGCGACCGCGACTTCACCATGAACGCCATGGCGGCAGATCTGCTGGGAAATCCGTTTGCGCTAATCGATCCGCTGGGCGGCGTGAGCGACTTGAGAATGAAAGTATTGCGCCGCTGTTCGCCGCAGTCGATCGCAAACGATCCGATACGGGTGCTGCGCGCCTTTCGCCTAAGCGTCCAGTTCAATCTGAAAATCCATCCGGACACGGTGAAGGATATCCGTTTGCACTCAGACGAACTGTGTCAGACCTCGCCAGAACGCGTCCGCGATGAATTCTTCAAGCTGCTTCGAACTCGGAATTCGGCGCGCGGCTTGCGCGTTCTCGCGCGCATTGGCGCCTTGGAGCAAGTGCTGCCGTCCGGCGCCGCTGGCGGTGAAGCTGCCCTGGCGGTGGCGGGACGCATGGAAGCAATCCTGACCGCGATCAGCAGCAAGCGAACCGATAATACGGCGGCCGCCTTTGATCTCGGCATGCTGGTTATACAGTTGGATCGCTTTCGCGCTCCGCTTCAAAATCATATTGCGCGTGTGTACGGCAACGGTCGTACACACGCCGAGTTGCTGTTGCTGGCGGCATTGCTCCAACATCTTGGCGACAAGCGTTCTGATGGTGAGAGATGCATTGATTCCGCAACCATAGGGGGAGCTGCGCGCTCGCTGCGGTTGACGCGGGAAGAAGAGCGCAAGCTTGTCGTTGCAATTGCGGACTGCCGCAAGATCATTGAACTGGAAAGCTGGACCATACTGGACCAGCACCGCTTTTGGAATCGCTTGAAGAAACGAGGCATTGACGCAATCCTGCTTGGCGCGGCGATCCAAATGGCGGCGCAGAGCCGGGCGGTAAAGCAGGGCGAATGGCTGCAATTCGTCGAGCGGGCAATAGGCTTGCTGGACGTTTACTTCAACCACTTTGATGAAATCGTCAGTCCTACCATTCTTCTGGATGGAAACGCGGTGCAGGCTTTGCTTGGCATCGCGCCTGGACCGGAGGTGGGGCGCGCTCTAACTGCACTGCGGGAGGCGCAAGTCAAGGGCGAAGTCAAATCGGAGTCCGAGGCGCGTGCATTTCTCTTGCGCGCTGCGGGCCGGGACTGCGTATAGATCTGTAATTTACCGAGCCGTCACCATTGCTTCGCGCCCGTTGCATGAGCGAACCGGTAGAATAGCAACATGGTTCGACCGTATTTGCGCTGATCACTCACTGCCAATTGCTGGAAAGACCGGTTCGCATCGTATTCGTTGGGGTCGATCTGAACGATGATTTGCCGGTCTAGACAGTGCCACTCGCTATTGGCGTCGAAAGCCGCGAGCGTCTTTAACCAAATGCCTTTGTATTGCGGCGGCGCGACATAAATGTAAAGATAGTTGCGCTCGGGGCGGCGAGAGATGAGATCGAAAGCGTCTCGTCTGGTGACCTGCGCTTTTGACTTGAGACCGGTGCGCGCGAGATTATGATGTATCGTTTTGATCGCCGCCCGCTCCAAGTCGTTGAAATGCGCGTATGCGGCGCCCCGGCTGAGCGCCTCAATGCCGACACTGCCCGTCCCGGCGAAGAGATCGAGAAAGTTTGCCTCTCGAATGTCGCCGCCGATAATGCTAAACAGCGCTTCTTTCGCCCGATCCATGATGGGACGCGTGCTCGACCCAGGTACGGGTTTTAGCTTCATGCCGCGCGCCGCGCCGGCGATGACGCGCAGAGACACGGCTATGCCGAGCGCTCGACTAGGCTGCGGATGGCGCGGATATTGGAAATCGGCGTCGTAACTTGACCCTCGCCGCTGCCAGACAAAATGAGGCGGCGCTGATCGCAATGCTCTAGCGCCTCCCGCATGGATGCTTGCAGCAGTGTCGGCGTTCCGTGAAGCAGATCATTTTGATCATTCAGACCGCCGCAGGTGGCGCCGCCATACAGACTCATGGCTTCGGCAAGCTCGATCGATCCCGCGCCAACATCCCAATTGTAGGCTTGAAGCTGCAAGCCGCCAAGCAGTTTCAACATAGGCGAGGGTCCAGCCGCTTGCACAATGTTCAGCCACCAGCGCTCGGGAAGAGACGACCGGATGCTCTCAAGCTGTGGTAGACCGAAGGCCGCGTATTCCGCTTCGGACAAAATGTCATGGCTGGCGAACTCGGTCACGATGAAGACGCCGGCGAGCCCGGGCAATTTCCGCAGCGATTCCAAAAAACGCAGCGTGCTTTCCGTTATATGATTCAATCCAGTGCGCAGACGGTCCGGGCGCACTCGCATATCGCGCAGCACTCTTTTGGACCCGGCCAACTGCGCCGCTTGCGCGAGCGGGCTGTAAATGGTTTGCAGCACCGGTACATTATCCGATTCCAGCGCGCCGCAAATCAAACGGAGGCATTCGACTTGCTGGGAAAGCGCGCCGCGAGCAGGCGCCAGTGGGCGCAGCTGAGTCCAATCAAGCGATCGCTTGATTAAGCGCTTCTTGATGGCGCGGATGCCGGAGGGAGCGCCACGCCACTCGTCCTGCAGGCCATAGTCGGTCACCTGGAAACTGCGCGATGGCATGACACGGGCGAAATCCCAATTGTAGTCATGCTGGAAATCAATCGTCGAGCGCGCAAGGTCGGTATACCGTTGATCGTCGCCGGGCCAATGCCGCCAGAGCGCAACCGGCGCGCGATCAACCGCTTCGCCCGCGATCGCTCGCTCCAGGCGTTCGCGCTTTTGCATCTGCGAGCTTACGAGGTGACGCTGCTAACATCATCAATGCGCTGTTGCAGCATTCGCGTCAACATCATATAGCGATCATCGAAGTTGGTTTCGAGGTCGTTGGCGCCGTGCTGACCTTCCGCGTGAGACGTCACCTGCACCGCCGAAAGCGCCTGCTCGGTGATGGACAGCGCCCGCTGAAATGAATCGGCGGCCGCTTCCAACTCGCCGCTGGCTTTGAGCGCCAATCCCATTCCATAGTGAGCGTCGACGCTGTCTGGGCTAGCGGCGATCACCTCATCAAAGGCGTCAATTGCGCCGCGGTTGTCGCCATCGCGATGCATGCGCCATGCTCTGCCGATTTTCTCTGCCGAGGGTATGGTGGACATGAGTTTTCCTCCCGGAATGCACTTTAAGCGTATTGAAAGCCGCTAGCGGATAACCGCGCCGATATCGTGAATTCGACACTATTTTACCGAAAACCTAATATGCCGCTACCGTTTGAACGCAAGCGTATAGCAATCGCAGACTTTCACCGGCTCAGTATTCACGTCTTGTTGGTCATTATGCGCGGTGATATTCTTTCCCCCGAACGAGGCAGCCGAATACGGTTTATGAAAATACGAGCGGCGGAATCGTCTGACCTGGAGCCCGCTTCCCAGTTGTGGTTCGACCGAATGAACCTGCTGCAGCAGACCGATTGGCAAATCAAGCTCTTGCCCGATGCCAAAGAGGACTGGCGGACAAAAGCCAGCAGTTGGATCGCTGACGATCAGGTTCGCTTCCTGGTTGCGGAAAACAACGAGGAGCTGATTGGTTTGATCGCGGTGGGTTTGGCAAAGGGCATGCCCGGCTTGTATCCGCAACGTAAAGCAGCGCTTTTGGATATGGCTGTCGATCTGCATGCAACGCACCGTGGCTTGGGCAAGCAGCTGCTGGACATGGCGAAACGCTGGCTGTCCGCTAAGAATGTTACCGAGTTGGAGGTTGATGTGCCCGCGCATTATCCCGTCGAAACGGCATTTTGGCGGACGCAGGGCGCCGAGTTACGATTCGAAAGGCGTTGGCTGAGAATATGATACGGCTGGCGGAAGCGGCCGATGCCGAATTCATCGGCGAACTGTGGGCAGAGATGGTTGCTTACCACGCGGAGCTGGATGCGCAGACTTTTCGACCGGCGGAAATTGGCGCCGAATTATACGCGAGTGGCATCCTCTCCCGCCTCAGTGATGCAGACGCGCGAGTCCTGGTGGTGGAAATCAACGGCGAAGTCGTCGGCTTTGTGAATGGCGTCATCGCGAATATCACCACCGAAATGTTCATGCCGCTGCGCTGCGGTCTGCTATCAGATATCTATCTCAAAGAGGGCTATCGCCGACAAGGTTTAGGTCGGCAGCTGGTTGAACGTCTGACCTGGTGGTTTCGCTCGCAAGGTGTCCGGACTTTTGAGTGGCATGTTAGCGCCAGGAATCATGAGGCGCTGGCTTTCTGGAATTCTATCGGCGGCGAGACCACCATGATGCGGATGCGCGCCGCAATACCGGAGGAGGACTGATGACAGATCTGCTGTATCTGCACGACAGCTATCTTCGAGAGTTTGGCGCCATAGTAAAAGGGCATGACCTCGAGCAGAACGGCGTCGCGCTGGATCAAAGCGCCTTCTATCCCGGTGGCGGCGGGCAGCTGCCCGATGCGGGTACGATATGGATTGGCGAAGCGAGCTATCCCGTCAGCCGAGTGAAGCGCGGAAATGTGCACATCATCGAGGGCGAATTGCCGCCAATCGGCGCGGAAGTCCGCGGACAGCTTGATTGGGAGCGGCGTTACAAGATCATGCGGACGCATACTGCGATGCATATCTTATGCGGTGTGATTTGGCGGGACTATCAGGCGAGCGTAACCGGGGGCAATATGGATGTGCTCAGCGGACGCATGGATTTCGAATTTGAAAGGCTGGCGCCGGAAGTCATAGTTGAGATTGAAAAGAAGATCAATCTGGAAGTTGAAGCGGCGCGCGCCGTCCGAATCGAGATTCTGCCGCGCGAGACCGCCTTTCAGATTCCCGATCTGATTCGCACGAAAATCAATCTCTTGCCCAAAAGCATTCAGGAAGTGCGGACCGTCGAGATTGTCGGGCTGGACTTGCAGGCGGACGGCGGAACCCATGTCGCCAATACGCGCGAAGTTGGCGCGATCAAAATTGCAAAGTACAAAAGCAAAGGCGGCATCAATAAGCGGCTGTATGTGGAGCTCGAGGATTGATGCGCTATTTGCATCCGGTGCAGGCGCATGAGCGATTCCTGGCGAGCGGATGCCACCGGTTTTTCCGCAATGGCGAGTTATTGCGAAAGACCGAGTCTTGGGCGATTCATTCACATCCTGATGGCGAGAAGTTTGTGCGCGTCGATATGGATGCGCGCGAAGCCGAGGGCAAGTCGATTCTCGCTGAAGCGCTGCTTACCAGTGGCGATTCCTTGGCGAGGCTCGATATTCGCTATGAAAATGCCCGCTTTGAAGGTGGCATAAAGAATCTCCGTGCGACATATCAGCTCGCGGATGGGCGACTGCAGGTTGGATTCAGCATGAACGGAGAAGATCGACAATACGTCGAAGTCTCCGTTCCGCAATACGCCCTGATTGATATTCCGCTGCTGGTGTTTCGCGGACGCGCCGTTATGAGATTGGCGCAGCTGCGTCAGGCGCGAATGGCGGTCTTCGTGCCGATGTTCGAACATGCTCAACTGTTCCCCGGTGTCCTCCAGCACAATGTCTCGCCCGTTGAATACGTCGGCGATGATGAGGTGCTTGTCGGAAAGCGCTCGATTCCGGCGCGGCGTTATCGTTATATCGATAAGGCTGTGTCATACTGGATTGACCGCCATGGCGTGATCGTCAAGCGGGTGAACAGCTTTAAGCAGCAGGAGATGCTGGTTGAGATCAGCAATTACGCCGCGCCTGCGCTCTAAGGTGAATGCGCAGCCTGCAGTTGAAGTTAGCCGAGCATTCACTGCTCAAGATTCGGAACGATGATCAAGCGCTTTCAGATCTTTTTTGGCCCACGCCGATTCCGCGCCTTTGTCGCGCTGCTGGCGACGACCGGTTTCGCCAATCTGGCTTTATATGCGCTTGGCCAAGGCTCGCAGACCGCCACTGCGCTGCAAACGCTGCTCATGCTGGTTTTCCTGCTGGGCGCATCGGTCCTGATCCTCGGTCGTCTGCCGGCGGAAGAACGCCTGCGCTGGCTGGCTATCATCGCGCCTTCAGTTTTGGGTATCGTCATCGGCTCGGTGGTTCTTCCGCATCTGACCGGTTTGTTCGTTGGCGCTGGACTCGGCTGGATTGTCGCCGGCATTTTCATATTCCGCGATGTCCGGGGACCGCAGAATTATCGCGCAGCAGTCAAAGCGATGCGCAAAGGCGATTACCCTTCGGCGATCGCCAGCATGACAGCGGAAATACGAGAAAACCCGAGCCGCGCGGAACAGTATCGATTCCGCGCCGAGCTTCATCGGCTGGCGGGCGATCTCAAGGCGGCGCGGGCCGACTATCGACGCATGACTGAACTTGATGAGATGTCGGCAATCGCCTACAACGGATTGGCTGAGGTCGAGTTGCAGGCGGGCAATTTGGAAACTGCGAGGATGGCCGCCATGAAGGCCTTTGAGTTGGCGCCGAAGGAATGGATCGCGGCTTATAATCTGGGCATGATCGAAGAGCGACTGGACTACGACGAATCCGCGCTTGGGCGCCTAAGCGATGCGCTTGAATTGGCGATACCCGATTCTCGACACCGATTGCTGGTACACTTATACTTATGGCGTATTCACCATCGCCGGGCTGACGACGAGGCGGCGCGCGCTGCCTTGACCGCGCTCAAACGTGAAAAAGCGGGACTGGAAGAGTGGCAAGTAATCATGAGCGCGGATGAAGCCCAGGCTCTTCGTGATGTTTTGAGCGGCGATATTGAAGAGGCGCGCCGCCTGATAATGGACCAGGAAGACCGTGTATCGCAGTAATTGGAGAGCAGACATGTCCTTCCGCCGACTAATCGGCTGGATCGCGGTGCTCGTCTCTGTCGCGCTTGCGGCTTTGGGTTTTATCGTCTTCGTCCTGGGCGTGCTGATTGAACTGGCCGACGGCATCACCGAGCCGCTTGATCCCTATATCTCTCCGGTTGCGCAAATGTCGCTGGCGGGCCTCTGCCTTTCCGCGAGCATGATCTTGCTCGGTTTCTTGTTAGTTGGCGTTCTGCTGGCGCGGCAGTCACGGCAATATGGCGCCGGCTATGGTGAAGCCTATCGCCTGATGCAAAAGCTGAAGTTTCCGGAAGCGATTCAGTTGTTGGAACGAGTGCTTGCCGGTGGCAAGATCACGCCTGATTTGCTAATGCTGCTGACCAGCGCCTACGCCTATAACGGTCAATTGGCGAAAGCGCAGGAGACCGCCGATCGCGCTGTACAAATGTTTCCGCGCGATGCTGGCGCGTACATGACTTTGGCGAATGGCTACCGCATGCAAGCGAGCTATGGTGAAGCAGCCATCGCCCTTCACACCGCTGCTCAGCTTTCCCCGGCTCAACCAATTATCTGGGCCGAGTTGGGTTTTGTGCAGCAGTTGGCGGGCGAGCGCGACTCGGCGATGGAGTCGTTTAAGCATGCGGCGCTGTATTCAATGCCGTCCATGTATGCCGTGCGAGTCCATTATTATCTGTCGCGCCACTATCGAAAACAGGGCGACCGGGAGAATGCGCAGCGTGCCGCCGAACGAATGGTAGCGACCGAGCATGGGCTGCAAGCCTGGAAGTCGACATTGCGCGCCCTAGAGGGTACAGCCTACGGAAGCTTGCTCCATTACGAAATCGAAATGATTGAAGAAGCGATCGCCGAGACGCAAAGCAAGAGGAAGAATACTTGATGATGCTTTGGCAGGCCGCGCGTGATCTGACGCGTCGGCTGCCGGAATGGGATACGCCCGCCAAAGTGTCGCTCGCTATTGCCCTTCCGCTTTTGATATTGCTGCTGGGCATAGGATTCTTTGGACCGGAGTCCGTTCAGTTGCCGGCGAGGCTAGGCGCCTTCGGCCTGCTGATCACGGTTCAGTTGCTTTTCCTGTGGGCCAATCGGCGCGATGCCTCGCCTTATCATCAGGCGCAGCAACACTACGTCGCCGGGGATTACCAAGCCGCGCGCGATTTGCTCGAGACGATGCCCGAACGCGGACGCGCTTCAGTCGACGCGTTGGTCCTGCTCGGCAACACCTATCGAAATTTGGGCAATTTCAACTCGGCGCAGGCAGCGCTGGACCACGCGCTGGAGCTGAATTCGCGGCATCACCTAGCGCTCTTCAGCGCCGGGAAACTTCATCTTGTGCAGGGCAATTATCATGCGACCTGCGAATTTGTCGAGCGAGCGATCCAAACCGGCGCGCCCGAGCTCGTGCGATTCGAATTAGGGCAGGCGCAGTTCTTGCTTGGCAATCATGACGAGGCATTACGGCATCTCAGTGCCGCTCGCCATGCATTGGCTGATGATCCTTTTCAATCGATTCTGATAAACGTCTACTTGCGCGAGTTGAGCGCGGGCGATTTGCCCCCTGGCGAATTCATTCAAGAGTACGTTCAGTTTTGGCGCGGCGAGGCATTGAAGTACTCGGAGACGCCCTATGGAAAACACCTGGCTGAGACAATCAGCGAGCTGGCCATTGGTATTGATGATGAACGAGATCTGAACTGAATTGGGATCAAATGCCAGCCCGTCTCGCGACTTAACCCTTTTACCTCCTTCCAATTTACGCCATAATCCCTGCCAATATTCGCTCCCGCAGGGGATGCGCCAAAGCAAGGAGGTGCTTACGTGGTGTCGCATCGGAATATGCACACACCGCGGGTCATTGCCTGTTGATACGAATCACGCGCCACTGCGCGCATTTTTACGTTGAGGTATTCGTATCAATCCAAGGGAGAATCCATCACTCATGTTTAGAGAAGTAAACCCGCGAGTTAACAGCGAAGTCATCAACCGTTTGGAGCAGCAGCAGCTTGACTTCTGGCGGTATAACCGCGTTTTTGAGCGCACCACCGAGGGACGCGAAGACGCGCCTCGCTATGTCTTTTATGAAGGACCGCCAACGGCAAATGGCACACCCGGCAGCCATCATGTTCTGTCTCGGGCGTTCAAGGATATGTTCCCGCGCTACAAAGTGATGCAGGGATTCTTCTGTCTGCGCCGCGGCGGCTGGGATACCCATGGTTTGCCGGTCGAAATCGAGGTGGAAAAAGAACTCGGCTTCGAAAACAAGGGACAGATTGAAGAATACGGCGTTGCCGAGTTCAACGCCAAATGCCGCGCAAACGTCTTTCAGCACATCAACGAATGGGAAAAACTGACGGAACGCACCGCCTTCTGGGTCAATCTGGATGACGCCTACGTCACATTTTCCAACGACTACATCGAGAGCGTCTGGTGGATCCTCAAGCAATTCTGGGACAAGGGATTGCTCTACCGCGGCTACAAAGTCGTGCCCTACAGCCCATCGTCAGGGACGCCGCTCAGCACGCATGAAGTCGCTCAGGGATACAAGACCATAGTCGATCCCAGCATCTACGTTCGTTTCCCGGTACGAGACAAGTCCGGCGTGTACCTGCTCGCCTGGACGACAACCCCCTGGACGCTGCCGGCAAACGCGGCATTGGCGGTTGGCGCCGATGTGAATTACGTCATGGTTGAAGGTCCCGCCAGCGACGGCGAAGGCGTCGAGCAGCTCATCCTGGCCGAGGCTTTGATGGAGAAGGCGCTGGCAAAAGCTGACGAATACAAGGTGGTAGAACGCTTGAAGGGCAGCGATCTGGTTGGCTGGCGTTACAAGCCCCTCTACACCTTTGTCCCGGTGGAGCAAGACTACGCGTACATCGTCGCTGCCGATTATGTCAGCACCGAAGACGGCACCGGCATTGTGCATACCGCGCCCGCTTACGGCGTCGACGATTTGGCGACCGGGCAGAAGCATGATCTGCCCGTCTTAATCACGGTGGACGAAACCGGCCATTTTATCGATGCGGTTTCGACCTTCCGCGGCATGTGGTTCAAAGACGCCGACCGCCATATCATCAGCGATTTGGTCGAGCGCGGCTTGATGTACCGTCACGAAACCTACAAACATAGCTACCCGCACAACTGGCGCGACGGATCGCCCTTGATGTATTTTGCCCGCGAGACCTGGTTCATCGACACGCTCAAATACAAGCAGAAAATGATCGACCTGAACAAGACCGTGAATTGGGTTCCAAAACACATCAGGGACGGTCGTTTCGGCAATTGGCTGGATGATCTTAAGGAATGGTCGCTGGGCCGGGAACGCTACTGGGGCACGCCGCTGCCCGTTTGGGTGGACGATCAAACGGGCGAGATGATCTGCGTCGGCAGCGTCGAAGAATTGAGCGAGCTCGCCGGGGGCGATCTGAGCGATCTTGATTTGCACCGTCCCTACGTGGATGATGTCACCTTCGATAATCCGAACGGAGATGGCGGCACGATGCGCCGCGCGCCGGAAGTCATCGACGTCTGGTTCGACAGCGGCGCCATGCAAGTGGCGCAGTGGGCATATCCCAAGCGCAATAATGACATCTTTGAAGAGCAGCATCCGGCCGATTACATTTGCGAGGCGGTGGATCAGACGCGGGGCTGGTTCTACAGCCTTCACGCTATCGCGGCAATGCTCTTCGAAACGGTCTCCTTCAAAAACGTCATCTGCCTCGGCCATATCCTGGACGAAAACGGACAGAAGATGTCCAAGAGCCTCGGCAACGCCGTTGACCCCTGGATGGTGCTGGAGCAGGCGGGCGCCGATGCCTTTCGCTGGTACATGTATACATCGGGACCGCCGGGCGAGTCGCGCCGTTTTTCCATCAATCTGGTCAACGACGTGATCAAGAAGTTCTGGTCCACCTTGTGGAATACCTACAGCTTTTTCGTCACATACGCCAACATTGATGGTTGGACGCCGTCTCAATCCGCTCCTGATCCGGCGGAGCGCGAACCGCTTGATCAATGGCTGCTGGCGGAGCTGCACAGTCTGATACGTACAGTGACCGATGCTTTCGAACAATACGACGCGGTCAATGCCACGCGTCCGATTGAAGAATTTGTCGAGCGCTTGAGCAACTGGTATGTGCGCTTGAGCCGCGATCGCTTTTGGAAGAGCGAAGTAGATAACGACAAGCTAAGCGCCTACGCGACGCTATACGAGACGCTGACGACAGTGGCGCAGTTATTGGCGCCTACTATGCCATTTCTGAGCGAGGAGATGTATCGGAATCTTGTCGCGGAACAAAATGGCGCCAAAGCCGACAGCGTGCATTTGTCGCGCTGGCCCGCTTGCGACGCTTCGCTGATAGACCAGCGCCTTATCGGGGAGATGGCGCTGGCGCGCCGTTTGGTTAGGCTGGGGCTGGCTGCCCGCAATGCGGCGCAGATCGGCGTGCGGCAGCCCTTGGCTGATGTGCAATTCGCATTGCGCGATGTCTCGGAGGCGCCGATTGTCGAGCGTTACGCCCATTTGCTAAAGAGCGAACTGAATATCAAGTCCTTGAGCGTAATGGGCGCCGATGAGGCGAGCGCATTCGAGTCTACCACGGTGTACAGTCTCAACCCCCTGCCGCGATATCTTGGGCGAAAATACGGCAAGGACTTCAAGGCGATTCAAGCGGCTCTGCGAGATGGAGAACAGGACTTTGTGCGACCGCTTGCCGAAAAATTGCTGGCGGGTGGAAACATCACGATCGAACTAAACGGAGCGAGCTTCGAGATCTTAAACGAAGAATGCGAGGTGAAAGTCAGCGTCACGACGCCGGAAGGGGCGGTCGAAGATGGCGGCTACGTAGCAGTGCTGAATACACGGCTGACCTCAGACTTGCTCCAGGAAGGCTTGGCTCGCGAGCTCATCCGCCGCATTCAGAATCTGCGCAAAAAAGCGGATTTCGCGCTGGATGACCGTATCGAGATTGTTTATCGCGATGCCTCGGGCGCCAATGACGCTGTGATGCAGCTTTACAGTGGATATATTTGCGCCGAAACGCTGGCGGATAGTTTGGCGCCCGGCGCATTGTCGGACGAATACGTACAGGAAACGGTCGCGATACGCGGGGAATCATTGACGATCGGTGTAAGACGCAAGCATTGACTTAGCAAAGTTCACCAACACAGATTGCAGGGCGGATCGCAGAAATGGATTCGCTCTGTTTTTTTCCTCTTATCTTTTGTTACAATTGGTGAGAACACACAAATGGAAAATGGCTTCTTGTTCATTCTTATGAATTTCGCCGATTTCCTGGCGGGCGCATTTTGATACAGAAGACTGGAATCTGGTTATGTCTGATAAAAACGCAGCTTCGATTCAATCCTTGCTTCGTTACTCTTTGCCATTGGGCGCCAGCATCGTCGCTGGCGACCCGGATACGCAGGTGAACTGGTCAATAACCATCCGGGCGCAACCGCCTGTCTTTCCCGACATCTATGGCGGGGAACTGGCGCTGGTATCGATGGACGTATTACGCAGCTTTGACAGTCGTTTGACGCTTTCCAGTGTCTTGCGCCAGTTGGCGGAATTCGGCGTCAATGGCGTCTTGGCTACTGGCTCTATCGGGCACGATGCGGTCGAGGCGGCCAACGATTGCGGCGTCGCGTTACTTTCCGTCCCGGAGGATACAAGCCTTACGACAGTTGAACGCGCGGTAAACTCGCTTATTTTGAATCACTCCGCGCGATTGACCGAGCGCGCGATTGAAATTCAGCGGCAACTGACGCGTCTTTCGGCCGAGAATCGCGATCTCAACAGCCTGCTGCAGGTTATGTCCCGCTCCACAGGCAAGCCGATTGCGATTCACGACGACGCCGGTACATTGATCACACAAATAATGCCTTATCTCGGGCGGCGCGGACTGAACGGCCGTGGCGGCGGCATTCCGGCGCGGCACGACGAATTCAAGCAGTGGCTCGGTGATCATGCTCCGTCCTTGCTCGGCATGATCAGCGCCAGCCCGCTCGGTTGCACGACCGTGCTCAAAGTGGAAAAGCGCGTCGCCGGTTATTTGTCGGTGATCGACAGCGCCGGCAGCCTCACGGAATTCGACCGACTTGTGCTGACCTACGGCGCTGATGTTTGCGCGATAGAAATGGCGAAGAATCGCGCCATCGCGTCGGCGGTGGAACAGACGCGCGGCGACTGGATCCAAATGTGGCTGAGCGGCACACCGGCCGACGATGATCTCTTGCGCACTCGCGCTCAACGCGCCGGGTTTCAGCCCGGTTCTCGCTATGCGGTGACTGTCTATCGCGCAACCGACGCCGCTGGACAGTCCCTTCCATTAGAATCTTTGATTTCACTGGTTCGCGATGATATGTCTCGTCGGGGAGTCAACGGCGCAGTCGGTCAGTATGTGGATGTCATCGTCGCCCTGTATCCGTTGGACGAAGATGATGCGGTGGCATTGAGCCGGTCTCGCTCCTCGATAGAGGATGTTCGATCGCAGTTGGCAGTGCGCAGGCCAGAAGGCTTCGTATCGGCAGGCATCAGCCGGCCGGCGGCCGGTCTGTCAAATCTGCGCGACGCCTATCGTGAGGCAAAAGACGCCGTCGGCATCGCCTATGAATTGAACGATCATAATATGACCACGTTTTATGGCGACCTGAAGCTGTATCAATTGCTGCTGGCGCTGAAAGAACGCAATCTGGAGCATTTGCATCACTTTTGCCACGACGCGCTCGGTCCCTTGATCGAGCATGACAGACGCAAACAGAGCGACCTCGTCCGCACCTTAAGCGGCTTTTTCGGCGCCAATGGAAACTTGGCCAAGGCGGCGCAAGAATTAGATGTGCATCGCAACACGCTGGTCTATCGTTTGGAGCGCATCGCCGAATTGACGGAACTCGACCTCGATGACTCGGACAACCGCCTGATATTACACTTGGCTCTGAAAACGCAGCGCGTTCTGGCGACAATCCCCGGGGAGCGGGCGACCGCCTGAATCTCGGTCAAGCGGCTTTCGCGTTGACTAAATAGAACTGCCGTCCGCTTTCGGTAACTCGGCGCTGAAATTAACTCTCGTTGACGATCTTGCGCGCTACCGGCGGCGCGATCTTGATGAAGTGATCGCTCGGTCGTTTCAGCAGCGGATACAGTGGCTCAGCCGCTTGCGACTGGTGGTTTTCCTCTAGCGTGCGAATGTACTCGTTCAAGAGTTCGCGCACGTCATTGTGTCCATCGTCGTCCAGCGGCTGTATCTCAACAACGGAGCCCGCCGCGATGCGATGGCGAACCGCATCAATGGTTAAGCCCATCTCCGGCTGAATCCGCTGGTAAACCACGCCACCGGTCATGCCGGCGCACATCCATGGTCCGGGGTCTCCCAGGACCACTGCGCGACCAGAGGTCATATATTCAAAGGCGTATCCCTTTAGATTGGCTCGAGCGCCCATGCCGCCGAGACTGTCATTCAGTGGCTCGACGATCTCGCCGCCAAAGACGACATCGGCGCCACTCATGCGGATGCAGGCGCGCGTGTCGGCATCGCCCTGCACGAGGAAGAGACCGCCTTGAGCGCCATAAGCGAAGCTCTTGCCAACCGAACCGTCAAGCCGGCGGCCCTTATGGTTGAGTCCCTTAAGAATTGAGACTTTGCTGCCGGCCGCGCACTTGCCGACGCCATCCTGCGCCCCGCCTTCCACCAGTACATTCACCGGATCATCAATGAATGCGGCCAAGCCATTGCCCGGAATGGCTGAGTTGCTGAACGACAGATTGATCGCGCGTATGCGATTCGCCTGCGGAAGCGCCTGACGTTTGATGGCCCCGACCAGATGCGTGCCCAGCGCGCGATCCATCGCCATGACTTGCTCATCATCGTAGGTGAGCTCGTATTCGCCCTTGCTCACGTATTCGGTGACGATGTCGGTGATCTGCTTGCTCACCGTGTTGCGCGGCCGTGAGATGCGCCGCCCGCCCGGTTGCGCCGGAGTCAACTGCGCGCGCGGGACTGGATGCAGCAGGCGGCTCAGGTCAATGCGATCATGATGCGAGCGTTGATAGAGCAGGTCGGCGCGTCCGACCAAGTCTTGCAGGTTGCGAACGCCCATTTTGCCCGCCCATTTGCGAATATCGTCGGCCAATGAATCAAACATTGTTACGATGCTATGTGGTGAGCCGCGCTCCTCAAATGGACGGAAAGCCTTGAAAGCGCGCTTTTCCGCTTCTTCCTTTGTCTTCACATGCGTTGTGATGCCGACGTGGCAAGTGCCATCCTGGCAGCCGCGACAGATCGTGCAACCCAAGGCGACCATCGCCAAGGTGGCGAAACCGACGCGGTTGGCGCCAAGACAGACCATCTTGATAACATCGCGTCCACTCTTCATGCCGCCGTCAGCCCAGATTTCGACATCGTCTCGCAAACCGCTTTCGATCAAGTGGCGGTGGGCGAGCCATACACCAATCTCCGCTGGCAAGCCAACGTGCCGCAAGGCATGCGCGCGAGCAGCGCCGGTGCCCCCGGTATAGCCGGTAATCGTGATGATATCGGCGCCCGCTTTGGCCACTCCAACGGCGATGATGCCAATGCCCGGTACGACCGGCAGCTTGACCGATACCTTGGCGTGGGGATTAGCCGTCTTGAGCTCGTCTATTAGTTGGGCAAGATCTTCAATCGAGTATAGATCGTGATTGTTGCTCGGCGAAATCAAGCCGACTCCCGGCGTCGTGCTGCGCACCGCCGCAATCTGCTCGGTGACCTTGTAACCGGGGAGATGCCCGCCTTCGCCAGGTTTCGCGCCTTGCCCGATCTTGATCTCGATATAATCGGCCGCGTTCAAAAAAGCGATATTGACGCCGAATCGTCCCGAAGCTACCTGCTGCCCGCGGTTGCGCGGGTGACGTCCGAGCAGGTCGTGAATCTCTCCGCCTTCGCCATTCATGCAGATGATGTTGAGCAAGTGGGCGGCTTCTGCGTAGGAGCGGTAGGCGAGCTCGCCTTGCGAACCAAAGGACATGGCGCTGATAATGACCGGCATGTCATAGCCCTTGACGCTGATGTCCACCTCGTCGGGTTTGGTAGGGGCGCTGCTCTCCTTCAGCCCCAGAACATGCCGCAAAGATACCGGCATCTTTTCTTCAAGGTTTAGCAACGTCTCGGTATAATCATCGAATTCCAATTCGCCGTGGGCGACTGCCTCAGCCTTCTTCCACATCTTAGGGTAAAAGCGATCGGGGTTCTTCAAACGCGCGCGCGCTTCACCGCGGAATTCTTGCGCGCGCTCCTGGGCATCGTCATACAGGGAGGTCCAGGTCAGACCGCGACCGGTGGATCCGAAGTAGTTGGGCGTGCCCAGCAGGTTGGCGAGATTGCGTGAAAGGCCGATCGAACTGAAGCTGTGCCCGTATCCGCGCAATTCGTGACAGCCGACGGTCGATGTGATTTTCTGCAAGCCGGCGTGTATCGCCTTCAAGGTATTGCCCAGCGACGTCTCGACCTGCTCGGCGACCAGTGGCTTTCTGCTGCCGCGCGGCGCTGTGCCCAAGCCGACAGCGTACATGGCGTAGGGCACGATTGCATTGGCGCCCAAGCTCAAGCAAATCGCCAGATCGTGCAAATCCCGCAGCGCTCCGGTGCGAATGACCAGCCCAACTCTGCGGCGTAGATTTGGTGTGGAATCCGCCAGGCGCAGCGCCTTATCCACAGCGGCAATCGCCAGAAGCGGATCCATGTATAGCTCGTCGCCCGAGGCAATGGAACTGTCATCAAGGATGACGCACTGCGCGCCATTCAGCACCGCTTCGACCACGCGCTTTTGCAGCGATTCCACCGCGCGGTCCACGCTTGTATCCATCGGACAACCCATGGAAAAGAAGGCGACTTTGCCTTCAAAAATGTTCGCCAAATCTTGCAAAAGCATAGTGCCTTGCTTGGTGGCGATGTCGCGGATGCGCGCGATATCGTCAAATTCGGGGAAGGCATCAAGCAAGAGGGGGATTTCCAGGCGGATTAAGGTGGCGTCTTCTTCGCGCCCGGCCGCTATTTCGGGGCGGCAGCCGATTAATACCTGCGACGAAAACTGCGCCTGCTCGCGCTCGCGGTCGATTGAAGGGTTGGTCACCACCGCGATCGTCTCTTTGAAGAAGTCCGCTAAATTGGCGCGCGTATTGCTGATCGCCGCCAGCGGACCGTCCCAGCCGAGCGATCCCATCTGCTCTTTGCCGCTTTCGGAAAGCGACTTCACGATTTCCACGTGATAGCGTTCCCAGCCAAAGCCGGACATTACCGCAGCGTTAACCTTGACCGGTGAATCGGCCCATGGAAGTTGAACTGCCGTCCGCTGCGCTTCGGCTGTCCGCTCCAGCACTGCGACCGGCGCCGTCTGCGCTTGCAATTGGCCGCCGCCATTCGAAGTCGGCTGGACCGGGTAATTCCCGCCGAGCGAAACAGCCGTCTCGTCTATGCCCGAATGCCATACGCCGCCCGGCGACGAGCGGAACGATTGGCGGTCGCGATATCTGTTGTAGACATAACGTTGGATCGCCGGATAGTCCATCACCTGAATCGGCTGCCCGGTGTTGACCGTCATCGCAATCTTCTCACCCGGCGCCATTGGCTTGGGGCTGACCGACATAGAGTCCAGCGCGTAGACGCCGCGTTCGGAGGTGACGAAGTACTCTTTCTCTGTCTCCCCATACCAAAGCGGGCGCAAGCCCAAGGCATCGACGCTGAAGACCGCTTCATTGCCCAAACGCGCCACGACCGCCGCCGGACCTTGCGCGAAGGGACCGAATGACTGTCGCAACTCGGCGTACATATCATGGATTTCCGGAGCGTTCTGAATTAAGTCATGCTCAAATGGTGGAAAGATGTGCTCCATCGCCTCAATCAGATCAAGCCCGTGCCGCATGCACAGCGCATAGATCGCGCGATCGACATCCTGGGAATCAGAGCCGTTTTCCACCATCGGAATATCGAGCATCTCCGACTCCACGCGGAAGCGAGAGATTGTATTGAACTCGCCATTGTGCTCGATGAGATTAAAGGGCTGCGCCCGTTCGAATATCGGATTGGTATTGGTGCTGTATCGCGCGTGCCCCATAGTGATGGACGAGGCATAATCGGGATCGCGCAATTCCGGGTAATAGCGGCGCAAAATCTCAATCGTGCCCTGCACCTTGTAAACAACGCTATGCGCCGAGAACGAGGGAAAGTGCACTTCGAGCTCGCTTTCCAGTTGCGCCTGCAATTCAAAAAGCGTGCGATCGAGGTCCTCCGCCAGGACTTGACCATTGATTCCGGCAATCTGCCAAAAGACGGGTTCGTTCGCTTCCGCGTTCGGACCAAGCACCTGTGGATTCACTCGTCCAGCGCGGTCAAGCAGAATATGCAAACCGACTTCGCTAATCTGGCGGCAAATCTGATCGACGATGTACTGCGCGCGCGCCCGATCAGCCGCCGGGATCATCACATGCGCGACCCAAAAGCTGCGATTGGTCGCCAGCGAGGAACGCAATCCAGCTTCCGCCAGCCTCTTCGTCCAGAGCTGTCGCGGTATATCCGTCAATACGCCGACGCCGTCGCCTTCGCCGTTAATGTATCCGGTACGATGGCCCATCCGGGTGAGCGCTTCAATTGTCCTCTTGACGTTGCCGTGCGTCGCCTGGCCGCCTTTGCGCACTGAACAAATCAAGGCGCAGGCATCGCGGTGTTCCCGATCAATCGGGTGAAGGTCGGTAAAGGGATCCTTGCTGGATGAATGGTGTAAACCTGACATATCTCATCTTTCCAAAAGCTGAGCCGGTCCCTGCAATAATCTAGTTTGCGCGCGCGCGAACTGGCGCGGCTCCTTGCCGCTGCAGCCGCGCAGACACGATATGATATTACCCTAATTCGTTAAACTATTCTACCAAGCCAGCCGCGTCCTGGCATTGAATAATGTCATGGATAATGTGCCTGAATGACTGTGCATACTGTACAATGTCCACTCGTCTTAATTTATCGAATGTCTACATCGGCGCCGACAGACCGCGCGTGCCGCTCGCCGCGATTCTTGGGCAGTGCGGCGGCGAAGGTCAACCAAGGGACAATAGTCGGCGAATCGTCAATGCCAGGTGCAGAGCCAGTCGCGTTTCGGGGCGATTGAGATCAATGCCGGCGATCTCATTGATGCGATTCATTCGATATAGCAAGGTATTGCGATGAACAATCAGGGTCTCCGCGGTCTGCGAAAGGTTGCCATGACAATTGAAGTAAGTCTCAAGCGTCTTAATCAGGTCCGCGTTCTGGCGCTTGTCATATTCTGTGAGCGTCCCCAGCGTATGTTCACAGAAATGAGCCAGCTTTTGTCGATCGGACAGACTGAGGATCAACTGGTAAACGCCCAGATCGCCGATAAACAATGGTATGTCCGTTTGCAGTCGTTCCGCTAGTTCCTTCGCCTGTACCGCGTCGCGATAGCTGGACCGCCAGACATTCACTTCGCGCGCTACCTGTCCCAGCCCTATCGCTACCCGATTGAGCGGGTATTGGCGGTTAATCTCCTGGCTGATAGCGTTGGAGAGTCGCAAGCTAAAATCGATTGGGTCGTCAAAGTCGGTGGCGTGAAAGACGACTACTTCACCCTCTCGCTCACGTATCCAGACCAGCGCCGCCGCCTGCTGATGCGCGATGATCGCGTTGACAATAGTCTCCAAGCGTCTCAGCGATGGATGGCCGCTGCCATGCCAGGACAGCGCAAAGGCGACATGCGTCCGCGTCATATCATGATTGAACCGCTCGCCTTGGCGAATCGCCTCCTGCTGGCTGACGTCACCAAGCAATAGCCGATCCAGAAACGTGCCGCGCAGGCGCTTCTCCGTTTCGTTGACGGCTTTTTGCTTGGCCATTTCCAAGGCGCAGGCCGCGGCGCCATGTTCGCAGACGAGCTGATCGATCTCGTCGAGATCGCTCTCACGCCCAATGATTGAAAGATAGCCCCTTCCCAGACTTTTGGCGATAATCGGCGCGACCAGCCTGGCGACGCCGGACACGGGCAAAGCCTGCATCAATACTGGCGGATCAACTTCCACAACGCGATGGCGATCGTGCAATTCCACCGGCAAATTGTCTTTCTTCTTCAAGAAAAACTCGATGTCGTCCCAGATGCCGACGAATTCCGGCTGCAACTTGTGGGAAAGGGCATGGAGCCGCTTGTCGTGTACGATCACCGTCTTCTTGGTAAGGCGCGCCATGGCGCCGAGCAGCCCGTCCATGCCCTCGTTTCGCGAGGAGATCTGCGTAAGCTGTCGATATATTTGAGTCCCGCGTCTTTCAATCTGTCCTTTGCGATTCACGAGCAAGCTTATGATCGTCTTCTCTACTTCACGGATGCGGACTTCGTTGGACAGCGTGAGAACCGGCATGCCGCGCGACTTTGATTCGGCCAGCGCGGTTGTGCTCACCGGACCGGAGAAAACAACGGCCGAGGCGCCAGCGCCCGCCGCCCACTGTATAACTTCTGTGTCGTTGTGGGCCCGCGGTGGGTTGCTTGTGGGGGCGACCAGGATAAGTTCGCGCGCTTGGACGGCTTTGGAAGCAATGTCATCTTCCGGATGAATGACCGTTGTCCAGGAAATAGGGCGTCCAAGCAAGCCCTCGCCCGATAGGATATGCGTGCTTAAGGGCAGGGCAAGCTTACGTATTTCTTCCACGGTGATTTCTTGCGTTCGCGTGATGCTCATTTCGCGATCCCTTGCCGTCCGATTCGGAATTCTCACCTAGCTGTCGTGGGCAACGCTACCGGCGCCAATAATGATGACTGCCGGGATGTCGACCTAAAGTTCCAAAGGGAGCGCGGGCTGGCCAACAAACTGTAGTCCGCGATACACAGAAGCAGCGTCCCTGCGATCAATGCGTCCTTCGCTATTGCTGCATGCCGGACTCTAACGCTGTGGACACATTATATAAAGCCTTATGCACATTGCCCAGAATGTCCGTTATGAACAGCCTAGTTCTTTCGGCGAAATCGCTCTAATTCTTGCTTCAGCGAGGGCTTGCGCAGCCAATTGGACCGAGGGAATGGAATGCCGACGCCCAATTCAGCCGTCTCTATTGCCGATTATCTTTTGATACGCGCCTGCCCATTCTGCTGGATCGCGGGTCATTCTATTGATTTGGATATCGGCGAAGTGCGGGTAGAGTTTGATCATCGTCTCCGGCAGGTTGTCCCAGCTTTCCGTTCGTAGAAGTTCTTCTATGGCATTCGCCATAAGCGTAGACCACCACCATTTCTGCTGGAAATCATCGGCTTTTTTCCAGTATCCGCGCTTTTCCCAGGCGCGAACCGATTCTTCGACAGTGTCGTCGATGGCTCGCAGGCAGAAGACGAGCATGGCAACCATGTCATGCGTCTGCTGGTCCACTTCACGCTGCTGACTGAGATGGCGCAGAATCTCGGCAATTGTGCGCATGTGCGCCCTGCGACGCTTGCCGGGACTGTTGGTATTGATTACACGGGCCACGGCTTAACCTTCGACGGCATCATTCGAATGATGCGGACGAATGCCGCGATAAATGCGAACGCCGCCGATGGTCTTGAGGATCGTTGCGGCATTGCGCCTGGTGACCTCCGCCAGTTCAATAGCGCTGAGCGGTTTATTGCCGTTGACCAACAGGGCGCGAAAAACACTGTCGATCAAGCCGATATGCCCCGTGATAAAATCTTCTCGCTTGGTGGACTCGCGAATGGCCAATCGAAGTGTATCCACTTGGAAGACTTCACCCGTCTCTGGATCGACGTAATCAAACACTTCATCGAGATTTCTATGCGCAAGCGCCTGCTGCTGTTCGGGCGTCAAATGCGTGAGCAAGTAGATCTGAAGATCATCGCGGCTCTGCTCCCACCAGTCATAATCGATATAGAACTTGGTCTCGACATTGGGCTTGATCAGATAATTCAGCGGCATTCGATTTCTCTCTGATTAGCTACTGAGCTTCCAGTAGTTATCGCCCACGTACTCAAAGTCCGGATTGGAGATCAACGTGGCAAAGATCGGTCCCGGCGGGCATCGCCGCAATATATTTAAGGTGCTGTACAAGACCTTGGAATGCACCGTTCCTTGGGGGTTCTGGCGGCTCAACTCCGCGACCAGATTTCGCAGCAATTCGGTCAGGGTCACCCGCTTCGTCTGAATCTCCTTGCCAAGTTTATCAACCTCCGGCAGATTGTTGACGCCAACAATAATCAGATCGTCATAATCGGCGCCGATCGCGCGTTTGGCAGTCTGAAAACGAAGCCGGTTGGTTTCCGTCCGCTCCACCAGAGGAATGTATTCCGTGCGCGGCCGATAATCATCGAATTCGATTTCAATGCGGCTGCGATCATCGGTGCGGTTCAGGTACACGTAAGCGCCGACGGGTAGATGATGTTTTTGAAATACTGGCGTCAAGCCAAAAACGTACTTGAATTCATGAACCACCCAGCAAGGGTACTCCTGCTTATCTATCGCATCCACGATCGTTATGGCGATGCGCGGGGTCTTCGCATCGGGGAAGATATATCGGGTTTCGGAGTTGATTGGCAATGTGCCGACGCGTCGATGAGGATAGGTCAGCGTTAAGCTGACTTCATCTTCCGGCGGCGGCGACGTTATCGGAGAATGCTCGTCATCAAGGTCGTATTCCAATTGGCGCAATTCGCGCGTCAAGAGGCTGCGATCGTAGTCAATCGCTTGGTACTGCAAAATGGAGGGCATCTGCCGCGCCATGCGTGGCAAAAGCCTGGTCAAATGCCAAAGGACTTGGCCCGCGGCTCCGACCTCGTCAAATCGCTCATCCTTATTCATCGCGTAATTTAGAGAAAAGATCTGCAATGGCAGGAGCGCGTCGCCTAGACCGCCTATCTCTTCTAATATCTTCGCTGTGGCTAGTGGACCGCCCTCATACATGTCGAGCACGGCTTCGGCCAAATGCAAATGACCGATATCCAACTCGACCATCAACTCGCGCACGAACCAGGTTCCAGCGATGCGAACCAGATCGGGATTGCGCTCCAAGGCGTCATTAACCTGTTCTATGATGTTTGTCGACGGATCACTGAGAATATCGTCAATGGTGTAATCGGTGTCCACTTGGCTTGGGTGTCGGTTCAAATCGCGGTCATTGAGCGGGTGTTCAGCCTCGTACTCCACCACAAATTCTCGCAGTCCATTTGTGGTCTGCCGGCTCGCATAATCAAATCTGACCGCGGCAATTCTGATCGGATTTCGGTCAGTATTCTGCCCAGTGCGCAGGCCGACTACGGTCGCTGTAGCATAATCCAGATGAGCAAACGTGAGACGATCGCCAACGGCATAAGCCTCGCAAGGCCGGTAAACTTTGGCGCCGTCGTACTGTTCTCGCAATTGCAGACGCAGTTCGCTTTCACGAGTATTGATGATTTCTGTTGCAAGCTGTTCTGCCGAGAGGGGCGTTTCTTTTTCCAGCAAGAGGTTGGTGATGCCATCAATGTCTTCAGCGCCGATTGAAAAACTATATGCCCAATGTTGTGCCGGGAGCAAGGCGGGGCGCCTCCCTGAGTAGCTCGTCTTATCGGTAAAGTCGGTATTCGAGTGATATCAACAGCTTGTAAGCGCTTTCGACCCAGCAATCCTACTGTATGCTTGTGTAATCAGTCAAGCGGTACTTGCGCGAAACTTCTAGATCGGAAGGTGATTCTTAAGCTGAGTTTGCGGCCGGATGTATAGAACGCGTCTATCGTATAATTGATTGACTGGTCGCCGGCTTGTTCAAGACGCGGTTGACCGTCCGGAATTGCTGGACTATACTTACCGCTTGTGATGCAAGTTAGCGCTAGATAGAGGCACAATCAATGTCGACCAAACGTACCTGGCAGCCAAAGGTTCGCAGGCGTAAACGGGTGCATGGATTCCGCAAACGTATGAGCACGCGGGGCGGGCGGCGCGTTCTTAAAGCCCGTCGCCTTCGCGGACGCCACACTCTTACTGTAACGCCTAACCATGTCAAAAAGACCAACTGGAACGCCAGCTAATCGATGAAATCCGCATTGAGGTTGCGCCGTTCCGCCGACTTCGCGCGGGCTGGGCGATATGGCGCCGTCTACCGGCATCCCGCGCTGTCGATTAGCGTTTGCAGAAATGAATTGCTACATAATCGTTACGGTGTCGTGACGTCTAGGCGGCTCGGCGGGTCGGTAGTCCGCAACAAATGCAAGCGCCGCTTGCGGTCGGTTTTGTCGCAGTCGCATTCCCTGTTGTCGCAGGGATTTGATGTGGTTGTCGTCGCCCGACCAGCAAGCGTTCAGCAACCGTTCAGCGATCTGCAACGTATACTGCATGGGTTGCTGGTTCAAGCGCGGCTCATCGGGAACTGCTAAAATGCTGACGTGGGCAATGCTGAAACTGATTCGGGGCTACAAGCGATTTCTTTCGCCCTTGCTACCGAGCGCCTGCCGCTTCACACCTACTTGTTCGGTCTATGCCTATGAGGCGATTGAAACCTACGGTCCTTTGCGGGGGACGTGGATGGGCTGTCGCCGGATCTTGCGCTGTCATCCCCTGCATCCCGGCGGCTACGATCCGGTCCCGCCGAAGGAGTGATTCTTGCCAAAGCTGAACTGTACGCGTACCGGGCTGGCAACGCTTTTGATTATGGCGATTTTCCTCGCATCGGGCTGCGTTGGCGCGCGCATGGGTGTAAGCTGGCCTTCGGTCGGCTTGATCACCGTAAACGGCGAAGAGAATATAGCCCTGGCGTACAACAATAATATCGCCCTACTAAACCCCGCCAATGGCGCGCCCCTTCGCTTGATTAATCCGATTAGCGGGCAAGCCATGCTCGATAGCGAAAACAATCCCCGCAGTTGGATTCTGCACGGGTCCGATAATGAAGGCGCGCAATTCTACAGCCTGCCCGTCATTGTGGATGATGAGACGATGCTAGCCGCCGCTAACAATGGGAGACTGCTCAAATTGGATTCGGTCCTGCTGGAGGCAACGCAGTCTATCACGCTGGCGGACAAGGTAGTCGCTAATACGCTCGAAGCGGACGGCATACTCTACGTGCCATATCAAAACGGCGGGCTGAGCGCTCGTTCAATCGTGGATTATCGCGAAATCTGGCGCTTCCATACCGAGGAAGGCATCTGGGCGACGCCGCTCTTGGTAGGCGAAATGGTGGCCGTATCTTCGATTGACCATCATTTGTACGCGGTCGACCGCAGCAGCGGGCATCGCATTTGGTCGGTCGATTTGGGCGGGAGCGTGGCCTCGACGCCACTCTTGGCCAACAATCGCCTTTATGTCGGCAGCTTCAACAAGAGCTTCTTTGAAATTTCGCTCGACGGCGAGATTCTCAGTCGATACGACACGCAGAACTGGGTATGGGGCACGCCGTCGATAGACGAAAGAGGCGTCGTTTACGTTGCCGACCTGAGCGGTTACGTCCATGCGCTTGATTCGGAGCGGAATCTTTCGGAGATTTGGTCCAATCAGGTCGCGGAGCGGGGCATACGAGCGGGACCCATTGTGTATTTGGACCGGGTTGTCGTGGCATCGCGCGACGGACGGGTGTACTGGCTGGACAGGCGAGACGGCGCGCTTATCAACTCAAGGGAAATTGACAACCGTCCGGAACTGCTGGGCGATATGCTGTTGCTGGAGCCGAGCGCAACCTTAAACATTGATGTACCGCTGCTGATCGTTTCTTCAGTCGATGAAGGTCGATTGCTGATCGCCTTTGAGGTCGATGGGCGGCAAGCCTGGGTTTATCCGCGGTAATCCGCCGACGGGGGCATTACGGAATGTGGGACTTAATCCTGAATCCATTTGTGACCATCCTGGCTTGGCTTTATGCCGCCTTGAACCAGGATATCGTCCTGGCGATCGTGGTACTCACCGCGATCATCCGTTTCCTGACCTACCCGCTGCTGGCAAAGCAGCAAGAATCTTCGCGCAGAATGCAGCAGCTTCAACCGCAATTGAAGAAGCTCCAGGACAAATATAAGAACGACAAGGAAAAAATGTCGCAGGCGCAAATGAAGCTCTACCGGGAGAACAAAGTGAATCCCGTTGGCGGCTGCTTCCCGATGGTTATTCAGTTTCCTATTTTGATTGGTCTGTATCAGGCGATCTTCTTTGCGCTGGCCGCCACGCCCTTCCAACTGGTCGACCTGTCGGAACGGCTGCTGATACCAGGCTTGGATTCACTGATCCCGCTGCAGCGGATGTGGACGCCGATTCCCCAGCTGGCTTCAATTCTGCCCGAGTTGGACCTGACCCTGGCGCCGACAGAGAATCCCCATTATTCGCTGATTCTTCCGCTGCTGGTGTTGATCACCACCTGGGCGCAGCAAAAACTTACGATGATGACCACCAAGCAGAAGTCAAACAAGGACGATGACGAAGAAGACGAAAAGCCGCGCGGCGGGCAGGCGCAGATGATGCAAAGCATGACGACAATCATGCCGATTATGTTTGGCTTTTTCTCCTTGACGTTCTCAGTCGGGTTGTCGGTATATTTTGTAACGTCAAACGTGATAGGCATCGTGCAATATAGTCCGCAGGGTCGAAATGTCCTGGACAAAGTGTTTCGCAGCAAGAAGACCGATGAAGCGCCGGTAGAGATCGAGCTCGACGATGATGTGCCGGCGAAAAAGCCGCGAAAACGCAGAAAAAAGAAACCGCGCAAGAGATAAGCTGTTGCCACGGTTGCATCACAAACATAGGACTTGAACCATGGAAATGATCGAAGTAACCGCCAATTCTGTCGATGCGGCGATCAGCAAAGGATTGGCTGAACTCAATGCGACGCCCGGCGATGTGATGATCGAAGTGCTCGAAGAGCCTAACACCGGCTTGTTCGGGTTTGGGGCGCGTGAGGCGCGCGTCAGAATCGTATTGATCGGACGGCGTAAAGCCGAGGAGCGCGAAGAAACCGTAGAAGAGGCGCGCAAGGAGCCCGATGCGCAAGAAAGTTTCCCCTTGCCGGCAGTGTCCGAGGATGAAATGGACGAAGACGCCGTCGTGGGTCGACAAGTGCTGGTCGAACTCCTGGAGAAAATGCGGATTGACGCCCAGGTCAATGTTCATCGCGCCGATGACGATGATGAAGAGGATCCGCACTGGATGCTTAATGTCTCTGGCAAGCATATCAATCGCCTGATTGGACGCCGCGGCGAGACTCTTTCCTGTTTGCAGCATGTCGTGCGCCTGATATGCAGCCGCCGCTTGGAAAGGCGCGCTAACGTCATCGTTGATGTGGCCGGCTACAAGACCGGCAGATCCAAACGACTGCGCGGCTTGGCGCAGCGAATGGCAAAGCAGGCGGTGCAGCAAGGACGCACGATCACGCTCGAGCCAATGCACGCCAATGAGCGGCGCATCATTCACTTGACGCTGCGCGGAAGGCAAGATGTATTGACACGAAGCGTCGGCGAAGGCCGGACGCGGAAAGTCACCATCGTTCCCCAATAGGCGCTCATTCTCAGACTTGCAGCAGGCAAACGGCGAATTTATGCGCCTCCATGTCGCGGCGCGCATCCCCCAAGGTGAGCAAACGCCTTGACAACAGAAATCGATGTTTTGTTGATCGGTCACATGACGGTTGACCTGGTTGCCGAAGGGCGCATGCTGGGCGGAACCGTCTCCTATGCCGCGCCAACCTACGCTGCTTTCGGTCGCCGAGTGGGCATACTGACCAGCGCCGCATCTGATGAACCGCTTCTGGAGCGCTTGTGGGCGCATGGCGATGTGGTTGCGCTGCCAAGCGAGCATTCGCTGACATATGAAAATCTGTACAGCGAGAGTGGTCGGCAGCAGTTCGTGCGGGCAAAAGCCAGTCCCATCACTTTCGATGACGTGCCAAATGCATGGAAGGCCGCGCCCTGCGTCCATCTCGGCCCGCTGGCTGCGGAGATCAACCCGCTGGAGATGGCGCGAGGATTTCCCAATGCGACAATCATGTTGACCCTGCAAGGCATGCTGCGCCGCTGGGACGCCGACGGCTTGGTCAAATTTCGGCGCTGGTTTGACGAAGATGCGCTGCGCCTCATCGACATCGTCGTCTACAGCGAGGAGGACGTCAACCAATTTCCCCAACTGACTGAGGAAATTCGCCGCATATGCAAGCACGTGGTGGTGACAAACGGACGAAACGGCGGTACATATCACCACGCTGGCGACGCGATTTCATACGACAGCATTCCGGTAGAGCCGCGGGACTTAACGGGCGCGGGCGATGTCTTCGCCGCATCGCTCTTGGGCTCGCTGCCGGCCGTGGGCGGCGATGTTGCAAAGGCAGTGCGATTGGCGGGCAAGCTGGCCGCCTGCTCGGTGACGCGCGCGGGGATGGAAAGCGCGCCGACCAAAGCGGAAATCGCCCGCGAACTGCGCAATCTAGCGGAGGAGTAAACAATGATTCACTCCATTCTTCTCAACGGAAATATAATCACGCTCGACCAATTGCGGCCCCGCGTAAGCGCGCTGGCGATCAGTTATGGCCGAGTGGTCGCCCTTGGCGCCGATCCCGAGATGCAGCGACTGGCGACTGCGAATACATCAGTGGTCAATTTGGACGGTAAAACAGTCATTCCAGGTCTGACCGACGCGCACTTGCATTGGGAAGCGCAGGCGCGGTCGATGCGTTCCGTCAACGTATTTGAGGTTCCCGAAAAAGCAGTTGCGGTCGAGCGGGTGCGGGAGCGCGTCAGCGAAACCGCCGCCGGCGAATGGATCCAGGGACAAGGCTGGGCGCAAGATCTGTGGACTGATCGCGCCTTCCCGAGCAAAGCCGATCTGGACGCGGTCGCGCCGCATCATCCAGTTTATCTGAGCGCCAAAAGCGGCCATGCCGCCTGGGTCAATTCAGCCGCATTAAAACGCGCCGGCGTCTCAGGCGGCGACGGCGATCCCGAAGGCGGGCAGATTTTGCGCGATTCGGCGGGCGCGCCGACCGGCATTCTGCTTGAGACCGCGATGGATCTAGTTAGCGAGCGGATTCCGAATCCGACGAGTGATCAGCTGGCAGATATGATGCTGGAAGCGCAGGAACATGCTTTGCGCTGCGGCATCACCATGATTCACGACTTTGACGAACCCTCCTGCTTAGCCGCGCTGCAAATCCTTCGAGAACGTGGCGCTCTTTCGCTGCGCGTGGTGAAGCAAGTCAATCAGCGATGGTTGGATGCCGCTCTTGATTCGGGCTTACGCAGCGGATTCGGCGACGACTGGATCCGCATCGGCGCGCTCAAGCTCTTCGCCGACGGCGCCTTGGGACCCAAAACGGCGCTGATGTTCGAGCCATACCAGGGTGAACCCGACAACTACGGCATGGCCGTCGTCGACAAGGAAGAAATGATAGAGTACGTCAGCCGAGCCAGTGCATTCGGTTTGCCCTCAAGCATCCACGCCATCGGCGACAAAGCGGTGCATGACGCATTGGATGTATTCGAAACTGTGCGCCGGGAAGAAGCGCAGCGGGGCGAAACGCCTGCCGAACGCCGCCACCGCATAGAGCATGTGCAGATCATCCATCCGCAAGACGCGAGCCGCCTCGCAGACCTGGATGTGATCGCATCCATGCAGCCCATCCACGCTACATCCGACATGATCACCGCCGATCGTTATTGGGGAGAACGAACGGCTTACGCCTATAATCCGCGCCTGCAATTGGATCAAGGCGCGCGCCTGGCATTTGGATCGGATGCGCCGGTGGAGCCGCTCAACCCGTTTCTCGGCATCCATGCCGCCGTGACGCGCCAGCGTGATGGCCGACCGTCCGGCGGCTGGCATCCGGCGGCGCGACTAAATCTGCGCGAATCCTTGCTCGGCTTCACGCAAGGACCAGCATACGCCGCCGGCATGGAAGACCGCTTGGGCAAATTGGACGAAGGCTTTCTCGCCGACCTGGTCGCGCTGGATCGCGACATATACCAGGTTGAGCCCGAGGAAATCCTCGAGCTCAAAGTCTTGGGCGCGATGGTTGGCGGCGAGTGGCGCTTCCGCGATTTCGACTAGGCGAGCGGACAGCGTCGACTTAGCTAAACGCAGCGGTGCTGAAGACCACGCGGAACGGCACGCAGTAAATGACGACGCTGCGGTACTGGCTCAGGTCGACATCCGCTGGCACATCGTAGTTCTGATTTCCCACATTGCCTTTTAGCGCGCCGAGATGGATTTCGTTTGCGCCGAGACCGGCGAAGGTGCTGGTCGGCGCTTCCGTTGACAAGTAAACATGCAGGTCCGGTCCATTTTTCGAGCGGAAGTCCTCGAAGCGCAAAACGCGGTCCCCGTCCGGAAGTTCGTAGATTGTCGCGCTGCCTTCGGCGCCGTGAATCGGATCAATGTCGATGAAGGATCCCATCAAGAGCGCCGTCGGTTCATCGGGCATATCGGGCGGCATCGCCTGCTCCGCGTCTGGCACGACAGTGTCTGCGCCGCTCTGGGCAATTGCGGTGTCTTCCACCATTTTGCGGGTAGACATCGCCATGTCGATCAGCGCCTGTTTCTGCTCCTCGGGCATGTTTGCGACAGCCTGGCGCTGCTCATCGGTAAGCCCGGGGAAGGCTTCGTTCACCTCGCGATTGACGAAATAAAGCCAGGGTTTCGTAACTGCCAATCCAGCAGCGACGACCACGACCAGTACGATAATGAGCAGCGCCTTAGTCTTCATACAGTTTCTCTCCCATCTGTTTGGATGCGTATATCTCCACTTTATCACCTTGATAGCGATATTGTTGCGCCTATAATTCTAATGATAATTGATCCGAATGAAGAAAATCATTACAGAAGATGAAGGAGATGGGAAGATGACGCGCAAAGGATTGATGGTCGGCGACAATGAACATCAGGTGCAAAACGATATGTTGGCGATCGGGTCAGAGGCGCCCGACTTCGCTTTGATCGCCAATGACTTGAGCAGCAAGTCGCTGGCCGATTACGCCGGCAAAGTCAAGGTGATCAGCGTGATCCCCTCGATCGACACCGGCGTCTGCGCTGATCAGACGCGCCGCTTTAACGTTGAGGCGGCCAGCCTTGACGACACGGTTGTGCTGACAGTCAGCGCCGATATGCCATTTGCCTTGGGCCGATTCTGCGGCGCTGAAGGCATCGACAATACAGAGACGCTTTCAACGCAGCGCGACATGGCATTCGCCGATGACTACGGCGTGCACGACACCGAGTGGCGGATTTGCCAGCGAGCCGTATTTGTGCTCGATCGCGACAATATCGTGCGGCATGCGGAATACGTGCCGATTATTGGGAACGAGGTGGATTACGGCGCCGCGCTTGCCAAAGCGAAGGGGCTGGCGTAACACATCGCAGCGTTAGAAAGGAGCGGCATGAGCGATCAACGACGGCGCAAGCTGGCAAATCTGCTGGTCAACTACTCGACCCAAGTGCAGCCGGGCGATTGGGTTGGGATTCTAGGCGAGTTCAGTTCGCTGCCGATCTTGAGAGATGTGCACGAAGCTGTGCTTGATGCCGGCGGTCACCCCAGCCTGCTGATCGGCGACGATCAGATGCAGCGCTGCTTCCTGCGAAATGCCAACGACGAGCAGATCAAATGGATCGACCCCAGCCTGAAGCTATTCACGGAAAAAGGCGATGTCTACATCCGTGTCGGCGCGCCGGAAAACACGCGGGCGATGAGCAACATCAGCGCGGGCCGAATGCAAACGTGGCGGGCGGCGCAGAGCGAGATCCTGCAGACGCGCCTTGAACGCTCGGCGCGCGGTGAATTTCGCTGGGTGGGCGCGCTTTATCCGACGCAGGCGAGCGCCCAGGAAGCCAATATGAGCTTCGAAGAGTATGAAGACTTCGTCTATGGCGCCTGCTTCTGCGATGCCGATGATCCAGCCGCCGAGTGGCGCAAGCTAAGCGCGATGCAGCAGCAAAAGGTGGATTACCTGGCTGGCAAGAGCCACATCAAACTGCGCGGACCGAATATCGACCTCGAGCTGAGCATCGTCG
This sequence comes from Anaerolineae bacterium, assembly GCA_022821805.1. Classification (GTDB taxonomy): domain Bacteria; phylum Chloroflexota; class Anaerolineae; order Aggregatilineales; family Phototrophicaceae; genus UBA6055. Next base: position 121,634 of record JAJECX010000044.1, read on the forward strand.
ACCGCGCTTTCATCAACAGCGATGGCCGACGGAATATGCCGAGCGGCGAGATCTTCACCGGTCCGGTAGAAGACAGCGTGAATGGCTGGGTGCGCTTCAGCTATCCGGCGATCGTCGGCGGTCGAGCCGTCAGCGGCATCGAATTGCGCTTCGCCGATGGCAAAGTAAGCGATGCGTCTGCCGAGATGAACGAAGACTTGCTGCACGCGCAATTGGATACCGATGCTGGCGCGCGCTACTTGGGCGAATTCGCCATTGGCGCCAACTTCGGCATTGATCGCTTCACCGGCATGATCCTCTATGACGAAAAGATCGGCGGCACCATCCACATAGCAATCGGAATGGGCTATCCCGAGACCGGCAGCCTCAACAAGAGCGCCGTGCACTGGGACATGATCTGCGATATGCGTGACGACAGCGAGATTCTAGTTGATGACGAGTTGTTCTACCGAAACGGACAGTTCGTCGTCTAACGAGAATATGAGCGTTGCCACATGGCGTCGACGCCATGGCAACTGATCCCGAGATCTACACAAAAACTTATAGTCGCCCTCGGGCGACTTTTTTGCTTGAGAATTCGCAATAGTCGCAATGGCTTTGCCGAATTTCAGCACTTGTACTACTATGCCCGTAATCCGAGCCGAACGAGGTGCAACGCATGACCAGCTCGTCATTCTTACCCAAACCCGATGACGCGGGCAGCGGTGTGGTCGCCGTCGCCAACACGCAATCGGCGCTGAGCAACATCCGGCGCGGTCCTGGCACAAACTACCAGGACATCGGCGACCTTCGCGACAATGCCTTGGTAGTCTACTACCCGGATAGCAAGACGGTTAGCAACTGGGTTTGGGTCGAGAAGGGCGGTTTGAAGGGTTGGGTCTATGCCGGCTATATCCAATTCTTTCATGCGATTGGCGCCGAGCCATCGCCTCACAAGCCGACGCCCTATGATGGCAAAGTGGCGGTCTGGCATTGGAAAGGATCCGCCGTAGCGCAGAATACGATCAGCGAAGTGCTTGATGACATCAAGGCGAACGCGCCCAATGTCAGTCAGGTCTGGGTCAAGATCACCAATGGCGCGCATTGGATGAGCGAGTATGACACAAGTGACATGGCGATCAGCGACGCCAGCAGCGTCGATGTCTGGGTGAGCGCCTGCCAGGCCGCGGGCTTGGAGTTCCACGCCTGGTGCGTGCCCAAGGGGCTGAATGTGCAGGCGGAGTCGGCAATCATTGTGGAAGCTTGCTCGCGACCCGGTGTGCAATCGCTGATCCTTGATATCGAGCCTTACGCTGATTATTGGCAAGGCGGACCTCAGGCGGTCCGTCCCTTCATGCTGGAGCTTCGCCGCGGATTGGGCACTCGCTTTCATATCGGCATGAGCGTCGATCCCCGCCGTCAGCACTATCACACTGTTTTCCCCGGTGAATGGAGCCCCTTCGTCGACAGCATCCACCCGCAGACTTACTGGGAGATATTCCGGACGACGCCGGAGGAGGCGCTGTCGTCGGTGTGGACGGTCTGGGGCGGTTACGACAAACCGATCATTCCCGTCCTGCAAGCCGATACGCCGTCAACGGAGCAAACTGAAGCGCATACCCTGGCCACGCAAGCATTTGGCGCCAAAGGTCTAAGCTGGTGGCGCTACGGCGTAATCTCACAATGGTCCGGCGTGAACAAGGCGATTGAATTGACATCTTCGCCCGCCGATGATGAAGAAGAAGAGACCCTCCAGAACTTTGCCGAGGAGGTGGTTATTCTGCCGACGAAATCAGGCTTTCGCAGCGGAACCTACACCGGCAAGCCCGAATTCAGCGCGCGGCAAAACACCTGGGGCTGGGATTATCTTTACGTTTCCACCGAAGAGCGAACGAGCAAAGTTTGGGCGGAGTGGCGCGAAGACCTGCCGCAGAGCGGTCTCTACGAAGTTTCGGTCTTTATCCCGAATCGCCACGCGACCACCGCCCGCGCCCGCTACAAAGTGCACGGCATCGTTGGCACAACAGCCGAGGTCGTACTGGACATCAACCAGCATCGTCGCCGCAACACCTGGGTAGCGCTCGGCATCTTTGATCTTGACAAGAGCATGGAGAATGCCGGGCGCGTTTTTCTCAACGATGTGACCGGCGAATCCGACAAGGAGATCGCCTTCGACGCAGTGCGATTCCGCCGCATCGTGACGACGCCGGACGGCTACTCGCCTGCGCCCGATCCGGAAGCGGAACCGCGTCCGACTGTCATCAAGGGCGTCAACGTGGCCGACGGCTACGACTCTCCAGTCGGTACCAGCGAACAGCGCCGCGCTGAGCGTCTTTGGCCGAAGGGCTGGCTGGATGTGACCCCATTTGGCAAGCTATATTTTATCGGCACACCGAGCGAAGCCTACCACACCGGCGCCGACCTGAATTTCGGCCGACCCTATGAAGACAAAGGCATGGCTTGTTATGCCTGCGCCAGCGGCGTGGTTACCTTCGCCGCGCGGATGGGCGCCTGGGGCAACCTGGTAGTCATTCGACACGACCCCCTGTATCAGCCTTCAGGGCAGGTGATTTACAGCCGTTACGCCCATGTGCAGAATATGCGGGTTGACGTTGGCGATCGGGTCGCGCGCGGGCAGCGAATCTGTGAAATCAGCGACGCCTTCGGGCGCTACGTGCCCCATCTGCACTTCGACCTTAGCGCGACGACGCTCTTGGAAACCCGCCCGGGGAACTGGCCAAAGCTGAATTACAATTTGCTGGTGAAGAATTACATCGACCCGCGAGATTGGATCAGCAGGCATCGCCCTTAGCAGTGCGGCAGGCGTCGCAGCTGCTAGAACAACCCCCAATCGCTAGCGGCGCCCTCTTCCATCATGCTGGGGTCCCACATTTCCATACCCATCTCGATGGTGGTCGGCACGCCAAGGAAGTCTTGCGCGGTGCGTCGTGTCTGCTCCAGAAGCTGCGGCGCGTAGGGGCAAAACGGCGTCGTCATAATCATATTGACATGGGCGCTGTCCTCGCCGATTTCCGCGCCGCGCACCAGACCCAGCTCGATGATGTTCATGCCGATTTCGGGATCAATGACCGCCCGCAGCGCTTCATACAAGCCGGCTTGTTTCTCATCCATGTCCCAATCCTTTGGAGTGCAATTCGTTTGACCTATCCTTCGCGCGGCTCAGCCTCGCGCGCCTGTTGATTCCATCGTCTTCCGTTGCCATGCGCGAATCAGGGCAATAGCTTAAGCATAGTACAGCGATCATCCTCTGTCAATTTGCTTGCTCTCAGCGAATTCTGACGGGTTTCTATGCTTTCGATGCTATGCTTTTCTTGAGGAATACGGCATAATGCGTGATTCGGTCACGGAGAGTCTGATTGTCCGCCGCGCCTGTTGACACGCTTTTGGCGTACTGCTATACTGCGAATGAATTCGAGTCGGTTACAAAGTAAAATTAACCGACATTAAATCGAGGTGAGAGGAGATTAGCCGCGAATGGTCACAACACTGGAGATTCGAAATCTGCGCGCAAGTGTGGATGGCGACGATGATATGATTCTGCGCGGTGTCAACTTGACAGTGAAACAGGGCGAGATTCACGCGCTGATGGGACCGAACGCATCCGGAAAGAGCACGCTGGCGAATGTCCTTATGGGCAATCCCGCCTACGAAGTCCATGAAGGCGAAGTGCTGCTTGACGGCGAGAATGTGCTGGAGCTGGAACCGGATGAGCGCAGCCGCGCCGGCTTGTTCTTGGCATTTCAGTATCCAGTTGCGATACCCGGCGTCACACTCGGCAACTTTCTGCGCCACGCCATAAATGCCCGCATGAAGGCGGAAGACCCGGATAGCAAGGGCATTCCGATTCCAAGATTCGCCCGACTAATGCGGGAGAAAATGACGCAACTCCATATCGATCACTCGTTTGCCGGTCGTTATCTAAATGAAGGCTTCAGCGGTGGTGAGAAGAAACGAGCCGAAGTCCTGCAAATGGCGGTGCTGGAGCCGGAAATCGCCGTGCTGGACGAGACCGATTCGGGCTTGGATATCGACGCCCTGCGTATCGTCGCGGACGGCGTCAATGCTTTGAACGGTCCCGATATGGGCGCGCTCGTGATTACTCACTACCAGCGAATGCTGAATTACATCAAACCGGACTTTGTCCACGTGCTTTACGGCGGGCGGATTGTCGAAAGCGGCGGACCTGAGTTGGCGCATGAACTTGAGGATAAGGGCTACGAGTGGATTCGCGAACGGCACGAGGCGCTCGCGCAAGCTCAAGTTTGATGGGAGCGGACAAGGACAGGGGCATGGCAAGCGAGGCAAATATTGACAACCAGGTTGCTATCGCGCTCGAAAAGCGTGTTACGACCATTGAAACCGAGCGTAAGCGCCATGCGACCAAAGAAGACGTATCTCAGTTGGAAACTCGTCTGATCAAGTGGCTGATCGCGACTCAACTTGCGGTGATCGGTTTCCTGCTCAGCACGCAACTGGCTCTGGGCGCTTTGGTTGTCCATATAATGCAGTAACTAACTGATACAGGGGACGCAATCATGGCTGAAATGATACAGAGCGAAAAGCAGCTCACAAACGCAGAAGCGGCGCTGAAGGATGTCGGCTTGAGCTATGCCGAGAAGTATGGCTTTCATGATGACGACGTGGATTACACCTTCAAGAGCCAGAAGGGCGTCAACGAAGAAATCGTGCGCCAGATCAGCGCGATGAAGGACGAGCCGCAGTGGATGACCGATCGTCGCGTCGATGCCTATCATATCTTCATGGACAAGCCAACGCCGCAGTGGGGCGGTGACCTCAACCGCATCGACTATGATGACATCTACTACTACGTGCGCGCGACCGACAAAACGGAAGATGACTGGGAGGAGGTGCCGCAGGAAATCAAAGAAACCTTCGACAAGTTGGGAATCCCGGAAGCGGAGCAGAAATTCCTCCACGGCGTGTCGGCGCAGTACGACAGCGAGTCGGTCTATCACAAAATTCAGGAGAACCTGGAAGAGCAGGGCGTTATCTTCCTCGATATGGATTCGGGCTTGCGCGAGCATCCCGAAATCATCGAGGAGTACTTTGGTACAGTGATTCCATCAAACGACAACAAGTTCGCCGCTCTGAACACCGCTGTCTGGTCCGGTGGCAGCTTCATATATGTGCCGCCCGGTGTACATGTCGAAATGCCGCTGCAAGCCTATTTCCGCATTAACACGCAGAACATGGGACAGTTCGAGCGCACCTTGATCATCGTCGATGAAGGCGCCTATGTGCACTATGTCGAAGGCTGCACCGCGCCGATCTACAGTTCGGACAGCCTGCACAGCGCGGTGGTCGAGATCATCGTCAAGAAAGGCGGTCGCTGCCGCTATACGACGATTCAGAATTGGTCCAACAACGTGTACAACCTGGTCACGAAACGCGCCGTTGCCGAAAAAGGCGCTACTATGGAATGGGTCGATGGCAACCTGGGCAGCCGGCTGACGATGAAGTATCCGGCAGTTATTCTGCGCGGCGAAGGCGCCCATGGCGAAGTGCTTTCGATCGCATTCGCCGGCGACGGCCAGCATCAGGACGCCGGCGCGAAAATAACCCATTTGGCGCCCAATACAACCAGCCAGATCATCAGCAAGTCGATCAGCAAAGATGGCGGCCGCGCAAGTTATCGCGGTCTGCTGAAGATCGACAAAGCCGCCCATAACAGCAAGAGCAATGTCGTCTGCGACGCGCTGCTGCTGGATGATGACAGCCGCTCCGATACCTATCCCACCATCGAAATAGACGCCAAAGACGTTACGATGGGGCACGAGGCATCGGTCAGCAAAGTCGGGGAAGATCAACTCTTCTATCTGATGAGTCGCGGCATCAATGAAGATGAAGCCAACGCGATGATCGTGAACGGTTTCCTCGAGCCCCTGGTGAAAGAACTGCCGATGGAATACGCGCTGGAATTGAACCGGCTGATTCAGATTCAGTTGGAAGGCTCCATCGGCTAATCCCGTATCAAGCAGAACGCGAGCGTCCCGCCAGCTGGTGGGCGCTTCGCATGCCTAATCTCAGGAGAAGACTAACGTGGCCGTAGTACGCAGACGATCCGCGCTTCCGCAAGCGCCGAGCTATAGCCTGGCTGACCTGCGCTCAATTTGCGACGTTCATGACGAACCGGAATGGCTGCGCGCAAGACGGTTGGAGGCCTGGGATCTGTATCAAAACACGCCGATGCCCTATCAGGAAGAAGAGTGGCGGCGGACCGATTATCGCCATCTCCGCTGGGAAGAGGCGGAAACGCTCATTCAGGCGAACGGCGCGAATGCGGCTGCTGTGCCGGACAAGAATCTTGAACCGTTGACCGGCGATGAGCAGGGCGGTCTTCTCGTCATTGTTGATGGCAAAGTTATCCGAACGGAACTTGCGGATGCGCTTGCGCGGCAAGGTGTGATCTTCACCGACTTGCGAACGGCTCTGCGCGACTGCGAAGCGCTGGTTGAAAAGCATCTGATGACAAAAGCGGTGAAAGCAACTGACGGCAAATTTGCCGCCCTGCACGCCGCGCTCTGGGATTACGGTGTATTTGTGTATGTGCCGCGCAACACCGTCGCCCGCTTGCCGCTTCATGTGGTCTGCTATAACACCACGGCCGGGACCGCCATCGGTCATGTTCTGGTAGTGCTCGAAGACAACGCTCAAGCGACCATGCAGGTGGAGTACGCATCGGCCGAAACGCGCGAACAGTCGACCTATATCGGGGCGACGGAGCTAATCGTCGGCGACGCCGGCAACTTGCGTTATGTCTCGCTGCAAGATTGGAATCGCGAGACCTTTGAGTTTAGTCACCAGCGCGGCGTCGTTGGTCGCGACGCGCAGTTGGACTGGGTTAATGGCGTGATGGGCAGCCGGCTCACCAAAGCCTTTATCGAAGTGGACGCTGTCGGACCCGGCGCCAACGCGCGCGTAAGCGGATTCTTTTTTGCGGATCGCGATCAGTTCTTCGATCTGGATACGCAGCAGAATCACAATGCGCCGCTTACCAACACCGATCTCTTGTTCAAGGGCGCCGCCCGCGATACCGCCCGCACCCTCTGGCAAGGCATGATCAAGTCGCTGCCGCAGATGCAAAGGATCGATGGCTATCAGGTCTGCCGCAATCTCCTCCTGAGCAACGATGCGCGCATGGATGGCATTCCCGGGCTCGAGATCGAAGCGGACGATGTCGCTTGCTCGCACGCGGCTACCTTTGGCACGCTCGAAGAAGAGCCAATCTACTATCTGATGAGTCGCGGCATCGCGCGGCCGCAAGCCCAACTGATGATCATCGAAGGATTCTTTGATGAATTGCTGCAGCGCATCCCTTTCGAGCGCGTCCGCCAACGTCTGATGGACGAAATCGAAGCGAAAATCATCGCTTAGACATGATCAGCCTTGGTCGCCTCCGCTAGCATCTTGATTTCAAAGTCTGACCGGCGCTGCCATAAGCTTGGCTTGCAGTAGCCATGGCGTGAACCGCCCGGCTCTTTGGCGCCCCGAATGCCTGTCCCCGCCCGTAGCCGATGTTGGTCCCGCTGTAAGCCAACTGCGCGATGATTCATTCACCCTTTCTTCACCAATCTATGCGACAACTGGCAGACGCTGGACAACGACGCGTTTCCACCGCGCCCTGAATTTGGAACGGGATGCGTAAATCAACGCCTATTGGCAAAAAATCATTGACAGTGCCGCAAACGCGCCATAAAAACCCCGACTTCGCCACAAAGAGCGCCATTCATGCCGCAAACGCCGGAATCTCTGCCGCAAACGCGCCACAAATGGAGACGAATTGCAACAAACCTGCCATTTCGACAAGGCCCCGTAGTCTCCCCGTTGAGCGTGAAGACCGATTGCATGATAGCAACAAGGGTATCAGCGCCTTCGTTCCAGCAACCGGTCGATCGGAGCGCCATACAAATGTCAACATAGATATCATAGACGCGCCTGTCAAAAGCGATATAATGCAAAGCGCATCGCATTGCCGCCCTTGTAACGATGTGAGGTTGGCTCGTCATGGAAGATATGTATCGAGAGCTAATCCTGGACCATGCGCGCAACCAGCGCAACTGGGGATTGCTCGAGCCCAATGACTTCGACCACGAAGAGTGCAATCCACTTTGTGGCGATTTCCTGCGCCTCACGCTGCGCTTGAACGAGCAAGGCGTCATCACAGAAGTCGGCTGGGATGGCGAAGGCTGCGCCATCAGCCAGGCTTCAGCCTCTATGTTCGGCGAGGAGCTAATCGGCATGACGCTCGCTGAGGCCCGTAAAATCGATAAGCAAGTGCTTCTCGAGAATATCGGCCTGCGCTTGAGCATCAATCGGGTAAAATGCGCCCTGCTGCCATTGAAGGTGCTTGTGGTCGGCGCGTATGGGACCACCGGCGCCGAACATTGGCTGGAAATCGAGGCTATCTGATGGCTGAGTGGGTGACCTTGTGTTCAGCGAGCGAGCTGCCGCCGGGGCAGCGGGAAGTTTTCGGTGTGAGGGGCCGCTGGATTGCCGTGTTCAATGTCAGTGGCAAGGTCTATGCAATCGAAGATCTTTGCACCCATGACGGCAACGTGCTGGCTTTTGATTTGCAAGATCGGCCCAGCAAGCTAATCGACCATGAGATCGAATGTCCACGCCATGGCGGCCGCTTTGATCTCCGCACCGGCAAGGCGACGCGCAGCCCGGCGGAAATCAATGTGCCCTGGTTTCAGGCGCGAATCCAGGGTGATGATTTGCAGATCTTCGTTTAGTCTGGAATCCTCCAGTTTCCGCAATGTCCTACGAAACCCTGCGAGATGCTCTGAACTCAAGAGAAACGCTGATTTTCGGCCACCGGGGCGCTATGGCGCGCGCGCCCATGAATTCAATGGCCGCGTTCGAACTCGCCGGCGAGCAGGGCGCGGATGGCATCGAACTTGATGTTCATCTCTCGCGCGATAGTCAACTGGTCGTCATTCATGACGATACCGTTGACGCTACGACTGACGGACAAGGCAAAGTCGCCGATATGACCCTGGATCAATTGAAGCGTCTTGACGCGGGCGCCTGGTATTCGGACGAGTTCGCTGGTCAGGGGATTCCCACTCTTGACGAAGTCATCGACGCAATTGGCGAAAGCTTGTTCATCAATGTCGAAATCAAATCGCCGCGCGAGTCTGTGGACCGGCTTGAGAATCGGCTTGCCAGTTGTGTGCGGCGCCACAACATGCGTGAACGGATCATTGTCTCCTGTTTCGATCCGGTAATCCTGCGACGTGTCAAGCAGATGATGCCCATGGTGTTGATGGGCTTCCTTTATCAGCCGGACATGCCGGCCGCGCATTATCTTCCCTTGAAGGAATTGTGGCACGAAGCGCGACATCCGCGACATGACATGGTCGACGAGGGCTACATGAGATGGGCGCGAGCACAGGGATACTTCGTCAATGTCTGGACTGTCAATGACCCAAGGCGCGCGCTTCAACTGAAGCGGCTTGGCGTCAACTCGATTATGACCGATGATCCGGCTACGATCATTTCCGCGCTGCGCCAATGCTGAACAGAGCCCGGCGCTTTGGATTTCGCCTCCTCTACAACGAATGCGCATTTGCCTACGACGCGGTCAGCCGCGCGGTTTCGCTCGGGCGCTGGGGGAGTTGGCAGCGATGCGTTATGCAATTCTTGCCCGAGCCCAAAGCCGGAGTGGTTCTTGAGCTGGCGCATGGTACCGGCGACCTGCAGGTCGATCTCTGGAAGTCTGGCTACCGCGCTGTAGGACTTGACCTTTCACGCAGCATGGGACGATTAGCTCAGCGAAAGCTGACTATGCAGGGTAATGGCGCTGCGCTTATTCAGGGAGAAGCTGCTAGTCTGCCGGTCTCGTCAAATTCGATCTCGGCGCTGGTTTCCACTTTTCCCGCCTCGTTCATTTTTGACCCTAAGACCCAATCCGAGATCAAGCGGGTGTTGAAGCCAGATGGGCAAGCTGTCATTGTGTTGTCGGCGCTGATGACGCGAAGCGGCATACTCGCGGCTCTTATAAGCAGCTTGTACCGGCTGACTGGTCAAACTTACAGCAGAATCCCCGACAGTGAAATCCGCCGTCGGTTTCACATGCCCGGATTGACTGCGGAGGCGCAAACCATACATTTGGGCGATAGCCTGGCGCAACTGGTCGTTCTGCGGAAGGCGCCCAGCGCAAGTCAATGTGTCATGACATGAGCCTAGATTTGGCGCGCGAGGCGTGATATATTGCATGGCAACTGTGGTGGATGTAGCTCAATGGCAGAGCACCTGATTGTGGTTCAGGCGGTTGAGGGTTCGAGCCCCTTCATCCACCCACCAAACGAGGAAAGCGTCGTCTGCCGAGCGCGGGCGTTTTGCCGTTGCCGCGCGCTCGATTAACGTATCAATGGTCGCGCGCCGCCAAGCTGGATTTTAGGTATGCGATCTGAGCAGCGTTTTCTTTCGGCGGGCGTTGCGTCGCCAGCCGGAAATCGTTTGCTGGCCCGCATCGTGAACTACATTGGCCGCCATTTGGCCGCTGGACGCCGATCCATCTTCCAAACCGCTTATCACGGCTTCCTTGGGCGGGGAAGGCGATGGGTCTATCACCTCGCTCAACCTTGGACGATCGCCAGTCTTATCGCCTGTGGCTTCCGCATTCGCATTCGCTTCACTGGGCTTCTGCAAGCCAAAGATCTCGAATACGCTCAGTCGAGACGAATCGTCGTCTTTCGGGCGAAGTGTTTCCACTGGCAAGGGTTCCGGTTCGTCGATGACATCGCTCGCTGTTTGCTCGTCAGTGGCTGGCTCTGGCTCGATCTCAGGCATGTCAAGCGTGGGTGGCGGAACCTCGGCCAGCAAGGCTTCGACTTCCACTGGCCGCGTATCATCCAAAGCGGCTTCGGGCTCGGCATCAGCAGTCAGTTTGTCGGCTGCGCTCAAAACGACCGGATTGGGTTTTGTATCCGTCTCGATCACAGTCGGTAGCGGTTCAGCATCCAATTCCAAGTCGTAAGGCAGCGGAAAATGTTCCGAGAGAGTCGTGTCTTCATTGCTTGCGGCCTCATCCGCTCCAGCTTCTTGAAAGGCGGGTGGATGGCGCGGCTCATAACTCGAACGCTCGTACACATCGGGGGCGTCCCGCATGCTCGCTTTTGCTTCATGGGTGGAGATGCCGCCTGACTCTTCTGCGATCAACCGATGCAGGTTTCTGAGGCTGTCTTGAATCTGATTGGTCGTGTTTCGTTTGAGACGCATCGCGTTGCGTATGCCGCCGAGAACACCGCCCAAGGCATATTGGTATGTCCAGCGAACCAGGGTTCCGTCCGAGACTTCTTGCAGGCGTATCCGACCCTGATTTTCGCTGAAGGTAGTCCCGTCAACCACGCGGTACTCGTAACCCAGCGTATCGTACCAGGCGTTGATTTCTACGATGACATCGTTCCCCTTGACGGTAGAATGGCGCCAGCGCGTGCCACGCCCCTCGCGCTGCGTCGATAGAAACGATACTGATACGACATCTTCATACCAGCGGGGAATCGCCGACAAGTCTCCCATAAAACGCCAAATGAATTCCGGTGAAGCTGGAATCAGTATTTCTAGATCAATGACGTTCATGAGCCGCGCCGCGGAGATGTGACTGGACGTGCGTTTTATGATACACTAACATAAGATTTTACCACTGGATAATTGAATCGCAACTACCATGCCGAATCCCGTATTTGTCTTCGCCTTCATAATCGCTACGATGTATGGCTTGGGTTTCCACGTTGTCTTGGGCGGCAACGCGCGACGCATGGTGCTGTTCATCGTCACGAGTTGGGTTGGGTTTCTGCTGGGTCAGTATATTGGCGGCAACCTTGATATCTCGTTGTTGCGAATTGGCGTCATTCATTTGTTGCCCGCATCAGTTACAGCGGTCGGACTGCTTATATTCGCGCATGCGCTGACGGCGGATCCAACAACTCCCGTGTCGCGGCGCTGACGATGGCGGAGAATGAGGTCAGTCCGCGCGGACCGGCTTCGGGCGCCACGGATGCCTCATCCGGTCCGAAGTTTGCACGATTCATAAAAGCGGCCGCGGCGCTGGGAATCCTGATCATGTTGATTCTGCTTGGCGCTGCGCTGACCGCCGCGCTGACAGCGGCTGAAACCTGGGCGCCGCTGATTCAGATTCTCCGCGATGTCCTGCTGATGATCCTGATCATGGAGTCAATCCTGGTGATCGCCGCGTTTGCGATTCTGATGCTGCAAGCGGCGGGCTTCCTGATCATGCTAAAGACAGAAGTGAAGCCCATTCTGGATAATGCGCGGGAAACAACACGCCTAAGCAAAGCGACGGCGCAATTCATCAACAGCAACGCCGTTGATCCCCTGATTCAGATCAAGAGTTTTCTTTCCGGCTTGCTCGCTTTCTTGCGCGAGCTGATTCGTATACGCAATCTCGTGGCGTCGGAAGAGCCGCGCGCGGACCAGTATGATGAGCCGAAAACGCCTTGACCTGGACGATGGCGCCACCTTCGCTGGAATCGTCCTCGGCATGATGATTGGCGCGCTATACGCGCTCTTCCACATCAAGCGGAAGGGTTCAGTCCGGCGCAAGGATTTGACGCAATTTGGCGCTGGCTCGGCCGAAATTGAAATGGAAGCGAACCTGCTTGAGGCGAAGAGGTTGGCGAAATCGCGTATGGACAAGCAAGGTTAAGGTGATTCCAAGGCGGCGAATGCGCTGCCCACAGCCGTCAGTACATCGCCAGCGACGACGCTTCGGCCGCTACCGACAGTGGCAGCCGCAATGATCCCCGCCGAAGCGTGCGCATAGGCGCCCAGACGCGCGCCATCATAGGCGGTGAGTCCTTGAGCGCGCAATCCAGCGATTAGCCCGGCCAGCACATCGCCTGTGCCCGCCTTGCTCAAGGCGTCGGTTCTGAATGGTATGACGCTGATTCGACCATCTGGCGCCGCAATGAGCGTATGCGCTCCTTTGAGCAGGAGCACGACGTTCCAGGCTGTGGAACAGTCGCGCGCAATATTCCAACGATTCGCGTTAATTTCTTTCGCGCTCTTTCCAGTTAGGCGCGCCATCTCGCCGGCATGAGGAGTGATGATCGAGTCTGGATGCAACTGCTTCCACCAGCGAGGCGCTCGGCTAAGGATGTTCAACGCATCCGCGTCCAGGATCAACGGCGGCAGCGATCGGCTCGCTAGCAATCGAAGTAGGAAGTCGCCTGTGCACTGGCGTAAGCCAAGACCGCAGCCAACAAGCAGCGAGTCGTATCCCGCAACTTGCTTGACAATCGTCTCGCAAGCGCTCTCGGCGATTGCCCCGTCTGTGTGCGGGAGCGGCAACCATGTTGGTTCGCGCAGAATACCGGCGATGATCTCGGTCAGTTTGGCGGCGGTGGCGATCGTCACCAGACCGACGCCTGCGCGATAGGCCGCTTCGCCCGCAAGGCTGATAGCGCCGATATAATGCGGCGAACCGGCAACGACCATCGCTTTGCCGTAGGTCCCTTTGTGGCCGTCTGGCGGTCGCGAAGGCAATAAGGACGCGGCCAGCTTGCTTTCCACCACTTCCGCCTCGATCCCGTCCAGCTCGGGCATATTTTCTGGGATGCCAATCTGCGATACGTCCAAATCGCCCACGAATGCGGCGGCTGGAAAGGCGAAGAGCCCGGGCTTGGCGGCGATAAAGGTAATGGTCATGTCTGCGGCGATGACATTTTCATCAGCCGCACCGGTATCGCAATCGACTCCACTTGGGCAGTCGATGGCGAACACAAAGGGGCGCTTGGGCAACTGCGTCCGGCCATAATCATCCAGTAAATCCCGGGCGCATACCGCCGCTTCCGTTTTGCGCTGGCTCAAACACTTACGCGCTGTAGCCAGCACTTTGGCGGCAATACCGCGGAGAGGAAGACGCGCGCCGATCCCCAGAACGGCATCCACGATGATGTCAGCGGCAAGAAGCATATCTTTCAGCCGCTGGCGATCATCATCGTCAGACGCCAGCGCCACCGCCGGGCCAGCGTCAAGCACAGTCCGGTAGTTTTCATCGGCTGGACTATGCGGCTCCAACAGGTACAGGCTGATGTCCGCTTCCGTGGAATTCGCCAGGCAATGCGCCATCACCAGTCCGTCTCCGCCATTATTGCCCTTGCCTATCAAGAAAGTGATTCTGGTCGAAGCGTCGACCGTACAGCGCTGCTGCAGCGCTTGGCTGGCTGCGGCGCCCGCGTTGAGCATCATTTGTTCATAGCTCGTGCCGGCGCGGTCTGCGGCTGCCTCAATTTCCCGCACTTCGCGAGTGGTTGCGACCTTCATCAAAACCCTCAGGATACCAGGACAAAAAAGGGCGCGTATCATCATGATACACGCCTCGAATGTTTGTAGCGAGTTCGCGATCAGCTGTCTCGCTCGATGATTTGACGCGCCAGACTAATCAGTTCCAACTTGGCGGGCGAGTCGTCCAGGATTGCCAAGCTCGCGATGGAGCTGTCAATTAGAAGACTAGCCTGTTCACGCGCCAGCTCTATCGTGTCGCCTTCCATCAGCTTGCGCCGAATATCATCAAGCGGATCCTTCGCTTGCGCTCTGCCATTGCCGTTGGCATCGTTCAGGGCGACAGCAACTCCACGACCCTGGAAAATATCCACTCCGGTCGTTTTTCCCATTTTGTTTTGGTCCGAAACCAAATCCAGGATGTCATCCACAATTTGAAATGCGATTCCGAGATTGTAACCGAATTCGGAAAGAACGCGGATGTCATCTGGATGCGAACCGGCAAGTTTGGCGCCTATCGTGCTGGCAGCGCGGAAAAGCGCGGCAGTCTTCCGCGCGATAATTTGCATATATGCTTCGCGGGTAAAAGTATTGCTCTTGACGGCGCTAGCCTGCAAGGTTTCCCCTTCCACCAGCCCGGTCGCGGCTTTCGCCAAATCAACGTTGAGATCTTGATAGGGCGCCATCAATTCATACACGGCGGTAAATAAAAAGTCGCCGGTAAGAAGAGCGAAAGTCCGGCCCCAGATCGCATTGACGGAGGGCCGGCCCCGGCGCAGGATTCCATGATCATTAATGTCGTCATGCACGACGCTCGCCGTGTGCATCAGCTCAATGGCGGCGGCAGGGTTGGCGACATAATCCACATCGCGCCCGCCGAGTGCAAGATAAGTGAGCAATAGCAGCCGTGGACGAATGCGTTTGCCGCCGGCGCCTAGGATATGAAGGCTGGCTTCACGAAGGACATCGACATCGCTGTCGGTCGCTTGGATCATTGCGCGCTCAACAGCCGCCATCCCATCTTCGACCAGGGCAGCCAGCTTCGCCGCATCGATTGTTGCGCCAATCATATCGGACTCCAACTCAAAAATGCTGAAGTTCAGAACTATCTAAACGTATTGTACAGTAAATAATTGATTCGTCAACGCAATATGGCTATGTCTTCGATCTTTCGGTTTCATCGTAAATTGTAGTCACGAATACCGCGTACCCTTCTGGCGCATCGCGTTGGTTGTCATTCGGCGCATTTGCCCAATGTCTGGCAGAGTTGCGTGATATGCAGGCGGTCATGTTGCGCCGTGAAATGCGCCATCTCCAAGAGATCTGTCAGACCGAATATGCTGTGCCGGGCCGGGCGCCCCCATTGCGCCAGCTTCAATGATGACAACAAGTCAATGGTTTTCTCGCGCTCCTGCTGAAAGCAATACAAGACTTCGTATCCATCATTATGACAAGGAGGAATGTGGGGTCCTGGCGGTGGCGGCGCGGCGATAAAGGGATCATCGCGCAGGAGGATCGCCCGCAGTCGCGCCCGATGTACGCGCTCCTCAGAGTCCCATAAATGGCAGAGAATCTGCATGATTGACCATTCATCCGGATCTGGGCGCTGGAGCCATTGATGGGGCTTGACTTCCGCCAGAAGACCGTAAAGTGCGCCTATGTTGCCGCTAAACTGCGGCAAAAGCGCGCTCGGCCGCAGCGGCTGCGACAGAAAGTCCTGCTCCCAGCTTGGTTCGAGGACACGCTTGCGGATCGGGCGCAACCCGTCCGAAGCATTAACTTGCCAGGTGTGAATGCCGATTGCGCGCGCGGGATCAATATCGTTACGTTTGCTGTCGCCGATGAGCAAGGTCTCGTCCGGCTCGACGCCGACGCGCGCTACCGTCTCGGCGTAATAGGCCGGGCTCGGTTTGGCAAAGTGCATATTCTCGCTGTGCGTGACGAAGGCGAACTCTGTGATGAATTCACCCAAGCCCGCCCATTCGATTCGTTCGCAGGTAGCCGCTTCCGGAAACAAGGGATTAGTGGCGATGGCAACGAGCAGATTCTGAGCCAGCAAAGTCTCCACCAATTCGGCCGCCATGGCGACAGGCGATGTGATGGATTGTAGACAATGGTAGCTCTCCTCATAAAATCGGGAGACTGCGGTGGAAAGCTGTACTTTCGTCTGCGGCATTGCGGAGGCGAGCGATGCAAGCATGGCTTCGGCGTTTGTGAGGTATGAAGGGCGCTCGCTGTTTAGGAAGCCAATGGCGTTGCGCAGGTAGCCGGAGGCGTTTTCGATGCCATAGCGAGTATCGAAGTGCCCGTCCCACTGTTGACGAAAGGCAGCGACCCACTCACGATCGGGATTGTGCAGCAGCGTATTGTCCAGGTCGAGCAGAACCGCCTTAATCATCGCCGCCTTCCAATGCCTGACGAAAGATATCAAGACCCGGATGATCATCCGGGCAGCCGACGAAGGGGTCTACCTTTTCGCCATTTTTCAGGCAGATCGCTTCCACTTCAACGCGGCGGACAAAGCCGAGAAAGCCCGCCTTGATTGTGAGGATGAGCTTGGTATCCGGGCTGGCGTTGGCCAATACAATGTCGGGAACGGGACACTTGACGCAATCCTTTGGATGCCAGCGTTCTGAGTCGGGATTGCTATGCGCCAAGCGGCACTCTTCAATGTCACGCGTGTGGCGGTTGTGATCCGCGTAATAGTGCGGGCATTCGCGGCCCGCGGGAGTTTTCATACGCCGCCCTCAGTCTCCGTAAATCCAGGCCTTAGCCACCTGCGGAAGGTTTCCCAACGCGCCGTATCTTACAGTGCATTCGGGAAGGGATTCGAGAAAATCGCCGCCGTAGCGCTTGGTGATTACGCGGCTGTCAAAGATGGCGACGACGCCTCGATCGCTGCGGCTGCGTATCAAACGGCCAAATCCCTGACGAAGTCGCAATATGGCTTCTGGCACCGCATACTCTTGAAAGGCATTACTGTAAGCTTCCGATCGGGCGGAGAAAACGGGATCCGATGGGACGGCAAATGGAAGCCGCGCAATTATCAGAGCGCTCAGGTCATCGCCAGGGATATCCACGCCTTCCCAAAAGCTGCGTGTGCCCATCAGCACCGCTCTGTCTGCGTTTTTGAAGCTTTCGAGAAGCGCGTCTCGGCTGCCGCCAAAGCTTTGATCGTATACGTCGATTTTCCCGAGACTCAGGCGCGGCGTCACAGCGCGCGATGTCTCGCGCAATTGAGCGTAGCTAGTAAACAGTACCATCAGCCGGCCTTCCAACTCGGCCGCCAATTCGATGATGCCGCGCTCCAGCATTCGCTGGTAATCGCGGCGCTGGCTCGGCTCCGGCATGTCTGAGGGCAGATAAAGCAAGGTGGATTCTTCATAGTTGAATGGCGATTCAAGATCTACTGTACGGTAATCGTCGGCGAAGAGTCGCTTGGATATATGTTCGAAGTTGCCTTGCGTCGTTAACGTCGCGCTTGTGAGGATGATGCTTTCCATTCTCTGATGCAGATACTCATCCATCATAGGACCCACATGCAGCGGCGATAGCTGAATCTGCAAACGTTCCGGACTATCACCTGCGGTGACCCCGTAAATGGCATTGGCGTCCGGATCATTCGTGAAGCGCTCTAGCTGCTCGTGCATATCGCGCAGGAAGCGAAAATGCGCGCGGATTTCGCTGCTATGGTCGTCAAATTCGGGCAGCTCATATCGCGCGTAACGGGGTAGAGCCTGGCAAAGATGATCCATCGCATCGGTCACGTCTAGAAAGTACTGAGCCAGCCGAAGCCAGGCTGACCGCACACTGGCAAAGCTGCCGGAATCTCTTTGCGAATCAACCAGCCTTTTGGCATAGCGCCTGTCGCCGCCGCTATTCTTGGCGAATTCATGCAGTGCCCGAAAGTAACGACGGATTTCCCCTTTCATCTCGCCGAGCGCGGCGCCAATATTTGCGAAGAAGGTCTCGAGCCGGTCAGCGTCTTCACGAGGGATTCTTTCGCGCGCCGCAGAAAGAAAAGCGCCAAATACGCCACGATTGGCATTTCCTAGCTCACGTATTCGCGTCAGGATTTGCTGCTGATCTATGCGGCGGCTCATACCGTTGGTGATGGCCTCTTCCAGGTGATGCGCTTCGTCGACGATAAGATGATGGTAGTCCGGCAGCACTCGGTTATCGATCCTGGCGTCGGCGATCAAAAGCGCGTGATTCGTGATCACGATATGCGCCGCCTCCGCCTTCATGCGCGCCTTGTAATAGGGGCAGGCGCCCGCCATCTGATTGGCGCAGATGAAGGTTGTGCAGTCTTCATCTTCGGCGCTCATTCGCTTCCACACCGACCATTCACCTTTGCGCAAGTTTATTTCGCCTCGGTCGCCCGAGGAACTGTATTCGAGCCAGACAAGGATCTTGGCCAAGGTCCGAAGTTCTTCAACAGTTGCTGGTTTCCGCCGCCGCATGGCTGCCAGCCGCCGCGGACAAAGATAGTTGCCGCGCCCTTTCATCAGGGTTGCTCGTAATTCGTCACCGGCGATCGCGCGGACCAAAGGAATGTCGTTCTTCAACAACTGGTCCTGAAGGTTGATCGTTTGCGTCGAGACGGTCACGCGCTGTCCATTCAAAAGCGCCCAGAGCGCGGCCGGCGCCAGATAGGCGATGGATTTGCCGGTTCCTGTGCCCGCCTCGATCATGAGATGCTCGCCCTGATTGAATGACCGCGTGACCTCGCGCGCCATTTGAAGCTGCTGGTCACGTTTTTCGAAGGCGCCATGACAATCCGCCAATTTGCCGCGCTGACTGAAAACGCGGTCGATAGCCGACCGCTCCAAGGGTCTGTGTCCCGCATGCGCGATGTCGAGCGGTTTGGCGTCGATCGGCTCCGGAACGAAGGGATCGCGCGTCCGCGTCACTCCGTCGCTGCTCAATGCTTCTTTAAGCGCCGCTTGAAAAACTTCGATCAGCGCCCAGCTATGGCCTCCGCTGGCCTGAATGATTTCACGCAACAGGTTCGTCGGCAGTTGGCAGGCGTCTTGCCACAGTTGCCAATAGAGAAAGCCCGTCGCAAGCGCGTCGTCGAAGGCGCGATGAGCGCGCTCCAGATTGATGCCCATCGCAGTCGCCAGGGTGGACAGGTTGTAGCGTGGTGAGGACGGCAAGAGGATCGAGGCGAGTTCAACGGTATCTATCGCTAGATTCCCGTCAAGCGAATGATGCTTGGACAGAAATGACACATCAAATTGGACATTGTGAGCGACAATGGGCAAGTCGCCGATAAAGTTGGCGATATCGGCTACGAGTTCTTGAATGGGCGGCTGGTCCTCGACGTCTTCAGAATCAATGCCCGTCAATTGAGTGATTTCAGGGGGAATGGGTATCGACGGTTTGACCAGCGACTGATACTGATCGACCAGTTCGCCCTCAACGAAGCGGGCGATTCCGATCTCAATAATCTCATCTGAGGCCGCATCCAAACCGGTTGTTTCGAGGTCAAAGGCGATGTATCCGCCGCGCATCGGAGTCTCCAATCTGGACGTGGCGCGAATGGCACGAAGTATAACATAGCTTGGAATCGGAGGGCTCGACAGTATACGCGCCCAAATTGAATCACATGGTTGCGGACACGCGGGCTATCGCCTGCCGATCAATCAGCCCGAGCCAGCATCGGTCGGTTCTTCTTCCAGCGTATCGCGATCGTCTTCGGCAGCGTCGGCTTCGTCTTCGGCGAGGTACCTGGCTTCCGCCGCGGCGAAAGCGCGCAGCAATTCCCGCCGGACCCCCGGCAATTCAAGATTTGAGAAGCCGACAAAGCCCTCCTGCATTACGTTTTCCCAGTTGTCCTCGGCAAAGAGGGTCCAGAGAAAGGACTGCGTGTTGACGCCGCTCAAGGACTGCTGACGAATCAGCAGGATGGAGGGTCGCGACAGTGCGTAACTGCCATCCTCAATCGTAGCCGGCGATGGCAGGACACAGCCGGCGCCGGCGTCAACCGCGACCAAGTGGATGTTCGCCTGCTCGTTGTCGACTACTCGTTGATAATCGTGCCAATTCATATAGGTTAAAGCCCCCGGTACATTGCCAACCGCCGCCGCTCTGTACAAGGGATTGAAGTCCTTCTCGGTGTCGCGGCGAATCGGCGGGATCGGAGATCCGGCGGTTTTCAGCAATATATCGCTCGCTTGATCGAGCAGACTCAGGCCGAAAAGGGTCATGTCAACGTCCGGAAAGGACGGATCGACGCTTAACCAGCTTGTCACCGTCTCGGACGATTCAGCGCGCCAAACGCGATTAATCTGGTCAGTTGTCAAGCAGTGCGTGTAGTCGTCGGCGGCATTTCCGAGCAGAATGGTGGCTTGCGCGCCCAGGCTTGTGGAAGTGGTAGCGATATCGCTTTCTGCGCATATTTCCAAATCCGCTTCTGACAGGTCCGCGTCAAGCACGGCGATATCGGCCTCTCCCGCGCAAAGCGACTCCATGCCCTTTGCTCGTCCCATAGGCTTAAGGTCTATCTCGAACGCGGTGTTGTCTTGGGTGAGCATGCCAGCGACACGATCAAGAGCATCAAATGCATTGGCCGCGCCGACAATCTTCAAGCTGCCGGAAAGATTCGCTGGCACTTGAAAATCAGCGCCAGCGCTACTCGCCGCGTCTTCATCAAGTAACACTTGTTCATTCAAATCATAAGTGGCTTCGCTTGGCGGCGTTACGCCGGACGAAGCGATTGCTGAGGCATTGGTATCGTCAACGATGAAGCGCATGAATTCCGCCAATGTATCGTTCTGCTTTAGACGCGCCCGATTTACAATGAGATACATTGACAGCGCAGCCTTGTAGTCGCCGCCTTCGACATTTTCGACCGAGGGACTGAAGCAGGCGCCGTTGTCCTCGGAGGCGACATCAAGCAGGGTGATTGATGAGTCGCTGGATAAATCTTGGAACCAAGCCAAAACGCCAAGCGAGCCCGCCATCGCGCTAACCTCGGCGATCGCCATTTCGTATTCTTCATATTTGGTGACATCCGCGCGCAAGCCATCGCCAGCGATCAGCGTGTCGAAGATCAGGTAATCAATGCGATCATCTTGTGGGATTACAAGTGTCAGGGGCAGGTCGGCGGATTCCGGGTCGAAAAATGACCAATCGCGCGCGATGTTGCTCGCAGATGGCTTGAGAACGGCTTCCAGCTGCGTATGGCTCAGACATTCCCCAGGCGCTTCCGGATGCGCGGCTAGGGCGACAATATGATGGCCGACGAGAAATTCGCTATGCGCGACCTCATTCGCGCTGCAAATTGCTTTTTCCGCCGATGTCAACGGCCGAACGGCTGTCGCTATATCGATATCACCATTGCAGAATCTGTCGATACCGGTCGCTGTGCCAACTGTATTGACGCTTAATAGTTCATGCGCGGGGAAATCGACAAGGGCGTCGACCAGCCGATTTACAATTCCTGAGCCGATGACGCTTATAGACTCGGAACTTTGGGCGAAAACGGGATGTGTGGTACATAAAAGCAGCGAAAGAAAAGCCGCCCATCTCAGGGTGTATCGCATATTCAGCGGTTTCCTAGCTAGTCGGTTGAGTTAACGCATGGATTGTACAGTCGGCGCAACGAATGTAAAGTCAGACTTTCTCGCTATGACTGCGACCCGACAGGGGATAAAATCTAGCATGGTACTTAATTGTCCGGCGGTTCATTTGTCGTACAGCGCGCGAAAGCGGGTCGGATGGATTTTAAGCCACAGACTGTATACGAACTGATAGGCGGGGAAGAGCCGCTGCGCTTGCTGGTGGATTCCTTCTACGACAAGGTCGATACGGATCCGATCCTTCGCCCGATGTATCCGCCCGAACTGGCGGAGTCAAAGCGCCGCCTGTTTCTTTTTCTGGTTCAGTTTTTCGGCGGGCCATCTCACTACAGTGAAGAGCGCGGGCATCCCCGTTTGCGGATGCGGCATTTTCCCTTCGCCATCAACCTTCAGGCGCGTGACCATTGGCTCGAGCACATGTGGAACGCCATAGACGAGACTGGCATCGCTGAACCGGCGCGTTCCATGATGCGGGATTACTTCGAGCGATCTTCCGCCTTTCTCATCAATCGACCGGATGAGGTCGAAGTAAGCGACTGATACTCGCCTTCAGTTTTCAATCTGAAGAATGTATTTGCGAAATGCTTCGGCTGTCCAGGGAAGCGCCGGTTTGAAGAAGTGCTCGTAAATGGCGCTGGCGTATACGCGAATTTCATATTGAGCGTCGCTTGCCATCCGCAGCCGAAGGAAGTGCATCAAGTTATGAGCGTCAACCTTCGTTACCCAGGTGTAGTAGACGCTGAACCCAGGCAGGAAGAGGCGCGCCATTTCCTTCGAAACTCCTTTATGCAGCGCCTCCGAGTACAGCCGGAATCCCTCGTCATAGTGCGACAGCAGCTTGCGCGTCAGTTCGTCGCTTACGACCGTCTCCAGCGCGCCTTGGCTTGCTTGCTTGTTGTCGGGGCTTTGCTTGCGCCAGGGATCGGGTACATAAAAGTCATTTTCATGGAACGGCGTGTAGCGACCTGACTGAGCGTTCATGTTCCAGGTGCGGTGCCGAACCCATTGCCACCAGGTCACCAGTGGCGCGCGAACGCGAAACTTGAATTCCACCATCTCAAAGGGTGAGGTATGGCGGTGGCGAAGCAGGTAGAAAAGCAATTTTTTGTCGCGCTCAGGTCCTTTGCTCTCGCCTAGGAAGCTGACGCGCGCCGCGTTGACGATAGCCAGGTCGCCTTCGATATCCGAATCCGGATGCGGCATCAGATCAACTAGCTCAATCCAGCCTTTGTCGAGAATCTCTACGCGCTTGCCGATCAGAGTCTCCGCCATGTGTTCTCCCAATGCAAATGCGATTCCGCTCGGCGCAGATCGTCGCTCAATGAAGTTTGCCTCAGCCGCCGAGACTCTGAAGGGCGATCAAGACCCGCTCTTCGGCGCTTTCCGGCGCATCAAGCGGGATCGACTGGATCGCCACTTGCGCTTCTACAACGCTGTATCCGAGCGCCGTTAACGCGTCCATCACGTCCGCGCTCGTATCGCCATCGGCGCCGAGCGGAACCGTTTCCAGCGCTGAGGGGATCTTGTCTTGCAATTCCAGTATGATCTTCTGCGCGGTCTTCTTTCCAATGCCGGGAACTCGACTAATGATCTCGGCACGATCATTTTGGACGGCGCTGCGAATGTTTTCCACGCTGAGCGTACTCAGAATTGTGACCGCCAGTTTGGGACCGATCCCGCTAATCTTGAGCAAGGCGTCGAACAGGTCGCGCTCGCCGGTGGTCGCAAAGCCGTACAGCGTCAGCGAATCTTCGCGCACGACTAGCCGTGTATGCAAAAAGACGCGCTCGGATTCCAGCTTGTCAATCGTGCTGAATGGCGCGCTAACTTCAATGCCCAAGCCGCCAATGGAAACGATCACATGGTCAGCCGCCTTACTGGCGAGATAACCCTCAAGCGTGGCAATCATAGTCCGCGGCTTTCTTTACATGCTGTAATAACTGGCAAGGCGATAGCTATGAAGATCGGCGATTGCGACTGCCAGCGCGTCCGCGGCATCATCTGGGCGAGGCTTCTGCTCAAGCGACAACAGGATCCGCACCATCTCCTGCATTTGTGCTTTGTCAGCGCCGCCGTAGCCGGTGATGGAAAGTTTGATTGCATTGGGCTTGTACTCCGCGATCGGCAAATCGGCGTTTTGCAGCGCAAGCAAGACCACGCCCCGCGCCTGCGCAACCGTCATCGCCGTCGTTACATTGCGCGCGAAGAACAACTCCTCCACCGCGGCTCTGTCTGGCTGATAGCGCTTTAGCAAGCTGTTCAACTCGTGATAAATCTGTTGAAGACGTTTCGGCATCGGCGTGCTTGGCTTCGTGCGGATCACATCATGAGCTATGCACTCCAAAGAACCGTCATCATGCTCACGGACGAATCCATAACCGAGCGAAGCCGTGCCCGGATCAATGCCAAGCGTGAGCATATCAAGCCCCGAAGGCGGCCAATACTTCGTCGGTAATATTGAGATTCGAGGATACGGTCTGTACGTCGTCCGCTTCTTCCAGCTGTTCCATCAGACGCATATTCTGGAGTGCTTTGCCGGTGGGCACTTCCACCTCGTTCTGCGGGAACCAGCGAAGTTCACAATCCTCGAGCTCATACCCGGCTTCGGTCAAAGCCTGCTCGACAGCGCCGAAATCGTCGCGCGCTGTGTATACGGCAATCACGCCATCTTCATCCACGACATCTTCGGCGCCGGCTTCCGCCGCTTCCATAAATACATCGTCGAAATCGGCGGCGCCCTTGACTGTGAGGTAACCCTTCTGATCGAATTGCCACATCACGGCACCGTTGGTGGCCAAGCTGCCGGCGTGCTTGCTGAATGCGTGCTTGATTTCGGCGAGGGCGCGATTCTTGTTGTCGGTCATGATCTCGACAATATAAGCGACGCCTTCCGGACCATAGCCTTCGTAGAGCATTTCGACCACTTCTCCGCCAGCGATTTCACCGGTACCCTTTTTTATTGCGCGCTCAATATTGTCCTTTGGCATATTGGCAGCGCGCGCCTTGACGATTGCTAATTTCAGCCGGGGATTTGCGCTTTCGTCACCGCCGCCTTCGCGCGCGGCCACCATGATATCTCGCCCCAGGCGCGTGAAGATTTTCGCGCGTTTCGCGTCTTCGGCGCCTTTCTTGCGCTTGATCGTCGACCATTTGCTATGACCGGACATATTCGCGCATCCTCCGATCTACCGCCACCCGTCAATATGACTGATTATAGCGCATTATCGCGGCGACAAGACACTACGTGAATGCTATACTGGATAAGCGGCAAATTAGGAAGTAGTCGTTTCGGATCTTAGAACAATGGACATTACACAGCAGGCTGAGCGGATCATTGAAGCCGCGGCCAGTGATGATTCGGCTTATGACTTTGGCGACGCCTATACGCCTGAGCGAACTGCGTGGATTGTTCTCTTGGGGGCGTTCGCTTTATTCTGCGCCTTGACACTGGGCTCCGCATTTGGTGTCTATCAATACCTTTTTCGTTCGTCCGTGCCGATGCCCGCAGTGCTGCAAGTTTCGAAGGGAACGATTGGCATCACCGGGGCTGACTTGCGCGAGACGGTTGAGCGCAGCAGCGAAGACCTGACCAATACGGTGACCAGCATCAGTACGGATTCGCTTTCGCAAGCGACGATTCAGTTTCGCGATGATACCGGGTCAGAAATTGAGTCGGCCCCGCTGCTGGCTGCCGTCACGCTGCAGGGAAATACTTTCGTGACTTTTAATCATGCGAGTCGACCCCGCTTTGATTTTAGCCGGGAACCACAGCGTGTGCAGTTTTCGCGACTTAAGGGTCAGCTTGATGTTATCGTAACCGGTGTCGGCGCTGATCCATTCCTGATGGATATCTACACCGATGATCTCAACACCGATAAGGGTGTGCATTTTCAGTCTGTTACCAACGGCCGCTATCGCCTTAGCGTGTCGGAAGACGAAGTCCGCCTATTAAATCTGGAAGGCGAAGTAAGCGCATTTTTTGGCGATGATCCGGACCTGCGCAACGCCGTTACACCGGGCGAGGAGTTGGTGGCTAGAATCGGCAACCGCAGCATTCGTACGAATGAAAATACGGCGGATATTTTGAAAGACGGCGACTTCAGTTTGCAGAGCCCAAGCATAGGCCAGCTTTATTTGCCCGCCGAGCCTTTGAATTGGAATTGCGGCGGACTGCCGGAACAAGATCCTCCGGGTTCATACTCCTTGCTTGAGTTTGACGGCCGCGTCGGAGTGAGTCTGCAACGGTACAACAATGCTACTACGCACGGTGAGATTTCCTGCATTCACGAATTCGAGGACGAAGGGCTGGACGTTAGAAGCTATGAATCATTGAGCGTCCTGGCTACGTTCAAACTCAATTATCAGTCCTTGAGTTTGTGTGGCAAAGAAGGCAGCGAATGTCCGCTGATGTTGCATATAACATATACGATGCGCGATTCGCCTCCTGATACACGTGGCAATTGGTTTCGCGGTTTCTATTACGAGGGCCAAGCTACCGGTACACACAAAAAAATATGCTCCAGCTGCCTGCAAGAGCACGTCGATACAAATCCGTCGGTTTGGTATACCTTTGACTCCGGCAACCTCCTCAACTTGATCGCGGAGGACCGTCAGCCCGCGTTTATCAATGCGATTCGGTTTTATGCATCGGGGCATCAGTTCGACACGGTCGTGAGTGAATTGATGCTTCTTGCGGTCGACTCGTCTCAGGCGGGCGCGGGCGGCTAGCGCGGTGTGACCGAGGCTCAAGCGACGGTCATGGGAGATTGACAGATGCCAGAGGGCTTCGACAGTTTTTTGTTGCTTATAACGATATTTGTCGTGGTAACGCTCGCTGCTTTCTGGCTGGCAATCGTCATTTGGGCTTACCGAGATATGCGCTCGCGATCACGCGATCCTCTAGCGCACTGGCTAGTCGCCATCATCGTGTTTCTGCTCAGTGTGCCCGGCCTATTCATTTACATTTTGCTTCGACCGCGGGAGACGCTTGCAGAGTCTTACGAGCGCTCATTGGAAGAGGAAGCGCTGCTGCAAGAGATCGAAGAACGGCCGACCTGTCCCGGGTGCAGTCAGCGCGTACAGCATGATTGGCAGGCTTGCCCGCACTGCCATCATCGGTTGAAGAAAGCCTGTGTCAACTGCGACTATCTGCTCGAACTGCCCTGGAATATTTGCCCGCGCTGTACAACCAGCCAGGTGAACTACACATCAGATGGCACAATCGCAACGAACTCGCGCCACGTCAAACCGTCCGAGCCGGCGCCGATCGACGCCAAGTGGGTTGCCTCGCAGCAGGTCGAATAAATACCGCTTGACAAGCCTTTAGATTCGTTTTGCGCGGCGGGATCCGCAGGCAAGGCGATCCTTAGATTTCGCCTTCCTCGCCTACAGTGTGGATCTTGACCAGATTCGTCTGGCCGTCGATGCCAAAGGGAACACCGGCGATGATGACAAGTCGGTCGCCACGCTCGACCAGGCGCTTTTCATGCGCTGTCCGCACGATGAGGCTGATCATTTCGTCGATTGTGGTGAATTCTTGAACTTGCAGGGAAGTGACCCCCCATACAAGCGCCATGCGTCTCTGTGTCGTCGCATTTGGCGTCATGCAGAGGATTGGCGTGTTAGGGCGCTCTTTCGCTACGCGCCGCGTGGTATAGCCGGACATGCTCGTGGTCACAATCGCGCGCGGTTTGATGGCTTGCGAAATCTCTGTCGTCGTCCGGCAAATCGCGTCCGATATGTCTTCTCCCGCCTCACCGCCCGCTCTTTCGTCAAATGAAGTCGCCCGCTGGTAGCCGAGATTCTGCTCGGCGATTGAGGCGATCTCGCTCATCACTTCGACCGCGCGAACTGGATAGTTTCCGCTAGCGCTTTCCGCGCTCAGCATGATCGCGTCAGTACCATCGAGGATCGCGTTGTATACATCGCTGGCTTCGGCGCGGGTCGGCCGGGGATTCTCCGTCATGGACTCGAGCATTTGAGTAGCGGTGATAACAGGCTTTGCCGCCAAATTGCAGAGCTTGATGATGCGCTTCTGATGGAAAGGCACTTCTTCAGCCGGCGTTTCGATGCCGAGGTCGCCGCGCGCCACCATGATGCCATCGCAGACAGCGATGATCTCTTCAATGTTTTCCAGCGCTTCACCCATTTCAATCTTGGCGATGACTGCGGCGTGCCGGCCCAGCTGCCGCATCACTCCCTTCAATTCGCGGATGTCCGCGGCCGAGCGGACGAATGACATCGCCATGTAGTCGCAGTCTTTCGCCAGGGCGAATCTGATATCTTCGCGGTCTTTGTCAGTAATGGCGGACAGGGTCAAGCGGGCGTTGGGAGCGGAAACTCCCTTTCTCGATTTCAAAGGACCGCCCACCAGGACTTCGCACAAGAGAATGCGGCCGTCTGCTTCGAGCACAGTAAACTGCAAATTGCCATCATCGAGCAGTAGTGTCGTTCCCGCCTCGATATCGCGCAGGAACTCCGGATGAGGGAGCGACACGATTCCGTTGCCGCCAATTACATCTTCGAGCGTAAGCGTGATATTGTCGCCAATCCCGAGCATCATCGGATCCTGCTGCAAATCACCGATGCGAATCTTGGGACCCTGGATGTCGCAAAGGATCGCGACAACCGTGTCCTCTTCGGCAGCGAGCCGGCGGATATTGTCGATCGTCTCGCCGTGCGCGCGGTGATCGCCATGCGAAAAGTTGATGCGGGCGACGTTCATTCCGCCGCGGATCATGGCGCGCAGGGTCTCTGGATTTCGTGAAGCCGGGCCGATTGTGGCTACAATTTTGGTGTGCTTGTTGTCCAATCTGAGTCGCACGCGTTCCCTCTCGAACGTGACTCTGCCGCGCGCCCGTATGATCATCACGAGGCGGCGGCACCGCACACTATTCTACATCGCGATTGAGGTTGGTAAACGCCGCAATGCCGGCATAGCGGGCGGCGCTCCCAAGCTGCTCCTCGATTCGCAGCAGTTGATTATACTTCGCGATCCGGTCTGTTCGCGCTGGGGCGCCCGTCTTGATCTGTCCGCTATTCATGGCGACGGCGATGTCAGCGATCGTATTGTCTTCGGTTTCGCCACTGCGATGGCTGGTCACCACCGTCATATTGTGCCGCTGCGCCAGCTGTCCCGCCGCGAAGGCTTCAGTAAGCGTTCCGATTTGGTTCACCTTGAATAGAAGAGCGTTTGCCGCATTTTCGTTTATCGCCCGCTTGACCTTTTCCACGTTCGTCACGAGCAAGTCGTCACCAACGATTTGCACTCGGTCTCCGATCTTGGCAACCAGTCGCGACCAATTCTGCCAGTCATTCTCGTCCAGTCCGTCTTCAATCGAGATGATGGGATAGCGATCGCACCAGTCGCTCCAGAAATCGACCATCTCTTCGCCGCTGAGACGGCGGCCTTCAATTTCCAGGTTGTAGAAGCCGTCCTCATAGATTTCCGATGTTGCCGGATCAAGCGCGATGAATATATTATCGCCAGCGCGGTAGCCGGCCTTTTCTATCGCTTCCATGATCACGTCAAGAGCGGCTTGATTGCTGCCCAAGCTTGGCGCAAAGCCGCCTTCATCGCCGACTGTGGTCTGATAGCCGCGGTCGTGAAGGACGTTTTTCAACTGGTGGTAAATCTCAGTTCCCCAACGTAGCGCCTCTCCGAAAGTAGGCGCGCCAACCGGCATCACCATGAATTCCTGAAAGTCGGTGCTGCCAAGCGCATGCTTGCCGCCGTTCATGATATTCATCATCGGCGTCGGCAGGACATGCGCGTGGATGCCACCGAGATAGGCATAAAGCGGCATCCCCAAGCTGTTTGCCGCCGCATGCGCCGCCGCCATCGAAACACCGAGGATCGCATTGGCGCCCAACTTGCTCTTGGTCGCTGTGCCATCGAGCGCCAGCATCCGTTCGTCCAGCGCTTTCTGGTTGTATGGCGCCAGACCGCGCAACTCCGGCGCAATTGCATCGTTCACCGAGGCGATCGCGCTCAAGACGCCTTTGCCCATGTAGCGCGACTTATCGCCATCGCGCATTTCAAGCGCTTCGTGCTCGCCTGTTGACGCGCCGCTGGGCACAATCGCTCGACCGAGCGTGCCGTCTGACAGGCGCACATCAACTTCTACCGTGGGGTTACCGCGCGAATCGAGAACTTCGCGTCCAAGCACGTTGGAAATGTTGGACATTAAGAGTCTGCCTCCATTCTTGCGCCACCGAAGAAATTCAATGGCGCCTTTGGAGTTACTGTGAGTTGGTATCATAGTATACTAGACTGCCCAATTACACCTCTAATCGCCGCGCCCTGGTAGACCAGCGCAGCGGCAATGAGCCTGCTTATTGAAGAATGATGCGTTACGGGTTTAGAATTGTTGACGGAAGCTGCCGCATTTTTCGTTGTGGCGAACGGGCGCTGACCTAACTGGTCGGTTTCCTTACTATAATTCAGATTATGGATCCCGGATTGAGCGGACACTGGAGATGAATAGCAAGCGAGACGTGTACCTTGACTACTCGGCATCGACGCCGGTTGATCCACGCGTGCTTGATGCGATGATGCCGTATTTCAGCGAGATCTACGGCAATTCAACATCAAGCCACCGTCAGGGGCGGCTGGGCGAAAGCGCGATTGAAGATGCCCGTGGGCGCGTGGCGCGGATCCTGAACTGCAAGCCTTCGGAAGTTGTCTTCACCAGCTGCGGCTCGGAAAGCGACAATCTAGCGATTCGTGGCGCCGCCTGGCGGGCGCGCCAGCGAGGCAAGCAGGTACGTTTGATAACCACGCCCGTTGAACATAGCGCTGTCATCAATACCGTCATTCAGTTGGGCGAACTGATGGACGTTGAGACGGTCATCGTTCCGGTGGATCGATACGGCGCAGTCATGCTCAATGAATTTGCTGAAGCCTGCAAGGGAGGCGCGGCCATCGCCAGCATTATTTACGCCAACAACGAAGTGGGCAGCATCAATGAACTGGCGGAATTGGCGGCGATCGCGCGCGAAAATGGCGTGATTTTTCACACGGACGCCGTACAGGCGGGCGGTCAATTGACGCTCGATGTGGAGCAGCTCGGCGTCGATCTCTTGAGCTTGTCAGCGCATAAGTTTTATGGTCCAAAGGGCGTCGGCCTGTTGTACATCAAGGATGGCATGGACTTGCCAAGCGTGATGACCGGCGGCGGGCATGAAGGCGACCGCCGCGCTGGCACGCACAATACCGCCTTCATCGTGGGCTTGGCGACGGCTTTGGAACTGGCTTATACCGAATCGGAAGAGCGACTGACACATTTTCATCAATTGCGCGATAGGCTGATCGCTGGAATCTTAACGCGTGTCGAGGGCGCCATATTGAGCGGACACCCGGCGGAGCGCCTGCCATCGCATGCCAGTTTCGTGCTGCCCGGTATAGACGCCAACGCGCTCTTGATGCACCTCGACATGAATGGCATTGCCGCCAGCAGCGGATCCGCCTGCAAGACCGGCAATCCGGAGCCGTCAACGGCGCTATTGGCGCTGGGCTACACGCCGGATGAGGCGAGGTGCGGTCTTCGTCTGTCGGTCGGCACACGCACGACCGAAGCGGATGTCGACTTCGCCTTGGAAGTCTTGGTCAATGCGGTCGGCAAACTGCGTACTATGGAACGGGATTTCGTCACTTGAACAAGCATACCATCCGCGTGGTCGTCGCCATGAGCGGCGGTGTCGATAGCTCTGTTGCGGCGGCGCTTTTAGTCCAAGAGGGCTACGATGTCGTCGGCATGATGATGCGCTTGTGGTCGGATGAGGCGGCCGGCGGCGCCGAACATAATCGCTGCTGCACGCCCGGTCAA
Source organism: Anaerolineae bacterium (assembly GCA_022821805.1). Classification (GTDB taxonomy): domain Bacteria; phylum Chloroflexota; class Anaerolineae; order Aggregatilineales; family Phototrophicaceae; genus UBA6055. The sequence goes on from JAJECX010000044.1 coordinate 153,318, forward strand.
ATGCAAAGCGCGCGGCGCATCGCGAATCGGCTAGGTATACCCTTTTACGTATTGGATACGAAGGACGTGTTTCGCGAAAGCGTCGTCCAGTATTTCATCGACCAGCACCGCGAAGGTTTTACGCCCAATCCCTGTCTTGAATGCAATCGACGCATTCGCTTTGACTGGCTGCTGCGTCATGCGATTGCCCTGGATGCGGATTACCTGGCTACCGGACATTACGCCCGTATCACGAAGAATGCGGCCGGTGGCTGGCTGCTTAAGAAGGGGCTGGACTCGGGCAAGGACCAGAGCTACGTATTGAGCGTAATGGGGCAGGAGCAGCTATCCAAGACGCTCTTCCCGGTCGGTGATTATCCTAAAGCGAACGTGCGTCGCATCGCAGGCGAACTGGGCTTGGATGTCGCCAACAAGAAAGACAGTCAAGATCTATGCTTCCTAGGGAACAACGACTACCGCGATTTCCTACGGATCTACGCGCCTGAGGTGATGGTTACGGGTCCGATCATGACGAGCACCGGTGAGATCCTGGGTAAACATCGGGGATTGTCCAACTATACGATTGGACAGCGCAAGGGTTTGGGCATCTCGTACAGCGAGCCACTGTATGTATTGGCGATGAATCCATACAAGAATGCGCTGGTCGTCGGTACGCGCGCTGAGCTCGGGCGCGACCAACTGGAAGCGGCGAACTTTAACTGGGTGTGTGGCGTCGCCCCGGCGGACGCGGCCTTCCGCGCTGAGGTCAAGATTCGCTACCGGTCCCGGCCTCAAAGCGCGCTGGTACGCATGCTAGGGAGCGAGCGCGTTCGTATTGTCTTTGACGAACCGCAGCGTGACATCACGCCGGGTCAGGCGGCAGTCGTTTATCAAGATGATATCTGCCTTGGCGGCGGAGTGATCGTCAAGTTTGAAGACGAGCAGAGCGGATTACAAGCCTGCGATAAAGCCGTTGACATCGCCTGGTAGCAGCATCACAACATAGATTGAAGCAATGATGTACGGACCGTAGGGCAAGGCGGTAAATGGCTGGTAGCCTCCGGACGCGCGCTTAACGGCGAGGTAAAACAGCGCGACTATACCACCTAGCAGAATAGCCAGCGCCATCGCATTCAGGACATCGGGAAACCCTACGATGAGGCCTCCCACGGTCATCAAATAGACATCGCCCTTCCCGAAGGCAGTGACATCTTTGGGCAATAACCATCGTTTCGATGCTAGCCGCGCAAAGAGTCGCCCGCCCAGATACACAAGTGAAAAAGCGAGCCCGGCGCAAAGAGCGCCAACCAGTATTGCGGCTGTCGTCGGAGGCGAAAGGGGAAAGGCGAAAGCGCGGACAATGGCGAGCGCGCCGATCGCCAGCAAGGACGGAGCGTGTATCCGTTTTTGCTCGAGATCAATGACGGCAATCAGAATAAAGAAGAAGACCTGCGTCAGCCAGATCAGGGTCTCTGCGGAAGACAACTCATATCTATCAATCGCGATTACATGCGTAAGCGTGATTAGCAAGGATGAGGCAATCGCCACCAGGGCATAGCGCCAGGAGACCGCCCTTCGCTCGGCGCGACCAGCGCTCGAATGTTTGCCCCCCCTGTGCGGCTCGTGGCGCAATCCGAATGCGCGAGTCATCACATGCAGCCATGCCGACGGTCTGCGCCAGCGCCCGTTGGGATAGTTGGGCAAACCAGGCGGTCGTCCAAGGGACGGATCGTCTGCCAATAGGTTGACGACTCCGCCCATCAAAAGACCGATTAGCGCCACCGGCAGCCATTCCATCAGCGCCAATCCCTAGCGTGGGGCTGGCGCGATTTCGGGGGGCGGAGGCAGCAGCGAAAACGATATGATCAGCAGTATGAGCACAGCAGCAAGGATGACAACGAGCAGGGCAGCTTGCTTGGAGCGCGTCAGAGCGGGCTCATGCGCGGGCTCTTTAGCCGTATCATAAATCATATCTACCGGGCTTAGGGAAGTTTCGCTCAAACGCCACAGCTTCAGCTGCGGCTTGCTGCGCTCGAGCGACACGATAAGCTGCAGAATGCCGCTGTCTGCCCATTCGTTCACGTCAGCAGTTGACGGTATCGGCGCGCTCCTCGGATGCGAATGGTAAACGCCGATAAATTCGAGCTGCGCATCGTCGATCGCTTTCAGCGCCTGCAGCTGCTCATTCGGATCCAGCTTGTATCGTTTTTCCGCAGCCTGAGCCCCATTCTGCATAGGAAACGCGGCGGCAATGTGATCGCCTGTTCCAGCGAGCAAACCGCAAGCTTCCAACGGTCTCTCATCAAGCGCATGGTCAGCGATCTGGCGCGCGACCGAATATGGAATAGTAAATGCCATGGTCATCGGTCGTCGGCTGGAATCGCGAATTCAATCTGACACGCATCCTGCGCGGGATTGCGCGTCTCATAGTAGAGTTCAGCGGTCAGCCTGTAGTCGCCGGCGGGATTATCGACGCCGCGGATATGCATGGTGAATTCATTGTCATAGTGCATTGTGGCGATGACATCCAGGTCGCTCACTTGAAGACCATCGGAACGATGCGCTGTTATCACCAAATTGGGGCGCTCCAGAAAGGGCGTCAGCTTGAGATTGACTTTGACACGAAATCGATCGGGGTAGGGGGTCACGCGGAAATCTTCGATTTTGACCTTGTGTTTCGGTTGCGGCACGAGGCCCGAGTCGTTGAACAGGTTGATTTCCACGACTATGCGCTCTCCTTTTGCAAGTCGCTCAGTGTGCGCATTGCCTTGTCGAAATCTTCCGCCAGGACAAGCAAATGATCACGCGAATAAGCAGCGAAAGCTAAGATGGGGATTTCAACTGCCGCCAGCGCCGCCGCCAGCCGCGCAATCAAACCGACAAGGTCTGGCGCCAGCGCCACGTCGAGGGTGATTAGACGATAGGCTTGTTCGCTTGCCTCCGCTTGCCGCAGACGCGCGCGAAAGTCGGCTCGCGCCTCGTCCGGCATCAGCAGGGTAACTTCGTCTTTATCGACAATCAGAGCGCAATACGGTCTTTCGATATCGGCAACGATGCCTGCGGCCAGCGTGATAGCGCTGGGCGGCAGTTTCAGAAGGCGATAAAGGCGACCGTCGCTATACAGGTTGACGCTGCGCAATACGTCGTCGACAGTCTGAATCATTGAGAATCACTCATCGAATTGATAAGTCGCCTCGGCGTAATAGCGGACGCTGCGCTGGGCGTATTGCTTGCGCAGCCACTCTTCAAACTGTTGATTCTTAGTCTTAAGGCGCAAAGTCGAGCGCAAGTCGGCCATGGGATAATTGAGATTGAGCGCGCGTCCATGAATGATGTGGCGGCTCACGCCAGGCGGCAAATAAGCCTGCTGGACAGCGGCGTCGATGATATCCTGCGGCTGATAATGGGGAAACATTACCAAGGCAACCCCGCTGGGGAACAAGGACCAAATCAGACCCGGGTCGGTCAGGGGCGTGCGATAGAGCGTCGCGTTGACATGATATGACTCGACCACCTGCCGAAGAGTGGCGTTGCGTTCCGCCAGGCTGTCGACGACTGCGCTGATGCTGTAGACCGGTCCATCGCGCAGCAAGACCTGTGCCACCGCTTTTGAGTCCCAGCCATCATTCACATCAATGTGATCGATGTCTTCCAACATTCGCAGGAATCGCTGCGCATCCCAATCGGCTACGATGTGCTGCCAAACGCCGAGATCAACCCATTCCGTTTCGTAGTCGGCGATCTGTACCAATATATGCCGGTAGCCCAAGTTCTGTAAAGAGACGTGGCGGTTCGAGCCGTCCATTAACACATACATTTCATCGGTGAACTCGGCAACCACTGGCGGATTGGTGAAGAATTCAGCCCGCTTCAGCCGTTCCATCAAGGGCTGCGATCGCTGGATATCGCCCTTTTCGTGCGGCAATATGTTCTCAACCGGGACGATGCGCAGCTTCGGCGGCGGCACGCTAACCGGATTCGAAATCATCGCAATACCTAGTAGAATGGCTCGATATTGTAGCATAGCCTAGCATGAACGGGGCGACAGGGCAATTGCGCTGAAAACGGCACAGTTGATAAGGAGCGAAATAATGGGAGCTGAGCAGCAGGGCGCGGATGCAACAAAGGGTCGTTGGCTGACAATGCCGCGTACGCTGTCCTTCGTGATGAACGGCGACGCGGTGCTGCTGCTAAAACGCGCCGCGCATAAACGCGTTTTCCCCAATCAGTATAATGGTTTGGGCGGGCACGTTGAGCGTGACGAAGACCTATACAGCAGCGCCTTGCGCGAGATTGAAGAAGAGAGCGGCTTAAGGACGCATTCGCTGAAACTGCGCAGCATCCACAACATTGACGCTGGCCGCGTCACTGGAATCTTGCTATTTGTCTTTACTGCCATCAGCGAGACAAGAGCGCTCCGCCGAGATTGTCCCGAAGGCAGGCTGGAATGGATACCCAAGGATCGCGTATTTGAATTGGACCTAGTTGAGGATCTGCCGGATCTGCTCGCCCGCATCTTCGCGATGGACGATGAGCAGCCGCCAGCCTATGCCCATGTACATTACGATGAGAGCGACCGGATCACTCTGCGCTTTCGAGCCGATGACGATGGATGACAGATTTCGCCCGCGGCAGCTTCGATTGGCGGCCGACGCCGACTCGAATCCGCTGTTCGTTTCTGACAAGCAACGGAATTTGCATGTGCGAACAGATCTTGCCGCTAGCAACTTTGTCGGCGCTGGCGGCGTACAGATTGACAGGCGAGCATAAGCGCATACCTGGGCATGCTGTGGACTACCTGAACGATGAGAATGATCGCGCTTTCGTTTCTTAAGAATTGAACGAACGTTACGTCAGGTATCGAAGAGTTAACTGGATTATGAATGTCTGAGGATCAAACTAAACGCGAAGCGGCGGATGCGGAATCCCAACTGACTGGCGATAAGGAGTCGCCGCCTCAACGCAGCAAGGCGCGCCGGCTGGGTTGCGCTATAGCTCTGTTAATTTGGTTCACGCTTTTGTTGACGCCCTGCGCCCTGTTCTATCTGGCGGCGGAGGGCGAAATCCGCTTCGACCATCGAGACATTCCGCAGCCCTATGCGCATCCACTTTTGCTGGTCTCGCTGGTTAGCGAGGCCGAAGATCGCGGCTTGCGCTTCGAGACATCGAGAATCGTTGAAGCTCGATCAAGTGAAGAGATGCTCTGCGTCGAAACAACAGTGCGATTCCTCCTTTGGGAGTACAGTGGTGGAAATCAGGATGTCAGTTATTGCGATTGCTATCAGCGTGAAGGATCAGAAGCTGACTGGGAACTGGCTGGGACTTCGTCCGGCGCATGCTGAGCGCTTGAGTTGGGCGAGCGACTCAAGCGGCGGGAAGACTTGATGGATTTGCTGCAAAACATTGATGCCAATCACCTGCCGCTTGTCGCGGTTGGCTGCGCCTTGCTCTGCGTCGCGTTTGTCATCGTTGGATTTCTGCTGCAAGCAATTAGCAGCATATTCGAAGTGATTACGGGCTTAATTGAAGTTGTCGTTGAAATCATGCAGGGCGGTCCGGTTGCCTGGTGCGGCTGCGCGCTGCTCATTATTGGACTGATTGCCTGTGCCGGGTTCACCTATTTGTATTTGCAGGCGCCCGAAACCTGCGCGGCGCATCCGACGCATTTCTGTCAGTGGTTCGGTTTTCTTCCGTAACGTCGCTAGAAGCTGTACGGTCGTTCAAAAGATTTACTTTGTGTTGCTAAATAAATTCCAGTATAATTGCGACTAGCAAACCTCGTTGGAGAATCTTGATGGCAACAACCGCAGTCTCGCTTTCAAACGCCGATCTGTACGCCGCCGAAATTGACAAGCGAAACTACTGGCTGCGCAACAGGCGCTGGGATTTATTCTTCATCACGCTTAGCGTTGTGGTTGTGCCTTTGCCTTATCTCATGTATCTGCTCGGAGTCCATTTGGGGCTCGCGGATGATATCAGCCGCAATCTGGTGAATACCTTCGTGGCGGTTGCTATCGGCGGTCCGCACATGATGTCCACATTTCTGCGCACGGGCTTGGATGAGCGCTTTAAGGAGCGTTATCCAACTTTGGTCCGCTCGTCGATTATCATTCCAGTCCTCGTAATTTCTCTCGCGTTTCTAAACTTGAGCTTAATGCTCACATTCTTTTTCTTCTGGGCGTCACTGCACGTATTGCATCAAGTGACTTACATTATTGAGCTTTACAATCATAAGGAAGCGAAGTTTGTACGTCGGAGTACGCTGAGCCCTTTATCGCGGATGATCGATTACGCGATCGTGCTGACAAGCCTCTTTCCCATCGCAATGTGGAAGATAAGCCAGGGCGCCTTTGAAATCGGGCAGAACGATTTGGGCGAAGCGATACCCGATTTGTTTCAACAGCCGGATAATCCCTGGTTCTTCATATTGGTTGCCGCCGTGTTTGGGCTCGCGCTACTGTCATACATCGCCAAAAGCATTTTCGAGCTCTATCACGGTGTACTCAATATGCCGAAATTCGTCTTCATATCTTTGACTGTATTGGTGGCGTTTTTCACGCCGCTCTTGCCGAACCTCGATACCGCCTTCCAGGGGCTGAACACCTGGCACTCTTTTCAGTACCTGGCCATCACCTTTTACATCATCAAGATTCGGCAGATAGCGGGCGAGCTGGATGCGAACGCGCCGCTGGTCGCTCGTTTCAGCCGCCGGACAAAAGACGCCCGCGCCCTCTACGGTTTCAGCGCCGCTCTGTTGGTGGGTTCCGCAGTGATCTTTGTGCTGGTTTACCTTCTGGCTGCGGTCGTGCGCCCCGGCATTGACGGCAACAGCCACTTCGACATCGCCTATTACACTGCGATTCTGTCATTCTTGTGGATACACTATTATCACGATCATTTTCTATTCACTGATTTCGAAGCGCTCGATGGCGCCTACGCCAATTAGCCAGCATTGAATGAGCAAGTGTGGCGGCTAAGGAAAGACCTCCCGCACCCATTGCATAGGGTCGATATTCACGCCGTTCAGCCAGACCTCCCAATGCAAATGCGGACCGGTACTGCGGCCAGTTGAACCCACTGTGCCGATCACCTGACCCGTTGCGACGACCTCTCCCAATTGAACCAGCGTTTCATCTTGGTGGGCGTAGAGGGAGTACAAGCCCCATCCATGGTCGATCAAAGTCGTGTTGCCGCGGATATGAAGGCGGTCCACCATGACCACTATGCCGTCAGCAGCGGCCAGGATCGATGTGCCGGGGGCGCCAGCGAAATCGACGCCGCCATGATAGCGATCAAAGGGACTGCCGTTGTACGAGCGCAAGATACCGAATACGGCATTGATCGGCGCGGCCGCCGGCAAGCTCAATGAATTGATCCACGATCGCTCAGGCGTGAAACGGTCTGTCAATAGCGCAAGTAACGCGGTTTCTTCCGCTTCCACCTCCGGCGCCAAGAGTTCGCTGTCGCTGATCCGAATGGTCTGTCGTCCATAACCACCGGCGATTACTTGCACGTTTGCGCCGATCGGAGTCGATTGACCGAACTCATTCCGCAATTCGAGCGTCATCGGATAGACATTCAACTCGGTGAACATCGGGATGCCAATGAGGATATTATGCCGCTTGCCGGCTTCGCGCGCGATAACGCGCAATTCACGGCCCAAAAACCTTCCGCTGATGGTTACCGGCTCGGTGGTCAGCAATTCAATTCGGCCGCTGCGCCCGGCGGAAAATACCAGTGGATCGATTGTGAACGCAATAACGGATTCCGGAAGCTCGCGCGTCAATTGTGGCAGCCGAATGCCCGGCACAACCAGCCTTTGGCCGACGCTGAGCAAACCCGGATCGGCCAAATTGTTGGCGCGCGCAAGGGCGTCAATCGTCTGGTTGTAACGCAGCCCGATCTCGGACAATGTCTCGCCGGATTGCACGGTGTGGACAAAGACTTGAGACAGGTCGCCGGTTCGCGAAAAGGAGTGGCGGATACCAGCGTCGGGCGCAATTGCGGGAACGGGAGTTGCCTTGCCAGCATTGGACGCGCTGGGCTGGCTTGAGCCAGTTGTCTCAACGCGAGCGATTGGGTCTCCGTCTGCGATGGTCAATTCCTGCCCGACATAGATCAGGTCCGCCGCTGCCAAACGGTTCAATTCCATCAACTGGGAAACGGATTTGTCATACGCAGTTGCGATGTTTGCCAGCGTTTCGCCGGCCGAAACCACATGCGTAATCTGCTCCTGAGGCGCGCCCGCGGGCAGGGGGATGATAAGGCGCTGACCGACCGCAATCGAATCGCTATCGGTGATGCCGTTGGCATCGGCGATTTCTTCAGCGAATTTATTGTACTTCAACGCGATGCGAAAGAGGTTTTCGCCACGCTGCACCACGTGGACGGTAAACCTCGCATTGCTGGTCTCCTGCGCCTGAATCGGCGTACCGGCCAGAAAAAGCGCGGCTGCGAGCAAGGTCAGCGATTTAATCAAATGCTTGGTCAAATGACAACCTCATTTGTGTTGTATGGGTCGCCAATCATGGCTGGAATCATCACATCAGATCGTGCCAATCTTACAGCGTCGCTGTCGAATGTTCATGGGCGAAACGACCAATTTCGCGCAAATCTGGATGAGCGCCGGTACAGCGCTTTGATGCCATGGAATAGCCGGCGCCGCGTCTAACAACATAATGTAACACTGCCCTTGAATCGGCCCGGACACCTGCAACCCGAATGCTCAGGATGATTGCAGCCGACGTGATGACCGCTGTAAGTAAGATCCGCACAGCGATAGTCTCGAACTTACGCTGCTTAGTCGACTCGGTAACTACCAGTCATTTGTGCGCCGGTTTAACCGGGTATGGTCAACACTTGGCCGACGTTCAAGGCGTCGTCATTGGTAATGCCGTTGAGCTGCGCCAATTCGACGATGCTTACGCCATAGAGCGCAGCGATGGTGGAAAGCGTATCGCCAGGCTGGACTGTATAGGTCACAGGAATTGATGTTGGCAGTGGTGTCGGCGTCGGCTGGGATTCGCTAGCTGTCGTCTCGGGAGACTGACCCAACGAGGTTCCAATCGCCGAAGGAATCTGCAATTCTTGGCCGGGTACAATCCGGCTCGGGTTAGCAAGTGCGTTCAGATCCGCGATCGTTTGTATGGTCGTGCCATGATCGCGCGCGATCTCGTCGAGCGTATCGCCAATTTGCACGATGTAGACGATGTACGCGCTAGGAGCCACTTCGGTGGCAAGCGGCGATGTTTCCGTTGGTGTTGGACTGGGCGGAACTGGCGTTGGAATCACAAGAATCTGACCGACATCAATTAGATGGACGTTGGCGATGCCGTTCTGTTGAGCGAGCAAATCAACGGTGGCGCCATACCGTCTCGCGATGTTTACCAGCGTGTCGCCTGGAAGAACCTGGTGCGTAACATGGGTTGCGGTGGGCGTGGGCGTGCTTGTGTACGTGGGCGTGGGTGTCGATGTTGCCGTGGGCGTCTCGGTAGGGGTTGAAGAAGGCGTTGGGGAGGGAGTAGCGGAGGGCGCCTGTTGCGCCGATATCGCTGCCAAGGCGCTAGCCCCGCCAACATCATTGACGTTGATCGGAATGATGAGGATCTGCCCGACAAAGATCGCGCTGGCCGCATTCAAACTGTTGGATTCTCTTATCGCTTGAACGGTCGTGCCATACTCCTCCGCGAGCCCGCCGACAGTCTCCCCCGCTTCGACTGTATGCATAACTTCGTCCGGAATCGCGGTCGGTGAGGGCGTGGCCGTGCTTCCCCCCGATTCTGGCGTACCGATATCATCATCACCGTCGCTCTCGGCGGTTGTCGGCATGGGCGATTCGTCTTGCGGCGTTTCTGTGGTTGCGCCGTCCTCCAGGTTTGCGCCCGTCTCCTGCGTAGGCGTATTGTCAACAACCACGACAGTCTCGCTCGCCAGTTCCAACACCGCATCATCGAGATAAATATAGCTATTCGCCCGCGGCTCGCCGACAGTGGATTCGACGAAGACGGTAATGCTTGAACTCTCCGCTGTCGCAATCACCGCGTACTGGCGATAGGCATCGTAGAAGAAGGTCGCTGCAGTCGACCAGATGATTTCGTCGCTGGCGCCATCGATTCCGCCGTTCGGGTCTATTCCAACGCGCAGGACAACATCGCCCGGATCCTCGCTGAATTCCGTATCCTCAAAACTGGACGACCACACGTAGGCATAAACGCTGAAACGATAGGTCGAGCCACTGGTCAGCGAATCTACCTCCTGGTAAATGCCACCCTGATGCGTGGCGAAAAGCGTGAAGTATTTCTGCGCTTTGCCCGCTTCATCCAAGCGAACTCTGTCCCTCTCTTCGTCGTAGTTCGGACTGTGATTGGCGAAGGACGGACTGGTGTCATCGGCCGGAATATGCCATGGCGTCCAAGACGCCGCAACCTTTCGCGGTTCCGTGCCATCCAGTTCTACAAATTCTCCTTCAAAGTCGCCGTTTTCAAGTAAATTGGCGACCGTATTCTCTTGTCCGAATGACAGCGTAATCAATAACAGCAGTAACGTGTTGACGAAGATCGCCAGTCGTTTCCTCATCGTCTTCTCCCGTATTTGTGAGGCATGGCTCAAAAGTCTAGGCGCTTCAATATAGTCTACTCAGTTCTGACATAGCGCACAAAGCAATATGACGGTATTGCCCGCCATAGGATTCTCACTTGTGAATGCTTAAAGGATACCGTAACCTAGCCTAGATTTTGCAAGCGCCGATAAGAGGACTCATTTTGCGCTTGGATGACATGGCAAGCCAGCGTTACATCGCAATTGCGCGCCGTTCCTATTGCGCATGGACAAGTGTCCAAATGCTTCTGACAGTTCCTGTACCTCTGATTGTATTGGATAAGCCGGAATCAAGTTGAATCGTTCAGTCTGCCGCGTTGTTTTGGTCGCTGGCGCCAGGCGCGTATCATCAGGAACTCCTGTGTTTGAGTTGATGGAGGTCAACACTCTTGAAGCTTCATGAGTACCAGTCGAAATTCTTGTTCCGGGATTTTGGCATTCCCATACCGCAAGGCAAAGTTGCCACAAGCCCAAATGAAGCCTACGACATAGCGCAAGAGCTGGGCGGAGTTGTAGTGGTTAAGGCGCAGGTGCACGTCGGCGGGCGGGGCAAAGCCGGCGGCGTCAAGGTGGCGCAAAACGCCGAAGAGGCGAAACGTCATGCCGCCAGCATCCTCGGGATGGATATCAAGGGACTTGCGGTTGAGCGTGTGCTTATCGACCCCGGCGCCGATATTCAGCAAGAAGTCTATTTGGCCATCACCAATGATCGGGGCGCTGGCAAGCCACTCATCATGACGTCGATGGAAGGCGGCATGGATATCGAGGAGCTGAATCGCCAACGCCCGGATGCCATCGTTCGCGAGCACGTTGATCCCATCATGGGTCTTCACGACTATCAGAAGACCTACATAGCCAGCGCTATGGGCATGCCGCGCGCGCAATGGCGCAGCTTTGGCAGAATCCTGAGCGGACTATACAAGTGCTATAGCGCGAGCGATGCCGAGCTGGCCGAAATCAATCCCCTTGTTATCACCGGGGATGGCGATTTGCTTGCGGTAGATGGCAAGGTGATCATTGATGACAATGCGCTCTTTCGGCAGCCTGCATTGACGGAGCGGCGCGATACCAGTGGCGAGCCCGATTCTGAACGGCAAGCGCGCGAAGCTGGCATCACCTATATCAAGCTGGATGGCCAGATCGGCTGCATGGTGAACGGCGCGGGCTTGGCGATGACCACAATGGACATGACCAAACTCTATGGCGACGAAGACGGAATCGGACCGGCAAATTTCCTGGATATCGGCGGTGGCGCATCGCCAGAGCAGGTAGCGGCAGCCTTGCGCATCATTCTGTCGGACGAGAATGTCAAATGTGTGCTCTTCAACATCTTTGGCGGCATCACTCGCTGCGACGAAGTCGCGAACGGCATATTGACCGCTTACAACGAAGTCAATCCCGATGTGCCAATGGTTATTCGACTGCAAGGAACCAATGCGGCCGCGGGAAACAGAATCATCAGCGAAGCGCAGATTCCTCATATCATTAGCGCCGAAACGCTGACCGAGGCGGCTCAGCGGGCGGTGGCCGCGGTGAAGGAGCGGAGCTGAAATGTCAATCCTTATCGACCGGACGGCGCGTGTCTTGGTTCAGGGCATTACCGGACGGCAAGGCGGTTTCCACGCCAAACTTATGATGGAATATGGCACTGATGTGGTGGGGGGCGTAACGCCTGGCAAAGGCGGTGAGTGGTTTGAAGGCAAGCCAGTCTTCGATACCATGCGCATGGCGGTCGCGACCACAAATGCCGATGTCAGCCTCGTTACCGTTCCGGCGCGCTTCGCCGCCGACGCCATCATGGAAGCGGCTGATGCCGGCATCAAGCTGGTAATTTGCTTGACTGAGCATATTCCGGTCTCGGACATGATGAAAGTGGTCGCCTTTTGCCAGCGGCGCGGCACGCGTCTGATCGGGCCGAATTGCCCAGGCGTTATGACGCCGGGACAAGCGAAGATCGGCATTATTCCGGCGATGGTCGCGACGCCGGGCAATGTCGGCGTCGTTTCCAAGAGCGGCACCTTGACTTATGAAGTGGGATTCGCTATGAAAAATCATGGCATCGGGATATCAACAATTGTTGGCATCGGCGGAGATCCGGTCATCGGCACCACTTTTGTCGATGTGCTGGAAATGTTTGAAAATGACCCCGAGACGGAAAAAGTCGCTCTGCTCGGAGAGATCGGCGGCAGCGCGGAAATCGTCGCCGCCGATTACATCAAGAACGCGATGACCAAGCCGGTCGCCGCGTTTATCGCCGGGCGCAGCGCGCCACCGGGCAAGCGAATGGGGCATGCCGGCGCAATTGTTGATGGTGGCGAGGGCTCGGCGGAAGAGAAGATTATGGCGCTTGAGGCGGCGGGGGCGCGCGTCGCGGCAAATCCAGAAGAAATTCCCGGTTTGTTAGCCTGAAGCCAGCGAAAGCCTGTCAAATGAATTCGGATTTTGGATGAGGTTGTGAGACTCCGAGCGCGGGCGTTTATTCGCTTGCGGGCAATACTTCGTGATGCTGGCGACAGCGCGCCTCGTAAGATTCTTGCGCGCCCACCAGAATGATCGGATCATCCCTCGCAGCCGGTCTGCCATTAACTAGGCGTTGCGTTCGGCTGGCGGATTCACCGCAAACGACACATATCGCTTGCAGCTTGATTACTTCTTCGGCAATGCTCAAAAGGTGCGGCATGGCGCCAAAGGGCTCGCCGCGGAAATCGGTATCCAGCCCGGCGATGATCACGCGAATATTGAATTCGTCCGCCAGACATTGCGCTACGCGGACGATGCCATCGTCGAAGAACTGCGCTTCGTCTATGGCGACTACGGTTGTTTCGCCGTTCGCTAACTCAAGGATTTCGCCGGCAGCCTTCACCGGAATGGCTTCTACCGATTGTCCAGTGTGGCTGGTAATGCGCTGTATACCGTAGCGGTCATCGATTTCGGGCTTGAAGACCTCGACCTTTTGCCGGGCGATGATGGCGCGGCGCACACGGCGGATGAGTTCTTCAGTCTTGCCGCAAAACATGCTGCCGCAAATAACTTCAATGCGACCGAAGTGGTGCTTCATGGATTCAAGGACCCAAATGAAATCAGAAGATTGCGCATTGAAGCCTGCGCATGTTGGATCGCAAGTGTGAAAACAGAACCGCCGGCGAAGACACCTGACTATTCAATAGCGATGCGGCTGCTGTTTCAGTTGCTGAGTTGATAGCCGCGCGCGCGCAAGTTTTTCTTCATGTCGCTGACGACTTTGCGTCCGATTCCCTGGATCGACAGAATACTATTCTCGTCGTCCTCATCGCCCAGGCGATCAAGCACATCGGAGACGATCATGATGCCATTTTCTTCCAGGATGTTGCTATAACGAGCTCCAATATCGAGTTCCGTGATCGGCAAATCGAGGGGTGTACGCTCGGCTGCAGCGTCTTCTAGCGCAGTGCGAATCTCGTCGCGCTGCTGCAAGCGCTTCATGAACTTGTCGACGCGCCCCTCGGTATCGACGATGCGCTGCTCACCCGTGTAGAACGGATGACAGTTCGAGCAGATCTCAACCGTCAGTGATTCGACAGTGGAGCCGGTCGTCCAGGTTGTGCCACAAGACATGCAGCGCACGGGCGTCTCATGCCAAAAAGGGTGGATGCCTTCTTTCATCTTGTCCTCCGCGCATTTGCGGCTCAAACGAGTAGCGCAAATGACTTATGCCGCTAATTCAGTTGAGAGACTGCCCGGTCTTTTCATGCGAATCGTGTACCGATATCCGTTTCTGACCGCGGCGACCGCGCATCTTTTCGAAAGTCACAAATCCGGCGCGGGTGGCGAAGATCGTGTAGTCTTTGCCCATTCCAACGCCTTCGCCCGGATGAAACTTGCTACCGCGCTGTCGCACGATGATATTCCCAGGGATGACATACTCGCCACCGTAATTCTTTACGCCGAGCCGTTTCGAATTGCTGTCGCGTCCGTTGCTGGACGATCCGCCGCCCTTTTTGTGTGCCATTTCGAATTGCCTCCTGAAGCCGAGATTAGAGCTTGATATCTTCTATGCGGAGCCGTGTGTAATACTGCCGATGGCCCTGCTTGCGGCGATAATTCGTGCGCTGGCGATATTTGTAGACGATGATCTTCTTGCCGCGAAACTGCTCGACTACGGTCGCCGTTACAGTAGCGCCTTCTACCCTCGGCTGACCGATGCGGGTATCGTCGCCGTCGGCGACGAGTAGTACGTCCGAGATCTCTAGGGTTTCGCCGACTTCCTTCGGCAGACGGTCTACATCGACCGTTGCGCCGACCTCCGCTCGATACTGCTTGCCGCCACTTCGGATGATCGCATACATGATTCGCTACCCCAACCTTCACTTCGGTTCTCCGCAGCAGATGCCGGCAACGGCTCCGTCAACGGGGAAAATTGGCTCTACACTAAAATGCCCCACATAATCCCGCAGGGCGGCAGCAATTGTATAGCATTTGTCTGTGTTCAGTCAAGCGGGAGTTTAGGCTTCATCGCCAGCGCCGAAATCAGGTGATGAACATCGCGTCGCCGAATGAGTAGAAACGGTAATTCATGTGTTTTGCCGTTTCATAAGCATCAAGCAGGCGCTTGCGTCCGACAAAGGAGCTGAGCATCATCAGCAGCGTTGAACGCGGCAGATGAAAATTGGTGATCATCGCGTCGACAGCGCGCCATTTATAGCCAGGATAGATAAACAGGCTTGTATTGGTTTCAAATGCCGCCACCTTTTGACCTCGGCCGGTTTCCTCATGAGCGCGGGGTTGGCTTGGGTCGCCGCCGGCATTCAATATAGCGGCGGTTTCCAAAGCGCGCGCGGAGGTCGTGCCCACCGCGACGATGCGTCCACCGGCCTGCTTGGCGGCATTGACAATCCCGGCATTGCGTAGATCGAGAAGCGCATATTCACTATGGATTCTGTGATCACAAACCCGCTCGACGGTGACCGGCTGAAAGGTATCCAAGCCTATATGCAAAACGCAGGCTGCCAGCCTGACGCCTTTGCGCCGCAGTCTGCCGAGCAGCTCCGGCGTAAAATGCAGCCCCGCGGTTGGCGCCGCAGCCGATCCGTCGATTTCGCTGTAGACGGTCTGGTACCGTTCGCTGTCGGATAAAGCCTGATTGATATAAGGTGGAAGCGGCATTTCGCCACCTTTGTTAAGGAATTCGCGCATGGGCTGACCAAACTCGACGACTCGCCGCGACAATTCCATTTGCTCGACAACTGCACAGTTTATATCTGTGCCAGGAATCGTCAGGCGCATGCCAACTCGCACATTTCTGCCGCCTACCAATGCCTCCCAGCGCCGCTCGGTGAGCTGCTTCAGCAGGAGGATTTCCACCTTGCCGCCGGTATCCGCCTTTACTGCGCGCAGACGAGCCGGTATCACGCGGGTTTTGTTGATCACGAGTACATCGTCGGCCGCAAGCAAGTCGACGATGTCGGAGAAAATATGGTGCGCGATGACGCCAGAGTCACGATCGAGCCTAAGCAGTTTGGCCGAGTCTCGTGGTTCGACTGGCGTCTGGGCAATATAGCGCGCCGGCAAATCGTAATCGAAGTCGGCGACATTCATATCAGGCGCTGCTGGCCCGCGGTTGGTTCTTCGGGGAAGTCAATGCCAAGGTGATGGTATGCGTGTTCGGTGCAGGCGCGTCCGCGCGGCGTTCGGTCGATAAAGCCTAGTTGAATCAGGTAGGGCTCGTAGACGTCCATTATCGTGGCGCTATCTTCGCTGATGGCGGCGCCGATTGTGTCAAGCCCGACGGGTCCGCCGCCGAACTTCTCGATAATCGTCGAGAGGATGCGCCGGTCCACATCATCGAGGCCAAGATGATCGATCTCCATCAATTCGAGCGCTTGCTGTGTGACCGGCGCCGTAATCACGCCATCCGCGCGCGCTTCGGCGAAATCTCGCACGCGGCGCAAAAGACGCAAGCCAACGCGGGGCGTGCCACGCGCCCGTCGGGCAATCTCTGCCGCCGCTTCCGATCTGATCTCGACATTGAGCATCAGCGCCGCCCGCGTGACGATGCGCTCTATGGCGGCAGGGTCATAGAAATCGAGCCGAAATCGAGCCCCGAAGCGATCGCGCAAGGGCGAGGCCAGTAGCGCCAGACGGGTGGTCGCGCCTATCACGGTGAAACGGGGCAAGTTGAGCCGAAGAGTCTTCGCCGCCGGTCCCTTGCCGATGACGATATCGAGCACAAAGTCTTCCATCGCCGGGTAGAGGATCTCTTCGACCGCTTTTCCCAGTCGATGGACTTCATCAATGAATAAGATATCGCCTTTTTTCAGGTGAGTGAGGATGGCGGCGAGGTCGCCGGCGCGTTCAATCGCCGGTCCAGCGGTAACGCGGATATTGGCTTTGACTTCATTGGCGATCACATAGGCGAGCGACGTCTTCCCCAAGCCCGGCGGTCCATAGAAAAGGACGTGATCGATGGGTTCGTTGCGGGCGGCGGCCGCTTCAATGATGATGCTCAGATTCTCGCGCACCCGGTCTTGACCAAACATGTCGGCCAAGCGCTCTGGACGCAGCGCAATATTGTCTCGATCGGATTTCCTGGGTCGGCCGCTGACGAAACGCCCGTCTTCGCTCATTGAACGCGCTGTCGATTCCGCTACGATTGCAGGTGAGTATAGACGAGCGGATTGCGGTTTCAATGCTTGCTTTATAGAATCAGGGGCACAATATGCCGCATCCAAGGTTGCGCCAATCAGACAGGACGCTCATGCGATTACATGTTTCATCCCACCCGCTTGTAAAGCATAAATTAACTTTGCTGAGGGACACAGCCACCGACCATCGCAAGTTTCGCGAACTCGTGCGCGAGCTGGCGCTTTTGCTATGTTACGAAGCGACGCAGGATCTACAGTTGAAGCCCACGATGGTCAATACGCCGATGGGCGAAGCGAATGGCTGGGAGGCGAGTGAAGTTATCGGTCTGGTGCCAATCATGCGCGCCGGACTGGGGCTTGTGGACGGCATCCAGGAATTGCTGCCGACGGTGCAAGTCTGGCATATTGGCTTGTATCGCGATGAAGCGACCCTGCGACCCGTTGAATATTACAACAAGCTGCCAGCTGCGCCGACGGTGCAAGTCTGTCTCGTGCTTGACCCGATGCTGGCTACCGGCGGCTCCGCCATTGCGACGGTCGATATTCTGAAGCGCTGGGGCGCTCAGCGCATTAAATATCTGGGCATATTGGCCGCGCCCGAGGGCGTGGAAGCGCTATCCGCCGCTCATCCCAATGTGCCCATACATATTGCGGAATTGGACGAACGGCTGAACGATATTGGTTTTATTGTTCCCGGCTTGGGCGATGCCGGCGATCGTATGTTTGGCACCTGATGTTGCGCCTTTACGCCTTTGTCATCGTATTCAATGTCGCTTTGTCGACCGCTTTGCTGGCGGTTCCGTTAGCGCGCTATCTTAGCTTCCGCTTTGGCATAACGTCGGTGCCCGGCGGCCGCCGCCAAGAGCGCATCGCCATGCCAAAGCTCGGCGGCTTGGCGATATTCGTCGGTTTTACCGTTGCCATCATCCTGGCGCAGTTCATACCTATAGAGCGGGGCGATCCCTTTGAAATCGTTCGTTTGAGCGGGTTGATCCTCGGCGGAACGGTGATCTTCGTCCTCGGCGTAATCGACGATATTTTCGGCTTGAATTGGTTTCAGATCTTTCTTGGACAAATACTTACTTCGGCGATTGCCATCATCTTTCAAATCTTTATCGCCTTCTTCAATAATCCTATAACCGGCCTGCAAACCGGAGAATGGTCGCCTATCGTGACTGTCGCGCTGACCATGTTCTGGTTGGTGCTGATGATGAATACGGTCAATCTAGTCGACGGTTCGGATGGGCTGGCTGGCGGCGTCGCGCTGATCGCCGCGCTTGTCCTATTTCTCAACAGCGCTTATCGGCAGGAGCCGCCGCAGACGAGCGTCAGCTTGCTGCCCTTGGCGTTAAGCGGCGCGCTTGTTGGTTTTCTTTTGCATAACTTTTATCCGGCTCGTGTATATATGGGCGGAAGCGCCTGGTTTCTGGGCTATCTGCTCGGCACGTTGAGCATCATTGGCGGCGCGAAGATGGCGACGATCCTTTTGGTGATGGGTTTGCCGCTGATGGACTTGGGCTGGCAAATCGTCAACCGCGTTCGTCACGGGAACAATCCTTTTCGCGGAGACCGCGGTCATCTGCACTTCCGTCTGCTTGACAGCGGAATCTTCACGCCAAGGCAGATCGCGCTTGCCTACTATTCGATTTGCGCATTTTTTGGATTTCTTACGCTGGTGACCACCAGTCAGATGTTCAAGTTCATCGCCTTCGCCTTCATGCTGATATGCATCGCGATTGGCTTCATCGCTGTCGGACGAATTTCGGCGCTTCACGATGACGGCGGCGTATCGTCGTATTGATCTTCGTCGTCGGCAAAGACTTCCTCATCATCGAGCGGCTCATAGGTGAGTTCGTCGTCTCTGGACAGAGTCGATGCGCTATCATCGTTCGCGCCGCTCGCGGACGGTTTCGGCGCTGGACGTGTCCTTCTGGCCCGGACGCGCGGCTGCACGTCGCGTCCCTCGCCTTCGCTATCACTTGCCGATACCCGGTCTGAATTTGCTGGCGAGATATCCGCCGTATCCGGTTCGCCAAAAGAGCGGGTCTTCATCGAAAAGGGGCGCGGGAAAAACTCTCCGCTTGCTCGCTTGTCGCCTTGGTCGGTCATGTCATCGTCAGCATGTCGACCGGACGAAGCCCTTGCGAATGGGCGGCTGAACGGCGCAAGCGGATCGTCCACTGGTCTGCCAGTTGCGGCGGCTGGCGGGTGAGCGGCAGACGATAGATCTTCATTCTCCGTCGTTGTCCTATCATCAATTCTGCGTTCAGCGGTATTTAGTTGAACCGGCGCCGATTGCTCAAGCGAAACGGTCGATCGCGGCGTCGAGCCCGGGGCATGCGCAAGGGATTCGGAATATGGCGACGCATCCACATCGCTGTCATTAATGTTCAATACCGCGACGATGCTGCGGCTGACTGGTTCTCTGCCGGGTGGACCTGGAATCGGCAGCTTCAAGTCATAAACTGAGCGGATGATTTCAGCGCGCTTGCTTTCCGGCTGCTGTTGTTTACGAGCCGCCAGTCTCTTCCGCGTCTGTACACGCTTGTGTTCGTGCGCTTCCTGCCGCGACATCGTGATCATTTTGCCGTCGGCGAAGGTGGCGCTTTTGCCAGTCAAGCGCTCGATTAATGATTCCAGGGCGCCTAATCCAAGCACGACAACGACATCAATAAGAATGACCTGCAGTGCCACCAGGATGAGGCTGCCGACCAAGATCTCGACTCCGCGCGCGATGGCAACCTCAATTGCGCCGCCGACCCGCCAGGCGAACAAGAGCGATGCGGCCAGCGCCAGAATCAAGACGCTCTTGCGCCGGGCGCTCAGCCGGGTGTTCTGGCTGGGAACCATCGTGTTGGCTACGGTAAATGCCAGGTAGAACCAGAGCCAAAAGTCAGCTGTTCCAGTGAGGCGGGTGACGGCGCGCGCCAGCTCATCAATGGATCCCGCTGGCGAGAGAATGGCGGCCTCCTGCAGGCGAAAGATATGCGCGGCAATCGCCCATAGGCAGACCATACCGGCGATCAGCGGCGCAAGTCTGATCAGCGCATATCGAAGATTGCCCGCTTGCGGCGATACGCGGATGAAGTTCAGGCGCAATTCGCCAATTTCCTGCCGCTCGGGGAAGTCCACTGCGCGATCGGCGCGCACGCCGATCAGCCCGGCGATCAACCATACAGTTAATTCATGCAGCAGTATGCCTGGCAGAAAGAGAATGTAATAGAGAATGGTGGTGGTCTGAAAGTTGTTTGTGATCAACCAGCCGACTTTGAATATATGCTGATGCAGCCAGCGCTCAATCTGGCGGAATAATGCGATCAAAAGCCCCAGAGCGCAGACTAACGCGAGAAAATCAAGCGTTCGCAGATCGGCGTCCTTTCACACGCGATGCAATTTCAATCAGTGCCGCAAAGTCATTGGCGACGAGCGAAGCCCCGCCAACCAAGGCGCCGTCGATATTTGGCTGCGCCATGAACTCTTCCATATTTTCGGGTTTTACGCTGCCGCCATACTGAATGCGAACCTCTTCCGCGGCGTCCATTCCGAAAAGCTCGGATACGGTATCTCGCACGGCCGTCTTAATGATGTCGTCCGCGATTTCTCCACTTGCGCTCCTGCCAGTGCCGATCGCCCAAATCGGCTCATAAGCGATTACCACTCTTGACATGTCGTCGGGCGCAAGACCATCCAGCGCCGCTCTAACTTGGGAGCGAACGAAGGGCACGGTTTCGCCCGCTTCGTTTTGCTCCAGGCTTTCGCCAACGGCGACGATCGGTTTCAAGCCGGCAGCCAGAATCGCCTTTGCTTTCCGGTTCACATTCTCATCAGTTTCGTTTAGAAACGCTCGACACTCCGAATGACCAATGATCGCGTAATCCACATGAGGCGCCAGCATCGAAGCTGAAACCTGCGACGTGTATGCGCCGCTCGTTTCCCAATGGGCATCCTGCGACGCCGCTTTGACAGACGACCCGCGCAGTTCCGCAGCGACCGCAGCAAGCGCGAGGAACGTAGGCGCGACAACCCGCTCAACATCGTCGAATTCGCCGATCATCGGCGTCAATTCGCGGACGAAGGCGACCGCTTCATCCGGCGTCTTGTTCATCTTCCAGTTGCCCGCGATTACTGGCTTTCTCGCCATTACTTGCTCCTCATGTGAAGTGGGACCCTGTTTCATTTCTACACCGTTTGCGCCAAATGCGCCAACAGCTTGCGGTGACCTCGCTTGGTATTCGGATTGCTGCGCCTAATGCTCCGCAATAGCTTCAATGCCCGGTAGCGCTTTGCCTTCAAGCAGTTCAAGGCTGGCGCCGCCGCCGGTGGATATGTGAGACATTTGCGGCGCCAGGCCAGCTTGTTCGACCGCCGCCGCCGAATCACCGCCGCCAATGATTGTGGTTGCGCCCTGCGCCGTCGCCTCGGCGAGCGCTCGCGCCACACCAACGGTGCCCAGAGCGAAATTCGGCATTTCAAACACACCCATCGGTCCGTTCCACACAACGGTCTTTGCGCTAGCAATCTCTTGCGCAAACCTGTCAATCGTCCGCGGACCGATATCGAGCGATTGCCAGCGGGCGGGCACATCGGAAGTGGCTGGCGCTAGCTGTTGAGCGGCATCATTGCTGAATGAGTCGGCAATTCGCTGATCCAGCGGCAGGACTAGCTTGGCGCCGGCCGTATTCAGTATGCGGCGCGCGATATCCAGCGCCTCCGTTTCCACTAGCGAATCGGCCATTTCGCGGCCTTGCGCAGCGAAGAAGGTGTTCGCCATGCCACCGCCGACCAGCAGTCTATCGACCTTGCCCAAGAGCGCGTCGATGACGTCGATCTTGCCGGAGACTTTCGCGCCGCCCAAAATAGCCACGAAGGGCCGCTTCGGGTCCTCAAGGGCGGTGGCCAGATAGTTTATTTCGTTTTCCAGCAGCAGGCCCGCGACGGCGAGCAAATGCGCCGCCACACCAACGTTGGACGCATGGGCGCGATGCGCCGTTCCAAAGGCGTCATTGATAAAGATGTCGCCGTGTTGCGCCAGTTTCGCGGCGAACGTCGGATTGTTGCTGGTTTCTCCGCGATGAAACCGCGTATTCTCCAGCAAGATCACGCCGCCAGTTGGCAAGGCATTGATGGCGCTTTCGCTTTCGGTTCCAATGCAGTCCGGAGAGAAGGCGACATTGTCTCCAAGCAGCTGAGCGAGGACCGGCGCGACCGGCGCCAGCGACATGGCTGGCACATGCTCACCTTTTGGTCGCCCGAGATGCGACAGCAGGATGAGCGCTTGCGGTTTGCAACTCAGAATATGCCTCAGCGTGGGCAAGGAGGCGCGAATGCGCGTCGTGTCCGTGATGGTATCGCCGTCCAGCGGCACATTGAAATCGACGCGAACCAGCACGCGTTTTCCGCATAGGTCCACATCGCGAACGGTCAATTTGTCCATGAGTCGGCTCCCTTTAACGCAAAAAGGCGAGGAGCTCCCCGCCTAATGCTTGACTCGCCGATATTGGCTATAGACGGTCGCCAACAAACTTCGTCAGATCGGCCGTCCGACAAGAGTAACCCCACTCGTTGTCATACCAGGTGATGACTTTCACCAGGTTGCCTGCCACATCCGTTGCCAGGGCATCAATGACGCTGGAATGCGGATTGCCGATATAATCGGTCGAAACGAGCGGCTCGTGTGATACATTGAGGTAGCCACGCATGGGACCGGCGGAAGCTTCTTCAAACGCGTCGATCAGTTCAGATTTATCCGGTGCGCGGTCCACCGAGGCGACGAAATCCACCAGCGAGCCGGTCGGCGTCGGCACGCGAACCGCCATGCCGTCGAACTTGCCCTTCAGCTCTGGCACGACAAGGGCAACCGCTTGCGCCGCGCCTGTACTCGTTGGGATCATGTTTACGGCCGCCGCTCGCGCTCGACGCAAGTCGCTATGCGGCAAGTCCAGGATCATTTGGTCATTGGTATAGCTGTGGATTGTGGTCATGAATCCTTGCTGAATGCCAAAAGCGTCATTGACGACTTTGGCGGCCGGCGCAAGACAATTGGTGGTGCAAGACGCGTTCGACAGCACATGATGCGAGTCGGAATCATACCAGTCCTGATTGACGCCGAGCACAATCGTAATGTCCTCGTTCTTGGCTGGCGCCGAGATTATGACCTTTTTAGCGCCTGCATCGATATGCTTCGAGGCGCTGGCTTTGTCGCGAAAGATGCCGGTGCTCTCAATGACGACATCCACTCCCAATTCGCCCCAGGGCAATTGCGCCGGGTCGCGCTCCGAGAGTGCTTTGATTTCGTCACCGTCTACCACCAGAGCGCCGTCAGTCGCCTCGACGGCGCCTGGGTAGACGCCGTAATTTGAGTCATAACGGAAGAGATGCGCCATCGTATTCAAATCGCCAAGATCGTTGAAGGCGATCACATCTATGTCGTCGGCGTAGTATTCGCGGATCGCTTTCAGTACCTGCCGGCCGATTCGTCCAAATCCGTTGATGCCGACTCGAATCGTCATTTCTTCCTCTCCTTCATCGCCATGCGATCGCGTCTGACAATTTTGCTGAAAGCTTAGTACAGAGCGCGCAAGAATAGAATGCTGAATAGCGACATCGAGACACTTGCGGGAGCGCTCGCGCGCATATGCTGGCCGTATATTATGCTGTCGCGAAAATGTAATGCTTGGCCGGCCGCGACGATGAGTGGCGACAGCGATAATACGATGCCCCTGTGAGCAGAGTCCGCCGTCTTTCAATTCGCGAAAGCCAGCAACTCAGACAGCCGGACCGGCTGCATATTCCAGTTGCGAAGCAGGTTGAGACTAGGTTCAATCGCAAGCAGCGCCGACTTGACTGTGTGGTGGAGGATGATGGTGCCCGGACGCAGGTAGCCTCTATAGTTCTTCAAAATTGTGTCTACGCAGACTTCGGGACATTGCTGCTCGGCGCAAACGCCATCCTTCAAATTCGGACCCCAGACGCGCGCGTACGAATCGTAACTCGCTTGGGATTTGCATTCGCAGGTTTTGTCCTCGTTTCGCTTGGCGCAAATCGCGTCCTGCGAATCTAAGCCCCATAGAATCAGCGGCATGCTATAGCGTGCCGAGAGTTCCTTCAGCGCATCGGTGACGTGACCGTAGGGCGGACGGATGCCGATCGGCCGAAATTGGGATCCGAGCGCGCGCCGCATCACGCGCAGCGTTGGTTCCATCTCTTCGTCGATTAGCTGCTGGAGGCTCATGTCTGTGATGACGCGGTGCGTAAAGAGGTGACAGCCAAATTCATGCCCCATATCGCGCAAGCGCGGATACAAGTTTTCATAGCCCGGGTTCGGTCGCTCTAGATTGTTGAGTACTGCGCGTCCGGCGGGAAATAGCGTCAAGCGAACATTGCGCCGCTGGTATTCGCGTCCGATGCGCAGGGTATAATATTCGCTCCAAAGATCATCGTAGGTGAGGCAAACCTTGCGCTGTTCGGTGCGAACCTGGCGGATGACCAGTACGTCGCTGGCATCGGAAGAATGCGCTTTCAAGCCGAGGACAGTCGCCAGCGACGCGCCCGCTCCCCATTGCAAGAACTGGCGCCGCGTTATAGTCGATGTTGATTCCGGTCTGGAGACTGGCAAGCGCTACCTCTGAGTTATGTACATTGAAGTGGCGGGTATCGGCGGTCGGGATTCAGATATGGCGCAGGTCAAAGGTGAAACGAGCGCATCAACCAGGACTTACGGCAAATCATTATCCTTTGCCGCTGAAACCCTGCAATTGAACGAAGGTAACACATTCGCTGTTCTTTCACAACAATAGGCGCAACTTTGTCGCGTAAAACGCTCGATGCGCGAAGAGCGGCCAACGCAATGCTTCAGACTCTCGGCCGAAACCGCCTTTCGGAGATTGCCAGCAGCATGAGGATCAGCCCCGCGAGGACGAATGTGAACGCGGCGAGGGCAAAAGCGGCTTCAACAAAGAGTTGTTCCGGGTACAGGCGAATCAGGCTGTCAGAGAAAGGAAAGCGCCAAGTTCCCTCGGCAAAGAAAAGCTCGTGAAAGATTTCAAATGCCCGATCCCAGGAAGCTGCGGATAGAACCGCCAGGCAGAGCAGGGAGAACATTGTGAGCAGGCAGCCTCGTCGTAAGCCAAGGCGAATGTCGGATTGCAAACGCGCGCTGTATCTGCTGGCTAATACCAAGGCGGCGCCAATAGCCAAAAGAACAGCCGCTAACGCAAATATGGTTTTTGTAATTTGCTTTACGTCAGCCATGTGACGCAATTCGCGATTGCTAAACAGCGCGCAATCGGCCGCGCCGGCTTCGATATTCCAGCATCTGTCGCCCGGCAGGCGCAATGCGGCCAGACTTTCAATCGGATCGCCATCAAAAAGGTAGCCGATGGCAATGGGTCCATATAGAAGGCGATCTTCCAATGTAAATCCGTAGATGTCACTGGGGAAGCTCGGCCGCTGATATGCGAGCTGCAGAAACTGCTCGCTCAATAACAGTCGAGCGCCCGCGCTGGCCAAGAGAAATGGCACAGCAAGCGCAAAATAGAAGCGTACGATGAAAAGAAGGAATCGCCGGTCAGTCATCGTCCAATCGAAATTCCTCCGCCCGTCCAGCCAGCAAAAAGTCCAGCACGATGGAATCGACCAGCATTTCGACCGGCGCGCGGTCATCGGTGAAGAGGATGTGGCTCTCGCCAAGCGGCACAATATTGTCCGCCGCCATTGCCATGATTTCATATAGAACTGGATTGACGGAGTCAACCGGGTAGTTGAGGTTTGCGCGCAGGTTGTCCGCCGCTGTCGGACGAAGCGTCGCGACAAGAATCGTATTAAACGACTGTGGCACATCTATCGCGTGGACGTTGGGAAAAACAGCAAGCAGGGTATGCGAAAGCGCATCCACCAGCCGGCGGTCGGTATCCGTCCGTCCCACATTGATGGAGACGACCCCTTCTTCGCTGAGGCGGTTTTTTACTTCGGTGAAAAACTCGACTGTGGTGAGATGCCAGGGAATGTAAGGCGGCCGGTAGGCATCGACGGCGATTACCGTATAATCACGCGCCATCTGGTTGAGAATAAATCGTCCATCGCCCAAATGCGTATTGAGCTGCGGCATGGCTTCGGCATTCATGTCGAAGTATCGCGCGCCTACCTCGACGATTTCCGGATCCAGTTCTATCCCGTCGATCCGAATATGGCTGTAGACTGACGTGTGCTGTCGAGGAATCGTGCCGGCCGCCAAGCCAATCAGCAGCATGGATTTCACTTGGTCGGCGCGATAAGGCGCATTGTTGAAGTAGGGCGCCGCCAAGAAATAATCCCAGGTCGCGCCGTAAAATATCTCGCTCTCGTGCCATTGACTGTGGACGCCTTGACCTTCGTTGAGGTAAAGATAGCGATATCCGGCCGAATCTTCCTGCACCTGGATGTAGTTGTAGGCGCTTTCACCCTCGTATACTAAGTTGGCGTCCTGCGCCGGCTGACGCAAGGGACTTCCTGTTGCAGTTCCGACGAGTAAGCCCAACAGAATCGGCATACATACATAGGGCAAGGCTGCGCGCGCATTGCTTCTCAAGTGCGCCGCGAACGCCACTGCATATAGAATACCGGCGAATAACAAGAATGTGCGAGTCGTACCAATTTGTGGAATGGTAAGGAGCACAGGCAGAAAGGCGCCTAGTATGCTGCCAAGAGTACTGATTGCATACACCTGGCCCGCGACCCGGCCGCTAAAGGCGATGTCTGTTACCGCCAGTCGGATCACAAATGGCGAGACAGTTCCCAGCAGCGTCACCGGCACGGAAAACAGGATCAGAATGACGATGAACGATCCCAAAGCCAGCGCCGCTTCCGCGCCAAATACAGCCTGAGCCGCTCGTGATATGATGGGGCGAGCGAGGAGTGGAATCAGCCCGCATAAGAAAGCCGCCCACATGATGAGCTTGAGCAGCAGATCTTCGCGCGGGAAACGGTCAGCCAGACGACCACCAAGGAAGTAACCGGCAGTCAGATAAAGCAGCATCAGTCCGATGACATTGGCCCAGACCAGATTGCTATTGCCGAAGACACTGCCGAGCAAGCGAGAAGCCGACAGTTCGATCGCCAGGGTTGTCATGCCACTGACGAAGGCGATCAAATACAGATATCGTTTTCTCAGCGTTGAGGAGGGGTTTGCGGCGCCTGCAATTGACAAATTCAGCCTCGCGGATGCTAGATACTCCGGCCCGAATCAGCGATTCATTATGTGTCGTCGAAAGAGAAAAATCAATGAAGGTAATGATTGGTCGCGCGACGCCCGAAGATGCGGGCGCAATCGCATCGCTAGCAGCGGAGGCGCTGGCGATGCAAATTGAGGCGGATTCACCGCGTGTTCGCAAGTTCTTGGACGGGGGATTAACATTTGTAGCGAAAACAGATGAGGCGATCGTTGGATTCGCCAGCAGTTTCTTTACGTCGGATCTGATCGGAAGCCGCCGCTTTGAGCTTGATCTCTTGGCGGTAGCTCCAGGTGCGCGGGGGCATGGCGTCGGCGGCCGCCTGGTTGAGGCAAGTCTCGGCGCCGCCAAAGAAAGCAAGCCAGCGCTCATACGCGCGCTTGTTCGCAGCAGCAACGGGTCAATGCAGCGCCTGTGCCGTCGTCATGGCTTCACGGCGCCACCGGGCACATGCCGGCTTTTCGTCACGGTTCCGCGCCCGGTCGTCTGCCAGCAGCGGAATCATGCGGCTTATCTCATACCGGTTGAGACGCTGAATTACAGCGGGATCTGGCTGGAAGGCGAGCTAAGCCAAGAAGCAATCGATGATGCGCTGTGGAAGGCGTCGCAAAGCGAAGTGTCCACGATCGGCGCGGTGATTCCAAGCGATGCTATACATGCGGTTGATTTGCTGCGCGCGAATGCATTCAGTAAAGTCGGCGATTATGGCTGGTGGACGATCAATTCAAGAAGCGACTGACCTTAAACAGCCGGTCGTTATGAGGCGTTTTGCCATTCAGCGCGATGTCGGCGAGCATCTTGCCCACCATGGTGCTGAACTTAAAACCGTGCCCGCTGAATCCTGCCCCAATCACCACGTGCTTGTGTCCGGGATGGGCATCGACGATGAAATGCTCGTCAGGCGTCTGCGTATAAAGGCAGATTCTGCTTTCGCGCGTCGGCGCTCTGGCAAGGCCTGGAATATGCGCTCGCAAGAATGGCCGCAGCGCCTCTATGTTGCTTGCGTCGGGCGAGTAGTCGATTTCGGACAGGCGTCGCCCTGCCGCTCCACCATGAAAGGCGGCTTTGAAGCCCGAGCCTTCATGTGACGGAATGCCGTAAAGCGTTTCTGGAAAGCGATTGCTAACGTGGGCGATCCAAACCGGGCAACGTTCCGATTCGTAAAGGGTCATGTTTGCCGGCGCCATGAAATTAAGTTGACAGCGCAAGACCGTCAGTGGGAGTTCAAGACCGGTCTCGCGCAAAATAGACTTCGCCCAAGAACCGACTGTGATGATCAGATTAGCGGCGCAAAAGCGCTCGCGCTCAACTACAACTTCAACGCTGTCAGTCTGAATCTTAATGTCTGTTACAGTTGAGTTTTCCGCGATCACGGCGCCAAGCTTTCGCGCCAGCGCGAGGTGCCCGCGCACTGCTTTGGAAGCTGCGATGTAGCCGCTATCCGGCTGATAAAGGATGCGGAATACTTCCCCAAATCGAAATTGAGGAAAACGTTGAATCGCCTCGTCTTCGTCCAGGAGTTCGTGGTTGATGCTGCTGGACCGCACGGCATTTATGGTCGCTCGCAGCCTTTCGTCATCGGCCGGACCAAAATCGATGCCACCCGTTTTGAAGTAGAGCTTTTCGCCGAGTTCTTCTTCGAGCGCGAACCAAAGGGGAAAGGTATCCTTCATTAGCTCGACATATTCAGGATGGTCATAGGAATAACGGATTATGCGCGAGTAGCCGTAGGAGCTGCCCTTGCGATGATCCAATTCAAACTGCTCCAGCAGGAGAACGCGTTGTCCTCGCCTGGACAAGTAATAGGCGGCGGCGCTGCCCATCGCTCCGGCGCCAATCACTATTGCGTCGAATAAATTTGCCATCGATCTGTCTTTCCTCGCATATCGCTCACACGGGCCGCTGCTCAAGCGCAGCGGATAGATCATCGTCTTTGCTTATCGTGATTGTCGGGATCTTCGCCAACTGCAACATGCCGCGTACAGACTTTGAGTCCCGATCGGCGCTGAATGTCTGCGGATTAACGTAAACGCATATCATGCGAATACCGCGCCGCTGCAATACTTGCGCCTCGTTGATCCAGTCCTGATCGACTGATGATGTGATAATCATCAGGGTTGCGCCGCGGGTGAAGAGGTGAGTCTCCAAAGAAAGAACATCTTGCAATGTATGATTCGAGGCGCTGCGCGCCGACGCCAGCGCTTCCAGGATCCGAGTCAACTGTCGATTGCCGCGTTCCGGCTGGAACACCTGTCGATAAGGCGTATAGGCGGCGTAGCCGACCACCCGCTCATCGTCCAGGAAGTGCTTCGCCAGTGACGCCGCTATTACGACGCCATACTCTTCTGTTGATGGCGGGATGCGCGCGCTGCCAGGGATGATATGCCCGCCCCCATCAAGGCGGCGCAAGCCCGGATCTTCACAGAGCGACTTGGCAGAGAAATCATTAAAGAGCCATATATCCACCAGCGGATCCAACTCGAATTCTTTTACCATTATGTTGCCAGTGCGCGCCGTCGACCGCCAGTGGATCCGATTCATGCTGTCGCCGGATACGTAATCACGGATGCTGCTGGCGTTGGTGGTGATCTGGTGCGTCAACTGTCGCTGGGCATCACCGCCCGAAAGGAAGCCGACCGGCAATATCACCCGATTTATCTCGACTGTCATCGGATACACGATCAGCCGGTCGGTAGCGCCGACCCGCCGCGGCGCATGGAATAGACCGAAGGGATCGCCGCTCACCACGGTCATTGGTCCCAACTGGAACTCACCGCGTACTGCGCATACGGTCTCCACTTCCCAGATATATTCGCGATTGCCCACCAGTGTTGGCACGACATGGCTGGCATGATGGCCCGGGAGATTCGAATGGTCGCGTATCTCTAGCCAGAGCTTGGGCAGAATGCCGGTCTTGCGAATGCCAAAGGATTCCTGAAAAACGCGGCCGACTTGTGATCTCCGCGTTCGCGTCGTTCGGCGCAGCGCGATTCCGCGTAAGGAGATCCAAGTCCAAACCAAGGACAAGACCATGACCGCCGCGATCAGATACGCGATGTTGAAGAGATCTGCGCGCCCAGTGAACAGAGCGATAAGCAGGCTGAATATCGCCAGGATGTAAAGCGTGTTGCGGCGGTGGGTCATGGGTCCTTATCGCACGGATGAGCCGGGAACCGGCGTCGACTGCAGGATATCCTGCACGATTGCGCGTGAAGTAATGTTCTTTAGTCGCGCCGCCGGACCCACAATGATGCGATGCGCCAGCGTAACTTCCGCGAGCGCTTTGACATCGTCGGGGATGACAAAATCGCGGCCGCTCATCGCCGCGCGCGCCTGTGCCGTGCGGAAAAGCGCCAGCGACCCGCGCGGGCTGCTGCCGAGGTAGACATCGCCGTGGCGCCTCGATGCGGTGATGAGATTTATGATGTATTGCTGCACTTCTTTGGCGACATAGACATCTTTGATGAGCTGCTGTACGGCGAGCAACTCTTTCAAGGTGACGACTTGCTGTTGATTCTGTAACGGATGCTGATACTGCTGCGAGACGAGAATATTGAGTTCGTCCTGCGGCTGCGGGTATCCCATCTGGATGCGAATCAGAAAGCGATCCAATTGAGCTTCCGGCAGTGGAAAAGTGCCTTCATATTCGATCGGGTTTTGCGTCGCCATGATCAGAAAAGGATTGCTAAGGCGATAGGTGACGCCATCAACCGTCATTTGCCCTTCTTCCATCGCTTCCAGCAAAGCCGACTGGGTCTTGGGCGTCGCGCGGTTAATTTCGTCGGCGAGCACGGTCTGCGCCATGATAGGACCAGGTCGAAACTCGAATTCGCGTGTTTTGGGATTGAATATCGACACGCCAGTGATATCTGATGGCAGCATATCTGGCGTGAACTGGATGCGATTAAATGTGCAGCCGACAGCGCGCGCCAGCGATTTGGCCATCATGGTTTTGCCGACGCCTGGAATATCTTCCAGCAGGATATGTCCGCGGCAGAGCATTCCCAGGATCGCCAGGCGGACTTCGTTGTCCTTGCCCAAGATGATCTGCCCGACGCTGTTTGCGATCCGCTCGGATACTTCTTTGACAGGCGCGGCAGGCTGCCGAACCTGGTTGGCTTGGCTTGTCGTTCTTATTTGCTCGCTCATCCACTGGATTCCAAGTAATGCGAATTCATTAATTTTAGTATAGTCTATTCACCCTTGTAAACATGGGGCGTGTTGCCCAAGTCTAGTTTTTGCCATGCCCACAGCTTGCCGTCGGACGCATAGCAAGTATAATGAATGCAGTGAGTTGCTATATGGCAGCTTGGCGAATCCTTGGCTTTCGACCTGCAATCTACCGGTAATTCCGCCGCCACCAGATAGTATCATGAGTCTGTGGTCAGACAATGTTGGTATTTGCAAATGATATGTGTCGACGCCTCAGCCGCGCTTGGTCATGAATACGACGAAGGCTGAGCGAATCAGGGCGCGACTAGGCGCCTTGCAATCATTGACGCCGGAGTTGGAGGCTGCTGCCGTCATCAGTGTCGAAGGATTAATGATCAGCTCCTGGCTGCCCGAATCGATTGCTGAAGAGCGAATGGCGGCGATGTCAGCCGCGATGTTGGCGCTAGGCGAACGCATCGCCAGAGATCTTGACCGGGGAGATCTGACGCAGGTGTATATCAAGGGAGAAGATGGCTACGTCTTGCTGATGTCTGTAGATGAACGAGCGGTGCTAGCAACGCTTGCGAGCGAAGACGCAAAGCTAGGGCTCGTGCTTTTGGACATGCAGGAAGCTGTACATGATCTGAAGCAATGGCTTAAACCTGGAAACGCGTAAGCCTTGTTGGCGCCGTTGGAAGGCTTCTGAGTAGGGGCCGAAGGCGATGGAGATAGGTTGAACACGTGAATTCTAAACCCAAATATATCTTTTGCACCGGCGGTGTTGTCAGTTCGGTGGGCAAGGGGCTGACGGTGGCGGCGATCGGGCGAATACTGAAGGCGCGCGGGCTCAAGGTTGCCATTCAGAAGCTCGACCCATATCTAAACGTCGACCCAGGTACGATGAGCCCGTATCAACATGGCGAGGTTTTTGTAACTTCGGATGGCGCCGAAACCGACCTGGATTTGGGCCACTACGAGCGCTTCGTCGACGAAAACGTGAGCCGCCTTTCCAATGTTACTGCGGGCCAAGTATACCTGACGGTGATTGAGAAAGAAAGAAAAGGCGATTATCTCGGCGGCACCATTCAGGTAGTCCCGCATATCACCAATGAGATCAAACGCCGCATCAAAATCGTTGGCAAACAGACCGGCGCCGACGTGGTCATTGTCGAAGTAGGCGGAACCGCCGGCGATATCGAAAGCTTGCCATTCCTGGAAGCGCTTCGACAATTGCGCACCGAGCTGAAACGTCACGATTCCTTGTACGTTCACGTTACGTTCTTGCCGCATATCGGCGCCACTGATGAGCTAAAAACCAAGCCGACGCAACACAGCGTCCGTGAATTGCGCGGCATCGGCATTCAGCCGAATGTCATAATCGCGCGCGCCGATCACGCGGTGAATGAAGACATCATCAGCAAAATCGCTCTATTCTGCGATGTTGACGAAGATGCGGTTATCCCGCTGGAAACAGCCGACAACATCTATGCCGTTCCGCTCATGATTGAAGAAACTGGTCTGGGAGAGTTTATTTTGGATCGTCTCAAGCTGAAGGCGGACCCGCCAGATCTCACCGAGTGGCGGCAGATCGTCAGCAAGTGCCGTTCTGCCAATGACAGACTCCGAATTGCTATCGTTGGCAAATATGTTGAATTGCACGATGCCTATATGTCAGTGAAGGAGGCGATCGTACACGCTGGCATTCAGCATAATCAGGACGTGGAAATACGCTGGATTCATTCAGGCGAGCTTGAGAAAGGCAAGCGAATCGACGAGCTCGAAGAGCTTGACGGGATGATTGTTGGAAGCGGATTCGGCTATCGCGGCATTGAAGGCAAAATTATCGCCGCCAAGTACGCGCGCGAGAACAAAGTGCCCTATCTTGGACTCTGCCTGGGAATGCAAGTGATGTGCATCGAATATGCGCGTAACGCGCTGGGACTTGACGATGCCAACAGTACCGAGTTTGATGTGAGTACGCCGCATCCGGTTATTGACCTGATGCTGGAGCAGCGCGCGATAGCGGACTTGGGAGGAACCATGCGGCTCGGCGAGTATCCCTGTGTAATGGCGCCAAATTCGCTGGCTTCCCAAGCCTATGGCGCGGGCGAAGTCATGGAGCGCCATCGCCATCGCTTTGAATTCAATAACGATTATCGTGATTTATTTGCGGCGAACGGTGTCTGTTTCAGTGGCATGAGCCCAGACGGAATCCTGGTGGAGATGATTGAGCTACAAGATCATCCATTTATGCTGGGCTGCCAGTTTCATCCCGAGTTTTTGAGCCGGCCCAATCGGCCGCACCCGCTGTTTTCTGCCTTGATTCAGGCATCAGCTGAATACCGCGATGCGCTTGGTCGTTTGCGCGCGCAGTCGTTTCTGGATTTGGACAGAAGCTGAGCGGGCGCATCGCCGCGGGCGCAGTCGCAAGGGCGGGCTGTCCGGCAAATCAAGTTTGATGGTTCTCCCATATCGTCGTCATAGATGGAATTAATCATGACATTTCGCAACTTCATAGAAGCGCTGCCGAAAGTTGATCTTAATTTGCGCTTGACAGGCGCGCTGCGCAAGGAAAGCCTGCTGCTAATCGCGAATCAGAATGGCGTGCCGAACCAATTGGATGATTTTGGGCGCTGGGTGGAATTGCTCGACAAACCGGACCCGGCGCGAATCGATGAGATGGCTAAGGTATTCGGCAGTTGGATCATGTATCCAGAGGACGTCGCGCTTGCGGTCTACGACATCGGCGTTGCTTTATCCAAGCAGAATGTGCGCTACGCCGAAGTCGCCGTAGCGCCGTCAGCGTTTGTTGGAAGCGCCCAAATGAACTTTGACACCTTTCTTGATGCGCTCAACGACGGACGGGATCGGGCATTGCGCGCTTGGAACGTCGATATGTCATGGATCTTATGCGTGCCCCGCGACAATCCGCGGGCGAGCGATGATGTTGCTCGCTGGGCTAGTGGAAGCGCCGCCCGTACCGGCAACGTTGTTGCGTTTGGTCTCTCAGGCGCCGAAGAACTCCAGTCGGTAGGGCAGTTTCGGCGGGCCTTCGCCACCGCGCGCAAGAAGAATCTGTATACCGTAGTGGATGCCGGCGAAAGTCTCGGCGCTGGCGGGATCGGCGAAGCGCTCGCGGAGCTTCAGCCCAATCGATTGATCAATTCATGGCGCGCCGCCGAAGACGAGAGCGTGTTGAGTCAAGTGGTGGACAGCGACATTCCGCTGGTTGCGTCAATTGCCCGCTCCTTGGCTACCGGGCAAACGAAGAATGCGTCCCATGCCCATTTACCGCAACTGCTCGAAAGAAAGGCCGATGTGGTTCTCTCCTGTGACCAGCCTTCGCTTTACCAGCGAACGTTGATTGACGAATACGTCATGGCGTATGAAGAATGCGGAATCACGACCGATACGCTCGTTCAGTTGGCGCGCCGCGCAATTGAACTAAGCCGAATGGACGCCGAACGGAAAGAAAACATGCTGCGCAGTTTCGATTTCGAATTGAAGACAGCTAGAGCCCGATTCCTCGACCGCAGTTAGATTTGCGCTCCACAAGAAAAGACGCGCTCTCAATGATGCGCCGTCGAGTTAATCAACCGGCGTAACCGTGATATTGCCGTAAACGCTGTCGTCAATGGGCAAAGTGATCAGCAGCCGGTTGCCGCCGTCTACCTTGGCGCGCGCTTCCTGTCCCTTAACCGGGATCGACAATTCCACGTCTCTTGTTATCGGACCAAAGCGCCTTTCCTGCAGAAGATAGCGTGCCGCAGTCGGCGTCGCTTCAGGCTCAGACCGCGCGGAGATCGTCAGAATGTTGGATTCAAGACTGATTTCGATACTGTCTTTGACCAAGCCATCGATCGGCTGTGAAATGATTTGCAGATCGCCATCAGCCTCGTAGACGTCAAGCTGCAGACCGTCTTGGCCGCTTGTTAGGGCGCGGATGCGTTTCTCGACTTCTTTGGAAATCTGTTCGCCCACATTCTGGATCTCTTTCATCGGATCGAAACGCGGTTCGTTTGTCATGGGTTCTCCTCGTGTACTGGGTCTTTCTATCAATTATACGGATGTCGGGAATTTTTGTCGCGGTACACTAGGCTGCTGTTAACTTGCGCCGCATCCGGCGATTCGCTAGGGCGTTTATATTACGCTGTTCAGCAGAAAAGTAAGGACTTCAATTATCTGCGCTCGTTGATTAAGATTCGCTCACAGTAACTGACGAGGGCGCAATTCGCATGCCAAAAGTCGCGTATCAGGGTATTCCGGGCGCTAATTCGGAAATCGCAGTCAGGCAGCATTTTGGCGATGATGTCGAGACACTGCCCTGCCGGGACTTTAATCATCTCTTTGACGCGCTGCTGACAAACGCCGTAGACTTCAGTCTGCTGCCTGTCGAGAATGCCTTCTCCGGTTCGGTCAGCGGCGCCTACGAGCTGCTGCTTGACCATGACGTGCGCATACAAGCCGAGGTGATCCTGCATGTGCATCATGCCTTGCTGGCCAATCAAGGCGCAACCTTAAAGGACATAACGCAGGCGAGATCGCATCCGCAGGCGCTGATGCAATGCGAGCGCTATTTGAAACGCAACAGCATTGAACCGGTCGGTTGGTTTGATACCGCTGGCGCCGCGCAAGACCTGTCGCGGAATCCGGAGCCCGGCGTTGGCGTCATCGCATCAACGCTGGCTGGCGAGCTCTATGACTTAGACCTGGTGGCGAACGAGATTGAGGACGAGCAGTACAATTACACGCGGTTCCTCTTAATGGGGCACGGCGATCCACAGCCATCGGACTACAACAAGACTTCCATAGTTTTCGCAACGCGCCATCGTCCGGCGGCGCTTTACCATTGTCTGGGAGAATTCGCCAAACGCGATTTGAACTTGACCAAGCTCGAGTCGCGTCCGCGGCGGAACCGCCCTTGGGAGCCGCTCTTCTATCTCGATTTCGAAGGACACTGGCAGGAACAGCGATGTCAAGAGCTGCTCACGCAGCTGTTGCAGCTGACCTCTTTTGTCAAGATGTTGGGTTCATACCCGGCTGTTCGATCCGGCACGGTAGGCATGTAATGCGGGAGAGGGGCATGCGGAAACTTGATGTAGCGATTCTGGGCGCGACCGGCGCTGTGGGCCAGCGATTCATACAGCTTTTGGAAGATCATCCCTGGTTTCGCGTAAACGAAGTAGCTGGCTCGCATCGCAGCGCCGGAAAGCAGTATGTTGACGCAGCTCATTGGATCCTAAACGGCAATCCGCCCGCGCGGGTAGCCGGGCTAAGAGTGAAAGGGCTGGACGACGACTTTGATTCGCCGCTTGTGTTCTCGGCGCTGCCCAAAGAAGCGGCTCTATCGCGCGAAATGGAACTGGCTGCGGCCGGGCATGTCGTCTGCACCAACGCCTCGGCCAATCGCATGCTGGAGGATGTTCCGCTGCTGCTGCCGGAGGTTAATGCCGACCATATCGGCTTGGTTGATATCCAGCGTCGGCAACGCGGTTGGACAAGCGGCGCCTTAATCGCGAACTCCAACTGCACCGTTATGCCGGTTGTGATGGCGCTTAAGCCCTTGCTTACGTATGGCCTTAGCCGGCTGCATTTGGTTAGCGAGCAGGCGGTCAGCGGCGCGGGCTATCCTGGTGTGTCTTCCATGGACATGATTGACAATATCATTCCTTTTGTGCCGGGCGACGAGCAAAAGATGGAGTCCGAATCACGCAAGATGCTTGGTTACTTCAATGGAGAAGGCATCGACAAGCTGGATGTAGTTGTGAGCGCGACTTGCACCCGTGTGCCGGTCCTTGACGGCCATTTGGTCAATATCTCGGTTGGTTTGGACGAGGGACCGGCGCTTTCATCGATTCTAGACGACTGGACGACTTGGCAAGCCGCGGATCCAGTTTTGAGCTTGCCCAGCGCGCCGGACCATCCCTTGCAATACCTTGATCAAATCGACCGGCCCCAGCCGCGTCGGGATCGCGAAGCGGGCGGCGGCATGATGACCAGCATTGGTCGATTGCGCGAATGCCCGATTCTTGGCTACAAATTCGCCGCGCTGTCTCATAATACGGTTCGCGGCGCGGCCGGCTGCAGCATTATAAATGCCGAACTTATGGCTGTTCTGGGATATATCGAGGGGTTTCGCGTAAGGGAAGCCGCTGAAGCGACTTAGGCTGGCGCCGCGACCTCAGTTGTATTCTCCGCTCGAATAGACGTATACCGCCGGACCGACCAGATCGCCATTCCGGTAGTCATATTCGCTTTCCGCCCAATAGAAAAGCCAGTGCGCATCTGTGACCGTGAGATTAACGCAGCCATGGCTCCGGCGGAAACCAAATCCATCGTGCCAATAGGCGCCATGCAGCGCGATCTGATCGTCGAAATACATCGTCCAGGGCACTTCCTGAATATAGTAAAAGTCGGGCTGGGCATAGGCGCCGCTCATCAGGGTTCGCGTGAAACGCACATAAACATGAAAGACGCCTTCGTTGGTGGGCCATTCCTCCAAGCCCGACGATACCAAGGTGGCGAATACGGGTCTATCGCCTTCGTAAGCGATTGCGACTTGCTCATACAGGTCGACGCTTACCCACTTCTCGGTGTCGACTCCAACCGGCTTTTGCACCGGCTGCAGCTTGGCGACCTTAAATTGATGCACCCATTGGCTAGGTCCGATCTGATACCAGTAATAGCCGTTGACTGCGACCGACGCGTAGATATAAACGCGGGTGTAGCGATACAGGAAGGGATTGTCTGCCGCTTCCGGACCGCCCGGCGTCTTTGAACCGCGCAAGTGCCGCAATGTCCAAGCGACGGTATAGGGCAACTCCTGCTCAAGCGGAAGCATAACGCCGGTAAAACGAGATGGACCGACGGATTCGCTCAGAATCTCCGACTGTACCCACTGATTCTCGCCGACGCGCGCCCAGCCGCCGCTTTCCTCGAACACGGTGACGAATGTATATCCGGATCCAAATGTTTCACTTTCCAGGCTATTTGGCGCTGGGTAGACGCTGAAGGCGCCTTCAATCTGCCTGTAGTCGCGGTCGTAAAGCAGCTCTTCGTCGATTTGCAGCGGACGAACATTGGGCCAGCGATTTGCTTCAATCGCACTGGCGGATAAGCCGCATCCGTCCGGCGCGCAGACGGATTGCGCCAGCGCAACGGGTCCAACAAACGCAAATAAGGCGGCTAGAAGGAGTAGACTAAATGGACGCATAAGCTGCACCAGTTGAAGATCGCTCTACTATCATTAAAACGCAAAATCGCCATAAGTTCAATTTGCGACATGTCACAATCTGGATGACGTGTGCCAACCATAGGGTAGGGGCGTACGGCGCATTCGCTTTCGCAAACGACGGATACGCGGTAGGGCAAGCTTTGGGAAGTAGATAGCGATGCAGTTTGATTCGTCCCGGCTATGGTAGAATCGGCGCGGGCGGACGGCGAACTGGAGGCAGTAAACATGGAAATCTTGGGCATCGATATCGGGGGATCGGGCATTAAGGGCGCAATTGTTGATACTGTCCGCGGCGAATTTATCAGCGAGCGCCTGCGAATCGAAACGCCGCAGCCATCCAAGCCCGCCGCTGTTGCTGCGGTAGTAGGCGAGATCTCGGCTCATTTCAAGTGGGAGGCGCCCATTGGCTGCACGGTCCCGGCGGTCGTCAAGCGCGGCGTAACCAAGACCGCCGCAAACATTGATGGCGCTTGGATCGGCGCCGACGCCGAAGGTCTGCTGAAATGCAAGACCGGCAATCCAGTTATCTTGCTCAATGATGCCGATGCCGCCGGCGTCGCCGAGATGAAATTTGGCGCGGGCCGCGATCGTGACGGATTGGTGGCGATTCTTACGCTCGGCACCGGAATTGGAAGCTCGCTATTCATGGATGGACGCCTGATTCCCAATACGGAATTGGGACATCTGATTATCCGTGGAAAAGACGCCGAGGAGCGGGCAACCGACCGCGCTCGACAAGAGAAAGGCTATAGTTGGAAGCAGTGGGGCAAACGCGTCTCGGAGTATCTCGAGTATCTTGAATCCTTAATCACGCCGGATCTCTTCATAATCGGTGGCGGTGTCAGCAAGCGTTATCAGAAATTCTTCCCGTACATCAAATGCAAGACGGAAATCGTGCCAGCGCAGTTGCGAAACAGAGCTGGCATCGTTGGCGCGGCGGTCGCGGCAACGGAATTAACGTGAGCGCTCCCATACCTGCGAAATTACTTCTCTTCTGTCGCCTGGAAAACGCCCCAAAGGCGGTTGTGATAGAGCAGGGGGGTCTTGTCGTCGGTCCAGGCGCCTTCTCGCACCTTGCCTACGAACATCGTGTTCTCGCCGAAATTGATCTCCTTTTCGACTGTGCATGACAACCAAGCCATCGCATCCGGCATGATGGGATCGCCAAGCGCAGTCGTCTCACATGGCAGTCCGTCAAAGCGATTCTCCAGTTGCCGATCAAAATAACCGGCGAATCGTTTGCCGAGGTCCAGTTGCTGGTCGGAAAGGATGCTGATGGCAAAGTGTCCCTCATCTGCGATATATCGGCATATATCGAGCCGATTGGCGACATTTAGGCAGACGAGAGGCGGCGTCATGCTGACGCTCGCGAACGAATTAACTGTTATCGCCTGCCAGTCGTCATTCGAGTTTACGCTGGCGACGGTGATGCCCGCGGCCCAGCAAGCGAGAATGTTCTTGAAACTCTGCCCGTCAACTTTGCTCATGGCGCCTCCCTTTTCAACGGCGTGAGTATAATCGCAATGGTAGAATATGTCAGCAAGAAAAGTCGACGTAAAGCGCGGCGCCATTGGCTAAATTGTTGGAATCCCCAGCCCTTAGGTCAGGTGAACAGCTAACATGTCAAGCGAGTTGCCAGCGTTTAGGAAAGTGCAGCGCGGCTACGCCAACGCATTGGTTCACGGCGCGCTATCCGGACCCCACGGGTCGTCCTTGCTTCAATTGATTGAGTATGACGACCATCACTTCCGCGCCATTTTCGATCTTAAACAGTTCCAATTGGCTGAGGGGACGCGGCTGCCAAGTAAATCTCAGTGGAATTCACTTAAAAAGCGACTGAAACGGCGTGACCGGTCAATCTTCATTTTCCGTCAATATGGCCCAATAGACTGTGGCTCGCGCGGGGGAGCCTCGGCGGCGCGAACCTGCCTCTACCTCGATTTCGGCTTTCTCGTCTACTAATGGCTCACGGTAAGCCTTCACTTGCGAAAATCGGTGAATCGATAGCCGACGCCGCGCTCGGTGATGATATACTGCGGGTTAGAAGGATCAGCTTCAATCTTGTCGCGCAAGTAATTTACGTACAGCCGCACGTAATGCGCTTCGTCCCTATATTCATATCCCCATACTTTCTGCAGCAATTGATCATGCGGCACCGTCCAGCCGGCGTTGCGAATCAGGTGATAGAGGAGCCGGTATTCGGTCGGCCGCAGCTTGACGCGCTCACCGCCGACGATAACCTCCCGGCGGTTGAAGTCGACACTCAATCGGTCGTCAATTGCCAAAATCGCTTCTTCGGTGGACGGCTTTTCCAATCGGCGAAAGATCGCCTTGATGCGGCTTGACAATTCGCGCGGGCCAAATGGCTTGGTGATGTAATCGTCGGCGCCCAACTCCAGACCTTGAACTTTGTCATTCTCTTCGCCTTTTGCCGTAAGCATGATCACGGGAATATCGGAAAACTCCCGCAGCATTCTTAGCGTCTCGAATCCATCCAACTCCGGCATCATGACGTCCAGCAGCACCAGATCGGGCAGCTGCGTTCGGATCGCGTCGAGCGCATCCAAGCCGCTGTGCGCTTCAATCACCATGTGATCTTCCAACTCCAAATTCATACGTATGAAGCCGATCATTCTTGGCTCATCATCGACTACCAGAATGCGCTTGCCCTTTTGCTTTGGTTGCATCGACGGGCTTGGATTCATAAATGTCTCCGATCAGAGCGGTTAGCTGACAAGCCAAGCGCTGCGGTGATCTATGATTGCAGGCGTGACTGTTTTGGCTCACACGATTCAGGATGAGTCCTATTCGCGCGGCACTTTAAAGACAATGACGGAAATGTTGTCGGCGCCTCCGCGGTCGCTAGCGAGCCGCACCAGCCGGTCACAAGCCTCCTGCGGCGATTTGGCTTCGGCGG
Organism: Anaerolineae bacterium; assembly: GCA_022821805.1. Classification (GTDB taxonomy): domain Bacteria; phylum Chloroflexota; class Anaerolineae; order Aggregatilineales; family Phototrophicaceae; genus UBA6055. The sequence continues at coordinate 195,021 of JAJECX010000044.1, forward strand.
CAATCCGTTGGATAGTCTCGTCCTCGACCACGTCCCACAAGCCATCAGTACAGATCAGCACCATGGAGGCAGCAGGCAAGGTGCGAACCATGCGCTCCATCTTCAATTGCTCATTCTGCCCGATCGCGCGGTACAAAACGTTTTTCTGCGGGTAGTGTTCCGCTTCTTCCAGGGTCAGTTCATTCATCTCGATTAATCGCTGCACCAGGGTATGGTCAGTTGTCAGCTGTTCGATCTTGTCCTGATGCAGCAAATAGGCGCGGCTGTCGCCTACATGGACCAGATAGGCCAGATTGCCAACAACTGCGACCGCGGAAAGCGTGGTGCCGCCGCCCGGCACGCGTTTGATAACAGCCCGATTCGCCTTTTCCGATGCCTTTACGAGCGCCTCCAAAATCGTAGGGTTGCTGGCGGCTTTAAAATCTTTAAGCATCGGCACATAAATGCTGTCAAGCATTTCCGCCGCAACGGTCTGCACAGCCACGCCAGAGGCGCGCTCGCCATCAAGGTGCCCGCCCATGCCATCGGCGACGACGAAAAGGCCGAAGTCGGGCCGATCATCCACCGATATCGAATGCCACTGCATACCAAAGCAGGCGTCTTCGTTGTTGTTGCGCATGTTTCCAACATCGCTTGCTATGCCGTACGTTAATGTCTGTCGTTGTCGCGTCAATATAGGCTTCGGCGCCGGGATTCTCGTTGGTAGCGGGAGTTGGGAGGCCGCTGCGGTCTCTTCTGCTGCAGGCGGCTCTATACGAGGTTCTGTCTCTATTTTCTCTGGTTCTAGCTCGGCTTCCGGATTCTCTACGGTCGGCGACGGCGCCGCAACTGGAGCGCTGGCGTCGGGCGCGCTCGATTCCGCGCTCTCCTGTTCCGCGTAAGCTTCGGCTTCTTGAGCAGTAGGCGGCGCTTCCTCACGAATCGGCATGTTTACGGGCTGCGTACGACTCGGCGTAACATGCATAGCGCGACGGTTGGCGCGGCCAAGCCTCGACTTCTGGGACGACTTGCCAAACAATTTTCGAAGGAAATCCATCGCAATTGCCTAAAGGACGGTACGCAAGAACCTCACGGTTGCACGTTCCTCCGCCCGTCCTGCTTAGGTTCAGCCAATCTCAACCAGTAATGACGTCTTCAGGGAATGACAACTTGCACAATTATATTTTACCAATGAAAATGACGCAATCATTGGCTTTGGGCGGGCAGAAGCCATGTCGAGTCTCGAAACCGAACTGTCAATCTATCTACATATTCCCTTTTGCAGCGTCAAATGCAGCTATTGCGCCTTTAATACCTATACGGATCTGGAGCATCTCATTCCGTCGTATGTGGATGCGCTCTGCAGCGAGCTGGCTTTCGCGGCGGGCCATTGTTGCGATAGGCGCGTCCATACGATCTACTTCGGCGGAGGAACCCCGTCGCTTTTGAGCCCGCGTCAATTCGAGCTCGTATTGCAACAGCTCGCGACGAGTTTCCGCATTGTTGACGATGTGGAGGTTTCGCTCGAAGCGAATCCTGATGATTTGAGCGAAGCATACCTGCGCGACTTGCGCCTGCTAGGCTTCAATCGCCTGAGCATTGGGATGCAATCCGCAAACGCGGCGATACTGCAGATGTTTGATCGCCGGCACGATTTGCAAACGGTGGAGACGGCTCTGGAATATGCCAGGCGCGCAGCGTTTGACAACGTTAATCTCGATGTGATTTTCGGATCGCCAGGCGAGAACATGGTTGACTGGCAAGGCACGGTCGAAGCGATGCTGCGCTTTTCGCCTGAACATGTTTCGATGTATGGCTTAGAGCTGAAAGGGGGGACGCGCCTGCGAGAACAGGTCGACGCTGGCGAGTTGCCTCGACCTGATGATGACCTATTTGCCGATATGTATGAATTCGCGGCGGCGTCGCTCGCGGCGGCCGGCTATGGGCAGTACGAAATCAGCAATTGGCGCCGCCCTGGGAAAGAATGCCAACACAACCTGCAATATTGGCGAAACCTGGAGTATCTCGGTGTAGGCGCGGGCGCGCATGGCTTCAGCGGTGGCTATCGCTATTCCACGATTGCATCTCCGGCGCGTTACATCGCCGCTTTGCGCAGTCAGTCCGCCCGCATCACTACCGGTGTTCCGACCCCAGCCGCGGCCAAATCGACGTTGGTGAGCGAAGCGGACGATCTTTATGAGACCATCATGATGGGCTTGCGTCTGACAAAGGAGGGCATCAATCGCGTGCGCTTTCGCCAGCGCTTCGGCCGCGACTTCATTGAGATTTTCGCTGGACCTGCCCAAAGGATGTGCGCCGCCGGACTGCTCAATGTCACATCAGAGCGCATTCGTTTGAGCCAAGATGGGCGGCTGCTCAGCAACGGCGTCATTCGCGCGTTTGTAGATGAAATCACCCTATGAGCCGGAGTTTGGCTCGCTGCAGCGCGGCGATATTGCGCGAAGCCGTGCACAGCATCGCGATTCGCAGCTGGGCTTTTAGCTCTTGAATCAATTCATCAACTGCATGGAACGAATCGCTTGCCGCCCGCAAGAAGGGGCTAGCGAGGCCCGCGACATCTGCGCCGAGCGCAAGGGACTTGGCGATGTCGATACCATCGCGCAAGCCGCCGCTCGCGATGATTGGCAAATGCGGCGCAGACCGCCGCGCGTATTGGACGGCATCCGCGGTGGGTATACCCCAATCGGCGAAGCTCCGCGCTACCCTGGCATGAAAAGACGAAGGCGCGCGATGGAATTCCACCTCACTCCAGGACGTGCCGCCTGATCCAGCTACGTCAATAGCGGCCACGCCCGCGCCAGCAAGATCGCGAACGGCCGATTCCGAAAAGCCCCAGCCGACTTCCTTGGCGATAACCGGAACGGAAACGCGGTCGCAGATCGATTCCACTTTGCGCAGGAGTCCGGAAAAGTCGATATCGCCCTCGGGCTGAACCGCTTCCTGCAATACGTTGAAATGCAATATCAGCGCGTCAGCGCTCACCATGTCGATTGCTTTCCGACATTGCTCGGCGCCGTAGCCATAGTTCAACTGCACTGCGCCAACATTGGCGAAGAGCAGAATATCAGGCGCGATATCACGGATGCAGTAACTGCCCGCAAGCGCGCTGTCTTCGATAGCCGCCCGTTGCGAACCCAGACCCATTGCGATACTGTGTTTCTCCGCCGCCTGGGCGAGATTGCGGTTGATGCCTTCTGCAATCTCAGTGCCGCCCGTCATCGACGAAATCAGAAGCGGCGCCGACAGTTGCTTGCCGAACAGACTTGTTGTCGTGTCAATATCATCTAGGCAAAGCTCCGGCAGCGCCTGGTGCAAAAATCGATAGCGCTCCAATCCGGTGGTTACGCGCGGGAACTGAACATCGTTCTCGAGGTTGATGCGGATGTGGTCCACCTTCCGGCTCTCGGTGGTGGGTTGCTCCGTCACTTTCGACATGTAAAGGTGTTCCTTATGTCAGAGCATCGCCGATTGCATGATCGCGCGGCAATCGTACTGATGATAAGGCCGCGTGTCAATCATGGCGCATTCCGCGAATCGGCTAGCAAGGTACGGGAAAATTAGTATAATGAACTGTCATGAAATGACAAATCAGATTCCATCCAGGAGGTAGGGCTAACATGGCGACAATTGAGGAACGTGTAAAGGGAATCGTGGTGGAGCTCTTGGGCGTGGAAGATGACCGGGTAGTGGAAGGCGCCAGCTTTCGGGAAGACCTCGAAGCGGACTCGCTTGACCTGGTTGAATTGATCATGGCATTTGAAGAGGAATTCGGCGGTGAAATCAGCGACGAAGATGCGCAGCGAATCGAGACCGTCGGGCAAGCAGTTGAGTATATCAAGTCAAATATGGAATGATACGTCTCTCCTTTTGGCCAGACAAATTTGAGAAGGTAGCGCAAGCTGCCTTTTTCATTTCTGATGAGTGCGCGGCTTTCGCGTTTTCCCCGAAGCCTAGGAGCAAGTTAATCAACGCCTGGGCCGAGGCCAGAGATTGCATTCCCTTTGCAAGAGTATCGCAAACGGTTTTCTGAGCCGATGACAGGCGCGTTTCTGGTAAAAGGATTTGACTACTCGGCTGAAGTCACTCGGAAACAAGTGTCCGAGATCAGCCGGCGCGAAGCCCTGATTCAACCCTTCGCGGATTGCCATAGCGTCATTTGGCTCCTGGTTCATATTGTCTCTTCACGGTCCACTCCGCTGAAACTGTTGAACCAGGCGCAGGTATGGGACGAAGAGACACGCTCGCGTTATCGCGATGGCAGCGAGCACATCAACGCGACGACGCCCGAAGTGGCGCCGATCGAAAGATTGATGAGTTTGTTTGAATGTTCCCAAAGTCGCATAATCGCCGGTCTAAACGGAATCACCGTTTTTCAGTTGATGGAATCATCCGGGTATGCGCAAAACACCGTGCTCGACAGCTTGCTCTATTTTCACTTTCACGAAACTTACCACGTCGGGCAGTTGACGATTATCGCCGAGTCGCTCGGCAAGCGCGCCAAGTATCTGGATTCATGAAGCCGCCGGTCGACGCGAAATCATGCCGCGAGCGGAAAGCGCCAGCAGCGCAAAATAACTCAAGCTCAAAATCACTATCCCAGCGCCGCTGGCAGCGCCAACTTGGAATTGACGAAAGAGCGCTTCTGCCTGCGCCAATCCAATCGCCGCTGTAACCAGTCCCGCAATTGGCAAGACCATGGTCGCAAGCGCGACGAGCAATTGATGGCGTAAGGGCATGGCAGCGAAACCGCCGATTAGACTGACGATTGCCAGGAAGAACTGCTGGCGGTAATTCAAATTGTTGATGTCGTAAACGTATTCGAATGGCGGCAGCTGGGCCGCCGCGAGCAAAAGAATCGCAATCGCCGAAATCGCGATATACATCCGCCTATCTACGACCGCGCCAAGTATCAGACATAGAATCACCGGTTGCAGACGCAGAAGAAGAGGCGCCAACAGCGGCGGTGATGTTGCGCGCTGAGCTGGCGCCAGGCTGGCCCATTCGGCTAGATCAAAGGCGTTGAGGGTCATTGATCCAGTCGGCGCCACAATCCAGGGCTGCATATAGCCCAAGAGAGCTAACAGCACCAGGCATAACGCGGCAGTCGGATACCGATTGAAGGAAATTATCTGGCTCACTCCGCTGAGCCTCCGCGGTAGATTCCTAATCTGGATTTGGCTCTCTTCATCAGCGCGGTTATTTGCGCAGCATCTCATCGTAAATCGTCCGGAGCTGCCTGGCTGCTCGCATCCAGGTGAATTGCTTTGCCTGCAAGAAGCCCGCTTGGATCAATTGCGCTCTTCTGTCGGCGTCCGTCTCGAGCTCGAGGATTGCTTTACGAATGGCGACTGTATCGTAGGGATCAACGAGCAGAGCCGCGTCTCCGCCGACTTCGGGCAGAGATGAAAGATTGCTGGTGATGACCGGCGTGCCGCAAGCCATCGCTTCGAGCACTGGCAATCCAAACCCTTCGTATAGTGAGACCATGACCAGCGTCCTCGCGCCACTGTACAGCGCGGGCAGATCTCGATCCTCTACGAGTCCGAGCAGGTGTACGCAGTCATTCATTCCCGTTCGCTCGATCGTCTGCAGCATTTCATCTTCTAACCAACCGCTTGCGCCAGCAATAACATAGTGAAGATCATGCCCCATTCGGCGGACCTCTGACAATGCTTCAATCACGCGGCTGTAATTCTTGCGCGGCTGCACCGTGCCCACCGACAGCAGGTAGCTAATTTGCTTCAAGCCATATTTGACGCTCACTCTTTCCAACTCCATTGGATCAGAAACTTGGCTGAAGCCGCTATCTACGCCGCTGTAGAGCACAGTGATTTTGTCGGCGCGCGTCCCATAGAGGTCGATCAGGTCGGATTTGGTTGCTGCCGAATCCGCAAGGACATGGTCGGCCGCCTCGACTGAACGCGGCACGAACTCGTCCAAATATGCTTTTAATGTCGGGCTCGCTGTATTGGGGACGCGAATGAAGGAGAGGTCGTGCACGGTTAGCAGGGTTCGCGTGCCTGATCGAGTCGGCGGCAGTACAAAGTCGGTCGCATGATACAAGTCTACTGGACCGATGAATGTTTCTACCGGCACCGGCAGGCCAATTCGATGCCAGAGACGCGCTAGCCACTTCGCGCTGATTCGAGTCGGCTTCCATGTGAAATTCTCAGCGGGCGGCTGCGACAGTTGAGTCTTCGCGGCGCCGGCGACAAAGAGGCGATACGAGTTTGCCGAATCAGTTGCCGCCAGCGCGGCCGTGAGCTCGCGCGCGTAGCGTCCGATTCCGCCGGTTTGCTCAAATGCGGGAGTATAATCCAGGGCGATTCGATACACGCTATTCGACGTCGTTGTATGTCCAGAAACGATTCGCCGCGAAGTTCCAAATCATCACGATCAACACGCCGAATACCAGCGCGATAGCGGCGCCCAGCTTGTTCTGGTCGATCAAAGTTGGCGTATATTCAGACAGTATACCTTGCAGCATGGAAGTCGACAGTTGACCTAGCGCCGCATAAGCGCTGCTCATCCAAACGTTGCGGATGATCAATCCGATTACGCTGACGATTCCGAACTGCGCCAATTGCCGGCGTATCGAATAGCTGCGTGAATCAGGGTAGGTCCAGAATCGGTTCCAGATGAAATTGCTGCAGACGGCCAGAATGAAGGCAATGCTATTGACAAGTAGCACCTGTCGGTCACTTTCTGGCGGCAGGATTGTATTCTGCAGCAGGATCACTGTGCCAATATCAATGATGAAACCCAAAGTCCCGACAAAAGCAAACTTGATGAAGCGCTCAACTTCCTTCGCTTGTCCGCGCCCGATCTTCTGTGAAAGGTCGGCGATGAGATTGTCAATCGGCGTGGCCAGGCGCTGGTATGGCTGCGTTCCGTCAGAGGCTTCCGGCGTCACAGCTTGAGACATATTCACTCCACTTCAAGCGAATGGCTGACTTGGCGGTACAAAATCGCCAACACACTCAATAATACACCGACATGCAGAAACAGGTTGTTCACAAACAGGTTGTCAAAGATACTGTGTACGGCGATATATGTCCAGCAGCCTAGTAAGCCCACGGCAATGGCGCGCGCATACCAGTCAGGGTGTCGGCGGGTCGTCCAGGTGACTCCAAAGATGATGAGCCAGAACGCAAGATAGGCGACCAGACCGACCACACCGGTTTCCGCCAGAAAATTCAAGTACAGGTTGTGGGCGTGGCCAAGCGGTTCCTCCCAATTGATCAGGCGATAGTCCTCATAGGCCTCGGCGTAATTGCCCAAGCCATGGCCAAAAAACGGCTGAGCTTGCGCCATGCCGACGGCGGCTTGCCAATGCGCTACTCGCTCGACAACCGCGTAATTCCAGGGATAGAACTCGATTCCGCGGACATCTGATACGGTGATTAAATCGGTGGCCGCCGTTGTTATACGGCTCGCAACCGATCGCGGCAACAAGCCAACATACCACATCGAAACAAACAGGGCTGCTAAAACCAGCGCATACGAGATTCCCTTCATCAGTCTCCTTGGCAAGGCGATAAGCATGACGACCAAGGAGGCCGAGAACCCAAGCCAGGCGCCGCGGCTCCATGATGCGAGCAAAGCCGCGAGGAGGATAGCGAGGACGAGTGTTACCGTCGCCAGTTCAGCGACGCGCCGTGACTTTAGTCTGCGGCCAGCGCGATAGCTCATCGCAATCTGGTATACCTTGCCGGCGGCGCACATCAGGGCAAGTGGCAAGGCGATCCCCATAAAGCCGCCGAAGGGATTGGGTTGGCCGAATGTCCCGAATGCGCGAAAGTAGCGCCCCAGGATGACCAAGTGATCGGCGCCGCTTCCGCCGAAGAAAATGTATAAGCCGACGATCGCGTTTGCAGTGGCGCTGGCAATCACGGCGGCGATCAGCCACGTCCAGTTGGCTCGCGCAGTCTGTGACAGTATCCAGATCAGGAGTGCGATGACCACCCACTTCAGCCATTCAGTCAGCCAATTGCCGATGCTGTCGCTGGTCCAAACACCGACTGCGAACACAATACAGAGGCCGACCGCGGACAAGAGCGCCGGTTCCACGGGCAGCCTCGGCAGCGGGTGACGCCGCATGATGCCGAAGGCGAGCCAGACAGCGAGGTAGAGCGCGAGTAGAATCTGGCCGATATCGAGCGGTAGCGCCAGGCTCGACTCGGTGGCGATCAATGTGCGCAGCGGTGAAAGCACCAGCAGGATGGCCAACATGGCCAGCGGCGTCTGAGGAATCAGCGCGATACAGACGGCTGTCAAGACTAATAGAAGAAAGAACGGCAGAGGCAAGATATTGAGCGCCAAGCCTGCTATCAGCGCCGCCGCTGATGAGAGCAACGAGAAGAGGCTCCAGTTTGGCGCCCCTCTCTTTTTAGCGGACTGCAGCAAGGACCGACCGGAAATACTCAAGTGTCCATTCCAGTCCATGTTCGAGTTCGACTTTTGGTCGCCAATTCAGGACTTCCCGCGCGCGCGTGGTATCCGGCTTGCGCGTCTGCGGATCGCCATCAATGCGAGAACCTTCCGCGAATACAATCCCGGCTCGATTGACCGCAACTCGGTTCACGATCTTGGCAAATTCAAGGATGCTGATTTCCCGCGTCGTCCCAATGTTGACCGGCTCAACGAAATCGCTGCGCAAGAGACGCACGACGCCCTCAACCAGGTCGTCAATATACTGAAAGCTGCGCGTCTGCGAGCCGTCGCCAAACACGCTTAGCGCTTCGCCACGAACCGCCTGTCCGATGAAGTTGGGCACGACGCGCCCATCGTCGAGTCGCATTCGCGGACCGTAGGTATTAAAGATGCGGACAATCCTTGTATCCATCCGATGCTGCCGGTGATAAGCCATTACAAGCGCTTCGGCGTAACGCTTGGCTTCATCATATACGCCACGCGGTCCCACTGGATCGACATTGCCAGCGTACGATTCCTTTTGCGGATGCTCTAGTGGGTCGCCATAAACCTCGGATGTGGAAGCAAGCAGGAAACGCGCGCCTTTCGCCAGCGCCATGCCTAGCGCGTTATGCGTGCCAAGCGCGCCCACTTTCAGTGTCTGTATGGGATATTTCAGGTAATCAATTGGGCTTGCTGGCGAGGCAAAGTGCAGCACCGCCTCGACTGTGCCCGGCACATGGATGAAATTGCTGACGTCATGATAGATGAACTCAAAGTTTCGGTTTCCAGCGAGATGAGCGATATTTTCTTGCGACCCGGTAATGAGGTTGTCCAGCGCCACCACGCGATGGCCGTCGCGCAGAAAACGGTCACATAGATGTGAGCCGATGAAACCGGCGCCACCGGTGATCACGACGCGCATTTGAACTCGCCTCCCGAATTTTGCATGGCTGCAATCTTACCATACTTGGCCCCGCCGTTGAATGAAGTCAGCCGGCGGGCGCCAACCGGGTCAGGCTTCATGCTGCTCTGCGAGCTGCCGCAGTCTCAACATCGCTGCAAGCTGGAACATGAAGATGAAAGCGAGATCAATCACAAATACGCTGTTGTCTACCAAGCCATGAATCAGGAGCGCCGCCATGCTGCCACAGAGGCCCAGTGTCATCGAAAACAGCAACGGGTCGCGTGGCCGAACCTTCCTTGCCACCAAGCGCGCTCGCCGCCAGAACTCAATCTGAATCAAACCAAAGACCGCTACCCCGAAGACGCTAAGCCGCGTCCAAAAGTCTAAGATGAAGTTGTGTGGATGCGACAGATCTGGATCCCATATCGCGTCCGGTTTCAGATACTCGCCACCGAAATAATAGAGAAACTGATCCAGCCCGATTCCGCTTATCGGTCTATCGCGAAGGATCGATACGGTACTTTCCCACAGACGCAAACGAACGAAGTTGGTGCCACTGGTGATATCGAAGAGACCAGCGAATCCGTCCGAAAGGCGAGTCAATATGATTATTCCCGCCAAGCCGATCAGCCCAAGGGAGACGATCGGCAGCAAAGCGCGCCGCCCGTACCGTCCAATGAATACGGTAACCACGCCAGCGGGAACGCCCAGGAAGATCGCGCCAACGCTCAGCGTCAAAATCAGCGCTGGCAACATCACCACTAGACTGCCTGCTGCGATCCAGCGCAATCGCGGCTCGTGATTCACCATGATTAAAGCGAGCGCGAAAGGAATCGTCCGGCCCAGCAGCAAGCCGGCGTTGTTTGGTGAGCCGTACACGCTCCTAAGCGGCCAAGGTCCTTGAGCGAGCAGAACGTCATATACGCCGTATAGAGAGACGACGACGCCGGCGAAGAGAAGCGAGGCGAACAACCGGAATAGCGTCCGTCTGTCGGGACTAGCCAATCGAAGCAGCAGAAAGAAAATGGCCGGCTCGATAATCAGCGTCCGTAATTCAGTAAGGGCGTGGTCTCGGTGTTGCGCCCATAAGAGCGACAGCAATGCCAGCAAAACCAGACAGCCGACGGCTAGATCCAGCGCCGTCAATCGCCGCAGCGCCATGCGGGACAGGGCAGGAAACGCGGCGTTTTCCATTTGCAAGCGCTTGCCGATTCTCACCATGAATTTGACTAGCCCCGCGGCGGCAGAAATCAGCAAGAGGACTTCGACCATGGGAAAAGAAAAGGTGTGGAGTTCGACGGGGAAAAGAAAAAATGGCGCCCACAACAGCGTGAGGATCAATCCGTTCTCGATTCGGTGGTAGATCTGTACGAATAGCAGCAGCCCGATGATGAGCGAAATAAGGAAACTTTCAGATATGTACAGCGCGCCGCCAGTGAGAATCGCGAGCAAGATATGTACTTCATCACGTGCCAGGATCGACGCCCTTGGGGAGTCCCAGGTCCAAAGCATGGCTAACATCATCAAAATCGAAGTGACACCCGTTAATACTAGGTGGGTCGTGGCGCTGAGACCCGAAAGGAGACTAGCAATTCCAGGCAGCCAGTCGGCCCAGGGAGAAGTCACGACTGCCATCAAAAGCACGCACAGGGAAAAGGCGGTGGCAAGGAGGCCAAGCCATATCTGCAGATTGTAGGACGCGGACAAATCGCCCGAGCTTACGGCGTATCCGGCGATTGCCCAGCGGTCCCAACCTTGGTCAGCGCTGGCATGCAAATTGTGGCGGCCCAGAGCCAGATTTGTGGCTATCGGCACTAGATTCACTTCGGGCGCGCGCGAATTGCTGCGGAGCAAAATATAGGCTCTTCCGCTGTCGTCTTTTTGCAGGGCTTTGGGCGCCAGTCCGTCCACGGTGGGATACAAGAATGCGAAATAATCGTCTTCCCGCAAGAGCATGGCGACATCGGCGCCAAAAAAGTCGAATGACAGCTGGCTGTCAGTAATCGGCTGCTTGCCGATATCCGCGCCCAGGTCGCTGAACTGCCAGAGGCCGCTGTAAGTCGCGTGGGCGTTGCGCGCGTGGTACAAGCCATTTTGGGCGAGGCTCGCATATTTGTAGGATTGGAGCGCCTGCAAAAGAGCCGATTCCTTGCCATCTTGCTTTACCAGGGCAAATCCCCACTGGGCGCTGTCCGGCGCCGCTTCGGGCTGCCAGTGCTGCAGGAATATTGGCCCCAGCCAGGGCATTTCTCGGTGAACGCGATCGAGCGTTTGCAGTGTGTATTGCGTCTGCTCTTCCACGCTTACCGCGCCCCAGATTGAGGCGTCGCCCGTCCAGTCAAGCGGCAAGGCATTCCAACCGTAGTTGCTTGCCCAAAGCGGCTTCTTGCCATCCTTGTTGGCGAGCATTACTTCGCGCAGGGCGACAATGCGAGAGAAGTTCAGCGCAGTTTCGTCGACAGCTCTATCGAGCGGAGAAGCGAATTGTCCGTATGGTTTGCCGGCGACCACATCCATCAGTTCGCGCGCGCCCTGCGCATACATCGCCTGCAGAAAGCGGATGTCGCTGATGTTGCGCCCGGCGGTCTCCACCGTAGGCGCCAATCCAGCGGCGACGATTGCCGCCGAAGGATCGGCGTCCAATATGGCTTCCCGCGCCGATGCAAGCATAGCGACATATTCCGCCGGCCGCGGATCCCGTCCGCCCCAGGCAGCGCCGAGATTGGGCTCGTCCCAAATCTGGTAATAGTCGATGGTGTCGCCATACCGGGCGGCGAATTCCCGACAAAAGTCAGCGAAACTAGACAATGAATGGGGTGGGGCGGCGCGCGAGGAGCCCGACTCCCCGCCTTCACCCTGCGCCCACTGCGGCGAATTCATGATGACGACAACTGTTTCAAGCTGGTTAAATTCGCGCAAGGCCTTCGCGACTTGGTCCCAAGCCGACCAATCGTACTCCCCCTGTTGCGCTTCAATTTCGTCCCAATAGGCAAACTGCCGAATCCAGCGGAAGTTCGCGGAGCGGATGCGTTCCAGCGTACTAATGAGGTCGGATTGACCGTACTGCATCAACTCGACGTTGACGCCGGGTCGCTCCACGGCAAATGGTAGATTCTGATCTTTGGTTGGATCGACATATCCGCGCAACTCGAAGTCGCGCAGCAGAAGGGTTCCGAAGGTAGCGGCCAAGCTCCCGCATACCAAAAGCAGACCGATGATCAGCAGCAAGAGTCTGCGCATTATCCTGTCCAGACTGGGTTCGATGTTTCACCGTCAAAGGTGACCTGATAGCGCTCTGCCGACGCGACATCAATCAGCCATAAGTTGCCTTGGTAAATTAGCGCGATGAACTTCGCATCGGGGCTCCAGACAAAATCGCGAGACCTTAGACCAAAGTCGCGCTTGCGAATGCCCGTCTCATCGCCAAACGGGAAAAGCCGACGTTGATTGCTGCCATCGCGATCAGCCACCATAAGATCGTAATCGCCATTCATGCTATTCTGCGGCTCACGGGCCTGCAGCCAAGCCAGATACCCTTCGCTATATTCGGCGCCTCGCGCTGCGAAATCAGGCGAGAAAGCGGGCGCCGCCCACATGCCGGCGGATGAACGCAGCGGCGCCCTGAATCTGCCATCAACGCTGGAAATCACCAGATCAAAAATCGGACTGGTCTCGGCCGGTTCGTTTCCGAGCGGCGCGCCGTGTACGACTCCCGCGAGCAGATGCCCATCAATTGACCAAGACAGCTGCGACAGCCATACCCAATCGGTGGCGCTGTAAAATACCGCATATTGGAAGAGCGGGATCCGCCGCCTGTCTGCCAATTCAACCACGCCGAAGCCATCCGCGTTAACCCACGCCAGTTTGTCGCCATTTGGCGACCAGGCGAAATTCATGCCCCACCAGCCGTAAATCCCGCCACTTGATTCGGGCAGAACCTCCTCAATGCTTAGAGTTCGACCACTCTCCAAGTCAATGGTCATGAGCCAGAGATTGTTCAGCGCCGTCCAGCGGATCGAGCCGGGGCTGCGTTCGCCCGTGGCATAGGCAATTTCATTGCTCTTTCGCGGTCGCCATTCGGCAAAGAGTACATCGGTAGGTATCATGCGAATTGGCTGCGCATCTGCGCCTGTGTTGATTAACCAAAGCTCATTGAAGAATTCGTCGGACGCATCCGTCTCGCTCGTAAAAATAAGACCTTTGCCGTCTTGCCTTTGGTGAAATACCAGAGAGTCAAGATTGTGATCCGCGGTTATCTGACGCTTATTTGCCGCATTGGCAGTAATCGTCCAAGCATTCCCATGGTTGATGTAGCTTAGTCGGCCCGCGATGGCGACGGGCTGGACGACATTGCTGGCGCCGACGAAAACAACTTCGTCAACGGGTTGTCTAATGACAGTTGGCAAGCCGAGCTGTTCGCGCTCGACTTCGGTATCATCTTCCAGTATGACGCGATAACATACCTCGAGAATGCCCGCCGCGCCTTCATTGCCCCTTTGTCTCTCGCCAGGTTCTAAGCCTTCTTTCGGTTGCAGCAGCCGCTGAAAGGCAATCTCATCCTGCTCGCAAACTTCCTGCTCAGCAACACGTCTGATCGTAATTCGCATTCCATCGATAATTGGCGAGACCAGGGGATGGCTAATTCGGTCACGCGGGTCGAGCTTGATTTGCGCGCCAGCCAATAACTGATCAATGGTCAGATTTTGTGAGAAGCTGTAGTTGGTTTCCCGCCCGTCCACAATGACGGTGACGTCAATTGATGTTTCTTCTTGCGCTGATCGGCAGCCGATTATGGACCACGCGATCATGAAGCAGAAAAGCACCCGTGAAAGCATTCGCTTCCTTTGTCGCTTTGCGTCAAATTCACTCTATATCGTAGCGGAGTTTCGCCTGAGCACAAATAAGCGCGGATAAAGGCCACGCAGGTTGATTCTGGTTTCCCGATCGGCTCTCCAGAGGGGCCTTTCCAGGCTGCGCCGCATCAACCGAACTTCATGGGTTAGCACGACGAATGCGGCATCCGGTCGCGCCAGGCGAGCGGCTTCGCGCAAGATTGCAGGATATAGCCGCTCGTTTTCTTCATGCGAACCGATAAGGTGACCAAAGGGCATGTCGGCGTAAAGTCGGTCAGCGCTGCGAGAAGCCAAGGGCGCTTGTGTACCGTCCGCGAGCAGGTGGCAGATCCGATGGTCAGCGCCGCTTGCTTTGGCATTGCGTCGACCGGATTCGAGCGCAGAATCGCTGCAATCGACCGCGAGCAACAGATCTGCCGGACGCATAAGCGCGTGTTCAATAGCGATTGTGGAGGCGCCGCTGCACAGATTGACGGCGGTGGATCCGCGAGGAAGCGGACCAACCTTTGTCATCACGTAGGCGACCGTCGCGTTGAGTGAACCCGGCATGTTTTCCAGCCGATATTCCCGCGTGGAAAGCGGTAGCTTAGTTGTACGAACTAAGACTTCCCAACGGCTTGCCCGCCGGTCGGGCATGATCCTGACGAACAGCTCGCCTTTGCCGTCTGCGGCCGCGTCCACGCGCAGCGCCCTAGTCAGCTCATGACGCAGTCGGCGCATGACTGACGACCCCGATCCGGCGGCGCCGATTCCCAAAGTCCGCACAGGATGGTTATATGATCGCGATGCCTTGCGCAGGATAGCTTTCAGTCGCGCGAAGTGCTGGTGCCCAAGAAGCGCTTTTGGACGGGGAATCGCAAAATGATGGATCTGGTAAACGGCGACGACTGAACGCAGCGCCCGCAACTCAACCGGACTACCGCTGAATCGGAAGCGAAGAAAACCCGCTCGCGCTTTACGAATCCGGTTAAGTTTGGCGCCAAATCTGCCTAGCAACTCTTCACATGCATAAGCCTCCAATCCGGGAATGATCTCTGCCTCAAACTCGGGCGCCGCGTTTGTTCGCCTGGCCGACATCGACATTCATCTCCACTTCGGCTCTCGATCGTTGCTGCCTAGCGGCGTTAATCGCTTTACATTGCCGCCATCGGGGTTCATGGTGTAGATATTGCGTTCGCCGTCATTTTCCCGGTCTGAAACAAAAACGATGAGCGCGCCGCCGGCCGCCCAGGTCGGCTGCCGCTCATCCGAGTGATCGTCTGTAATCTGACGAAGGTCTTCGCCGGTGATGGGGTCAATGACGAAAATGTCTTGGTTTCCGTTTCGCGTGGATGTGAAGAGCAATAGATTGTGCGTAGAACTATCAAGCCAGCTCGGTTGGAAATTATCGGACCCGTCGCTGGTCAGCGTAAGTATCTCCGAGCCATCGGCTGAACTCATCACGAAGATATTCCGTTGCCCGTCGACATTTGACACATATGCGATGGCGCTGCCATTTGGTGACCAGCTTGGCTGGTCATCGACGTGCACATCGACAGTGAGTTGAATTTGGCGGCTGCCGTCCGCGTTCATCACCATGACGTCTTTGTCGCCAAAGCGGTCAGATACGAAGGCGATGCGCGCGCCATCGGGCGACCAAGCGGGGCGGGTGTTCGAGCCCTGATTTGTAAGGCGAGTAACCGCGAGGGTCTCGACATCCAGAAGATAGATGTCAAAGACATTATCGTCGCGCCTGGAGGCAAAGGCGATCGAATTTCCATCGGGCGACCAAGCGGGATGGCGATCGCTGGACGGGTGATTGGTCAGATTGACGGCGTTTTCGCCGTCGGAGTCCATCATGTAGATTTCATTGTTGCCATCGCGGTCGCTCGTAAAGGCGATCTTCTCGTCGGGCGCCGCAGCGGGCTGATATGCCTCGTTCACCGTTACCAGCTCTTCGTAGCTTGCGCCGCCGCCTTCATTTGAAACGCGGTGGATTACGGTATAACTTCCCGCCGCCAGATAGGTATGCGCTGGATCCTTCTCAGTTGAGGCGCTTCCATCGCCGAAATCCCAACTGTATTCGAGGTCTTCGCCTACTGCCGTAGACATGAATGCCACTTCGAGATCTTCGACCGAAACGATGAAATGCGCCTTCGGCGCGATCGGCTCGGAAACCGCGATCTCAACGGTTGCTTCGCTGCTGGCATAGGGTCCAATCGCCCTCAATTGGGCCGGGTAGATTCCGACCGCTTCATAAATGAAAACCGGCGATTCCTCAGACGAATCGACAAAGCCGTCCCCTTGAAAGTCCCATTCGTAGAAAACGTCATCTCCAACGGTTTCATTGATAAAGGAGACGGTCAAAGGCGCGGCGCCGCTTGTTTCGCTGACGCTGAATGCTGCTGCCGGGGGCGGTGGATAGACGATGATCTGGGCGCTGGCGGTAGCAGTTCCACCCTTGCCGCTTGCCTTCAGTCGCACAATGTATGTGCCGGGCAAATCGAAAACTGTTGTCGGATCGCGTTCTGTGCTATCCGATTGACCATCGCCGTCGAAATCCCAGTCAGTTGCGATATCGGCATCGGTGGAGGTATTGGTGAAGCTCACTTTTAATGGCGCGGCGCCAGACTGCGGCTCGGAATTGAAGCCGGCGACAGGAGCCGGCGGTTCTTCAATAGCGGCGGTAGCCGACATGGCGCCGGTTGCCAGAGCCTGCGCTTCAGCAACAACGATTTGGCGCGCGTATCGCGATTGACCGCCGGGTCCGTCGGCGACGAGTTCAACGTCAAAGGCGCCGGCGTCGATATAGGTGTGCTGTGGTTCACGCTCGACGCTGCTGGCGCCGTCGCCGAAATTCCAGCGATAGGCGGTGACCTCGCCGCTTGTGTTGTTGACGAACTGGACTTGAAGCGGGGCTTCCCCAGAAGTGGGAAATGATTCGAAGCGGGCGACAGGCGCCGCTCTTTGGCGAACCGACAATTTCCGCCCGAAACTACTGCTGCCTGATGGGCCGCCCACTGTCAAGGATATCCCGTATTCTCCCGCTTTTCGAAAGGTATGCGCTGGATCTTTTTCAGCAGATGTGCTGCCGTCGCCGAAGTTCCAACTGTAATATGTGATTTTCGGGTTCGGCGGACCGCTGAATCTCACTGTGACTGGCACAAATTCGGAATCGACTTCCATCGTGAATTCGGCGCTAGGCAGGGGCTCGCGGACATCTGCCGCCGCTGGCTGATTCCGCACCTGGATGTTTGTCACGTGCGCCGTCCGCACCCCGCCGTTCCGTAGCAAGACGCTCAAGCGAAGCTGATACAAGCCATCAGGCACATTTCCCGAATCCGAGTTCCAGATGCCCAAAACGCTGTTGATTGCCGGCGCGCGCGCCGCTCCAGTGACCGCATGCCAGAGATTTTGTCGATTCGGCTGGCTGGCGTATTCAAGGCGGTACTGGGAGAAGCCGGGATGAATCGCTGACCCAATTATGGCTATGCTGCCTTGTACGACTGCGTTAGGAAGCGGATCACTAATGGTTACGATTGCAGGCAAGGGTGTGCTGCTTGCAAGGAGGATCGCGGTGGGCGGGATGTATATGGGCGTAGCCACGATGGCTGGTTGATTCGGCTGAGCGGCAACTGTGGACAAGGCTTTAGTCGGTTGCGCCGTCGGGCTGGGAATACTTTTCGCAATCTCATGAACGCGTGTTATCTCCACTCGCCCGGCAGATGCGCGCTGCTTGCCCAGATTGCAGGCAGTCAGCAGAGTTATGCTCAAACCAAGCATCAAAATAGAAAAAAATCGCCGCATTCCGCCCAGTCCCGTCCACTGATACCTAGATAACGATCGATCAATTTCCGATTATACTCATTTTACCTGAGCGCTGAATTACTTGTCGGCTACTCGCATTCGTTTGTGCTCTTATGCTAGAGGTCTCCTCACTTGTATTGTATAATTCTCGCTCGTCGCATTGGGCGCGATCCTGCCAGCTAATACGGCGAGAGGCGTATTCTGTGAAAATCATCGCTCTATTCGTCATGTTTCTGCTTTCGGCGCAGGGTTACGCGCAGGACGCGACGAAAGACCCGCCGCCCTCTGAGACCGAGGATATAACAGAAACCGTCCCGGCCAATTCCGATGCTGCGAACGCAGCGGCGCCGCAGCTGACGGTATTGGAGAGTCCCTTTCTCCAGAGCGATCTTGAGTTGATAGTCGGCAACGTCCAGCGACCAAACGGCATCGTCTGGTTTGAAGATACAATTTATACCGTTTGCAACGGTGATTGGACGATATACAAAATCGATGATCGAACTGGTGATACCATCACTTATGTCTTCGGTGTGCGCAACGGCAACAGCATCGTTGCCGAAGCGACCGAAGCGGGTTTTGATCTTTGGGTGCCCGACCCGGATTCTGGCGCCTTGTGGAAAGTCGATCAGCGCCGGGCCGCGCCGGAAAGCGTCCAGACGGACTTAGAGGCGCCATGGGGAATCACACGGCTGGATAGAGACAGTTTCCTGATCACGGATACGCGATCGAATTCCATCATGCTTGTGCCGATTAACGGCGCGCCGTCCACTGTGCAAAGCGAACTGCGCGCGCCAACCGGAATCGTACGCGACGGAAACAGAGTCTATTTCGCCAACGGCGGCAGCGCGAGACGCGGCATCGAATTCTTCGAATATGCCGAAGATGGCTCCTTGTCCGCGGTGCAGCCGCTCGTATCAGGTGTTCAGAATACGACGAACATTCTAATGGGCGCGGACGGTTATCTCTATTTTTCCTACGCGCTAGGCACACGAGGAGTCGTTGGCCGGGTTTACCCCCCCAATTGCCTGGTATACGGCTGCAGCAATCAGGATGTGGAGATGGTTGTATTTTCAGATATTCCCGCGCCGCTCGCTATTGCCGTGTCAGACGACCTGCGCCTTTTTTTGCACAGCCGCTTCAAGCCCGAGTTCTATTGGGTGCAGCTGCCCGCCTAGCAACGGATCGCTCCGCCCGGAATCGGTCTTATTCCGCAGCCAAGACGGCGAACTGACGATAATTCTCGCAATGCGATTTAGGCAGGCGCAGCCTCAGCCGCCAGCCTTCACTGCCCGTTCGCTCAGACTCGATATAGCCCTTGTCATACAAGTCTGAATAAACCTGGCCCGTCTGGTATGGAATCACAACTTCAAGCGATGTCATCTGGGCGGATAAGGCGGCTCTCATTGTCTCCAGCAGCTCGTCCAAGCCGTCGCCATCCCGCGCGGAAATCGCCACCATACCGACATAAGTATCAATCAGATCGAATGCGGGGAGCGCGCCCTTTATCCGGTCCGTCTTGTTCAGCGCGAGGATACGCGGCATGCTCGAGGCGTCGATTTCCGCCAAGGTGTCTTCCACCGCCTCGATATGCTGGCCGGCATTGGGATGGCTCACATCGACCACGTGAAGCAAAAGATCCGCTTCTACCACTTCTTCCAGTGTGGCGCGGAATGCTGCGACCAATGTCGTGGGCAGCTTTTGAATAAATCCAACCGTATCAGTCAGCAGCGCCTCACGGCGATCCGGCAACTGCACGCGGCGCGTGGTAGGGTCCAATGTGGCAAATAGCTGGTCGGCGGCATATACCTTGGCTTCGGTCAATGCGTTGATCAGCGTCGACTTGCCCGCGTTGGTATAACCGACCAGCGCGGCCAAGGGCAGACCGGAACTGCGCCGCCGCCGCCGATGCAGGCTTCGATGCGCGCGCACATGCTCGAGGTCCTGTTTCAGCTTGGTAATCTTTCGGGTGATTTCTCTGCGGTCCACTTCCAACTGCGTCTCGCCTGGTCCGCGCAAGCCGACGCCGCCGGAACCGCCGCGCGCGCCGCCACCGCCCGCTTGTCGCGCCAAGTGCGTCCATTGCCTCGTCAGGCGCGGCAACAGGTACTCATATTGCGCCAGTTCAACCTGTAGCGCGCCCTCGCTCGTGCGGGCGTGCTGGGCGAAGATATCGAGAATCAGCGCCGAGCGATCGAGGAGCCGCACTGATTCTCCCATGTGCTTTTCCAGTTCTCGCTGATGACGTGGCGAAAGCTCCTCATCAAAGATAATTACGCTGGCTTCGCGCAGCTTTACCTCGTCGACGATCTCTTGCAGTTTGCCTGTGCCGATCAAAGTCTTGGGATTTATCTGTCGCAAACGCTGCCAGGTGCGCCCAACCACGCGGATGCCAGCGGTATCAGCCAATAAGGCGAGTTCGCTCAAGGAATCCTCGATCGAAAGCAAAGCGCGCTCCGACTGAAAGGCGATGCCCACCAGGTAACCGCGCTCGGCTTCTGTTTCATTTGGGAAGTCGAATTCTGTCATGGATTTTCGGTCTATGCCTGGCTTGCCTGCGGCGCTTTCAAATCGCCGCCCAATTCGCGCAGCGACGCCAGCATAGACGCTTTCGCGCGTTCGGCATAGGCGCGTTTTCGTTCGGCTTTGCTTTTGATCCTGGTCTCCAATGGCGGCAATATGCCGAGATTCGCTTTCATAGGCTGGAAGCGCTTGGGATCGGTGTGCGTCACATAGTGGCAAAGCGCTCCAAGCATTGTATCTGTTGGCGGTAGCCACTCCGAATGCCCTTTGAGCTGCCGCGACAAATTCAATGCGGCCACCAAACCGGTCGCGATATTGCCGACATATCCTTCAACGCCAGTGATTTGGCCCGCGAAATAAAGCTGATCCTGTCGCCGAAATCGCATGGTAGGGTGGAGCAGGGCGGGCGCATTCAAAAATGTATTGCGGTGCATCTGGCCCATGCGGACGAATTCGGCGCTCTCCAACCCGGGAATCTGGCGCAGAATCTCCTTCTGCCGCTTCCAGCGGATATTCGTCTGGAAGCCGACGATATTGTAGAGATCGCCCGCCAGGTCATCTTGCCGCAATTGCACGACGGCCTGCGGGCGCCTTCCGGTGTGCGGATTCGTCAAGCCAACGGGTCGCATCGGACCAAAAGCCAAAGTATCGTCCCCACGTTTCGCCAACTGCTCAATCGGTACGCATCCCTCAAAAAAGTTGGGGTCGTCCCGCTCGAAATCGCGCAATTCTATCGTCTCGGCGGTCTTTAACGCCGCGACGAAACGGTAATAGTCGCCTTTATCCATTGGGCAGTTGATGTAGTCGCCATTGGCGTCCTGACCGCGCCCGTAGCGGTTTGCCTGAAAAGCGCGGCTCATATCTATGCTGCTCGCGCGGACGATCGGCGAAATCGCATCATAAAAGTATAGATAGTCCTCGCCCGTCAATCGGCCGATGTCTTCCGCCAGCGCTGGTGAAGTCAATGGTCCGGTGGCGACGATAACCGGCTGATCAAGGGGAATCTCCCGCGCCTCTTCGCGCAGGACCGCGATATTTGAATGACCGTTGATGTGGCGCGTCACGCTCTCAGCGAATCGCCCGCGGTCGACCGCCAGGGCGCCGCCAGCCGGCACAGCCGCGGCTTCGGCGCAGCGCATTAGCAGCGAACCCAATAGCCGCATTTCGTTTTGAAGAATTCCGGTAGCGCGATCGGGCAGCTTCGAGCCGAGCGAATTGCTGCACACCAATTCCGCCAACTGATGACTGACATGCGCGCCTGTCGTTTTGACCGGGCGCATCTCGTAGAGGCGCACCGAATGGTCCCGTTCCGCGAGCTGCCAAGCCGCTTCGCTGCCGGCCAATCCGCCGCCTATTACGATAATATCTTGTGGCATCCTTCTCCTTAACCCTTAGACGCGGCGCAAGACGACTGAAGCGTTCTGCCCGCCCAAGCCGAAGCTATTTGACATCAGAGTCCGTATGCCGGGAACATCCCGCGCCGTATTCGGCACATAATCCAGGTCGCAGGCGGGGTCGGACGTTTCATAATTGACAGTCGGATGCAGGAGTTCGCGCTCGAGGGTCATCAGGCAAGCCGATAGCTCCAGCGAGCCACAGCCAGCCATCGCATGCCCGATCATGCTCTTTGTCGACGTGACCGGGATGCTGTAGGCGTATTCACCGAATACCTGCTTGACGGCAGCCGACTCAATGGCGTCATTGGCTTGTGTTGACGAGCCGTGCGCATTGATGTATTCAATCTCGCTGGCTGGCACTTTCGCGTCGTCCAGCGCCCATTGCATAGATCGTTTTGCGCCGCCGCCTTCAGGATCCGGCGCCGCCACGTGGTAGGCGTCCGACGACGCTGCATAACCCAGAATCTCGGCATAGATCTTCGCATCGCGCGCAAGGGCGCTCTCCAGGCTCTCCATGATGAATACGGCGCCCCCTTCGCCCAGCACGAATCCGGAGCGATTGGCGTCAAAGGGCCGGCTGGCTTGTTCCGGCGCGTCATTGTATTCGCGTGTCAGCGCGCGCGTAGCGCTGAAGCCGGCCAGGATGTAATCGAACATGACGGCGTCAATCGCGCCTGCGATAGCCATATCGCATTTGCCCAACTGAATCAAGTCGCTCGCTTCGCCGACCGCTTGAATGCCCGTTGCGCAGGCTACTGACGGCGTGACCAATGGACCAACAGCGCTCATCATTTTGCTTACGTAGTGGCCGGGCATATTGGGCAGCGCGTTTACGATGCTCATGGGGTTGGCGCGCCTATAACCCGAATCCCGCCAAACCTTGATTCCAGCTTCGCCTACTTCATAACTGCCGAGTGTACTGCCGATGACAGTGGCTACGCGGTTTCCCATATCGCTCATTATGTCGATCGTCAGCCCGGCATCTTCAACCGCCATAACCGCGGCGACTATAGCGAATTGAGTGGCTCTACCCATTCGCCGGGCTTGTTTCGGTGGTATGTACCGCGAAGAATCAAATCCAAGAACTTCGGCGCCAATCTTTACATTTAGATGATCGGTCTCGATATTTTGGAGTTTGCGGATGCCTGACCTTCCCGCCGCGATCGCGTCCCAGAATTCGTCTTTATTGCCCAAGGGCGAGACGACGCCCAAACCGGTGATGACCACCCGCTTGCGACCGTTTCGCATCAATTCCATGCCGAATTGCTCCGGATTAGGCTGTCTCCTGCGCGATTCCGCTGCGAATGGCGCCGATGACATTTTCCTGCACCGCTTTGCGCGCTTGTTGAATCGCGTTCTTGATCCCGATTGCGGAGTTGCCTCCGTGCCCAATTATGACAACCCCATTCACACCGAGGAGTGGTGCGCCGCCAATTTCCGATGTGTCCACGCGCCGCCTGATGCGATTGAATGCCGGACGCGCCAGCGCGCCCCCCAACATGGATATGGCATCGTTGCGAAACTCTTGACGAATCAAGGTAGCGACGTAGTGAGTAGTAGCTTCAAACATTTTTAGCACAATGTTGCCCACGAATCCGTCCATGACGATCACATCCGCGACCGATGACATCAATTGCACCGGCTCCACATTGCCGACGAAATTCATCTTACTGCGCCTTAGAATCTCGGCCGCTTCACGGATAAGCAAGTTGCCCTTAATCTCTTCGGCGCCGTTTGACAGCAGGGCGATTCGCGGCTGCGAACAGCTCAATACGCGTTCAGCGTAAATCTCGCCCATTAGCGCGAACTGCGGCACCCACTCTGGCTTGACATCGGTATTGGCGCCGACATCAAGAAATATCATGCGGTGATCGTTAATGGCAAACAACGCAGAGAGGACGGGACGCTTGACGCCCGGGATGCGCCGCAGCGTCTTCAGCGTCGCCAGCGCATGCACGGCGCCGGTATTGCCCATGGTAACGAAGGCGTCGACATCGCCGCTTTTCACTGCGTTAAGCGCGACATGGATCGACGACGAGGCTTGCAGCTTGAGCACATCCGTGGGTTTCTCGTCCATTGCAATGTCGTCTGGGGCGTGCAGAATCTCAACATTGGCGTCTTCCATATTGTGATTATTTAGTTCCGCTTGAATCATCGGCTTATTGCCGACCAGCACGATGGTATCGCCAAATTCTCTCGCCGCCAGCACGCCACCGGCAATATCGCTGAGCGGTCGATTGTCCGTTCCCATCGCGTCAAGCGCAATGCGCATGTAGGCAGACCTTCCGCGCGAATTCGAATCGAGACTGGCGCAATATAATACGCTAGGAAATGCGCGCGCTCAAGATGAATTAACTAACTGGGGCAAGGGCTGCCAAGCATTGACATCTGCGAGGATGAGCTTATACTAAGTGGCGTAAATTGCCCTGATGGCGGAACTGGCAGACGCGCACGGTTGAGGGCCGTGTCCTTAACAGGGTGGAGGTTCGAGTCCTCTTCAGGGCATATTGCGAGCTCACCAGTGTTGGTGGGCTTTTTCGTTGCGCCGAATATTGACCAGGTGTAGACTGCTAGAGAAGTAGGCGGAACCAGTTGCAAACTGCGACGTTGGCACACAGCTACCTGTGGAATTGGAGCGCCTTGAGGTCAGGCGCTTCTAACCATCGGTTTGAAGGCAAAATATGAGCGACAGAACAAGCGCGCTGCTCCAGCAAGCATATACCCTGATCGAGAACGGTGAACACGATAGAGCGCAGGAGATTCTGGCTCCACTCTTGGAAGCCGACGCCAACAATGCCCATCTGTGGTGGGTTTATTCGCATGCGGCGCGCGACGCGGCAATAGGGCAGGCCGCGCTTGAACGAGTGCTGGAGCTTGACCCCAAGTATCCTGGCGCCCGCGAATTGAAGTCTGATGTCCTTGAGGCGCAGTCGAAAGATCCCGACCTTATCGCGCTTGGAGCGAGCGGATCAGACGCCTTGTTCACAGGCGCCGGTTTCGATGTGGACGAATGGGAAGCCCTTCAGCCGGTCGTGGAGACTGATGCGGTTGGTTCATCATCGCGCGCTCGGATCGTTCTGCTGCTGGTCATCCTGATTATCGTTGCTGGCGGCGCCTTCGTAATTTCTGGCGCTGTTGATCTTGACGAGTTGCTTTCCGGGCTGCTGCCATCGCCTGAACCGCAGGTGATCGTCGTCTCTGAGGCGATTGCCGAGCCTGCCGAGTACGGCGCCGAATCGATTGCTGATCAACCTGAGCCCTTATCAGAAGCCAATGTCGCAGCTTCTGCCGAGCCGGATGCCACAATGGTCGCCGATGCTGAACTTGACGTGACGGCAGCGCCAACATTATTGCCGGAGGCAACGCATAAGGCGACGGCTGACGCCATGACGGAATTGGAAGAGCCGCAACCTGTTACCGAGCCATCACCCGAGGCAACCGGCGAGACTTATGTAGACCCGCCAGTTGTCTCTTCCGAGGAAGTGGCTGCTTTTGTCAGCGGTATCGCCGAAGCCATCGCAGACTTTGAAGTTGATACGAGGCGGAGCGGCGTTCAATATTCGAGTTTGGGCAACACAC
Organism: Anaerolineae bacterium; assembly: GCA_022821805.1. GTDB lineage: Bacteria > Chloroflexota > Anaerolineae > Aggregatilineales > Phototrophicaceae > UBA6055. Next base: position 220,475 of record JAJECX010000044.1, read on the forward strand.
TCGTGATTCGGTTTTGCGCTGTACCCGGTCCCGAGTTTAACGACCGGCTCAACCTGGTGATGGACGCCGCTGTCGCTCTCGCGGACGATATTCCGGAAGGGATCCGGGCATTTGGCGCCGGGCTCTTGCACTGCGATGATCCGGATGCGAAACTGCGCATCATCGGTGTCACGCGTCGCGCGATCATCGACTACGCCAACGAAGAGATAAAGGCGAAAGATTTCCAGCGCGCCTGGCAGCCACTACCTTGAACCTCGCGTCTCACAACAGTATCCTAGTGCTGATACTCAACTTCACGTCGGCGTGTCGATGCGCCGCTTGAGCTAGGCTATGAGCGCTGCCAGAAAAGTCATCACCAAAAACCGAAAAGCTCACCGCGATTATCAGGTCAAGGACCGATACGATGCCGGGCTTGTTCTACTAGGTTCGGAAATCAAGTCGATTCGCAACCATAATATCAATATCGGCGATGGCTACGTCCAGGAACAGGCGGGCGAATTATGGCTGTTGAACACGCATATTGCGCCCTATAAGGAGGCGAACATCTTCGGACATAGCGATCCGCGGCGCCCCCGCAAGCTCTTGCTGCACCGGCGCGAGATCAATCGGATCATCACAAGGATTCGACAAAACGGCATGACCGCGATTCCGCTGCAAGTCTACCTGGAGCGAGGCCGCGCCAAAGTCGAAATTGGAGTCGCGCAAGGGAAGAAGCGCTACGATAAGCGCGCTGACCTCGCCAAACGCGATGCGAACCGGCAAATTGAGCGCGCTTTGAAAGATCGCTAAGGCAATTCCTTTGTGGTTGTAACGCGTGCGACGCAGTGCTAGAATCCTCGCGTTGCATCTGAGAAAACGGAACGCAGAAAGTGTCATGGTGTCTAATTCCGGCAATAAACCGCGTGTATTGTCTGGCATCCAGCCGTCGGGAAATCTGACGATCGGCAACTATCTTGGCGCATTAAAACAGTGGGTGGAAGTGCAGCGCCAGTTCGACTGCTTTTACTGTGTGGTCGACCTGCATGCGATAACAGTGGCGCAGAATCCGGACGAGTTGCGCCAGAAGACGCGGGAGAGCGCCGCCATGTACATCGCGGCGGGCCTCGACCCGGAAGTCTCGACGATCTTCGTGCAATCGCATATTGCGGCGCATTCGGAGCTGGCTTGGATGCTCACCTGCATGGCGCCCTTGGGCTGGCTACATCGCATGACGCAATTCAAAGATAAATCGGCCAAGCAGTCGCAGGAATCTATCGGCGCCGGATTGCTGAATTATCCCAGTTTGATGGCGGCCGATATCCTGCTATATCATGCTGATTTGGTGCCGGTCGGTGATGATCAGAACCAGCATCTGGAATTCACGCGCGATTTGGCGCAGCGCTTTAACCATGCCTACGGCGAAACTTTCACCCTGCCATCGGTCATGAATCCCGAAGCCGGCGCGCGCATCATGGGCTTGGATAACCCGACTGCCAAGATGTCCAAGAGCGAAGATTCCGAAAACCACGCCGTCTTCCTGCTCGACGACCTGGCCGCGGCTCGCCGGAAAATCATGCGCGCCGTTACTGACTCTCATCGGGAGATTCGCTTCAGCAGCGAGCGAGAGCGCGCCGGCGTCAACAATCTGCTCACCATTTATCAGGCGATCACGGACGAATCCAGCGCCGATATAGAAGCGCATTTTGCCGACAAGGGCTATGGCGACCTGAAGCGGGCGGTGGCCGATTGCGTGGTCTCAACGCTGGAACCGCTGCAAGCGCGCTACTATGAACTGATGAACGAGAAAGGCTATCTGGATTCCGTGTTGAAACTGGGACGGGAGAAAGCGGGCGCGATCGCGGAAGCGACGCTCAAGAGGGCGCAGGAGAATATGGGATTTCTGGCGCCATCTTGACCTGCGCGGAGAGTTTGACTAGAATCACTATCAAGCCCCATTCGTCTAGCGGCCTAGGACGTGGCCCTCTCAAGGCCAAAACAGGAGTTCGAGTCTCCTATGGGGCAATCAAACCTCGGTTTCGGAGCTGAGGTTTTTTCTTAGAGACGGCCGCGAGAAGGGACGCTGGGAATTACGGCGCCAGTTGAGCTTACGATCTCCACCGACCGAAAAACGCAGGTTCTCGATGTTACCGCTGCTTGTCAGTCCATGGTCGGGGGCGCAAGGAATGGAATCGCGGTATACAATGTGATGCATACGACCGCGGCGCTAATTGTTTGCGAGAACGAGCCCGATTTGCTTGAGGACATCGTCAGGGTGGCTGAGAGTTGGTTGGCCGACATGCGCCCGTTTGAACACAGCCGCTATGGCGCCCCCAACGCCGAAGCCCATATCACGAGTGCGCTGGCCGGCACATCGCTGACGCTTCCAATTGTGGACGGCAAGTTGCTCTTGGGCGTCTGGCAAAGTATACTGCTATTGGAATTAGACGGACCGCGGCCGCGAAAGCTGACTTGTACCGTGATTGAAACGCCGTCGTAGAAAATGAGGTTATGGAAATGTTAACGAGCGAACAAATTGAGCGATTCCGCGAGGATGGCTACCTGGCGGTCGATAGGCTGCTGGATTACGATTTGGATATCAAGCCAGTAATTGACGAGTACCAAAGTCTGCTGGACAACTTGTGCGAGCAGTGGGTTGCCGAAGGGCGCCTCGACGAACCCTACAGCGATCTGCCTTTTGAAAAGCGGTTGGTCGAGGTGTATCGCGCCGGCTGCGATTATTATCAGGCTTTTGACATCGCGCTGCCAAACGGCAACATCCGCGCCGATACGCCGATTCATTGTGGACCAGCCGTATTTGATTTGCTGCGCAGCCCAAGGCTGCTATCGGCTGTTGAGTCCCTTATCGGCGGCGAAATCTACAGCAATCCGATTCAGCACGTGCGCATAAAGCCGCCGGCCAGGGTCATAGAAACGGAAGATGTGGATAACGCCCTGGTTGGCGCGACCCGCTGGCATCAGGACAATGGCGTTGCCTTGCCCGAAGCCGACGAAACCCAAATGCTGACCTGTTGGGTGGCTGTAAGCGAAGCGACGCCGGAGAACGGCTGCTTGCAAGTGGCGCCCAAAAGTCATCGTGAAGGTATCGCCTTGCATTGCACCATCAGCAATCAACTGGGGATCCCTGATGTTTTGATTGAGCAAGAGCAAGCCCGACCGGTACCACTGAAACCGGGCGGCGTTCTTTTCTTCCATCCGATGTGCAAGCACGGCTCTCTCGAAAATCAAAGCGACGCCTTCCGCTGGAGTTTTGATCTCCGCTATAACCCGATCGGTCAAGCGACTGGGAGACCGCATTTCCCTGGCTTCGTCGCGCAGAGCCGCCTCGATCCCGACTCGGCGCTTGACGATTATCGCGAATGGGAACGGCTCTGGCATGAGGCTCGCGCGCAACTGGCCGATGTAGCGGAGATAAAGAGCAACCGCTGGGACGACAAAGACCCGCTTTGCGCCTAAGCTCGTCTGGCGACAACAAATAGCCCGATAGAAACAGATGTATAGAGAGTTAAATCGGCATCTGCTGGGTGTATCCTGTTTGATGTCGAAAGAGGTAGCCTTTCAGCAAGCTGCGCTTTCTACACCTAGCTTGAAATAGCGCGCTATGTCAGACGGTTATCTAATTCCTGCGGAAACAGTTGAAACTGAAATTGTCATACGAAAATCTCGTTTTCTGACCACCATACAGTTGGTAACGACGGTTGCGGAAGCGCGAAATCGCCTGTCTGCGCTGCGCTCAGAATCGCCCTCAGCCAACCACCATGTGTACGCTTTTCGCGTCGGCTTCGGCAATTCGGTCACCGAGGGCATGAGCGATCACGGCGAACCGACCGGCACGGCCGGTCCCCCAACGTTGGCGGTCCTGCGCGGTTCCGGCGTAGGTGATATCCTGCTAGTTACCGCGCGATTCTTCGGCGGAACAAAGCTTGGCGCCGGTGGATTGGTTCGCGCATATACCCTGTCCGCTCAGGAGGCGCTGCGGGAGCTAAAAACCGAGCGCAAGGTGGAGTGGAAGACAGTGGGACTTGAACTGCCCTACTCACTTTACAACATTGTCAGACGGCTGATTGACGCGCATAAGGGGACGATAGACGATGAACAATTTGGCGCTGATATCCTGGTGATTGCCCGATTTGTGACAAATGATCTGAACTGCTTCACAATCGAACTGAAGGAGAGAACAGCCGGCGCCGTTGTTCCCGTTAATCTGGATTGATCCTACTCCGCCATTTTCCGCGCGACGAGCTGCCTGACCTGCCATATTGCGCGGTGGGATGGCGCGATGGTCTCGGCGCGAGTAATGTACTGGCGCGCATCTTCAAACTGGTTGTTTTCGATCAGACAATTCGCCATTTGCGCTAGCAAATAAACGTCCCGAGGAAAACGTTCCAAAGCGGCGTTTAGCTTGCTTACTGCTTCTTCGCGTTCGTTGCGCTCCCAGAGGATTTGAACGATTCCCAAGTCGATTTTTGGATCCGAACCCGCCAGCTGTTCGGCTTCGCGCAGCACTTCATGCGCGCTATCGGCGTCCCGCCAGCTTCTATAGCACTGTGACAGCAATAAATGCAGATCAACCAGCTTAGGCGCATGCTCGATCGCCTGTTCCAGCATATCTACCTGATCTTCTGACACCGCTCGATTCGCGCTCAGTATGACTTTGATCTCCGCATAGCGCGCGTCAAATGAAGGCAGCGTCGCCTGCAAATTTATTCGTTGAAGCTCCAGTTCAAGGTTTTCGTCGATCTCAGCAAACTTGGCGCGGCATGTCGCGATCATTTCGACCGCCATTGCGGAATCCGCATCTGCCAGCGCTAGCTGCGCCAGATGGGCGTATGCGTACGGGTTGGAATCCAATTGTCGTTCCAGGATATCGTAAGCGCGATCGTAATCCTCCAACTCGATCAATCGGTCGATGATGTCGCCGGTAAGCGTACCTTCATCGTCTTGCATTGACAGTCGCTCAAAGTATATCCATAGCTCGTCATCGTTTGCATCGATCATATAAGTAATCGCCAGCTGAAGGGCGCCAAGGTCTTCTTGGCTTTCAATTGTGTATAATTTCAGCGCGTTTGCGATTTCAACTGTGATATGTTCCTCTTCGTCGTGCTCATCGGGATCAATCAGCAGCACATCATGCACACTCCAACTGTTGACCTCGGCCGCCATCAAAAGCTGAGCGTATTGCCAATACAGCGCGGGATGCTGCAGGCCGGTTTCAAACGCAAGTTGCGTGTTATCTATCGCTTCGTCGAATTGACCGGAATCCAGCAATATCTCGGTCATGGCGCACCAGACCGAGGCGCCAGCATCGGCTCGCAAGAATGGCCGCAGGAAGGCGATCGCGCTCGGAGCGTGACCCAGCCATAACATGCCCAGGGAAACAGCAGATGCGCCGGCAGCGGCTTCGATGTCGTGGGAAAACGCGCTGCGGACAAGCGGAGCGACAATCTCACCAATTTCAATAATTCCGGGCTGCATCACCTGCTTGGCCAGCATTCCCAGACACCAATACGCGAATTCACTCGGATTTCGTTTGCATACATCCGCCACTTCCTGGAACTGCTCTCTAATCGCATCCTCTTCCCAATCAATGCCCCAGAAGTAGAGAAACACATCAAGGTTCCAGCCGAAGACACACCCCAGCAGGCTTTCCAATTCATCTGGTTCCGACTTGAGCGAACCGAATTCGATGACCGGGGCAGTGTTTTGGTTTCCCGCTAGCCCGCGGTAGATATCCGCGGCGACCACGGGCAACCCAGAAACAGCGGCTGCTAGGGACTCAAAATCGTAATCCAGCGAGACGCTGTCGTCCTCGGTCATTGACAGGCTAACATCAATTGTCAGGCTCAGATCGATTCGACCGGAATTGCGCCGAAGCGTCCCGTCGAGTATGACGTTGTCGGCCAAGCCGTCCATTTCCCAATCAGCGACCTTGAACTGATAATCGGAAGCGGTTATCTCTGAGTTATCGTCCTCGCCGATTCTTGCAAAGCAGCGGTAGACCCGAATGTCTTCATACTGTTCCAATAGGTAGCCAAGGCACGAAGCCAAGCCCATGGCGACATCCGGCATTTCCTGGCACAGGATGGGATACATCCCGATCCGGTATTGTTCATCCGTTTGAATGGCTTGCGCCAAGCCAGCGGCGCTGCCAAAGATTGATGTCGGCGCCCCGCTATCGCTAGGCTGGCGGCCAAGTGACTTCATTTTTTCGGCCGCACGTAGCATCTGCTGCGCTCCAATCAAAACACCCTGCCGAAACGACAGGGTGAATTGTATATCTGGCTTTGTGGTTTGAACAGAAGGCTTGGCTAGCTAACGACCTTGACTCGACTGAAGTCGCCACGGAACACAACATAGTGGTTGTTCAGCCAACCTTGACCGAAGCTGCCTTGAACCTTGTACCAATTGCGACCGGAAGACATGCCGAGAACTTCAAGCGTTGTGCCGCCTGGAACATCGGTGATGACTGCATACCCAACGCCCGGACCGGTGCGAATGTTTAGGTGCGCAGTGTTGACGACCGCGCGTGGCGTGGGTCCAGACAGGTGCGCGCCCTCCCGCGGGCCTGGGGCTGCGACGCCGGCCCGCGATACACTGGAGAAGTTGCCCCGTCCAACGGCATAGTTGGAGTTTACCCAGCCAGGTCCCGCGGACGTCTCGACCTTGTACCAGACACCGCCGCTGTCGATTTCAGTCACAAGCAGTTCCGTGCCACCCTTGACCACGGTCACAATGCTGTGGCCCGCGCCAGGACCGCTCCTAACGTTCAGGTAGGCTGTGTTCACGACCAGATGGGCCGCGTGCGCCGGAATATCCGTCCCGCTTCCGAGATCGGGTGGCGCCGGAATGCCTTCACGGGCGACTCCGGAAAAGTTGCCGCGCTCAACCGTATAGGTTCTGTTCAACCAGCCCGTGCCGGCCGATGTCTCCACTTGGTACCAGACACCACCGCTGTCGATTGCCGTGACTGCCAGCGCAGTTCCGCCTTTTACGATGGTAAGGATATTATGCCCGACGCCTGGACCTGTCCGTATGTTCAGGTAAGCGGTATTAACGACTACGTGCGGAGCGCCTGCTGGTATGTTCGTTCCGCTAGCTAAATTGGTAGGCAAGCCCTGCCGCGGGACGTTCGAGAAGTCTCCACGCGGCACGGCATAAGCATGATGAAGCCAGCCGGGACCTACGGAACTCGTTACTTGATACCATTTGCGATCACTCGAAAGCATCGTGACCGGCAATTCTGTTCCGCCTGCTACAGTTGTAAGGATGTCGTGCCCCGCGCTGGGTCCGCTTCTCACGTTTAACCGATATGTGTTTACAACTACGATTGGCGTCGCCAATTGCGCGAATACCGCCGTCGGCGCAAGAGCAAGCAATGTCATTGCCATTAGAAAAACGAGCCATTTGCAAATATTGGTGTGCTTTACCATACTGTAACCCCCCGGAACGACCTTATGGCGTACTAATTTACCGTCAGTACGATGGTCAGTATAGTGGTCGCCTAGACAACGAGCAAACCAAATTACTAGCAATTTCAAAGCTCGGAGACCATTGCGCCGGAGATTCCATTCGTGCCGGATTATATTATCGCGCGAGCTAGAGAAACTTAGTTGTTTGCATTACTACTTGTTTGATTTCGCAAACCTTTTAGGGAAAATTGACAGTTTCAACCTGTTGTGTTACCATTGCGGCAGATCGCAAGGGGCGAAGGGACGTGAAATGGCTTTAGCGGAACAGCAGCCAGTCGGCTTGATGACGGATAGCGCGGTTCTAAGCGTGACACCGGCGGCAGTATCAATCATCAAGAATTTGCTAGAACAGCGGGAGATTCCCGATCACGCGTTGCGCGTATTTGTGACCGGCGGAGGCTGTTCCGGCTTGCAATACGGCATGGCTTTTCAGGAAGCGCCGGAAGCCGGTGACGCGGTTGTGGCTTGTGATGACGTGCGTCTCTTGGTCGATCCGACCAGCATGATGTACTTGCAAGGAGCCACTATCGATTATGTCGACAGTTTGATCGGCGGCGGCTTTCGTATTGACAATCCCAACGCGGTCTCCAACTGTGGCTGCGGGCACTCTTTCAAGGGATCGGACGAAGAGGCGGCTGGCCAAAGCGAGGGCTGCGGAACCTGCGGCAGCTACTAAGCAGGTCCTAGATCTGCCAGATCGGGCGGTAGCGCGTTCGCGCCGCCCTTTTTGATTCATCTCCGCAATAGACTAATCAACAGACCGACAAAGCCTAAGCCCGCCAAGACTAGAATCGGCGCCAGCGGGGGTAGATTCAGCCAGCGCCGGTCTTCCGCTTCAGCGAATTCCAATTGATCGACAAAGGGCGGCTGCGTTGCTGGCGGAGTAAAAGTGGGCAGCGGCGTGGCGTCCACAACTTCTACCGCCCGGGCGCCGCCAGCCTCAACTGTCGCGATCTCAATCGTCCTCGGGCTTGCTTCCGCTTGTTCACCGTCTGACGGAGAATCGGCGAATCCCGCCGCCAACTGAACAGCGTCAAGATTGTCGATTCTTTCAATCTGGGTTGGATCGCCTTCGATAGTCACCAAGTCGCCGTATACCCAGGCTCGTCCACTGGGAGACAGATCAAAGCGCAATTCATACCATCTATAATAATTGCGCAGCACCGGATAAACGGTTCCATGGGCGATCGTGCCTAGCAAGTCGCTATTGATATCGGGCAAGGCGCGAACATTTACATTGCCTGCCGAATCCAAGGCTTGCAGACGAGCGGCCGGCAATGGTGTAGGCGTGAAACTTGGCGTGATGGTTGGGGCGGCAGCCTGCGGGACTTCCGGAGTGGGCGTAACTAGATTGGCGCGAACCGGCGTTGCCTCGGTGTTCGCCTGCGCCAATACTGAGATCGAATGCAAAAGCGCGGTAATGGCGAGGAGAATCGCGAAAACGATATGCCGTGCCCGGTGGTTGCAAATGATGTCATGCCCGCGGCCTCTACCAGGAAATGGCATTGACATTTGTAAACCTGCCTTGCTCGGCAACGACGCTGCGGTTATCCAGTGTATTCACCAGGAAACCTTGATAAAGCTGGCTGCCGAGCCCAACCACTTTCCAGTTGCTCATGACAAATGGTGGAATAGCGGTATCCGCAGGGCAGCGGTTGCAGTCGGCCGGTAACCATTCGCCATTGTACAACCTGGCAAAATGTAGATGTGTCGCGGTGCTGTAGCCGCCGAGACACGAGGCGTAGCCCAGTATATTGCCCGCCTCCACTGCCTGCCCTTCAGCCAGCGCTTCATGGGAAGAGATGTGCAGATAGAGCAAGGTCCATCCGCTGCCCTCATCACCGTCCCCGTCAAGGTCAAGAAGCACCACGCCCTCATCCAATCGCGCGATAACACCGCCGGCCGCCGCGATGACTGGGTATTTTGACGTATGACACCAGCTCGCCGTCGCATTGTCCGGCGGCGCAAAGTCGATTGCAGACCAGGCGCTGCCATTGCCCCAGCCGCCATGAAATCCGCCCGTGTAACGCCATACATCGCCGCGTGGAAATGGCAGCGTCAATTCTGGCTGCCGCAGTTCCGCTGGCACGGTTTCGTGTTCTTCCGCAAACGGATCGCCAAACAGTTGCTGATAAGTGTCGCGTAGGCCATCAGAACTGATATCCCTCTCCCACTGCGTCACGCTTCGAAACTGCGCCAGGGCATATTGCACAGCGATGGAGCCGGCGTTCAAGCTCGGATGGTAATAGAGCCGGTTGCCATCCGGGGCGTCGAGTATCGTCTTGCCGCGGTATTTCCAGTCGTAATAGCCCTTATTGAGCTGATCGGCAAGCCAGCTAACCTGGTTGTACAGCCCTTGGCGAGCTTTGCCGTACTTCGGCTCCGCAGCCAGCAAGGGATACAGTTGCGCATCGCCGTCGGCCGTCGGATCGCTAACGAGCCCAGCGAAGTATTCGAGAAAAGTGATGAGTATGCGAGCATCTACGCTATATTCGCGGGAAACTCGACCGATGATTTGGCTTCCTGTCATCTGCTCGCTTCGCGTTGTTCCGTTAGCCTGGCGCGTCGGCATCAATACGGTCATCGCGCGGAGCACGCCAGGTTGGGATTCCGCGAAACTATCGATATCAAACGATGACGCGCCTATTGAACGCACCAGCCGCGAGTCCGGCAGAATGCGGTTCGCTGGCGTATAATCGGCGGGCGGCTCGGGTAATTGAAGCACCTGCCCCACTCGGAGGAAGTCGGGATTCGGCAGATCATTGGCGTTGAGAAGCGCGCGAATCGAAACGTCATAGCGCTCGGCGATTTTTGTAAGCGTGTCGCCCGCGCTAACGATGTGAGAAGTCGATTCGATGTTTGAGTTGTCAAGATCATCCGCTTCCAAGTCCGCCAAGCGGGTCGCCGCCGGAGCCTGGAATGCTTGTAGATCCGCCGAGTCTTCGGTAGGGGATGGCGGCCCGCTGCCATTTAGCTCGTTATTATCTGTGGGAGAATCGGTCGGCGCTGACTGTGCGGATACATCAGTCCTCGATACCGTGAAGGCAGCCGGTTCTTCGGAGTCTCCGACATCTGGGTTCGCACTTTCCCAAGCCATTGTACAGCCCGCAAGGACGGCTGCCGAGTACACGAGGCATGCCACGATTCGTGATAGCGCGGCGCCTGAAATGCAGGTCTTTATGTTCACGGCAAACTGCACTTGGGTGTACCTTTGAACATCTGTATACTAATTCAGGATTGCGGAACGCGAAATCAACTTGAGGAGTGACTTATGGCTAGTTCGGATGAAGTAAAGGGATTGTTTCCGGCGATGGCGGAACGCCTGATTCCAGAAAAAGCGGCTGAAGTAAACACTACGATTCTCTTTGATCTGAGCGGCGACAACGGTGGACTGTATTGGCTGCAGATTGCCGATGGCGCAGCGACCGCGGGCGAAGGCGATGTGACCGACCCGGCAATGACCGTTAAGGCGAGCGCAGATGATTGGTTCGCGGTGGCTACGGGACAGATGAATGCGATGCAGGCATTTATGACCGGAAAACTGAAGATCCTTGGTGATATGGGTCTGGCGATGAAGATGCAGACGATGTTCGAGCAATAGTCAAAGATTATGGTCTAGAACTCATCGTCAAGCTCCAAGTGAAGCGAGGCGGAACTCAAGCTGAAGCCAGCGGCATCCAATGCCTCGTCAATCGCTGCGACCAAGTTTTCGTCCGCTATCGTCTCATCCAGGCGCGCCAAAATCTCAAAGGCAAGTCTTCCGCCGATCTCCCCGAGCGACCATATTGCCATCATCTGAATCTCTTGATCTTCGCTCTGCGCTAATTCGCCGATTCGCTGCACAGAATCCACAACTTGAATTCGACCGCAAGCTCTAATGGCTTCGTATACATATTCGTTATTGTCGTTCTCCAACTCATTCAATAGCTGGTCCCGCCAGGTCTGGTTGCAGGTTCGCCCCATTGCGAAGAGCGCGCCAATTCTTAGCTCGTGATTTCCGTCGGCGTAGGCGGCCAGGATAAGTTGCTCCACTGCTGAATGGCTTGAGTTGGCAAGCGATTCCAGGGCTCGGCGGCGAATCTCCACCGGCTCTGACATATTCTTGTGAATCGTGTAAGTCAGGGCTTGCGCTTCGTCGGCGAGCTCAGCCGGGATATCGCCGTATTCGCCCAACAAAATGAAGCGCCCCAAGCTTTCAAGCGCGCGACTTCTAATCTTTACTTCGGGGTCGGATTCGGCCAGACTCATGAGCTTTTGCATGGTTTCAGCTGACTCATCTGTCCAGAGCAAATCGATCGCTTTCGCGCGGACGAGACCGCTTTCATCCATTATGCTGAGCAGGGCGATTTCGCGAAAGCTCAGTTCAAACATGGCTTCGCTGGCTTCATTGAGCGCGCTTAACACGCGGTGCTTGGCGACCGCGGTCAGGCGGCTCCAAACGGGAATTACCGCCTTCAACTCGTCGCCGGTCATTTCGCTGAGTCCGTAGACAACAGTCGATGGGACGACTGTGTTTGAAGCGGCTTGCTGGCGCCCTAAGGCTTGGGCAAGTTCGGAAATTGGAGGCTTGCGGAACGAAAGCTCGGACGCTTCCTCATCAAAGCCCGGCTTCTGCTCGTTTCCGTCCATTAGTTGATGGAAGGCGGATTGATCAGGTCATAGATCATGACAACAGCGCCGAGCGCCAGTAGCAGCACGATGCCGATTTGATGAATGCGGGCTTCGGTCTTGGCTTTGACGGGCTTCCCGCGCAGCATTTCGAAGATGACAAATACGATCCTGCCGCCATCGAGCGCCGGAATCGGCAGAAGATTGCTGACGCCCAAGAATATGCTGATCAGCGCGATGAAGTTCAGCATCAGCCCAGGCCCCTCTTGCAGGCTGCGCTGCAGAAACTCTCCGCCGATCTTGCTAATGCCGATGATGCTTATCGGTCTGGCGTCCCGACCGCTGAGCGAGCCGTCCAGCAAGCGCCCCGGGATCGACGCAATCAGCCTAAAGGTCGTGGCAGTTGTGCGGACGCTGTATGAGATGGCATCCGGAATGCTCTGCGGGATCAGCTCGCGTTTGTAACCGGCGTTGGCGAAACGGGTCCGGTCACGCAAGCCGAGCTGCGAACGAATCCCAATGCCCAAGCGACCTTCACCCTCCGGTGGATTGACGCGCGGCGTAACCGTCACCACAATATGCTCGACCGAACCGTCATCCAGCTCACGATTGAGCGTCAGCGGCAGCGGCCGTCCCTCGAATGCCCGCGACGCTTCGTTCAACGCCTTAACCGGATTGCCCGATGACGCAATTGGCGCATGGTTGATTTGGCTGATGATATCGCCCGGCAGTATGCCAGCGCGGTCAGCCGGAGATTCTTCAAGCACTTGCATCACTTGAACCAGACCGTGTCGCTCGCTGAAATCAGGCTTTACCGTCAGTTCGTATTCGGCGCCTGTATCATGCTGAATCAGCGAAAACGTGATCATGTCGCCGCTGTAGCTTTTGAGTCTTTCATGGAATTCAACGAAGTCGGCGAAGCGCTCGCCATTGATCCTTTCAATGGCGTCGCCAGCTTCCGCGTTGGTGCCATCAAAAAGGGAGCCTGCCGGAATCGTGGCAATTTGACTTAATCCGCCTACTGGCATTGAAAGCCCGATCAGCGCCACTAGGAAGAACAAGATCAGCGCCATGATGAAATTGGCGATGGCGCCAGCGGCCATAAAGAAGATACGACCTAGCGCCGGCGCCTCATTTACCGACATCATCTTGCGCTCGTCGACGCCGCGCAAGCGCAGCATCTCGCGCTCGGAAACTAGGCGAACGAAGCCGGATCGCCGCCGCTCCAGGACGACGCGATCGCGCTTGACCTTGTCGTCGCTGGCGGGTCCAATCATGTCCTCTCCCAGCGGCCGAACAAACCCGCCCAAGGGCAGCAAATTGATCGTGAATTCAGTCTCACCCAGCATGAATAAACGGCCCGCGCGCGGCGGGAAGCCGATGCCGAATTCAAGCACATTGATCCCCACGAGCCGGGCAGCGATGAAATGACCCAACTCATGAATGATGACGGCTGGAATTAGCACCAGCGCGAAGGCAGCCAGCGCCAGCAGGATGTCATTTGCAGCGGCGGAATGCAGCATTTGCGATAACCCTTCAATCCGATTCCATACGATACCATTATACGCGCGAGTTAGGCTCAGGCGCAATATAGTTCAAGGCTACCCTTAGTCAGTGGGCAAAACGTGAGCTCCGCGGCCTACGCCGGAGCGGAGTATGTCAATTTCGCCGCAGAGATCGCGTAATCGAATGGCCACCGCATCTGCGTCGCCGTCCGCGCAAATACAATGCACATTGGGACCGGCATCCAATGTGTAGCAGACCATTAGTTTATCGTCCTGCCGCCAGCGGCGCACTCCCTCCATGATCGCGAGCGAGAGCGGCTCCCAGTAAAATAGCGGAGGTTTGCTCGTCATCATCACCGCATGCATCAGGTTGCTGTCCGCTTCGACTGTCTCGGCGAAGCTTTCGAAGTCTCTCCCCACAATCGCAGTCTTTACTGAGGCGATTCGTTCCGCCGCCGAAGCCACTCTTGCAGGCTGAAAGATGCTGCTGGAGGCCGTCTCGTGACCCGCGCTCGATCCGATCCGTTTGTGTTCCCGACTGACGATCGCGATTAGATCTACCAGTTTCCAATGGTCAGCCGGCGCGAAAGTCTCCGCGTACGATGTTTCGTGGCTGTCGCCAGCGTGCCATTCGACGAAACCCGGCGGAATCGAGCGCGCGGCCGAGCCAGAGCCTAATCGGGAGAGGATGCTGAGCTCCCGTTCTGATACCGTTGTGTTTAGCGCGGCACAAGCGGCGGTGGTCAACGCGGCAAAGGCCGACGCCGACGACGCGATTCCTGTGCCCATCGGAAAGTTATTTCTTGAGTCGACTCGCGCGAATCGATCGGTTTCGAATCGAGCTCGCAGCGTATCCAGATGATTTTCCACGCGCATCCTCGCAGTTTCGTTGGCGATTGCCCCATTGATTGTCAGCGTGTCCGCGTCCAGTCCGCTGTTCCACTCGACAGCGGTAGTCGTATGAAGATCGGCGAGATTCATGCTGATGGAGGCATTGGCCGGCAGCCGCAGACCTTGGTCACGGTTGCCCCAATACTTCACAAAGGCGATATTGGAATGCGCTCTTGCTGTGGCGGAACCGGCGACTTTTGTCATGACTCAGAACCATTCACTAGGTTCTGTTGATATTTTGGCATTGGCATCTGCATAAATGCGTAAAATAGTCTCATGACAAACATGAGACTATCTGACGAACAATGGACGAAGATACGGGATTTTCTGGCAAATGAGTCGAATGTTTACCTTGGCAA